>CAVYZS010000013.1:0-244658 GCA_963773085.1 Ilumatobacteraceae bacterium | reverse complement strand
ACAGCGGCGCCACACGCACCGATGACGAATGCTGTCGCCAGGGCCGGGCGTCGACCCCGACGATGACTGAACGCGGCGAACGACGGAGCCATGAGTGCCGTACCGAGCGTGAACGCAGCATTGCCCGCGCCGGCGAATCGGTCGTCGCCGAGCATGTCGCCGACGAACAAGGCCAGGACCGCCACGACACCTGCAATTGCCGCCTGGCCCGGCACCTGGGCGAACTGGAGCGTGGCGATGGTGTGCCGTTGAACGGCTGGGCGATCGAGCGGCGTCTCGGCGAGCCTCACCGATCTGGTCTAGCGCACCGCACCGCGAGCACCTGTGTTAGAGCAACGGCCGAAGGAAGCGACCGGTGTGGCTGGCGTCGATGGCCGCGACGTCCTCCGGACTGCCTTCGGCAACCACGAGCCCGCCCCCGCTGCCGCCTTCCGGTCCGAGGTCGATCAGCCAGTCGGCGGTCTTGATGACATCGAGGTTGTGCTCGATGATCAGGACGGTGTTGCCCTGATCGACCAATCGCGACAGCACCGTCAACAGGCGGCGCACGTCGTCGAAATGCAGCCCCGTGGTCGGCTCGTCGAGCAGGTAGATGGTGTGACCGGTGGAACGCTTGGCCAGTTCGGACGCCAGCTTGACCCGTTGCGCCTCACCACCCGACAACGTCGGTGCCGACTGGCCCAAGCGCACGTATCCGAGGCCGACATCCAAAAGCGTCTGCATGTAGCGACCAATGGCCGGTTGATTTCCGAAGAAGCCGACCGCCTCGGCGACCGGCATGTCGAGCACCTCGGCGATGTTCTTGCCCTTGAACGCGATGTCGAGCGTGTCGCGGTTGTAGCGAGCGCCCTTGCACACCTCGCACGGCACGTACACGTCGGGCAGGAAGTGCATCTCGATCTTGATCGTGCCGTCGCCCGAGCACGCCTCGCAGCGGCCGCCCTGCACGTTGAAGCTGAACCGGCCAGGCATGTACCCACGGACCTTCGCCTCCGCCGTGGTGGCGAACAGCTTGCGGATGTTGTCGAACACGCCCGTGTACGTGGCCGGGTTGGATCGCGGGGTGCGCCCGATCGGCGATTGATCCATGTCGATCACCTTGTCGAGCAGGTCCAGCCCGTCGATCTTCTTGTGCTTCCCTGCTGCGTGCTTCGACTTGTAGATCCGCTGCATCAGGACCGGCAACAAGATGTCGCGCACCAGCGTGCTCTTGCCGCTGCCGCTGACACCGGTGATGGCCACGAAGCAGCCGAGGGGAATGCGTACGTCGATGTTGCGCAGGTTGTGCTCGCGCGCTCCTTTGACCTCGAGCCACTCGAGGCCGGGTTGACGCCGCTGCCGCGGCACTGGGATCGACTTCCTACCCGCCAGGTACTGCCCGGTGATCGACTCCTTGACCTTGGTGATGCCCTTCACCGGGCCGCTGTAGACGACATCGCCGCCGTGCTCGCCTGCACCCGGACCGATGTCGACGATCCAGTCGGCCTCGCGAATGGTCTCCTCGTCGTGTTCGACGACCAACACTGTGTTGCCCAGATCACGCAGGCGCAGCAGCGTGTCGATCAGCCGGCGGTTGTCGCGCTGGTGCAGCCCGATCGACGGCTCGTCGAGGACGTACAGCGTGCCGACGAGCCCTGAACCGATCTGGCTGGCCAGGCGGATGCGCTGCGCTTCGCCGCCGGCCAGCGTGGCCGCGTACCGGGAGAGGCTGAGGTAGTCGAGGCCGACGTCGAGCAGGAACCCGAGACGGGCGTTGATCTCCTTCGTCACCCGCTCGGCGATCAACCGGTCGCGTTCGCTCAGCTCGAGACCCGCCAGGAACTTGGCCGACTCGCCGATCGCCATGTCGCAGATCTCGGCGATGTTGTGCTCGTTGATCGTGACCGCGAGCGAGACCGGCTTCAACCGCGCCCCGCCGCAGGCGGTGCACGGCACCTCGCGCATGTAGCCCTCGTACTGCTCGCGCGACCAGTCGCTCTCGGCGCCCTGGCGCCGGCGGTTGAGCCACGGTATGACGCCTTCGTACGCCGTCGAGTACTCACGGGTGCGTCCGTAACGGTTGCGGTACTTGACCTTGAGGTTGCCCTCGACGCCGTACAGAACGACCTTCTGTTGCTTGGCGTTGAGCGTGCGATATGGCGCATCGAGATCGAGCTCGTAGACCTCGGCCACGGCCTCGAGCATGCGCGTGAAGTACTGCGTGTTGGACGTGCGCCAAGGCGCGATTGCCCCGCCATTGATCGATTGGTCGGGATCCGGGATCACCAGTTCGGGGTCCACCTCGAACGTGGTGCCGAGACCATCGCATGCCTCGCATGCGCCGTACGGCGAGTTGAAGGAGAAGTTACGCGGCGCCGGTTCGTCGTAGCTGGTGCCACACTTCGGGCAGGCCAGGTGCTGGCTGAACGTCAGCGTCTCGCTCTCGCTGCCGTCGGCCGGCATGAGTTCGACCTCGGCGACGCCGTCGGCCAGTTTCAGCGCCGTCTCCAACGAGTCGGTGAGGCGCCGCTCGATTCCATCGCGGCGGACGAGACGGTCGATGATCACCTCGATCTTGTGCTGCTCGTAGCGCGCCAGACGTTCGTCGCGTTTCAGGAACTCGGCAATGTCGACCACCTCGCCGTCGACCCGGGCGCGCACATAACCCTGACCGGCGAGATCCTGCAGCAGGGTGTCGTAGTCGCCCTTGCGACCGCGCACCACTGGCGAGAACACCTGGAACCGAGTGCCGTCGGGCAGCAGCAGGATTCGATCGACGATCTGTTGCGGAGTCTGACGCTGCAACCTGGTTCCGTCGTTGGGGCAGTGCTGCACGCCGATGCGGGCATACAGCAGTCGCAGGTAGTCGTAGATCTCGGTGATGGTGCCCACCGTCGAGCGCGGGTTGCGGCTGGCCGACTTCTGATCGATGGAGATGGCCGGTGACAACCCCTCGATCATGTCGACATCGGGTTTGTCCATCTGTCCGAGGAACTGTCGGGCGTAGGCGCTGAGGCTCTCGACGTAGCGGCGCTGCCCCTCGGCATAGATCGTGTCGAATGCCAGGCTGCTCTTTCCGGAGCCCGACAGACCGGTGAACACGATCATCTTGTTGCGCGGCAGTTCGACGTTGATGTTTCGCAGATTGTGCTCGCGGGCGCCGCGAACGATGATCTTTCCGGAGTCGGCGGCAGGCATCGGAGCGAGGTTACCGAGCTGAGCGCGGTCGGTCGCTGTGGTACATGTCGCTCAATGTACCATCAAAACGAACACATGTTCTGCTCTAGTTGTGACCCAGACCTGCCGATAGCACAGGCATGAACGGCGGACTGACCACTGATGTGACCCTGGGGCGGACGGCACGCGCCGCCCTCGAGCACTTACGACGACACTCGGGATACACAACTTGGCTGCTGACAAGGACCAACGACCACGAGCGGATCGTGGTCGCAGCCATCGACCCACAGTTCTCGATTGTTGCCAACAGCGTGCTGCCGACCGATCTGTCGACGGATCGATTCCTCGCCCACGTCACCAGGTTGGAAGTGCCCGTGCAGCTTCCCAACGGCACCACCTACGGGGCCCTCGTCGGGCTCAGTCGTCCACTGCCGCCGCCGATGCCCAGCCATACCGAGTCACTGATCCCGCTGCTCGCCAACACGCTCGGAGCGCTGGCAGGGGCCGAGTCCGCGGTCGCCGCCGGGGTGCGTCGGATGGAACGGGCCGACGCCACCCTCGATGCGCTCACCGGAACCGCAACCCGGCAGGCGTGGGAGTTGCAGCTCAGCCGCGACGACGAGCGTTGCAGCGCCAACGGTGAGCAGGCCTGGATCTTCATGATCTGCCTCGACGAACTCCACGAACTGAACCGGCGGGAAGGCCACGAGGCCGGTGACGAACTGCTCTACGAGTTCGGCAAGCTCCTCACTGCGACCATCGACAACCGCCATTTCTGCGCACGAATCACCGGTCTGCAGTTCGGTGTGCTTGCCGTCGACATCTCCGCGAACGAGGCGACGGCGTTGGAAACCCTCCTTCGCCAGACGCTCAGCTCGGCCGGCATCGCGGCGTGGGTGGGCGTTGGTCGCCGGTTGCCGGGCGTCGGCCTCGGAGCCGCGCTGGACGCCGCCGAGGCGTCGATCGCCGCCGCCCGATCTGCCGTGAGCCTCGCCTCGACGAAGTTCGACGATGCGACGGCGGAACTCGTCGATGCGCTCGATCGGGGTGAGATCCGCGCCTACTTCCAACCGATCGTCGACATGCGCACCGGTGAGGTCGTCGCCATCGAGGCGTTGGCCCGTTGGCAGACGGAAAGCGGCGTCCGTGAGCCGGGTGAATTCCTACCCGGAATCGAACAGGCCGGCCTCAACGCCTCATTGTTCCACCGCATGCTCGACGATGGCCTCTCTCACCTGTCGACGTTCCGGAGCGTGTCTCCGAACCTTCGTCTTGCCGTCAACTTCGACTTCGATTCGATCCCGGCAACCGGTCTCCGGAAGACCGTCACGGAGCTGGCGAAGAAGCACGATGTGCCCCTGGAACTGATCTCGCTGGAACTCAGCGAACGCCAATCGTTCGATCTCTCACCCGCGACGCTCGGCGAACTGCACGATGTCGCCAAGTCCGGCGTCAAGCTGGTACTCGACGACTTCGGTGTCGGGTTCGCCAGTCTCGAGACCCTCACGTCGCTGCCGATCAGCGGTGTCAAGCTCGACCGTCGTTTCACCGGCCAGGTGATCGATGGCGAGCGCGAGCCGGCCGTGGTGAAGGCGATGATCTCGATGGCCGCCGATGCAGGTCTCGAGGTGATCGCCGAGGGAGTGGAGACACAGACCCAATGCGATCGTCTCGTTCGCCTGGGATGCCGTCTCGGACAGGGCTACCTGTTCGCCCTGCCTTTGCCCCCCGACTCGATGACCGCCGTGCTGTCGGCCCCGCTCGTCTCCGCTTGGTAACGGAGACTGGCGTTCGCGGCCCCTGACGGGGCCGCTCCTCCAATCACCGTTAGGACCGCAACCAGGGATAGCCCCTTTATCCGGCGTCGCGCAACTCTCTGCGTAGCTCGTTCACCTCGTCACGGAGGCGGGCGGCGTACTCGAACTTGAGCTCGGCGGCGGCTTCGTGCATCTCTTCTTCCAAGGTCTGGATCAGCCTGGCCAGCTCCTGCTGGGGGAGAGTCTTCAGCTCACGCTGCACCTTGTCGCGTTCGCGCTGCCGACGGCGATCCTTGCCGGGCACGGGCGACGAGTCGTCGGGTCGCAGCAGGGACAAGATGTCGCCGACCGCCTTGCGGATGGTCTGCGGGTCGATGCCGTGCTCCAGGTTGTAGGCGATCTGGCGGAGGCGACGCTGCTGGGTGATATCGATCGCCTTCTGCATCGACGCCGTGATCTTGTCGGCATACATGACCACCTGGCCGTCGACATTTCGGGCGGCACGACCGATCATCTGGATCAGTGATGTCTCGCTGCGTAGGAAGCCCTCCTTGTCGGCATCGAGAATGGTCACCAACGAAACCTCGGGCAGGTCGAGGCCTTCGCGCAGGAGGTTGATGCCGACCAACACGTCGAACTCACCGAGTCGCAGGGCGCGCAGGATCTCGATGCGCTGAATGGTGTCGATGTTGCTGTGCAGGTACCGCACGCGCAAACCCTGCTCGAGGAGGTAGTCCGTGAGATCCTCGGCCATCTTCTTGGTCAAGGTGGTGACCAGGATGCGATCGCCCTTCACCGCACGATCGTTGACCATCTCGATGAGATCGTCGATCTGCCCCTTCGTCGGCCTGACGATGACCTCGGGGTCGACGAGGCCGGTGGGGCGAACGATCTGCTCGACCACCTGCTGGCTGTGCTGCAACTCGTACTGCGACGGGGTGGCCGACAAGAAGACGCATTGATTGATCCTCCCGAGTACTTCTTCGAACTGCAGCGGCCGGTTGTCTCGGGCGCTGGGCAGGCGGAAGCCGTGCTCGACAAGGATGTCTTTGCGCGACCGATCGCCCATGAACTGACCATGGAGCTGCGGCACGGCAACATGACTCTCGTCGATGACGAGCAGGAAGTCCTTCGGGAAATAGTCGAGCAGGGTGAAGGGCGGTTCGCCGGGGCTGCGTCCGTCGATGTGCATCGAGTAGTTCTCGATGCCGTTGCAGTAGCCGACCTCCTGGATCATCTCCAGGTCGTACTGCGTGCGCATCCGCAATCGCTGGGCTTCGAGGAGCTTGCCTTCCTTCTCGAACCACGCCAGTCGCTCCTGCAACTCCGCTTCGATCCCGATCACCGCCTTGCGCATGCGCTCGTCGCCGGCGACGTAGTGAGTTGCCGGGAAGACCTGCGTTCGCTTGAGATCGCTGAGCGTTTCGCCGGTGAGCGGATCGACCATGGTCAGTCGCTCGACCGTGTCGCCGAACATCTCGATGCGCAACACCGTTTCCTCGTACGACGGATGGACCTCGATGGTGTCGCCACGCACCCGGAACTTGCCGCGGCCGAGCGTCATGTCGTTGCGGTCGAACTGCAGGTCGACCAGGCGACGCAGGATGCTGCGCATGTCGTAGTCGACCCCAACGCTGAGATCCAGCAACTGTCCCCTGTATTCCTCGGGGTCTCCCATGCCATAGATGCAGCTGACGGACGCAACGACGATCGTGTCGCGGCGAGTCAACAAACCTGCCGTGGCCGAGTGCCGCAGCCGGTCGATCTCGTCGTTGATCGACGAGTCCTTCTCGATGTAGGTGTCGCTGGAGGCGATGTAGGCCTCTGGCTGGTAGTAGTCGTAGTAACTGACGAAGTACTCGACGCGGTTGTGCGGGAAGAACTCGCGCATCTCCTGGGTCAGCTGGGCAGCCAGAGACTTGTTGGGGGCCAGGATCAACGTCGGGCGCTGCACTTCCTGGATCGTCCAGGCGACAGTTGCACTCTTGCCGGAACCGGTGATGCCGAGCAATGTCTGGAAGCGATCTCCGCGGAGGATCCCCTCGGACAGGCGGGCGATCGCCTGTGGCTGGTCGCCGGCGGGTTCGTAATCGGAGACGACTTGGAAGTCGGGCACGCCGCTCAGTCTAGTGTGACGAACACCTGTTCGCCAGCGCGGTATTCTGCGCCGCGGTTCTCCTCGTCGATGATCCTGGCAAGCACGCGACGAGCGCGCAACGGTGCGGCGTCGATGCTCAGCATCACGGGTCGAAGGGAGTCGGGACCACCGGCGAGGTCGTATGCGCGCTGCTGCGCCTCGAGGATCGGCCGGTCCTGCTCGTCGAACGCGTAGCGGCGGAGCGCTGACAATTGCCCGGAGATCTCGGCATCGTCGGAACCGAGCGAATCTCCGATCCGAACTGCCGCCACGTGGTATGTGCACTTCCCCTTCGATGACGGCGTGACGAGGTGGGTGCCGATCACCGTGATGCCCTCGTCACGGTCAGCACCCGGAGGGCAGATGCCGGCCTCGTGACGAAGGCAGCTCGGTGCATCCCACCGCATGATCGACCACGTATCGACGTCCTCGCCGTCGTTTCGAAACATCAGGTCGAAGAGCTTTGCCGGTGCGACGTCGGAGCGAGTACGGGTCACGGTGACCGTCGACTCCGTGCTGTCGATGTCGATGTCACACTGCAATGTCGACGGGTCACCCAGCACGCCACGGTGAAGGAACGAGGCGTGGCTCAGGTCGAGCAGGTTGTCGATGACGAGTTGGTAGTCGACGTCCATGTTCAGGGAGTCGCGCTTGGAGAGCACCCCCGGTGCACCGGGATCGAGGTACGAGAAGTCCGGAATCAGATCGGGATCGGCTTCGTCGGTGCCCATCCAGATCCACAGCATGGTGTGGCGCTCGACCACCGGATAGGCGCGCACCGCGAGCGTTGCCGGGATGCGACCCGATCCGTGGGGGTTGAGCACGCAGGCGCCGTCGACGCCGAATCGCAGCCCGTGGTACGGGCACTCGACCGACGCCGCTCCGTCACACAACTGCCCCATGCTGAGCGGGATGAAGCGGTGGGCACAACGATCTTCCAGAGCCACCGGCTCATCCTGCGGGCCACGGAAGAACACGATCGGCTGTTCGCAGATGGTGCGGCTCTGCATTCCCCCGGCGACGAGGTCATCGGCCCAGAGGGCCGCGTACCAAAGGTTGGTGGCGTAGGGCATGGACGAAGTATGACGACAACTGGCCAGCTCAGCCACTATGATGTTCGCCTCTGGCGAACGCCGGTCTAGGGTGTCGGCCGATGACCCACCAGTCACCAGCGTCTGCGAAACCTGCCCTGCGATCGGTGACGATCGCCCTCGACACCCTGGATGCATTCTTCGCCGAGGCCGAACTGGGACTGAGCGAGTTGGCGCGGCGAGTTGGTGTCACCAAGAGCACGATGCATCGCACATGCGGAGTGCTGGTCGATCGCGGCGTACTCGAACGAACGTCGAGTGGCAAGTACCGACTCGGCGTTCATCTCCTCGAATACGGTCAGTTGGTCACCACCCGGTCCGCACTACGCACGTCGGCACTGCCTCTGCTCGTCGAGTTGCGCAACGCAATCGGTGAGACGGTGCAGCTCGGCGTGCCCTCCGGCGGTGACGTGTTGTACATCGAGCGGGTCGAGGGACTCGGCGCTCTGCGTTTCACCACCGAGGCGTTCCGACGCTCCCCTGTGCATCGTTCCAGCGCAGGTAAGGCCATCGCCGCCTTCCGCCCCGAGGTCGCCGCGGCGCGGATCAAGGCGGGCATGAAGCCGTACACCGGCCACACGATCGTGATCCCCAAGATGTTCATCGACGAGTTGGAGCGTGTGCGCGAGCGCGGCTACGCGATCAGCATCGACGAGGGCGAGCTCGGTCTGTCGTCGATCGGCGTGCCGATCCGCGCCCGGCCCGACGGTGACGTGATCGCCGCGATCTCGACCGCCGGTCCGACCGGTCGCCTGCTCGGCGACCACGAGAGCCACCATGTGCGATTGATGCTCAACGCCGGACGGCAGCTGACCAACGCGTTGGCAGCAGGGGTGTACACACTCCCCCGCCAACGACGCGTCGGGAAGTAGGCGCGCCTACGCTCCGAATCATGCGCGCCGCCGTACTCCGTGAAGGTTCCAACCAGCTCGACGTCACCGGTGTCGAGCACGACGGGCCGATCGGCCGGGAGATCCTCGTCCGGTCAATGGCTGCCGGCCTCTGCCACAGCGACTACCACTACCTCGACGGCACGCTGAAGCGACCCCGCCCGGTGATCCTCGGCCACGAAGGCGCCGGAATCGTCGAGGGGGTCGGACCCGACGTTCCGCGACATCCGCGTCGGGGATCACGTGGTGACCTGTCTCGTGATGGGATGCGGCGAATGCAGTCGCTGCATCGCAGGCGAACCGACGAGATGCCTACACCCCGAGACGACGAAGCGTTCGGCTGGTCAACCGCCGCGGCTGACCCTCGACGGAGTCACCGTCGGACAGATGGCCAACGTCGGCTCGCTGGCAGATCAGATCCTGCTCGACGAACGCGCCGTCACCGTGATCGGCGCCGACGTCCCGATGGAGTTGGCCTGCATCCTCGGTTGCGCTGTCGTCACGGGTCTCGGCGCAGCCTTCAACACTGCCAACGTGCAACCGGGCGAATCGGTCGTCGTGATCGGGTGCGGTGGTGTCGGTCTCAACGTGATCCAGGGTGCACGTATCGCCGGCGCGAAGCAGATCATCGCCGTCGACGCCAATCCCGGCAAATTGGTCCGAGCACGCCAATTGGGCGCCACTGACGCGATCGACGCCTCTTCGGTCGACGCCGTCGAGGCAGTTCGCGACATGACCGGATCAGGTGCCGACCACGTATTCGAAGTGGTCGGTCGACCGGCGCTGGTGCGCCAGGCGTTCGACATGACGGCGCCGGGCCGGTCTGCGTACGTCGTCGGCATCCAATCCGACAGTGCGGAACTGACCTTGCCGGTGACGGGCTTCCGACGGGGCAAGAAGGTGATCGGTGTGTTCATGGGTGACACCGACCCGCGCGTCGACATCCCGAAGTACGCCGAGCTCTGGCGGTCCGGTCAACTCGATCTGAGCGCGATGGTCTCGCACACCCTGCCGCTCGACGAGGTCAACAGCGGATTTGCCATGATGGCCGCAGGCGAGTCTGCGCGCGCCGTCATCACGTTCTAGAGGAGCCCCATGACTGATAGCACAGGAGAACCGGACGTCATTCCGATGCAGACGCTGTCGTTGAGCGCAGCGCAACGCATCGCCGAAACCGCTGATCGCGGCCGCCCGATCACACGGCGTGAGGGCATGCATCGCCGTCAGCGATCCGTCCGGCGAGCCGATCGTGACTGCGCGGATGGATGGTGCACCGCGCCTCTCCGCGGACATTGCCCGCAACAAGGCGTTCACCGTGGCGTCGTTCAACGGTCTACCCACCCACGTGTGGTGGCCCGTGATCGCCGACGATCCAGCCCTCGTGCACGGCATCACCCACACCCCTCGTCTGGTGATCTTCGCCGGCGGTGTTCCGGTGCGAATCGACGGTGTCCTCGTCGGCGCAATCGGAGTATCCGGCGGTTCCTCCGATGAGGACCGGGCGATCGCGGAAGCTGCGGCATCGGCGGTCGGTCCTTGATGACGACGCATCTTCGTCAGGATGTGGGACCGTGACGGGATCGCACTTGCGGAAGAGCGGCGATCGACCCCTACACGCGGTCGAGGACGATGTCGAAGGTCGTGGCCAGTTCGCCGGTGTCGTCCGGCTTGAACTCGCGGATCAGGCTGCGTTGTACGCCGAACACGGCGTCGCCGTCCAGGTAGTCGCTCTCGACGTCGAACACGTGGGTGATCAGGTCCTTGTAGTCAGGATGACGGGCCCAGATGTGCAGGTGGCCGGGACGCCACCAGTTGCGGCCGTTCTTCTTCAGCAGGTCACCGGCCGGCCCATCGCTGGGGATCGGGTAAGGCACAGGCCGGATGCTGCGGATCTCGAAGGTGCCGTCGGCTTGCGAGTGGTAGATCCCACGGAGGTTGTCAGCGCTCTGGATCCCTGGTTGTTGGACCGCATAGAACATGTTGGAAGCGTTCTGCCAGCAATCGAGGATGACACCCTCGACCGCCTTGCCGTCGACATCGGTGATCTTGCCGCGCACCACGACGCGATCACCGTCATCGGGATCGACGAGCATCGACTCGCCAAACCCACGCTCGGGCGAACCGCCGGCATGAAACGGCCCGAGCACCGTGTTGTCGGTGAGGCTCGACGAGCTGGCGTCGTAAGCCAACATCTCGACCAGCGTCGACACGCCCGTTGTGTCGGACAGCAAGATGAACTCCTGACGAACGTCGTCGCTGATCTTGCCGCAGGCGGTGAGGAACATGATGCCGGCGAACCACTCCTCGCGGGTCAGGTCGACCTCGCGGGCGAACGCATGCAGATGGCGGATGGCCGCGCAGGTCACCTCTTTGAGGCGCGGGCTCGGCGAGTTGTCGTAGCGCGACAAGACCTCGGCGAGCAGTTCATCGAGTGCGCCTTCTTTGGCCATCTTCGATCCCCCAGAGTTGAAGTACGTGTGTGTCGCGTTGCTATCACACCATCGTCGGCGCCCACCAGATGGGCGTTCCTCCGTGCAGAACGAGACACTGTCCTTTGTTCCCGAACTATCCTAGAGTTCGATCAACCACTCGCCAGGAGGTTGCAACATGGCAGACCACGCCGACGGCCCCACACGTCCATCGAGCGGCGCGTACATCCAGCACCTGGTGCTGCGGGTCCGTGACCTGGAGACGGCTCACGACTTCTACACAGGCATTCTCGGGTTCGAGCAGTGTGCCGAACTCGAGCGCGACAAGTACCCGGATTACAAGATGCGCTTCTACCGCGGCAGCGCCGAACGGCATCACGATCTGGCACTTGCCGAACTCCAGGATCCGGCCAGCGCTCCCCCGCCCGAGACACCGTGGCAGATGTTCGGCAGCACCCCCGGCGTCGACCACATCGCCGTCTGCTATCCCGACCGTGACTCCTGGTTGAGCCAGATCGCCTGGATGAAGTCGCAAGACGTCGAGTTCCGAATTCGTGGCAACCACGGCATGACGCACAGCGCGTATGTGGAAGACCCAGATGGCAACGGCATCGAAGTGCTCTACAACCTCCCCGACGAAGTGTGGTCAGGCGACGTCAACGCGGCGCTGAACCATTTCGAGGTGCTTCCGATCGACGGGCCCGAGGCGCTGGTCGACGACACCGACTACGTGGAGTTCTCCCCTGCCGGCAACTAGACCAGCATCGAGTCGACGAGGTCGCACGCCGTTGCCCTGTCGGAGTACATGAACGTGTGATGCGTTCGGCTGGTCTTCGCCGATCCCAGGTAGTTGCGCTCGTACAACTCGTTGCGTGAGGCAAGTCCGGAGCCGATGAAGTCCCACGCCAGGCGGTAGATGCTCGCCCGTCGCTCGGCGTCCATGTCATTCGCACCATGGACGAACTCCTCGAGCAACGGGCGCAACCTGGCGTCACCGAACATCGCCCGACTGGGGGTCGCCAACAGGTTGTGGCTACCGATCAGCATCAGGATCTCACGCACCCTCGGGTACCACACCGCCAGCAGGGAACGCATCGGATGCATCGGGCGACCGTCGGGGAAGATCACCCCATCCCCCCGATCATGGGCATGCTCCTCCGACAACAGGATCGCGCTGCGGGTCACTTCCACGTAGCTCGACAACTCCCCCAACATCTCGATTGTCGGAGCCGAGTTGTCGTTGACCGCTTCGGCCATGCGCAACGCCAAGCCGTAGGCGAACTCCAACTTGGTGAGCGCCCGAATCGTGGTCTGTTGCATGATGTTGGCCCACCACGCCGTGGGCCCCATCACGGAGTTGTACACATCGATGTCGCCGTTGATGAAGACGCGCTCGTGTGGAACCTCGACATCGTCGAAGATCGTGAACGCGTCCTGCTCGTCGAACCTTGATGACAGCGGATGATCGAACGAGTTCGACCCGACGGTGGCGGCGCTGTCGCGGCACAGGAAGATCAGCCCCGGAGTGTCCATCGGCAAGGCGAAGCTCAAGGCGTAGTCGCTCGTCGCGTCTGCGGGAAGCGGAAGTCCTGGATAAATGGCGGTCTCGTCCGCGAACGGCGCCAGTGTGGCCAGGATGCGCGCGCCGCGCACGATGATGCCGGTCGAGGTCTCGCCGACCTTGTGCAACGGGACCGGGTTGCCGGCAAACGATTGGTCCCCCACGCGATCGATCGTCGGATGCACGATCGTGTGGGTCAACGACAGATCCTCGCGGGCGATCATTTTCTGGTAGGCGACGAGGTTGTCGTGGCCTTCGACGTTCTTGCCTTCGGGCCCGAGCCACGCCCGGCGTTCGCCGGCGAAGCCCGCGAAGGTGACGTTCATGTAGTCGGGGGTGCGGCCCATGAGCCCGACGCTGGACTCGGCAATTCGACGCAATCCGCGATGGCGGCGCTTCAGGTCGTCGATCGATCGCGGGATCATATGGCTGACATTGATCGCCTCGCCGGTCTCGGGATCGGGTATCAAGCACTCGTCGGCGAACTCGTGCTGAATGTCGAAGACTCTCGCCAGGCTGTGTGCCGCACCCTCCAACTGCGGGTGGGTGGTGACGTCGTCGACACGTTCGTCACCGAGCCACACCTCACGGTTGCGTGCGCGCAGGCCCTTCAGGAACTGTTCTCCACTACGTGCTGGCATGAGGCCCCCTACATGATCGTTCCGTGGCACGCTAGACGTCGGCGCGGCCTACGATCGTGTCGATGGCCACCTCTTCGCCCCCCGATATCGTCCGCTCTGCGTACGCAGAACTGATCGTCACCGACCTCGGTGCCAGCAAGCACTTCTGGGTCGATCGCCTCGGCTTCGTGATCAGCTTCGAGGATGCCGACGCCGTCTATCTACGAGGACACGAGGAGTTCACCCACCACAGCCTGATCCTGCGTCGGGGCGATGTTCCGGCATGCTCCAGGTTCGCCTTCCGGGTGCGCACGCCGGAAGATCTCGACGCGGCCGCCGTCTTCCACACAGATCGTGGATGTGAGGTGCGCCGCTACCCGGCAGGAGCGACCCGCGGAGTCGGTCCCACGGTTCGGGTCCTCGACCCGTTCGGTTTCGTCGTCGAGTACTTCCATGAGATCGAGTGGATCGGACACCATCATCAGCGCTACGACCTGAGGCACGGCGCCAGCATCAACAGGCTCGACCACATCAACCTGGTCACCGACGATGTGAAGGCACTGTACGAGTGGTACACCGCGCTGGGCTTCGGCCTGTCAGAGACCATCGAGGACGACGACGGCACCTTGTACGCCACATGGATGTTCCGCAAGCAGACGGTCCACGATGTGGCCTCCACTCAGGGGTCGTCGCCGCAGTTGCACCACCTGGCCTTCGCCTGCCCCGAATCGCACCACATCCTCGGCCTGGCCGACACGCTCGGAGCCACCAACGAGTTCCACCACATCGAGCGCGGCCCCGGCCGGCACGGCGTGTCGAACGCGTTCTACCTGTACCTCCGCGATCCCGACGGCCACCGGGTCGAGGTGTACACGACCGACTACTTCACCGGTGACCCCGGCCACCAGCCCCTGCGGTGGAGCGTCAACGACCAGCGCCGGCGCGACTTCTGGGCCAATCCGATCGTGCCTCGGTGGTACGAGGAGGCCAGCCGTGTGCTCGACCTCGACGGCAACGTCCAGCCCCTACGACAACGCAGGAGCGACGAGCAGCGGATCACGGTGGGCGCCGACGGCCACGGCGTCACGAGGTGATCACGCCCGAGCTCGCCGTAGCCCTGGCCGAGCGGCACGAGTGGGCGAGGCGCGAGGTCACGTCGATCGATCCGATCACCGTCGAGCATCCCGACCTCACTATCGATGATGCCTATGCCGTGCAGCAGGCATGGGTCGACCTGCAGATTGCCGGCGGGGCCACCTTGGTTGGACGAAAGATCGGTCTGACCTCGCGAGCCATGCAACAGCAGATGAAGATCGATGAGCCGGATTTCGGCGCCCTCCTGGACTACATGATCGTGCAGAGCGGTGTGGAACTGCGCCATGCCGACTTCGTCGATCCCAAGCTCGAGGTCGAGGTTGCCTTCATGATCGGTCGTCGCCTCAGCGGCGATCGGGTCACGATCGACGAAGTTCTGGCCGCCACCGACTACATCCAGCCGGCGCTCGAACTGATCGACGCCCGCAGCTACCGTGTGCATCCGATGACCAAGCGGCCGCGGACGATCGTCGACACCATCGCCGACAACGCCGCCGACGCGGGCGTGATACTCGGCGGTATCAAGGTGCCGCCGGCAGAAATCGACATGCCCTGGATCGGGGCGATCTTCTCCTGCAACGGCGTCGTCGAGGAGACCGGCCTCGCTGCTGGAGTACTCGGCCACCCGGCCAACGGGATCGCCTGGGTTGCCCGCCGCCTCGCGCCGTACGGGCTCGCCATCGAACCTGGTCAGATCATTCTCGCCGGGTCGTTCACACGGGCGTCGGCAACTCGCCCCGGCGACGAGTTCGTCGCCGACTACGGCCCGCTCGGCACGGTGACCTGCTCGTTCGTGTGAGTATCGGCACCTCTCGGCAAGGTGCTAGAACAGGACGCAGAATGGCTGACGAAAGGAACTCATTGTGCAATACGCGCTGATCAACGGTGTTCGCAACCATCCCGACTCTGCCTACGCCCTGCAGGACGTCTACTCCGACTTCATCAGCGATGCCGTGCTCGCTGAGGAACTCGGGTTCACCCACACGTGGTACGGCGAGCATCACTTTCGACCTTGCCAGTGGACCGGTTCACCGATGATGCTGACGGCAGCCGTTGCCGCCCGAACCGAGCGGATTCGTGTCGGGACGTCCGTCGTGTTGCTCCCGTTCCACGACCCGATCCGCGTCGCCGAAGACGCAGCGATCGCCGACATCTTGTCCAACGGACGGTTCGATCTCGGTGTCGGGCCCGGCTCGCAGTACGAGGAATTCATCACCTTCGGCAAAGACCCCGCGGAGATGAACCAACGGTCGTGGGAGGCGGTCGACTGGATTCGCCGGGCGTTCAGCGAGCCCGAGATGTTCAGCCACGCCGGTCGCTTCTACGACATTCCCGAGATGACCTTCACGACCAAGCCCGTGCAGCAACCGCTGCCCATGTGGTGGGGAGGCATGGGGCCGAAGAACCTCGCCAGAGCCGCGGAACGTGGCATGAACCTGATCGCCCCGTTCAACGCCGGCTATGACGCTGCACTGCAGGCTTGCGGGCGGAACCCCGCTGACTACCAGGTCTCCGTGATGGTTCCGATCTGTGTGGCCGACACCACCGACAAAGCATGGGAGATTGCCGGTCGCGGCATCGAGTACTTCGTCAACTTCTACCAGATGCGCAAGGACCTGCAGGGCAAGGCGGCACCCGAGGAGGCTCGCGTCACGCAAGAGATGCTGCGAACCGGCAATGCAGGGTTCTGGTTCGCGGCAGTGGGCACTCCCGATGACGTGATCGCCAAGCTGCGTCCCTTTGTCGACGGTCATCTCGGTCGCATCACCCAGCTTGCACTACAGGTGCGTCACCCGGGGATGAACACTGAGGACACGCATCGTTCGCTGCGCATGATCGCCAGCGACGTCATTCCGGCGCTGTCGTAGCGGCACCGCGCCGGATGCGAACGATCGGGATGCGTCGCTCTGTCTTGGCCTGATACTCGGCGTACGGCGGGTAGATGGCCACCATCTGGGCCCACAGCCGATCTCTGTCCGCCCCCTCGGCGACGGTCTCGGCCACGCCGGCAACGACGTCGGCACGTTCTTGAATCGTCACTGACGGATCGGCAGTCAGGTTGAGATACCACAACGGGTGTTGCGGGCGACCGCCGTACGAAGCGACCAGGATGTAGTCGTCGCCATCACGGCCGAAGATCAAGGCATTGCGGCGCAGGTCGCCGGACTTGCGCCCGGTGGTCGTCAGCACCACCGTCGGATACCCACGCCACATGTACCCGTCTTCGCCGCCACTCTCGACATACTTGCGGGTGTGCTCGGCCACCCACTCGGTCGCGCTGTCCAACGGCTGGTCACTCATCGCCAACTCCGTGTCTCTCGATGGGTCTTTCTCGTCGGGCGCGATTCTGACATCAGCGGGCGGTGATTCTCTCGGCGAACGCCAGCGAGGTTTGAAAGATCGCGTCCAGGTCCGGCGCGCCGGTCCAGAAATGATCACTGCCATCGACGGAGATGAACTCAGCCGCTCCTCCGGCGTTGCGCAGGGCGTCGACGAACTCGACGCTCTGGGCGAAGGGTACCTGTGTATCGAGGGTGCCATGATGGATGTGAACAGGCGGCGCGGTCGCGTGCACATACGAAATGGGGCTGGCAGCGAGGGTTCGATCCGGGTCGGTCTGCAGCGGCGCGCCGACCAGTGACGACTCCCATGAGCCGGCGTCATCGGGGCGCTTGTCGCTGTCGGGACGATGTTGCGAGCCGAGCGACAAAAGGTTCATCGGCCCGTACCAGTCGACGACCCCACACACCGCACTCGATTGGTCGAGGTGCTGGCCGACCTCACCATCGGTCTCCACCCGGTCGGCGGTGAGCCCGGCGAGCATTGCGAGATGCCCACCCGCCGATTCCCCCCAAGCGAGCACTTTCGATGGGTCGACGCCGAGGTGTGGCGCGTTGCCGCGAACCCATCGGATCGCGGCCTTCACATCGTGCAACTGCGCCGGGAACCGTGCCTCGCCGCTGAGGCGGTAGTCGACCGTGGCCACGACGAAACCAGCCTGCGCAAGCAGGTCGAGCGGGGTCGGCGACCACGACGTGAACGCCCGACCGAAACGGCGACGGCTGCCCACCGCCCAACCCCCACCGTGGAGATAGACGACTGTCGCGCCCGATCCAGCACCGGGATCCGGGAGGTACAGATCGAGCAGCAGCGGACGAAAGCCCTCGATCGAGGCGAACTCGACGCCGTGATGCACGGTGACACCCGATGCCAACAGCGATCTCGGCACACCGAAATCGACCACCGGCATGTCAACCGCCGCCCGTTGCCGACGTAATCCCGCTGTCAGGATGCAGGATCGACCCGGTGAACGACGCAGCTTCGTCACTGCAGAGGAAGAGCGCCGTGTTGGCAATGTCGAGTGGTGAAGGTAGGACACCGAGGGGCATCTGCGCGGCGCGCTCGTCGTACCAGGCCTGTTGTGCGACGGGGTCGTCGCCCACGGCGCCGGCGGCGATCTGAGCAAGCATCTCGGTCGTCACGTAGGCCGGGCCGATCGCGTTGACACGAATGTGATGTGGAGCCAACTCCCCGGCGAGCGAACGGGTCAACATCCAGACCGCAGCCTTGGAGACGCTGTAGACACCCGCAGAGGGCCGCTTCGCGGCAATGGATGCCAGCGTGACGATGCTGCCACCGTGACCCGATTCGATCATCAACTGCGCAGCACGTTGCGCGGTGAGAAACACGCCGCGGACGTTGACGGCGTGCACGAAGTCGAAGTGATCCGGATCGAGATCGATGAGACCGCGGAACCCGGCGTCGGGGTGGGCAGGGACACCGGCAGAAGCAACACAAACCGAAACTCCGCCCATGAACGCTGCGGCCTGGTCGATTGCGGCGCGGATCGATGCAACATCCAGTACGTCGCCGGCGACGAAGTACGCCCGACCACCTGTTGCATTCAGTTCGGCGGCCAGCTCGGTGCCACGCTCGGCCATGCGCGGCAGGTCGATCAGCGTCACCGCGGCACCCTCCTCGACGAATCGGCGTGCGATAGCGGCACCCAGACCGCTGGCCCCGCCGGTGATGATCGCCCGCTTTTCCTGGAGGCGCCCCATCTCACCCCCTCCTCAAGTTGACCACGTCGAGGAGGTCGGCGTGAATGGGTTTGTTGGAAGCGACGATGTTGGTGATGCCGGGGCCGAGGTTGACCGGTCCCCCGTCGAAATCTGTGGCCACGCCACCGGCCTCCTCCAGCAGCAACACCGCGGCGGCGACATCCCACGCGTACGTCGCGTCTTTCTCGACGAATCCGTCGAGCTTGCCGGCAGCGACGTAGGCCATGGCGAACGATGGGCAACCGATGGCCCGCGTGCCACGGCAGTGCAGATGCATCTGCTCGATTCGCAGAGCGTGTTCGTGGATCGCCGCAGGATCGTCGTTCTGCAATCCTGTCGCGATCAACGCCTTGCCGATTTCGGTCGTGTCACTCGGCCGGCAGATCGTGCCTCCCCCACGCTGCACGGCGAAGATCTCGTCCCGTAACGGATCCAGGATCACACCTGCCAGCAGCGGACCACCGGTCTCGCGGACAGCGATCGACACACCCCACGGCGACATTCCGCGTGCATAGTTCGAGGTTCCATCGAGCGGATCGACGATCCACGTGAACGGTCCGTCCGGATTGCCTGCCGACCCTTCCTCGCCGAGGATCCCGTGGTCGGGATAGCGGCCGAGGAGCAATTCGACGATCGTTGCCTGTGATGCCTCGTCAGCCCACGTCACGATGTTGGCACGAGCTGATTTCTGTTGAATCTCTGCAGGACGCAGCAAGCCGTCCATCAATCTCGCACCGCCCGCCCTGGCAGCATCGATGGCAGATTCCAGCAGGTTCGTCTCGTTCACCCCGGCGAAGCTAGTGGGCGCGCAGCACGCCGTCCTCATGCCGAGACTCTCAATGCCAAGATGTGAGGATGAAGGTGCTGTTCGTCATCAACGCAGACGTGGTCGACCAAGAACTGCTCGATCAATACCGGGCAACGGCCAAGCCGTCGATGGCGAAGTACGGCGCACGGATGTTGGCCGGAGCAAACGATGCCGAGATCATCGAAGGGCAGCCGTTCGGAACCCGGGTCGTGGTCGTCGAGTTCCCGAGCCGCGAGGCCTTCCGCGCATGGTATGCCGATCCTGAATACGCCGGACCGCTGGCGATGCGGTTGAAGGCGACGAACGGGATTGCGTTGCTCGTGGACGGACGTGAGTAATTCGAACCACGTGATATAGCATCGCCGCTCGCAGCCCGTATGGGAATGGGCGCCGGCGCAACCGAGTACTTGGGGGTCATGACATGGCAGAGATCGTTCCCGTCGACCAGTTCCTCGACTGGTACCCCGGTTGGAAGCCGGAGCACATCGACGATCCCTGGTTGCGACTGAAGTCGGGCCCGTTCACCAAGGCGGACGAGTCACGCTTCTGGTTCGTCGATTTTCACTGGCCACGCGGCTTCTCCCCGCTCGGCTTCTGCTTCGTCACCGGCGCAGCGTGGTCGACGCAGCTCGCTGCCCACCAACTGCCGCTGCCCCCCGCCGGCGGTTTGGTGCAGCGCATGGGTGGGCCGTTCCTCTACGAGGGCGAAGTGCCGGTCGAATCGCAGTGGGAGATCGGCTACAGGGCAGCGCGCATCGAGAAGAACATGCCCAAGTTCCTCGGCAACTTCGACGCGATCTGGGAGGAGCGCAAGTGGGAGCTCGAGATGGGCCTCGGCTACTTCGAGAGCTACGACTTCGACGGCAAGTCGCTCGCCGACATCGGTCAGTACCTCGTCGACGCACGCACGTTCAACACCCGGGCATGGGAGATCCACTTCGAGATCATGTACCCGCTTCTGGCCATCTACCTGCAGCTCTACGGGCTGTGCGCCGGCAACGGCATCGATCCCGGCAACATCGCCAAGATGCTGCAGGGCCGAGACTCCAAGATCATGGAGACCGACCGGGCGATGTGGGATCTGGCCGACGAGGCCAAACGCCTCGGCATTGCCGACCTGTTCGCCCACGAACCCGACCAGATCCGGGGCGCCCTGTCCGCTGCAGGTGGCAACGCCTCGATCTGGCTGACCAAGTTCGACGACTTCTTGAAGGTCTACGGCTGGCGCACCGAAGGCATCGCCGACATCAACATCCCCTCGTGGATCGAAGACCAGTCGTCGCCGCTCGGCCAACTGCGCAACTTCGTGCAGATGGACGAACGCCACGACTTCGATAGCTCACTGGTCGACTCCCATCGTGAGCGCGACGAAGCGATCGAGGTCGCCCGGTCGCAGTTGAACGGCGGCGACCTCGCCGCGTTCAACGAACTGCTCGGCATCTGCACCGTGGCCAACTTCGCCTGGTGGAACGAGGACCACAACTACTACATCGACCTGCGCTCGTCGATCCCGATGCGCAGGGGCGCACTTGCGGCCGCCGCGGCAGTAGGCGCCGACAAGTACGACGACACCACCTTCTTGTTCTTCCCCGAACTGCAGCAGGTGTGCAACGGCGAGGTGCTGTGGAAGGACAAGCAGTCGATCGCCACCGCTCGCCATGAGTACTACGACCACTACCAGGACTTGCGTCCGACGATTCCAAAGGTCGTGGGCACCTTGCCCGAGAAGGTCGAAGACCCGGTGCTGATCGAGATCTTCGGCATGCACAGCCACTACTTCGCGGGCCTCAAGGCAGACCCGCACACGACGACGCTCAACGGGTTCCCGGCATCGGCCGGCGTCTACACCGGCCGGGCACGGGTGATGCTGTCGGCGACCGAGTTGTTCGACCTCGAGGAGGGCGAGATCCTCGTGACCGAGGCCACCTCGCCGAACTGGACGCCGGCGTTCGCCATCATCAGCGCATGTGTGTGCGACGGCGGTGGCTCGCTGACCCACGCCGCAACGGTCAGTCGGGAGTACGGAATCCCATGCGTGGTCGGTACATCTGTGGCCACCCTGCGCATCAAGACCGGCGACCTCATCGAAGTCGACGGCACGCGCGGCGTCGTCACCATCGTGGAGCGCGCCACGGCGTGAATATCACCGGATGAGCGTCACCAGGTGAGCGTTAAAGGCAAGCGAATCGTCGTCACCGGCGGGGCGCGCGGCATCGGCGCGCGACTCGTCGGTGAGCTCCGCGAGCGTGGCGCTGAGGCCATCTCCACCGACATCCTGCCCGGCTGCGACATCGTCTGCGACGTCAGCGACGAGCAGGACGTCATCGCCCTGTTCGATCAGGCCGGCGACATCGACGGACTGGTCAACAACGCGGCGTTGCTGGTCGGGCGGCGACCATTTCAGGACATCACGGTCGAGGAATGGGACCGGATGATGGCTGTCAACGTCCGTGGGACCTTCCTGTGCGCCCGCGAGGCATCGAAGCACATGCCGCGTGGCGGCTCGATCGTCAACGTCTCGTCGACGACCGCGCTCAACGGTTCGCAGGGCTTCCTTCACTACGTCGCCTCCAAAGGCGCCGTCATCTCGATGACCAAGACACTGGCGTTCGAGCTCGGTCCTCAGCAGATCCGTGTCAATTGTGTCGGCCCGGGTTTCACACCAACCGAGGGCTCGGCCGTGCTCGGCACCTACGACCCGACAGCGACTCCCCTGGGCCGGGTGATGGAGCCCGACGACCTGCTCGGTACCTACTGCTACCTGCTCGGCGACGATTCCAGGTTCGTCAGCGCCCAAACCATCCTGGTCAACGGTGGACGCTTCCCTCACTGACCTCGACGCCACGGCCCAAGCCGACCTCGTGCGGCGCAACGAGGTTCATCCGCGGGAGTTGGTCGACCAGGCGATCGAGCGGATCGAACAGTTCGACCCGCAGCTCAACGTCATGGTCCACCGTCAGTACGAGCGAGCCCGCCGTGATGCAAACAGCCCGTTGCCTGACGGCCCGTTCCGAGGAGTGCCGTTCCTGTTCAAGGACTATCGCTGCCGCGAAGCCGGCGAGCTGTACATGATGGGCATGCGGGCACTGCGTGACATCGGGTTCCGCGCCTCGAGCGACGCTCCCCTGGCGGTGGCCTTCCGCGCCGCCGGGTTGATCCCACTCGGCCGCACCAACACTTCTGAACTTGCCTGCGTCGGAACCTGCGAACCAGAGGCGTTCGGCCCGACACACAACCCGTGGGGCACGTCGCGCACTCCCGGGGGTTCGTCGGGTGGGTCTGCCGCTGCGGTCGCCGCACGGCTCGTTGCGGCCGCCCATGCCAACGACATCTCCGGATCGATCCGGATTCCGTCGGCGCATTGCGGTCTGGTCGGTCTGAAACCATCGCGCGGTCGCACGATTGCCAGCATCGCCGCCGACGCACGCACCGGCATGAACGCCGAAGGTGTCGTCAGCCGGACGGTTCGCGATACGGCCGCGCTCCTCGACACGATCTCGGTGGCGGGTTCACTGCCTCTGCTTCCGGCGGTGACACGGCCCTGCCCGCCGTTGCGGGTCGGACTCTGGACGCAGGCGTTCAGTGGGAGCACGGTCGACTCCGACAACGCGTTCGCGGCCGAGCACTGTGCCTCGCTGCTGGAAGCCCTCGGCAGCACTGTGGAGATCTCCGCCCCGTCTCCGCTGTCGGACCCGACGCTGTGGAAGGCGGCCGCAGCGCTGCTCGCGGTGAACCTCGCCGTGGAAGTCGACACCTGGTCGGCGAAACTCGGACACCCGCTCGGGGAGAACGATGTCGAATCGGCGACATGGCGACTGGTGTGTGCCGGTCGCAGGATCGACGGAGTCGAACTGCTCGCCGCCCAGACTCTGCTGCTGGAGGCCACGGCGCAGAGCGAGGTGTGGTGGGACCATTTCGACCTGTTGATCACTCCCACCACTGCCAACGCACCAACGCTCCTCGGGGACTACGCCAAGGGTTATGAGTCGGGCCGTGGCAGCGCATTCACACGCCCGTTCAACGTCACTGGCCAGCCGGCGATGAGCGTGCCGATCGGGTGGCCTGACGACGGCATCCCACGTGGTGTGCAACTGATCGCACCACTCGGCCGGGACGATCTGCTGATCACGGTGGCCGCGGCGTTGGAGGTCATCGAGCCGTGGGCGCACCGTCGGGCTACGGTGAGCGCATGATCGTCGCCGTCGTGAACTTCGCCCTCCCGGCCCCGCTCTCCGCCGACGAGGCCAGAGCCATGTTCGAGGCCAGTGCACCCAGTTATCAGAACGTCGACGGTTTGCTCCGCAAGCATTTCTTGTTGGCCGACGATGGCCGCACCGCCGGTGGTGTGTACCTGTGGGAGAGCCGCGATCAGGCCGAGGCCTTGTACGACGACGCCTGGCGCGCCCGTCTGGCGGCACGGTACGGATCCGAGCCACAGGTCACGTACTACGACAGCCCGGTCACCGTGGATCCGTCGTCGATCATCGTCGGCTGACTCCGCCGAGGGAACGTTGTCGCTGTCCACACGCTCAGCATGTTCGGAGCGACAAAGTTGGGTGAACGGGCCATATCTCGCAGGCCGACGCCTACCAGGGGTGAACCGAACCGTCCCAACGGAGGAACGAGCCGCTCTGTTCCAGGGTGAGGCCATCGACGAGGGCGACGATCGAAGCGGCGGCATCGGCGGGGTCGAGGCTGGCGCGCGGTCCGCCCATATCGCTGCGAAGCCAACCGGGGTGCAGCGCGATCACCGTGACTCCCTTGGGTCGCAGGACCTGAGACTGCTTCAGGCTCAGCATGTTGAGCGCTGCCTTTGACGTCGTGTAGGCCGCGTCGCTGCCGATCTGGTGGGCGACCTCGATCGAACCGACCTGCGAGGACACGTTGACCACTTTGCCGCCGACGGCGCAGACGTTGGCAGCCAGCGCCTTGACCAGGAGCATCGGCCCTACCACGTTCACGTCGATCACTGCTCGGAACTGAGCCTCGGTGAGCTCGAGCGCCCCTCTCGCATCTTCCTCGGCGCCAACGGCTCGGGCATCAATGCCGGCGTTGTTGTAGAGCACGTCGACGGAACGGTCGCCGACGGCAGCTGCAAAAGCCGTGATCGACCCGCTCGAGCCCATGTCGAGCTCGACCACTTCGGCGCCGGAGGCGACGAGCTCGTCGGCCGCGGATGGCCTGCGGCACCCTCCGATCACGCCGGCCCCGACCGCGAGGTAGTTCTTGGCAAGCGCCAATCCGAGACCACGGTTGGCGCCCGTGATGACGACAGTGGTCATGTCGGCACCGTGCCGGCTGACGTTTCGTCGAGCTCGGCGACGCCGGGGACTGTCACCGCTGCCACGGTCACGCCCACGTCGCCGGATTTGACGATCAGGTCGCAGGCCTTGTCGGTCGACGCCTTCCGATCGAGCAGGACGGGCGCGGCCTGCACTGCCGCGAGCCGAAACGTCACCCCGGACCACCTTCGTCCGGCAGCCGGTGGCAGTACGCATGCCACTCGATCAACAGTCCGTAGCGCATCGTCCAGAACTCGCCGGCCCGACCGCGCACCACTTGACCGTCTGCGGTGCGATAGCTCGACTCCGACTCGACACAGATCGTGTCTCCGTCGACAGCCAGGAGCGTCTTGCGCAGCTGATGGTCGTGCCGCGTATGCGAACCGAATCCGAGTCGCTGACCATGGAACTGCCTGGCCTCGTCGAGGCCCGCAGCAACCTTTTGGCCGTTCCAGTAGATGACGACGTCGGGGTGCAGCAGCGCCATGATCTGCGTCAAGTCCTGGGCACGGTAGGCCGCCTCGACCGTGGCGACAAACTGATCGGCCGAGGTCGGCGCAGTGAGGCCGACGAGCCGCCGGGCCCGGTCGAAGGCGTGACAGCGGGCCAGCGGATCGACGTGCACCGCCACCATGCCCACAGCCCGGGCCCCCTCGATGCAGTACGGGGTGTCATCGAGGAAGACGATCTCGGCGGGCGCCAACCCGAAATCGGCGGCCGCCTTGAGATATGGCCCGGGGGCCGGCTTGCGTTCGCCGAAGTCGGTGCAGTCGACGAGAACGTCGAACTTGGCGAACTCGGGACGGCTGGCGACCCACTCACGCGTCGACGATCGGTACAGATCGTTGCTGAGGATCCCGACCTTGACACCAGCCGCCTGCGCCTCGTCGACGAGCGCGAGGGCGTCGTCGGCGAAGACACCCGCGCCGAGTTCGATGCTCATCGCCCGCCACATGGTGAGGCGATCGGCATAGCCACCCGACTGCGCCAATCGGTTCCAGTACTCGTCGATGTCGATCTCGCCGCTGAGACACCTTTGCCACGCCGGATCGCCTTGCGGATCTTTGGCGCCACGACCGGTGAACCGACGGCCCGTGCGGCGTTCCAGCTCGTCGAGGACGACCCAGTTGGACTCCATCAGGACATCACCGACATCAAACAAGAGTGCGCTCGGCATCGGTCTAACGTATCTCGCCGGATGTCGGACGTCGCACGGCCAAGACCAGTGCGAGAGCGATGACGCCGGCCACGGCAAACGCCAGGCTGAACGAGTTGACAGTGCCGTCGAAGGCCCGGTCGAGCCGAGACCCGACCAGCGCGCCGGCGGCCGTGGTCACCGTGGCGTACACCGCCGCTGCCGTCCCGGCGACATGGCCGACCGGTTCCATCGCCGCGGCGTTGAGATTGGGGAACAGCACGTTGTGACCGACCAGAACCAGCGACAGTAGGAAGAGGAACGGCCATAGCGACGGTCGTCCACCGGAGCTGAGGCTCAGGGCGTACATGGCCACTGCAACCGTCGTATAGGCGATCAACGACAATCGGATCAGTCGATCGAGGCCGATTCGCTCGACGTTGCGCCCGACCGCCATCGACCCGACTCCCATCAGAATGGCGGTTCCGCCGAAGATGAAGGGGAACCACGAGCGCCGATTGAAGACGTCGGCGATCACGCGCTCGGATGAAGCGAGATACGACGAGAATGCGCCGAAGAGCGCCACGCTGGCCAGGGTGTACAGCAATGCGGGTCGGCTGCGCACGATCGCCGCCGTCGCCACCCACACCTGACGGAAGTGCAACGGCTGGCGTCGATCGACCGGCAGTGATTCGGGCAATCGCAGCGACCACACGGCGATGGCAGCACCGAAGGCGGCACAGACCACGAACGTCCCACGCCAGGGCATCACCTTGATCAGTCCGGCGCCGAGCACCGGTGCCACGACCGGGACGAGAATGAATATCGTCATGGCGAACGCCATCTCGCGAGCCATGTCGGCACCCCCGAACCGATCGCGGATGGCTGCAACCGCGATGACCCGCAGCCCGGCTGCGCCGAAACCCCACACAAATCGAGCCCACAGCATCCAGTGCAAGCTCGAGACGGCTGCCGCACCGAGGGCCCCGCCAACGAAGAGTGCGCAGGTACCGAACATGACCCAGCGGCGCCCGAAGCGGTCGGCCAAGAGCCCGAACGGGATCGGCCCCAGCGCCATACCGAGGAAGAACGCCGTGACCAACCCGGCCGTCGCCGCCGAGCCCGAAGCCAATCCGAGGTCAGAGCGAATTCGGCCGAAGGCGGGCAGGATGAGATCGATCGAGATCGCCGCCGATGCCATCGACAGACCGGCAAATGCTCGTAATTCGAGACGCGAAGGTTGTCGACGAAGGTCGACGGCCGCGACGGTCATGCGCAGAACTCGGCCACCGCCAACACCGCTGCCCGTGATTCGTCGAGGAGGAGATGCCCGGCATCGTCGAACAGGCGAAGTTCGCTGTCGGGGACGAGATCGGCCCAGGCCGTGGCTTGCCCGACCGGGATCAGCGCGTCGTCGTTGCCCCACATCACCATCGTCGGTACCGTCATGGTCTTCATCCAGCGCGGGATGACACGATCGAACGGCTCATCCCATGCAACGGTGGCCACCGTGCGCGATTCGCGATACCTGTCGACAGCAAAGTCGATGTCACGAGGATCGGTGGGAAGCCACGGCAGCAACACCTCGAAGTTCTTCACCAACATGCCCGGGATCTGCTCGGGCCGGATGCGGAACAGATCCTCCATCGGTGCCTCTGGCACGCGCAATCCCGCCGGCGCGATCAGAACCAAGCGACGTAACCGGTGCTGTTGGCTGATGGCGAAGCGGGCCGCGAGCCGACCGCCGAGCGACAGCCCGACCAGGTTGACATCGCGGTGCAAACCGAGCTGATCGAACAGTGCCCCGTAGTGCAGAACGAAGTCGCCGAACTCACGCAGGCCGTCCATGTCGCCCGACTCCGCAAACCCGGGATGATGCGGGATCAGCACCCGAAAGTTCGATGCCCACGGGCGGGCGAACTCCCATCCGTGGAATGTGCCCGCACCGTGGAAGAAGACCAAGGGCGGCGCCGCCGCATCGCCGAGCGCCAGCACCACGGTGTCGGTGCCATTGACGTTCAGCCGAAGCTTCTCGAAGCCCTCCGTCGCGTTCATACGACCGCCACCTTCTTGGCTCGCAGGCGGGGAATGACTTCCTCGGCGAACAGCGTGAGGTTCTTGACCACCTTCCAGTGCGGCATGTCGCCGAGCGCGAGATTGAGCGAGATCCTCGAGACGTCGGCTTCCTCGGCCCAATGGACGATTGCATCGGCCACGGTGTCAGGGGTACCAGCGACGATTCGGTTGATGGCCGTGAGGTCCTCCCAGTTGGCGTTGCCGTGGACGTCGGGGCCGGAGATACGCTTGCGAAACTCGGGAACCGTGACGTAGCCGGGTGGAATCAAGTAGCGCGGCGTCGTCTTCAAGGCCGTCTCGAAGAAATACATGCAGTGCGGCATGAACTCGTCCTGGGCCTGCTTGTCGGTCTCGGCGACGTAGGCCATCACCCCGAAGGTCAGTTTCCTCCTGTCGAGTTCGTGGCCGTGGTGGGCCAGCCGTTCGCGGTACCGGTCGAACACCTTCAACTGCGCGCTCGTCGGGATGAACACCACCGAGTAGCCGAGACCCAGCTCAGCAGCGAGCTCGACGGTCTCCTCCGACCCGGACCCGACGATGTAGGCCGGCGGATGGGGCTTCTGGTACGGCGTCGGCCATGGATTGAGGTAGCGGTAGTTGTAGAACTCGCCGGCATAGCTCATCGGGCCTGGTTCGGTCCACGCCTTGAAGATCACGTCGAGCCCTTCGCGGAATCGGGCGCGAGCGGTGGCCGGGTTCACGGAGTTGGCCCAGTACTCCATGCCGGTGCCGAGCGGGAAGGCGACCTCCAGCCGACCACCCGACATGACGTCGAGCATCGCGTACTCCTCGGCGAGCCGATTCGGGTATTCGAAGTTCGGGGGTGTGCCGTAGACGCCGATGCGGCACGAGGTGTGCGGGATGATGGCCGCCGCGGTCAGGTTCGGCGCGGCGTTCATGGTGAACTGCGTGTTGTGGTGCTCGTTGACGAACACGCCGTCGTAGCCCAACTTGTCGGCAAGCAGCAGTTCACTCCAATAGCGCTTGTAGAGCTCGTGACCGGTCGCTGGATCGAAGTTGCTGTTGGGGTAGTCGACCCACAGCGAGTCGAGCTGCTGGTGGCCCTCCGGCAGCGGCGCGTACGGCATCAGGTGAAAGAAGATGAACTCCAGCTCGTCGAGCACGCTCATGCGAGACCTCCGCGGGATGGTCGGGTAGTGGGAACGAACCTAGTCATGCGGTGCACAGGTCGAACTGGTCGAGATCGACACCGCAGATCACGTTCCCGTCGAACTCGGAGCGGGCGCGACCTTCCCACACATCCTCGGCGATCTCGCTGTCGCCGGGGACGAGGTGGCTGAGCACCAGTGTCTTCACGCCGGCGCGGGAGGCGATTCGTCCGGCGTCCTCCGGCGAGGTGTGCGAATCGGTGAGGTGGTTGATGATGTTGTCGCGGTTCGGCAGCTTGGCGACCCGGTCGGCGACGAAGCTGACATCGATCACCTCGTGCACGAGGTAGTCGGCACCCTCCGCCAGGCGAACCAGGTTGTCGCACGGCCCGGTATCGCCGCTGAAGACCGCTGACCCACCAGGAGTGTCGAATCGATAGGCGAAGGCGGGAAACACCGGAGCATGCTGGACCAAGATGGCGGTGACCCGAACACCGTTGTCGTCGAGCGGGTAGACCTCGACCGGATCCATCGGCGGCGCCGCCGTCACCGATCGACGCACCACTGGCCTCGACCGCCAGATCGATGTCGGGGACGTAGTCGTCGTGGGCGACGCCGACCTCGTGGACGAACACGTTCTTGGTCAGGTCCTTGCGAGCCTCGTCGGCGATGCGGACGTTGATGTTGTAGGCAAACGCTTCGAACAGCTTCTCGGTGAAGTCGCGGATGCCCGGCGTCGGCGCACTCCGGGAACAGCACCGGCACGACACGATCCGGCGGGAAACGGCGTGATCGGCAACCCGGCCTCACCCGGGCCGAACACATCGACGCGAGTCGTCGGCCAGAACCCGAACATCAGGTTGATGTAGTCGATGACGTGATCGCTGTGCAGATGGGTGAAGAAGATCGACCGGACCGTGCTGCCACCTTTCGGCCTGCGCTCCGGATGCATCGAGATCCCCGACCGCCACGCCTGACGGTGGACGCCCTCGCCGCAGTCGACGATGTAGGCGACGTCGCCGACGACGATGGCGTTGGAATACCCGGCTCGCGTCGCCTTCGGGATTCGACGCACCAGCCGTACCGAGCAGGATCAGACGCTCCGCGGCATCCGAGCGCAACGGCGAGCGCGTCGGACCGACGCACGTCGATGGCGCGGCGCTAGCAGCCCGGCGAAGAACATCTGAGGCCTGACACATGTTCTTCGCCGGCGGCGATGCCTCCTACAGCTCGCGACCGTCGAGGTAGACGTCGCCCTTGATGCCGTCGACGGTGATCGTCTGACCGGTCTTGATGCGCGTCGTGCCGTCGACCGTCCCGACGACAGCCGGGATGTTGAACTCGCGGGCGACGATGGCGCAGTGGCTCATCACGCCACCGACATCGGAGACGACGGCACCGGCGATCGAGAACATCGGCACCCACGGCGGAAGCGTCATCTCGCACACCATGATCTCGCCGTCCTCCAGATCGCCGGCCTCGTCGAGCGACTGCACGACGCGGGCGACGCCGCGATAGATACCGGGCGACCCGGCCACGCCGTCGATCACCGCAGCGATCCGACTTCGCCCTCGGCCGGCGGCTTGATGCCGAGCAGACGGGTGACGATCGCGTCCATGAACGGGTCGACGAAATCGCCGGGCTGCGGCGGCGGCGGCGGTGTGCCGACTGCACCTGGCGGCGACGCCTGTGCGGCGGCCTCGACCGAGGCCTTGCGCTCGATGACCGTGGCGCGCTGGTCGCCTCCGTTGGCGAGCGCGTCGCGGACCTCGTCCTCGAACAGGAAGAACACGTCGTTGCGGTCGTCGATCACGCCGTCGCGGACGAGTGCATCGCCGACGGCGAGGCAGAACGTGCGAAGCAGCACGACACCCATCTGGTCGATGTAGAACGCATGATCCTCGGTGAGCGGGACAGGCGTACTGCGCGGCGTCGAAGAGCTCGTCGAACTTGGCGCGCTGCTCCGGGTCGTCGGCGAGCTTGGCCTGGATCTTGGCGGTGAGATCCTCGCGATGCTTGACGGCACGCTCGTACTGGATCATCGGATCGTCGTCGTCGGGCATGTTGATGTAGCGAGCGATGTTGCCCAGCGGGATCGACGGGTTCTCCCGCCACGGCACGTCGGCGATGTCGTAGACGGCGTCACTGCGCCAGCCGAAGTCGTACAGGTACTCGTTCAACTGGTCGAGGAACGCACGTCCCTCGTCGGTCTTGGCCAGCTTCGCGGCGAGATCGCGGGGATGGTTCTCGTCGAACAGTTGGTGCAGCGTGGGACTGTCGCGGCGATGCGACTGAGCCGCCACAGGCCGTGGGCGGCGTCGACCGGGCGGGTGTGGTAGCCCTGCAGGATCTGATACGCCTCGGTGGGATCATCCGGGTGCATCACCGTCGGTGTAGAGGTCGCTGAGCCTGGCGCCCGAGACCAGCGCGAAGTTGATGTGACCGTGGATGTACCACATCTCGGTCATCCAGTCGGTCATGTCGTCGAACTTGGCGAGCAGCTCGGCATTGCTCAATGCCCGAGTAGTCGGCGTCGCGCTCGGCCTCGTTGCGATCGCGGATCAGCGGCAGCCACTCGTTGGTCCAGCGCTTGCCGACGAGGGGCACCTTCTCGTCGATGGTGTCGAGGTAGCGCGACATGCGATCCTCGACCACCGCCTCGTCGGGATGCGGGTGGAAGGCCATGTAGAAGTAGTGGTTGATGGCCTGATTCGAGGCGACGACCGGGCAGTCGTACTCGGCCTGCGCCTTGGTGAAGCCGACCGCCAGCGTCGACATCACCAAGTCCTGCGACAACGGGTGAAGCGGCCGTGGTGCGTGCATCTTGTCGAAGGCCCAGAACCCCTCGATCTCGTCCGGTCCCGGAAACTTCACCTGCTCGGCAGTGTCAGTCATTGCTTACCCCCTCTGGTAGCGGTGCGGCCCCCATCTGCCGCGACCTTGCGCATTCTAGTGTTGCCTATCCCCACAGTTTCTTGCTGGCGAGCTCGGCACCCTCGGCCAACGCCTTGAACTTCGGCCACACCACGGTCGGGTGCACCTCGGGCGCGTAACTGGCCCGCGACGAGAAGCCGCAGTCGGCGCCGGCGATGACGTTCTCCTTGCCGACGATCGACGCGTAGTTGCAGATGAACTCGGCGATCAGTTCAGGGTGCTCGACGTAGTTGTTGGCGTGTCCGAGCAGACCGGGGATCAGGATCTTGCCGTCGGGCACGCCGACCTCTTCCACCTGGCGCCATTCGTGCATGTGCCGCGGGTTCATCACCTCGAACGAGTAGGCCTGCGCGTTGATCTGGAACGTGTACTCCAACGCGGTCTTCAACGGGATGTCGGTGAGACGCGGACCGTGGTTGAGGCCGTAGCACGTGTGGTGACGGATGCGATCCTCGGGGATGCCGCGCAGCGCGTGGTTCAGCGCCTCGACGTGGATGCTCGCCGAACGATGGCGATTCTCGATCGACTCGGCCGGGATCGCCGAGCATGTCGATCAGCCACGGATCGTCGACCTGCAGGATGAATCCGGCCTCGACGATGCCGAGGTACTCCTCGCGCATCGCCTCGGCGACGGCGTTGAGGTACTCCTCGTAGTCCTTGTAGTACTCGTTCTTCCCGAAGCCGCTGGGGCCGCTGGAGGGCATGAAGATGTCGGCGACATCGAGCCCTTCGCATGCCGCCTTGAGGTTCTCGATGTCGATCTGCAGCAGCTTCTGCCCGGTGTACGAGATGGGGCCCTTGGCGATGATCCGGCGCAGCGGGCTGACGGCCGACGAGTACTTCTTGAAGTACTCGGTGTAGTACTCGGGGAACATGTCGAACTCGGCCTGCCACGACGGCGCCAACTTCGACGGCGCCGTGTCGACCTCGAAGCCGCCGAGGCGATCCTTGACGTAGCCGAGGAAGCTGACCTTGCTCATCTCGCCGTCGGCGACGATGTCGATGCCCGACTCGACCTGCTGCTGGACGCGATCCTTGACCGCAGCGGCGATCTCGCGGTCGAGCGCTTCGGCGTCGTACGGGCGGTCGTGCTCGCGCTCCTTCATGATGTCGAGCAGCGAATGCGGCCGGGCCAAGCTGCCGACGTGCGTCGTGAGAATGCGGTCCGTGCTCTGCTTCATGGGTCCCCCAGCGAGATCGTGTCGACGATGGATTGTTTCATAGCCGCGGCATCGAGCGGCAATCTGCGTTCGCCGGTGGCGAACGTGCTGGCGGCTCACGTCGATGTCCGGCACCGTGCCCACGTAGCAGGTACGCGGAATGCAGCAACTCGGGTCGCTCGGTGAGCTCAGCGGCCGAGCCGCTGTAGCGCACCCTGCCACCTTCGAGCACATACGCAGCGTTGGCCAGCGACAGCGCGACGTGGGCGAACTGTTCGATCAGCAGGACTCCGATCGCCGGACTCGGCGACCGCGGCCAGCGTCGGCACCAGGCGCTTGACGACGATCGGGGCGAGACCGAGCGAGAGCTCGTCGACCAGGAGCACCTTCGGCCTCGACACCAACGCCTGGGCGAGCACGACCATCTGCTGCTCGCCGCCCGACAGTGATCGGCCCTGGACGTGTCCCAGCGCTTCTCCAGCTCCGGGAACAACGACAGCGTGTATGCGAGCCCGTCGCTGGCCGCCTTCTTGCCGAGCGAATACGTGGCGACCTTGAGGTTCTCCTCGACCGTCAGGTTGGGAAGCAGTCGACGGCCCTCCGGCACCACCGACACGCCGGCGGCGCGGATCTTCTCAGGGCGCTGTTGGCCAGGTTCTGCCGTCGAAGTTGATCCACCCCTTGGTGACCCTGGCCAGACCTGCGCACGCCAGGGCAAGGCTGGACTTGCCGGCTCCATTGGGGCCGAGGATCGTGGTGACCTCGCCCGGCGGCACCTCGATGGACACGTCGTGGACGACGTTGCGTGGGCCACGGGCGACCGAGACGTTGTCGATGGAGAGCGTTGCTCAGTGCGACGCTCCTCCGTGCCGAGATACGCCTTCATCACGTTGCGATCGCGGAGCACCTCGGCGGTTGGTCCGGATGCCAGCAAGCGGCCGAAGTCGAGCACCGCCGTCCAGTCGCAGCACGCCTGCACCAGGCTCATGTCGTGGTCGACCAGGATCACCGTTGCGCCCACCCGTTCCGGGATGCTGCGGATGATCTGTCCGAGCAGGGCCGTCTCCTCGTCGGGCAATCCGGCCGCCGGCTCGTCGAGCAGGATCAGCTTCGGGCTGACCGACGACTGCGCGGGCGACTTCGATGAATCGCCGCTCCTTGGCACCAAGCGTGCGCACCGTCTTGTGGGCCACGTTCGGTGAGCCCGACGAACTCCAGTGCCGAGTCGACCGCAGCGGTGCGCCCTGCCTTTCCGCCGTTGTCGGTGTGCTCGTACACCGTCGCCACGTTGTCGAACACGGTGAGCTTCTCGATTGCCTGCTCCGTCTGGAACGTGCGCCGCAGACCCCAACGAGCTCGCTTGAAGTCGGGCAACGCCAACAGGTCCTGGCCCATCGCCTCGATACGGCCGGAACGCGGTGTGACGAAGCCGGACAGCACATTGAAGAACGTCGTCTTGCCGGCGCCGTTGGGACCGATCAAGCCGCACGTTCCCTCGGGGAACTGAATGGTCATTTGATCGAGCGAGACGACGCCACCGAAATGAACTGACAAGTCCTCGATGTCGATCACGCTTCGATGCCCTTCTTCTCGGCGGCCCGCGTGTTCTGGATCAGGTTCATCAGCAGACCGAATCCGAACAGCGACAGCGCGAATCGCGTCCAGAACTGGTGACCGACGACGTTCTGCGTGAGGAACTTCAGCAGGCAGGTCGCGAAGAACGCACCGAGCAGGCCGCCCCACAAGCTGTAGATGCCGCCCATGATGACCACCGCGATCAGGAAGATCGCCGATTGACGGTTGAACGCATCGATGCTCATGCCCTTCGGCACCGTGCCCGCGTACAAACCGCCGGCAACACCGGCCATGAACGCAGCGAGAGCGAAAGCCCACAACTTGTAGCGGGTCACGTCGATGCCCGCGGCCAGTGCCGCTGCTTCGCTCTGGCGGATCGATGCCCACGCCCGCCCGGGCTTGCGGGACAGCACGAACGACGCCAGCATGAACATCACGAACGCGGCGACGACGATGAACCGGTAATACCCCTCGTCGGTGAGCGCCCAGGATGGCCGGCGTGTCGGTTTGATGTCGCTCAGCGACGATGCGAGTCCTTGGAATCCCGAGCCACCGTTCGGGAACTTGGTGACACCGAGCACGATCTCCATGCCGGCGGCAAGCATCAACGTGACGAGAGCGAGGTACAGACCGCTGACCCTGAGCGCCGGCATTCCGATGAGCACACCGATGAACGCGGCGACAACACCGCCGATGATCAGCAGTACAGGAAACGGCCATGTCGTTGCGAACGACAGCCGTATGGTGACCCAACACCCGATGCCGTATGCCGCGACTTGCCCGAGCGAAACCAGGCCGACACGGCCGTAGAGGAGACCGGCGCTGGCGGCGACGACGGAGAACACTGCCATCTGGGTGAAGTTGGCGACCCAGAAGGAATCGAAGAGCGCAGGAATGCCGAAGAATCCGAACATCAGCACAGCGGTGACCGCAAACGGCTCGAACCAGCGGTTCTGAGTGATCCGAGCGACGACCGATCGCTTCTCGACCACCTCTGAAGCCTGTAACGGGGCGGCGACGGTGGTCATCGCATCTCCCTTCCCGAGAGTACGACCGTCCGCTTCCGGCTGATCCACACGATCGCCACGACCGCGACGACGAACGGTGTCGTCTTGCGGAAATCGGCCATGAACTGCCACTTGCCGGTGAATGGGGCCAAGACGGACTCGATGACACCGATCGTGAGGCTGGCGAAGAACGTGACCCACAGCGAACGGAACTGACCGACGATCGCACCTCCGAGCGCACCGATGACGAACCAGGTCAGCGTTCCTTGATCGAGGCTCTTGAACAATGGCGGAAGAATGAGGAACACGCAACCACAGATGATCCCGGAAGCGAGCCAGGCCATCGCCTCGACTCGCCGAACGGGCACACCGAGCAGCGCCGACACGTCGCGATCGTTGGCGATGGCACGCATCGCCGTACCGGTCGACGTGCTGTTGAGGAAGATGGTGACGCTGAGGACGACACCGACGGCGAAGAGCAACGCGATGATCTGGGTCGAGGTCACCACAGCACCGCCGATGGTGAACACCTTGCTGGGCAGCGTCAGCGCCCGTGGCTTGGAGGTGTCCCAGCGCTCCTTCATGATCCCGAGGAGGAACAGTGCGACACCGACCATTCCCGAGGGCCTTGACGAGCGGGTCACGACGCGACAGCTTCGGCGCGAGCCACATGCCGTACAACAACGTCAATGCCGCACACACTGCGACGAGCGCCGGGTAAGCCAGTATTCGCACGCCGTGACCGATTGGCGTCGGTCTACTGAGACTCCCACCCATCATCGACCAAGCGACGTGGGCGCCCATACATCCGATGGCACCGAATGCGAGATTGACAACACCGGTGGTCCGGTACAGGACGACAAGTCCTGTACCGGTCACCGCGTACATGGCCCCGAAGGCCAGGCCCTGAATGAAATAGGGCCACAAATCACCAAGACCTGGCATATCGAGGTCGTTCCTTTATGTTTGTGGTTGTGGTGGTAGTCCGGTTGTGACCTGATCAACCGCCGCCGACGTTGAGACCCTGATCGACCTCGGCCGCACGAACCGCGGTGAGGATCGGCTCGACCTCGGCGATTGCGAAGCAATCCTTGTCGAGGACCATGGTGTCGGTACCGTCGGGCACCACGTTGTAGTCCCAGTTGTTCGGCACGTTGCCGGCAGGCAGGGCACCGAAGTACCACGGCTTGCAGACGATGTGGGTGTCGAAGTTCTTGATGCCCTTGATCGCTGCATTGACCGCAACCGGATCATCCAGGTCGGCGGGATCCATGTCGAGCAGCGTCTTGACGATGATGCGACCGATCATGAAGCCCATCTGCTGGAAGCTGCCCAACGGCGCATCCGGGTTGTACTTCGCCGAAACCGTGCGGTACAGCTCCATCTCCGGGCGAGGATCGTCGAGCAGGCTGAGCTCGGCGTTGACGTTGAGCTTGCCGCTCCACGCAGAACCGAGTGCGGCGGCGACCGAGTTGTCGTTGAGCGGCGTCGACGAACCCCAGATGACCTTGTCGATCAGGCCGAGCTCTTCAGCGGCCTTCAGGAGCTTCAAACCTTCAGGAGGCGTGAAGTTGAGCACGATGGCACCGCCCTCGCCGGCCTTGTTGACCGCGTCGAGGATGATGGTGTTCGGATCGGAGATGGGAACCTCTGGCTGGATGTCTTCCCACTCGAGACCCTTCGACTGGGCGTAGAGCCCGGCCAACGAGTTGTTGTAGTCCGAAGTCGCCGTCTTGCCGGTAATGGTCACCATCTTGCCCTTGGCACCCTTGTCGATCACGATCTGGGCAGCACCCAAGGCGCTGTAGCCGGGGCCCATGTTGGCCGCAGCCATGTTCGGCGAGCTGAAGCACTCGGCCGGCACACCGGCGACGATGACGTAGAAGCCCTGCTGGGTGTAGTAGTCCGCGTTGACCGGGCAGTCAAGGATGCTGAAGCCACCGACCATCGCGACGACCTTGTCGGTCTCGATGAGCTTGCGGGCCGCAGCGGCCGCGTCTTCCGGCTTGAGGTTGTCGTTCTCCTCGAGCATCTGGACCGGACGACCGTTGATGCCGCCATTGTCGTTGACGCACTGGAAGTACGCATCCATCATCGCCGGGCCGGTGCTGAAGTCGATGCCTGGCACCGATGTCGTCACGTTGCCGAGCTTGATCGGGTCGCCGGTGGCCTTCTGGCCATTGCCGAGACCGCAATCAGGTCCTGCTGTCGCTGGCCTGTCACCGACTAGGCCGTCACCTGCTGGCGCGGCTGTGGTGTCCGCTGTTGTGTCGGCCGGTGCCTCGGTCGCGGCCGGTGCCTCCGTTGCGGCTGGTGCTTCCGTCGCTGCCGGTGCCTCGGATCCCGCGGCCGGTGCCTCGGTTCCCGCGGATGTTGCGTCGGATGCGTTGTCGTCACTGCCGCAAGCCACGAGGAGCATCGCTCCTATGACCGCGGCTGCCATGAATCGGCGAGCCATGAATTCCCCCTTGTGTGGATGCGAGATGCCACGAGAAGGGTTCACGGCGCCCCGTTGCGACGGCGAACACCTCCTGTGACGATGGGCACCATAGTGCATAACATTTCGACGAACAACTATCGGAGGCGTCATGCGTTTCAACCATCGGAACTGTGGTCTTGAGTGGTCGCGTGACGGTTCGCCGCGTGCAACTACGGTGCTGATGCTGCACGGTCTCTCCGGAATATCCACCGGCTACGACGAGGTCGTCGATGACCTCGGCGACAGTGCCGATGTGTTCCGTCTTGATCTTCGCGGTCATGGTCGAAGCGACCATGCGCCTGGTACGTACTCGGTTCCTTTCTACTCGGACGACGTGATCGCGTTCATCGAAGAGGTGATCGCTGAACCTGTCGTGCTTGTCGGTCATTCGCTCGGTGGAGTGATCACACACCACATCACTGCAACACGACCCGACCTCGTGCGGTCGGCGCTCTGCGAGGACCCGCCGTTGTACTTCTGCGATCAAAGCCTGTTCGAGCAGAGCATCTTCGCGACCGTCTTCCCGACGCTGGAGGCCTCGATGCGGTCGGCGCAAACCAGCGGTGAGTCCCGCGAACACTTCGTGTCGATGGTCGCCGACGCGGAGATGCCGTGGGGGCGCGCCGGCGACCTGATGAGCGCCAGAGCGGTGCAGAGCAGAGCCGACGCCCTGATGCTCGCCGACCCCGACGTGTGGCTGCCGGCGATTCACGGCGGCGCACTCAGCGGATACGACCCGGACGCGAAGCATCGGGAAGCCGATGATCATCCTGCAAGCGGATCCGGCCATGGGTCCGGCGCTGTTTCCCGAGCACGCGGCGCGACAGCATTCCGCCAACCCCGGCGTCGAGATCCGTCTCGTCGAGGGCGCGCCCCATGGGATTCACTCGTTCACCCGATCGTCCGATCGATACGTCGAAGCGGTGCGCGAGATCATCCGTCGAGCGAGTTGAGGCCGAGTGAATTGAGAAAGGAGAGCAGCGCTGCCGAGACCTGGTCGGGAGCATCCCACTCGAGGAGATGGCCGGCCCCGGCGACGATGTTCGCACCGCCCCACGCCGCGGCGTTGGTCACCGGGTTGATCTCGTCGAGATCACCCCACATGGTGAGGCGCGGCGCGGCGATGCGATGCAGCCGCTTTGCGGTACCGCGTTCACCGAACGGCCACAGGATGTTGGCGGCAGCCATGTCGCTGAGATAACCGGCGACTGGTGCTTCCTCGGGACCGAGCTCGGCGAAGCGGTTCGCAAACGCATCCGGAACACCTTTGGCGAACAGATGGCTCATCCGTTGGGCCGACGGAGTGCCGAAGAGGTTGAAACCAGGGTCCGCCGCATCGGCGATTCCGAACGGGGCCAGCAGCGCTACACCCGTGACGGTCTCGGGACGCAACGCGGCGAGCTCGGCGGCGATCATGCCACCCAGTGAGGCGCCGACCACCGGACACGGCAGAGCGCCGGTGGCATCGAGCGAATCCCAGAATGTCGTCAGCCAGTCGAGGTACTCGTCGCGGGGTTGGAAGCCGGCGACACCGTCGAAGCCCGGAACCGACGGCACGATGATCTCCCAACCGGCGTCCTCGACGGCGCGCATCGCCGGGGAGAGCTCCGGATGGCCGGCCACACCGAACAGGTAGACGAGGCATCGAGTCATGACAGTTGCTCCTTCATCGGGCATTGTTCGGCCACCACGGATCGGGGTACTCCGAGAACAGCGACCGAAGACCAGGCGCAACCTTGTCGCCGAAGAGCTTGGTGTTGTACCGAGTCAGCTCGTCGCTCATGTTTCCGAACTGCAACATGGCGCACAGATGACCGATGCGAAGTTCGCGTGCAGCCTCTTCGAGTTGTTCGCGCACCGTGTCGGGTCCGCCGATGACGACGTACCCGTTGTCGACCATCTCGTCCCACGTCAGATCGTGTTTGGCCTGCTTGTTGCGCGCCACCTGGCGCACTTGCGACTTGTAGCGGGCACGGATGGATGCCTCGGTGACGTATCCCGGTGCATCGGTGAAGCCCGGGTAGACGTGCAGCGAGCGGTTGAAGAAGTACTCGGCGGGCTCGCGGTAGAGCTTGTAGGCCTCGGCGTCGGTGTCGGCGACGCCGATGAACTGCGTCACGGCGAGTCGGTGAGGGTTGTCGTCACGTCCGTGGGCCTCGACTCGGCTCCAGTATCCAGCGACGGTCTCGCGGACCATCTTGTAGCCGTAATAGGTCAGGGCGCCGTAGACGAAGTCTTTCTCGGCGCAGAAGTCCCAGGTCTCGACCGATCCGCCGCCGGGGATCCACACCGGCGGGTGCGGTTGCTGCCACGGCCGCGGCACGGGGTTGACGTACCGCTGCTGGTTGAAGCGACCGTTGTATGCAAACGGCTCGGTGGCCTGCCAGGCCTTCATGATCAGGTCGATGCCTTCGTAGTAGCGGGGGCGCAACGTGCCCGGGTTCATGCTGTACGAGTGGACGGTGTCCATGGCGGTGCCGACCGGGAAGCCGGCGATCAACCGGCCGCGCGAGAACAGGTCGAGCATGGCGAACTCTTCGGCGACCCGGATGGGCGGGTTGTACAGAGCGACGGAGTTTCCGAGGACGGTGATGGCCGCCTGCGATGTGCGGTTGGCGAGGATGGCCGCGATCAGGTTGGGGGACGGCATCAAGCCGTAGCCGTTGTTGTGGTGCTCGTTGACGCAGATCCCGTCGAAGCCACACTCCTCGGCGTAGACCAGTTGATCGATATAGGTGTCGTACGTCTCGGCCATCACGTCGCGATCGAACAAGGCCGGATCGATGTCGACCCACACGCTGCGATGCTTGGTATTGAAGTCCTCCGGCAGGTTCGGATACGGCATCAGGTGGAACCACATCATCTTCATGTGACGATTGTCGCAAGGCATGCTGGAGAAGTCCACGACCCGCTGCGACACGGATCATGTCTCTATTAGTCATGATCACCGCTCACAGTGGTACCGTCCGGGTGTGGATCTCCGCCGGCTGACCTACTTCGTGACAGTCGCCGAAGAGCAGCACTTCGGCCGCGCTGCCGCCCGGTTGCACATGACAACGCCCCCGTTGTCGCAGCGGATACGCGAGCTGGAGACCGAGCTCGGTGTGCAACTGTTCGAACGCACGACGAGACAGGTGCATCTCACACCAGCCGGCTCACGGTTGCTCCACGAGGCGCGATCCGCGCTGCGCGCCGTCGATCGCTTCACCAGCCTCGCCGAGACGTTGCGCCGCGCCGCCGAGTCGACGGACCAGCCGCTGACACTGGCCTATTGTCACGGCAGCGAGCATGCCGCACTGACCGCGGCACGCAGGTTCCACGACGCCCATCCGCACATCGCCGTGCGCCCGTCTGCGTTCACGTCGCTGCGCATCTTCAAGGACTTGCGCGACGGGCGCCTGACCGTCGGAGTGGTGCACCCGCCCGTCCCGTACCCCGACGTGCTTGCCTCTCAACTCCTCGCCAAGGTGCCGTTCGATCATCTCGCAGTACCTCAGAACCATCCGCTGGCTCAGCTCTCGGTCATCGATGCGACCGACCTGGACGGCGAGCCGGTGTTGCTCGTCGAGCGCGAGGATGCCCCGACCTACCATGACGCCACGCTCGCCTACTGCGCCGCGCTCCATGTGCGGCCCGCTTGGGTGATGCATCCCGCCAGCCAGGTCGAGCGGATGCTCGACATGGTCGCAGTCGGGTCCGGAATCGGATGGCTCAACCGCTGGCAGGCTGCCAACGTCAGCCGTGACGGAGTTGTCATCGTCCCTCTACGACCCATCGAGCGTCTCGACGAATTCCACTTGGTGTGGCGAATCGACGATCATTCCAAGGCGGTGCGGGAGTTCGTCGAGATCGCAATGGAGGCATGCAAGTCATGACTGAGCCAAACCGCAGCGGCCGGTTGGCCGGCAAGGTGTGCTGCATCACCGGCGCGACGGGGATTGCCGAGGCCGCCGCAGAACGCTTCGCTGCCGAAGGAGCGCGATTGTTCGTGGTCGCGTTGCGAGAAGACGACTGCGTGGCACTCGCCGAGCGGATCGGTGCCGGCGTCGACTTCACGTGGGTTGCCGCTGACCTCACCGACGAGGGCGAAACCGAGCGCGCCTTCTCTGTCTGCGCCGACACGTACGGCCGGCTCGACGCCCTACTCGCATGCGCTGGTGGCAGCGGGCGGCCGCTCGGCGATGGACCCCTGCATTCCACGTCGCTGCGATCGTGGCACGCGACCGTCGCCTTGAACCTCGACACCGCGTTCCTCAGCTCACGCGAGGCCGTGAAGATCATGCTCGACCAGCCGACGGGAGGCTCGATCGTCTACGTGTCGTCCGTGGCCGCGACGAACCCGGTCGCCGGCGCATTCAACACGCTCGCCTACGCCGCGGCGAAGGGTGGGATCAACTCGCTCACCATCAACGGCGCATGCCAGTACGGCGCAGCAGGCATTCGTTTCAACGCCATCCTTCCCGCTCTGACGTTGACACCGATGGCCAAGCGGGCAGCGTCCGATCCGGAAACCCTCGACATCGTCAAGATGCGTATGCCGGTCTCGGGTGGGGGGCCGTTGTCCGCCGACGATCACGCCCAGGCCGCACTCTTCCTCTGCAGCGACGAGTCGAAGCACATCACCGGACAACTCATCCGGGTCGACGGCGGTTGGGGCGTCAGCTAGACCCCGGTAGGCCGAGGCGGCGGCGGACTTCGGTGGCGGCGGCGGTGAGCCGGGCGACCACGGCGCTGGTCGCGACCGGGTTCCCGGCCAGCCAGAGCACGGCAATCGCTCCCTGATCGTCGATCGGCACAGCGATCGCGGCGAGTCCGGCGATCACTTCGGCCTCGCTCTCGGCCCAACCGAGTTGGCGCGCCCGGGTCACCGCCGTTCGCTCGCCCGCGCACTGGCGGCCGGCCGGCCAGCAGGGCGATGCCCGGCGCACCGCGGTCGATCGGATGCCGCGTACCCGGCCGGTAGGCGACATGGGCATTGAGCGACGTCGGCTCGACGCTGTCCACGGTGACCGCCTCGTCGCCATCAGCGACGACCAGGAAGGAGGTCATCTGCAGCTCTTCGGCGAGGTTGGCCAGCACCGGCGCCGCAGCGGCGCGGAGTGAGCGACGCACGGACCGGCTGAGCACGGCGAGGTACGTGCCCGCCGAGTAGTCGCCGTCCGCATCGCGCTCGACCAGGTGCCGGAGCTCGAGCGTGCGCAGCAACCGATAGACGATCGAGCGGTGAAGACCGAGCGCGGCGGCGGTGGCATCGACCGAGACGGCACGATCCGACGCAGCGACGAAGTCGAGACACGCCAGCCCTCGATCGAGGGTTTGCGACGGTGCTATTCTCTCGTTCGACATTCGAATCATTTGTTCGATTATAGAGCAGACACAGACACGGAGAAGAAATGGGAGCACGAACCGGTCAGCAGGTACTCGATCGGCTGCGTGCGCAGCCGCCGGCTTTGTGGATCGAGGGTGAACTCGTCGAGGATCCGACGACCCATCCGCGAACGGCCAACGCCGCGCAGTCACTCGCCGCGCTCTACGACCTGCAGCATCGACCCGACCTCGTCGACACGATGACGTTTCCATCCCCGTCGACCGGTGACCGAGTCGGCATGAGCTTCATCGTGCCGCGTACGCGAGAGGACCTCGAGCGTCGCTCGGCCATGCACAAGGTGTGGGCCGACGCCTGCCTCGGGTTCATGGGTCGCATGCCCGACTACCTCAATGTCAACCTGATGGGCGCGGGAACGGCGGCGGAATACTTCGGGCAATGCCGACCGGAGTTCGCCGACAACGCGCGCAACTACTTCGAACACGTACGCGAGAACGATCTCGCGCTGACCCACGCGCTCACCAATCCGCAAGTCGACCGGAGCAAGCAGGCATTCGAGTTGAGCGACCCGTACATTGCCCTCGGTGTCGTGCGCGAGACCACCGACGGCATCATCGTCCGTGGTGCCCGGATGCTGGCAACGTTGCCGATCAGTGACGAGATCCTGATCTTTCCATCGACCGTCGTCAAGGGTGGCGACGAGATGAAGCCGTACGCACTCGCGTTCGGCATCCCCAACAACACCCCAGGTCTCTCGTTCCAGTGTCGCGAGCCGCTCGATCTCGGGCGCAGCCACCGCGATCATCCGCTTGGTTCCCGCTTCGACGAGATGGACGCGATGGTCTACTTCGACGATGTGCTGGTCCCGTGGGAGCGGGTCCTGCTGATGAACGACATCGAGCTGGCCAATCGGGCCTACGCCGAGACCGGAGCCGTGCTGCACATGGCGCATCAGGTGGTCAACCTGAAGATCGCCAAGACCGAGGCGTTCCTCGGTGTCATTCAAGCGGTCATCGACATGATCGGATCCGGCGACGCGCCTCACGTTCAGCAGATGGTTGCCGAGGTGATCATGATCCTCGAGATCATGAAGGGCTTGAAGATCGCCAGCGAGGCCGGTGCAACGCTGAACAAGTACGGCGTGATGACGCCGGCGCGTCCGCCGCTCGACGCCGCTCGCAACTGGTATCCGGGCGTCTACAAGCGGCTTGTCGAGATCATGCAGCTGGTGACGACGAGCGGGTTGATCACGATTCCTACCGAGGCTGACTTCCACGGGCCCCGGAGCGCTGACATCGCCAAGTACCTTCAAGGCGCCGCCGGCTCAGCCGAGGAGAGGGTCGCCCTGTTCCGGCTGGCGTGGGACATGTCGATCAGCGCGTTCGGTGGACGCCAGTCGCACTACGAGCTGTTCTTCTTCGGCGATCCGCCACGGATGAAGCAAGCCCTGTACGGCGTCTACGACCGCAGCGAGTGCGTCGATCGGATCAAGTCATTCGTCGCCGACACCGGGTGGCCGCAAACCGCGCTGGGATGATCGACTAACTCTTGCGGGCGTCTGCCAGCGCCGACCGGTACCGCTCGACGTTGGCCAGCTTCACACCTTCGTAGCCGCGAACCTGATCGATCAGGCCGACCAGTTCGACTGCCTTGTCAGGACGAGCCGGCAACGTCGCCGACGCCTCCCCGACGAGATCGATGTACTCCTGTACCAACGCCCGCTCCGTGCGACGAACCTTGGCGTGACCGAATGGGTCGACGGCAGTGCCACGGAGGCCTTTCATCCTTCGCAACGTGGCCAGCAGGGGCACCGACCAACGCCCGAAGCGCAATTTTCGCCCGAGTCCGATGGAACGCAGCATCGGTGGGTACAGGTTCCAGGTCATCGTCGCGTCATCGCCGAACTGGGCGGCCACCTTGGACCGGCCGGCCAGCAACAGACGGGCGACTTCGTACTCGTCCTTGTAGGCCATGAGGTGGTGCAACTGACGGGCGACCGTGGACGCGAACGTCCCGTCACCGCCGGCGGCCTGCTCGGCCTGGTGAGCCTTGACGACGACGCCGACATACCGGGAGGCGTATTGCGTGGACTGATAGGCGACGAGATCGCCCGCCCGTCGTTCGACGAGCTCGCGCAACACGGCGTCGTCGATCCCATCGACCGGGTACGGCTCCAGGTCGTAGGCAACGCTGGCGCCGGCCGCCTTCTCGACTTCGCCCGGTTCGATCGTCCAACGACGACCCCACCTGAACGCGGAAAGGTTGGCCTCGACAGCGGTGCCGTTCAGCTCGATCGCCCGCTCGATCGCCTCGCCGGGCAGCGGGATGAACCCGGCCTGGTAGGCAACGCCGACCATGAACACGTTGGCCGTCACGGCGTTGCCGAGCAGTGCGGTGACGATCTGCGCGGCGTCGACGTACAGGTTGCGCGTCGCCTTGGTCCTGTTGGCGAGCTCGGTCCTGAGCGGTGACAGATCGAGACCGTGCGAATCGACCTTGCCGATCATCCGGCCCGTCGGGGCGATGCTCGTGGAGACCACCGCGACGCTGCTCTCGCGAATCGAGGCCGGCGAGGTTGGCAGGCGTCGACGACGCCAACGCGTCGAGCGCAAGCAGCACGCCGATTCGACCAGGGACGGGATCACCGATCGTGACGGTCGACACCACGGGCCCGGCCTTCTGCGACAGGCCCGTCTGGTCGGCGGTCCTGGCGTCGATTCCAGCGATCTGTGCCGCGGCGGCCAACACTTGGCTGACCGTGACCACGCCCGTCCCACCGATGCCCGGCATGCGAATGGCGACATCGGCCGGCACCACGAGAGTCGGCGAAGGGAGCTCGGCGACTGTCGGCGCCGTGCGCCGGGCCTTCTTCGCGACACCGTTCGTCGGCTTGCCCGGCTTGACCGTGATGAAGGCAGGGCAGTCGCCCTTCAGACAGCTGGCGTCGACGTTGCAGCTGGCCTGGTCGATGACGGTCTTGCGTCCGAATTCGGTCTCCGTCGAATGGAGCGACAGGCAGTTCGACTGCACGCCGCAATCGCCGCACGCCTCGCACACGCGCTCGTCGATCATCACCCGGAACGTCGACGGGGCGAGGATGCCCCGCTTGCGGTCGCGACGTTTCTCCGCAGCGCACTGCTGGTCGTGGATGTGCACCGTGACACCGTCCATCAGGCGCAGCTTCGCCTGCGCGTCGAGGATCTCGTCGCGATGCACGACGTCCACCCCAGCGGGCAGATCGACACCGCGGTACTTGGCGGGATCGTCGGTGGTGATGGTGATCTGCTTGACACCCTCGGCCATCAGCATGCGGGTCATTTCCGGCACCGATCGCAGCCCGGCCGCGTCCTGCCCACCGGTCATCGCCACAGCCGCGTTGTACAGGATCTTGAACGTCATCGTCGTGCCGGAAGCGACTGCCGCCTGAACGGCAAGCTGACCACTGTGGAAGTAGGTTCCGTCGCCCATGTTCTGGAAGAAGTGACGATCTTCGACGAATGGCGCCGTACCGATCCACTGGGCGCCCTCGCCGCCCATCTGGGTGATACCGGTGACCTCACCGGTCTGTTCCCGCGGCACGATGCTGACCATCCCGTGGCATCCGATTCCGGCACCGACGAGCGACCCTTCCGGCACCAGCAGGCCGGTGTTGTGCGGGCAGCCCGAGCAGAAGAACGGTGTGCGCACGGCGTGTGCGCCGAGCGAGATCCTCACAGGCTCCGACCGTCGAACGGTGGCAAGTTGATCGGCCGGAATTCTCAGCGTGAGCACTCGCTGTAGAGAGTCGACGAGGTTGTCGATGGTCAACGCGCCGTAGTGGGTGATCAACGGCTTCCCATCGTGATCGTGCTTGCCGATCACGGCAGGAGCGTTGGCAGATCCGTACAAAGCTGATCGGACCCGCGATTCGAGGAACTCGATCTTGTCCTCGCAAACCATCACAGTTGCTGTGCCGTCGGCCAGCTCGCGGATGGCCCCGTGGTCGAGGGGATGCAGCGCACCGAGCTTGAGGACGCGGACGCCGAATTGGGCGAGCCGTTCGGCGTCGAGACCGAGCACCCGCAGTGCCTCCACGACCACTTGCATGTCATGTCCGCCGGCGACGATACCCAACCACGCATCGGCAGGATTGGCGACGAACTGGTTGATCGGGTTCGCTGCCACGTAACGCTTGGCCCATTCGATGCGGTTGCCGAGCACCTCGATCTCCAAGGTGTTGGCGAACGGCACGCCCACGTGGCCGCTGAGAGTCGGGACCCATGGTTTGCCGTCGACCTCGAATGGCGGCAGCACCGGCTGGATCCGACCCGGTGCGACCTCGGCGATACCGGAACCGTCGGCGACGGGTGTGGTGATCTTCATCGCCACCCAGAGACCCGTCAGCCGCGACATGGCGAAGGCGTGGATGCCGAGATCGAGCACCTCCTGCACCGTTCCGGGGTACAACACCGGCAGGTGCAAGGCGACCAGTGTGGGGTCGCTGCGCGACGGAAGCGTCGAGGACTTGGCCGCGGCGTCGTCGCCGACAAGCAGGACGACTCCACCCTTGCGCGCCGTGCCGCCGAAGCTGCCGTGACGGATCGCGTCGCCGGCGCGATCGAGACCCGGTGACTTCCCGTACCAGATCCCGGCGACGCCTTCGTACTTCGGTCGGTCGTACGTCTGGGCGACCTGCGAGCCGAACACGGACGTAGCCGCCAGTTCCTCGTTGAGACCGGGGACGTGGACGATGTTCAACTCGTCGAGCAGTTTGCGTTGACTCTGTAGCTCGCGGTCGTATCCACCGAGTGGCGATCCCTGATAGCCGGAGATGAACGCTGCCGTGTTCCAGCCCTTGACCCGGTCGGCGCGCATCAGATCGATCGGTAGCCGTACCAGGGCCTGGATGCCCGTCGCCAGGATCTGCTTCGGCGCGGACTCGTAGCGCTGCTGTAGCGAGAACTGTTCAGTGCCCGAATCGGTGAACGACATGTGACCCCCCAGTGGTCGATAGAGAAAAATCTAGTGTCGAGCCTGCTCCATGGCATCCCAGACACGCTGCGGCGTGGCCGGGCCATCGAGATGTCGCACGCCCAACGGTGCCAAGGCGTCGATAACCGCATTCAGCACAGCAGGGATCGAGCCGATGGTGCCGGACTCCCCCGCACCTTTCGCTCCCAGCGGGTTGACCCACGTCGGCGTCTCCATGTGAACGAGCTCGAAGCTCGGCAGCTCGGCAGCGGAGATGACGGGGTAATCGGCGAAGTTCGACGTGACCGGGTTTCCGTCCTCGTCGTACTGCATCCACTCCAGCAACGCCTGGGCAACGCCCTGACCGAGGCCACCGTGGATCTGACCGTCGACGATCAGCGGGTTGAGCAGAGTTCCGGCATCGTCGACTGCGATCAGCCGCTGCACCGTCACCTTGCCGGTCTCGGTGTCGACATCGACGACTGCGACGTGCGCGCCGAACGGATACGTCGGTTGCGCCGCCTTGAAGTCACTGAGACCAACGAGGGGCTCACCTTCGGCAGCGGCCACATCGGCCCAGCTGACTGCTGGTGTCGACGAACCAGCGACGTGGAACACCCCGGCGTCGGAATCGAGTACGACGTCTTCGACAGCAGCCTCCAACAAGTTGGCGGCGCGTTCGCGCGCCGCATCGGCGAGCGTGCCCGCGGCGATCACCAGCGACGAGCCGGCGACCTGCACCGACCGTGAACCAACGGTCAAGCCACCCGATGGCACTTCGTCGGTGTCACCGTGTACGACATCGACCGCGTCCATCGGCACCCCGAGGCGGTCGGCGATGATCATCTTCCACGTGGTGACGTGACCCTGGCCGTACGGGGTCGCCCCGGTGAGCACTCGCATTCGCCCGTCTGCCAGCAGGTGCACGGCGCCGTACTCGCTGGGCGCGGCACCGGCAGTGATCTCGACGTACACGGCAATACCGATGCCTGTCAGCACGCTCGCTCCCCCGGCCCGCTGCGCGGCCTGCGCCTGACGCAACGCCGGATAGTCGGCAGCGTCGAGCACTCGTCGCATCGCCTCGCCGTAATCGCCGACGTCGTAGACCGTGCCGATGCCGGTCGTGTAGGGCTCCATGAACTTGGGGATGAAGTTGCGACGGCGCACTTCCGCAGGATCCATCCCGATCTCGGCGGCGTAGTAATCCATCGCCCGTTCGATCGCCAGGGCAGCTTCGGGGCGGCCCGCACCCCGGTAGGCCGTGACCGACATCTTGGTGGTGGCAACCGACACGCCGCGGAACCCGCAGTTGGCGATGTCATAGACGCCCGGTGTCATCCGTTGGGTCATGAACGGAAGGTAGGCACCCATCAACGGATAGGCGCCGGCGTCTTGCACGACGTCGAGCTGATAGGCCGTGACGCGGCCATCACGGGTGCCCCCGATCTTGACATCGATGCGTTGGCCTCGCCCCTGAGGCATGGCTTGCATTGCTTCGGTGCGCGTCTCGGTGTACCGCACGGGTTCGCCGACCTGCTTCGACAGCCAACCGAGGGTGAGCTCCTCGCCGATGGTGCGCGACTTCACGCCGAACCCACCGCCGACGTCGGGGACGACCACACGCACCTGCGTGGGCGGCAGGTCGTAGAGCTTGGCGAGGATGTCACGGGTCGGATGAGCGCCTTGACACGCCGAATAGTGCACCAACCGGTCGCCGTCCGGATCCGGCTCCCAGTAGGCGAGCCCGCTGCGCGGTTCGATCGGTGACGCGTTGATCCGCTGGTTCACCACGCGCAGCTCCAGCACGACCTCGCAATCCGTGAAATCGGCCTGGTGCTCCGAGGCAAACGTCGCGTAGGTGTTCGTGCCGAGCGCGGGGTGCACGAGTATCTCGTCGGTCAGCGCGTCGTCGACCTCGACCACCGCGGCCAGGGGCTCGATATCGACGTACACCATCGCCGCGGCATCGACGGCGGTGTGTCGGTCGACAGCGACAACGGCGACCACTGGTTCGCCGACGAACCGCACCGTTCCCTTGGCGATCAGCGGGCGCTCGCTACCGGCTTTGAGGACTGGCTGCACATGCGGGAACGGCGGGAGGTCGACGTCGTCACCGGTGAAGACACCCAACACGCCTGGCACCTTCCTGGCGTCGTCGACGTCGTAAGACACGATCCGACCGTGCGCGTACTCACTGCGCACGAAATGAACCCATGCCGCGTCGACGGGCACGTCCTCCACATATGTGCCTCCGACGGTGAGCATGCGCGGGTCCTCGACCCGTTGGACGCGATTGCCCAGAATGCTTCCCACGACTACTGACCTCCAGCGGCAGCCGCGGCATGCGCTCGTTCGGCGTCTCGTTCGGCGTCTCGTTCCGCCCACCAATCGCCGCCCCGAGCGACGCGCACGACCTCTTCACTCTCGGTCGGAAGGTGACCGGCGAGGTTGTGTGGTGCCGGACATTCGGCGACGGTATTGGAGATTCTGCCCACGCCCGTGACCTCGACCTCGACCACGTCGCCGATGTTCATCGGCCGGGAATTGGCGGGCGTGCCGGTGAGGATGATGTCGCCCGGCAGCAGGGAAATGTGTCGGCACAGGTCAGCGAGGATGTAGTCGATCGGAAACGTCATGTTGCTGACCGGATCTTCTTGCACGACAGCACCGTTGATGTACGTCCGCAACGTCTGCAACCGGATGTCGACGCCGCTGACCAGCCCGGGGCCGACCGGGCAGTAGCCGTCCTGGCCCTTCACTCGCAGCATCGACCCGGCATCCGTATCGCGGAAAATCGTGCAAACCGACATCGTTCGATGGCATGAAACCGGCGACGTGGTTCCAGACATCGTCCGGCTTGACGTTGCGCATCGGCGACCCGATGACGACTGCGATCTCGCCTTCGTAGTTGAGATATCGGCAGTCGGCCGGGCGGTACACAACGCCACGGTGGGCGTTGAGTGTGGTCAACGGCTTCTGGAAGTAGGTCGGGGTCGTCAGTGGCTTGGCCCTGAACTCGACGCGGCGGCTGTCATAGTTCAGGTGGATGCAGAGGATCTTCGTCGGGTCGCAGGGCGCCATATAGGTGGCCCACCTCTCGTCGACGCGACGACCGTCGCTGAGCAGCAACTCGGATCCGTCCTCGGACACCGATACCCACTGCTGGACGCCCTCGTGAAAGATGCGGCGGATCTCCTGCCGCGGCCCGTCGAGCACATTCGTCATATCGGCGGAACCTAGCTCCTCCCGAACTGACCCCGAGTATCGATCGTCCCGGTAGGTGGAACCGTGGCGGGAACTTCGATTTCGTTTATCGTGCCCCCCGTGTACACCAAGGTGGCAATCGTCGGCGGCGGTCCAGCGGGAATGCTGCTCTCGCACCTGCTGTGGAATGCCGGCATTGACAACATCGTGGTCGAGCAGCGATCGCGCGACTACGTCGAGGCTCGAATCCGGGCCGGCGTCATCGAGCAGGGAACCAGCGACTTGCTGCGCTCATTGGGCCTCGGTTCACGGATGGACCGCGAGGGATTCATCCACGAAGGTGTGACGATCTCCAATTCGCGGTCGCCGTTCCGTGTCGACTTCAAGGCCTTGGTCGACCGCGTGGTGATGGTGTACGGGCAGACTGAGATCCAAAAGGACCTGTATGACTCTGGCGTCGGCGCCGGATGGCCCATCGTCTTCGAGGCCGAGGGCGTCCAGTTGCACGACATCTCCGCCCGCCGTCCGTCACTGAGCTACATGGTTCATGGCGAGGCGGCGACGATCGAGGCCGACTTCATCGCTGGGTGCGACGGATTCCACGGCGTCAGTCGTCACGCAATCCCTTCCGACGCACGACGCGAGTACGAGCGCCTCTATCCGTTCGGCTGGATGGGCGTCCTGTCGGAGACGCCTCCCGTCAGCCACGAACTGATCTACGCCCGCCACCCGCGCGGATTCGCGTTGTGCTCGATGCGCAATCCGATGCTCTCTCGCTACTACATCCAGTGCTCGGCCGACACCGACGCCGGGTCGTGGAGCGACGATCAGTTCTGGGACGAGTTGCGCCGACGGATTCCTGAGGACGCCGCGTCGACGTTGGTGACGGGTCCCTCGATCGAGAAGTCGGTCACGCCGTTGCGCAGCTACGTGGCCGAGCCGATGCAGTGGGGCAACCTCTTCCTGGCCGGCGACGCCGCCCACATCGTGCCACCGACCGGCGCGAAGGGTCTGAACCTGGCGTTCTCCGACGTCTACTACCTGACTGCGGCGCTCGTCGAAAAGTACTCCGTCGGCACCACGACAGCCCTCGATGCCTATGGCCCCACGGCGTTGCGCCGCGTGTGGAAGGCGGTGCGGTTCTCGTGGTGGATGACCACCATGCTGCACACGTTCCACGATGCCGGCGAGTTCGAACACCGGATGCAGGAGACCGAACTCGACTACCTCGCCGGCTCCCGCGCCGCGCAGACGGCCATGGCCGAGAACTACACCGGCCTCCCCCTCTGACCCAGGCCAAACCCCGCGATGAGAGGTGAGCCGCTCGAGGACGCATACTTCTCATCGCACGACTACCACGGCCCGGCGCGATGAGAGATCCGCGTCGCCCGCCAGCGTCGCCCGCCGGCTCATCTCTCATCGCCCGAATCGATCGGTGGTGGGCGGGCCGGACTACCGTGCAAACTCGATGGGCAACTTCGACGAGGGCATGCGGATACGCACCGAGGTGCTCGGCCGAGAGCACGTCGAAAGCTCGATGACCAACGCCACCGATGTCGACCGATCGTTCCTCGAATGGATCACGACGAACGTGTGGGGCGACCTGTGGGCCGATGCCACCCTGGATCGCAAGACGCGCAGCATGATCACGATCGCCATCCTGGCCGCCTTGGGCCGCGACGAGTTGGCGCTACACCTCCGGGCATCGATCAACACCGGCGTCAGCGACGCCGAATTGGCTCAGGTGCTTCAGCACGTCGCCATCTACGCCGGAGTGCCGGCCGCAAACCACGCATTTCAGATCGCCCGATCGGCACGCCAGAGATGACTCAGACCTACGCTCCTCGTGCCCACGAGGACCATCCGCCATTCCTGTACTCCGACTACAAATCGACGGTGAAACGCTCACCGTCACATGACTTGATCGCCATCGTCCAGACACTGACCGAGACGACGGGTCCGGGTCCGGCATGGTCCAACCTGAGCGACGACGACGCCGACCTCACGACCAACGCCGGGACCGGCGGCGAGGCGATCGGCCAGCGCAGCATCATCACCGGTCGGGTACTCGACGAGACCGGCAAACCGCTGCCCAAGACGCTGGTGGAGATCTGGCAGGCCAACGCATGCGGCCGTTACATGCACTGGCGGGAGACCGCGTTTCCGGCCCCACTCGATCCCAATTTCCTGGGTGTCGGGCAATGCCACACCAACGCCGACGGCGAGTATCGCTTCCTGACGGTCAAGCCGGGTCCGTATCCGTGGGGCAATCACCCCAACGCCTGGCGGCCGGCGCACATCCACTTCTCGCTGATGGGCCCCTCGGTTGCCACCAGGTTGGTGACGCAGATGTATTTCCCCGACGACCCGCTGTTCGATTTCGACCCGATCTTCCGGTCCGTGCCCGAACACAGCCGGCATCGCCTGGTTGCCCGATACGACCACTCCGTCACGGTCGAGAACTGGGCCCTCGGCTACCGGTGGGACATCGTGCTACGTGGTCCGGCGGCGGCGCCGTGAGCGCTGCCGACCATCACCAGACACCGTCACAAACGGTCGGCCCGTACTTCAGCATGCGGCTCTCCGGCGAGGGCGACAATGTACTGACAACACCCGACACGGTCGGCGAACGGATCCGTATAGAGGGTCGTGTGCTGGACGGCGACCGTAAGAACATCGAGGACGCCCTCGTCGAGTTGTGGCAGGCCGACAGTTCCGGTCGCTATCACCACCCGGCCGACGATCGCGACGACGCGCCTCTCGAACCCGGCTTTGCCGGATTCGGCCGATGCGCCAGCGACTTCCAAACTGGCGCATACTCCTTCCTCACCATCAAGCCGGGTCCCGTGCCCCACCCCAAGGGTGGAATGCAGGCGCCCCACATCAGCTTGACGATCCAGGCCCGAGGCATGCTCAACCCGACGTTCACCCGGCTGTACTTCGCCGACGAATCCGCCGCCAACGACTCCGATCCCGTACTTCAATCGGTGCCCGCCAATCGCCGTTCGACGTTGATCGCCGAGACGATCGAGAGCGATGGCTCCTCGGTGCCGACCTACCGATTCGACATCCGCTATCAAGGCGACGACGAGACCGTCTTCTTCGACGTCTGAGCGATGACTGTCTACCCCGGATTCTCGACCGCCCGACTGGACGAAATCTTCGCTCCGACCAATCGCGTGGCGGCCATGGCCGCGGTGGAAGCAGCGGTTGCCGCCGCGCAAGGGTCGGCGGGCGACATTCCGGCCGAGGCGGCGGCGGCAATCGTCGCCGCATGCGACGAGCCGATCGGTGTCGAGATCCTTGCGGACGGCTGGCGGGTCGGAACCCCGGTGCTCGGGCTACTCGATGCCCTGAGGTCGCGACTGTCAGACGACGCGAGCGAGTTCCTGCACTTCGGCCTGACCACTCAGGATGTCGTCGATACGGCGTCGATGCTTCTCGTCGGCGAAGCCATCGCCCACCTGGGCGATCTGGCCGACGACGCGGCCTCCAGCCTGCGCGACATCATCCAGCGCTTCGGAGGCATCGCAACGCAGGCTCGATCGTTCCTGCAGCCTGCCGACGTGACCACCGTCGGCTTCCGTACGGCACGATGGCTCGAGCAGCTCGACCGCACCCGACGACGGCTCGGTTCGATCGACAAGCCGTTGCAGCTCGGTGGGTTGATCGGCGATCGGGTGAGCATCGCCGACGACGTCATGGCCGACGTGGCCGGACGACTCGGGCTCGACATCGGGCAACCGTGGCACACCGACCGCTCGCCGATCATCAGCCTCGTCACACTCGCCACCGACCTCGCCCGCTGGGCCGACAAGGTCGGCGGAGACATCGCCCACCTGGTTCAACTCGGGGAGATCACCACACGCGCCGGTGGTTCCTCGGCAGCCGCGGGCAAGCGCAATCCGATCGACGCGATGCGGGCCATGGCCGCCGCCGAGGTGTGCCTCGGCATCGCAACCATCGTGACCCACGCCAAGTCACATGAGCTCGAACGCGGTCTCGGCAGTTGGCACGCTGAATGGTTCGCGCTACCGCTCGTGTTCCAAACCACCGGCGCGTCACTCGAGGCGATCGGTGTCGCGCTCGCCTCGGTCGATGTCGAGCCGAGCGCCCTGGTCGTCGCTGACGACCGCCGAATTGCCGCAGACGCCTATGTCACCTCAGTTCTGGAGCACTCGCCATGACTTCGTTCGCAACCGTTCCGAGCGGTACACGCGTCGCCTATTTCACCGGAGGTCGGTCATGGCGCCCGGCTTTGGTCTTCACCCATTCGCTGGGTAGCGACCATCGGATGTGGGATCTGCAGGTGGAGGCCTTGAAGAGCCAGTACTTCATCGTGTCGATCGACAACATCGGCCACGGCGAGAGCGATGTCGCAACCGGCGAGTACTCGCTTCCAGACATGGCCGCTGCCGTGCTCGCCGTTGCCGATGCCGTGGAGTTGGATCAGTTCCACTACTGCGGATTGTCCGTCGGAGGCATCACCGGGCAATGGCTGGGAGTCCATCACTCCGATCGACTCTTGTCTCTCACGCTCTGCAACACCGCTGCGAAGATCGGCTCAGCCGAGGTGTGGGACGAGCGCATCACGACCGCCCGGAATCAGGGGATGAGCGCTCTCGTCGACGGTGTGATCGCTCGATGGTTCTCCCCCGGCTTCGCCGTCGATCACCCAGAGCAGTTCGCCCTCGCCAGATCCACGCTGTTGGCGACCGACCCGAACGGGTACGCGGGTGTGTGCGCAGCACTCCGTGACGGCGACCTCCGACAAGAGGTCGGGTCGATCTCCACTCCGACGATGCTGGTCGGCGGACTCACCGATCAGGCGACGCCGATCGAGCAGGTTCGCTGGCTCCACGAGGAGATCGCCGGGAGCCGCATCGTCGAACTGAATGCCGCTCATCTCAGCAACCTCGACAGCGCGGCCGAATTCACGGCTGCACTCGACCGATTCCTCGGTGAAGTGACTCCACCCTGACATCGGCAGCACGACGAGACCTCTCAGCCAACTTTGTCGCTGCCACAGGCTGGACATGTCCGCAGCGACAAAGGTCGGCGAGGGTGCCGATCACGCTGATGGGCGGGCCTTCGGCCGAACTCATCCCGCCGTGACCCGCGAGACCTAGAAGCTGCCCTCCGCCACCCGGTCGATCCCCTGCGTGAGGATCAGGTCCTCGTGGAGTTCCATCCACACATCGTGATACGAGCCACACATCACACCGGTGAACATGCGCTGATCCCCCGCCTCCAGTGCCGTGCGGCTACCGGCGAGGCGCGCCGCGTAGCAGTCGAATCGTGTGGCGATCTCGGCGAAGGCATGACAGATCGGTTGGGCTTCGTCGTCGAGCGCTCCGAGGCGCTTGATGCACGCCTCGTCGTAGGCCGCATCCGAGTGGTCGTTGGGCTCGCCGTCGCGGAGTTGCCAGTCTGCGCACAAGGCCTTGAACGCCTCGTTCATCTCGAGGAATCGGTGGTACTTCTCGGCCAGAGCTTCTCGGAAGCCTGGCCGGTCGACGTCTATTTGTAGGGCGAGCACGTAGGCCTCGCGACCATCGGGGGTGAGCTGCCACAACCCGCGGGCCTCGCGGTAGTTGGTCTGGCCCTCTTCTTGCATCGCCTGCAGATGGGCGAGCACTTCTTCCTCGGGCAGCCCGGACAGCTCGGCGAGATTTTCGACCTTCACGAAACCCTTGATTCGCAGCGCGTGATGAACCCTGAAACGCGGGTGGGACTCATGTGCCATGAGTCTCAACAATACTCACCACCCGCCCACGGTGTTCCACCCCGCCGTTCGCCGGCTGTGAACGGTGCAGCAACGGCTTCTGGGTCCGCTGATCTACAGTCCGTCCATGAGTCCGATCGATCCGCCATTTCGCGCCGACCACGTCGGCAGCCTGCTTCGTCCCAAGGTCGTGCTCGAAGCCCGCGAGCAGTTCGCGAGCGGCTCGATCACCGCGGCACAGAAAAGATCCGTCGAAGATCGAGCCATCGCCGACGCCGTGCGCAAGGTCGAGGCTGTCGGCATGCGCAGCATCACCGATGGCGAGTTCCGACGCACCTGGTTTCACCTCGACTTCCTCGAGCAACTTGCCGGAGTCGAGGTCAGCGGGGCGATCGCGGCGAGTTCCAATGCTGCCGAGACTGTTCATTTCACCCCGCCTCGCTTGGCCGTCACCGGGCCGCTGCGTCACGTGCGCGACATCCAGGTCGACGACTTCACCTATCTGGCGGGTGTGACAACGCAGACACCCAAGGTCTCGATCCCCTCGCCGACCATGGTGCATTTTCGAGGGGGGCGGGCGGCCATCGACATCGAGTCGTATCCCGATCTCGAGGTGTTCTTCGCTGACCTCGCCAAGTGCTACCGCGAGGAGATCGCCGCCCTGTACAAGGCCGGGTGCCGCTACATCCAACTCGACGACACGAATCTCGCCTATCTCTGCGATCCGAAGATGCGCGCCGGTGCTGTCGAACGCGGCGACGATCCCAATGAGCTGCCGCGGACCTACGCCGCACTGATCAACGATGCGCTCGAGGGCCGGCCGGGCGACCTGACCATCGGGATCCACCTGTGCCGGGGGAACTTCAGAAGCACCTGGTTCGCCGAGGGTGGTTACGAGCCGGTGGCGGAAGTGCTGTTCGGTGAACTCGACGTCGACGCCTACTTCCTCGAGTACGACGACGAGCGCTCGGGAGATTTCGCGCCGCTTCGATTCGTGCCGACCGACAAGACCGTCGTGCTGGGGTTGATCAGCTCGAAAATTGCCGAAATGGAGACCGTCGACGCCGTCGCCCAGCGTGTCGACGATGCGGCCAAATACGTTCCGATCGAGCAGCTGTGCCTCAGCCCCCAGTGCGGCTTCAGCAGTACCGTGCACGGCAACGACATCACCGAAGATGTTCAGTGGGCCAAGCTGCGACTCACCGTCGACGCCGCTGACCAGATCTGGCGCTGATGCGCCGGGCAAGATTCAGATCCGCTCGAGGTCACCACCGTCGAACAGGGTCGTGATACCGAAGTTGTCGATGTCTCGGCGGAGTTCATCGATATCAGGCGCGATGAAAGCACCGTCGTCAGCCGCGGCCAATACGGTGGGCAGCAGCGTGGCATCGCTGGTCGTATTGAGGAACAACTGCGAGTTGCTGAGGACATAGCGAACCGCCCTGCCGATGGCCGCGGGATCGGTCAACGGTTCGTACCAACTGAACTTGCCTTCCCGGCTGCCCGCCCAACGACCTCGCGCAATCGACTTGATGGTTTGCACGGCGACGCCACGTTCGTCACACACCTCCAGCAAACCCTCGACGTCAGCCCGGTAGTCGGGGCGTTCGAGAAGGACGAAGTTGTATGGCAACAGCACGGAGTCGAAGTCGAAGGCGCGCAGACTGCGCACGTGCATCGCCGCGATACGTAGCCCATGCCCTGTGACTCCGATGAACCTGCACAGCCCCTCGTCGCGCGCCTTGGCAAGAGCCTCGACCACCCCACCTTCAGCGAACGCGGTGTTCCATTCGTCGGGCTCGACGAGATTGTGCAGCTGGATCAGATCGACGTGATCGACGCCCATCCTGGTGAGGGATTCCTCGAGTTCGGCCCGGGCCGCGACCCCGGATCGCTCGCCGGTCTTGGTCGCCAGGAAGACCTTGTTCCGGTTCCGCGCCAACCACGGCGCCAGTCGAAGCTCGGACTCGCCGTAACTGCGCGCCGTGTCGATGTGATTGACGCCATAGGTCTCGAGGAGCGACATGGTCGCATCGGCGCGATCTTGGCTCATCTCGCCGAAGGCTGCGGCGCCGAAGATCACCCGACTCGACTGATGACCAGTGCGTCCGAACGGTTGTGTGAGGAGCATCCCTCCAGAGTACCTAGCCGGTGAGATAGCGGTCGCGTAGCACTCGTTTCAGTATCTTTCCGGGGCCCGACTTGGGGAGCGGCTCGTCGCTGATCTCGATCGCCTTTGGCACCTTGTAGCCGGCGATCAGGCCGCGGCAATGGGCCCTCAACTCGTCACTCGTGGCCGTCATGCCTGGATGTGGGACGACGATGGCGTGTACGGCCTCGCCCCACACCTCGTCGGGAACTCCGAAGACGGCTGCCTCGGCAACGGACGGATGGCGATACAACGCGTCCTCGACCTCGACCGAATAGACGTTCTCGCCGCCGGAGACGATCATGTCCTTGGCCCTGTCGACGATGAACAGGTACTTGCGATCGTCGAGGTACCCGAGATCTCCCGTGTGATACCAACCGTCTCGTAGGGCGTCGGCGGTGGCAACCGCATTGTTCCAGTATCCGACCGTCACGGCATTCGAGCGGGCCAGCACCTCGCCCACCTCGCCCGGGTCGCAGTCGGTGCCGTCGGGCCGCACCGTTCGCACAGCAACACCGACGGCCGGTTGACCACACGACCCGGCGAGATCGGTGCCGATCGCGGCCTCTTCGTGGCGCATCCGGGTGACCACCGACGACGTCTCCGTCGCCCCGTAGAACTGCGCCAGTTCGCTGTCGGGGAAAGACATCGTGTGCCTGGCGGATCAGTTCGGCAGCGATGGGTGAACCGGCGTGACCGAGCATTCGTAGCGACGAGACGTCGCGCGGCCGCGCCCGTTGCTCGGCCACCAACGCCGCGAGCATCGTCGGAACCGGCAGGAAGATCGTGACCCGATGCCGAGCGATCAGGTCGAGGCACAGCGCTGGGTCGAATGCAGGCACGGTCACGGTCATCCCGCCGAGCCACGCCAGGCCGGTGAGGGGCGCTACCCCGGCCACATGAAACATCGCCGGCGCGCCGAGGAAGACGTCGTCAGCCGCGAGCGAGCACGCCAGGATCTTGTTGAAGGCGTTGGCGACGAGGTTCCCGTGCGTCAACATGACACCCTTCGGCAGACCCGTTGTACCCCCGGTGTAGAACAACGCGGCGAGATCGTCCCCGGAGAGTTCACGAGCGCCGACCGCTGCTGGGGGCTGCCCGCCCAGACCGTCGAGCAGTTGCTCGTACTCGTCGGCGATGGTGATCACGTGTTCGACCAGACTCGCCAATGCTGCGGCATCGCGGTCGGCGATCAGGACTCGGGCACCACTGTGTTGCACGATCTGAGCCAATTCGGCGGGCGCCAGCCGGGTGTTCAGCGGTACCAGCACGAAGCCGGCCGCGGGCAGCCCGAAGAAGGCCTCGAGGTAACGATGTCCGTTTGCGGACAACAGGGCGACCCGATCGCCCCGTCGCACGCCCAACCCGGCGAGCGCTGACGCGAGGCGGTCGCAACGATAGGCGAGTTCGGCGTACGTGAAGGTCCGCTCGCCGTCGATCACGGCGAGCCGGTCGCCGAAGCAACTGCGAGCATGTTCGAGGGGGTCGGCCAGCGTCAACATCAGGCGCCGAGACTACGGCCTCGGCCGCCCTACGAACGGCCTCAGTTGGTGGCGACGATCGATCCTGGGAACGCGGCATCGTGTCGTGTCCTCGAGAAGCTCGGGTTTCAGTTCGAGGGTCTTTGCAGTCCGTGTTCGTTCGTGGCGAGTGGGCCGACGACGACCGCTACGCCCTGCTGGCGAGCGAGCATGCCAAGAGGGTCATCCTCGACGATCGAGGGTGAAGTCATCCGGAAGTTGCGGGAGCGAAACGAGCCAGTCCCACAACGACGACAACTGCTGATCGAGATCCTCGACCGCGCCTGAGTTGTCGATCACGAAGTCGGCGTCTTTCAGCCGTTCCTCCCGGCTGGCCTGACGTTCGATCCGAGCACGAGCATCTTCCTCGGTGAAACCTCGATACCGAACCAACCTGTCGACCTGCACGTCGGGCGGTACGTCGACGACGATCTTGCCTTGGAGTTCGCTTCGCGGGTTCTCGGTGAGCAACGGAATGTCGAGCACCACGACCTTGTTGCTCGACGCCAGCAATCGGATCAGTCGGTTGATCTCGGCGCCGACCGCCGGATGGACGATGGCGTTGAGGGCGCGGAGTGCGTCTGGGTCCTTGAACACGATCTCCGCCAACCTCGCTCGGAGCAGGCCGTGGTCGACGTCGAGCACGTCGTCGCCGAACCTCGCGGCTATGGCCAACACTACGGGGGATCCTGGCTTCTGCACGTCGCGCGTGATCACATCCGCGTCGATGATTTCGGCTCCGCGCGCCTCGAGCATCGAGCTGACGGTCGACTTCCCCGAGCCGATTCCTCCAGTGAGCCCGACCAGGATCATCGCGGCAATGTACTTCGCGACGGGTCAACGGGTGTGCTCTCGGTATCATCGCGGTGATGGGCGAAGAAGTTGACCAGCGTGTACGCGGCAACGACCCTCCGCCACGCGATCAGACGTCACTCAGCTGGCCACTCGTCGAACGTCGTAGGGTCCACGCCGCACCCCCGGGAGGGGTCGAGCGACGCGCCAGTCGCCCGCCTGCGCCGGCGCCGATTCCCAGCCTCACCGCGGCACCGCTCTGGCCATTTCGACTCGCAGCGCTGGCCGGCGCGCTCGCCCGGGCGCGCACCGACTACAGCGTCGACAACTGGAGGCTCCTCGCCGCATCCGTGATCATCGGCGTCTACACCATCGTCACCTGCATCAAGCCGGTGCCGTATCGAGACGACGCCAAGGTCCGCATGCGGATCATCGGCGAGCAAGCGATGTGTGTGATCGTCGTGTTGGCTACGGGCGCCTGGGCATCGCCGTTCGCGCTGTGCCTGATCCCTTCCGGCATGCTCGCCGGGTTCGCGGCCGGAGGCTTCTTCAGCGCCGAGTTGGGGGTCGCCGCGATCGCTGCCATCACGGCAAAGCACGCCAACGAGGTCGGCCTTCGCCTGGGCATGCGCGACGGTCTGTTGTGGACCGGCCTGCTCGGCCTCGTGGCCTTCACCAGCGGCCTCACCCATCGAGCCGGTCTCGAAGCAGCACGTCAGCAGCAGTTGGCGCTCGATCGCGTCAGCCGCCTTGCCGAGGCAAATTCCTTGCTCTTCTCGCTGCAACGAGTTGCCCAGACCTTGCCAGCCTCGCTCGACCTCGACGACGTGCTGGATTCGACCGTGCAGCGAATGCAGGCGATGGTTCGTCATGACGCGCTGTCCGTGTTCCTCGTCAACGCCACCGATCGCGCTGTCGAGCCGATTCGTGCCCTCGGCTTCACGCCCCCGCCTTCGTTCCAGCTCGATCGATTGCCAGAAGGTCTTCGCGTGGCAATGGACTCGCCGCGCACCGTCCGCATCGACGATCTCAGTTTTCGCGGAGGCGTGTCGGCATCGGCTCGCAGTGGCTTGTACGCGGCGTTGCGCGCTCGCGGCGCCCTGGTCGGATTGATCGCCGTTGAGGCCGACCAGCCGGACTCCTTCGGACAGCAACAGGCCGAGATCGTCCATGGTCTGACGGAACCATTCGGGATCGCTATCGACAACGCCCGCATGTTCGGGCGCATCCGCACCCTCGCGGCCGACGAGGAACGATCACGTATTGCGCGCGATCTACACGATCACATCGGCTCGTCGCTGGCAATGATCGGCTACGAGGTCGACCGTGCCCGTTCGATCGCGGCCGACGGTGGTGAGATCATTCCAGTTCTGGAGGATCTTCGAACGCAGGTGACCGCAGTGGTCTCGGACGTGCGCGACACCTTGTTCGACCTCCGCACCGAGGTCACCGACACGTACGATCTGGCAAGCATCGTCCGCGACTTCCTGACCAGGGTCCAACATCGAACCGGCATCGTCACGGATCACGATGTGCACATCGCCGGCAGGCTTCCGCTGATGCAAGAGCGAGAATTGTGGCAGATCGCCCGCGAAGCGATCACCAACGTCGAGCGACACTCGCAGGCCAAGCACCTCACCGTGACGGTCAACGAGACCACGACCAGCGCGTCCATCTCAATTCGAGATGATGGGGTCGGACTCGGTGTGCATACCAGTCGGGCCGATAGTTATGGCATCATTGGTATGCGAGAGCGTGCGGCCCGAATCGGGGCTGAGCTTTCCATCCGCCCATCGGTGCGTGGTGGCACGGAGATTCAAGTGCATCTGCGCTCTGACGACAGGAGGCAACGTTGGGACTCTCGGTAATCCTGGTCGATGACCATACGATGCTGCGCCAAGGGATCCGGCGCGCGCTGGAGAGCGAGGGGATCAAGGTCGTTGCCGAAGCCGGCGACGGAGCAGAAGCGATTCGGCTGGCCCTGGAGCACAAGCCCGATGTTGTTCTGATGGACGTGTCCATGCCGGGAATGGACGGCGTCGAGGCCGCTCGCCGACTCGTCGAGGCCGACGGCCGGCAACGGGTCGTCATGCTGACCATGCATATCGACCGAGATGTGATCGACCGCGCAATTCGCGCCGGTGCAGTCGGCTATCTCACCAAGGATTCATCGATCAGCGAGGTCATCCTCGCCATCCAACTGGCTGCCAACGGCGACCGCCCGATGTCGCCCCGCCTCGCCTCGGCGATGCTCGACGAGGCCCGTCGCGAGGACGCGCTGATCTCCGCTCGCGAGGAGGAGGTCCTGCAACTGGTGGCCGATGGCTACGGCACCAACGAGATCGCCGAGCGCCTGTACATCAGTGGCAAGACGGTCAAGAACCACCTGGCGTCGATCTACGAGAAACTGAACGCTCGCGACCGCACCCAAGCAGTGCTGATGGCCGTCAAGATGGGAATCGTCAAGCTGACGTAGCGCTCGACAATCGACCATCGATGACTGCACCGTCGTCGTTTGTTCGCTCTTGACTAGCATACCGACTAGTTGGTATGTTCGCCGGATGTCACCGCGAGGCAGCGCCCGCACCCTGTTGCTCGACGCCGCGGTCGACGTCATCCGCACCAAGGGCCTGAGCGCCACCACCGTCGACGAGTTGTGCGCTACCGCCGGTGTGACGAAGGGCGCGTTCTTCCATCACTTCGCGACCAAGGAAGCACTGGCGGTCGCGGCAGCGCTGTACTGGTCGGAGACAACAGGCGCGCTGTTCGCCGGAGCGCCGTACCACGACCACGCCGACGCGGTCGATCGGATCTTCGGCTACCTCGCGCTTCGAGCCGGCCTGATCGTCGGCACGCCGGCGGAATATACGTGTCTGGCAGGCACGATGGCCCAAGAAGCGTTCAAGACGAGCCCCGACGTGCGGGCCGCGTGCGCGGCGAGCATCTTCGGCCATGCCGACACCCTGGAAGCCGACTTCGCCGAGGCGTTGGCCGACGCGGGCGTCGAGCCAGACGTCACCGCTGCCAGTCTGGCGCGGTTCACCCAAACGGTGCTCCAGGGAGCGTTCGTCCTCAGCAAGGCAGCCGACGACCCGGCGATGGTGCTCGACAGCATCGACCATCTGCGCCGCTACCTCGAGTTCCTCTTCCAACCACAAGGAGACTGAGCAATGTCAGAGCACACCCCATCCATCCCTGCGATCCCCCTCCCTGACGGCATGCACGTACTGTCGCCGCACCTGGTGTGCGCCGGCGCCGCCGAGGCGATCGCGTTCTATCAGGCGGCTTTCGGTGCCGTGGAGTTGATCCGGCTTCCCGGACCCGACGGCAAGCTGATGCACGCGTGCGTGAGCATCAACAACTCGTCGGTCATGCTGGTCGACGAGAACGTCGACTACGGCCTGTTGTCACCGAAGTCGCTCAACGGCACGCCCGTCACGATGCACCTGTTCGTGCCCGACGTCGACGCATGGTTCGCCCGTGCGGTCGCGGCCGGCGCAACGGTGCGCATGCCGGTCGACGACATGTTCTGGGGTGACCGCTACGGGATCCTCGAGGATCCGTTCGGGCATCTCTGGTCGATCGCCACGCCACAGCGAACGATGACCGGAGCCGAGCTCGCCGAGGCCATGTCGAAAGCCATGTGATCGCATGACATCGTTGGACAGGCAATTCACGGCGGCAACCCTGCTGAAGAGCCCCAACAAGGGAGGCTGGACCTACGTCATCATGCCCGGTTCCGCCGAGTACTTCGGCACCCGCGGCCTGGTGAAGGTCAGCGGCACCGTCGAAGGCCACCCCTTCTGCAGTTCATTCATGGCTCTGGGTGACGGCACCCACAAGCTGCCGATCAAGGGCTCGATTCGCCGGGCGATCGGCAAGGAGGCGGGCGACGACGTCACCATCCATCTCGAACAACGGCTCGATTGACGACAGCGCTGCGCCACGTCGGAGCACCGGTCGTAGGATGCCGCGATGTTCGAACTGACCAGTGACCTGATCGCTGAGCTGAGGTCAGTTGACACCCCGACGGTCTGTAACGCTCTGGAGATCCTAGTCCCCGAGCGCCGCGGGTACGGGTTCACGACCAGGCCGCTGGTGTGCACCCGCCCTGACCTCGGGCCCGTCGTCGGCATTGCCCGGACGGCAACCATCCGCGCCGCTCATCCGATAGACCCGCAAATCGATCAGGCATATGCGCGTGACGGCTACTACGCCTACATCGATGCAGGACCCAAGCCCAGCGTGGTCGTCATCCAGGACATCGATGACGAGCGGGGGTATGGCTCGTTCTGGGGTGAGGTCAACAGCAACATTCACAAAGGTCTCGGGTGCGACGCAGTCATCACCAACGGCAGCGTGCGGGATCTGCCCGACATCGCCGAGGGGTTCCAGATGTTGGCCGACCGTGTCGGGCCGTCACACGCATTCGTTCATGTGGTCGACTATTCCCGGCCGGTGACTGTCTGCGGGATGCGCGTCTCCGACGGCGACCTCATTCACGCGGATCAACATGGAGCCGTGGTGATCCCGCACGACGTATGTCGTGAGATCAAACACGCCGCTGAACTGATCAGCCGCCGCGAGCGGGTGATCATCTCCGCTGCCCAGCAACCGGGTTTCGACATAGAGGCCCTGCGCCAAGCCCAGCGCGAGGCGGCCGAGATCTGACCGGAACGGCGGGCCGAACCGGCGCGCCGTGCGATCAGCTGTTGTCGTCGGTTTCCGGAACAACAACCTCGACGTCGGGTGCGTCCTCGACCGCAATTGCGGCGTCGACCACCAGGGCGTCGGCGGCGGCAGCAGCAGCAGCAGCAGCGACCGAGGCTGCTTCAACGGCCGCCTCGGCTTCACCCGGTGTGGCGTCGGGGTTGTTCTCGTAGTACTCGGCCCATGCGGCTTCGCGCTCGGCATCGTCGCCGCCTGCGGTCCAGTTGCCATGCTCGTCGATCTCGAAGTGCTGGCGGTATTCCTCGGCCAGTTCGCCGCCCTCGGCAGCTTGCTTGATCGACAAGCTGATGCGCCGGCGGGCGAGATCGAGATCGATGATCTTGACCCACAACTCCTCGCCGGGAGTGACGACCTGCTCGGGGGCCTCGACATGGTGCGTGCTCATCTCGGAGATGTGGACGAGACCTTCGATGCCGTCACCGACCTGCACGAAACCGCCGAACGGAACGAGCTTGGTGACCCGGCCGTACACCAACTGGCCCACCTCGTGGGTGCTGGCGAACTCCTGCCACGGGTCCTGCTGGGTGGCTTTCAACGACAGGCTGATGCGCTCCCGCTCGAAGTCGACGTCGAGAACCTGAACGGTGACTGGGTCACCGACGGCAACGACGGCACCGGGATGATCGACGTGCTTCCACGACAACTCGCTGACGTGGATGAGGCCATCCATGCCGCCGAGGTCGACGAATGCACCGAAGCTGACGACACTGGAAACGACACCCTCGCGGATCTCGCCCGGCTTGAGGTTTGTCAGGAAGCTGTCGCGCGATTCCTTCTGCGTCTCTTCCAGGAATGCGCGCCGGCTGAGCACGACGTTGTTGCGGTTCTTGTCGAGCTCGATGATCTTGGCCTGCACGACCTTGCCGATGTACGGAGCCAGGTCGCGGACCCGACGCAACTCGACCAGCGATGCGGGAAGGAACCCACGCAGGCCGATGTCGACGATCAGGCCACCCTTGACGACCTCGATCACCGGACCCTCGACCATGCCGTCGGCTTCCTTGATCTTCTCGATCGTGCCCCATGCCCGCTCGTACTGGGCGCGCTTCTTGGAGAGCAGCAGCCGGCCCTCTTTGTCCTCTTTCTGCAGGACCAGCGCTTCGATCTTCTCGCCGAGCTTGACGATCTCGTGCGGGTTGACATCGTTTCGGATGCTCAGCTCGCGGGCGAGAATGACGCCTTCGCTCTTGTAGCCGATGTCGAGCAGGACCTCGTCCTTGTCGATCTTGACAACCGACCCGAGGACCAGCTGACCATCCTCGACCTCGACCATGGTGCCCTCGATCGCGTCGGCGAAGGACATGCCCAGGTCGTCGTCGATGACTTGGCGAGGCTGATAATTCCCTTCTTCGTCGAAGGTGCCCATGGCACCGCTGGCTACGGAGAAGGTCGTGGTATCGGACAAAGGACGATCGCTTTCGAATAGCACTGCAAGAATGGCCCGGCGAATTCCGGACCGTTAGAGGATACCAGCGACGATTGCGCCTGCCATCAGCGACGACGGGCGATCACCAAGAATTCAGGCGTCTCGGTAGTCGGCGGGGTGAGCCCGTAGGCGCCTGGTTCAACGCTCCAGATGCCGACCACGTCGAGATCGACTGCCTCGCACAGCAGGCGGAGTTCCCGCGGTGTGAAGCACGCCGTCCACAGATCGACCTCGGCGGCGCGGCCGTCTTCATCGCGGATCTCGGTGCGTTCGTGGCTGACCCCCGTTGCCGCGTCGAAGGTCGCCGTCTCGTGATACTTGACGGCGAAGTAGCTGCTGAAGGCCGACAGCGCCAGCATGCCCCCCGGTCTCAGGGCCTTGGCAATTCCCGTCAGCACGGCCTCATTGCCCTCATCGACCTTCATCAACCCGAAGGCTCCCTGGCACAGGCAGACAGCTGCGTCGAACTCGGAACGGAACGGGAGGCTGCGAGCGTCGAGACGTTCGAATGTCGCGCCGGGCGGAGCGGCCTCGGTGGCCAGGTCGATGAATCGCTGGCTGATGTCGACCCCGTGGACGACGAGACCCCTGCGAGCCATCTCGTGAGCATGCCTGCCTGGGCCGCATCCAACGTCGAGCACACGATCACCAGGCTTCAGACCGAGCGATTCGACAACGAAATCGACTTCCTGGGTCGTTCCCTTGGTGAACGAGTACCGCAGGTACGCCGAACCCAGGTGCTCGGCAATAGGTTCGAACCAGTGACTCATCGGAGTGTTTGCCGCGCACCCGGGTGGGCGGGAGACACTCCGACGGGCCCCGGTTGGGAGGTCTGGGGCAGCATTCAGCCCTTCGCGCTGGCCCAGCTGGCGCCCCACGAGACGTTGACCTCGAGGGGGACGTCGAGCTGGGCAGCATTTCGCATGATGTCGATCACGATCGGTCCGACCGTTTCGCGCTCCGATTCGGGAACCTCGACCAACACCTCGTCGTGCACCTGCAGGATCAGCCTGCTGGCCACGTGCGACTCGGACAAGGCGGCGTGAATGCGAACCAGGGCGACCTTGAAGATGTCGGCTGCGAGGCCCTGGATTCCGGCATTCATCGCCTGACGCTCGCCGGCTTGGCGGATTCTGAAATTGGAGTTCGACAGCTCCGGGATCGGGCGACGACGCCCGAACAGCGTCTCCGTGTACCCCCTCATGCGGGCCTCGATGACGGTGCGATCCATGTAGGCCTTCACATTGGGGAAGGCCACGAAATAAGCATCGAGGATCACCGCGGCGTCGGCAGTGGGAATTCCCAGGCGCTGACCGAGGCCGTACGACTCCATGCCGTAGGCCAGGCCGTAGCTGACCATCTTCGCCTTCGATCGCATCTCGACGGTGACATCGCCGGGCTCGACGCCGAACACCCTCGAGGCAGTCGCGTTGTGGATGTCGACCCCGCTTCGAAACGCTTCGATCAGGCCCGGATCAGCAGCAAGATGAGCGATGCACCGCAGCTCGATCTGGTTGTAATCGGCCACGAGCAGCACGTACCCGGGGGCGGGCACGAATGCCTTACGGAACTGGCGCCCTTCGTCGCTACGGACGGGAATGTTGTGCAGGTTCGGCTGATCGCTGCTCAACCGTCCCGTACGGGCAACGGTTTGGTTGAACGTCGCATGGATCCTGCCGTCGGCAGCGACCTCTGCCATCAGCCCGGTGCCGTATGTGCCGCGCAACTTCTCCATCTCGCGGTATTGCATCAACGGATCGATGAACTCGGGCCATTCGTCGCGCAACCTCAGCAACGTCGCAGCATCCGTCGAGTAGCCGGTCTTGGTCTTCTTCTGCGGCGCCAACTGCTTCTCGGTATAGAGCAGTTCGCGCAGCTGGACCGGCGAGTTGAAGTTGAACGGCCGTCCGACGACGCGCTGCAATTCGGCTGCCAGTCGCTCGCTCTCGGACGTGAGGTGTTGGTTCAGCCGCCGTAGTTCATCCATGTCGACGGCAATGCCGACGTGCTCCATCTCGGCGAGCACGCCGACCAACGGATTCTCGATCGTGGCGTACAGCTCGGCCATTCCCTGCTTGTCGAGCGCAGCCTGGAGTGCCATGGACAGATGAGCGACGGCGAGTGCGCCGCGGCACGCGACCCGCCGGTCGTCGTCGCCTTCCTCGCTGAAGTCGAGCTGGCCTGCCGACGATGCGTCGTTCGACGGCAGTTGAAAGGGCGTGTACCGCTGCAGCAGGTCGGCCAAGGCGTAACGGACATCCGCCGGATCGATCAGATAGGCGGCGATGGCGACGTCCATCTGCAGACCGGTGAGCGACACGCCGTGGCCGAGGGACCAGCGCATGAGCGCCTTGGCGTTGTGGCCCCGCAATGCGGGGTGTGCCGCGATCGCAGCGAGCACGTCGGGATCGGCGACAACTTCGGCCGGGATCCACGCCACCTCGCACGCGTCGCGATCCGTCACCACGGCAAGGCCGACCAGATCGCTGCGACCGGGATCGCCCGACCAGGAGACGACCACGTCGAGGGAATCCTGCGCGGCGATGGCAGCCACGGCGGACGCAGGGTCGACGAGGTCGGCGATCTCGGCCTCCAACACCTGCGCTTCGGCCGACGGTTGCTGGGCGCCGGGCGTGCCGAGGGCCTCGAACAGGCGGTCGGTCAGGGCTCGGAACTCGAGGAAGTCGAACAGCCGGCGGACCTCGGCGACATCGGGCTCGATCGTCAACGAGTCGAAGTCGACCTCGATCGGCGCGTTGCGACGAAGCACCATCAACTCCGCGTTGCTGCGCACTCGCGCCTCGTGCTCGGCGAGGGACGACCGCAACTTCGGTGTCTGCGCATCGACGTTTTCGAAGATCCCGTCGAGGCCGCCGTACGTGTTGATCAGCTTTGCGGCAGTCTTCTCCCCGACACCAGGAACTCCGTCGAGGTTGTCGCTCGGGTCGCCGCGCAGGGCTGCGTACTCGGTGTACTGGGCCGGGGTGACGCCGGTCTTCTCCTTGATCCCCGCCTCGTCGTAGAGGGCATAGTCGCTGACGCCGCGCCGGTTGTAGAGCACCTTCACGCCGGGATCGTCAACCAATTGGTAGCTGTCGCGATCGCCGGTGACGATGATCACCTCGTGACCTTCCGCCTTGGCGTGCTCGGCAACTGTGGCCAGGATGTCGTCGGCTTCCCAGCCGGCCAGGTCGACGACATGCACATGCAGCGCGTCGAGCACCTCGCGGACCAGACCCATCTGCTGGCGGAGGATGTCGGGGGCAGCTTCACGTTGAGCCTTGTACAGCGGGTTGGCGTCGTGTCGGAACGTCTTCTCCGGTCGATCAAACGCCACCATCACACCATCGGGATTTTGATCCTTCAGCAGGTAGGCGAACATCGACGTGAACCCGAACACAGCGTTGGTCACCTGCCCAGAGGCCGTTGCCATGTCGGTCGGGAGGGCATAGAAGGCGCGGTAGGTCAGGGAATTGCCATCGAGCAAGAGCAGTTTCACGGGCGCAGCGTGCCGGCCAGTACCCGCTCGGCAACTTCACGCATCCGCGATCGCTCGCTCATTGCCGTGCGTTGGATGAACGTGAACGCCTCACTCTCCCGCATGCCGCACTCGTCGATCAGCACGCCCTTGGCGCGATCGATGATCTTTCGCGACTCCAACTGCTCTCCGAGCGCATCGACCTCACCACTGAGGTGTTGCATCTCGCGAAATCGTCCGATGGCAACTTCGATCGCCGGGATGAGATCGCTCTTCTGGTACGGCTTCACGAGGTACGCCAAGGCCCCGGCGTCGCGGGCCTCTTCGATCACCTCGCGCTGACTGAAGGCAGTCAGCATCAGCACGCCGCAGATCCGTTCGGCGGTGATCACCCGCGCCGCCTCGAGACCGTCGATGCCAGGCATCTTGATGTCGAGGATCGCCAGATCCGGTCGCAGGTCGCGTACCAGGGTGACTGCCTCGTCGCCACGGCCGGTCTCGCCAACCACGTCGTAACCCTCCTCCTCGAGGGTCTCACGCAAGTCGAGACGGATGATTGCCTCATCCTCGGCGATGACAACACGAATCGTCACTGGCGGCAGTCCCTTCGCATAGGTTGATCCAGAATGGTCTTGGTCGAGCCGGTTGAACACCGATCACAGTAGGCGAAGTTCATCCAGTAGTTCGTCCTGACGAGCTTCCAGGGCATCGATCTCGGCGAGAACATGACGCCGGTGGTCGGTCATTGCAGCAGAGTGCCCGACGGCCTCGCGGTGTTCGGCAGCGGCCGCCGGATTGTCGGCCACCAAGGCCCTCACGCTCTTGTCTTCGGCGTCATCGACGAGATGAGCGAGCTGCTCGTCGATGACGGCGAGCTCGGCGCGCAGGCCGCGCAGCCGCGTACTGGTCTTGCGCAACTTTCGTTCGACCGACGCTCTCCCCATCGTCCGTAGTGTACGGAGAGTGCGCGAGGTGGCACTCCGTGGTCATGGCCATGGGTCCAACGCCCCTGTTCATTCGAATCGGCTTCCGTCACGCTGGTGATATGGCGCGACGCGAGCCGTGATCTGGCTGGTCAGCATCTTCGTTGCGATCACCGGCTGTGGCGGTGGCGGACGGGCGCGGCCGGTTTCCACTGGCGGGTCCGCCGCTTCGTCGACGACCGCGGCCCCCTCGACCACCGTGCCGAGCGTGGCCTCCCCTCCAACAACCGTTGTGGTCGACCGTCAGGCGATGCTCGACGAGCTGCGAACGTCGTACGGCGCGCCTGGTGCCGTCGCCGTGGTACGCGAGGGCGACACGGAGTGGAGCGGTGTCTCGGGCCACGCCGATCTGGCCGGCACGGCACTCACGGAAACGAGCCGGTTTCGCATCGCCAGCATCACCAAACCAATCGTCGCCGCGCTCGATGCTCGACTCGGTCGACCGCGGCGAGATCTCACTCGACGACATCGTCAGCTTCCCGGGCGTGCTGCGATCCGAACCGCCGATTTCCGTGCGCATGCTTCTCGATAACACGAGCGGTGTGTTCAACGTCGGGGACGAGAGCAACCTCGCTACCGACATCACCAACCTGACTGATCCGGTGTTGCGCGACGAGGCCACGGACTTGGCAACTCGCTATCTGGCGGACGAGCCGGTGGTGATGCCGGACCGGCTGTACGTCGCCCTCGCTGAGACCCACGATCGCTATTTCGAACCGGGAATGGGCTACCACTACAGCAACCCGAACTTTCAGCTCGCCGCAATGGTGCTTACACAGGCGACCGGTCAGCCTCTCGCCGAACTGCTTCGCATGCGGATCGTTGAGCCCCTCGAACTGAAGCACACGACGCTGGCATCCACCGACGGTGCTCTCCCGGACATGCACGGCTACGACGCCAACAGTGGGTCGCCGGTCGATATGACGGCCGACTTCCTGGCCCTGGGCAACGGCGGCAGCGGAGGCGTGATCTCCACAGCCGACGAATTGCTGACGATCATGCAAGCCATCACGTCGGGGCGTCTACTTCCTTCTCCACTCGTCGACGACATGAAGCGCGCAACGACGCAATCCAACGAGTCGTACGGGCTCGGTCTGGCTACCTACTACCTTTCGTGCGGCACGTTCTACGGCCACGGTGGCTCCGTCAACGGCACCGAGTCGATCGCTCTCGTCTCGTCCGACGGGACCGCAGGCACGGTGATTGCGATCAACCTTCGAGACACCACCCAACCGAACCTGCTGGCCCTCGCCGAGTCGTTCCTGTGCGCAAGCACGTAACGTCGGATCAGACGTAGGCCGGGCCGAGCGGTTGGGCGCGATTCAGGAACCGCCACTACCGAAATCGAACCCGTTGGGCCTGTTCGGGTGCGATGTGAGTACTGCCAGTACCGATTTCGCGCCCGACGGGGTTGGAGTGGTGCCCGAGGTGGGACTCGAACCCACACGCCCTTTCGGACAACGGATTTTGAGTCCGTCGCGTCTGCCATTCCGCCACTCGGGCGAGTGACGCCGCGATCGTATCGGCCGAAGCGAGGCACTTCACGCCCCTTACCCGCTGGTAGCAATTCGATGCCGTGGGAAACGGTCTATCGTGTCGGAATCATGCTTGCCTTCACGTTCCCCGGCCAGGGATCTCAGCGACCGGGTATGGGCAGGCCCTGGGTCGACCACGAGAGTTGGGAGCTCGTGGATGAGGCTTCCGACGTTGCCGAGCGTGACGTCGCCCGTCTCCTCCTCGATGCCGACGTCGAAGAGCTGAGAGACACTCGGCACGCCCAACTGACGACGTTCGTGTCCAGCCTGATGGTCCTCGACGCGGCCGAGCGGCTCGGTCTCGAACCCAGCTTCTGCGCAGGTCACAGCCTCGGCGAGTACACCGCGCTGACCGCTACAGGCGCACTCGGGTTCGACGAAGCCGTGCGCCTGGTGTGCGAGCGGGCCGATGCGATGTATCAGGCAGGCATCGAGAACCCGGGCACGATGGCCGCCGTGCTCGGCCTCGACGACGACCAGGTAGAGGTGGCCTGCCGGCGTGCCGACAGCGACGTGTGGGTCGCCAACTTCAACGCGCCCGGTCAGGTCGTCATCGCCGGCTCCGCAGAAGGCGTCGCCGCTGCCGGGATGGTGGCAAAGGAGCTGGGGGCCAAGAAGGTCATGCCGCTGCAGGTCTCGGGCGCGTTTCACACGCCATTCATGACCGCCGCCCGCGACCGTTTGCGCAAGGCCATCGCCGAGGCCAACCCCCGCGACACTGAGGTACCGGTCATCTCCAACGTCGACGCGCTCGCCCACAACACCGGCACAGAGTGGTCGAGCCTGCTCTCGGCCCAGTTGAGCAGCCCCGTTCGCTGGAAGCACTGCCTGCTGGCCTTGGAAGCAAACGGTGTCACCGAATTCGTCGAGCTCGGCCCCGGCGGCGTGTTGACGGGCATGGCCAAGCGCACGGTCGAATCGGCCCGCACGATTGCTGTCTCCACACCCGAAGACCTCGAAAAGTTGCTCGAATGGGTCAATGCCGGGTCGACGCGCAGCGGTGCCCAACACGAGGGCGAGCACCTCTTCGCGCACGAGCGTCTCGTCGTGAGCCCTGCCGCCGGGTTGTTCACGCCCATCGTCGGGCTGGCCGACGGCAGCCAACTCAACGTCGGCGACGTGCTCGGTCAGGTCGGCGATGCCGAAGTGCGTTCTCCCTTCGCCGGCGTCTTGCAGAGCTATATTGCAGTCGACGGCGAGCGAGTCACAATGAGACAACCCATCGCATGGTTGAGGACTGATTGACATGCCAGCATTACCTTCCGGAGTCCGCGGTGCAGTGATCACGGGTTGGGGCACAGCGTTGCCCCCCAAGATCCTCACCAACAAAGATCTCGAACAGATGATGGACACGTCCGACGAGTGGATCGTCGAACGCACCGGCATCCGTCAGCGACATGTCGGCGGCACCACCATCGGGCTTTCGATCGAATCGGGTCGGGCCGCGCTCGACATGTCTGGCGTCGATCTCGCCGAGATCGACGCGCTGATCCTGGCCTCGACGACGCCCGACACCCAGTGGGGTACCGCCGCAGCGGTTCAGAACGAACTCGGTCTTCGCTGTGGTGCGCTCGACGTCAATGCCGCATGCTCCGGTTTCATGTACGGACTCGTCACCGCCCACGGGATGATTGCCATGGGTGCTCGCAAGGTGCTGCTCATCGGTACCGACTGCTTGTCGCGGATCGTCGACTGGGAGGACCGCAACACCGCGATCTTGTTCGGCGATGGCTCCGGAGCCGTCGTGCTCGAGGCCGTCGAGGGTCCAGGGCAGTTGCTCGCCTGGGATCTCGACGCCGACGGCTCACTCGGCCGCCTGCTGTGGGCCGATGTCGGTGGCTTCATCCACATGGAGGGAAAAGAGGTGTTCCGACGAGCGGTCAGGATCATGGCCGACTCGGCGACCAAGTCGCTCAACCATGCCGGGCTCACGGCAGACGACATCGCACTCGTCGTACCTCATCAGGCCAACACCCGAATCATCCAGGCTGCCTGCGATCGTCTCGGAATCGAGATCGCGCGTGCGGTGATGGTTCTCGACCGCACCGGCAACACATCGTCGGCTTCAGTGCCACTGGCTCTCGCTGAGGCTCTCGACACCGGCCGCGTCAAGGAGGGCGACCTCATCCTGCTCGTTGGCTTCGGCGGCGGGATGACGGCTGCCAGCGCCGTGCTGCGCTGGGGCGGCGGCGCCCCTGCCGGCGGGCCTGCGTGAGCAGAGTCGTCCTGGTCACCGGAGGATCCCGAGGCATCGGTCTTGCCTGCGCACAGCGTTTCATCGGTCTCGGCGATCGGGTAGCTGTCACCTACAACTCGTCAGCCCCGCCCGACGGGGTGTTCGCTGTGCGTTGCGACGTCACCTCGGCTGATTCGGTCAGCGCCGCCTTCGATGCGGTCGAGGCCGAGTTCGGCCCGGTGGAGGTGTTGGTCTCCAACGCAGGAATCACCAAAGACGGTCTCCTGCTGCGGATGAGCGAGACCGACTTCGCCTCGGTGATCGATGCGAATCTGACCGCCGCGTATCGCGTCGCCAAACGAGCGACGCAGGGAATGCTCCGTGCCAGGGCCGGGCGGATCATCTTCATGTCTTCCGTGGTTGGCCTACTCGGATCTGCCGGCCAGGCCAACTACGCCGCTTCCAAAGCAGGGCTCGTCGGCTTGGCCCGCTCGCTCGCCCGCGAGCTCGGCTCGCGTGGCATCACCGTCAATGTCGTCGCGCCGGGCCCGGTCGAGACCGACATGACCGCGGCCCTGGGCGAGAAGCGGATCGCCGACCTCACCGCCGCGGTTCCGCTTGCCCGGATGGCCACTGCCGACGAAATCGCCGGCGTGGTCACCTTTCTCGCCTCGCCCGACGCCGCCTACATCACCGGTGCAGTGATCCCGGTCGATGGTGGGTTGGGTATGGGTCACTAGCAGGCACGGTCATTGGGCACGCGCAGTCACTAACATCGTCCGCATCACGAACACAAGGAGATAGTCGTGGATCAAGCAATGTTCGCCCGCTTCCGCAAGTGCGCCGTCGAGGTGCTCTCGGTCTCGGAAGACCAAGTCGTTCCGGAAGCCAAGTTCGGCGACGATCTCGACGCCGACAGCCTCGACCTCGTCGAGTTGGTCATGGCACTCGAGGAAGAGTTCGGCGTGGAGGTCCCCGAGGAAGATCTCGAGGGCATCGAAACTGTCGGCCAGGCATACGACCTGGTCGTCGGCAAGCTCTGATGAAAGGGGCCGGCCGGCGCGTTGCAATCACCGGCTACGGCGTCATCGCCCCCTGCGGTATCGGTCGAAAGGCGTTCTGGGACGGCCTCAACGGGCCGGGCATCACCGAGCAGCGCAGCATCGACGTCGCCGATTGGGATCCGCTCCCCTACTTCGCAAATCCCAAGGAAGCCCGGCGCGCCGACCGTGTCGAACAGTTCGCGGTCGCCGCGGCGGCCGAGGCCTTCGAGCATGCCGGCCGGCCCGATGTCGAGTCACATCGCTTCGGCACGATCTTCGCCACAGGCGTCGGTGGGCTTCGTTCGACTCAGGAACAGATCGAGATCATGCTCACCAAGGGCGAGCGCCGCGTGTCGCCGTTCACGGTGCCGATGATGATGCCGAATGCGCCGGGCGCGGCGATCTCGATGCGCTACGGCCTCCAGGGTCCGAACGAGACGATCACGACTGCGTGTGCCGCATCGACACACGCCATCGGCTATGCCGCGCGACTGATCGCGTGGGGTATGTGCGATGCCGTGGTGACGGGAGGTGCCGAGTCCGCCGGGTGCGAGATCGGCGTCACCAGCTTCGGCAACATGACGGCGCTCTCAACGGCCGGTTTCAGCCGCCCATTCGATGTCGACCGCGACGGTTTCGTGCTCGGTGAGGGTGCTGCAGTGCTGATGCTCGAGGAATGGTCGGTAGCCGAGCGTCGCGGTGCGAACATCGTCGGCGAGTTGTTGGGGGCGGCAAGCAACGCCGACGCTCATCACATCACCGCTCCTTTGCCGGGAGGTGTCGGCGCGATTGCCTGCATGCGCCTGGCGCTCAACGATGCCGGTCTCGAACCCGGCGACATCGGTCATATCAACGCTCACGGCACATCGACGCCACTCAACGACGCAGCCGAGGCCGCGGCGGTGACGGCGGTGTTCGGGCCACACGGGGTGCCGACGACCTCGACCAAGGGCGTCACCGGCCACGCGCTCGGCGCAGCGGGCGCACTCGAGGCCGTTGCCATGCTGCTGGCCATCGAGCATCGTGCGATTCCGCCGACCGCCGGGACGACGACGGTCGATCCGGAGTTCTCGATCGACCTCGTGGTCGGCTCGGCGCGCTCGTGGACCCCGGCCCCGTCCATCTCCAACAGTCTCGGCTTCGGCGGGCACAACGGAAGCATCATCATCGGTCCCGCCTGATGGCGTTGTCCGAAGTTCGGGACCGGGCGCTGACCGCTCCTCGCACCGCGGCCGCTTCAACGCATCTGCTCGCGGCGTGGTCGCTGTACGCCATCCTGGCCGTCGGGGCGACGAGAACACCGCTGCCGTTGCGGATACCGGTGTGGATCGTCATGGCGTGGTTGCTCGTCGGTAACGGCGCCATAGTGCACGAGACCACACACCGGCATCTGTTCCGAGCCCGGAGCGCGAACCGTTGGGTCGGTGCGCTTGCCGGGGCATCGGTGCTGATGCCGTGGGGCGTCTACCGGCCCTACCACCTCGCCCACCACCGATACACGGTGGCGCTCGACGATCCGGAAGGACCTCCACTGCTGTTCAGATCTCGGCTCGAGTACCCGTTGCTGACACTCGGTGGCCTGGCGTTCCTCGTCCGGCTACACGGCTACGGAATCGTGGCCGCGGCGGGGCATCCGCCGACATGGATGCGGTCGCGTTCCGACAGGCACGCCGCCGTGACGGACACCGCGCTGTGCCTGTTCGTCCTGCTCGGCGTTCTCCGTGCGGCGTTCGTCGACCTCGGCGTGTTGTGCGCCGTCTGGCTCGTGCCGTGGCTGATCGCGGTGATGATCCTGGTCCCGCTGGTCCTGGTCACCGAGCACTATGGCGCCACGGTCGGCACCGTCACCGCCGCCGAGAACACCCGCACGATCGTGTCGAACAGATTGGTTCGCTGGCTCTACTGGAACAACAACTTCCACACCGCCCACCACCAACTACCTGCGGCCGTGTACCAGGAGCTCCCCCGTCTCGATGCACGGGCCCCCGCTCGCGGAGACTGGGTTTCGCCGGGCTACATCGCCTTCCACCGCAGTGTGTGGGGCTCCTTGCCGTGGATCGATCGGTCCGTGGATCCACCCGCCCGCGTACCGCGTGACACCCCCTTGCGATGATCACGGCATGACACAGCGCCACACCCCGACCCGCCCCTCACGATTCGTGATCTTCGACATCGATCGGCCCGATCTGGTGCACACCAGGCTCGATTGCAGCGACCACGTGGGCCTCATCGACGTCGTCGATCAGTGGTTCGGCGGGCCGTGCGACGATCCCGATGTCGTCGAAGAGGTGGCGTTCCGCCACGGTCTGATCGCCGCTGCCGAACTCGTCGAGCGCGGCAGGCCGTGCGAGCATTGCACGCTCGTCGCCGCGCCGTTCTGGCTCGCCGCGGCGTGAAACTCAGCCGTCGACGAGCACGAACATCAGCTCGCACTCACATGCGGTCTGCCCACCGAGTGTCGCCGAACCGCGACCCTTGCCTGCGCGGGCCGACATCCGCAGCAACTCCACGCGTAGCTCCAGCTCGTCACCAGGTTCGACCTGGCGCCGGAAACGGGCGCCGTCCAGCCCCCCGAACAGTGGCAGCTTGCCGGCGAACCGCGGATCGGTGAGCACGGCGATGGCGCCCACCTGGGCGATCGCTTCACACATCAATACCCCCGGCAACGTCGGTCGACCGGGAAAGTGACCTGAAAAGAACCACTCGTCTCCCGTCAGTCGCCACGTGGCGGCGGCGCTCACGCCCGGCTCCAGAGCCACGAGTCGGTCGACGAACAGGAACGGCGGACGGTGCGGCAGCACATCGACCGGTTCGGGAAGAACCGTCATGCTCCCAGTGCTTCCAGCAGTCGGACTGGCGTGTCTTTCGGACTGATCTTGTACCACGCATTCTTGACTGTTCCGTGAGTGTCGATCAGGAATGCCGATCGCTCGATGCCCATGTACGTCTTGCCGTAGTTCTTCTTCTGTTTCCACACTCCGTACGCCTCAGCGGTCGAATGATCGACATCCGACAACAGGTCGAAGTTCAACGCGTATTTTTCTTGGAAGCGGGCCAGCGCCGGCGGCTTGTCGGGGCTGATGCCGAGGATCACGGTGTCGCCGATCCGTTCGGCGATGTCACGCAGCCCACATGCCTGCTGGGTACATCCGGGGGTGTCCGCACGCGGATAGAAGTACACCAGCACGTTGCGACCACGCAGCGCGGCCAGATCCTGGGTTTCGTTCTTCTGGTTTGTCAAGGAGAACTCTGGTGCTGGTTGACCGGACGTGAGCATGACCTGATGTTACCGATCGAGCGAGGCGCGAATCGCCACGGAGGGTGCCGTTATGACTTCTGTAAAGATTTCCGATGGAATAGCTCAAGCAAGTTGCATTCGCAGCCACGGAGTGTGATATCTTGACGACGACTCGGCGGAGCCGCAGCCGACGAAACAAAGGAACCCTCCCATGCGTGGACCTATCCTCAAGCCTTACTGAGTGCACTTTGGGCTGCAACTACAGCCCGCACCGAACAACTCGACCAGGCGAGCCGCAGGGCTCGCCTGCTCAGTTCACCGCCCGCAGTTCTTGCGACGCAGTCCGTGGCCGAAGAATCCGCCGCGCGGACGGGCATGAGCGTGGTAGTGCGCCGGTATCGAGCGCATGTCGTCGTCGATGTAGAAGCCGTCGAAGGCATACGCAGAATTCACAACGGCGCCCAGGAGTTCGATCATCGTGGCGCGGACGTCGTCCGGCGGTGATGGCTCATGTCGTTTCCACACGACCATCGGCACGTAGCACTGCTCGCACTCGGCGATCCAGCACATCTCGTTCTCGAAGAACCATTCCGTCATTCGAGCCGCCTCACACAGCTCGCACGACTCACCCATCGATCGCTGCGCGGACTTCGGCGATGTAGTCGCCGACAGCGTCGGCTCCACCGTCGAGTAGCCGGCGAATGACCGAGGCGCCCATCACGACACCGTCTGCAACCTGCACGGCCTGGCGCGCCTGAGCTGCGTTGGAAACACCGACGCCGATCAACACCGGCACATCAGTGATCGCCTTCAACCGGCGAGCGAGTGAAGCAGCCGTCGAGGCGAGATGGTCACGTTCACCGGTGACGCCGAGCAGGCCGACGGAGTACACGAATCCGCGAGTTCTGGCGACGATGCGCGGCAGGCGCTCGTCGGCAGCAGTCGGTGCGGCGAACATGACGGTCTCGATGCTCGCCTGGTCGGCGGCCGTGCACCACGGCCCAGATTCCTCCAGTGGCAGATCAGGCACCAACGCGGCGACCACCCCGGCGGCGACGAGTTGATGCGCGAAGCGCTCGTGGCCGGCGTGATGGACCGTGTTGTAATACGTCATCACCGCCAACGGGATCCCGACGTCGAGATCACGGGTTTCGTCGAGGATCGACACCGGCGTTGCGCCGGCCTCGAGCGCCATCTGCGAGGCCTGCTGGATGACGGGACCGTCCATCACCGGATCCGAGAACGGCAGGCCGATCTCGATGGCGTCGGCACCGGCGGCCGCCACGGCGCGCACGGATTCCTGCCAGCCCGGAAGGCCGCCGGTGATGTACGGCACCAGCAGCTTGCGCCCAGTATCGCGCTTCAGGCGCAGGACAGACTCCAAGACCCCTGTCATCGGGACAAGATGTCCATCATCTGGGCGACGTCCTTGTCGCCTCTGCCCGACAGGTTCATCAACACGGTGGCACCCTGCATGTTCGGCGCCTCACGAGTGATCCACGCCAGCGCGTGGGCACACTCCAGCGCCGGAATGATGCCCTCAGCACGGGCGAGCAGTTGAAACGCGTCGATGACCTCGGCATCGGTGACCGACGGGTACTCGGCGCGGCCGATCGAGGCCAGGTAGCTGTGCTCTGGGCCGACACCGGGATAATCGAGACCTGCGGAGATCGATTCCGCCTCCAGCACTTGGCCGTACTCGTCCTGCATGAGATAACTGCGCATGCCATGCACGACCCCGGGTTGACCGCGACCGACAGCGGCACCCCCAGCGGGCTCGACACCGACGAGGCGTGAGCGTTCGTCGACGAAACCCGAGAAGATGCCGATCGCATTCGAGCCACCCCCGACACAAGCGACCACGACATCGGGCACATCGCCGAAGAGGTCGAAACACTGCTGGTGAGCCTCGTCGCCAACCACTCGGTGGAACTCGCGGACCATCCACGGGTATGGGTGCGGCCCCATCACCGAGCCGAGGCAGTAATGCGTCGACTCGACGGACGCCACCCAGTCGCGCATGGCCTCGTTGACGGCATCTTTCAACGTGCGACTACCGCTGTACACACCCTGGACCTCCGAGCCGAGCAGTTTCATCCGGAAAACGTTCAGTGCCTGACGCTCGACGTCGACGGCGCCCATGTAGACCTTGCACTCCATTCCGAGGAGCGCCGCAGCGGTGGCGCTGGCGACGCCGTGTTGACCGGCGCCAGTCTCGGCAACGAGGCGATTCTTACCCATCCGCTTGGCAAGCAACGCCTGGCCGAGCACGTTGTTGATCTTGTGCGACCCGGTGTGATTGAGGTCCTCGCGTTTCAGCAGCAGGCGGATACCGAGCTGGTTGCTGAGATTGGCACATTCCGTGAGAATCGACGGGCGTCCGGCGTACTCCCTGAGTAAACGGTCGAGCTCCGCACGGAACGCGGGATCGGCCCACGCCTCGCGAAAGGCTGCCTCGAGCTCCTCACATGCCGGTACCAGGGTTTCAGGTACGAAACGTCCACCGAATTCGCCGAAACGTCCGGTGGCCGACGGTTCTGCCATCAGCGACATCATCTACTCCTCGTCGTCGGCCCAGTCGTAGGGCATCGAGTCTGGCCCGAGGTGCGGCTGAGGGGCCGCGGCACGAGCCCGTTCGATGAACACCTTGACCTTCATCGGATCCTTGCGCCCAGGTGATTTCTCGACGCCGGTCGACACGTCGACACCCCACGGGCGCACCTTCTGGACGGCTGTGGCGACGTTGTCGGGGTCGAGTCCGCCGGAAAGGATCAATCGAGGGCCCTCGGCCACCTCGCCGAGGAGCGACCAGTCGAACAGCTCGCCCGAGCCCGGTGACGGCGCGTCGACCAGGATGAGGTCGGTGCCGAAGGCCTTCGTTCGTCGGGCATCGGGTGACCCGGCAACGACCGCCTTGATGACCCAGCGAATCTGCTCGGCCACCTCGGCCACCATCGCCGGTGACTCGTGGCCGTGCAGCTGCGCCGCCTTCACGCCGGCACGATTGACGGTCTCGATCACCCGACTGGGCAATTCGTCACGAAACACCCCGACGGTGAGGATCTCCGGCGGGAGTCGGCGGGTGATGTTGAAGACCTGCTGCGGCGCGATCTGGCGCGGTGACGGCGCAAACACGAAGCCGACGGCGTCGGCACCCATGGCAACAGCGAACAGCGCATCGTCCTCATTCGTGATACCGCAGATCTTGACGAACATCTGGTTCCAAACGTATCGGGCCGGGGTGCGATCTGAGGGGATCGATTTCCTGGCTAACGCACACGAAGGTCGGCGATCGCGGCCGCAGGGTCGGATGCGGTGACCAGTGACTCGCCGACGAGGACGGCGTCATAGCCGGCGCCGCGCAGGCTGACCGCGTCGGCGCGGTTGCGAACACCGCTCTCGGCAACGTGCAACACGTTCGGCGGGATCAGCGCGGCCATGCGCACAGCGCGCGCATCATCGACGCGGAAGGTGACCAGATCGCGTTGGTTGACGCCCACGATCGAAGCCCTGGCCGCCAGCGCGACCTCCAACTCGGCTTCGTCGTGGATCTCGACGAGCACCTCGAGACCGATCGACGTAGCGAGCTCGTGAAAGGCGAGCAGTTCGTGGCGGTCGAGTGCCGCGGCGATCAGCAAGACACAGTCAGCACCCATCAACCGGGCGTCGACGACGTCGTGTTCGCAGACTGTGAAATCCTTGCGCAGAACGGGCAGCGAGCACGCCAGTCGGGCCGTCTGCAGATCGGCGACCGACCCACCGAAGTGGGGGCCATCGGTGAGCACCGACAGACAACTGGCGCCGCCGGACTCGTACGCCTTCGCCAACGATGCGGGATCGAGAGTGACGAGGAGTGCACCCTTCGACGGTGATCGCCGTTTGATCTCGGCGATCACGGCCAGCTGCGACTGACCTCGAAGCGCGGCGCCGAACGCCCGTACGGGGGGCATTTGCTGGGCCGCGGCGATCAGCCCTTCCACGGATCGCTGATCCGATCGGGCGATCTCGCGGTGCTGCTCGAGAATGCGATCGAGATACGTCTCCACGATCAGCTGCCCGTGCCGATCTGGTACATGGTCAGAATCCGAGGCGCGAGGTGATCACACCGAGCAACGAGTCGACCGGCACACGGATCTGCTCGGTTGTGTCCCGATCGCGGATCGTCACGGCTCCGTCGTCGAGCGACTCGAAGTCGATGGTGACACACAACGGTGTGCCGATCTCGTCCTGACGCCGGTACCGCCGACCGATTGCCTGAGTCTCGTCGTAGTCGACCATGTAGCGCTCGCTGAGCGTCTTGCGAACCTGGTGGGCCAAAGGGGTGAGCGTGTCCTTCTTCGACAGCGGGAGGACGGCCACCTTGTACGGAGCGAGTCGCGGATGGAGCCTGAGCACGGTTCGCGTCTCGTCGTTGACGACGTCCTCGTCGTAGGCCGCGAGGAGAAAGATGGCGAACAGGCGGGTGACACCGACTGCCGGCTCGATGACATATGGCCTGTAACGTTCGTTGGTCGCCTGATCGAAATAGTCGAGCTTCTCGCCGGAGTGATTCGAATGTTGGGTGAGGTCGAAGTCGCCGCGCTGGGCGATGCCCTCCGCTTCGTCCCATCCCCACGGAAACCGAAACTCGACGTCAGACGTTCCCGTGGAGTAGTGCGAAAGCTCATCGTCGTCGTGGGCGCGCAGGCGAAGCATTTCGGCGGGGACGCCGAGTTCGTAGTACCAGTTCATCCGTTCGGTGCACCAGTACTGGTACCACGTGGCGCTCTCCGCCGGAGGCACGAAGTACTCCATCTCCATCTGCTCGAACTCACGCGTGCGGAAGATCCAGTTCTGCGGGGTGATTTCGTTGCGGAAGCTCTTACCGACCTGGGCGATGCCGAACGGCGGCTTGCGACGGGTCGAGTTGAGCACGTTGCTGAAGTTGACGAACATCCCCTGCGCCGTCTCGGGACGCAGGTAGGCCACCGCCCCGGCGTCCTCCACCGGCCCGGCGTGGGTCTTGAACATCAGGTTGAACTGGCGAGGCTCGGTGAACGTGCCTTGCTTGCCGCAACTGGGGCACGTGTTGGGATCGTCGAGCTTGTCGAGGCGAAACCGGTTCTTGCAGTTCGTGCAATCGACGAGGGGATCGGTGAAGTTGGCCAAGTGGCCACTGGCCTCCCAGATCTGCGGGGGGCCCAACACAGCGGCATCGATCAGCACGACGTCGTCGCGTAGCTGCACCATCGAGCGGATCCACTCCTCGCGGATGTTGCGCAACATCAACGCACCGAGCGGCCCGTAGTCGTAGGTACTGCGGAACCCGCCGTAGATCTCGGCGGACGGGTACACATACCCCCGCCGCTTGCAGAGATTGACAACTTGATCGAGATCGGTCGCAGGCATACCCGTGCAAGGCTACGAGCGACACCCGCACTGACGCGAATGCATTGTCGGTCAGGTTTCCATCCGTTCGAACATCGCCACGGACCGCAGGCGACGCTCGATGTGATGCTCCATTGCCCGGGTGGCATGCGCGGCCATCTCGTGCGTTGCTGACGATCCGGGGACGGACAAGGCGTCGTTGAGACGGCCGCCGAGCACCATCCGCATCAGCTCCAGTGCTTCTTCGCTGAGTGGCGCACCGGTGCGGCAGTTACGACACAGGGCACCGCCCTGGTCCATGTCGAAGGCGACCAGCGGGCCCGGCTCGCCGCACCGGGCGCACTCGTCGAGCAATGGGGTGATGCCCTCGGCCGCCAGCAACTTCCAGTAGAACGCCGGGACGACCAACGGGCCCGATCGTCGAGCCACCGTTCGAAGCGCGCCGACGAGCATGCGGTACAAATGCGGAGCCGGCTCGCGCTCGAGCGCCATCTGATCGACGGCCTCGAGCATGGCCATGCCGTTGGTCATGTGATCGAGATCGGCGACGAGTGGAGCAAGCGTCTCGACCGACTCGGCTTGGCTGACGATGTCGAGATCGGTGCGGCCGTGAGCCAACAACAGTTGGACGTGACTCATCGGTTCGAGCCGGGCGCCGAACTTCGACATCGTCTTGCGCACGCCCTTGGCAACGGCACGGACTTTGCCGTGGTGCTCGGTCATCAACACGACGATCCGATCGGCCTCGGCGAGTCTGTACGTGCGCAATACGACCGCCGAGTCGCGATAGACAGGCGAGCCCATCAGTCGAGCCCGCCGAAGCGTCGATGCCTGCCGGCGAACTCGGAGATCGCCGCCTCCAGATGCTCGCCGCGCAACCCGTCCCATGGATGATCGATGTAGACGAGTTCGCAATACGCCAACTCCCACACCAGCGTCAGCGGCAACTCGATGTCGGGACCCACGATGATCGCCAGATCCGGATCATACGGCGAAGGAGCGTTGACGACATCGGCCAGGTTGGCGTCGGTGATAGCCCGCCCGTCACGGGCCAAGACATTGACCGCCTCGACGAGTCGTTGTCGACCATCGGTCTGCGGATCGACCACCGCCGTGCATCGTCCGACGCGAGTGATGGAGGCCGGCGTGCCGCCGTGGGGCGGTGTGGCCCGGTCGAACGGCCGGATCGTGAGCCACGAGGCGCCAGCGTGCTCGACGACCTTCCCGAGGTCGATGATTCGTTCTCGCCAGGCGACCTCGCCTGCGTCGTTCCATTCGACCAGCGAGCCACCGACAATCACGACGTGTCGCAGCTCGACAGGTGGTTCTGTGGCGCGACTCATGCTGGCCATCATCCCACGCCGCATGGTGCTGCGAGGGCCACCGACGGGCGGCGCTGACTAGGGTGGTCGCCTGTGAAACACCACGCCCAACGACTTCTGCATGTCGCGTGCATCATGGACGGAAATGGTCGTTGGGCCCGACGTCGAAGCCTTCCGCGTACCGCTGGTCACACCGAGGGCGAGGAGAACCTGGCTGCGGTCGTGCGCTTGGCTGTGCAGCGCGAAATCGGTTGGCTGACCGTCTTCGGCTTCTCGACAGAGAACTGGGTTCGACCCCGGGTCGAGGTGCGTCACATCCTCGGTTTGCACAAGAAGTTGTTCGGTCGGGTTGCCGAGCTCAACGATCTGAACGTGCGCGTCGAGTGGATCGGACGCCCGTTCGACAGCCCCGAAGCCCGTACGCCGCGCTACGTCCAGAAGGCGATCACCAAGGCCATCGCCGATACTTCAGCCAACACCGGCATGGTGATGACCGTCGCATTCGACTACGGCAGCCGGGCCGAGATCGCCCACGCCGCCGAGGTCGCCGTCGCCCAAATCGCCACCGACGGGCACCGGCGAGTCACGGCAGACGACCTCGACCGGCGGATGTACCTCCCCGAACTTCCACACGTCGATGTCGTCGTGCGCACTTCCGGTGAGCGGCGGATCTCCAATTTCCTGCTGTGGCAATCGGCCGGCTCGCCGGTCTATTTCACCGAGCAGACCTGGCCCGACTTCGGAGCCGCCGAACTCGACGCTGCCATCGCTCTCGCCCGCCAGGCACATTGAAACGATACCGTCGATGACGTGGCCGACCCGGAGAACGTGACGTCCGCTCTCGCCCAGGTCACAGGTGCGCTTCCAGCGGCCGAGGATCGACCGGGTCAACGGCTGATGGCGTCCGCCGTCAGCGGGGCGATCAGCCACGGTAAGCACCTCATCGTCCAGGCCGGCACCGGGACCGGCAAGACGCTCGGCTACCTCGTGCCCGCACTGCTCGCCGGAAAGCGGGTTGTCGTCGCCACGGCGACCAAGGCGCTCCAGGATCAGCTCGCAGCCAAGGATCTGCCGTTCCTCGAAGCGCACCTCGGCAAGCAATTCGAGTGGGCCGTGCTGAAGGGGCGGAGCAACTACATCTGCATGCAACGGGTTCGCGAACTGCAATCGTCCGCGGCCGGCCAGTTGGAGATCGAGGATTTTGCAGCGAGTACCCAGGTCGAGATCAAGCGGTTGTGCGAGTGGTCGGGTACGGCCACGACGGGTGATCAGGCCGACCTCAGCTGGTCGCCCAGTGATCGGTCGTGGCAGGCCGTGAGTGTCGGCAGCGACGAGTGCCCAGGTGGCACGAAGTGCCCGATGGGCGCCGTCTGCTTCGCCGAACTGGCTCGCACCCGGGCGACCGTCGCCGACGTCGTGGTCGTCAACCTGCACCTCTACGGCCTCAACGTCGCCAGTGGCAACATGCTGCTACCGGACCACGACGTCGTCGTGATCGACGAGGCCCATCAGCTCGAAGACATCATGAGCGACACCGTCGGCGTTCAGATCGGGCCGGGCCGATTCACCAATCTGGCGGCGATCGTTCGCCGGGTGATCGATGATCCGGTAATCGTCGGCGGGCTCGCCGAAGCGGCTCCGGCCATCCGCGAGGCTCTGCGGTCGTTCGTTGGGGATCGGCTGAGCACGCCGTTCCCGGACACAGTTCAAGAAGCGCTGATCGACGCCCGCGGACGAATCGAGAAGGCCCAGTCGGCCCTCCGGGCAATCGACACCGACGTGCTCGAGGCACAGCAACGGAAACTTCGCGCCCAGCAGGTGGCGACCCGGGTACAGGAGAGCATCGACAGCGCCCTGGGCTCACGCGACGGATACGTGGCCTTCGTCTCAGGAAGCCCGGACCATCCGCGACTCGAAATCGCCCCACTCGACGTCGGCCCGGTACTGGCAGGCGGCGTCTGGACGAAACGAACGGCCATCCTCACCAGCGCGACGTTGCCCGCTACGCTCGCCCATCGAGTGGGTCTCCACGATGGGACGTACAGCCAGATCGACGTCGGAAGCCCGTTCGACTACGCCGCCAACGCGATCCTCTACTGCGCAATGCATCTCCCTGATCCGCGATCAGCGGAATTCGCCGGCGCGGTCCACGACGAGCTGGCAGCGTTGATCGGCGCTGCCGGTGGGCGCACACTCGCCTTGTTCACCAGCTGGAAGGCGATGGACGCTGCCGCGGCGGCGGTGAAGGAGCGTGTCGACGTGCCGATCCTCACGCAGCGCGATCTTCCCAAGACGGCGTTGGTCAAGGCGTTCACCGACGACGAGTCATCGTGCTTGTTCGCCACGGCCGGGTTCTTCCAGGGCGTCGATATACCTGGGCGTACGCTGTCCTTGGTCACGATCGACCGGATCCCGTTTCCTCGTCCCGACGACCCGTTGCTCAGCGCTCGCCGTGAATTGCTGGGTGCCGCCGCCTTCGCCGAGATCGACGTGCCACGAGCGGCGATGCTGCTCGCCCAGGCAACAGGTCGGTTGATCCGCAACGCGGCCGACAGGGGCGTCGTCGCGGTTTTCGACCGGCGACTCGGCAAGGCCAGCTACCGCTGGCAAGTGCTCAGCGCGCTGCCACCGATGCACCGCACGAAGGAGCGGCACGAGGTCGAACGCTTTCTTCGGGAGATCACGACGTAGGCGGTTACAGTCCCCGTTGTGGGGCTGCTGGTCAATGTCGTGAATTCCGATGAGATCGCCACGATCACACTCGATTCGCCTGGCAATCGCAATGCCCTCTCGCAGCAGCTCCTCGTCGACCTCCATGCTGCGCTCGACGAGGCAGAACGCAACGGCGCCCGCGTCGTCGTTCTCACTCACACCGCGCCGGTGTTCTGCGCCGGCGCGGACCTCAAGGAACGATCGACGGGTTTGGTCGACTCGACGTCGTACGTTCGAGCGATCGAGCGGCTCAGCACCACGTCGACCCCGGTCATCGCCGCCGTGGACGGTCCGGTGCGGGCCGGCGGGATCGGGCTGATGGCAGCCTGCGATCTCGTCGTCATCAATCCCTCGATCACCTTCGCCTTCACCGAGGTGCGCATCGGAGTTGCTCCAGCGATCGTCACGGCACCCGTCATGCAGCGCTGCGGCTGGTCGAAGCTCGCTGGTCCGTACCTCACGGGAGAAGTGTTCAGCGCCGAACGAGCGCTCGACATGGGGCTCGTCACCCACGTCACTGACGACGTAGCCGGCACCGTCCGCGACCTGTGCCGCGGGATCCTCGCCGGTGGCCCGAGCGCCGTTGCTGCCACCAAGTCGTTGCTGCGCGCGACTCACTCGATGGCCGACCTGCAGGCCCTGTCGGAGGCACTGTTCACCAGCGATGAGGGCCGAGAAGGAATGGCCGCCTTCGCCGAGAAGCGTCCACCCCAATGGGTCAGTGGAGCGACCCAGTGAGGTCGACGTGACGATCCTCCCCGATCGGGTGGTCCCCGTTTCCGATGCCTACCGCGCCAACCGCGAAGCAATGCTCATCCAGCTACGACAACACGACGAACAGCTGGCCATTGTCAACGGCGGAGGAGGGCCCAAGTACGTCGAGCGGCATCGCCAACGCGAGAAGCTGCTGGCGCGCGAACGCGTCGAGGCCATGCTCGACATCGAATCGCCGTTCCTCGAGCTCTCGCCTTTGGCCGCGTGGGGCACCGAATTCCCCGTCGGAGCAGGAACTGTGACGGGCATCGGCGTCATCGAGGGCACCGAATGCCTGATCATGGCCAACGACCCGACGGTTCGCGGCGGCGCGTTCAACCCGATCACGATGCGCAAGTCGCTGAGGGCGTACGAGATCGCCCGCCAGAATCGCCTGCCCGTGGTCAACCTGGTCGAGTCCGGCGGTGCCGACCTGCCGACACAGAGTGAGATCTTCATCCCCGGCGGGCAGAGCTTCCACGACATCACCGAACTCTCGGCAGCCGCCATCCCAACCATTGCAGTCGTCTTCGGCAACTCGACAGCGGGTGGCGCCTACGTTCCCGGCATGAGCGACTACGTCGTCATGATCAAGGAACGCTCGAAGGTCTTTCTCGGCGGCCCCCCACTGGTCAAGATGGCCACAGGTGAAGAGAGCGACGACGAGTCGCTCGGCGGCGCCGAGATGCACGCCAGAATCAGCGGGCTGGCCGACTACTTCGCGGTCGACGAGCTCGACGGCATCCGCATCGGACGCCAGATCGTCCGGCGATTGAACCAGCGCAAGCGTGGGCCGGGCCCGCGCGGGCCCGGCCGACCGCCTCGGCTCGATCCAGAACACCTGCTCGGCATCCCCTCGGTGGATCCCAAAGTGCCCTTCGATCCCCGTGACGTGATCGCCCGCCTGGTCGACGACAGCGACTTCGACGAGTTCAAGCCGCTCTACGGCTCGTCGCTCGTCACCGGTTTCGCCGAGCTGCACGGCTACCCGATCGGCATCCTCGCCAACCATCGCGGCGTGCTGTTCAGCGAGGAATCCCACAAGGCCACGCAGTTCATCCAGCTCGCCAACCAGGTCGACACACCGCTCGTGTTCCTGCAGAACACCACGGGCTACATGGTCGGAAAGGACTTCGAGCAGCGCGGCATCATCAAGGACGGCGCGAAGATGATCAACGCCGTCACCAACAGCCGCGTCCCCCACCTGACCATCCACATGGCGGCCTCGTACGGGGCCGGGAACTACGGGATGTGTGGGCGCGCCTTCGGTCCTCGGTTCCTGTTCGCCTGGCCGAATGCCCGGACCGCCGTCATGGGGCCGCAGCAATTGGCGGGCGTGATGTCGATCGTCGCCAAGCAATCGGCGGCGTCGATGGATCGCCCATTCGATGAGGCCGCCGACGAAGCGCTGCGCAAACAGGTCGAAGAACAGATCGAACGAGAATCGCTCGCCTTGTTCATGACAGGTCGCGTATACGACGACGGCATCATCGATCCTCGCGATACGCGCACCGTGCTCGGCATGTGCCTCAGTGTCATCGACAACCAACCCATCGAGGGCACGCGCGGCTACGGCGTGTACCGGATGTGATGCAGTGATCACCCGAGTCCTCATCGCCAATCGCGGCGAGATCGCCAGCCGCATCATCCGCACCTGCCGTCGCCTCGGCGTCGGCACGGTCGCAGTGTTCTCCGACGCCGACACCTACGCGCCCTACGTGCGCGAAGCCGACACCGCCTGGCCATTGCCCGGCAACACGCCGGCCGAGACCTATTTGCGGGGTGAGCTGTTGATCGAGGCAGCGCTGACACGCGGCTGCGACGCGATTCATCCCGGGTACGGGTTCCTCAGCGAGAACGCAGCCTTCGCCCAGTCGGTGCTCGACGCCGGCTTGGTGTGGATCGGTCCCCCGTCGTCAGCGATCGCGGCGATGGGTTCGAAGATCGAGGCAAAGCGACTGATGCGCGCCTCGGCCGTCCCCGTGCTGCCCGACAACACCGTCGAGACGTTGGCCGAGATCGGTCTACCCGCGTTGGTGAAGGCGTCTGCGGGCGGTGGCGGCAGGGGCATGCGGATCGTGCGTGATCTCGCCTCGCTCGAAGACGCCATTGCGTCGGGCGAACGGGAAGCCGCAGCCGCGTTCGGTGACGGCACCGTATTCGTCGAGCGGTTCGTCGAAGGCGGGCGGCACATCGAGATCCAGGTGTTCGCCGATCTGCACGGCCACACCGTTTCGTTGTTCGAGCGCGATTGCTCGGTCCAGCGTCGTCATCAGAAGATCATCGAAGAATCACCGTCACCTGCCGTCGACGCGTCGTTGCGTGTGGCTATGAGCGACGCCGCTGTCGCCGCAGCCAGAGCAGTGGGGTACGTCGGGGCAGGCACGGTCGAGTTCCTGCTCGACGACGACGGGAACTTCTCGTTCCTCGAGATGAACACGCGGTTGCAGGTCGAACACCCCGTCACCGAGATGGTCACCGGGCTCGATCTCGTCGAGCTGCAGCTGTCGATCGCCGGCGGCGAGCCACTGCCCGAGTCGGCGCTCCATCCGAGGCTCGATGGTCACGCCATCGAGGTCCGCCTCTGCGCCGAGGACCCCGACAACGGCTACATGCCGAGTTCGGGCACCTTCCGGCGAATCGAGTTCCCCGACATCGCCGGCGTGCGCATCGACAGCGGTGTTTCTGACGGATCGGTCATCAGCCCGTTCTACGACTCGATGATCGCCAAGGTCATCGCTCACGCGCCGACCAGGGCCGGGGCGATCAACAAGCTGCAGCGGACCCTGGCGATGGCCCATCTCATCGGACCTGTCACCAATCGAGCCCAACTACTCGGCCTGCTGCAACGGCTGGGAGACGAGTGGCGCCAACTGCACACCGGCTGGCTCGACACCCATCCGACCGAGACTACTGAGGTACCCCCGGCGTACGCCGCGGCGGCCGCTCTGGCCTGGGGACGATCGCAGCGCACGGCGCTGACCAACCTCCCACCCGCCTGGCGCAACAACCCCAGCCAAATGCAACAGGTGAGGGTCGGCAACCACGACGTTCGCTACCGATTCGGGCGCAACGGTTCCGACGCACCGGTTTCCGACGCTCCGGTTGCCGACGCACTTGTTGCCGAAATATTGGTTGACGGTGTTGCCATCGCCGACGGCTGGCTCCCGGCTCTGAACTTCATCGAGACCGAGATCGTCGGAGACGTGGTCTTCGTATCGCGTGGCCAATATCGCTTCCAGGTCGCTCCGAGATACACACCACCTGACGAGGCAGGCCGTGCCGGGTCGACCGTCGCACCGATGCCGGGCTCGATCCTTCGCGTGCTCGTCGGCGTTGGCGACGCAGTGGTCGCCGGACAGGAACTGCTGGCCATGGAGGCGATGAAGATGGAGCACCACGTGGTCTCGCCGACGACGGGGTCGGTGGCGGACGTCTTCGTCACAGCCGGCCAGCAGGTCGATTCCGGTCAGCCTCTCGTGCGGATCGAGTCCTCGTGACACGCGAGCGGGCCATCCGCATCGCCAACTGCAGCGGGTTCTACGGCGATCGGCTGTCGGCAGCGCGGGAGATGGTCGAGGGGGGCGACATCGACGTGCTCACCGGCGACTGGTTGGCCGAGCTGACGATGCTGATCCTGCACAAGCAGCGGGCTCGTAACAGCGAACTCGGATATGCATCGACGTTCCTCACCCAGATGGAACAGGTCCTCGGCTCCTGTGTCGAACGGAGCATCAAGGTTGTCAGCAATGCCGGCGGTCTCAATCCCGCGGGGTGCGCCGAGCGGGTCCGCCAGCTCGCCGATCGGTTGGGTGTCGCCGTTTCCGTTGCCCACATCGAAGGCGACGACTTGATGCCGCGCATCGAGGGCCTGCGTCCACAGCTGACCAATCTCGACACCGGTGAGCCGTTCACCGCCACCCCGGTGTCCGCCAACGCCTACCTTGGCGGTTGGGGTATCGCGGCCGCCCTCGAGGCCGGCGCCGACGTCGTCGTCTGCCCGCGCGTCACCGATGCCTCACTGGTCGTCGGCCCGGCGGCATGGTGGTGGGGTTGGTCGCGCGATCAATGGAACGCCTTCGCCGGCGCGCTCGTCGCCGGGCACGTCATCGAATGTGGCGCCCAGGCGACCGGAGGCAACTACAGCTTCTTCGAGCAGATCCCGGACCGAACGCAAGCTCCGGGTTTCCCGTTCGCCGAGATCGACCACGACGGCTCGTGCGTCATCACCAAGCACCCCGGTACCGGTGGGCTGGTCAGCGTCGGCACCGTCACGGCCCAGCTGCTGTACGAGATCGGCGGCGCCGAGTATCTGAACCCCGACGTCGTCGCCGACTTCACCACGATAAGCCTCACCGGTGACGGCCCAGATCGTGTGCGGATCGGCGAGGTGAAGGGCCTGCCGGCGCCACCCACCACCAAGGTATGTATCAACTACGACGGCGGCTACCGCAACCGTATGACGTTCGTCCTCACCGGCCTGGCACAGGCCGAGAAGGCGACATGGGCCGCGTCGGCGTTGTTCGCCCGACTCGGCGGCAAGGAATGTTTCGACGAGGTCGACGTGCGATTCGTCGCCGCACCGCCGAACGTCAGCGGCCAGGAGGCCTCATCCGGGAAGCTCCACGTCACGGTGAAGTCGGGCGACGACCGGCTGGTCGGCCGAGCCTTCTCCTCGGCCGCCATCGAGTTGGCCCTGGCCAACTACCCCGGCTTCTTCGTATCGTCCCCACCGACCGACGCCCAACCGTTCGGTGTGTACTGGCCTGCCTTGGTCGACAATGACGATGTCCATCAAGTGGTCGTGTTGGCCGATGGCCGACGGCTGGCCGTCGAATCGTCTCTCGCGAACGGCGCCGACGATCAGATCGCGCCGATAGTCGAGAACATCACCGCCGCGCCCGTCGGACCCCAGCCGGGTGAGCCGCTTGGTCTGCATTTCGGCGCCCGCTCCGGAGACAAGGGCGGCAATGCCAACGTCGGCATCTGGGCCGATGGTGCCGCCGGATATGCCTGGCTGGCCGCCAATCTTTCCGCCGACACGATCCGCAGCCTGCTTCCGGAAGCGGCCGATCTCGAGGTCAGACGATATGAGCTACCCAATCTGTTGGCCCTCAACTTCGTGATCGTCGGCTATCTCGGGCAAGGGGTGGCATCGAGCACCGCGTTCGATGCCCAGGCCAAAGGCCTCGGCGAATACCTCCGTAGCCGCATCTGGCCCGGGCCGTAAACCCAGCCCGAACTTTGTCGCTGCGGACATGCCCAGCATGTCGAGAGCGACAAGGTTCGGTGATGGAGCGGTTCAGGGCAGCAGGCGATAGCCGATGCCGCGGGCAGTGACGATCAATTTCGGGTCGTCGGGCTGGTCTTCGATCTTGACCCGCAGCCGGCGCACATGGGCGTCGACCAGGCGACTGTCGCCGAGGTACTCGTATCCCCACACCCGTTCGAGGAGTTGATCTCGGGACAGCACCATCCCCACGTGATCGGCGAACTCGCACAGCAGGCGGAACTCGGTCTTGGTGAGGCTCAACTCACGCCCGCCCTTCAACGCAATTCCCTGCTCACGACGTAGCTCGACGTCTCCGAACCGGCTCGCCGGCGCCGATGACGGCAGGTCGTGCAAGTGCACCCGGCGCAATGCAGCGCGGATCCGGGCGGCCAACTCCTTCGGGACGACCGGTTTGGTGACATAGTCATCCGCACCTGCCTCGAGACCTGCGACCAGGTCATAGGTGTCGGCCTGGGCAGTGACGATGATGATCGGGACGATGCTGGTGGCGCGCAGGTTGCGACACACCTCGAACCCGCTCATGTCGGGAAGCCGCAGGTCGAGCAACACCAGGTCAGGCTCCCTTTCGGCGAACGCGGCCAGCCCGGATTGGCCGTCTTCGGCCTCGCGAACCTCGTAGCCCTCGTCTTCGAGGGCGAGGCTCAACGCCAGCCGGATCGCATCGTCATCTTCGATGAACAACAGAGAATGCACTTGTGGAACCTACTCGCCCCTCTCGAACCTTCTCGGCCCGGAACCTACTCGGCGTGGTCATTCTGTTACAGAAAACGCACACAGCCAGCGTTGTCTCGTCACATTGGTACGTCACCATAACGGCTGTTCACGCTGCCCCGGTGGGGTACCTACCTCCCCCTGGTACCTCACCGGCAGCGCGTGGCACCGAATTTTGCAGCAGTGCGGGCAGCACATCCGTTTCGACCTCATCCTCAGGGTGAGTCCATACGACGTAGGAGGATGAAGTTGCTGACCCCGATTCTCACTGCGCACACCGACACGTCTCGTCACATCACGATGATCGCCGTCGCCGGGCCGATCATCAACTGTGAGCAAGCCACCTCGATCCGCAGCACCTGCCTGATCGGTCCGCCGTCGTACGGCCTCGTGATCAACCTCTCCGGTGTATCACTGATCGCTGAAGTCGGTCTCGACGCGTTGCGCGAGGTAGCTCGCACCTGCACCGAGCGTGGCCAACAGTTGGTGTTCGTCTGCAGCGAATTGCTGCTACGCAGCGAACTGATCCTCGCCGATCTCGACACGCTTGCTCCGGTGCTGCCAAGCGAGGAACAAGCCGTGCCCCTGGTCAGCGTGGCGGCCTGAGCCGCCTGTAACCACACAGCGGCCCCGGATCGGGCACACTGTGCCCGTGGCCGATCGCCAACGACGCTCCCTTCGTCTACGCACACGTGTGACGCTCTTCTTCAGCTTGACCGCGCTCGTCGCCAGCCTGGCGCTTGCGGTGGTCACCTATGGGGTGGCTCGCAACTTCCTCGTCGACCAGCGATCCAAGGTCATCGAAGCCCAAGCGATCTCCAATGCCACCCTGGTGCGCACCACGCTGCTGGGTCCACCGGTTCCCCAAAAGACCGATATCGGTGATCTGGTGCTGAGCCTCAAGCGTTCCGGCGAAGGCTTCGCATTCCTCAACGTCGTCGACACCGGCCAGTTCGGCGACGCCCGCTTTCAACGCTCGTCGTACCCGCCCCAGTTGATGAACGTCGTCGCCCAAGGCGGTGGAGCAACGCAGCGGTTCAGCGTCGACGGCGAGCCCTACCTGGCCGTCGGCATCGACATCCCCGCAGCGCACGCCCAGTACTACGAGGCGGTGCCGCTCAGCGACACCGACAACGCGCTGCGGACCATCAGCACAGCGTTGCTGATCGGTGCTGCGGTCACCACCATCTTCGCGGGAGCATTGGGCTGGTCGACCAGCCGGCGCCTGTTGCGCCCGATCTCACGCGTCGCCACCGCCGCCGGTGAGATCGCCTCTGGCGGGCTCGACACGCGCATGGCTCCCGAGGCAGACCCGGACCTCGCCCGCCTGGTGAAGTCGTTCAACGACATGGCCGACGCCGTGCAGACCAGGTTCGAACGCGAGGCCCGGTTCGCTTCCGACGTCAGCCACGAGTTGCGCTCACCGATCACCGCGCTGACTGCAGCAGTCGAAGTGCTCGACGGGCGCCGCGCCGATCTGCCTGAAAGGAGCCAGCAAGCGCTCGATGTCGTCGTCGGGCAGGTGCGCCGATTCGACCAGATGGTCATGGATCTGCTCGAACTGTCGCGCATCGACGCCGGCTCGACCGAGCTATTGCGCGAGGAAGTCGACATCAGCGAGCTCGTCACCCGCATCGCTCAGCGATACGGGTTCGGTGACACCCAGATCGAGATCGACCCAAAGGTGCCAAGGACCGTGCGGGTCGACAAGCTCCGCTTCGAGCGGATCCTGGCCAACCTGCTCGAAAACGCCCGCGAACATGCCGGCGGACCCTCTCGCGTCAAGATCGAGCGGCACGGCCGACATGGAATCGCCCTGTCCGTGGACGACGCCGGGCCGGGCGTGGCCCGCGGCGAACGGGCGCGCATCTTCGAGCGTTTCGCCCGCGGCAGTGCGGCCCGGCACCGCGTCGGCACGGGTCTTGGACTGGCCCTCGTCGCCGAGCACGCCCACGCGCACGGCGGCGAGGCGTGGGTCGAGGATCGACCAGGCGGAGGCGCCCGCTTCAAGGTCAGTTTCGCTGAGGTGACGTGATGCTCCGACGACTCCTGACAATCGGCGTCGCGCTCGACCGCGCTCCTCGTCGCCTGTGGAATCCCCAACGACGGACAGGTCAGCAGGATTCAGGACAACGACCTCGGCCCGCTCGACGACACCCTTCCGACGACGTCCACCACCACTCCCCCAACGACCATCGAACCGACAACCACGACGACCCCGGCGATCACGACGACCACGATCGCTACCGAGGAGATCACGCTGTACTTCATCAGCGGAGGGGTCCTCGTGCCGTTCACCCGTGTGCTGCGCAAGGGGGCTACTGCGTCCGAGGTCCTCGGCGCGCTCCAGGAGGGCCCGCCATCGGGCGACATCGCTGTCAACCTGCGGACGGCAGTCCCCACGCAGGACACGGCAGAGCTGACCGTGAGCGAAGACGGATCCGGCGTCGCCACCGTCGACATGCCGTCCAACTTCTACGACACCATCAAGCAGGAGGACCAGGGGTTTGCCATCGGTCAGATCGTGCTGACACTCACGGAGGTCGGCCGGATCGGCCAGGTACGCTTCACCCAGGGCGGTGTCTCGATCGGTGTGCCGCGAGGCTCCCGAGAGCTCAGCCAACCGGGCGAGCCATTGCCGCCACGGGACTACCAAGAGCTACTGGAGTCCCCCGTGACCACGACCACCACCACCACCAGCACCACGACCACCACCACGGTCGTCCAGGCGTGAGAAGCGGTTTCGTCACACTGATCGGCCGACCGAACGTCGGCAAGTCGACCTTGGTCAACGCGATGTGCGGGCGCAAGGTGTCTATCGTCAGCGACAAGCCGCAGACGACCCGCACCCGGGTGCGCGGCATCCTGTCGACCCCTGAAGCGCAGGTGGTGTTCGTCGACACGCCCGGTCTGCACAAGCCGGTCACCGCTCTCGGCAAGCGGGTCAATGCAACAGCACTCGACAGCGTCAGCGATGTCGACGCCGTGTGTCTCGTGATCGATGCGACCAAACCGTTCGGTTCCGGCGATCAATGGGTTGCCGGACACCTCGATCTGCCGACGTCGATCGTGATCGTCAACAAGATCGACGCGGTCGACAAGGACCGCGTCATCGGACAGCTCAGCGCGGCGTCGACGTTGGGCGCGTCGGATTACTTCCCGGTCTCGGCGAAAACGGGCGAGGGCATTTCGACCTTGATCGCCCATCTGACCGCATTGATGCCCGAGGGGCCCTTGTACTTCCCCGACGACACCGTCAGCGATCAGCCGGAAGAGACATGGGTTGCCGAACTCGTCCGCGAGCAACTGCTCGCCGTCACCCACGACGAGCTGCCGTACAGCATCGCCACTCGCGTGACCGAGTGGGAATGGCCGCGCATTCGCTGCGAGATCATCGTCGAACGCGAGAGCCAGAAGGGCATGGTCATCGGCAAGGGCGGCGCGGTGCTGAAAGAGGTCGGCAAGCTCGCCCGCGCCCAGCTTCCCGAAGGCGCATACCTGGAGTTGTTCGTCAAGGTCGACAAAGACTGGCAACGCCGACCCGACCGCGTCGAGCGGCTCGGCTATTGACGATCCTCAGATCTTGCTCGTGCGACCTGCCCAGAACGGGGCGCGTAGGTCCCGCTTGAGGACCTTGCCGCTGCCGGTCTTGGGCAACTCTGGGCTCCATGTGACCGATCGCGGGACCTTGTAGCCGGCGAGGTGCTGGCGAACATGGGCGATCACCTGGGCTTCCGTCATGGTGGCCCCCTCGCGGACCACTACAACGGCATGCACGGATTCGCCCCACTCGTCGCTGGGGACGCCGAACACCGCCGCTTCGAGCACGTCGGGATGCATCTCGAGCACCCCTTCGATCTCAGCCGGATAGATGTTCATTCCAGCCGAGATGATCATGTCCTTCTTGCGATCGCAGATGTACACGTAGCCCTCGTCGTCGAGGTAGGCGATGTCGCCGACGGTCTGGTACCCGTCGCGCTGATCGTTGAGGTACTGGTCGTGCTCCTTGTAGTAATCCGCGAAGACGCCGGGGCTCTTCACGAACAGTTCGCCGGTGTGCTCGGGCCCGGTGCCGGTGACCTCGGCGCCGTCGACGTCGAACAACTTGACGTCCACCATCGGGGCCGGCTTGCCGCATGAGCCGGGTTTGCGCAACTGGTCCTCGGGGCGAAGGATGCAATTGACACCCAACTCGGTCGAGCCGTACACCTCGAACAGCGAGTCGGCAGGAAAATCGGCGAGGTACATCTGCTTCAGGGTCATGCTCCACGGCGCGGCGTTGGCAATCATCCTCTTCATCGAGGAGACGTCGTACCCGGCCTTCACCTCTGCCGGCAGATTGCAGATCATGCGGATGGGTGTCGGGGCGCTGAACGTCGAGGTCACCTTGTACTTGTCGACGAGTCGCAGCCAGTCCAGCGGATCGAACTTGCGTTGCAGCACCACCGTCTGGCCGAGGACTTGGGCGATTGCCAGGAAGCCACCGGGCCCGCTGTGATACAGCGGGCCCGTGGGGATGTAGACATCCGCAGGCGTGTAGCCGACAAGGGCAAGCATCGCACCGACTTGTGCCGGGTTGACCGCACCACTGCGGAAGGCGCCCTTGGGCTTGCCGGTGGTGCCACTGGTGTAGATCATGGTCGGCCCGGCCCCGGTCGAGGTGACGACCTCCGGCTCGCCTGGTGACGCCGCAGCGATCGCCGAGTCGGCATCGATCATGCCGTCTGGTGCCTCGCCGGCGAAGACGAGGTAGTGCTGTACCTTTGGCAACTCGGTGCGGATGCGGGCGAACATCGGCGCGAACTCGGCATCGACGTAGACGATCGTCGCATCGCAATGGTCGGTGACGTACGCCGCTTCGACATCGGTGAGCCGGTAGTTCAGTGGAACCGCAGTGACGCCGAGCTTGCGCGCCGCATTGATGATCACCACCAGGCCCGGTGAGTTGGGGCCGCACCACACCACCTTTGCCTCGCCAGGACGAGCACCGAGGTCGAGCAGCGCGTTGGCCAGGCGATTGGCCTGTTCGTTGAGCTCGGCGTAGGTCAACGTCGTGATCGTGCCGTCGGGGCGATCGTCGATCACCGCCACCTTGTCCGCTTGGGTGACCGAGTAGGCGCTGAGGAAGTCAGACATCAGCGCACTTCGTAGCAGGCGGGCCGCGTTCTTGGTCAACCGAAGCGGAAACAACGCGGTGCGCACCAGTCTGCCGGTCACGACTTCACCGTACGCCGCGGCGACTGCAATGCTCGCACCATGTCACCACGCACGATCCATGGATCCTCCGGTCTCAAAGAGGTCATCGGCGAACACCTCGGGTACAGCGAATGGATGACGATCACCCAGGAGCGGGTCAACCAGTTCGCCGACGCGACCGGAGACTTCCAGTGGATCCACGTCGACCCCGAGCGGGCCAAGAAGGAAAGTCCGTTCGGCGGCCCGATCGCCCACGGCTACCTCACCTTGTCGCTGGCCCCGGTGTTGATGCCGATGGTCGTGCAGACGACAGGCTTCACGATGGGTGTGAACTACGGCTGCAACAAGGTGCGTTTCATGTCCCCTGTGCCGGTCGGCGCCAACCTACGCCTCGGGGTGAAACTGCTCAGCGTCGACGACATCGCCGGCGGCGTGCAATCCACGTACGAACTGACCTTCGAGTGCGAGGGAGCCGCCAAGCCGAGTTGCGTCGCCGAGGTCATCTACCGCAGCTACGAGTAGCGTCCGGTCGGCCGATCATCGGAAGTTGGGCATCACTTCCGAGGCGAACAGATCCATCGACTCGGTGTCGGGGTAGTCGCTGCACCACGGGATGAACCCGGTGCACCCGAGGTCGACGTACTGCTGGACCTTCTCACAGACCTGTTCGGGAGTGCCGACGAGCCCGTTTGCCTGCCACTTCTCGAACGGGTCGCCCCACAGGCTGCGGCTACCCAAGGATTGCAGCTCGGCCTCGGTCGAGCGGATGCACATCTCCGGCGACCACGTCTTGCCGATCGACTCCTCGTCACGACCGACCGCCGCGCAGTGCCCCTTCAGGACTTCCCGCTTGCGGGCCCACTCCTCCGGCGGTCCACCGAAGTTGGAGTAGTCGGCATGACGGGCGACGACGCGCAACGTCAGCTGCTCACCCCCGCCGCCGATCCAGATCGGAGGGTGCGGAGACTGCAGCGGCTTGGGGTCACAGTTCGCCCGTGACAGCCGGTAGTACTGCCCGGCGAACGTCGTCTCGTGCTCGGTCCACATGCTCTTGACGATCTCGACGCACTCACGCAGCATGCCGATGCGATCCTTCGGCCGTGGGAACTCGAAGCCGTACCCTCTGTACTCGTTCTCGTACCAGCCGGCACCGATCCCCCAGTCGAGGCGACCGCCACTGATCACGTCGACAGTCGATGTGATCTTGGCGAGAACGCTCGGTTGTCGGTAGCTGTTGCATCCGACCATCTGTCCGAGGCGAACTCGGGTGGTCCGCTGGCTGATCGCCGCAATCGTCGTCCAGCATTCGAACACGGCCTCGTTCGCCGGGCGCGGCACGTTGTGGAAGTGGTCGTAGACCCAGATCGAGTCGTAGCCCAGTGCCTCGGCGCGAATGGCGATGTCGACCGCCTTCTGCCACTTGGCCGCCGCGCCATCGATGCCCACCAGCTCCATCTTCCAGCCCTGCGGCATGAAGACGCCAAAGATGATCTTGCTCATGCGGGGGCACCATAGTGGTGACGTTGCGTCGGCTATCGGCCGGGGCTCGGGTCCGATGGGTGACGATGGTCACAACTTCTCTAGGTTGCGGCCATGGAGTTCTCTGTGGCCCAGGTGCACGAGGCGATCGCCGCCACTCGACCCGATGCCGAGTGCCTGGTGTTCCGCGATCGGCGGCTGACGTGGGCGGATGTGACGGATCGAACCCGTCGGCTGGCCAATCACCTGATTGGCGCCGGTCTCGGGGTGCACACCGAACGGTCGGCCTTGAGTGGCCACGAGAGCGGCCAGGATCATCTCGCCGTGTACCTCCACAACGGCAACGAGTATCTCGAGGCGATGCTCGGCGCATTCAAGGCCCGGGTGGCTCCTTTCAACGTGAACTACCGGTACGTCACCGAGGAGTTGCGCTTCTTGCTGCACGATTCCAACGCGGCGGCAATCGTCGTTCACAGCCAGTTCGCCCCAACCCTGCAAGCCGTTCTTGCCGATCTGCCAAACCTGCGAGTCATCGTGCAGGTGCCCGACCGGTCCGGCAACGACCTGCTGCCGGGAGCGGTTTGGTACGAAGACGCGTTGGTGAGCGCCTCGCCCGACAAGCCCCCGGTCGAGTGGAATCCCGACGACCTCTACATCCTCTACACCGGGGGCACCACGGGAATGCCCAAAGGAGTTCTGTGGCGCAACGGCGATGCCAATGTCGCGTGCTTCGCCGGTGCGGATGCCGCCACGATCGACGAGGTGGTCGCTGCTGCTGATGGCGGATTGAAAGCCCTGCCCACGGCGCCGTTCATGCACGGTGCCGGCCATTGGGCGAGCTTCTATACGTGGAACATGGGTGGCACCGTCTTCGTGCAATCGATCCCGGAACGACTCGACCCGGCAGATATCTGGAGTCTCGTCGAACGCGAGCGCCTCAACTTCGTTCTGGTCGTCGGCGACGCTTTCGCCAGGCCATTGCTCGACGAACTCGCGTCATCGACCTATGACCTGCACTCGCTCAACATCTTGATCACCGGAGGCGCTGCGCTCGGCTCCGGATTGAAGGACGAGTTCCTGAAGCACCTGCCGGGGCTGTTGATCGTCGACAGTCTGGGATCGTCGGAGGCCGGAGGGCAGTTGGCCAACGTGTCGGCCGGCGGTGGTGCGACGACCGGAACGTTCGCGATCAGCCCTGGCAACCACGTGTTGTCCGCCACCCTCGATCGTGAGTTGCAGCCCGGCGACAACGAGCTCGGGTGGTTGGCCAAGAGTGGCCGCCTGGCGTTGGGATACCTGGGCGACGCCGCCAAGACCGAGCGCACGTACCCGATGATCGATGGGGTGCGCTACGCCGTGCCCGGCGACCGAGCCAGGCTTCGCGCTGATGGCCTGGTCGAGTTGCACGGTCGTGATGCGGTGACGATCAACTCAGGTGGCGAGAAGATCTTCGCCGAGGAGGTCGAGTCGGCGATCAAGGCCCATCCCGACGTGTACGACTGCGTCGTGGCAGGCCGACCAAGCGACCGATGGGGCAACGAGGTCGTCGCCGTCGTGCGGATGCGCATCGGATGTGCGGCCGATGAAGCATCGCTGGTGGCCGAGGCGGAGCGTCACATCGCCCGGTACAAGATTCCGAAGGCCTTCGTGTTCGTCACCGACATTGTGCGCTCGCCATCGGGAAAGGCCGACTACCGCTGGGCCACACAAGTCGCCGCTTCGGCCTGACGTCGGAAGCCAGGCACCGATTCTCCGCTGTATCCGAATGTTTCGTACCTGGCCTGGCGCCGGCCGGACGCGTTGCGCGGTTGACCGGCACCGGCGAATAGCCTCGACCGGGTGAACCGACGCGCGTGGGACAGCGAAACGTTGCCGCAGGGCGACGACAAGGTCACGGCCGTCCGGCAGATGTTCGACGCAATCGCGCCGCGCTACGACCTCGTCAACCGGATCATGACGTTCCGCCTCGATGTGCGATGGCGACGCAAGGCCGTGAATCTGTTGACCCTCCCCGCAGCCAGCACCGTCATCGACCTGGCCAGCGGCACCGGCGACCTGTGCATCGACCTCGCCCGAGCCGGCCATCGCCCGCTGTCGTTCGACATCAGTTTCGGGATGCTGACAGCCGATCGCAGCGGCGCACCTCGGACACAGAGCGACATCTTGCGCCTGCCCCTACCGGATCACTCCGTCGACGGCGCCACCTGCGGTTTCGCGCTGCGCAACCTGGTCGAGCTCCCTGGGTTTTTCGATGAACTCGGCCGGGTCGTGCGCTCCGGAGGACGGATCGCCCTGCTCGATGTCGGCGTGCCGCGCAACAAGTTGATCCGATGGGGAAACAACGTGTACTTCGGCAAGATCGTGCCCAAGATCGGTGGGTTGCTCAGCGACGGCGCCGCCTATCGCTATCTGCCCAAGAGCGTCGCCTACCTACCGTCGCCAGAAAAGATGCTCACCGATCTGCAGGCAGCCGGATTTGTCGACGCCCGGCATCTCCAACTATCCGGCGGGATCACCCAGTTGCTACTCGGCACCCGGAGCTGACGGTCGGTGCGGGCTGTCAGCCGACCGCTCGATCGCGATGTCGATCTCAACGACATCGCTCGCGGCGATGGATATCTGTTCGTTCGCGACGGCGTCGGCGTCGCCGGGCGAGGTGTAGCCGCCCGAGTTCCCATCGATGACGTCCCGACGTTCCTCGCCGCGATCGAGCACGACGACCAAGCCGGTGGGGCGCGGCCGCTGGCGCTCGGCGTCGTGCCGTTCAAGCCGGGATCACCCTGCGAGTTGATCGTGCCCAACATGGCCGTGGTCAAAGCCTCCGACGGACGTCGATGGGTGACGACCATCGACGACGCATTGGTCGATCTCGACACTCCGACACGTCCACAACCGCGTGCGCAGAGCTTCACGACCGAGCCCCTCACGCCGGTGGCGAACTATCTCGCCGCCGTCAGCGCGGCTCGCGACGCCGTGCGCGAAGGGCGGCTCACCAAAGCCGTCATCGCCCGTGAGATCCGAGTGAGCAGTGACGAGCCGATCGATATCCACGCCGTGCTCGTGCGCCTCCGGGCGTCATTCGGGTCGAGCTATCGATATTCGATCGACGGGTTCGTCGGCGCGATGCCGGAGCTGCTGGTTTCGGTGCGTGGCAACACCGTGCAAGCCCATCCGTTCGCGGGCACAACACCACGTACCGGCGACCCCGAGACCGATCAGCGCGCTGCCGCCGAGCTGTTGGCCAGCGCCAAGAACCAGACCGAGCACCGAGTGGTGATCGACATGATCCACGACACGCTGCTGCCCTGGTGCAGCTACCTCGACTGGGAGCCAGAACCTTCGATCGTGGCCGTCGCCAACGTCCAGCACCTCGGCACACGCATGGAGGGCCACCTCTCGGACCCCCGACCGAATGTGCTCGAGCTCGTTCACGCCCTCGCGCCCACGCCCGCCGTAGGAGGATTTCCGCGAGCGGCGGCACTGGCGTTGATCGAGGAGGTCGAGGGATTCGAGCGCGGCCGATATGCCGGATCGGTCGGCTGGGTCGATGCAGTCGGTGACGGCACGTGGGCGGTCGCCTTGCGTTGTGCCGAGTTCTCTCGCGACCGCCGGTGCGCCCGACTGGTGGCGGGTGGTGGCATCGTCGCCGACAGCGAACCGCTGGCCGAGCTGGCCGAAACCCAGGCGAAGTTCCAGGCGATGCTGTCGGCGATCGTGCGGCCGTAACGATCAGCCGCGACGATCAGCACGGCAATCAGGTTGGCGATGAGCCCAGGAGATCGTCAACTGCAGCTACGACGGCTGCATTGAGGGCGGCGTGCACATCCACGTTGTCGCGGCGAGCCGATGAGATGCGCACCACACAGGTGTCGGGCTCGTCGAAGCCCGCGGCAAGGTCCTCCGCGACCTCGGCCGTGTAGGCACGCAAACCGAGTGCACGAGCGACCTCCACGACGTCGGTGCCGTGCGGCGTGCCGAACAACAGCTCGAAGCGATCCGCTGGGAGAGTCGCGGCTTGAGGGAGGAACGAGAAGATCGCCCCACCATCGTTGTCGGTCACGACGATCGTGAGATCGAGGTCACGCGCTTTCAGAGCCGTCAGTGACGACAGGTCGTGGCAGAACGCCACGTCGCCGAGCAGCACCGCCGTTGGCGCGCCACTGCCGATCGCAACACCGATTGCGGTGGCGATGACACCATCGATCCCGTTGGCGCCGCGATTGGCGTGCACCGCAACATCGTCTCGCGGAGTGCCGAACCATTCGACGTCGCGAACGGGCATCGACGAGGCGACCACGAGATGGGCGGCGGCGGGAACGCCGGCGGTCACCGCCCTGGCCGCGCCGGGTTCCGACAGACGCTGTTCCGCGTCGAGCGCAGCATCGAGAACCGCCCGAGCAGCGCGGTCAGCGTCGATCCAGTCGTTGTTCCACACTGTGTCGGGAGTTCCCGACACCTTGGCCGCCAGCGCCGAGCACAGCTCGCCGATGTGTGCATGGAACTGTCGTGCGCCCACAAGGTTCGGATCGGATACGAGCCCGGAAGGCGAGACGGCAACGTGCTGGGCGCCTGAAGCGGCCAACCATTGCGACAACATCTTTGATGCCGGTGGCATCCCCAACTGCAAGACCGCGGATGGTACATGACTCGCGGCAAAGCCGGCGTGGCGCAGCAACGCGTCGAAACGCACGACCGCCGCGCCCAGAGTCTGACAACCCGAGAGCGGATCAGCCAGCACCGGCCAACCCGTGGTGTCAGCGAGCATTTGGACTGGATGCGGATCGTCGACGCCGTTGCCCGCCACGATCACACCGTGTGGTGTGTCCAACAGACCGAGCAACTCGCCGACGTCGATCGATCGCGGCAGCGGCGGTTCGGAAACATCGCCAGAGGGCAACGCGCCGGCCACACCAACCAAGGGTTCGCGGAACGGCAGGTTGAGGTGGACAGGGCCCGGTGTTTCACCCCGGGCGGCACCCCAAGCGGTCGAAGCGATCGATCGCCACGCTGCACTCCCCTCTGTTGTGGCTACACCAGGATCATGGAACCAACGGACCGTCTCGCCATAGAGATTGGCCTGTTCGATGGTCTGCGGTGCGCCGACGCCATGCAACTCCGGCGGGCGATCCGCGGTCACCACCACCATTGCAACGCCCGATTGGTGAGCCTCGACGACCGCGGCGTGGAAGTGGGTCGCTGCCGTCCCGCTCGTGCACAACAAGACTGCGGGCACCCCGGTTGCGAGTGCGACACCGAGTGCAGCGAACGACGCGGCCCGTTCGTCGTGGAACACGTGAACGATGACATCGGTGCGGTCGACCAACGCCAAGGCCATCGGCGTGCTGCGCGACCCCGGGGAGACCACCGCGTGGCGCAACCCGAGACGAACCCACTCGTCGACCAAGGTAGCGCAGAACGTCGCCTGCACGTCCTGGGCCAACGGGGTCACGCTTGCCACGATACGGGCCTATCATCCACCACGTGCGCCCCCACATCGAGGTCGAGATCTGGTCCGATGTCGTCTGCCCGTGGTGTTACATCGGCAAGCGCCGCTTCGAGGCGGCCGTCGCCCAGGTTGCCGATGAGATCGACGTCGACGTCGTCTTCCGGCCGTACCAACTCGACCCCACTGCGTCGCCCGGCAAGTCCGGGCCGGTGATCGACGCCTATGCCAAGAAGTTCGGCGGCGTCGAGCGCGCCCGGGAAATCATCGACCATGTCACGGCCATCGCCGCCGGGAGCGGGATCCAGTTCCGAATGGATCGCGCCTTGCGGGCCAACACCTTGCTCGCCCATCGGCTGCTGTGGCTCGCCCGGGCCACAGGACAGCAGGTCGCGATGAAGGAGCGACTGCTGCAGGCCTACTTCATCGACGGTCTCGACATCGGCCGGCCCGAGGTCCTGGCAACATGCGCGAGCGAGATCGGTCTCGATCACGATCGTGTGCTCGCCTTCCTCGACAGCGACGAAGGTCTGGCCGAGGTCCGCGACGACCTGCGCGTGGCTTCCGAGATGGAGATCACCGCGGTGCCGACGTTCGTGTTCGACGGCATGTGGATGGTGCCCGGTGCCCAGGATCCCGACACGTTCGTTCAGGTGTTGCGTCGTGTCGTCGCCAAGCGAACCGCCAATGTCTGACTGGCGGCCTTTGACCGGCCAGGTCGCCGGGCAGCTCTCCGGCTGGACGTGCGGGGAAGGCCCGCGGCTGGTGTTCGTCCACGGTTTCACCCAGACGGCCAACTCGTGGAAGCCGATCGCGGCCCGCTTTGCAGCGGACGGTTACGAGGCCGTCGTCATCGATGTCCCCGGCCATGGCCAGTCCGTCGATGTGCGGGTCGACCTGCGCGAGGCGGCCGACCTGCTGGCCGCCTCGTGTGGATTCGGCGTATACGTCGGCTACAGCCTCGGCGGCAGATTGTGCATCCACACCGCGCTGATGCACCCCCACCTGGTACGCGGGCTCGCTGTCGTCGGTGCTTCGCCCGGGATCGCCGATGAAGGCGATCGAGCAGCTCGCCGCGCCAGCGACATCAAGTTGGCCGACCACATCGAGGAGGTCGGCATCGAAGTCTTCCTCGACGAATGGCTTGCCCAGCCGTTGTTCGCCGGGTTGGTCGTCGACGACGAACAACGTGCGGATCGGTTGACGAACACATCCGCGGGATTGGCGAGCAGCTTGCGACAGGCCGGGGCCGGCGCTCAGGCCTCGTTGTGGCCACGACTGCGCGAGCTGAACATGCCGGTCCTGACGATTGCCGGGGAGATTCGACGAGAAGTACAACGCCATCGGTCGGCAGATCGCGGCGAGCGTGCCAGAAGGTCGCTTCGAGGGCATCGCCGGCACCGGTCACGCCGCTCACCTTCAGGACCCCGATCACGTGGTCGCGGTGTTGCAGCGCTGGTTGAACCACATCAATTGGTGACCTTGATCGGGCCGAGCGCCAAGCCGACCGCGAGCAGCAGACCCACCACGAGCTGGGTCCGTCCCGTTGCACCGAGCACGGCGATGAGCTGCCTGCCCTCTGCCCCCTGCCGAACAGACCGGATCGGCGGAATGGCGACGGCAAAGCCGAGCAGGGCGATCGCGGTCCACGCCCGCCAGACAACAGCGATCACGACGATCAACACCGCCGCCGCAACGAGACAGCAGACGTACAGCCACCGGGTTCGGGCGTCTCCGAGTCGAACGGCCACTGTTCGCTTGCCGGCGATGCGATCGGTGGGGATGTCGCGCAGGTTGTTGACCACCAGCAGGGCACATGCCAAGAAGCCCGCCACGCATCCGGCGACCCAGGCGTACGCCGGAAACTGCTCGATGACGACGTATGTGGTGCCGACCGTGGCCACGAGACCGAAGAAGACGAAGACGAACGCCTCGCCGAGACCAAGGTACCCGTAAGGCTTCGGCCCGCCGGTGTAACCCCATCCGGCCAGCATGGCCCCGGCCCCGACGACGATCAGCCACCAGCTGGTCGCCATGGCCAGCGTCAGGCCGGCGACTCCGGCGACTCCGAAGGCCACGAGCGCGGCCGCCTTGACCTGCTTCGGTCGGGCCAGGCCGCCGGCCACCAGACGGGTCGGGCCGACACGCACATCGTCCGTCCCTCGAACACCGTCGCTGTAGTCGTTGGCGTAGTTGACACCGATCTGCAACGCGAGACTGACGAGCAGAGCAGGGACCGACCCGCCACCACACCGGCGATGGTCCCCCGACAGCGGCGCCGGCGCCGATCGCGACCGGCACGAGTGCTGCCGGGAGAGTGCGCGGACGAGCACCGAGTATCCACCGATTCACGGCCGTCACCGTAGCCTTCTGACCGTGCCGCACCTTGTTGCGATCGACCTCCCCGGTGGCGATCATTTCGTCGAGGCGCTCCGGCGAACATGGGACGCGGGCGACGCCGCCTTCCCACTCGATCGACGCCATCCACAGAGCGCCCGACACAAGACGCTCGCGGCGATCGCGCCCGACCGGCTGATCGATGAGGACGGACTGCACCGCCTCGACGGTCGCGGCGTCGAGCCCGGCGATGCGCTCGTCGTCGCCACGAGCGGCACCACCGCAGAACCACGTGGTGTGGTGCTGACGCACGACGCTGTGCGGGCATCCGCGCAGGCAACGTCGGCCCGGTTGAACGTCACTGGCGATGACACCTGGCTGGCGTGTCTGCCGTTATCACACGTCGGTGGGCTGTCAGTCGTGACGCGTGCAGTGGTGATCGGGTCGCGACTCGTCATCCACGACGGGTTCGACGCAGAGCAGGTCAGCGCCGCAGCGCGTGACGGTGCCACGCTGGTCTCACTCGTGCCGACGGCCTTGCGTCGTATCCGATCCAGTCTGTTCCGGAAGATCGTTGTTGGCGGTTCCCACCCACCGGCCGAACTGGCCGACAACATCGTCACCACCTACGGAATGACCGAGACGGGGAGTGGCGTGGTCTACGACGGCCATCCGCTCGACGGAGTCGAGTTGCGCGTCGACGAGGATGGCGAGATCCACATCCGCTGCCCGATGCTTCTGCGCTGCTACCGCGACGGCTCGGTCCCGACTGTTGGCGGGTGGTACCCAACGGGCGACCTCGGCCATATCGACGGCGGCGGTCGACTGGTCGTGCACGGCAGGCGCGGCGACCTGATCATCACCGGAGGTGAAAACGTGTGGCCGGCGGCGGTCGAGGCCGTCCTCGTCGATCACCCCGGTGTGGCCGAGGTCGCCGTCACCGGTCTGCCCGACGAGGAATGGGGCGAACGCATCGTTGCCTGGGTCGTTCCACGCGACGACTCGACACCCCCGACCCTTGCTTCGCTCCGCGCCCACGCCGCCGAATCCTTGCCGTCGTACATGGCACCGAAGGAGGTCCGTCTCGTGGAGGCCCTGCCGACGACATCGTCGGGCAAGATCCGTCGCGATGAACTGTCCCCCTGAGCGACTAGGGTCAACCCTCGTATGCGGAACAAACATTCGGAGATCGCGGTGGGCGTGGTTGGAGCGGCCCCACGGTGAGTTCCAGCGACGTCACGGCTCGGCTCCCGCCGGCCTACTGGCGCTTGTGGACGGCAAGCACGATCTCGAACCTGGGCGACGGAGTGTTCATCGTCGCTCTACCTCTGCTCGCCACACGGCTGACGCGGAGCGAGTTGTCCATTGCCTTCATCGGTGTGGCGGCGGCATTGCCGTGGCTGTTGTTGTCGCTGCCGATCGGGGCGTTCGTCGATCGCATCGATCATCGGCTCCTCATGGTCCGCGCCGACGTCTTCCGTGCCGCGACGATCGGGGCCCTGACCATCGCCGTTGCCACCGATCACGCACAGATGTGGATGTTGTGGGTCGCCGCCGGATGCCTGGGCGTCGCCGAGGTTTTCTTCGACAATGCCTCACAAGCCATCCTGCCATCGGTCGTTCCGATCGAGGTACTCGAGAAGGCCAACGGCCGGCTGTTCGCAGCCGAGATCACCGCCAACAAATTCGTCGGCACGCTGATCGGCAGCCTGCTGTTCGTGACCGCGGTGTGGCTCCCGTTCGGCGTCGACGCGGCCAGCTTCACGATCGCCGCGGTACTGATCCTCACGCTACGTACGACAACGCGACCTCGTCCCCGGCCTGCCCCCGCCAAGACGCATCTTCGCCTGGAGATCGCTGAGGGTCTGCGTTGGCTGTGGCGCCATCGGGTCCTACGCGGCTTGGCGCTGGCGGCCGGACTGTCGCTGCTGGGGATGGAGATCACTGCGGCGATCTTCGTGCTGTTCGCTCAGGATCTGTTGCACCTCAGCGATCGGTGGTACGGCGCGCTGATCGCCATCGGCGCGGTGGGTGCCGTTGTCGGGGGCCTCGTGGCCGATCGGTTGGCAAGACGATTCGGCACGTTGGTGATCATCTATGGAACCGTTGTCGTGTGGACGTTGTGCATGTTCGCGGAGGGCCTCTGGCCGCGCCTGTGGGTCAGCGCTGTGGCCACGACGACGATGGCGTTCGGTACGACGGTGTGGAACACCGTCACGGTCTCATTGCGTCAGCGGATCGTTCCGGCGCACCTGTTCGGCCGGGTCAACAGCGTGTACCGCTGGTTGGTGTGGGGCTCGATCTCCATCGGCGCAGCGCTCGGTGGCATCGTGGCTCACCAGTTCGGGTTGCGCGCACCCTTCTTCGTCGGGGCCGCCATGGGTGGCATCGCCTTGGTCACGCTGTTCTTCTCGATCACCCCGACCACGCTCGCCGGTGTCGCCCAGGAGATCGAACGAGTACGCGCCGACGAACCCGAGATTGCGCTCGAAACCGACCTCCGCTGACGCGATTCGGTCACACCGACTCGGTGGTCACGCCACGGGACTCAGCCCGAGGGCGACCCTTCCCGTCAGGTGGGTCTGCTTGGCGCGGGAAAGTGGATGGAACAGGCAGCCGTGCACGTCGCGATAGAGCCTCTCGAGATCGGAGCTCCGCGTGTATCCGACGCCCCCGGTGAGTTCGATGGCAAGGCGAACGGTGTCGATCAACGCGTCGCTGGCGACGGTCTTGCGACTCAGCGTGCGACTGGCGAACTCGTCGGTGTTGGCGAACTGCAGGTTGTCCGCTTCGACGAACATGGCTGCGACGAGGTCGGCGGCGGTCGTGTGCGCGTTGATCATCTCTCCGAGCAGCTGCAGGACATGAGGGTCGCTACGCCCTGACACTGCACCACGGGCCAGCTCTACCGCGGCATCGGCGATTCCGAGATACGCCGACATGATCAGCGGAAGGGCTGCGCCGACGACCGTGTTCCAGATCGGGTGCCACTGGTCGGCGGGGCGCGTCAGCGACACGGCCGCATCGGGGACGAACACGTCGTCGAGCACCACGGTGTGCGAACCCGTGGCGCGGAGGCCGAGCGTGTCCCAGGTCAGGTCGATGCTGACTCCGTCGGCGCTGAACGGTACCGAGCAATGCAGCACTTGTGCGCCGTCGGGTGCATCGTCCCACCGGATACTGGTCACCAGGATCTGTCCGACCTCGCACCCGCTCGCCGGTCCCTTGCGTGCACTCACGCGGAAGCCGCCGTCGACGCGATGAGCGGTGCCATTGGAACCGACCCAGTCGGATGCTCCGGTACTGATCAGGATGGCGCGTTCGTCAACCACCTTCCGGAAGACCTTCTCAGCATCCAATCCGTGGTGATGGCGCCAGACCTGTGCGGCAAGCAGGTGAGAGTGCATCGAGAGCGTCACGGCTGTTGCCGCGTCCAGGCGTCCCAATTCACGCAGAACGCCGCCCATCTCGGCGTGCGAGGCGCCTCCGCCACCGAACTCGGGCGGTACCAGCGCGCTGCTCAGGCCCGACGCCCTCAGGCTGTCGAAGGCAGCGACGGAGAGCTCGCCGCTGCGGTCGCGTTCTGCGACGCCGGGCTGCAAGGTGGCTCCGACCTGGCGGGCAAGTTCGGGCCAATCGAGTGCTGTACTTGTCATGGTGTGGTCAATGGTGATCGTCATGCGGTCGATGGTAAAGAAGGGCGCCGCGGAGCGATAGTGCATAAACTGAACTTCGTCTGGCGTCAGTCCATCGCCCCTGATCGCACGCCCGCTCCGCCATCGATCACATACGTCTCGCCGGTGATCCACGAGGCCAGATCCGACGCCAGGAACGTGGCGAGGTTGGCGATGTCTTGCGGCTCCCCGAGACGGCCGAGTGGCATCGATGCAGCGAGACGCTCACCGAAGTTCTCGATCAGTACCGAGGCGAAATCGGTGTTCACCAGGCCCGGGGCAATACCGACGACCCTGGTCGGGCCGAGCTCGCCGGCCAGTTGGCGGCGTCATGTGTATCAGCGCTGCTTTGGTGAGGTTGTAGACACCGAGTGCCCCTTCGGCTCGAAGGCCGCCGACCGAGGCGATGTTGATGATGACGCCGGGCTTGTCACGCATCGCCTGGTCCCACACGGCCTGACACCAGAACAACGGGCCACGCAGGTTGACCTGGAAGGTCTTGTCGAACCGACCCTCGTCGACCCCCAGCGTCGGTCCGTAGTACGGATTGGTGGCGGCGTTGTTGACCAGGATGTCGACGCCTCCGAACCGTTCGATGGTCGCCGCGACACAGGCCTTGGCCGAGTCGACGTCACCGGCATTGCCGGCGAACACCGCTGTCTCGCCGGCGGCGCCCGATCGGGCGATCTCCGAGGCAGCGATGTCGAGTTGATCCTGCTTGCGCGAGGTGAGCATGACGTTGGCCCCTGCGTCTGCCAGTGAGCCGGCGATCGCCCGCCCGATCCCGCGCGAGGCCCCGGTGACGAGCGCGACCTTGCCGTCCAGCGATATCTGCATGACGGGAAGCTACCGGCTGTTGGACTCTGGAGACGAGATGTCGCGATCGGGTTCGAGACTGACCTTGACCCGCCGGATCCGCCGTCCCTCGACCTCGGTTGCGGTGAACCGCCAGCCATCCTTCGTCACGCTCTCGCCAGCTGCCGGTACGTGCTCGAGCGTGCCGAACAGGAACCCGGCAACCGTCTCCCAGTCGTCGTCGGGCAGCCCGATGTCGAGAAGATCGTTGAGGTCGGAGATGCTCATGCTGCCGTCGACCGAGTAATCGCCGTCGGCCAGTCGCTGCACGTCGTTTTCCTCCTCGTCGTGCTCGTCGACGATCTCGCCGACGAGTTCTTCGAGACAGTCCTCGAGCGTGATCAAACCCGACAGCGCTCCGTACTCGTCGGCGACCAGGGCGAGGTGGAACTTCTCCGCCTGCATCTCGCGCATCAGGCGATTCACCGGCTTGTTCTCGGGTATGAACCGCGCCCGTCGGACGAACTCGGTGATCGGTCGGTCGCCGTCACCAGTGCGCTCGGCGCGCATCAGATCCTTCGTGTAGGCCAGCCCGACGACATCGTCGTCACCACCGTCGCCGAGCACCGGGAGCCGACTGAACCCGTGGGCGATCGCCAGGTCGAGGGCCGCTGTGACCGTCGAGGAGTCGTCGAGCGTGACGATGTCGGGTCGCGGCACCATCACCTCCCGGGTGACCGTGTCGCCGAACTCGATGATGCTCTCGATCAGTTCGCGTTCCTCGTGCTCGACGACGCCGTCCTCGGCGGCGACCTCGACGATCCCCAGCAGCTCCGACTCCGAGACGAACGGGCCCTGCTCGAGTCCCTTGCCACGAACGATCACGTTGGTCAGCCCGATCAACCATCGCGAGACCAGCCGCAAGGGCGGGAATGCCACCAGCGCCGAGACGGGCCGAGCCGTGGCCAGCGCAGCTTTCTGCGGATACAGCACGGCGTAGGTCTTCGGGACCGCTTCGGCGAGCACGAAGAACACCACGACGTTGGCCATGACGCCGACGATCACGCCATACGGGCCCCACAGCCTCGCCGCCAAGATGCCGGTGAGCGTCGCCTGCACCGTCTGGCAGAAGTTGACGGTGAGCAGCAGCGGGTTGACCCAGCGCTCCGGGGCGCCCGACCAACCGCTGCAGCGCCTTGCCTGACTTGTGACCCTTGTCGGCAAGCGAAGCCGCCTTCGTCTTGGTGATGCGCGACAGCCCCATTTCGGCCACCGAGGTGAAGATCAGCACCAGCAACAAGATGAAGATCGTCACCAGCATCAGCATGTCGACGTTGTCGAACGCGATCACGAGGCCATGTGCTCCTGTCGGAACCCGGCCGGGGCCGTGCCATGCCAGAAATGAAGCTCCAGGAGCTCGCGCTCTCGGGCCTGCATCGCCACTCGCTCCGCGTCGTCGGCGTGATCGTGACCGAGCACATGCAGCACCCCATGAACCACGAGCAACGCCAACTCGTCATCGACGGTGCCGGCGTGCTCGGGTGACTGGCGGGCCGCGACGGCCGGGCAGATCACGACATCGCCGAGCAGGAGCGGCATGTCGGCCGGATCGGGCGGCGCCCGGTCCGGGCCGCGGCTCGGTGGCTGGCCGTGTTGCACCATCTCGGCCTCGGCGGCGTCGATGGGAAACGCCAACACGTCTGTCGGACCCGGCTTGCCCATGTAACTGTCGTTGAGCTCGGCCATCTCCCGTTCGCTGACGAACAGGACGGCTAGTTCGGCGAGCCCGCGCACCCCTTCGGCGAGCAACACATCGAGTGCAAGCTGCTGCCAGCGGGCGAGATCCACGGCGAGGTCCGTCTGCTCGTCGGCGCAGAACACCTCGGGAACACCGTCGCCGCCGACGCGCTGTCGCCGTGCCAGCCGAGGGCGGCCGTCGTCGGTCACGACCCTGCCGCTTTGCGCTCATCGGCCCGGCCGTAGGCAGCCACGATGTCGGCAACGATGCGATGACGAACGACGTCACCGGTGCCGAGGCGCACGAATGCCAGACCTTCGATGTCGGCGAGAGTGCGTTCGAGCCCCAGCAGACCGCTGCGGCCGTCCGGCACGTCGACCTGGGTCGTATCTCCGGTGACGACCACCTTCGAACCGAAACCGATTCGGGTCAGGAACATCTTCATCTGTTCCGGCGTGGCGTTCTGCGCCTCATCCAGAATGATGAAGCTGCTGTTCAGGGTTCGGCCCCGCATGAAGGCCAGCGGGGCCACCTCGACAGCCTGTCGCTCGAGCAGCCGTTGCGCGCCTTCCGGCTCGACCATGTCGTAGAGGGCGTCGTACAACGGCCTGAGGTACGGATCGATCTTGGCCATCAGGTCGCCGGGGAGAAATCCCAGCCGCTCGCCGGCCTCGACGGCCGGGCGGGTGAGGATGATCCGCTGCACCTGCTTGGTCTGTAGCGCCTGCACAGCCATCGCCACGGCCAGCCAGCTCTTGCCGGTACCGGCCGGGCCGAGACCGAAGGTGATCACGTTGGCGCGGATCGCGTCGATGTAGCGCTTCTGGCCTGCCGACTTGGGCCGCACTGGCTTGCCTTTGGCGCCACGCATGATGTCATCGGTCAGCACCGCGCTGGGACGCTCGTTGTCGTGCACCATCGCGATCGACCGACGAAGCATGCCTTCCTCGAGGTGTTGCCCACCCTGGAGCACCACGATCAGCTCCTCGAACAGCCGGCTGACCAACTCCGCCTGCGGCCCGTCGATGGTGATCTCATTGCCTCGGACCACGATCGTCGCTGACGGAAAGGCCTGCTCGATCGCCCGCAGGTTGACGTCGCGCTGGCCGAGGAGAGCGGGCATGAGATGCGCACCGGGGACGATGACGCTGAACGCCCGGGTCAGCGACGTCATAGGGTCAGCGAGGTCATGGGCAGGTCGGGCCCGAGCAGGGACTCATCTGCCCATACGGTAGCGAACCGGCGTCGGTTCCGCGCCACGAAGCCCTACCTGCGAACAGGGACGCCCGTCGGTCGCGCGGCTTGAACCGACTCCGGCTCCGGTTCCTCGATATATGCGGACGACGCGGCGAAGTCGATGCCGTAGTAACGCGACACGTCGAGCGGAAGCAACGGGGCGCCGCTGGTGACCATGTTCGCCAGCCGCTCCATCAACAACGCTGCACCGCCGTCGTCGCGAGGTTGATTGATCTCCGGCGAGTCGAAGACCAACAGCACACCTTCTGCGGCCTCGGCGCCGAGCACATCGCGAGCCATTCGGGTCAGCGCGCCCTTGGCGGCGAACCGGGGATGGACGACGACGAAGAGGATGTAGTGCACGGCTCCGCGCCGAGAGTGGTCAGTGAAACGCCTTTCGAAAAATGGCCGGCTGAGATAGCGGGTGGCGCCGATGTCGGTTGCAATCAGCACCATGGCGACCGGTTCGTCGTCTGCCCACAGAACCCACAAGCGATTGGTCGAGTCAGCAATGGCCGCTTCGAACTCGGAGCGAAACAGCATCTCCCGCGACGCCGACTCCTCGGCCGTCCGGCGGTATGACAGTTCGTACAGATCCCACAACCGTTCGAGCAGGCCCCGTTCGACCGCTGCGTTGTGGCGTGTGACGAACATGTGTCAGTTCCCTACCATTTCTGGTGACTGCTCGCGTGGAGAAAACCACCCCTTGTGCATTTTGGCTGTTTCAGGTAGCCTAACGAGACGCTTCGGACGGGGTGTGGATACACGCTCTTCGTGGCGGAGACGGGCAACGGGAGGCGTATGAAGCGGGCATTGGCCCCCCTGACATGGTGGGCTATCGGAATCGGGTACATGTTGGCGCTGGCCGTCATCGTGCTGCCCGTGGCCTGGCTCGGCAACACCGCCTACGTGTTCGCCGCTCTCTCGTTGATCGTCGCCACCTTCGTCGCCGCCCGCGTGCACCGGGTCAACCGCCGATTCATCACCGCGGTCAGCGCGATCGGCGGCTTCTTCGCGGCGTCACAGATCGTCGACAGCCTCGGCGACAGCGGCACCTTCGACCTGATTTCCGACGTGCTCGGCCTGTGCGGATCGATCTGCATCATCATCGCCTTGATCCACATGCTCAGCGGGCGAGCTTCGGCCAGCATCCGCTCGGTGCTCGGCGACGCCCTGATCGTCGGGCTCGGGAGCTGGCTGATCACCTGGGTGGCGCTGATCGAACCGATGCTCAAGAACCGCGGGGGGTCGCTGGGCGCAACAATCCTCGGTGGCGCCTACCAGCCGGTTGGCACGGTCGTGCTCTTCCTGCTCGTGCTGTTGTTGTTCTCCCGTTCCGGCGACCGGCAACCCGCCATCTGGCTCGTCACATTGGCGATGGCGTTCAACCTGAGTGGCGACGTGCTCTGGGGACTGCACACCGCAGGCCACGTCGGCGAAGGCGCCACCCGCACGGCACTGGCCCTGTACGTCGCCGCCTACTCGACTGCCGCCGGCGCGTTCATCCACCCGACCGTCGTGTGGCTGAAGCGAACCACGACCGAGCCCGTCAACCAACGGATGTTCGGCCGCCTCGTTCTCACGACGTCGTCATTGGTCATCCCGATCATCGCACTTGCCGCCACCGGCCCGGCCAATCCCACCGACGGGTTCGTTCGTTCGGTGTCGGCGCTGGTACTCGCGGGCGCCGTCACGTTGCGGGTCACGCAGTCGGTCCGGGCCAACGGCCGCACCCAGGCGAACCTTCGAATGAGCGCCCAGACCGATGCCCTCACCCATCTCCCGAACCGCGTACTCCTGCTCGAACGGATCAACGACTGCTTGCGGATGGCGTGGCAATCCGACAGCCACCCGACGCTCTACTTCGTCGACCTCGACCGCTTCAAGAACATCAACGACAGCCTCGGCCACGCTGCCGGCGACGAGGTGCTGAAGATGGTCGCCATGCGACTCAGCAAGGCGGCGCCAGAGCATTCGACGGTTGCCCGGCTGTCGGGCGACGAGTATGTCGTGCTCGATCCGTCGACGCGCTCCCCCGGCGCGTCGCTGGCGCTCGCAGAGCGTCTGTTGTCGATCTTCCGGGAACCACTGCCGATCAGCCAGGGCGACGTCTTCGTGACCGCCAGCATCGGTGTCGCCTCGCTGAGCCCGAGCTCCAGTTCATCGGCCGAGGATCTGTTGCGCCACGCAGACACAGCCATGTACCGCGCCAAGGACGCCGGCCGCAACTGCCTGGCGGTCTACGACGAGTCGATGCACGAGCGAGTCGCCCATCGCCTCTCGGTCGAAACAGCGCTGTATCGGGCACTCGATCGACGAGAGCTGCGCCTCTTCCACCAACCCATCCTCGACCTCGAATCCGGAGACGTCGTCGGCTTCGAAGCTCTCATGCGCTGGCAGCAAGGCGACGGCACGATCGTCTCCCCCGCCGAGTTCATCCCCATCGCCGAGGACACCGGCACGATCGTGCCCATCGGGTCGTGGGCCCTGCTCGAGGCACTGGGCCAGTTGCGCAGCTGGATCGACGACGGCGTCTGCAGCGAATCGGCAACGATGTCGGTCAACGTGTCGCCCCGGCAGCTCAGTGATCCGAACTTCCCGTCAATCGTCAATGAGGCACTCGCCCGCTCCGGCGTGCTCACCGCAGCTGCTCTGGTTGGAGGTCACCGAGAGCGTGATGATCGCCGAGCCGGAGTTGGCATTGGCCACGCTTCGACGCGTTCGCTCGCTCGGCGTTCGCATCGCCCTCGACGATTTCGGTACTGGGTACTCGTCGCTCTCGCTCCTGCAGAAGTTCCCGCTACAACGAATCAAGATCGACCGGGCATTCGTACACGGAGTCGCCGACAACCCCAATGACCGCTCGCTGGTGCGCACGATCGTGGCCATGGGTCGATCGCTGGGTCTCGACATGGTCGCCGAAGGTGTCGAGAGCGTGCATCAGTTGCAGGTTCTCAGTGATCTCGGTTGCACGAAGGCCCAGGGTTACTTGATCAGCCATCCTGTTCCTGCCGACGCGATGCGCAGCACCGTCGCAGCCCTGGAGCGTCTCGGTCAGTTCCCAGGCCTGCGTCCGGCACCGTCGAACTACTCGTCGCGCCAGCAGTAACCCCGCCGGGCGATCGTCGCGTCGCCTGCGATATCGGTCGTGGCTCGTTCAGGAGTGCACAAGGCTTCACACGACCTCATCAGTGGTGGATAGAGTCCCCGCACGGCCAGGAATTCGAGCACTGGGGGTCAAGCCGGTGGACGTCATCCCAACACAACGCATCCGCAACGTGGTGCTCGTCGGCCACAACGGCTGCGGCAAGACGACGTTGGTCGAGGCGCTCCTCCATCGAGCCGGGGTCACGACCCGGATCGGCCGGGTCGAGGACGGCAGCACGGTGACCAGCACGGATCCTGAGGAGGTCAAACGGGGTATGTCGCTGTCGCTCGGCATTGCCCCGTTCGAGTGGCGGGCAACCGACGGCGAGACCTACAAGATCAACCTTCTCGATGCACCCGGCTACGCCGACTTCGTCGGCGAGGAGTTGGCGGCGATGAGCGTCGCCGATCTGGCGATCGTCGTGGTCAGCGCGGTCGACGGCATCGAGGTCGGTACCGAGTTGGCGTGGGAGCGATGCGTTGCCAACAAGATCCCGCGGATGGTGTTCGTCAACAAGGACGACAAGCCCCGGGCCAGCTTCCATCACGTGCTCGATGCGCTGCATGCGAAGTGGGGCCACGGTTTCGCTCCGCTTGAACTGCCGCTCGGCGAAGAGGAGGCTCTGCACGGCGTCGCTGACGTGTTGTCCGATCAGGCATTCGAGTACGACCACGACGGTCAGCACCACACGGCTCCCCTGCCCAGCGACATCGCCGACGAGGAGCATCGCCTTCACGATGAGTTGGTCGAAGAGATCGTCTCCGGCGACGATGACCAGCTCGAGCGATACCTGTCGGGCGATGTGCCCAGCGCGGCCGAACTGGAGCGCACGCTCGCGCACGAGGTGCTCGAATGCATCGAGTTCCCGGTGCTCGTCGGCTCGGCCATCACCGGCGTCGGCATCGACCGTCTGGCCGACTTCATCTGCGAGATCGGGCCCAGCCCGGCCGACCGCCCGACAGTGGTGATCGCCGGCACCGAACAGATCGAGGTTCCCGCCGATTCAGGTGCCCAACCACTGGCCTATGTGTTCAAGACCCTGGCCGATCAGTTCGTCGGTCAGGTTTCATTGTGCAAGGTCGTCTCCGGCACGATCTCGCCCGACGACCGCCTGATCGCCAGCACGACCTCGGCGGAAGAGCGACTACACGGCCTCTTCCACATGCGCGGCAAGGAACAACTGCCGTGCACGAAGGCAGTTGCCGGCGACATCGTGGCGGTCGCCAAACTCGCCAACACCTCTACCGGGACAACGCTGGCTCCACGCAACATGCCAGTGCGGGTCGTCGCCCTCGAACCTGCCCCGCCGGTGTTCGGCCTGGCACTGAAGCCGGTGACGCAGACCGATGACGACAAGCTCTCGGGAGCACTGCATCGTCTGCTCGCCGAGGATCCGTGCCTCAGCGTCGATCGCAACCATGCGCACCAAACCGTGTTGAGCGGATCCGGCGACACCCATCTCGCCGTGGCACTCGAACGGCTGGCTCGCAAGTTCGGGGTTCGTGTCGACACCGAAGACGTGCGGGTGCCGTATCGCGAGACGGTCGTCGGCACCGGCGACGCGGAGGGCAAGGTCAAGAAGCAGTCCGGCGGACACGGTCAATACGCGGTTGCCAACCTACGCGTCAGCCCGCTCGAGCGCGGTGCCGGATTCGAGTTCGTCGACTCGATCGTCGGTGGCGCGATCCCACGCAACTACATGGCCGCCGTGCAGAAGGGCATCGAAGAAGCGATGAACACCGGCGGGGCCCACGGCTTTCCCGTCGTCGACGTTCGCGTCGAGTGCTACGACGGCAAGTACCACTCCGTCGACTCGAGCGACATGGCCTTCAAGAACGCCGCGGCGAGCGGCTTCAAAGAAGCGCTCGGCCGAGCGGGCGCGGTCGTGCTCGAACCCATCTCACTGCTCAAGGTCACCATCCCATCCTCGTACCAGGGCGACGTGCTGGCCGACCTCACCACCAAACGTGGACGTGTGGTCGGAACCTCTGCCGGCGAACACGGCGAGCAAGAGGTCTCGGCGCTCGTGCCGACGTCGGAGATCATTCGCTACGCACTCGATCTGCGGTCGATCACAGCTGGCCGCGGGCGTTTCGTTGCCAGCCACGATCACGACGAGATCCTCCCCAACAACCTGGTCAGCAAGGTTGTCAAGGCGGCGACGTCCCAGGGGCAGGCAAGCGGCGGGGCAGGGTCGGCAAGCGCCGCAGGGCGTTAGCTCGCTCCCTCACTCACTGGCTGCCGGCTGAGTTCGCCGAGTAGATGACTGCTGGCTCCGAGTCCGGAGACAGCGGCCAACTCGCGCTGCATTCGACTCTCGGTCGGGTGGCATTGGTGGCAACGGTTGCAGCGAGCGCGATGGCGAGTCTCGACGCGACCGTGGTCAATGTGGCGTTGCCGCACATCGGCGAGGAGTTCGATGCCCCGATGAGTTCGCTCCAGTGGGTGCTCACCGGTTATCTCGTGGCGCTGGCGTCTTTGATCCTCCTGGGTGGCGCCCTTGGTGACCGCTTCGGGCGGCGAAGGGTCTTCATGATCGGCACGGTCTGGTTCGCCGCGGCTTCATTGCTCTGCGGAGCGGCGCCCAGCATCGAGGTGCTCGTGGCGGCGCGTGTGCTGCAGGGCGCCGGCGGCGCGTTGCTGACGCCGGGAAGTCTGGCGATCCTGCAGGCAAGCTTTCGCGAGTCCGATCGTGCTGCGGCGGTCGGTGCGTGGTCGGGTCTGGGGGGCGTGGCCGGTGCGATCGGCCCATTCGTTGGAGGTGCACTTGTCGACGGGCCCGGGTGGCGGTGGGCGTTCCTCATCAACGTGCCGGTGGCCGCGATCGCCATGGTGTGCGCTCGCAGGGCGATACCGGAATCCCGCGACCCCCACGCCGGTCGCCGACTCGATCTCATCGGCGCAGCACTGGCCGTGGTGGGCCTGGCCACGAGCACCTGGGCGCTCACCGAGGCCGGACCGCGTGGCTGGACCGACGCGGCCGTTGTCCGGGCGGGCGCAGTGTCGATCGCCGCCCTCGCAGCGTTCGTATGGCGCATGCTGCACACAGGCAATCCACTGGTTCCGCCGGCGCTGTTCCGCAACCGCACGTTCAGCGTCGTGAACCTGCAAACGGTGCTGCTCTACGGCGCACTCGGGGTGTCGTTCTTCCTCGTTTCCTACGAACTCCAGGTCGCCGCCGGTTGGTCGGCGTTGCAGGCGGGCGTGGCGCTGCTGCCGGCGACCGGGCTCATGCTCGTGTTCTCGTCGAGCTCTGGTGCGCTTGCCCAGCGGATCGGTCCGAGGTTGCAGCTCACTGTCGGCCCACTACTCGCCGCCGCCGGTTTGCTCCTGCTCGCCCGCATCGACGCAACCACGTCGTGGGTCAGGGAGGTGTTGCCCGGCGCCGTCGTGTTCGGGCTCGGACTGGTCACCTTCGTCGCTCCCCTCACCGCGACAGTCATGGCTGCAGCCGATCCCGATCATGTCAGCGTCGCCTCGGGGGTGAACAACGCCATCGCCAGGGCAGCGGCCCTCACCGCCCTTGCGGTCATCCCCGTGATCTCGGGCCTGTCGGCAGCGACCGATCCGGCCCAGATCACGCACGCGTTCAGGCTCGGCATGGTGATCACCGCGTGCATCGCCGCGGCGGCGGCTCCGCTGGCCTTCATCGGCCTCGATCCTCGGGCCGGCGCTCCCCGTACCGCCCGCCGGGTGCATTGCGCTGTGGACGGCGCCCCACTTCAACCCCACCCGCAACCAGCGTGAACACGAGCGCGATGTCGAGTGCTCTGTAAGGCTGTGCCGATGCTCGTCCACGATGACGTCGCCTTTCTTCACCGGCTAGCTGACGCAGCCGACGCGGTGTCGCGGCAACACTTTCGGTCGGCGGCCCTGCGAACGTCGACGAAGGTCGACGGCACTCCGGTGTCCGAAGTCGACCTTGCGGTCGAAGAGGCGATGCTCGCTCTCGTTCGAGTCAAGGGCACTGACTCAGTGCTCGGCGAGGAGGTCGGGCAGCAGCCTGGCTCGTCGAACCGTCAGTGGATCCTCGACGGCATCGACGGCACGCACAACTTTGCCGATGGCCGACCGGGTTGGGGAACAATCATTGCGCTCGACATCGACGGTACGGTCGAGTTGGGGATGGTCTCGGCTCCGTTGTGGGGTCGGCGTTGGTGGGCGGCGCGCGGTGCAGGCGCGTGGAGTGCCTCGTATGCAGAGAATGGTTCGTTCGATGCTGCCGGGGCGGAACCGTTGCGATGCGCCGCCCAGAGGTCGCTCGCCGATGCGTCGACCATCGTGATTCCGTGGGAGGGGATGTTGCTCGGCTGGCGCAACAAGGTGCCGATGCTCTTTCATCTTCCCGAGTCACCTCGGAGCCAGTGCTTTGCCCTCGACGCCGCGATGGTCGCCGAAGGAACGCTCGATGCGTCGATAATCGTGTTCGGCGGCATATGGGACTTCGCCGCGACCAGTCTGATCGTGCGCGAATCCGGCGGCGTGTTCCGCGATGCGTGGGGCGGCGAGCGACTCGACACGGCCACTGGAGTGTTCGCCAACGCGGCGCTGATCGATGCTGTACTGGCGAGGCTTGCTGAGGTGCGCCCGCCGGTCCCGGATCGACCCAGGCTGGCCAAGACCGTCAGCACTCCGATCGGCACACCGGAGGAACAGGCGGTCGACGGATGGCGCCGGTTCGGGATCCGCCGGCTGGCGTCGATGTCGGCTCGCCAACGGATCCTGGAGGCGCCGTCGCCCATCCTGGCCATCGTCGATGAGCGCGCCAGCGAGCTCGAGCGGCCGGTGCTCGGCGTGACGACCGACGGAATCGTTCGCAGTGGCCTGCGCTCCCTGGACGGTCGACAGGTCGACACCCGCTCGATCGCAGATGCCGCCGGCGCCTTCCTGCAAGCCCTGACTCACGACCAACGCGCCAAGGCGACCTTTCCCATGGACGCCACGGAATGGCGGATGTGGATCAACGTCCACATGAACCACTTCCGCCACGGCGTCATGCTCGAAGACTTGGCACAGCCCGTGCGCGATCTTGCGCTGGGAATCGTTCGAGCCACCATGTCGGCGCGCGGGTACCACCACGCCAGGTCGATCATGCGCGTCAACCAGTTGATCGCTGAGTTGTCGGGCGATTTCGACGCGTTCGGCGAATGGCCGTACTTCGTGTCGGTCTTCGGATCGCCGGATTCGGGCGACCCGTGGGGTTGGCAGATCGACGGACACCACCTGTGTGTGAACACCGTTGTGTTCGACGGTCGCATCGTGATGACCCCGACGTTCATGGGCGCCGAACCGAAGCGGATCGGGCTTGGTCCCCTCGCCGGCCTGTCACTGTTCGAGCCCGAGGAGCAACTCGGGCTCGACCTCATCCGTTCGCTCGCGCCGCCTCAGCGCGATCGGGCGATCATCCACCGATCGCTGCATCCTGACGAGATCTCGCCGAGCCTGCAGAACCTGTTCGATGGCCGAATGCAGGCCGGCGCGTTCCACGACAACCTCGTCGCGCCGTATCAAGGGGTCTGCGGCGACGATATGTCCGACGCGCAACGGCGCGTGCTGCTCGCGCTGATGGGCACCTACGTCGACTGGGCAGGTGATGGGCACGCCGACGTGAAGCGGGAGGAAGTTGTGTCACACCTCGACGAGACATGGTTCTCGTGGTACGGCGGCTTCGATGACACGGCGCCCTTCTACTATCGGGTGCACAGCCCGGTGATCCTCATCGAGTTCGACCACCATCCCGGGGTGGTGTTCGACAACGAGGTCCCCAGCCGGCATCACGTACACACCGTCGTACGCACCCCGAATGGTGGTGACTACGGTGCCGATCTCCTTCGGCAGCACCACGAGCAGTTCGATCATCGCGACGGACACCACCACGCCCGTCACTGACCGACGGTGCGCCCGCAGGTGTCGGCGCTGTGGTTTCTCGCCGATGACGCAGTCGACAGAGTCGCTGACTCACGGCATCGGGTACTCGTCGGCGTTCAGAACCCACCCGGGACGTTCTGAGAAATCGCGCCGCGGCGGTGCGAACACGTCGATCAGCCAATGGCGCATCGCCCCGACCGCCTGACTGGTGTGAACGAGCGGCGGAGGGATCACGACGACCGTGGGGGCCTGGCATGCGCTGTGTTCATCGTCGCGCCAGGTGGTCGAGTCAGGCGTCCACGGCACCCGCATGTGGTGGACGTAGTCGCCAACGGCCTGCAGCGACACCTGTTCGAAATCGTCGTGGTGGTGGGGTGACAGCTTCGCCGGATCGCGTGGATCGTCGGATTCCGGCAGCACGTTGATCATCACGGTCGAGCACCGGAAGATACGCCCCAACCGTCCCTCGGCGACGGGGTACTGGGCAATCGGGTAGACGCGAATGCGGTGCCCGTCCGGAGGGTCGGGCCACGGCGCGAACACCTCGACGTTCGTGTCGTCTACTTCGTACTCGCTCTGGTTGGCACATCGGCCCGCCAGATCCGGAGCTGTGGCGGCAGCGATGACCCTGATCACCGTGCCGGCCGACATGATCCGCAGGCTCGACGACCCCGGCGGCACGATGACGACGGCCGGTTCGTCGACCGAGGCGACCTGGCCATCGTGAGTCACCTGCAGCGTGGCGCCGCCGAACACCAGCACGACATGCTCGCCCGCCACATCGCTCATCAGCTCATCGTCCGGCCGCGCCTCCGTCCAGCCGATGAGCATCGCCTGGCTGCGCGTCCACCACGTGTTGCTGCCACTGTCGAGTTTTTCGTCGGGGCCCACCTTGTGCAGTTCGCGGTACTGCGCCGGGCGTGGGATGCCGCTGGGCGAGTTCCCTGCGGTGGACAGCTGCGATCGCGGATCGTTCTTGTCGTAGGGCATAGCTCGTATCGTGCCACCTTTCGGAAGTAGAAGGTCGACTACCGCCGGGGTAAGGGGTATGGGCGTGCTACGGAGCGTCCTTGGGTCTGAGCATCGCTGGGAGATCCTGTGCATCGGCGAGCAGGCGGACGACGTCAAGGTGGTCCCCAGCGACGAAGTAGTACCAGCGAATTGGGAACCCTTTGACCGGACAGGACCGGAGGTCGGGGATGTCGCACATCTCGCCGGCCAGCGGCGAGCCGATGCCGGGCATGCGTTCCACGGACCGAAGTGATGCCAACGCGGCGTCGAAGAAGCGCTCGGCCAACTCGTCCCCGCCGAACGAACGGTAGTGCGCCGTCCTGTCGATCAAGTCGGCTTCGGCTCGGGGACGAAGCCATGCTGGCGTCACGTAGGCGTGCCCAAGGCCCGTTCTCGCAACTCAGCGACATAGCGACGGTTGAGCGGGCGCCCAGTGCCCGACTCCAAGCCTGCGGTGATCAGCTCGCGCAGGTGCTTCTTCGCCTGGTCATCCTGGTCGCGGCGCACGAGATCACGAAGATACTCACTGGTGTTGCCGTACTGGCCCGACCGGACGCGCTCGTCGATGTATGCGCGAAGCGACTCGGGGAGAGCGAAGCTCATCGTGTTCCCACTCATCCGATCCATCATGCAGCGGGTATCAACGGTTGTCAACCCGCAAACGATCATGGTCGGCCGATCGAGAGAACACGCGCGAGCTCAGCTGAGACCGCGTCTGGGCTCGGTGTCGAAGTGGTCGCCCAGGCCACATAGGTGTCAGGGCGAACGATCAGCGCGGATACACCGCGGAGGGCCACGGGGCGCCGTATCGGGTGCGCTTCGATCACCGCGATCCGATCGTTCGGTGGCTCGAGACCGCGTAGAGCCTTGCTTCCGCTGAGGTCGACCACGACGAACGCATGGTGCCGAAGCAGTTCGTAGAGACGGGCCGTTGACCCGTCGGGCAGGAACATCTCGAAATCGGGTGCGGGGAATCCGACCGGTGCAAGGCGCTCGTCGGGCTGCGGGTACTGAGTCTGGAGACCATTGAGTTCGGCCCACAGATGCTCAGTCACCTCCGGCTTGGTGAGGAGGTGCTTGGAGAAGTGCTGGGTGAAGGCGAGACCGCGCGGCGAGAAGTCGAACTGGATGGCGACCTGGGCGTTGACGCTGCGGAACAGATCCTCGGCGATGGGCCGACGTTCGGCTTCGTAGGTGTCGAGGAGTGCCTCACCCGCGTCACCGCGGATGACCGCCCCCAGCTTCCACCCGAGATTGAAGGCGTCCTGGATGCAGTAGTTCATGCCGACACCGCTGGCCGGGTAGTGGATGCGCGCCGCCTCACCCACGAGGAACACCCGCCCTTGGCGGAACTTCGTCGCCATCCACATCGCATCGCCGTATCGGCTGGCGCCGACCACCTCCGGGATGTCGATCGGCTCCCCAAGAATCTGGCTCAGGCTCTGATTCAACTCCGGGATCGTCACGGGCTCGGCTCGAGCGATCGCCCGACCCTCGGCGTGCACCATCGTGAAGCGTGTCAGCCCGAGCCCGAACGGATTCGCCGCGACCCAGCCGTATTCGTTGCGTTCCGTACGGGTGGTACCCGACCATGGGAACTGCATCTTCGCCGTGGCGATCACACCCGTGAAGGTGTCCCCGTGGCCCACGACATCGATCCCGACCTGCTCACGAGTCCGGCCACGACCTCCATCGGCGCCTACCACGAATCTCGCCCGGACCGAAGATGTCACCCCGTGCTGGTCGCGTACGACGACAGTGACGACGTCACCGCTGTCGTGGACTTCGACCATCTCGTGACGGAACCGCAACTCAGCGCCGCAGTCCAGCGCCCACCGGCGTAGCACTTCCTCGGTTTCGTGCTGGGCCAGGATCAAGGTGAAGCCGAACCGAGAGTCTCGGGCAGACCAGCTCACCGGCGCCATGCCGGCCCAGATGTGGAAGCTCTGATACGGGTTCGGATTGACCTCGCTCGTACGCCGGATGAACTGCTCGGCTATGCCCCGTGCGTCGAACAACTCCAACGGGCGAGGCAGCACCGTGCCCGCACGAGGAATCGGTTCGACCTCCCGCCGCTCTACCACCAGGACCGACGCTCCGGTTCGCGCCACCTCTGCCGCGACCGTGAGCCCTGACGGTCCACCACCGATCACCAGCACATCCGCGTCCGTCACCGGCAACCTCCGTCGCTATCCGTAAGCCACGACATGGTAATCGGACCCGGATGTCAGGTCGGCACTGTCACCCCGCCGGACGATTCGTGGCTTAGCTTGTCGAGTCCGTCGCTGTCAACGGGAACGTCGGTCGTCATCGCCCGCTGCACGTACGCATGGTCCCACGGCCGGCACTCAGTCCCCGGCCTCATTCCCTGGATCGAACGTGAGCGAGGTCGATAGCTCGCGGTGGGACTCGATCTGCTCGCGCAGTTCGTCGATCTTGCGTTGCGCCAGTGCGATCACGTCGGCGCCGGCGATGAAGCGTCGAGGTGGCGGGTCTTCGTCGACGATCGTGAGTAGAGCCTGGGCGAGCTTGTCGGGATCGCCGGCCTGCTGGCCGTCCTGTGCAGACCACCAAGTGCGTTCGGCGGCGCTGCGTTCCGCGTAGTCGTCGATCGTCAGTGCCGGCCACACGAGAGACTCGGGGCTGGCCAGGGTGGTGCGGAAGAAGCCCGGGTTGATGATCGTGGTGCGGATCCCGAACGGGCCGACCTCTTGGTCGAGTGCACACATCCAACCCTCCAGCCCCGACTTGGATGCCGCGTAGACCGACGAGTACTCGAACCCGAGGAGCCCGGCACCGGAGGAGATCGCGATCAGATGGCCCGAACGCTGCCTGCGCATCACAGGAAGGACCGCTCGAGTGACGTTCATCGGGCCGAGCAGGTTCGTCGCCAGTTGCTGCAGGACCTGTTCGGGGGACATCTCTTCGAAGTAGCCCTTGAATGAAGCTCCGGCGTTGTTGACGAGCACGTCGATGCGACCGAACCGCTCGACCGCGGAGTCAGCGGCTGCCTGTGCCTCGTCGACACTGGTGACGTCGAGCCTGACCGCGAGCAAGCTCTCGGACTCACCGAGGACAGTAGCGGCCTCGTCGGGGCGACGTCCGGTTGCGACAACAGCGTCACCGGCTGCCAGCGCGGCCTTGGAGAAGGCCACTCCCATGCCTCGACTGGCGCCAGTGATCATCCACACTCGTCGGTCGGCCATTAGTCGTCCGTCCCTCTAGCGTCGTCGCCAGTAGAGCAACCGGCGGAGCCCTTCGCTTGCACTTCCATGCCACTCCCTTCACGCCCGCGCAAGGCATCGGCCTCGCTGAGGCCATGGTAGAACGCCCGCCGATCGAGTGTGTCCACAGTGTCAACTGGACGAGCGTGGCGTAGATCCCCGTCTCGGTCCGCCTCCGTCGGACTCGTTGGGCGCGATTCCGGAACCGCTGTTTCCTTAGAACCGCTGTTTCCTGAACCGCCCCCGAGCAGGCCGTACGGGCGTGATTTTGGAACCGCTGCTTCCACTTTCGCGCCCGAGGGCCTCGGACTCAACTACACCGGACGGCGCCTCGGTGTCGCAGCTGTGAAGTGGTCCGGTGGCCGTGTCGGCTCGATCTCGGATCAGGGCGCAGGGGCGTTGTTGTCATCGGAGGGCATCTGTGGTGGGCGACCGCTGGATACCTCGATCTCGACAACACGGTGACCGACGCCGGTCACTGAATCATCCTCGACAAGCCGCTCCATATCTCACTGGGCATTCGGCGCTACCAGCCGTGTTGCGATGAGATCGTACATCAGATAATCTGATGTTGTGATCGAAGTAACTGCGACCGAGGCGTCGAGACGTTTCGCCGACCTGCTCGATGGTGTCGAGCATCGCGGCGAGAAATACACAATCGTCCGCCGCGGGCGTGTCATCGCTCAGCTCGAGCCGGCGAATGCCGCCAACGGAGCCGACGCGAAAGCGCTCCTGCGCCGCCATCGGGTCGACGTTGACTGGAGTGGGGAGATCACGGTCCTGCGCGACCAACTGGCCACGGAGGATCGGTTCTGACGCTGCTCCTGCTGGACACCAACATCCTCATCGAAGCTGAACGCGCCGCGTTCGACCTGGACATATTGATCGCTGACGACGACCAGCCCGCCGTTGCAGCCATCACCATCGCCGAGCTCGGCGTCGGGGTCCACGTTGCGACCGGCAAACGTCGACGTGCGAGGCGCGAGTTCCTCGACGACATCATCAACAATTTGCCGGTCATCGGCTACGACCTCACCGTCGCTCGCGCACACACCGAGCTGCTGGTCGCAGTCCGCAAAGCCGGTCGCCCGCGAGGTGCCCACGACCTCATCATCGCCGCCACTGCATTGTCGACCGGCCGGATCGTTGTCACCTCGGACATGCAGGGATTCGATGGCCTTCCCGGCGTCGAAGTCCGGCACCCGACCTGACGAGGATCCGATCCGATCTGCCTGGTTGATCGATCGGCGCGGTGGTCAGGAGGCTTCGGCGATGGTTCCGTAGCGCTGTTGGGCGGCTTGGGCTGAGGTGCCGAGCAGGGTACCGATCTTCTGCCATGACAGGCCGGCGGCTCGGGCAGCGACGACGTTGTCAAGGAGTTGTTGTTCGCTGCGGGCGCGAGCGACGACGGCGCGTTGGAGGAGGTATTCCTCGACCGGGATCTCTTTCGCTTGGTCGGGGTCAAAGTCGTCGAAGCGCTTGGCGAGCTCGTCAGCGTGGTCGAGGATGTCTTGGATTGATCGGGGCATGGTAGTCACCTGACGAACTTGGGCCTGGCTGGCATGGCGTGAATGATGAAGTCGATTCCGTTGGCGGATCCACGTCGTCAACTTACCTTGATGAGCGCCGCGCCACACACCAGCCCAGAATTGCCAGTCGATCTGCGTGATGGACAGCTGATAGCAGCGATCGCAAGTCCGCACCACGCCACCCCACCTCGGCGCCCCTCACCGAAGTCGTGCACACCCGGCTCCTCAATGATCATCCCGTGCACGTGCGTTTATTACTTCCATATCTTCTGCACATCTGCACCGGAGGTGGGCCACGGCCTCAGGTGGTGTGGCGAGCCCAGAGCCATCGACGCGAGAGGTGGTGAGCAGAGCCTTGACTTCGATCTCAGATCGGCTCGCGCTTCGTCGATGGGTGTGAACTTGTCAACGACGGGCTGGGTAGTGATCCGTGACGTGCCGCGTTGATGCTCACGATCCATGACCACCGATATGGCTCCCACTAGAACCACCACCGTCCACCACGGCACCAACCAAACCTGGGTGTTGCACCGTGACGGTCGGTGATACACTTGGGCGATGCCGACCGTTCGTCCTCGCCATCTGCTCACCGAGACCGACGAGCTCGCCCATGCCATCGACGCCGCGGCTGCGCTCTATCCGGGAGAGACTCGCGCCGACGTCCTGCGTCATCTCGTTCAACTGGGTGCCGAGACGATCGCCGAGCAGCAAGGCCGACACCGCGACACCGTGCGCAACCGCGCCGGACGTTTCCCGGGTCTGTACTCGGCGGGCCACCTCGATGACCTCCGGGAGGACTGGCCCGAATGATCGTCGTCGATGCCAGCGTGCTGATCGCCTTCCTCGACTCGAACGATGCTCGCCACTCAGCCGCCGTCGAGATCCTTGAAGATGCCTCGCCGCCGTTGTTCGTGCACCCGATCACAGCGGCCGAAGTGCTTGTCGCTGCCATACGCAACGATGTCGCAGACGCGGTCTGGGCTGATCTGATGGCCATCGGTGTCGAGCTCGACGACACACCGATCGATCCGTTGCAGCTCGCCAAACTTCGCGTCAACACCGGCTGCAAGATGCCCGACTGCTGCGTCCTCGCCAGCGCCGCCACCCACAACACAGCGGTAGCCACCTTCGACGCACAGATCCGCCGGTACGTCGATGGTGATCCGTCATGACCGACCTGAAAGTGTGCCGACCACTACGTCGACACCCTGCTGACGGTCGGGGGTCGCACAGCGAAAGGCACTCCTCGGCCCAAGCGGCGAGTGGTGTGTCGGCGTGGCGTGGATCGACCCATTGGCCGCACACTCGATCGGCGTCGATCTGGCGGAGGAACCGCTTGGCGTCGGCCTTGCGAGCGAACGTGCGCGACCGGACGTTGCCGAGCGGGTCGGAGAATCGAGCTCGGTACTTTACCCCGTTGCTTCTGGATGTAGGCCATGATCCCTCCCGAGGCGTGAGCGAGGCGCGCTCTCGCGGTTTTCCAGGGTCTCTGAGGGTCAATGGTGGTGACTGATGGTCCCAACGAAAAGAGCCTCTGACCTGGCACAATACCCCGTCAGAGGTTGAGAGGCGACGATGGGAATCGAACCCATGTACAGGGCTTTGCAGGCTCGAGGCCCACTGTGCGTTATACCTGCTCAGAGGGTATGAATCGAACGCCGTTGGTGCCGTTGAGGGGTGTGCGAGGCGCGGGTCGACGGATCATCGCGGCCGGTTGCGGTCAAATCATTCCCGGCGTGGCGCGGGTAGAACTCAGTCTGGCCAGTCGAGCCGCAAAGTACGTTGAGGCAATTTCATCGTCCGGCGTCTCACTGAGGAGCACCTTGAGATCCTTCTTGTTCCCCGGCTTGCCGTCGTGGTTGCCGATGATCACGGCGATCGTTCGTGGAGGGTTCGTTGGCTTCACGTAGATCGCCATCGTGATGTAGCCGAGATGTCGGGTCGCCTCGGACAGGTACGGATCCAAGTGGCTGTAGTCGGCATCGAAGATCCAGCCGTCTGTTGACATCCAGTCCTTGTAGGCCGCGGTCAGCTCTTGAATCGTGTGGCCGCGAACGCGGTAACCGCCGCTGACATCCTCCTTCGCAGCCAGTGGAACAGGGACCCCCAGGAGCCCGGAGTCCTTCAGGGCGACCATCCTCGGTTCGCTGCCCGCTTCGATCACGATCTGAACCGGTTCGACTGCCTGGTCGGTGTCGATCGGGTTGGCGACGTGGAGACCGGCCTCACTCGCCGCAGCGCAGAGGCGGCGATCCGCGCTACTGAAGACATCGGCGCCGACATGACGCGCCGCCGCTAGATGCATGGCGTCGTAGCCGCGCAGGCCGTGTGCCTCTGCCGTGTCGCCAGCGAGACGCATCAGGTCCTCGTCGATCTCGACGATCGACAGCTGCGACCACAACATTTCAAGGCCCGAAAGTGCCTCGCCGGACACGACCTCGCTGATGCGGCCTTGCTGGCGTGCCGCCGTCAACGCAGCACGCGCTTCAACGTGTCCGAGTCTCGAGCAGACCAAGACGTCCGGTTCATCCCAGATCGCACTCGCCTCGGCCGTGCCGATCTCATTGATCAACAGTTTGATCAGGACGGACGTGTCGACGTAGGTGATCACTGGCGCTGCTCGGCCACCAGCTCGCTGACCGAGCCCTTCGAGCTGAGGGGGACCGGCCGCTGACGAACCTTCGCTACTGGTGGGCGAACCAGGCCAGCCTCAATCAACGCCGCCAACTTGTCTCCCCCCACAGAATCCATACCGGTCAGGCGAGCGATCGGCCGACCCCGATCGGTCACAACGACCTCGATGCCCGCCTCCACCTGGCCGAGGTAACGGCTCAGGTTGTTCTTCAGCTCCCGCACTCCGACCTCAACACGACTCGATGTAGCTACTTCCATGTATAGAAGTGTAGCCACATGATACGTCGGAGTCCACCGTCGATTCCCTGTTGATCCTTCGGTCGAGCAGGTCAGGCTCTGCCGCTGAGGGCTATCCGACGAACCTTCCCAAGTCGGCTCGAAGCCTGAGCAATCCCCCGTCTCGGCAAGCGAACCGCCCCGAGTTTGCTGACTACTGAGGTATCGGGTGTGGTGGTAACCCGTTGGAGGCGGCGGCCGGAATCGAACCGGCGTGGACGGCTTTGCAGGCCGCTACCTAAACCACTCGGTCACGCCGCCAAGCGTGCCTAACTTCTTCGCGTGGCTTTGCAGACCCGTGACCCTCAACTGATCATGCCTGCTCAGAAGGTACGCAGTGAGCGCCGAAAATGGCGTTGCGGGGCGAGCGTGGCGCGGGACAACGGATTGTCGCGGCCACTCGCGGTCATTCATCGAGACTCGGTCACGGAGGCACGGACGTCAGCGAACGTCGCGTCGACGGCACTTTCGGCATACGATCTGGACTTCGAGCGCGCTCGATTCCTAGCGGCGAAGTTGTGCGGTAGATGCTTCCAAGCGGCAACATCAATCGACGCATACGGCAGGCGGCTCAACTTGACGCTTCGTATGCCGTGTCGGCTCGCGAAACGCGATTCGTGGGCTCTGAACGCAGGTCGCCGACAGCCCAAGACCGGGGTCGTGTCTCGAATTGCAGCGGATCGCACAGCAGTTCTGAAAGGTAGATGGCGCATGAACCGAACCTAGGTCACACGCGGCACGCTCTCGAGGCCATCGCCCAATCGTGCGGATGATCACGCGAACGGTTTGCTTCAAGAATCGATCGCGTTGACCGATGCGACCTGGCAGCCGACGATCGGTGCGACTCTCGTCGACGCGCCGCGGTACCGCGTCGGGTCGACCCGTCGGCACGAGCCCGCGCGTGTGCCTCGTATAGGCCCCGTCGACGCCGTCATCAGCGCCTATACGACATGCAGCCGACGTCACGCCGCCGACTGAAACGGCCACTGCGTCTCGAGTTCCTGGCGCCTCAGCAGGACTCGTCGACGGCGAGCCGACCGATCCAGAGCTCGATCGCGCCGTCGACGAGGACGAGCTTGCCGTAAACCGTCAGCTGTGTTCCCGTCAGTTGCACAAGGCGGTTCTCGATGCCTGCTGCGTAGATGACCTGGACCCCCTCGGAACCGGCGAGGGCGAAGGTCAGCCCTCCGCGCTCTGCCGGGCCGAGCACTTCGCGCCGCGGTTCGAGAACACCGACCCGGCGTACCTCAGGCTCCGCTCGTTCCCGGTACCAAACCTCGTTGTCGAAGACCGATTCAAAGTTGGACATGCGCCGCCCAATAGACGGTCTGCGGCGCCGCTGGAACGTCGAAGCCGGTGATCCGGATCTTCCACGTGCCCGCCACCACCGATCCCGACACGCGCGCCCGCTCATAGACACTGTTGATCGAGATGCTCGATGCCCGAGTCGTACCGGACGGGTCGATGATCCGAAGATCGATATCGTTGTGTGGGTCCAACTCGATCCACAGAATTCGGATCGCCCATTCGGGCCACCACAGGGCTGCGTCGAAGTTGTGGGCCGTCGCGCCGCTGATCGCGATTGGGATGTCGATGTTCTGCTTGTCGTTGACGGCTACCTTACCCCACCACGCAAAGCCGTTGGTCGGTAGGCGGAGCACGCCGGCGCCGACGGTGTTGTCGAACGGGTACGGTCGTTGACCCGACAGGATCATCTGCGCGTACACCTGACCAGGATCGATACTGCCGCTCCCGCCGCGCAACCAGTTCCGTAGCAGAGCGGCGGCTCCTGCAGCGTACGGGGTAGCACCCGACGTCCCGGTGAATGTCTGGTGGGCCGTGTTCGACACGTTGCTCGCCGTCTCGGTGTTCGTCGGCGCCTGGATGTCGGGCTTGAAACGGCTGTCCGCGGTCGGGCCGCGTCCTTGGCTGGTCACCTGAGTCTGGTTCTGGACGTCGACGTTGCCGACCCCGAGCGCCCTGTGGGCGTTGGCCGGGCAGCGCACAGTTTTCGCGTTCGGTCCGAAGTTGCCGTTCGCGGCGACCACGACCGCTCCGGCGTCGAAGGCTGCATCCGCGGCGGCGGCTAGCGCGCTGAAGTGGTCACCGCCACCCTGGATCTCGGCCACGATCACCCTGTCGAGGACAGCCACGGCCCGTTGGAAGCCGCGCACCGCTGCGGCGGTGTCGAGACCCTGGTTAGTGTAAATCTGAAAGCTGTCGAGCGTGATGCCTGTGACACCACGGAAGTCGTCACCCTGATTGTCGTTGCCGACGATGATCGCCGCGGACGACGTGCCATGGTTCCAAAAGTTGTCACCGGTGTTGAGGTTTGGGCCGGTGTTGCAGTCGGTCCCGCCATTGACGCAATCCCGCCGGAATGCGATGTGACTCGGGTTCGTGAGCAACGTGTGGGTGAAGCGCACACCCGTGTCGAGCAGGCCGATCCACCCGCCGGTCTGGCCAAGGCCAAAGTACGGGTCAGAATCGATCAGGTCCCGGGCGTCGTTCACCTCGTCCTGTGGGGGTGGCTCATTGGTGTACCGCGGTTCGACCGACAGGACATCTCCGCGGGCAGCGAGACGTTCGGCGGCGCCGATTGGCAGCGAGACCAGCGCCGCGTTGATGAGCCAAAACTGCTCGAGGACGTCCCCATCGAACTCCGCCAACAAGCGGGCGAACCGCTCGGCGTCCTCGGCACGAGAGCGGGTCAGTCCCTTGACCAGTGCCTCGCTGCGACGCAGGAGCCGACGGTTGGTAGAAGAGCTCCGCGGTTGATCGATCGCTGGCTCAGGGAACCGGGGGATCGACACATGCTCCGGACTGACGACGATCAGCTCCTCCCGCTGCGACGGGTCCCGTTCCTTTAACCATTCGCGAAGGACCGGATGCACCTTGTCGCGTTCGCGGATGCCTTCGTCCTCGCTGACACGTTTGCGCCGTGTCACAGCATCGGACACCGCGTCACGCGGGAGGGGTCGGGCGGTGACTCGCTTCGCCACGCCGTCGCGGAGCCTGGTCGAGAAGACGACACCGGTGGCGTCCTCGTCCTCTCGTCCGGCTGGATCGTTAATCGCTACAGGAATCGTGGGCATGGCACACCTCCAGCAATGGCGTCAGGATCAAGTTTCTCACAACAGTTCCCAAAAGCCCAGCGAGTCTGTCGCTCGGGTTGCCGCTCCGAACTGCCTGATCCACACGCCCAAGCCGGCGGTTCTTGGCTACGCCAACTCAGTCATCTCCAAAGCTGCTTCGCCGGAGACGTGGAGCTCGCCAGCACGCTCTGAAATGGATCTGTCGACAAGCGACGCACCACACAGCAACACGGATCTGTATCTCGGGCACTACGACCAAGGCCGCGTCGTTTCGTCACCGAATCTCGCAGCCGGCGATGCACATGGTGTTGGCCACAGAAGATGTCGAGGAGGAACACCATGACCGACGACGACGTCGACGAGCCGATCACTCAATCCGAGATTCGAACAAGAAACCTGGCGGCAGGAACTGGTCCTCGTCGGGTGTCACGGCGACCACCACCCGCCGGCACTGACCGTCCCGCCGGTGATGCGCCGCGATGACAGCACCTGGTCTGAGCTCGCCTGATCGCGCCGGCGCATATCTGCCGGCTCTGTGAGCGGATATACGGGTGATCGTGAGCGTTCTCGTCGCCGTCGAGTGAGTGTTATGCGCCGTCGATCTCATTGACGGCGCGTTGCAACATCGCTTCGATGTCGTGCTGTCGGCCGTGAGCGGGCGGATGCCGGCGATCCGAGTCGAGCAGCCCGATGATCGTGGCGATGTCGGCCCACCGGTTGAACGTCTGCCCGGTGTGTTGCTCCCATTCACGGGTGAACACCTCGGCGGTATCCAACCTGTCGTACAGCAAGTTGATACGGCAATGGGCGACGTCCATCGACGGCGGGCCGACACTGGCTGCTTCCCAATCGACGAGACCCGACACCGTCTTTCGGTGCCACAACACGTTCCCGGGGTAGAAGTCCCGGTGGATGAACGTGCGGTCCTGCATCGGGGACCGGGCCGTGAAAGATCTCGATCGCCCGTTCCACACCGCCGGTTTGGTCGCCCATTTCGGCAACACATACGACTCCTGGGCGTACACCGCGAACGGGCGCACGCGCTCGCCGCTACAGCATCGATGGCTGTGAACGTCGACAAGCACCTCGACCAGTTGGCGCATCCAGCGCTGGTTGGTCGCCCACCGTGGCCGGCCGCGGAAGCTCGGTCATCACCACCGCAGGTGTGCCGGCATGCTCACCGGTCGGATCGACGCCAATCAGCCGCGGGGTCGGCGTGGCGATCCGTTCGACGAGTTCCAGCACGGCGGCCTCATGTGCAGCGACCGCCGGGTCGTCGGCGACCTGGTCGGGGCGGACGTAGCGGCGCAGCACCATCCGGGCACTGTCACCGTCGGCGAGAGTGACGGTGACCCGGTGCATCGCCAACGACGCCCCACCCGGCATCGGTTCCAGCAGTCCACCGATCTTGCTCCGACCACGGAGGCGACCCACGCCAACGCCTCGGCTGGTGGCGCAGCGCGCTCCAGCGCTCTCGTCGCATCACCATCGACTCGGCCGTGAGCACCCGACACCATCACCACAGTCTCGCCCACCCCACCACCCGTCGCCGCGCCAACATCGATCACCGGAATAACCCGAGGTGATCACCGGAATAACCGCGAAAGACAACCTTGAGCCGATGCGTGCCGTCAATCGGAGCGCACGATATGTGCGGATCACATATTCGGAAGGAGCGCGGATCCGACGCTCCTATGTGTTGTCAAGGTGTTTGTTGCCGGGTTTCGGGCAGGCCAGTGATGGGCCACTCGTGTGAGGGCAGGCTCTTATCAGGCCACGTCCCCGGCGGGGTGTGCGGTGACGGGACGGCATGTCGATCGAAAGACAACCCGAGGGTGTCAGGCAGTTATTGGGCCAGTCCCGTCACCGCGTTCTTGTCAGCGTGGCAGCGCTTTGAAGATCTCTCGGGCGACGTACCGCTTGAGACAGCGGATGATGTAGCGCTTCGATTTGCCCTGGCCAGTCGCCGCATGTAGGCGATGGTGCGTGGTTCGTGTTGACCGAGGCGAGTGATCACGATCCGCCAGATGGCGTTGTTGGCGTGGCGGTCGCCGGCGTAGTTGAGCCGGAACTGATCGACGATCAGACCGCTCGTCGCCGGGATCGGCGCGATGCCACACAGCATCGCCCACTGCGCTTCGGTGGCGATCCGCTCGACGTTGTCGCCGGCGGTGACGAGCAACACCGCAGCGGTGTCGGCCCCGACGCCGTAGACGTTCAACAGCTCGGGTGCCGCAGCTTTGACCAATGGTGTGATCTCGGCGTCGATCACGTCGAGCTCGGCGTCGAGCGCGTGGACCCGCCGGGCCAGGATCACCGCAGCGGTCTTCACACCGTAGACGGCGACGTCACCACCGGGTCGTGGGCGCAGTCTGGCGGCCTCGTCGACCAGCTCGTGCTCGCGTCAACGAGCCCAACTTGGCGCGGTAGTTCGTCGGGAGCGGTGAACATCAAATGGCGAAGCTGGACGATGGTGCGGATCCGTGTCGAACGCGCCGATCGTTTGGCCACCAGCAACGCACGTAACGCTTCGGCATGACCGTCACCGGACTTGGCCTGGCCGTCACAACGACCCGACAGGACGCCACGGGCGGCCTCGACGGCGTCGATCCGATCGGACTTGCCTTGCTTGCGTCGCTTCTGGCGCTCCGGTCGATCGACCTCGATCACCACCACACCACGCCGTGAAAGTGACGAGCAACACCGGCCCCATACGCGCCGGGTGCCTTCGATCCCGACACGTTCGATCGTGCCGAACCCGGCCATCCACGACGACAAGCAGCGATGCCCATCCCCAGTGGTCGGGAACGACTCGACACCCAACAGACCGCCATTCAAATCGACGACCGCGACGTTCGAATCGCGATGCGTGTCCACCCCACCGACCACATGGCGCGCCGAATCTACGATGACCATCCGGCCACCCCTTTCTAAGTTGAGGGGCAGGCACGCACGTCCCGCGAAGGAGACCAGTGACCGAGCAGCTGTTACTGCAGCAACTCGAGTCGCCCTCCGGAACGGGGCGTGTCGAACCCCGAAGTAAACGCCAGCCTGACAGCCCCCACCCTCAACGAACGGGATACCACCAACCGTCACCCATTCTCACTGGCAGATATGGCGCGTCTCCCATCGGCACTCCGGGGCCCGGGTCGTATCGGATTGGCGTCGTCGGCGACATCGGCGACGTTGCGCCGGTCGATGCTCGTTGAGCAGCGTCAGCGACAGATTTCTGCGGACGGAGTGCAACGGAATGGTCGCCCCGGACGTCTCAGAAGGTGTGGTAGCACGCCGCGTCGAAATCTCTGGCACGATCCCCGGTGGGATGGACGACGACTTCGCGCTGTTCTACCGGGATGCCTATCCGGGCGCGGTGCGGCTCGCGTGGTTGCTCACGCATGACCACGCCGCCGCTGAGGACGTCGTGCAGGACGCGTTCATGCGACTGCGTCCTCGCCTGGCAACGATCGAGCATCGCAACGCGTACCTTCGGACCGCGATCGTCAACGGCTGCCGAGACCAAGCCCGGTCGGCGGGTCGCGCCGACGCCGGATTGCGGCGCATCGGGGTCGGTGCCGAGGTGTCGTCGACGGATCAGCCGTCCGAGTTGCTCGACGTCGTCGCCCGACTCTCCTACAAACAGCGCGTCGTCCTTGTGCTGCGCTATTGGGCCGACCTTCCGGAGGGCGAGATCGCCGAGATCGTCGGCGCCAGGCCGGCAACCGTTCGATCCATCAATGCACGGGCGCTTGCCCGGCTGAGCAAGGAACTCCCCCGATGATCACCGAACTCGAACGCCGCCTCATGGATGCGTTACACGAGGACGCACAACGCGCCCGCATCGTTCACCCGCACGCCCCATTCGATGACCACGAGGGCCGATCTCATCTCCACCTCGACGACACTCGTCTCGAACCCGACGAGCAACTCGTTCCAGTGAAGGACATCTACGTGTCCGTCGACTCACCACCCACCAGCGAAGTCAGAAACCGTCGGCGCCCGGTGTTGGCTGCCGCAGCCGTCGTTGCCGTCATCGGCGTCGCCGCAATCGCCATCAACAGCCCGAACTCCGATGACGACGTACAACCAGGACCCGCGGCAGCAACCACCGTCGCCCCAACCATCGTCGCGACCGACCACCGCGCACCGAGGACGGGGACAAGTTTCGTTGACGGCGAGGACGGCCTTTCCGTCACGTTCACCGTGCCGGGGGACGGCTGGGATATGGGCACCCTTCGTATCCGTGGGTCTTTCACCTCAAACACGGCGGAGGTCTGCCCGACGCGGGGGTGAAGTTCGTTGATGTGGGCAACGTCTTCGCCGACGGGTGCAAACGGGTGCTGGTCGACCCGCCGGTCGGTCCGACCGTTGATGACCTCGTCTCGGCCTTCGCGAACCTGCCCGGCTTGGCGCCCACCGCGGCGGTCGACATCACCGTCGACGGGTACGTCGGAAAGCAGATCGAGTTCACTGTCCCGGACTACGAGAAGAACGAATGCTACGGGTTCGGCCTCTGGCAAGAAGGCGACGAGTCTCGGTACACCTACTCGGCGAACAGAAATAGGCACATCCGGCTGTGGATCCTCGACGTCGGCGGTACCCGCCTCGTGATCGAGGCGTATTCCGACGCGAGCACATCGCAGCAGTACCGAGCCGCCATCGACGAGATCGTGGCCTCCATCCAGATCAGCCAGTAACCTCGTCGCCCAGCCGAGACGGCCGTTCGGCGGACCACGGCGATGCGCCGAAAACGGGGCTGCGTCCCAAGACGGCGAGCGCAGAATGCCCGTTATGGGGCGGGTTGGCAAGTGATTGGGCGGGGCGTCACCCTGCCTGGGGGGGGTAGCCGCGCTCGGCGAGCCAGTGCCGCGCCCGGCCCGCTCGGGCGTCATCGCGATGCCGATGCCAACGGGTGAAGTGGTCGTCGTCGCGTTGCAACGTGGCAAGGAATGCCTTGAACGGTGCCTTGCCGGAGATTGCTTGTCGGAGCCGATTCCCGAGTGCCTCGGATTCGACCGTTGCGATGAATCGCTCCATGTCGCCGTACGCGGCTGTGGAGCCCTCCCCGCTCACAATCAACCATCGGCCAGGGTCGTCAGGGTCGAAGTCGTCGGGTCCCTGATCGAGGTCGAGCAACTCGCCCGGCCAGACGGCACCGGTCTCGAGATCGATGTACGACTCGCTCGCCGGCGACTGGTCGATGACGTCCGCGAGATCGTCGAGATCCACACCGATCGGGATCAGCTCGCTCGGTCGTTGCTCGGCGTGATCGGACAACGCGATGGCGAGCTCGGTGTCGCCGATCCAGCCCCGCTGACGAAGTGCTGCCGCAAGGTCATCGATCACCGCAGTGAGATCTGTCGATGGTGCTGCGGCGAGTACTGCTGCGCCGGCGAGCTGCAGCCCGTCGGACGGAACCCCGGAGCTGAACATTGCAGCAAGACGCGGGCCGTCTGCGCCAGCAGCGCGGAGTTGATCGCGCCATCGATCGTGGCTCACATCCACCTCCACATCAGTCGGCGCCACGCTACGCGCCTCATCAAAATGTCTAGTCGTCATAGCTACGGCGCAGGAAGTACTTCAGCTCTTGCCAACCCGCTCCATAACGGGCATTCGGCGCTCACGGTGGGCACGAACCGCCGGTCGCTCCCGGCCGACCGAACCGTCGTTATGGCGTCCTGAGCACGGATCCAGAGGTAGCGGTCGCTTGCGATCGCGAGCATTGCCAACCGGCACTTCGTGGACGCGACCAATTCGGCTGGCGCACGAATAGGCGACGGTGGCTAACGGAGCCTTGACGCTCTACTCTGTCTTCGGAGCCGGTCGGCCTACCTGTCGGGACTGCGTCGACAGGCTTCCTCCGTGCCGCATTCGCGCAGAGTAGACGCGGCGCCGCCTAACCGGCTGCACTGCGAAGACTGCCTCGGACAGTCCCTGGCCATCAGGCTGGATCGCGTACGGGTGACGGCCCACGTGGAGCCACGCCTGCCCGTGTTCCGCCACGTCTCGCTCGGGTGGTCGATGGACCAGAGCCCAACCTTCAATGATGTCCACGCCGCACGATGCTCGACCACCATGCTCGGACTCCGGTCCGGAACTTCCGGCGAAGGAGAGCTTCTTCCAGGCGCGATTGCCAGGGACCTGATGCGGCCGAGCGTGATCTCAAGGTCGCGTTTCCACTTAACGTTGGTGGGGTCTTGTTCGACCAGCCACTGGCTAATCTTTAGATCCGCCTGGAACGCTGCGTCGGCGGCGGCGAGATCACCGCGCGCCTCAGCCACTCCGCCGACACGGTTGTGGGCGACGGCGAGGTTGCGTTGCCAGCCCGTGTTGGTGGGATCTTGTTCGACCAGCCGCCGGTTGATGGCCAGGCCCTCCTGGAACGCTGCCTCGGCGGCGGCGAGATCACCGCGCGCCCTCAGCCACTCCGCCGACACGGTTGTCGGCGGCGGCGAGGTCATTTGCCAGCCCGTGTTGGTGGGGTCTTGTTCGACCAGCCGCCGGACGATGGCCAGGCCCTCCTGGAACGCTGCCTCGGCGGCGGCGAGATCACCGCGTGCCTCAGCCACTCCGCCGACACGGTTGTGGGCGACGGCGAGGTTGCGTTGCCAGCCCGTGTTGGTGGGGTCTTGTTCGACCAGCCGCCGGTTGATGGCCAGGGTCTCCTGGAACGCTGCCTCGGCGGCGGCGAGATCACCGCGCGCCTCAGCCACTCCGCCGACACGGTTGTCGGCGGCGGCGAGGTCATTTGCCAGCCCGTGTTGGTGGGATCTTGTTCGACCAGCCGCCGGACGATGGCCAGGCTCCCCTGGAACGCTGCCTCGGCGGCGGCGAGATCACCGCGCGCCTCAGCCACTCCGCCGACACGGTTGTGGGCGACGGCGAGGTCATTTGCCAGCCCGTGTTGGTGGGGTCTTGTTCGACCAGCCGCCGGACGATGGCCAGGCCCTCCTGGAACGCTGCGTCGGCGGCAGCGAGATCACCGCGCGCCTCAGCGACTCCGCCGACAAACGTGTGCGCGGCGGCGAGGTCATTTGCCAGCCCGTGTTGGTGGGGTCTTGTTCGACCAGCCGCCGGACGATGGCCAGGCCCTCCTGGAACGCTGCCTCGGCGGCAGCGAGATCACCGCGCGCCTCAGCGACTCCGCCGACACGGTTGTGGGCGACAGCGAGTTCGCGTTGCCAGCCCGTGTTGGTGGGGTCTTGTTCGACCAGCCGCCGGTTGATGGCCAGGCCCTCCTGGAACGCTGCCTCGGCGGCAGCGAGATCACCGCGTGCCTCAGCGACTCCGCCGACACGGTTGTGGGCGACGGCGAGTTCGCGTTGCCAGCCCGTGTTGGTGGGGTCTTGTTCGACCAGCCGCCGGACGATGGCCAGGCCCTCCTGGAACGCTGCCTCGGCGGCAGCGAGATCACCACGCGCCCCAGCGACTCCGCCGACACGGCTGTGGGCGACGGCGAGTTCGCGTTGCCAGCCCGTGTTGGTGGGGTCTTGTTCGACCAGCCGCCGGACGATGGCCAGGCCCTCCTGGAACGCTGCCTCGGCGGCAGCAAGATCACCACGCGCCTCAGCGACGTCACCCGCGAGGCTGTAGATGTCGGCTACCAGCACATCATCCCCGGATGCTGATACTCGGTCAAGCAGCGTCGAGCTGAGGTCGGCGACCGCAGCCGCCCCACTCACCGAGGCGCGGTGTGCTGCAATTCTGAGCAGAACACACACCTCAGGTCGGTCGGACACGAGAGCGTCGTCAATCAGTTCCTGAAGGACGGACCTCAGTGCGAACTCGTCCTCATGGCTGGGAAATGGATCTCGTGCCCGTTCGAGAACGTCGGCGCCGCGTTCCGGATCAGCTGTGAGTAGAAGGTAGATCCACTCGATGACCTCCGTAGAAGAGTCCCCTTCCGCGAAATGCTGCGGCAGCGGTGGACGAGAGTTGCCTGAAACGCTCAGGATCTTCTCGCACAAGCCATTTCCGCAGTGCCCTTCTCGAAGATTCGTGAACATTTACAGCCCTTTCGCCCCGGATCGGGAACGGCTCGACATTATTCAGCGCTATGAGCGAAGGCCACGTCTCCTCGATGTCAGTCACACTCCGTCCTAGCATGAGTGAGAGCAAGTGCGGGTCACACCAGTGCGGCACACTCGCTGCCTTCAGGGCGGCGTGTACTCGGTTACGACCTTCCTCGTCGAGTTCGGCGAAGGTGATGTCGACCGATGCGAGAACGAGCAGGCCAGGGTCACGGTTAGCGCCCTCGAGGATGCGAAGCTGGTCGAACGGATCGAGACTCACGACCGTGGTTTCAGGAGTTGTGCGAGCAGCGTGGCTTTGCCGCCTGCCGCCGCATGGGTTGCCAGCACCCACTCCCGGGTCAGCCAGTCTGCGTCGGGGCGATGCTCGCGACCGAACTCGTACCAGTCGTCGAGGCTCGGTGGCTCAAGTGCGATGCTCGGACCGACCACCGAGTACCAAGGCGCGTCGTTGTTGTCCGGCAAGCGCTGCCCCAGGATTACCACCCGCAACCACGAGGACTTCCCGAGGGCGAGCAACAGCCGTTGTTCCACCCAATCGGTCGCCTCGCCCGCCGCTTCGTAAGTGTCGAGAATCAGTAGCGTCGGGCGGACAAGGCGAGCAAGCGAGTCCTGCACCTGGCTGAGACGATAGTTCAGCCGTCCGGGCGGCGGGGCGTCAACGTTCAGCGAAACGCCAGGTCATCGACCTGATTGTCCAAGCCGCCGGTGCCCTTAAAGTCGAACCGGCCGCAGATGACACCCGGCAGGTTGAAGGCCATCGCGTGCATCTGCTTTGAGATCGTGCTCTTCCCCGTCTCCGAGGGACCGCACACGCAGAGAAGCCGCTCCGGGCTGTCGGCGGTGATAAGCCGAGCAAACGCAGTACGTGCGGCCGCGTGCGATCGGCGAGGGGCCAGCGAAGCCCGGGCGGCGCGGTCGGCCAGCCCCCGTCACTCGCCTCGTCGGTGGATTCGCGCACAAGGGACGGATTGATAGAGATCAAACGGTCGATGATGAGGTCGACAGCTTCCACTGTGGACCGCGTCCGAATGTCTGGAGCGATCGTGTTACAAAGGACCCCTTCGACTTCACCTTCTCCGACCCGGATGAATAGCACACGTACCTGATCGTCGGACACTTGGAGGCGGGCCCGAACCGCGCGATGCTCAATCTTCGTCCAAGCTCGATCATTGTAGTCACTCGAAATACACACCACCACGAGCTCAGACCGCTCTCTGTAGATCGCCTGCAGAAGCAAATCGGCATCCTGGACTGCGATGGCATGCTCGAACCAGTCATCATAAAAGACGCTGGCATAGCCCAGCCGCTGCTCGACATTCTCGGCGAGTGGCTTGACTAAACTTCGCTGCGCGCCGGCGAACGAGAACGCTACGGTGAAGTGCTGAGGCATCAGCCGGCCGCTCATTGGAAAGACAGTAGCGCAGGTTGCTCACCGCGTTCCTTGCTTAGCCCCACGTCCTCGGGTCGAGATCGGTGCTCCGAAGATGCTCGTGCTGCTGTCAGACTTCCGCGAGCGGAACCGCCCTTGTCGATGTCCGCCCCGTGATTCGCGAGGTCGCGAGCAGGTCACGCTCGCAGACGCGGCAACACGGCTCGGCGTGAGCCCGATGACCATCCGACGGGCCATCACCGAAGTCGAGCGGCGGGGCATGGCGCGTCTGGCGGGCGGCAGCGCCCGAGCCGTCGGCCCGCAAACCCTCGCCCCATGACCCCACCACTCCGCGCATCGACGCGTTCGGCCCGGGTCCGGTGCTCCACAAACGCGCAACGTGCGCGGTTCATAGGCGACACCCAAAGCCGGGTCGGTCGCGCACACGAACGCGTAATGCCGCCCGCACGCTTGCGAACGCGAGCACACCGAATCGGCGTTCGGCACCCGGCCTCGCACGGTGCGGGGTCGGAACGTGACCGTCGCTGGTCGCGCCCGATCTGCCGATCGGAGCGCGAGAGATCGTACGTGTCCTGTTGGTATGTTCCGACGTGCTAGCGGGCGCGTCCGGCGAGTGGCCTGAGTAATTCAGCCGGCGACGAACCACTCCCGTCGGAGATACCGCCGCGATGCCAACCACAACAACACAAGGTCGCGTTGCGAACAAGCGCCGCGCTGCCGCGGCGCCTCAAAGGTGCCAGACAGCAAAGCAGGATGAGCGCACTCTGTGTATGGGCATCAGGCGTCGATCAATCGCCAGTGGAACACCGGATCCTGTCGGGACGGTGAGTGCGCCATCGCCTGTGTTGCACACGACCACGTTGGGAACCGCCCCGCCCTGGGTCGTACTGATGACGATCGACGGCACGATCGCAGCCGTGTTGGGCAACACCGCCTTGCCGGCGCCGTCCGTCAAGCGTGCCGATCACCATACGGCCGATGGCGCTCGTCGCCGAAGTTCGCGGTGAGGGCCGCCTTGCAGGAGCCGCCGGGCAGGGTGATGGGACTCGTCAATGTCTCGGTCTGCGGTCCGATGCCGCTCTGCGGCGTGCCCAGGTCCGACAGGTTCAGGGAACCGTCGACGATGTTGTCGCCGGTGAGAGCGCTCAGACGGGCGTCAAGTCTCGGCTTTGGTGTAGTAGCGATCATCGAAGTTGTGCCCCCGGTAGTAGCCCGCCACGTCAGCCAAGACGTGCGTCGTACCGGCAAAGTTGAAGATCGACACCTTCCCGCCGGCGCCGAGCTTCACCGTCACCAGGTTCGGCTGGGTACCACCCGGCACAGTGTTGAGGTTGGACACCGTCGGACGAGCTTCCCCCGACGGCCAGATGGTGAGGAAACCTGCCGCCGTCGCGTCGGTGTAGGTCACGTTCATCACCACGGCAGTCGCATCTGAGGGCACCCCGCCAGCTCCGGTGACCTGAAGGTTGATGGCGCCGCCCGGTCCCAGCGGAGCCGTCGAGCCGCCCACCGTGCCGGTGCCGTCCCGGGTATCGAGGATGCGGGCCGGACTGAGCGGCTCGAAGATCGCCCGATCTCCCGACGATGTCGTCGCGCCTACCAACTGGACGGCTCCCACCACGACCGACCCAGCCACCACCCCGATCGCCGCCGCCACGGTCACCCGAGACAGCGGCCACAGCCCCCCGACACGCGTCACTAGCTTCCTCATGTCTGCGCTCCTCCCTGCCGGCGCCGACCCCCAAACAGTAGTCCGCTCCCCCAGCGAGGCGTTCACGTCGCCTGGCGCGTCCAGTGAGATCGCATCGAATATCGCTGTGATAGCGCCGAACTGCCGATCGGTGTGCTGGACAGCCAACTCGCGGTCGGGCAATCTGAGCGGGTGCTCGAACTTCCCGAAGGCTGGACAATCGAACGTGTAAAGAGAAGTGGTCCAGGGGTCGGCAGAGCTGGTCGTCGATTCGGACATTGGTGCGACGGTTGATCGTTTCGTTCCCACTGACGACGGCAAGCTCGTTCGTGATGGAACGGAACATCTGACTCCTACTTGCATCGTCGACTTCTCCGGGTTGTCGCTCGTGCGACACTCAAGCGATGGTGAGTGGTACATGGGCCAGGTCGACGAAGAGAACGTGATCCGCTGTTGGTCGAGCTACGGCGACGACTTCGAGGAAGCGATCAAAGGACTCTGACTCGCGCGATAACTGCCGTCTGTCTCAACGGTGAAATGCGCGACCCGCACAAATCGCACGCTCCGAACAGCAAGCGCAGAACGACGAGCTCGCATCTCTTGCCTGACGACACCGAGCGGCGCATCTGCTCGCGTCCCAAGCCGGCGGGCGTCCCTCCGGCGCGCGCGGCGGCGCGCGTTCTGTGACACCGACAGGCGGATCCGGCTGCGAGCAGAGCGCCGAGTAGCGCGGTGGACTCGACGCCGCGATGTCTCAGTCACGGAGATGGCGCAGCGCGCCGTCGACCACCCGGCCCCTTCCTCCTGGTTCCTCCTCCAGCCGCGTGGCAGCTGTAGCTGTAGTGGTGCTAGGGCTTCTTCGAGCCATTTGATCACGCGGCCCTGCCGGAGCGGCAACTGCGATCGCTCCTCGGGATTGGCTTCGAGTGAGAGTCGAAGCATCGTTCGCTGCTGAGACTCGTTGTCGAGGATCTGCCTCGTGTATGCAGCAACGACGATGTCGAGCCTCGCAGCGACATCGGCGGGCGGATCCTCGGGCAGGAGCGATTCGACCGCGGTCTCGGGGTGGGCGGCGGCCAGTAGCGCGCGTTGGCTCGGGAAGTACCGGTACGCGGTCGTCCGAGAGATGGACGCCGTCTCTGCTACCTCCTCGACCGTCGGCGTCCGTCCCTCGGCGACGATCGAACGTGCCGCGGCCACCAGCGCGTCGCGGGTCCGGCGCTTCTGATTTGTGCGCCCGTTCAGCTCGTACGCCGTTGACACGACGCAAATGGTACCGTACATTCGTCATGGGACAGATGTCCCATGAACGGGAAGGTGGTCTTGGGATGCAAAAGCTGATCCCGATCGTGCGCAACGCCGGCGAAGGAGACAAGCAGCTGTTCGTGGGCGGCGGGCTGCACATCTGGAAGCTGCTCGCCGAGGACACCGGCGGTGCCTTCTTCCTGTTCGAGGACACCATGGTCAAGGACAAGACGACACCGCTGCATCTTCATCCCGAAGCCCACGAGATGACCTACGTCATCGACGGCGAGATCGAAGTGCAGGCCGACGGCCAGCGCAGCCGGGTTCGCAGCGGAGGCATGTCCTTCGTTCCCAAAGGTGTCGCCCACGCCTTCATCGTCCTCTCCGCCGAGGCGCGCCTCATCGGCATCCAGTCCCCGGGAGCGCCCGGGCAAGCCTTCTATCGGGGCGCCAGCGATCCGGCCACTGACGACACCGCCGACCTGGTCGACCTCGCCCGCCTCCAAGCCTCAGCCTCAGAGAACCCGCGGGGTATCACCATCCTCGGCCCGCCGCCCTTCGCGCCGACGGCCGCGGCATAGCCGTCCCGCCGAACGAGCTGGACATCGCGCGCGGTAGTCAGACGCACAACCTGGAGCGCTGAGCGAGCGGACACGCGGCGTACCGAACGACGGCTCGGGTCGCGCTCGCCCGGCGGGCCGTGCCCCCGAATGCGCGAGCACATCGACGCGGGGCATCGCCCCGAAGTGATGCCGGTATGGGACGCATAACAACGGAGCAGATCTCCGCCCTGCCGCGGGTCATCGAGACGCTCCGAACGGCGCCTATGGGTGCCTGCATGGGACGATCAGGTGCTTCGAATCTCGTTGGAGGCGGCGGCCGGAATCGAACCGGCGTGGACGGCTTTGCAGGCCGCTACCTAAACCACTCGGTCACGCCGCCAAGCGTGCCTAACTTCTTCGTGTGGCTTTGCAGGCCCTTGCCTGAACCACTCGGCCACGTCGCCGTGTCAGGTCACGTTTGCCGTGACCAGGACATGACCGCTCACGATACCGCCCCGGCCACGTCAACGCCGTGACGCCCGGCGCGACCGACGGAGTTAGCCGACCGTCCCTCGGCTAACCCCGTCGTTCGGTTGAAACGGAGGCCCGTCCCGATCAGCCGGTGATGTCGCCGCCTCGAGCAGGCCCGCTACGACCCATCTGCTCGTTCGACAGTCACCGCCGATCAGCTGTCACGCCACCAGTTGTGAACCGTTCCTTGTATGTGAATTGCGTCGGGAGGTCGCTGTCGCGTCATCCTCTCGACGGAACAAATGGTGGCACGAGGCCTGGAAATTGAAAAGCCAACCGCATCGAATTGGGCCGAACGACCTACCGGTTACTGAGCCGGGCTCGCCTCGGGGCGTTTCGAGGTGAAGAGTCGCCTCGTTCCCCACCAGCCGCCGGCGACGACGAGCACCCAGAGTGCCGCGGAGAAGGCGGCGAGTGGCGCCCACGGCCGCGTGGACAGCACTCGATCGACTCGCGCCACGGGAGTCGGATCAACAGCCCATGAGGCCACGAATGGTGGGACCGGCACGGCCGGGCGGTCGACGTTGATCTCGACGCGATAGGTGCCTGGGTTGGGGATGGTGACGTCGGCCCACTCGATCAACCCGGACGCCGGTACGCCTTGCCGCTCGGCGATCACGGACCCGTCGGCGCCATTGATCCGCAGCGTCACGTTCTGTACGGGGCCCGGCGATGGCCGCCGGGTGTCGAGCACCCGGACTTGCACGAGGTTCGGGCCCGGTCGCGCCGGCTCGATCGAAGTGCTCACGGTCAGGTCGAGAAGATCCGACGTGACGACCTGTGGCTGTTCGTCGGGTGGTGGCAGGAACTGCTCGCCACGGGCCGGCGCCGCGCTGGACAGCAACGCGGCGATCACGACGGCAAGGCCGGCCACTGCGAGCTCCACCGGCAACCGGCGCGGCTCGCTGCCGCCTCTCACACGACGGGTCGCCATGATCCCCAGAACGGCCAGCACGATGAGCAGACCAGCCTTGACGACGATTCTTTGGCCGTAGGTCGTGCCGAGCAGTGAGGTGACCGTCGCTGCAACACGTCCACTGAGAAGCAACCCGCTGGCACCGGTTGCTGCCAGGCCGATAGCGGCAAGCGCACTGATCGACGGCCACAACACACGCAAGCGGTGATCGCGTCTGCCGAGCAGCCACATCGCTGCAACCGCACCGATCCATACGCACAACGAGGCGAGGTGCGTGGCGCGGAGCAGGACCCCAACGAGGAAGGAGCCGCCGATACCTGCGTGACCGCCATACGCGGCGACGATGACGAATCCGGCAGCGATCACAGCAATGATGCGAACGACGAACCACTGTGCGGCGTGGTTGCCACCCCGGCGCAGGAGCCGAACGGCCCACCACAGGCCGAGAGCCAACTGCACGCCGACAAGGGCATGCCGACCGGGGTCGCTGTTGAGGAGGAGGCTCCCCCATTGCACGTTCTGGTAGCCGACTGCGGCCGCGTCGGCCAGCAGAATACCGACCCACCCCACCGCGACCACAGCACTGCTGACGATTGCCAAGCGGGTGACATCATCGAGATCGCGTCGGCCGTTGCGGACCAGCAACACGGCGATGACGACGGCGCCGCCGGTGAGTAGCAGGGCCCCGTCGGTGATGATGCGCAGGGCGGTAGCGAGCCACGAGCTGTCGACCTGCTCGCCGGACGCCGATGGCGGAGCGGCGACACCGATGCCGAACGAGATCGACCCGACGGTCTTGTGCAGATCAGCCGGGTCGACGACAACGTAACGCAGGATGTAGGCGCCGCGCTCCAACTTGGGCATCTCGGCGAGCAGTGTTTTCCCGCCGTCGGCGGTGGTCAGTACCAGGTCGTCCTCGGTACCGGCGCCGAGGTGCAGCAGTTGAACCTTGCTGGCCGTGAGCAGGATCGGCTCGGTGAACCGCAACTGGGCCACTGGCGGCGATTCAGCGAGAACCGAACCGTCGACCGGATTGGAGTCGATGAACGCGGCGTGTGCGGCAACTCGCGACGCCGGCAGGATGAGAAATACGAAGACCACGCAAATCGCCGCGCCACACCACCGTCTCATGCCCGCATCACGTCGCCGACGCTAACGGGTGTCGCTCGAGGATCGCACGCGGTCACGTTCATCACTGCGCGCCGACGGCGCCGTCAACCGCCCGTGGTCGTGGTGGCTCCGATGGTCGAGGGAACCGGGGCCGGGACGGCGGGCGTGAGCGTGCCGTCGGCGGCGATCTTCACCGTCGCCAACGCACAGCTCTTGCAGTCATCACCCGGGTCGTGAACGAAGCTGGAGATCGGGCCGTTGTACTCGCCCCTCAACGAGCTCGTGCTGGTCACCGTGAGCTCGTGGTCGCCCTGCTTGCCAACACCTGAGAAGGGCAGGAACACCGAGCCTCCCACGTTGTCACGGGTGATCGTGACGTCTTGGCACGATCCGTCGAAGCAGATCTGCAACGGCACTTCACCACCCCGGCTCAACGCCCCCGCCACCTCGGCGACATAGAACGTGATCCCTTCCTTGCACTCTCTGTCACAGTTGCTGCAGGCGACGAGTCCGAGGGCGACGGCAACAAGGGCGAGGCGGCGAAACATGGCAGCAGCGTACAATGGGATTTCGCGAGGGGGTTGGATCGTTGCGCTTGCGCGGTCAGCTGACGGGGACGTTGTGTAGCTCGAGGTCGCCGATCTTGATGGTGACGATCGAACGGCTCTTGACGCCGCCTCGGGCGTTGGCCAAGAGCACGAAGTCGGTGGTGCCGGCTTTCTTGACCGGACCGATGTGGGTGTGGCCGGGCATGCCGGGAAGACCGTAATCCGTTCCGTCGGCGGTGATGATGTGGGGGGTCGATTCCTCGTCGTGGATGGCTTGGGTCTTGGCACTGTCGAGCACTTGGTAGCGGACCTGGATCATCCCGCCGCCGGAGGTGATGTCGACGCCGAGGAAGCGGACCCCGTACTTGTCCTCGATCTCCGGGCTGCTCGGCATGACCCGGGCCTCGGAAGCAGACGTGACGGCGCCGTCATCGGAATCTGCCCGCCAGTTGCGAACCAGAAGAACTCCGAAGAAGATGGCGACCAAGCCCAGAACGGCGAGTGCCTTGCGAACCAAAGGCCTGGCCGCACGAGGCGGCCGGGCCTTCAGTTCGTCGGGTTGGACCCCGTCTTCGTCCACGCCCTCGAGGTTATAGGTGAGCATCAGGGAACTGGCACCACGATGCTGTCTGCGGCGCTCCAGATCGTCTCATCCTGCTGAACTCGGATCCACACGGTGTCGCCCGGCACCGCCGACACAGGCGCGATGATCGAAACCGTTGGTGCCCACACCACCGACGTAGTTGATGACCAATCCAGCTCAGTCGGCGGGTCACCGGTGTTGACGACGGTCTGGTATCCGGTGATGTTCATCGACAGGTCCGCCGACTGCCCGGTGGCGGTCAACGTCGTTTCAGCCGGGTCCGGACGACGATGGCGCCGAAGGAGTAGGTGCGATCCTGCGGGTAGATCGGATAGTCGCCCACTCCCAACGTAATGGTGTCTCCCAAGGCTGGGGCCGCCAGCGCTGGATAGATGAGGGCATCTGTGCCGACATCGGTGTCGATCGGGACGCCACTTCCGAAGTAACCGATGTGATCGCCGGCCTGCACGGCGACGCCGGCTGGGACACTGAACACCTCCGACACACCAGCGGTGGCCGGTTCGGGAACCGTCTGCACAGCGCTTTCGTAGACGACGTTGTACTCATCGGGATTCCCGGTCGGTCGCAGCACATACGTCCGGAACTGCTCACCCGCGGACGAGTTGGGGCTGCTTCCAGGCTGTTGCCTGGTTCCACGTCTTGAAGCTGTGCAACGTGCCAGCCGGCAACGCCGTGTCGAGAACGACCAGGACCGGATCAAGCCCGCCGATCTTCGCGTCGTCTGGGTAGTCCGTGGCGATAGGCCCGGTCAACCAGTGGGTTGCCCACCGGAACGCCCGTCACCGCCGTGAGTGCGTCGACGCGACGGAGCGTTTGCCCGCACGTTGAGGAACGTCAGCGCGCCACCGAAACCAGTGTCCGTGCCATTGTTCATCTGGTAACCCTGATCAACCAGCGAGAAGAACTGACCGTCGTTTGCCGAGGTCGGGATGAAGACCTCCACGTCCGCCGTTTCGCCTGGACCGATCAGCGGAGCGATCAACGTCTGCGGATCTGCGTACACCGAGGTGTTGCGGGCGAGCAGCGTCTGGCGCAGGCCGAGCAGGCCCATCGTCCTGTCGCTGACACCGGCGTTGACGTAGCGCAGCAGCACGTCGTCCTCAGCACGGACCTCGATCACATCGGTCTCCGGGAACGCCTTGCCGTTGATCAGGTGGTACACCTGGCGTGGGCTGAAGTCGGGGTCGATCGACTGGCCGAAGTAACTCATATCGAAGATCGTCGGATCCGTGGCGTACTCGAGGTCGAGATCGGTGATCGCCACCAACGCCTCATCCATATACGAGTGGGCACCGTTATAGGCGCACATCAGATTGGCATCAGCACACCCTTCCGGAGTCACAATCAGCACACCGACCAGACCACTGGAAATCTGCTTGGGAGCACCCGGGTTCGAGCCGGGCTGGAACACCGACGTGCCCACCGTGTTGGCCTCAACCGTGTACGAGGTACCGCCCCCGGTCACGCTCCCCGCAGGGAGGCTGGGGAACGACAGGTCGAAATCGCTCGCCGAAGGGCTGCGTCAACGTGATGTTCAACGTTGTGCCGCACGGGCACCTTGATCGTCGAGTTCGGCGACCCGGCCAACGACACCGGCTTGGTATTCACGCCGAAGCCCAGGAACTGCACGGGGGTCGGGCCGTTGACGACATCAGCAACTGTCACGGTGCCCGTTCCGACCTCGAGCTGCGATGTTGCAGGGATTGCCGGTGCACGTCGGGGTGATCGACGGCCAGACCGCCGGCGGTGTCAGCAGACCGACGCTGTCGGTGAAGTTGGTGGCGTCAGCCGTCACCGCACCGCCGGCCAGGCCGACGATGGCGATGGCAGCTGCTACCCACTGCTTCCTGTTGCGCTTGATACCCATCAGAGTGCCTTCCCGCCGAGAGGCTGGTGTTTCTTGAGTGGTTGTCTCGTTCATCGTTCCGGCTCCCATCAATCGCACGTGCCGAGTTGGGCCTGAACGCTCTCCGGCGGTTCCACCTTGATCAAGGTGAGCATTCCGCCGAAGGTGGCGCCGTAGTTCGTGGCCTGAGTGAGGTCGTGGTTGTGGGCGACGTGGTAGTACTCGCCGCACTGCGTGTGGGTGAGGATGCCCGGGTTGAGGATGCCCTCGTCACCGAGGTACGGAGACCCGCTCCAGAAGTCGCCTTCTTGGAGGTTGAGACCGTGCGGCCAGACGACCGGCACACGGTTGCCGGTGGTGTCGCTGTAGTTCTGCTCGTTGGTCCACCGGAACGTGGCGTCAACGGTCCCGCCTGTGGTGACCATGATGTTGAACTTGCCCTCGGTGTTGTCGTGGAGCAGGCCGTCGCCGGCGTTCACCGCCTTCATCAGCGCGCCATCGGTGGCGATGACATGCTCGTGGTTCGAGTGCGGGTGGAAGTCGTAGCCGGCATGGCCGACAGCGACATACCGAATCATGGCGTCGAGCGGGTTCACATGAGGATCCCATGGCTGCACGTGAGCGAGCGCACCAAATGGCTGGTCTGGCAGCCAAGGAGCGTTGTTCGGGGCAACCGTGTCGGGCATCGACCGGCCGTTGATCAGGAAGTAGCGACCGATGAAGCCGTTCGGATACGACTTCCAGTTCAGCAGTCGTCGGCTCATCGATGTGCTGCTCCATGAAGCTGTGCAGACCAGGATCGATCTCGGAGAGCATCAGGATGTTCTCCCGATCATCGGCGCCGTCGTAGATGGCCGACAGGTCGCACCTAGCTGGCGATCCTCGACGCTGGCGTAGGCGCACTTGGCAGTCGACTGCGGCCGCAGCTGCTTCGCCGCCGGTCATGCCGGCGTCCTCGTTGGTGTAACCGGGCACGCCACCGTCCTCCCACGGAATGGCCAGGATGTCATCTGCCGTGATCGCGGCGACAGCGGGCCGAATGACGATCGCACCGAACAGGCCCATCTGGACCTGCAGTTGCGGGTCGGAGCCGCTCTCGTACAGATAGGTGCCCTCGTGGTTGGCCACGAAGCTGTACGACACCGAGCCGCCCGGCCCGGCCTCGGTCGCCAGGGAGACGAGGTTGTTGAGGCCGTCGACCTGCGGACCGTCGGGGTTACCGCCGACTGTCACACCTTCCTGGCCAGGGAACTGGATCGACGTGGCGATCGGCAGTTGGTTGGCCAGGTTGACGACGATGGTCTCGCCCTGGTTGGCACACAGCACCGGCCCGGGCAGTTGGAAGCCGCCGCCGGTTGTGCCGAAGCCCCAGTTGTAGACCGCGTTGCCGTCGGGGGTGCTGATGTAGCCGTCGGCGGCGACGAGGTCGAAGGTTCGCGTTCCGACGCCTTCTGTGCCGTCAGTGCAGACCATGCCTTCACTCTCACCGGCGAATGCAGCCTGCGTGCTGGCGCCGACCGGTATCAACGATGCCCCGCCGGCACAGACCCCGGCGACGCCGAGCCAGACTGCCACCTTGGTCTTGCGGCGCCGCCGAGCGCCTGTGGGTTCGTTCCCGCTCATAGCGTCCCCGTTCTGAATGATGTGGTTCTTGTTCATGTGTCTGCCCGCCTCAGATCCCGGCCTGGACGGGGAACTCGCCGGCCCATGCCGCTTCGCCGGCCCAGCCGTTCGGCTTTTCTTGGGCAGCGAGGCCGCTGACAACGAGGATCTCGCTGCGCTGACCGCCGACCCACGCATCGCTTCCGTCGGCGCTACCGCCGTAGTGCGACATGCCCCGGTCGTAGAAGGCATACGTGCCCTCGGCAGGAGCCGTGAAGAACACGTCGCGGCTCTCGCCGGGACCGATCTGGATCGAATCGGTGGCCAAGCGTTGGGCGCTCGACGGAACGTACCGGGCATCACGGCCGAGCACGTCGACCGACAAACCGGGAAACACGATCGTGTGGTTGATCATGCCCAGGTTGGCGAATCGGATCAGCACCCGCTCGCCCGGCGAGCACTGCACCAATGAGCTCAACGGGTTGTTGCCCAAGCGGTGATCGGGGGCTTCGCTGAGGATCGCGTTGCCACCCCCGTCGAAGGTGCCGGCCCAGGTCTGATGGATCAGGTTGCCCTCGGCGTCACGGATGCCGTTCGGCTCCAGCGTGTCGGGATAGGCCCGACCGTTGAACGTCCAGATGTCGGCGTGGAAGTCGGTCCAGTTCGTCTCTTGGATGTGAGCATCACCGAAGTGAGCCCGAGTATCGATCTCGTTGAGCATGATCGCGTACTCACGGTCGAAAGCGGTATCGCCGGTCGTGTCGCCATCGGCCGGGCCGTAGGCCTGCTGAGCCCCTTCGGGCAACGTGGTCGGATCCGGCTTGACGAAGACGATGCCGTGCATGCCCATCGTCACGTGCTCGACGTCTTCGAAGTGGCAGTGGTACATGTACGTGCCCGAGTCCAGCGGACGGTACACGTAGGTGAAGTCGTGGTCGATGGCCACTGCGATGGAACTCTCGGGGACACCGTCGTAGAACGGGATCGCGTTGCGGAAGCCGTGCCAGTGCAGGGTGTGACCGTCGGTGAGGTCGGGGCGCAGGGCCAGGCCGAGGTTGGTCAGCTCGATCCACAGTTCCTGGCCGACCGTCGAGTAGATGATCGGAGCACAGATCTGCGTGCGGCCCTTCTGCGCCGCAACCTGTGACCGGTTGAGACCGGTGACGTTGCGGAAGCAGAAGGCGTACGTCGTCGTGTTGGCGGGGTCCGCCAGCGGATCCGGGAAGTACGGATCGACTGGCCCGATGCCCAGGTTGGCAGCGACGCCCGCTGGGTGCGTCGGATCACCGTACGGGAAGGAGACCCAGCCGTCGGTGCCGGCCAGCGCGAGGTGGTAGACGCCACCTGGAGGCGGAGCAATCGCATCTGGTGATCGCCCGGTGGCGGGATCGAGCCCCACCGGGTCCTGACTCCGCGGGGAGGCAGTGGACCCACCCGCCACGATCAGCGCCCTGGCGGCACCGGCCGTCCCGGCCAGAAACGCTGCTCCCACTCCACCGAGGATCAAGAACTTGCGACGACCAATGACGCCGCCAGCCCCGCCCTCCTCGTGTTCAGTTCCCGTAGTCACGTCTGTGTGTCCCTTCATTCCGTCAGGGTTGATCCGCCGATTCATGGAGAAGTCTGTGCTCATGGCCGCTGCGCCGTGATCGTCGTGCCGGTGCTCGCCTGCGCACCGGAATCCGGGTCGTGGTTGAGCGTGAACTGATAGCCGTTCGCCGGTGGGTTCAAGATCAGCACGGCGAAGGTAACGGAAGCTTCGTTCGCGATGCTCCGTCCGGTTCTGGTCAATGAACACTGCCCTGAAGCGTTCGTCGTGCAGGACCCGATTCCTTGGAGAAGAGGCCATGCGCCGAGCACCGTTACTCCGGACACCGGACTGTGGTTGGCGTTGTGCACCGTGATCGTCACCGTTGCCGACCACTGCGTGGCCGAGGTGTTGGTGCTCGTCCAGTCGAGATCACCGACGTGGACACCCTGGATAGTGGTGGTGTCGGTGGCACTGTTGTTTAACGGGTTCGTGTCGTCGATGCTCGCCGGTGCCGTCACCGTGGCTGTGTTGGTCAACGTGGGGCTCGTGGTGCTCGACGAGACGCTGCCACTCGTTGTGGCGAACGTGATCGTGCTGCCGACCGGCATGTTGACGGTCCGGTTGATGTTCCCGCTACCGTTTCCGCCGCCGACACCGCAGGTGGCTCCGCCCGTTGTCGTGCACGTCCAGTTGATGGTGCCGCTCAACGGGCTCGAGAAGGTGTCGCTCACCGTTGCTCCGGTGACCGGGTTGGGCCCGGTGTTGGAGACGACGATCACGTACCGAATCTGCGCACCTCGGTTGACCAAGGTCTGGCTATCGGTCTTGGTGATCGACAGGTCAGTCCGAAGAAGGATTGGATCGCTGTCCGTTGCGCTGTTGTTGGCCGGGTTCGGGTCGGTGACGTTCACCGGCATTCCAACCGCCGCGCTGTTGGCGAGCGAGCCCGTGGCGTTGGCCGCCACGGTGCCGTTCAACGTGAACGTCACGCTGCCGCCGACGCCGAGGTTCACGGTCGTGTTGATGCTGCCCGAACCGAGCGCCGTCGTACAGCCGGCGCCGGCGCAACTCCACGTCACTCCTGTCAACGATGCGGGCACGGAGTCCGTCACCGGTGCGGCGGCGACGGCGCTCGGGCCGGCATTGCTGACGACGATGCTGTACGAGACCGCATCACCCGGGTGGACGGTGGTGACACCGTTGGTCTTGGTGATCGACAGGTTGGCCAAGGCGCCTGGGAACTCATCAGCGCCTCGATCGATGCCACCGAGCAACGGACGGGCGTCGAAGTCGACGTCGTGAGGTCCGCCAGTTGGGATCGAAGGCACCGCCGTGCCGCCACCGCTCGCCGCGCCACCGTTGAACGCCTGTGGATTCGGTGATGCATTGGTGAGGTGGTAGTCGGCCAGCAAGGTGATCGGCACGTAGTGGGCAACGAGGATCGGGTACGAAGCGTTGAAGTTCGTACGCCACATCAGGCTGTCGACGAGGAAGTCCTGCGCGTTCACGAAGGCCAGGCCGTCGGTGCCGTCGTTGACCGGGTTGAGGTTGTCCGCCCCGGTTGCCGTGAAGCTGTATCCACCACCTGCGTTCGACAGCACCGAGTGGGCGTTGGTCGTGTTGTTGGACGAGCTGCCGGCGAAGCCCGTTGGACCACTGGGGCTTGGCGTGAGACCGGCGGAGTTCGACACGCCGATGTCCCAACGCTGGATCGCGGTCGCCTCGTCGCCGGGCTGGCCGATGGCGCGCAGGGCGGTGGTGTTGAAGTTGTCGAATGTCGGGAGCTGTGCCCACCCGGCACGGTTGTCGGCGAAGATGTTGTTCAACATCTTCGGCCGCGACCAGTTCGGCGAACCGGCCGGACGAGGTGGCTGGCCGAAGCACTCTCGGTAGATCGAGAACAGCAAGCCGGGCGAACTCGTCGACGAGGTGCCCGTCGCCGCGACGCTGAGCACGGCACTCCGACCGTTGTTGGCCACCGACAGGATCTGTGCACCCGCAGGAACGTTGGCGGAAACGAGCGTGGCGCCGACGTCGGCCTGGGTGATCAGGTTGCTACCGCCTGCGGCACTGTTGATCAGCTGGTACGTGGTGCTACCGCTGGTCGTGCGGCCGCCGGTGTGCGTGGAGGAGGGCAATGCTGCGTCGCAAGCCTGGAGCTGCGCCGAGTTGCCACCCGTGGAAAGACCGGCAGGGTTGGCCTGCTTGATGTTGCCGACAGCGCCGTTGGTGGCAGCGGTCGCGCTGGTGATGTTCTTCACTATCGTGTCGTTGACAACGGAAACATCCGTCGAGTCGTCCAACGCAATGCCACCACCTTCGTGCGTCGACAGGTTGTTGGCGATGATGTTGTTCGACACCATCTGGGCGAAGTTGCCGGCCATGAGGAACCGGATTCCGCCACCGTCGTCGTTGGCCTGGTTGGAGACGAGGGTGTTGCTGTCGATCGTGACGGAACCAGCGCCGGGGCTGAGTTCATCGTTGTTGATCGGCAGGGCGCCACCGATCATGATGCCGCCGCCCTCGTCGTAGCTCTGGTTGTAATAGATGCGGTTCTTGGTGATCTGACCGCTGTTCGAACGGCCGTAGTGCGAGATCGCCCCGCCGTACTCTGCGGAGAAGTTTCCGCAGAAGTCGTTAGCGGTGACGACGTAGTTGTCGGCGCCGGCGAACAGACCGAGAGCGCCGGCAAGGTTCGTGCCACCATTGGCGACGATCCGGTTGTTCGCGATACGTAGACGATCGTTGTTGTTGTCGCCGCCGTTGTCGGGCAGGTCCGGAGTACCGATGCGGATCGCTGCGTAGCTGCCGCCGTTGGACTGGATCTGGTTGTTGGTCAGCTGGAAGTCACGCACGTACTGGTCGAGCATGATCGCGCCACCCTGAGATGGTCCCGGGTTGATCGGAGCGCCGTTGCCCTCGGGGTTGCCGGCGGCACCGGGAACAGTGTTGATGTTGCCCGGGTTGCCTTGCTGGTCGCCGCCGGTGAGGAGCAGACCATCGACGCCTGGACGGAAGGCCGCTGACGGAGCACTGTTACCGCCCCATTGGCCCTGGCTCTCGGCGATGGCGAGAATGCCCTCACCCTCGGGGAGCTCGGCTGGGCCCGTGCCGGCACGAGTCTGTGGTGCCTCTGGGTCGCCCAGCGCATTGTTGAACGTTGCAGCAAACGTGCGCCAGTCATCGGAGTAGCTGCCGTCCGACGTGTCCTGGTTGCCGCCCGGAGGAACGACCTGGGTAGCTGCCCAGAACGTAGAGGCGTCGATGGCCGAGCCGTCGACGATGTCGATGTTCGAGCGGGCGCCGCCGGGGCCAACACCTTGCAGCCTGATCTTGCTGTGCAGGATCACGTTCTCGAAGTACGCACCGAACGCATTGTGGGGCGCATAGTTCGAAGCTGTGTTCGGGTAGATCACGACCATCTTCGCTCGAGGATTGTTACCATTCTGCGACTGGCGCGCAGCCTCGACGGCACGTTGGATTGCGCGACCGCCGGTCACGGCCGATCCCGGAACAGGGTTCTGGGGGTCAGTTGTGCGAATGTCGAAGCCCGAGTAGCCGGCCGGGCTGTTCGTGGCCGAATCCCATGCGTCATGCATCGGTGAGAAGTTGCGTCCGCTGTCGGTCGCGAACGCGCCCGAGACCTCGTACACGTCGTTGCGGAGCAGGTAGCCCCCCGAGTTGGTGAGCGACAGGCGGTGGAACGTCAAGGCGTTCACGGTCGACAGCGCCGACTGCCCGTTGGTGATGCTCAGCTGATGTGGCGCCTGTGAGAGACCCGACACCGCGGAACCGAGGAACGTGATCTGCGAGTCGCTCCACGACTGCGTGGTGATCGTGCTGTTGCCCATTCGAAGCGTGCCGGACGTACCGAAACCGGTGCCCTTGATCGTGAACGGGTGTGTGCTCTCATTTGCAGCAGAGGGGTCGTAGAACGGTCGGTCGATGGAGAAGAACTCAGGTGTCTTCAGAACGGCTGCCGTGTCGGGCTGGTTGACCTTGCAGAGGCTGAGCGCCCCGAACTGTGCCGCCGGACCCTCGATCGTGATGCCGATGTGCGTCGGGGCCTGGTCGACCGGGTGGACGACGCCTGGCCACGCCTGGAACTCGGTGGCGATCGTACGGAACTGCGGGTTGTAGTCGGTGTTCCGGTGCGACAGCGTGCCCGGGTCGTTGCCGACCAAGCGGTACACGCCGGCGCACGGGCCAGCAGGCAACGGGCAGTTGTAGGTGCCCGTCGACGGCAGAAGGACTTCGTAGAAGCCGTTCGGGTCGCTGTGCGCCGTGTACTTCCAGTTGCCGTTCTCGTCGTAGATGCCGACAGGGCCGTTGGCCTGGCCGGCGACCTCACCGAGCATGATGCTGCGGCGATCGGTCTGCACGTTGAGGTCATCGTTGACGAGCCCGTAGAACTTCGCCGGGAGCGGGACGTCGGTGTACATGTAGAACCCGGCCGGGTTCGAGTGGCCACCGACGACCGTCACGAGCTTGGAGTCGCAGATCGGCATCGGCCGGCCGCTGTACGGGGTGCCGCCGCCGGCGTCGAAGTCGGGATCGAGCTCGATCGCGTCGGCGCTGCCGTTCACCGGCACGATGTGAGCGGTGCCGGCGCACTGGGCGGTGACGCCCGTGCCCAGCGAGTTGCGGTCGTAGCGGATCGGCGACGTCGGGTCGACTTGCAGATAGGCGGGGGCACCGGGCGGGGCAGCCGGCGGACCGTCGAACCCGTCCTGCGGTACGTAGACGTCGCCGGAGAAGACGTTGATCGAGTTCTCGTCGGTGAACCGGTAGAGGCGGTTGGCAATACCGGCCGCCGGGATATAACCGCCGTAGTTCGGCCTCGGCATTTCGACGGTCTTAGTGTTGATCGTGTCGACCGGGTTGACGACCTCGACCACGTAGTCGGTGTTCGAAAGCGTGTCCGACAGGTCGGGGTTGTTCTGGGCGGCGCCGTACAGAGCCTCGAGTGCCTCGGGAGCTCCGCCGACGGGACGTAGTCCGTCAGCGATGCAGACTTCATCACGCTGGTGAGGGCGTAGTTGCCGTCGACTGCGCCTTCGCCGCCGATCTGCAGGCCGGTCATCGGCGCTTCGATGCACTCCGGTGCGTCGGGGTTGGTGTGCGAGTAGTCGACGTCGGCCTTGAGGTTGTGGTCGGGCAGAGCCATCTCACCTTCGAGCTCGTTGCCGTTGACGTCGAGCGCGGTGCAGTCGGTCGGACGTGTCCAGTTCTCGGTCACGGTGTAGTCGAGCGGCTTGCAGTCCTGGCTCGGATCGGTGACGGCGTTCGTGCCGCGAAGCTTCCGGATCGCGAGCGCAATCCCCGACCGAGCGAGATACTGATTCCGTGCTGCTCGACCGACACCGTCGAGGTTCGTGACCGGATTGCTGTTCGCATCCTGAACGGTGCCCCACAGCTGGACGTTGAGGCCGGCGATGCCGGGCATGTAGTCCTCTTGCGCCGACTTGGCCCCGTCGAACTCGTTGCGAGTCACGTCGTACAGAACCGTGCCGACGATGCCGCCGTTCTCGTTCGGTGCTGCAGGAGTGACGCCGTCGCCGGACCAGTAGTCGGTGCCGGTGCCGTAGGCCTGCACGCCCCAGTCGATCGTGCCCGACAGGCCGATCACCGGGAGGAAGTCGATGTCGACCTGGCTCGACAGGACCGTGTGCGGGACGCGGTCGCCGTTGCCATCGCGGTCGTTGTCGGTGGTGTAGGTGAAGCCAGTGCTCTTGAAGCGAGGGTTGTACGCCTCGAGGATCAGGAACTGGCCGAGCGGGTAGGCCTGGCTGAGGTCGTACTCACCGTCGTGGTTGGTCGTGGCTGCATTGGCACCCTGGTCCTGCACCGAGTTGCCGCGAGTGCGGACGCTGAGGCCGAAGTCGGGCACACCAGGCTCGCCCTCGTCGTGGAAGCCGTCGCCGTCGAGGTCGTTGAAGACGGTGCCGGTGAGCTCTGTGAACCAACCGGGCAGCAAGACGTCACCGACGTCGGTGGTCGAGCCGCTGACCACGCTGTATTGCAGCACGGCCAGGATGTAGCTCTGGCTCTCGTCCCAGAACGACACGACGTAGTCGCCGGTCTCGAGGCCGTTCACGTCGAACGTGCCATCCTGACGAGCGCGGCCCGCCCACACGGCCGTGTCGGTCGGTGCGTTGCAGGTGGCGATGCAGCTGACAGCGACGATGCCGTCTTCGATCCCCTTGTCGGTGTCGATCTTGGCGTTGGTGATGTTGACTCCGGCCAGCGGAACGGCTCCACCCGAGCCGATGTAGGCGCGACCGATGACGATGTGGCCGCTCAGGGTGCCGTTGTTGTTGGCCGTCGTTCCGTCGTTGAAGCCGTTCGCCGCGTTGTAGTAGGCCTGCTCAGCGAGCGAGCCGGTTCCGGCCGCTTGCGCTGCATCCCACGTGTCGTCGGTGTTGCTCAGCTTGACGAAGCCGGCGATCACGGGAGGAACGCGCTCGCCGCCGACGATCAGCTCGGTGTCGTAGCCGTTGCCGCCTTCGATGTTCCACGAGTCCCAGTCGTGGCCGCCTTCGAGCGTGGTGCTGCGGATCCACTCCGCGTCGTCGTGCGTGCGGGGATCCGGCGGAACGACCGTCACGGCGTAGCGGTTCGGGCCCATGTTGGGGATGACGATGTCGCCGTAGTGATCGGAGATGCAGGTCGACTCGGTGCCGGACAGGGCACCGCCGGTCGCGCCACCGTCGGGGAACATCAGCGGGGTGGGTGAACCGTCGTCACCGAGGAGGACGTTGCCGAAGTTATCGGTCTCGTACTGGGTGCACAGCGCGTTTCCGAACACGTCGGTCGTCGTAGTGTCGAGCACGTCGGAGATGGTGACGCCGAAGCCCGACATGTCGGTCGTCGGGTCGGCGACCAGCAACGGATCGGGCTGACCACCGCAGTTGGCGGCGAGCTGCTCAGGCGTGGCCTGATCGCAGGTGAGCAAGGTCTCGGTCTGCCCGTCCCACTGACCGTTGGTCGAGGCGTTGTCGTTGAAGACGTGAACCCGGATGGTGAGCGTCTTCTTGGGGAGGGGGTTCATGCGAACGATGAACGGCTTGCCGACTTCCTCGTTGACGGAGTACACGCTCTTGATGGTGGTGGTCTCATTCGTGCGGACCTCGAAGTGGATGCCGTCGATCTTGTAGCCGGCAGCCGTGACCGAGATCAGGTACTTGCCATCGGGCAGGTTCTCGAGTCTGGCGACGTCGTTGTTGTCGCCGCTGGCGATGACCGTCGCGTGGCCAGCCGAGGCATGCACCGACGGCCACGGGCACTCGGCGAGAGAACCGGTGCCGGCTCCCACATAGTTCTCCAGCGCAGGGTTGGCGGCTGCAGTCGCGGCATCAACTGCGGCACGCGACGGAAGACAGTCGGCCACGTTGTCGGCGGTGAACGACGGGTCACCAGTGTTGGCGTCCTCGTTCACGAGCCACTTGAACTCCTCGACGCGCTGACCTTTCAGGATCCCGGTGTTGAACGGGTCGGTCGACGACCCGTTGGTCGAGCTCTCGACGCACAGGCTGCCCAACGCGGTCGTGGCGATCGGGGTACCGCCTGGAGGGGCACAGTCGCTGAGGCCACCAGCCGCCTGCACACTCACGCCCGAAACGGTCAAAATGGGCACCGTCATGCCCAGGACCACTGCCATGGCGCCCAGCATCTTCCGCCAATTTCGCAACATCATCCATCCCCGCTCTCGTCGTGCCTGGTGAGTCCCAAGGCTCCGCCGCCGGCCAAATGACCGACTGTTGGTACGTTCGGGGACGGCAAAGCAATGCCGTCGCTAGCGCGAAGTGTCACGACCCGTCCCTTCCGTCCTCAAGCTCCCTGAAGCCGTCCGCTACCGAGAGTGACCGGGACTTTAAACCGAGGCTTAAGTCCCGCGCAATGGGTCAAAAGACCTACTGGGCGGAAAAACGCCGAGGTCGCAGCGGTCCACCAGTCTCCCGACACACTTCGATGCTGTTCCCATCTCTGCAGGTCAAAGGCACTATTTGTCTCCACCCGGCCACGGTCGGGCCGAGCAACAGCGGCTCGAAGAAAAATCTTCCGACTTCGGATTTCATTCCCCAGGGTGTTCCCATCAACGCCTTGAGTGGTTATTTCACTGACATGAGGGATGTCGCACACATGACAGCCATGTCATTTTCATGTCCACTCGGCGCACGTCGCTGAGTCAACCGGCGCGCCTTCGGTGCCCGCAACGTCTACGGTCTGGGAGATGGTCGCGTACGGCATCAAGACACCCCCGCAGCATGGTCCGTGGGCCGATTTCCTCGACGTGTGGCGCGCTGCCGACGACATCGAGATCTTCGAGTCGGCGTGGACGATGGACCACTTCTACCCGCTCACGCCCCCTCTCGACGGCCCCCACCTGGAGAGTTGGACGGCCCTGGCCGCATTGGCCCAGGCAACCAAGCGACTCCGCCTTGGCTGCATGGTCAACGGTATGCACTACCGCCACCCAGCGATCACCGCCAATGCGGCTGTGACCCTCGACCACATATCGAGGGGTCGCTTCAACCTCGGCCTCGGTGCCGGTTGGTTCGAGCCGGAGTCGAAGCGCCTACGGAATCCCGCTCGGTTCGCTGAAGGAGCGATTCGACCGCTTCGACGAGGGACTCGAGGTCATCTCATCGTTGCTGACCAGCGAGTACACCGATTTCAGTGGCCACTACTTCCAACTCAGCAACGCACGCTGCGAGCCGAAGCCGGTGCAGGCCCACATCCCGATCGTGATCGGTGGGCGAGGCCCCAAACGAACACTCCGAGCTGCTGCACGCTGGGCCGACATGTGGGATCTCGCCGGGCCCGACAGCCCGGCGCAGTGGAAGGCGACCAGCGATGTTCTCGACCAGCGCTGCGCTGAGATCGGCCGCAACCCCGCCGACATCCGTCGATCGGTGCATCTGATGTGGTCGCGAGGACGCCGACCCCGGTGAGATGGCGGCGACCGCTGCCGACTACGGCGAAGCCGGCGTCGACCTGGTGATCTTCTCGATGCGTGCCCCCTACCGCGTGGCTCGCCTGGAGCCCCTCGTCACGGCACTGAGGGCGGCCTCGAGTTGATCAAACTCTCGACCTCAACATGAGGTCGATATCCGAACCTTGTCGCTCCGAACACGCTGGGGGCGGCTGACAGCGACAAAGTTCGTAGAACGTCGCCCGAGTCAGCCGATGTCGATGCTGACGGTGCCGTTGTCGACCTGGGTCGGGTAGGTCCGCAGATCGACGCGGATCGGTGCGTCCTTGCCCTCCCGGTGCGATAGTCGAACCGACCGTTGTGCTTCGGGCATTCGATGATGTAGTCCATCACCAACCCGTCGCCGAGCGTCGGCACGTTCGTGGGTGCACGTGCCGTCGGTCGCGAAGAACGTGTCGTCGGGCGAGCGGTAGATGGCGTACGGACAGCCGTCGTGCTCGAAGCCGATGACGTCCTCGCGTGTCGATGTCGTCGATCGCGCACGCCTCGACCCAATTCGGCACAGCAGCTCCCTCCGACCGGTGCTGCCGGCCACCGTGGCGGTACCCGGCAGTTGGCGGTGGATGTAGTACTCCGGATCCTTGCGCTGGCGCAGCAGCACCGGGACGAACTCGCCGAAGGCCGCCGCAATGCTGGGCGCCGGTGCCGGGAGGTCGTCTTTGATCTCGGCATGCAACGCCGGTAGCGCGTGGAACGGCACCATCGGGAACATGTGGTGCTCGACGTGGTAGTTCATGTTCCAGTACACGAACCGGCTGATCGGGTTCATGTACACCGTGCGGCTGTTGAGGCGATGGTCGGTGACGTCTTCGGCGAGACCGCTGTGCTGGGTGAGGCCGGTCACGATGTGTGCCACGCGCCATACATCCGCGGCAGCCCGATCACCATCGCCGGCAGGATGCTGCCCGACATCACGCACGCCGCGACGACTGCCGCGTAGATCAGCAACCACACCCGTGCCGTCCAGTACGTCTTCGGCCACTCGGTGTCGGGGACGAACGTCGCTTCCTCCTCGGTCAACCGTCCCGAGGCGTGGATCGAACATGTGCTTGAACGCCAGGGGCACGGCGAAGACTCCGATGAAGTCGGCGGCGATGTGACCCAGCGCGGGCGGTCGCATGGCCGACGATCTCGGGATCACGCCCGACGATGATCGTGTCGGTGTGATGGCGCAGCATGGCTCCATCGCCACACGGTGGGGTCGCGCATGATCATGAAGCAGGCGATGTAGTAGACGACGGTGTTCATCCACCGCGTCTTGAACGCCGTGCCATGACCACACTCGTGCCACCGGGCGTCGGAGGCCGAGCCGTACAGCACGCCGTACGCAGCGAAACACAGCAGCGACCACACCGAGAACCAGAGATAGACACCGAGTCCGCCGAACAGCACCAGCAGACCGATCCACAGCAGCGTGTCGCGGATGGCCGGGCCGTTGCGACGGTGCATCAACTCCTTCATCCGCTTGCGCGGCACGTCGGTGCGATACCACTGGGCCTGCGACAAACCCGACTCGACAGCACGGCGAGAGTCCTCGCCGGTCAATGAGTAGTCGCGCTTCGGTTTCATGTCACCCCGGACGCGATGGTAGCGGGCAGGCCCGATCGGACATGATTGTCGGACCTCACCATGAAACTGCAGCGTCGCGCCCTCGTCCTTGTCATCGGTGGCCTCATCGCCGTCTCGTGCGGAGGAACGTCCACCGCCAGGCGGCGACCGGCGTCCACGGCGATCGCCGACGCCGCGGTGCAGATCATCGCCCAACGGGTGCAGCCAGGTCGAGGTCCACGGTGCCGGGCTGATGGTCGCCGCCGGACGAATCGCCACGGTCGCCCATGTGGTGGCCGGAGCGACGCAGATCGACGTTCGCGGAGCGAACGGCAGCGCGCCGGCGACTGTCGTCTACATCGACCCGGTCATCGACGTTGCCGTGTTGAAGGTCGATCCCGAGTCTGGCCGAACCGATTCCCCTCGGAGCCGCGTCGCCAGGCGATCACGGCACCGTGATCGTGTACCGCGACGATGCGCCCGTCGAGCTGCCCGCCGCGGTACAGCGACTCGTCGACATTCGCACCGCCGACATCTACGGCGAGGGCAAACACCTGCGGCCGGGGTACGAGTTGACCCTCGACATCCAAGCGGGCGACTCCGGTGCGGTCGTCGTCATCGACGGCAAGGCCGTCGCGCTGGTCTGGGCCACGAGTCGTCAGGCCGAAGCCGGGCGTGGGCGATGCGAACCTCGTTGATCGCCGACCATCTCTCGGCCGACGCGCCAGTCGACAAAGGTCGATGCGCCTGACAACCGGGCCGGGTGAAACCCGACGAGCTGCAGACGTGGCATATTGGCGACCATGACGGCAGCAACCAAGCCACGCTTCATCCGCGCCGACGGTCCCGACAAGGTGACCGGCAGCGGCCGGTACACCGCCGACCTCACGCTGACGGGCATGCTCGCCGCCAAGTTCCGCTACGCCGACGTCGCCCATGCTCGCATCACCAAGCTCGACGTGTCGGCGGCGCGGGCCATCCCAGGTGTCATGGCCGTGCTGACCGCCGACGACGTACCCGACGTGCGCTTCGGCCCGTTCGTTCAGGACCGCACGCTGTTCGCCCGCGACGTCGTGCGATTCGAGGGCGAGGTCGTCGCTGCTGTCGCAGCCACGACTGCGGCGATCGCACAACAGGCGGTCGACGCGATCGTCGTCGAGTACGAACCGCTCCCGGTCGTCACCGACCTCGAGGCGGCACTCGCTGCGGATTCGCCACTCGTCCACGCCGACTGGCAGTCGTACGGCGCCGCCGACGTGCTGGTGCGTGACGGCAACGATGCGTCGTTCTCGTCGATCACCAAGGGCGACGTCGACGCCGGCCTTGCCGAGGCCGACCATGTGATCACCAGTCGCTACGTTGCCGACGGCAGCCACGCCGCGCCGATCGAACCCCGCGCCGTCGTCGCCCAGTGGGAGGGCAACAAGGTCACGATCTGGACCTCGACGCAGGTGCCGTTCGACGCACGCGCCGGCGTGTGCGAGACGCTCGGCCTGCCGGCCAACCGCGTGCGCATCATCGTCCCGCACCTCGGTGGTGGCTTCGGTGGCAAGTGCGGCTTCCACTACGAGGCGCACATCGCCGCCCTGGCCAAGGCGGCCAAGCGACCGGTCCGGTTGGTCTTCTCCCGCCGCGAGGAGTTCATCGCTCCCGACCGCCGGCGCGAGGGCATGGTGATCGACATCACCACCGGTGTCCGCAACGACGGCAGCGATCACCGCCCGCAAGGCGTGGATCGCCATCGACAACGGTGCGTACACCGCCGACAGCGGCTTCTTCTCGCAGCTGGCGGCGATGCACGTGTCGGGCCCGTACCGCATCCCCAACCTGCACGTCGAGGCCCACCTCGTGTACACCAACCACCAGCCGTCGGGCTCGGTGCGCGCGCCAACCGCACCGCAGTCCTGTTGGGCGATCGAGTCGCACACCGACGAGGTCGCCGCCGCGCTGGGCATGGATCCGGTCGACGTTCCGCCGCCGCAACGCCGTCGACACCGGCGTCGAGGGACCGAGTGGGCAGACCTACGGCGAGATCGGTGTGCAGCAGTGCATCGAGGAGGCCACCAAGCTGGTCGGCTACGGGCGTGCCCTGCCCGACGACGAGGCGATCGGCGTCGCCATCGGCTGGTGGCCGAGCTTCTCGGTGCCGTCGGGCGCCTACATCAAGATCGACGGCGACGGCTCCGGCCAGATCATCACCGGCGCCCAGGAGTGCGGCACCGGATCGGTGATGACACTGCGCCAGCTGGCGGCCGACGAGCTGGGCATGGAACCGGAGGACTTCCAGCTCGTCTACCAGGACACGTCCGTCGCCCCGTACGACATGGGAGCCACCGGCTCGCAGACGCTGTTCAACAACGGCCGGGCCGTCGTCGCCGCCGCCGGCCAGATCGCCGAACAACTCAAGGCGCTCGCCGCCGAACATCTCGAGGCCGCACCCGCCGACATCGTGCTCGCCGACGGTCAGGCGTTCGTCGCCGGCACGCCGAGTTCCAGCGTGTCGATCACCGAGCTCGCCGGAATCGCCGCCGGCGGCGAGCTGCTGATCGCCCACGGCTCGGGCACTCCCCCGTCGGCGCCACCGCTGGCCGGCTCGAGTTGTGTCGGCGACGTCGGCATGGCCGCGTTCGTGGCACCGCAGTTCTCCTGCCACGCGGTGCGCATCCGGCTCGATCGCGACACCGGCGTCGTGCGCGTGCTCGAGGTCGGCGCCGCCCACGACTCGGGCACGATCATCAACGAGACCGGCGCACTCGGGCAGATCCAAGGTGGCGTGATGATGGGGATCGGCCAGGCGCTGACCGAAGGGCACCGTCTACGACGACGAGTCACGCCAACGCAACGCCGCGCTGCTCGAGTACAAGCTGCAGACCTGCGCCGATGCGCCGGTCGTCCACACTCACTTCGTGCAGATCGCCACACCCGACGCAGGTCCGCGCGGTGCCAAGGGATTGGCCGAGGCGCCCAACGTGGCCACCGCTGCGGCGATCTCCAATGCGCTCGCCAAGCTGCTCGGCAGACCGGTCCGTCAACTGCCGATGACTGCCGAACGGGTGTGGGAGACGATGTCCGCGGGTGATCGGTCATGAACTTCACGATCGCCACCACACTCGACGAGGCACTCGCCGCAGTCGCCGCCGGCGCCCGTCCGGTTGCCGGCGGCAGCGACCTGGTCGTCGGCGCTCGCCAGGGCAAGGCGCCCCTTCCCGAGTCCGTCGTCGCCATCGATCGCATCGAGTCACTCGGCGACATCGACGCCTCGCCCGATGGCGTCCGCATCGGTGCGCTCGTCACCCACGCCCGCCTCGAAGTCCGACGCGTCGATCGTCGACAGTACACGGCCTTGGCCGACGCGAGCGCGCTCGTCGGATCGCCGTCGACGCGCAATGTCGGCACGATCGGCGGCAACGTGATGAACGCGTCGCCGGCGATGGACACCGGCGCACCACTCGTCGTACTCGGTGCCGAGGTCGAGCTGCAATCCACCACGGGATCGAGGCGGTTCGCCATCGGCGACCTGTGGACCGCACCCGGGCGCACCTCGGCGCAGCCGGGCGAGCTGTGTGTCGCCATTCACCTCCCACGCGCGCGTCGCTGCGTCGGGAAGTGCGTACGTGCGTCTCGAGTACCGGCGGGCGATGGAGATCGCTGTCGTCGGCGCGGCAGCCTCGGTGGCTCTCGATGACACGGGCAGCCTCGTTTCGATGTCGATCGCGCTCACAGCGGTCGCTCCGACGATCATCGCCGTGAACGGAATCGACGCGCTGCTCGGCCGGCCGTCGACGACACGCTGCTGGCCGACGTTGCCGCGCTGGCCAGCGCGCAGGCCGCGCCGATCAGCGATCTCCGAGCCAGCGATCGGTACCGCGACACTGCGTCGGCGTGATGGCTCGTCGGGCTGTCGACGCTGCCGGCGCGACGCGCTCGTGGCGAGTCGATCGGCGTCCCCGTCAACCGCAGCCTCGGTATCGGAGCAGCATCGTGAGCATCTCGATCAATCTCAACGTCAACGGCGTCGACTATCCGGTCGACGATCGATCCCGGTCGCAATCTCGTCAGCGTGCTGCGCACCGAGATCGGCCTGACCGGCACCAAGGAAGGTTGCGACGACTGCGAATGCGGCGCGTGCATGGTGTTGATCGACGGTCAACCGGTCAACTCGTGCTCCTACCTCGCCGCGCAGGCCGCCGACCGGCCGATCACGACCATCGAGGGCGTGATGGTCGGCGACGACCTGCATCCACTGCAGCAGGCACTGCTCGACGAGGGTGGCGTGCAGTGCGGGTTCTGCACACCGGGGATGATCATGTCGGCGCACGGCACTGCTCAGCCGCAACGCATCGCCTTCCGAAGAAGAGATCCGCATCGGGCTGTCCGGCAACCTGTGCCGCTGCACCGGCTACACCAAGATCCTCGCCGCCGTCCAGCGTGCCGCGGCCGAAGGATCTAGCGACGGCAGCTCAAGCCGACCGCTGGCAATGGTCGCAGTGAATGGATCAGCATCGATGTTTCCGGCAGCAGCACGGGAACGTTGAATCCGACCGCCGCCAGCTGGCGACCAGTCATCTGCAGCCCGTCAGCGAGCCACGACGGCTGCCGACGGGCGATGTCGTCACGGATCGCCGCCGATCCGGATCCTGGAGACGTCGTAGGTCCCGTCGTCGGCGAGGCCGACGAGGCGAACCGGGCTGTGTGCAGCGACGGGCCCGAGCTCAGCCGGGTGCACGCGAACACCGCCTCGGCCTGATCCGCAGCGACCACACCGTGCACCAGCACGTGCGGATCCGGGTGGTCGACACGCACGACGTCCCGTGGTGCAGGAACGGGCGAAGCCGTTTGTGCATGGCGATGATCTCGGCGAGGTCTGCACGATCCCGATCCGAGGCCTTCAGCAGGTTCCACTCGATGCCGAGAGAACCGAACATCGCGGCGATCGCCCGAAACCCGAGCCCGTGCGATCGCCCCGTCGTGTGAGCGACCGGTGAACCGATGTGGGTCCCCATCAGTTCGGGCGGGAACAACAGCGAGAATCCACGCTGGATCTGCTGACGGTCGAGCGCGTCGATCGAGTCGCTCGTCCACGCCCTGTCGGTGCGCTCGAAGATCCCGAAGTCGACACGACCACCACCCGACGCGCACGTTTCGAATTCGACCCCGGGATGTGCCGCGCGCAGCCGGTCGAACAGCGCGTAGACGCCGAGGGTCTGCCGGTGCACGCCGGCTCGCCCGCCCGATGTCGCCGCCACCAGATCGCGGTTCATGTCCCACTTGACGTAGGCGATGTCGTGATCGCCCAACAAGGCGTCGAGGTGAGCGAACAGGTACTCGCACACCTCCGCCCGGCCGAGGTCGAGCACCAGCTGGTTCCGACCGAGCACGACCGGATAACGCTCGTCGACCAGCGTCCAATCGGGATGGGCGCGGTACAGGTCCGAATCCGGGTTGACCATCTCCGGCTCGACCCAGATGCCGAACTGCATGCCGAGGCCGCGCACATGGTCGATCAACGGTGTCAGTCCGTTCGGCCACACGGTGGTGTCGACCCACCAATCTCCGAGACCGGCGTCGTCGCTACGGCGCGAGTGGAACCAGCCGTCGTCGACCACGAACCGCTCGACGCCACACGACGCGGCGATGTCGGCGAGCCCGCGGAGCGTGTCGAGGTCGTGATCGAAGTACACCGCCTCCCAGATGTTGAGCAGCACCGGACGCGGCGTCGACGGATGCTGCGGGCGGCTCCGCAGGTACGCGTGAAACGCGTTGGACACTGCGTTCAATCCTGTGGCGGAGTAGGCGGCGTACACCGTCGGCGTGTCGTAGTGCTCCCGCCCGCCGCCAGGGTGATCTCGCCGGAGGCCAGCAGCTCGCCGACTTGCAGCGACCGCCGCCCGTCGGTCACCGAATCGCAGACGATCTCGTAGTTGCCGCTCCAGCCGATGTGGCAGCCCCAGACCTCGCCGCGGTGCTCGGCAAACGCCGGTGGTGCCGGCGAAGACCACGCCGAGTCGTTCGTGCGACGTCTTGCCATGCCGATTCTCGACCGTCAGGCAGTTGCCCGTCCACGGCGTGCGGGTCTGGCCGAACTCGTTGGTCCATCGCCCACCGACGGTCAGCAACTCCTGCGCCTGGGCCGGCACCGGCAGGCTCAGCCGAAAGGCGTCGAGCGCGTACGGCGAGTCGACCGTCATTGGCGATCGATGCGTCGAACGCGGCGACCCCGCCGGGGTGCAGCACGACGATCGTCAGCGACAGCCACGCCGACTCGTCGGCGAGGACGAACGTGCGCCGCTGTCCTCGTCGACGTCGCTCGACTCAGCACGAACTGCGGCGCGAAGTCGTGCCCATCGTGCCGATGGCCCTCGATGCCCGGATTGCCGAACCAGCCGACGCTCGACTCCGCGACCAGACCGAGTGGCGGATCGACGTCGAGCCCGCCTCGCGGCACCGGCCGCTCGAGTGCCGGCATCAGCCGGCGTCGGTGTCGCCGAGCGGCGCGCCCCAGTGCGCGAGGCACGGCATGCCGCCATTGCTCACGATCAACAAGCTGGTCCGCCGATTGGTGAGATGGGCGAGCACCCATCCGCCATTCGCTGCTCCATAGGCGGTCATCTCGGCACCATATCCTCAGGCCTTCGCGTCGGACCACCGAGCGATCACACTGACATCGGCGACGAACCTGACCGTCGCGTCGGAGCCCAGTGGCGTGCTGCATCGTCGAGACAATCGGCCACCAACTCAGCCGCCGCCTGCACCGTGCCCGGCGGGCGCGTGCACGAGCAACTCGTCATGCAGACAGAGCACGAGCCTGGCATCGATCGCCGCAGCGCGGGCACGCACCGTCACGGCCCACACCTTGAAGAACTCGGCGGCAGCACCCTGCACCATCGCGTTGCGCCCGTACCGACCACGCGCGGCTGCCCGGCTCCGATTGTCCCGATCGCTGACGTCGCCGACGACTGGTCGATCCCATACGAACCAAGCGGCCGCCGTACGTGCGCAGGTCTCGACCGACCTGCCCGGCGAGATCCGCCTCGGTCAGGTACCGCATCGCGACCGGGATAGGCCAGTTCCAGACCACGGAGTGCCACAGCACCGTGACCTGTCGTCTGTCCGTACATCGCACCGAGCATCGGCCACCTTCGCGGTGGCCCGATCGACTCCGAGTTGCGCCGCCACCGGCAGGTACATGTCGTCCTCCGCTGTCGCTTCGGCGAGCGCGGCATCGCCGGAGACTGCAGCGAGGATGCGCGGTTCGATCTGCCCCAGATCGGCGCGAACGAACACATGGCCCGGCTCGGCGATCACAGCCGGCCGCAGGTGTGCCGGCATGTTGTGCAGCCCTGCCGACGCGGTCATGCGCCCTGCGGCGCCGTCGCAACCCGACCACTCGCCACGCAGCCGGCCGTCCGCCCCGAGGTGCTCGTCGAGCCAGCCGTAGCCGAACGTGGTCGCCATCCGCTCGGCCTTGCGCCATTCCAGCAACGCCTCGATCAACGGATGTGAATTCGCGAATCGCCTCGAGCGCCACGCGCGGGTATCGGGCAGTTCGACACCGATGCCACGGAGCAGTGACTTGACCTGCGCAGGGTTGCGCAGGTCGCACTGCGGGATTGGTCGAGTGGCGCAACACTTCGGCGTCGCGGGCCCGCCGCTGTTCGATGGCCTCGGCCTCGGTCCGCGGACGAGGACCGACGAACGAGGCGACGATCGATCTCGGCGATCGATCGATCCATCGGCAGACCATCGAACGCCAGCTCGGTGCACAGCAGCTCCGCGGCAGACTCCGATCGAGCGATCGCACCTGCCTTCGGCCGATCGTCGAGTCCCGCAAGTCGACGCATCCTGCAACGTCGGCGACACCTGAGCAGCGAGCTGCGCCCAACGAGCGAGGCGACGCGGTTGTCCACTCGAAGTCCGCTTCCAACCACTCCGGCTTGATGTACCCGTCCGAACGAAGCGGCTCGTCGGGCTCCCCGTCGATCGGGTTCGGTGAACAGATCGACCGCTGCGACGACCGGTAGATCCTCGACGGCAGGTCGTGAAGCTGTGCCCACGATCGGGCCGGATCCATTCGCCACCCACCGACCAGCAGTCGTTGCACCGCGGCGACATGCCAGCACTTGGCGATGCGTACGCCGCCGACGACCAGCGTCGCCAGTTCACTCCCCCACACCACCCATCGCGGGCGCAGCGCCAGCTCGATGCGGCGAACCACCTCGACCGGGTTCGTCCGCTGCGATCGCGCTCGACCATCCCTGCGGCAGCGCGACGCCCAGCCAACTCCGGGTGCAACCGTCAGCGCGAGGAGTCCGCCGCGCTGCAGCCCGGCGTCGAGCTCGCTCGATGATGGTCGTCGACGGTCGATTCGTCGGCTCGACACCCGCGGACCCACCGAGGCCGCGGTCGGCTCGATCGGGCTCGGTCAGCCGCGGCCCCGACTTGAAGCTCAACCGCAGTTTCGTGCGGTAGGCGATGATCGCACCACTCTCGATCAAGACGTCCATCTCCACGACCTCGGCGACACGAAGATCCTTGTACGACCTCGATGCCTCGCGAACGGCGTTCTGGGCAGCGAACTCCCACGAGTCACTGCTGGACCCGATCAGTTCGACGACCTGGTACACGCTGTCATTCATCGTGATTGCTCCTTCACCGGTTGGTACTTCACAGAGATCGTCAGTTCGGCGCTCAGGCGCACCGCGCCGTCGCGCTCGATGTGGCATTGAAGTCGGCGAACCTCGCCGACGCGGGCGTCGTCGTGGCGTACGCACACCTCGTTGACGGCGAACTTCGCGGCCTGGTGCCACGTCACTCCGCTGTCCCGTGACGCGATGAACCTGGTACACCGACTCGTTCCCTCCACGGATCAACGGCGGCTCGTCACTGGCGAAGTCATCGGACGTCTGTCGGCCGGACAGTTGCCGGATGGCATCCATCAGATCGCTCGTCAGGAGATGTCGCCGGCGACGTGATGATCCGCCGTACGACGCCGGATCCAGCGGCGGTCCGAACCGGATCTCGGCGCGACGAAACGGCCGCGGCAGGCGGGCCCCGATCGGTTGGATGCGGTCGGTGCCGACCAGGCCGACGGGCACGATCGATGCGCCCGTCATCAATGCCAGCTGAGCGACTCCCGTGTGGCCGCGGTGCAGCAGGCCGTCGCGCGACCGGGTGCCTTCCGGATAGATGCCCAGGACGTGACCCTGCTCCAACGCCGCGGCGGCAACCCCGAGCGCGGCCATCGCCTGGCGGGCAGCGGCCCGCTCGATCGGTATCAGACCGAACGCAGGGAACAGTCGGCGGGTGGTCCAGGAATCCATGTACTCGGCCTTGCCGACGAAGTAGGTGCGACGGGGCACGGAGAACATCAACACGATGGTGTCGAAGAAGGAGACGTGGTTCGCCGCAAGGATGACTGGGCCGTGTGACGGCAGGTGTTCCAGGCCGGAAACCTTCACGGGAATCAGGGCGCGGTACACAGAACCCAGCACGGTTCGGATGACGCGGTACAACCGATCGCCGGCATCGTCGCTCGTGGCGATCCCCTTCTTCACGGCCACACGCTAGACGTGCCGTTACCCTGGCCACCACGAACCCGTGAGGAGCATCCATGACAGCGACAGCACCGATGCCGGCGGCCTTCATCGGCCACGGCAGCCCGATGAACGCTCTCGAGCAAAATCGGTACACCGAGGCCTGGCGAGCTTTCGCAAGCACGGTTCCGCGCCCACGGGCGATCTTGGCGATCTCGGCGCATTGGTACATCAATGCCACGGCAGTGACGGCGATGGCGTCTCCGAAGACGATCCACGACTTCTTCGGCTTTCCCGACGAGTTGTTCGCCATGCGCTACCCGGCCGCCGGCGACCCCGAGCTTGCTGCCGAGATCATCGAGCTCGTCAAGCCGACATGGGTGGGCCAGGACCTCGACAGCTGGGGAATCGACCATGGCACGTGGTCCGTACTTGCACACATGTTCCCCGCCGCCGACATTCCCGTCCTGCAGTTGTCGATCGACGCCAGCAAGCCGCTCGACTACCACGTCGCCCTCGGCGCCCAGCTGGCAGGGCTGCGACAACGTGGCGTGCTCATCGTCGGAAGCGGAAACGTCGTCCACAACCTGGGGCTCCTGGAATGGAGCCGGCCCGATGCGGCATTCGATTGGGCCCGCGATTTCAACGAGACAGCAACCGCCTTGATGACCGGCACGCCCGGCCGGATCGCCGACCTTCGAGACCACGACCACTACCGTCTCGCGGTTCCGACGCCGGACCACTTCCTCCCACTGCTGTACGTGGCCGGTCTGGCAGACGCAGCGGGCCAGCGCGCCGACGTGTTGGTCGACGGCTACGCGATGGGTTCGTTGTCGATGACGAGCTTCGCGCTCGCGGCCGCTCCGCCTGGCGCCTGACATCAAGCCCGCGGTTCCCGGGCCGCCGGATCCTGTCGATAGAAGCCGGCCAGAACTTCGTACAGCTCCGGTTTGGTCTCGAGAAAATCCACGGGCCGATCGAAGAAGGCCTCAGTCGCAACTGCGAAGAACTCGCCCGGATCCGTCGCCGCGTAGTCATCGAGCAGCGGTCCGCCCTCGCCCGCTCGCATCAGCTTGAACTCTGCGTCGCACACAGCAATCCATCGGTCGAGTGAGGCCTGATCGGGAAGCAGCGGCGTCCCGTCGACCACGCCATCGAGCATGTCCATCTTGTGGGCGAACTCGTGGAGCACCACATTGTGACCGCGGCCCCGGTGACGCGCCCCGTAGCGGGCCTCGTCCCACGCCAGCAGGATCGGGCCGCGATCGTGATGGGCTTCCCCGAGCAACGGACGCGCCCCGTCGTCGATCATTCCCCGAATGGCCGTTGCCCGCGGCCCAGGGATCGCGAATGTCCTCGGGTGCACGATGATCGAGGTGACCTTGCCGAAGTAGCTGATGTCGAGGCCGAGGATCAGCACGCCGGCCTGTACGGCGATCGTGACGATGATCTCGTCGGTCAACTCGAAACCCTTCGACGCCTCCCACCGCTTGGTGGCGACGAGATGGTCGGCGAGTTGGCCCAGCCGAGCCTGCTCGTCCGCACTGAGCACATGCCAGTACGCCACGCGGCGGCGCGCAATCTGCTCCCAGTCGTCCGGCAGGTGCTTGCGTCTCACCGTGGCTCAGGCCAGCAATTCGTCGAGGTAATCGTTGCGAAACTTTCGGCGCGGATCCCACTCGGCGACGAGCGTCTCGAATGCGCCGAAGTGCTCGACACGCGATCGGATGGTGGCGCCGCTCAGTGTCGTGAGCTTGCCCCAGTGCGGACGGGGGGCGAAAGCTTCGAGCGCCGATTCCAGCCGCATCAGCACAGGGCGCACCTCGGGCCATGACGGAATCCACGTGAAGTGGAAGGCGATCGTGGCGCGCCCCTGACACGGGCTGAGCCACAGCGTGTCGGCAGCCACCGCGCGCACTTCGGAGATCTTGAGCACGGGCGCCAGCACGTCGGCCAGGGCCGTGAGCGTGCGCATCACGTCGGGAGCATCGGCGCGGGCCACGAACAGCTCGGATTGCAGTTCCTCGCCGCTGCTCGGGGTGAAGCCCATGCGGAAATGAGGGAGACGCTCGTGCCACGGACCAGGGACGCCCATCTGCTCCGTGCACGGATCGGCCGACAACTCGGCGATCGGGTGCAGATTGTGGTGTGCGGCGACGGCACCGAAACGGGAGCCACCGGCCCCGTCGAGCTCGGAACTCTCGCCATCACGGGCGATCCGTTCCTTGCGCCACAACTGCTCGATGTGTGGGTGACGCCACGTCGTGAAGAGACTCACGCTGTACCCATCGGCCATGATCTCGTCGAGCTGTTCGAGTGCTGTCGAGAACGGCAGGTTCTCGTACACGTGCTGGCGAACCGCGAACGTCGGCTCGATCGCCAGCGTGAGGCGGGTGACGATGCCGAAGGCGCCGAGCCCGACGGCGAGACCATCGAGGAGGTCAGGCTCGTCGTCGCGGGAGGCCTCGACGAGATCACCAGATGCAACCACGACCTGCAGGGCACGTACTGCAGTGGCGAGGTTGCCGTTGTCGACACCTGAGCCGTGCGTGCCCGTGGCGCACGCCCCGGCCACGGAGATATGCGGCAAGGACGCCAGGTTGGCCAAGGCCCAGCCGCGGTCATGAAGAAACGTCGCCAACTCGCCGTACCTGATCCCCCCGTCGACAGTGACAGTTGCGGTCTCCGCATCAAGCTCGACGAGGCGTGGCATCGCCGACAGCGAGACGAGATCACCATCGGTGTCCGCGATGGTGTTGAACGAATGCCGGCTGCCGACACCGCGCACCTTCGTGGCAGACGCAACCACCGACTGCACATCGGCGACCGAGGTTGGCTGGTGGAACCGAACGGCGCGGTACCGCACATTCCCGGCCCAGTTGCGTTCGTCGCTCATGTCGTCGACACTACGTCCACGACGCCACTCTGGCCACGTAGGCTCGGCTTTCGCCGGTGCACGACGAACAGGAGCAGCGCGATGGACGGACTCGACGGCAGGGTGGCGATCGTGACCGGATCGTCAAGCGGTATCGGCGAGGCCACGGCGCGGCGCCTGGCCGACCTCGGCGCCAAGGTCGTCGTGAACTCGTCGTCGTCGATCGAAGCCGGCATGGCCGTAGCGGAGGCACTCCCGAGCGAATCGCTCTACGTGCAGGCCGACATCAGTGATCAGGCGCAAGGACACGAGTTGATCGAGCGCACGATCGATCGATTCGGGCGGCTCGACATCCTCGTCAACAACGCCGGCTGGACGACCCTGGTACCGCACGCCGATCTCGACGCGCTGACCGACGAGATCTTCCGCAAGACTTTCGAGGTCAACGTGTTCGGCACATGGTGGCTCACCAAGGCCGCCATGCCACACCTGCGCGAGTCGTCCGATCCGAACGTCGTCACGATCACCTCGATTGCCGGTGTCCGCCCGCTTGGCTCTTCGATCGCCTACGCGATGACGAAGGCCGCGCTGAACCACCTCACTGCACTGCTCGCCAAGGCGTGCGGTCCGGTACGTGTCAATGCTGTTGCCCCGGGACTCGTGGCGACGCCGTGGACGTCGGAGTGGGCGGCCCAACACGCGTCCATCGCCGCAATCTCCCCGTTGCATCGTTCGGCGACCGTCGACGACTGCGCCGAGGCAGTCATCAGCGTGATCCGCAATTCGTACATGACGGGACAGGTCGTGGTGGTCGACGGCGGCACCACACTCGTGATCTGATCACGACGACATGATCACAGGCTTCCTGCACCCCGGCGCCATGGGCGCATCATTGGCCGCCACCTGCCGGGGAACGCGTCTGTGGTGCGGCGACGGTCGTTCCGCCGCAACTCACGAACGAGCACTGGCCGCTGGCATCGATGATGTCGGCGCGGTCGCGGATCTCGTCGAGCGTGCCGAGGTGATCATCTCCGTGTGTCCTCCTGCCGCGGCGCTGCCGACTGCGGAGCGAGTCGCCGCTGCAGGATTCGATGGGATCTATGTCGATGTCAACGCCATCTCACCGGCCACCGCACGGGCGATCGGTCAGCAGTTCGAGCGCTTCGTCGACGGCGGCGTGATCGGCCCGCCGGTGCGTGCCGCCGGCTCGACCCGCCTGTACCTCGCCGGCGATGCGGCCACCGAGGTCGCCGACCGCTGGAGCGGGACCATGCTCGAGACTCGTTTGGTCGACGGTGGTGCGGGTTCGGCTTCCGCCGTCAAGATCTGTTTCGCGGCGTGGACGAAGGGAACCGCGGCACTGCTTCTGGCGATTCGCGCCCTGGCTGTGGCGGAAGGGGTCGACGACACTTTGCTCGCCGAGTGGACGACGTCGCTTCCCAGTCTGGAGCAACAATCCGAACTCGCTGCATCCGGCAATGCGCCCAAGGCGTGGCGCTTCGTCGGTGAGTTGCGCGAGATCGCCATGAGCTTCGATGCCCACGCCCTGCCCGGCGGCTTCGGGCTCGCTGCGGCCGACATCTACGAGCGGCTCGGCGGCTTCAAGGACTCGTCCGACGCGACGCTGTCCGATGTGATCGACGCCCTTCTCGATCCGGACCGCAACCCCTCTAGCTAGCGAACACTTGTTCGACTAGACTTCGATCGTGCCCGCCGGTGCCACCATCTTGCACGCCGACCTCGACGCCTTCTACGCCTCGGTCGAACAGCTCCTGCAGCCGTCGCTGCGCGGGCGCCCGATCGCGGTCGGCGGAGGCGTCGTGCTCGCCGCGTCGTACGAAGCCAAGCGGTTCGGGGTGCAGGGCGGCATGTCCGGGTGGCGGGCCAAGCGCCTGTGTCCGGACCTGACCTTCGTCCAGGGGCACTTCTCGGAGTATCAACGCCTGGGTGACCAGGTCATGGCCGTTCTCGGCGACTTCACGCCGCTTGTGCAACGCATCTCCATCGACGAGGCATTCCTCGATGTCGCCGGCTCGATCCATCTGTTCGGCCCGGCCGAGGCCATCGGCGAACAGATTCGAGACCGGGTGCGCTCCGAGGTCGGACTGCCCATCTCGGTCGGTGCAGCGCGCACCAAGCATCTGGCCAAGATCGCATCGCAGGTGGCCAAGCCCGACGGCCTCGTCGTGGTCAGCCCATCCGATGAACGGGAATTCCTCGATCCACTACCAGTGGGTCTCGTGTGGGGCATCGGGCCGGTCATGCAGCAGCGCCTCGCCGAGCGAGGTATCCACACCATCGGGCAGTTGGCGGCCGCTCCCGACGCATCGCTTCGATCGCTGCTCGGGCGAGCGCTCGGTGCAAAGGTCGGCGCGCTCGCCGCCAACGACGATCGGCGCCGGGTGCAACCGAACGGTCGGGCCGGGTCAGTGGGGTCGCAATCGGCATTCGGACGACGCGACATCTCGTCCGAACTCATTCGCTCGGTTCTCGCCCATCTCGCCGATCGGGTCGCCGGCCGGCTTCGGGCCAAGAAGCGGGCCGGTCGCACCATCACCGTGAGGGTTCGATTCGCGGGCATGCGGGCAGTCACGCGATCGCACACGGGACCCGATCCGGTGTCCACCACACTCACGCTCACCGAGATTGCCGAGCGGCTGGTGCACAAGGCCTTGGGCGATCACCCGGAGCAGCAACAGATCTCGCTGTTGGCGATCTCCGTGTCGAACCTGGTCGACCAGCCGGTGCTGCAGCTGGAGCTCCCTCTCCTGCCCGACGATGCCCATCGCCCGGGCTCGCGAGTCGGCGCGGCGAGGTGGGCGGTCGACCACTCGATCGATGCCGTGCGCATACGGTTCGGTCGATCCGCGGTGGGCTACGCATCGGTCGTGCTCTCGCGTTACGCCTCTGTCCCCGACGAATTCCGCGAGCTCGCCGAACACCAGCTGTAACGGCGAGGTACCCTCGACCACGTGGAACCCGAAGCCGCCGCATCCGAAATCAGCTCCGCACCGGATCAGCATGGCCACCGGTTCGTGGTTCAGCGGCACAGGGCACGACGCCTGCACTACGACCTACGACTGGAGGCCGGCGGTGTCCTACTGAGCTGGGCCGTGCCGAAGGGGCCCACGTTGGATCCCGCCGTGAAGCACATGGCCGTGCAGGTCGAAGACCACGCGCTCGACTACTTCGACTTCGAGGGTGTCATCCCGAGTGGCGAGCCGGGCGGCGGTGACGTGATCGTGTGGGACTGGGGTTCGTGGTCGATCTCCGACGACGCCGATCCGATCGCCGCAACAGCGGCCGGTGACCTTCATTTCGATCTGCAGGGCGTGAAGCTGAACGGCCATTTCGCCCTGATCCGGCGAGGTTCCCGAGATGGCGAGCGGTCCTGGCTGCTGCTCCACAAACAGGATCAGTACGCCGTCGCCGGCTGGAATCCTGAGGACCATCCCTACTCGGTCAAGTCCGGACTGACGAACGACGAATTACAGACCTGAGCCTGCGCCCGTAGGACCGTCGACAGTCATGTCGACCCGCTCGTCGTAAAAACAGGCCAGACCGGCAATCGGCGCGGCCTCCCAGATCGGGCTGGGATACGACCACACCAGGTCGCGGTGCAGCGTCTCGCCGATGCGCACGCTCCAATACTTGGCTTCGCCCTTGTAGGGACACTGGGTGCGACTGGACGACGGAACGAGCAGGTCCATCCGAATGTCGGTGAGCGGCAGATACGTGCGGCGGCGCAGACTCGTCTCGAAGAGCATGGTCGGCTGTTTCGAGTCGGCTACCACGACACCGTCGACCGTGACGACGACATGGCGTGTGCTGCGCAGGATGTCGATGCGTTTGTACGGATCGCGGGCGTGTACGAACACTTCCTCGTCCTCTTCGAACCAGTGGTCGAACTCGTTCCACCGGAGGGCGACGTAGCCGTCCAGCTCAGGCTCGGCGCGCCCGTAGGACCGTCGACCGTCGAGCACCGAGCCGTCGACGTCGCCCAGCGGAAAGAAGTACGTGGGATAGTACGGCTTCTCCCAAACCAACAGCGGGCCGTAGGAATCGACGACGAAGCGACCGTCGAGCATCACCCGGACATGCTTCGGCGAGGTCTCCATGTGAGGAGAGGAATCGGCTGCGATCACCTGTGCCTCAACCATTCGGTGGGCGACTTGCTTCCCGGTCATGAACCAGGGCACCAAAATCGGTCAGGACATGGCTGAACTACGATCGGCTCATCATCGACCGACCAGGGAGGGCTCTGCCATGGCCAAGAGAGAGAGTTACGCACCGGGAACCCCATCATGGGTGGACCTCGCCACCAGTGATCCCGCCGCGGCCAAATCGTTCTACGGATCGCTGTTCGGATGGACCTACGACGATCTGCCGGTAGGCGACGAGATGGTCTATTCATTGGCCAACCTCCGCGGTGCCACCGTGGGTGCGATCGGCGCCCAACCGGCAGAGCAGACGGGAGCGGGGGTGCCTCCCCATTGGCAGATGTACATCACCGTCGCAGATGTCGACGCGGCCGCGGCATTGGTCGAAGAGGCGGGCGGCTCCGTTCACGTCCCGCCGTTCGACGCGATGGACGCAGGTCGGATGGTGGTGATCACTGACCCGACCGGAGCGTTCCTGATGCTCTGGACGGCAATCAACACGGCAGGTGCCGGGGTGGTCAACGAGCCCGGTGCCTTCACCTGGTCCGAACTCGTTGCCGCGCCGAACCCCCGTACGGCAAGTTTCTACGAGACGGTCACCGGGCTGAAGTTGATCTCCGTGCCGATGGGCGACGGAACCAACTACGACGGTTTCGCGCTCGACGGCACGCAGGACACGATGGTGGCCGGCACGACGCCGCCGCAGATGCCGGGAATCCCCGCTCATTGGAGCATCTACTTCGGCGCAGAGGACGTCGACGCCACCGTAGCCAAGGTCACCGAACTCGGCGGCAAGGTGTTCGTGGAACCGTTCGACATCCCCGTCGGCCGGATGGCCGTCGTCGCCGACCCTCAAGGGGCGACGTTCAGCCTGTTCCAGATGCCGCCGGCGACCGACTGAACGAGGCCGGGCACGAATTGTTCGGCCGCGCCGAATAATCGGTGCCTGGCCTTGAGTTCACACTGACTCAGGACGTTTTCCCCTACCCCGGGGGGTATACGCGAACGCAGAATGGAGACCGAGAAGGAGGTCTCCCATGACCCGACGGATCGTGATCCTCGGTGGCGGCACTGGTGGAACATTGGTCGCCAACCGATTGCACCGCCATTTCCGGAAGGCCGACAGCGACGCCGCCATCACGGTGATCGACCAGGACAACCATCACCTGTACCAGCCAGGTCTGTTGTTCGTTCCGTTCGGCTTGGCACATCGCCAGGAGATCGTGCGACCGCGGCAGGAGCAACTTCACAAGGGCATCGAGTTCATCGAGTCGGGCATCGAGCGTGTCGATACCGAACGCGACATCGTGGTGCTGGCCGACGGTCGTGAGATCGGGTACGACCTGCTGGTGATCGCCACCGGTTCGCACCTGGCGCTCGACGAGACCGAGGGCCTCACCGGGCCGGGGTGGAACGAGACGGTGTTCACCTTCTACGACCTGCCGGGCGCAACAGCACTCGAGACCGCGCTGGCCGCCTTCGACGGCGGCCGGCTGGTGGTCAACGTCGTCGACATGCCCATCAAATGCCCGGTGGCACCGCTCGAGTTCTGCTTCCTGGCCGACTGGTACTTCACCGATCGCGGCATCCGCGACAAGGTCGAGATCACCTATGTCACGCCACTGGACGGCGCATTCACCAAGCCGGTCGCGTCGGCGACGCTCTCGTCGCTGCTGGAGGAAAAGGGCGTCCACCTCGTCACCGAGTTCAACACCGGCGAGGTCGACGGCGCCGGCGGCAAGCTCGTCGGCTACGACGGCCGCGAGGTGCCCTTCGACCTGGCAGTGGTCGTGCCGCTGCACAGTGGCGCCGACTACGTGGGCCGCAGCGAGGGTCTCGGCGACGAACTCAACTTCGTCCCGACGAACAAGTCGACCCTGCAGACTCTGGCGAAGGAGAACATCTTCGCCATCGGCGACGCGACCAACGTGCCGGCGTCGAAGGCCGGCTCGGTGACCCACTTCGAAGGCGAGGTGCTGGTCGACAACATCATCCGCTTCCTCGACGGCCGCGAGCTGTCGAGCACGTTCGACGGGCACGCCAACTGCTTCATCGAGACGGGGTTCGGCAAGGCCCTGCTCATCGATTTCAACTACGACACCGAGCCGTTGCCCGGTCACTTCCCATCGCGAGTCGGCATGCCCCTGTTGAAGGAGAGCCGCATGAACCACCTCGGCAAGTTGATGTTCCAGTGGTTCTACTGGCACGCCCTGCTGCAGGGCCGCGACGTGCCCGGAATCGGCGCCGACATGCCCGAACACGGCAAGCGACATCCCACCCCCAGATCAAACCGTGCCCCTGAGGAGGCCTCAGTATGAGTACCGCAACCATCGCCGGAACACCCGTCGAACTGAACGACGAGGGGTTCTTCGTCGACCCGAACCAGTGGACCCGCGACATCGCCGTCGAGATGGCCGCAGCAGACGGCATCGACCCGATGACCGATCAGCACTGGCAGGTCGTCGAGTTCATGCGCAAGGAGTACTTCGAGAAGGGCACTGGCCCCACGGTGCGCGCTCTCGGAAAGACCTCCGGGGTCAGCGTCAAAGACCTCTACCAGTTGTTCCCCAAAGGTCCGGCGAAGATGGCAGCCCGCATCGCCGGAATCCCGAAGCCGAAAGGATGCATCTGATCATGAACGATGACGGCAAGATCACCAAGGTATCCATCATCGTGTCGAAGGGATCCCTCGAAGGGATCTACCCAGCGCTGATCATGGCAAACGGCGCCCGCGCCGAAGGGATGGAGGCCAACTTGTTCTTCACGTTCTTCGGCCTCGATGCCATCCACCAGAAGCGCATCGACCACATCAAGGTTGCCACCGTGGGCAATCCGGCCATGCACATCCCCACCCTCATCGGCGGCCTGCCCGGCATGAGTGGCATCGCCACCCACATGATGACCAAGAAGATGGACGAGCTCGACATCCCGCCGATCCACGAGTTCATCGAGATGATCGCCGACACCGGCTGCGGCATGTACGCCTGCCAAGCATCGGTCGACATGTTCGGGATGACGAGGGACGACTTCGTCGAGCAGGTCAAGGACATCATCACCGTCGGTGACTTCTACGACCTCGCCGCCGGAGGGCAAATCATCTTCACCTGACACATCGGTGACGCGAGATCTTTCACGTGCTTCGACAGCTTCCGGGTACACCGACCTACGCGTCGGCGTGGTCGTGGCGATGGTGAAGGTCGGGTACGTGCGGATGGGCGTGGACCATCGGTTCGTGACGGTGCGCATGCTGATGGCGACCAGGAACCTCGCCCGGGTGTGGATGATCGTGATGGCCGTCGTCGTGGACGTGTTCGTGGTCGTGTTCCAGCGCCTCATGGTGATGCTCGTGCAGGTGATCACTGTGCAACACGAAGCTCACGCCCGCAGCGGCGATCGCCAACGACACGACCTCGCGGCCGCGTATGGGATCAGCGAACACGGTCCACGCCACGATCGCCCCGACGAACGGTGCGGTCGCGAACACCAGCTGACCGTGGGCGGCGCCAAGATCACGGGCGCCGGCGACCCACAGGGTGATCGACATCCCGTACCCGAAGGCGCCGATCAGCAACGCGCCGAGGATCGACCAGCCGGCCGCAGCTCCGCCGACGGCCAGTCCGATCGCCAAGTTCGCGCCGCCGGCGACGACGCCCTTGACGAGTGTGATGTGCGCCGGCGCCAACTCGTCGAGGTTGGCGGTCACGTTGTTGTCGACACCCCAGCAGAAGCAGGCCCCGGCGATCAACAACGCCCCCCACCGGAGATCTGCCCCGCCGGACCAGCCCAGCACGACTCCGGCCATCACCACCAGAGCGGTGCCCGTGACCACCCGCCGGCCGATGTGCTCGCGAAACACGAAGTAGGCGAGCACGGTGGTGAACACAAGCTCGAGGTTCAACAGCAACGACGCGGTCGCCGCAGGCGCATGACTCAGTCCGACAGCAAACAGCACTGGACCCACCGCACCGCCCAGCACCACCGCGACCGCCAACCTTGGTGCCCCACGTCGCACCGCCTGTCGAGTCGGCGGCACTCGACCAATGACCGGGAGCACCGCGACAGCCGCCCCGAGATACAACAGACCGGCAAGCATGAACGCACCCATATCACCGGCCAGCCTCGACGCCGCCGGCGCCGAGATACCGAACAGCACGGCGGCCAACGAGCACCGAACCACACCTCGCCGCGTCATCGGTCTTCTTCGTGCGCACGGGCCACACTCACGCAAGAAGTCTGCCGCCTCAGGCTTGTTCATGCGACGCTGTAATAGCTGGCGATCGCAACTCGTTCGAGAACGTGATGCCGTGAGAGGCGCGATCCTGTAGCGGTTGTCAGCGTCGGACTTATTCGTCCAGCCTCACATCCGCGACGCACTACGCTCGCGCTCGAGTGGACCGTGAAAGCTCCGACTCGGAGCTTCTGACGGCGATCCGAGCAGGTGACGACACCGCGTGGGCAGAGTTGGTGCGACGATATGCCGGGCTTTTCTGGACTACGGCGCGGGCCCGGTCGCTGAATTCCGAACTGCCTCTGATGTCGTGCAGCACAAGCGAACAACGGCGAGCCCTTCATGACCAGGTGGGTCACGTTGTAGCGAAACGTGTATCAGCGTGACCGCTTCAAGCACCTAGGGGACCGATGAACACACAACGGAAACACAGCACACACGAGCGTGGGATTCGAATCACCCTCGTCACCCTCATCACTGTGGCGGGTCTGGTGGCCTGTGGAAGTGACGACAACAACGCCACCGAAAACGGTACCGGCCCCGCGGCGCCCGTCACGACGGAACCCGCCAGCGACGACGGCACCCGCCAGCGTCACGACGGCGCCCGCCACGACGGGATCGCCTGACACCACACCGGTGGTGGGTACCTCCGATGCTCTGACCCTTGTGGATCCGAAGAATCCATCTTGCACCTACCGCAATTTCGAGCTGATCTCGCGTGCATCCGCGAGCGCCATCGCGGCAGGTCTTGGTATTGAGGTGATGAGGTGAAAGACCTCGGCCGGGTCACTCCGGACAACAGCGACATCGCCGCGGACCTTCACCTATTCGGCATCGAAATGGACCCACTTGAAGCAGCGATTCAGCTTTTTCCAGATATCGCAGCCGCGCCAAACTACATCTACTCCTTCGCCCCTGTATGGCACTACGCGCCGTACGACACGCCTACAAGCCCCGTTGCGCAGCAACAACCCGCCGTCCTGTCAACTACCGCAGCGGACATTGCCGTGCTCGACACGGGTTGGGCGGCCACCGCTGGCGGCACGGCAGCCTCGACGCCCACCACCTCATCGCCAGCAGCGCTGCCCGAGGTATCGGATGGCCGAGCTGCGGGTCATGGAACCTTTATCGTCAACCTGCTGGGCCAGCTACTTCCCAACGCAACCTTTGCGGCCAGTGGCATCGAGCCGCGATACCCAACAGACGACGGCTACGAGCTGTCCGACCAATCTCTCGTGAACATCCGCGATGACTACACCGTCACTCGCGCCCTGGTCGGAACGGTTGGCAGTGGGACCGAGTACCTCAACCTGTCCTTCGGCAGCTACGGCTGCACAGCGAGGCACACCGGAAGCGCCGATCCGGAGGGGATGGAGCTCTACTACACACCGATCGGTCTTCGGACTGCACTGGAGCAGCTCGAGGCGGGCAACTCGATGCATGTCTTCGCGGCATCTGGAAATGATGGTCGCGACGGATCAACCCCCGAGATCTTCTATCCAGCTGGATGGGCGTCGTACGGCTGGCTGCATAGCGTCGCCAGTGATCCCAAGGACGGCGTCGACTACTCGAATCGCGGTACGTGGGTTGAAACACAGGCTCGAGGTAGCAAGGCCGTAAGCCTGCTGCCTCCCACGAACGAGTGGGGTCCGACCGAACATTGGGCGGCATGGAGCGGGACATCGTTCGCGACACCATGCGCGCTGGCGAAGTTCATCCAAGACCAGGACAATCCCAAACAGGGTCTGTACTTCGAGAAGGGCAGCGATCCGAGCGGGGACTACATGGAGTGCGGCGTCAACCTGCCGTAGTCTCTTGTCCGCCGTCCTGTCCAGCCCGAGGCACGAGCACAATCTGCTACTGCTTGCCGAGATCAGCCCCGAGCGCGCGTTCGCAACCGCTACAACGGCGCTGTCCGAAGCGATGGGCAGCGGCCGGCGAGATGACGAGGTACATGCTCGCCGCGCCCTGGGCGTCGCTGAGCGAATGCTCGGCCACCCAGAAGACGGATTGAGTCAACTCGATCAGGCACTCGATCGAGCCGGCAACGATGCCCGCCTACGAGGCCTTGTATTGACCAGTCGCGCCGCCTGCCAGCTCGCGATCGGCGACGTTCCGGCTGCACGCACAGACCTCGACGAGGCGATGACACTGCTCGACGGCGTCGACAAGGCGGTCGCCGTTTTTCAACGGGCGAGCATCCTCGTCAGGTTGTCCGACGATGCCTCCGCAATCCGCGATCTTGATCTGGCGATCTCAGTGTTGTCACACGGCGGGGCGCACATGTACGAGGCTCATGCTCGAAGTAACCGTGGGCTGGTGCGCATTTACGCAGGGAGCTTCGGGCCCGCGCGCGCCGACCTCGAGCGTTCCAGGCGGCTGTACCTCCAGCTCGGCATCACGAACTGTGCAGCCGATTCGCTCCACAACCTCGCCTTCTTGGACTCCCGCTGTGGGGACACCATCGGCGCACTCGGACGGTTCGAATTGGCGCGCACCGAATTCCAATCCCTCGGACGGAACTTGGGAATCCTCGATCTCGATTCCTGTGATGCGCTGCTGGCTGCCGGCCTGGCTCGAGAAGCGTTGGAACGGGCGAGTGCGGCGATCGATGCGCTGCGAGCAACCGGCAACCGGTTCGACGTTCCCGAGGCCGAGCTGGTGGCGGCCCTTGCCAGCCTGCGATGCGACGACCCAGCCGGAGCCATCCGCTGGGCGACGACCGTGGAGCATGACTTCCGGTCGCTTGGTCGTGACGGATGGGCAGATCTCGCCGAGTTGGTGCGACTGAGGTGTCACGAACCTGACCGTGAAACCCTGGATGCAGCGCGGCGGACTCGTGGTTCGCCTCGACGGGAGTGGCCTCGTCATAGGTGCGTTGCAGGCACGCCTCCTCGTCGCCGACCTACTCCTCCGACAGGGCAGACTCGATGAGGCTCGTGCCTCGCTCGCCGAGCTCTCAGCGCGACGGCTCCCGCCGGATCTTCGGCTCGGCGTGTGCGACATCGCGGCGCGGATCGCCGACCGCGCCGAGGACGACAGAGCCTGCGTACGCTGGATGAATCGCGGCTCGCGCGAGCTCGATCGCTATCAGCGTGGCTTCGCTTCGGCCGAGATCCGCTGGAGCGTGACGGCACACTCCCGCGCGCTGTTGGAGTTCCGCCGTGATCGAGCGCTGAGACTCGGCCACTCTGATCGGGTTTTTCGGGCGATCGAACTGGCACGGGCGAACGCGCTGCGGCGGTCACCGCTCGAACGATCCGATGACGCCTTGTTGTCGCATCTTCTCGACGAATTGAGATCAGTCGCCCGAGCACTTCGCGAACCCACAGAGCCCGCCGCGGGGCGCCAACTTCTCTCCCGGCAACTGCAGCTCCAGCGCCTCATCGCCCAACGAGAACGAATTGCGACGCCGGCGACGCATCGCGATACGAACTCCGACGTCATCACTCTCGGCGAACTGCGCTGCGCTCTTATGGGACGTCGTCTCGTGGAACTTGATGTCATCCACGGTCGATTGATCGCGTTGATCGTCGACCGTAGGCGAACCCAGCGACTCGACATCGGACCCAGTACGAGCATCATTGCGCTCTTCGATGCGGCTGGACTCGCTCTGAGCCGCCTGGCGAGAGCCAACCTCAGTGCACCTTCGATCCGCGCCGCCCTCGTCCGTCTTGATGACATAGGACGCGACCTGGACACGGCATTTGCAGCGTGTTGGTCCGCCGCCGACGAGGTGGTCATCGTGCCACCGACCCAGCTCCACGCTGCCGCCTGGGCGGTGCTCCCGACACTCGCTGAAATTCCATTCACGATCGCGGCGTCTGCCACGATCTGGTCAGCAGTGTCGCGCCTTCCGACACCGGAGCACCGGTCGGTAACTCTCATCGTGGGCTCCAGGCTGCAACATGCGGCCGGCGAAGCTCGATCGATCGCCAAACTGCACGAATCGGTTACCACCTTGACCCGAGCCCGTGCCACGACGAAGCGGGTGATGAGGACAATCGACGGTACATGGCTGGCCCACTTCGCCGCGCATCACCAGCATCGGCGCGAGAACCCGCTCTTCGGTTCGCTCGAGCTCGCCGACGGACCTCTGTATATGCACGACCTCCTCCGAGCACGTCAACTGCCGCGCGTTGTCGTTCTGTCGGCATGCGAAGGGGCAGAAGGAAGCGCCGGGCCGATCGGGGATGTGCTCGGGGCCTCAACGGTCCTCATGGAACGAGGCACGGCCACCGTCATTGCCAGTCCGAGTTTGGTGCCAGATTCCAGTCGGACGAGCGCAGCGATGCTGGATCTGCATCAACGATTGGCGGCAGGCGATCGCCCCGCGCGGGCACTACTGGAGGTGCGACGGCGAGCCTCCGAAGCGGATCGGCGAGAGCGCGCACTCGCCGCCGGATTCGTCTGCTTCGGCGCGAGCTAGCGACCGGACGGCAAACCGATGTCAATCCAGTGCCAGGGCCAGTCGCAACCCGTCGTCGATAGCGACAAGTTCCTCGTAGGTGACACGTCCGACAAACTCGCCGAGTCGTTCCGGTGCAACGGCGGAGGTCTGCTCTATCAGGACCTGGGTCTGCTCCTCGTGGATTGTGATCGTCGGACGAAAAATGCTTGGTAGCGCAGAACGTGATGTGGGTGCCGCGAGCACGGTCGACAGCATCAGGTCATCCGATTGGACGATGACGGCGTACCGGCTTCCTCGCTGTTCATTTCGTCGGGTGTCACCAGGAGCGCGAAGTCGGTGGATGTCACCACGCACGGAGCTCGTCCATCTCCAGCAGCACCTGGCGGCTTTCGGCGCGGTCCGCGTCATCATTCATCAACGCCAGCGACTCGGCGCGCATCTGTTCGCGTCGACGAAGTCGCACGGCGTCAACGAGGGCCTGACGAATGGCGTCTGACGCAGTCGATCCGTCGGCCATCAGTTCAGCGAGCGCCCGTTCAGAGCGTTCGTCGGTTCGAAAGTTGACGACTGGCATACGACAATTCTACGACAGATCGTAAGACTTTTCACCACAGTCCACCCGCGAACCGGCGATCCGGGGCACGCCGTATGCGCCCGCCGTCCCTGACGAGCCATGGGACGCGCCGTCAGGCAGGGCCCAGCGGCAGCGTGCTGTCCTGGCGGGGCAGCTCGATGAACGTGCGACCCGGCTGGAGCTGGATGATCTTGCCGTCGTCGCCGACCAGTGCAAACGGGTCGTGGATGTCGTTGCGACTCCAGGTGCCGTGGATGTAGTTGCCCCCGGTAAAGACGAACACCTCACCGCTGCCGAGCGTCTGCGCGTCGGGGCTGCCGGAGATGCCCGGCGCGTAGTCCATCGCCAGCACGACGACGTTGTTGGTGCTCACCTGACCGCTGTTGCGGTCCATGTGCCGGCGGCCCTCCATCGTCCGGTAGTACACGCCGTCCGCCTGCGTTCCAGTCCCAGCCGACATCGATGGAGTCGAGCTTCACTGTCACTCCGGCGCTCGGTGTGCCCGCCGCGGGCACGCCCGGCTCGCGGTAGGCGAACTGCTGCTTGGCGGGTGGCGCGAACGGCGGCGTCTGCGTGTACAGGGCAGCGGTGCTCGAGTAGAGGTTGTGGGGGATCTTGCGGTCCGTCGCCCGGTGGTACACCGGGGCCCGGCTCGGGCCGATGTTGACCAGTTCGCTGTTGTTGATCTCGTTGGTCACCGTGGCGTTGCCACCGCTCCACGCGAAGAGCGGATGGTCGAGCGCGGTGAACAGGGCGACGTCTTGGAGCCGGCCGGAACGGATCGGTCCGACGGGATCGCTGTCGCCGCTCTGGAACACCATCGCGAAGCGCGTGATGTGGTCGTTGACGATCTCTTCGATCACCAGGTCGGCTTCGTTGAACCCGCTCTGCGGGCGTGCCCCGCCGGCGTTGTCGATCTTGACGATCAGCGCCGGGCGAGCGGCGAGCACGGGATCCGGGTTCTCCACCCCGGTCAACGGGTAGACCGGCTCGGCGGGCACCGTCGTCGTGGTCGCCGCCTCCGTGGTGGTCGTCGCCTCCTCGCTGGTGGTGGTCGATTCCTCGGTGGTGGTGGTCGCCTTCGTGGTCGTCGTGGTCGCCGCCTCCGTGGTGGCGGCCGACTGGCTGTCGCTGCTGCACGCGGCAGCAGCTCCGACCAGGGAGAGCAGACCTAGGACGGCACTGAAACAGCGCCCCCGCTGCCAGGAAGGGTGTCGAGAAGGGTGCCGGGGTGAGTTCGATCGCGGTGAGTACATGGTGATTTCAACATCCAAGGAGTTGGGGGAACGCAGGTGGAGGGAACGCGAGGCGTTCCGAGACTGTCCATTCTGCCGAATGGCGTGGACCGATGTCCGTCGCGCTGGCGATTGCCGGCGTGACACATTGCACTGTGTGGTCGCTGACGACCTGCAAGGCGAGCGTGCGTCTAGACGTGGTTGTGTCGGCCGGCTGGATCGCGATGATCGGCCGCGAAGCGCTCTCGCCTCCGCGGTTAGGTGGTGGGCGGTAAGGCGACGCTGAGCCGATGACCAATCGTCGTGCGCTGGTGTTCGTCGAGGGGTCCGGGTCTGCTGATCAGTTCGCAGAGCTTCTTCGCCCAGAGGCACGTAACATCTCCGAACGTGATCGGCTTGGCGAAGAAACCCCAATCGGAGTCGGTGAAGCACAGCACCGCGTGAACCGGTGTGTCGCCGAGTCCGGCGGGCTCCAGTGCTGCGCTGCGTTGCACATTGTGGCTGGGTCCTTCGAAGAAGGGCGCACCAGCGCTTCAAGGCGCCTCTTAGTTGTGCATCGAAGGCATTTATTGCCGCCACAATGTGCGGCGTGGACGTGTTCGTTGAGACTGACCGGCTGGTGCTTCGGAGGTTCACCCACGATGATCTCGAGTTGATCGTCGGACTCGACAGCGATCCTGGGGTCAAGCGCTACATCGACGACGGCGCGGCGGTCGATCGGGAGGATCTCGTCGAAACCCTGGATTGGTGGCTCGGGTACTACGAGAAATTCGAAGGCTACGGATTCTGGGCGGCGATCGAGAAGGCAACGGGTCTGTTCGTCGGGTGGTTTCATTTTCGGCCCGGCGAGGGCGCCGGGCCGCTCGAGCCGGAACTCGGCTATCGCCTACATCGTCGGTCGTGGGGTCAGGGGTACGCGACCGAGGTGTCGCGGGCGCTGATCGACAAGGGGTTCACGGAACTCGGCATCGAACGGGTCTACGCCCAGACGATGGCCGTCAACGCCGGGTCTCGCAGGGTGATGGAGAAAGCCGGATTGCGCTTCGTTCGCGTGTTTCACGCCGACTGGCCGGTCAGCATCCCTGGCGACGAGCAAGGCGACGTCGAGTATGCGATCGACAGAGCCCAGTGGGAGGCAGATCGCTCCACTCGGTGAGCGCGCGACTGAGACGCGGCCCCGCGCCGTCGCTCGTCTTGGATGGAGCTCCCGATCTGAACTCGGCAGCGCCAGCGGCTCGTTCAGGCGCGCCTACCCGGATCGAAACGAACCTGATCATCCAGCGATGCGCTACCGGAAGTGAGAATCCTCGCCGCATCCCTGGGCCGCAAGGGCGATCGCGTGCACTAGCTGCGAATCGGTGCGAGTGCCTCGTTGTAGGGTGACCCGTATGGACCGGAGGCTTGTGGCAGGTGCTGCCACCGGGGTCGCCATGGTGCTGTTGGTGTTGGCAGCGTCGTCGGGCCCGGTTCGGCTCTGGATCACACCACCAGGGGACGTAGGTCCATCGTCGGTCGGTACGGCCGACCCACTTGATACGGTCGCACCGCCGGACTCGGTGCCGCCTGATCGTGGCGACCAGCACCATTGGGGCGATGTGTTCTTTCAGCTCCTCGGTGTGCTGTTGATCGTCCTCGCTGTGACGGTGGCCGTATGGATTGTGAGGGCGGGCATGTGGCCCAGGCCCGGGCGGCGTGGTGTGCGTGAGCGATCGGTCCGGCAGGTCACGGCGCTGCCGGAGGTGGCCGAGCGTGAGTTGGCGATCGACGTTGAAGCTGCTCGCGTCGCACTGGCTGGAGGTAGCCCGCGCAACGCGATCGTCGCCTGTTGGATGCAGCTCGAACGCGATGCCGCCGCAGCGGGGCTGCCGCGTGACGCGGCTGAGACGTCGACGGAGTACGTCGAACGTGTGGTGGCGGCATCGTCGATCGATCCGGCACCGATCCGGGAGCTGGCAGCGCTGTATCGGGAGGCGCGTTTCTCTCGTCACGAACTGCGCGACGACCATCGGACTCGAGCGTTGGCCGCCCTGAATCGCGTTGAGGCCGCGCTGCGATCAAGCGTCAGGTTCTCACGTGACGCGCTGGCGCGCGCTGGCGATGGTGTGCGTCTGGCTGGTGTTCTCTGTCTCGCTTGCGGCTAGCAACGCGCGCCCGGCGGTGCTCGTATTAGCGGGCATCGTCGCTGTCGTTTCGGCGGTGATCGTGGTGACGGTCGACCTCTCACACGTGGTCATCCGGGTCGGGTGGACCCGGCCGCCGCAGGTGCGTCGCCGCTCTACACGCGGTGCGATCCGCGGGTCAGCTCGTTGCGCACTCGAACTGCACGACGCGCGGTGGTTCGGTTCGGCCGAGCTCCGCCGAACTCTTGTCGATCTCGTCGATGATCGGCTGCTTGCCCACCGTCACATCGACCGTGCCACGGATCCTGCCGCGGCGATGGAGGTGCTCACCCCGACCCTGCGTCATCTCGTCGCAGCCCAACGACCGGCCGTTGCCGTGCGCCAGCTGGGCCGCATCATCACCGATATCGAGTCGCTGTGAACGAGGAGACGATGCCCACGACGACGATCGACATCGGGACGACGTCGGGCCTGGCTCGTAGCGTTCTCGACGAGGTGAACCGGGCCGTCGTGGGCAAGCGCGAGGCGCTCACGCTCGTCCTGTGCGGCGTCCTCGCCGGTGGTCACGTGCTACTCGAGGATCTGCCGGGCCTGGGCAAGACGCTCGCGGCGCGTTCGTTCGCGCAGGCGCTCGGGTTGCGGTTCACCCGCGCCCAGTTCACGCCCGATCTGTTGCCGGCCGACCTCACCGGCTCCTTCGTTTTCGATCAGCGGGTGCACGAGTTCGTGTTCCGTCGAGGTCCGCTGTTCACCGGTTTGCTGCTGGCCGACGAGATCAACCGCACGCCGCCGAAGACACAGGCCGCCCTACTGGAAGCGATGCAGGAGAGCCAGATCACCGTCGAGGGCGAGACGTTCGCCCTGGAGCCGCCGTTCCACGTCCTTGCCACGGCCAACCCGGTCGAGTACGAGGGCACTTACCCCCTGCCTGAGGCTCAGCTCGACCGGTTCTTGCTCCGGATCAGTTTCGGCTACCCGACGCCGGACGAGGAGTGGCAGGTGCTCGACCGGCGGATGCAGCGTCGCCAGGAGGCGCAGGAACTGCGCACCATCGTTGACGCGCCAACACTTCTGGGGATGCAGGCCGCGGTCGAGACGGTGGTGGTCGACGACGACGTCGGCCGGTATTGCGTTGATCTTGTGGTTGCCACTCGACGCCATTCACAGGTGCAGATCGGTGCCTCGCCGCGCGGTGCACTAGCGCTGCTGTTGTGCGCTCGTGCTCATGCCGTGATTTCCGGCCGTGACTATGTGACTCCCGAGGATGTGAAGGCCGTGGCACCATCAGTGCTTCCTCATCGGATCACGATCAAGCCCGAGTTGTGGCTCACGAGGGCCTCCGGCGCGACGGTGACCGACGAGGTGCTGGCCTCGGTCCCGACGCCGACGCCGGGCGGGACCATTTCGTCGTGAAGCCGGAGGACTGCTGGCGACCGACGACTGCGCACGCCCGCGCGCTGCTCGGCGGTCTGCTGCTCGCGGTCGCTGCCGTGCTGGCCCGCCGCCCCGACCTGCTGGTGCTCGCTACTCCGCTGGTGGGTGCCGCAGTTTGGGCGGTCATGCTGCGGCCACGGTGTTTGCCGGAGGTGCGCCATTCGATCGGCCACGGCGTAGTCCGGGAGGGCGAAGCGACGACGTGGCACATCGAGGTGCGCGATCCGGAAGGCCGGGTCGACGACGTGGCGGCCGTGCTCGAGGCGACGACGTGGATCGATCGGCAACCGGTCGATGGGCAGGTCGTCGTCAGCCTTCGTGACGACGGCGACGAGCCGCTCGCGATGGTGATCCGCCCGACTCGCTGGGGATCTCGGCGAGTCGGTCCTGCACTCGTCGTCGCTTCGAGCGCGTGGGCCGGCTTCCGGTGTGCTCCGAAGCAGGGAGAATCGAACGCCCGCACTCTGCTTGCTCTCCCGCAACCCTCACGATTCGACGCTTCGGCTCCACCCGTGCGTACCCCCGGCCTCGTCGGAGTGAACCGCTCGCCCAGACAGGGCAGCGGGACCGAGTTCGCAAGCATCCGTCCCTTCCAGCCCGGTGACCGACTACGCCGCATCCACTGGGCTCAGTCGCTGCGCACAGGCACCTTGCATGTCACCTCGACGTGGGCTGATCACGATCGACACGTCGTGCTGCTCATCGACGCGCTCAATGACGTCGGCGAGAGCGACGGGATCGACGGCCGCGCCTCGAGCCTGGATGTCTCGCTGCGCGCGGCCGGCGCGATCGCCGAGCACTACATCAGCACCGGCGACCGCGTCGCGCTGGTGGTGATTGGCGCGCGAGGCATGCGACGACTGCCACCGGCGACCGGGTATCGCCAACTGCGCCGGATGCTGGAGGTCATGGCCAGCATCGAGCCGGCGACCGAACTCGCCGACGACGGGCGAATGCCACGCGGCCTCGGGCAAGGTGCGCTGGTCGTGATGCTGTCCCCCTTGGTGTCGCCCACGGCGCTCCAACGTGCGGTGACGATCGCCGAGCACGGCCTGACGGTTCTGGTAATCGACTGTCTCCCCGCTGACATCACCCAGAGCGACCCAGACGACCCATACGTCGGGATCGCCTGGCGGATCAGATTGCTCGAGCGCGAGCGCGAAATTCGGCGGGTCGGAGAGGCAGGTATCGCCGTCGTCCCGTGGCGGGGACCCGGAAGCCTCGATGTCGTGTTGCGCGACCTGCAACGCCACGCCGGAGTCCGGATGGCCCGGCGTCGATGAACGACGCTCGCTCTCCAGACTCATGGTGGCTGTTGTCGCGCGTACGCGGTGTCGGTTTGGTGCTTCGTGTCCTCATACTCGCGAGCACGGTGGTCGCCGTGGCGTGCACCTGGCTCGCGGCCGGCCACACAGTTCCGGTCGTCAACGTCGTGATCTTCGGGCTAGCCCTCGCGTGCGTCGTGCTCCCTGACAGTCACGTCGGGTTGCTCGTCGTGCTGGTCGTCGGCGTCGAGTGGCTGGTCACGGTCCACGATCGGACGACGCCCTGGTCCGTCGGAGCAGCAGTGTCGCTCGCTGCGTTCCACGCTTCGATGGCCGCCGCGAGTGTCGCCCCACCGGCTGCGACGTGGACTCGAGCAATGTGCCGCCGCTGGATGCGCCGATCCTTGGCCGTGATGGTTGCGAGCGTTGGAACCTGGGCCGTCGTAGCGGCGATCCACGGCCATCACGTAGCGAGCAGCGCGGTGCTGGTTACAGCGTCCTTGGTAGCGATCGCGATCGCAGGGCTATGGGCCCGCGACGGCACCTTGGACGCAGGACCAGGCCCATGAATTCGCGAAGTCGAGAAAGTAGCGCCGCTGCCGGTGGGCTGGACTTCGGGCACCGCTTCGGCGAGATGCGGTTGCCGCGCGACCTGGTGAACGGCGAGGTCGTCGGCCAGCGCGCCTCGCCATGTACCCAGCGCCGGACCCAAGTGCCGCGCCGGCTCGCGGTCGCCCAACGCGCCTCACGCCCGATCAGATCGGCACGCCGCGAACACGGCACTCACCACATCCTCGATCGGCTCGCCAACGACTTCGCGGACTGAACCGCCAGCGACATCAGCTCCAGTCTTGGGCGGCGAGTAGCAGTGTGGCGAGCGGCTCGAGTGCGGACGTCAGCTCATCGAGCTCGCCCGGCTCAAGGCTCTCATAGGGCTTCGCCGCGAGGTCGTCGGTGAACGACTCGACCCGCCGTTTGACGGCGCGACCCCGTTCGCTCAGCCAACCGTCATCCCCGATCAAGCCGCGATCGCGCATCCCACCTATCACGGCGCCGAGTTGCGCTGCCGGTAGGTGGTGGATGCGTCCGAACTTCGCTGCCGGCATGTCCATGTCGAGGGCGAAGAGCACATGCGCTTCGAGGCCGCCGACACCCTCGATCATCAGGGCCGCGATGTGCCCGTCGCCACGGTGCTCGCGCAGCAAGGAGGCTGCATGGAAGAGGCGAGCCACCACGTCGTCAGGGATCGGAATCGTGCGCAGCGCGGCGTACATCGGTCGGCCCTCGACCGGGGCGCTGGTCGCCGCCTTGATCAACAGTTCGGCGGCGCGAGCGAAGGCGACAGAGTCGACGCGATCGCCGAGGATCCGACGCAGCGCCTTCACGCAGCCCATCTGACGAGCAGCGATCGCTGATTCGGGCGTGGTGGTGCGCCACACCTTCGGGATGTGGCGAGCCACTTCGCCGGGAGCGAAGTTGTAGAACAGCGCGTCCACCACCTCCGCCGCGACCAGGCCAAGGGGTGCCGCTCGCCCGGCGAAGTAGGTGTCCCAGTAGTTGGTGAACCCGAGGGCGAACATCGCCTCGTTGGGTTCATCGGCCGAGTAAGGGATGACACCGATCGGCTCGACCAGTTCGAACATCCGGCGGGCCATGGAATTCATGGTCTGAACACTGTCACGTTCGAGATTCACGATCAGCGCATCACACGCGGCGCAGAAGGACGAACGCTCAGCCCTCGCCGAACGCGCCAGATCGGCGCATTTTGGCGCTGCGGCGCCGGGGCACCTCTCGGGGGTGAGCGTCCGCTCGGTGAAGACCTCGTCGAAGACGTCGAACATCGCGCGGTATGAGCGTTCGTTGGATCACCGGTGGTGCTTGAGGCTGGGAAATCCGGGCGTGATCGGCCGCCGGATTGGTGCCCGATCCGATCGGCGCATCCGCGCTTCATGCCGAGCGGCACGTAGCGTGGACGAAGTTGGGCGCCGTACGCTGCCACTGTGGATGTTGTCCGCGTCGAACTCGCTGACGATCCGACCGTGGACATCACGACAACGGGACGGCACACCGGGTTGCCTCGCCGGATCGAAATCTGGATGCTCGACGTCGACGGCCGTTTCTTCATCACGGGGACATCGGGTCAACGGGACTGGCTGGCCAACCTCCACGCGGACCCGAGCCTTGCCGTGCACCTCAAGCGCCACGCCCACCTCGATCTCGCCGCACGAGCGATACCGGTCGCCGATACGGCAACCCGTCGTGCTGTTCTCGAACATCTGAGCGCGACGTGGTATCGGACCCAGCAGCCGCTGGACGTACTCGTGGAGACGGCCCCGATGGTCGAAGTCGTGTTCGACGGTATGGCGCCCTGAAACCACTCACTCGCCGGAAGCGGCTAGGGCGGCGATACGGTCTCAATGACAACGACACCCGGATCACCCCCGGTCGACAGTCTGATGCCCCGACCTCGATAGAGATAGCGCATCACGCGCTAACCGATCTTGGGGATCCCTCTCGGATAGATACGGAAACCGAAGCACACCGACTCCTCGCGCCACTTGCAGAGCGGAGGGGCTTGGTCGTCACAGACGCGCACGTAGTAGGTGCGGCAGTTGAAGAACTCGAGGACGAATGGAAACCAGTCGGGTCCGGGCAACGTGCGCGGCTCTCGGTCATAGAACTCCACATCCAGTGACGGAGGAATGCGGACGCCATGACTGTTCAAGAAGCCTGCGGGGTCCTTGATGGCTGTTCGAATGTCATCGGGATTGGCGAGCGCGGCTTGAAGGGCGGCCGTCATTCGCGGTGCGGTGGCGAACTTCTCGGCGCGACCTCGAAGAGCGGCCAGCTCCTCCGGGTTCGGTGACTTTGGCGGCATGAGTCCTCCTGGCGGTAGGCGCCCGCAAGGGAGATGGTACGCCTGACCGGCCGTATGATGCTGCCCGAGTTGTCTGTGCGCGCGCATAGAAGTTCCGCGCTTCTGTTCGCTCGCGCTGATCGAAGAGCCTGGCATCGCAGGGCGCATAAGAACGGCTGCGAACCCGGCGGTGCGGGGCACCCCTCTCTCGGTCGCTGGATTGCGCGGTATGGGCATCATCCGACCGGGAGTGCACCACTTCGACGCCGATGGACGGATCGTCGAAGCGTGGGGCTTCACCGCGGACCAAGCAGGACTCGACATCGTCTTCCGGCACCATGCCTGACGACCGGCGGCGGCCCGTCTCTGGGCTGACAAGCTGAGACCCCCCAAAGCGGCGAGGTGCGTGCCCGCGTTGCCCCACAACGCGCATCTGCCCTGGTGATCGCAGAGTCATCAAAGTGCCGGTCGGCATCGCCCACATCATCAACCTGACGGACGCTCAGCATGGCTGCCGCGACCCAGCCGGATGCGTCAATCCAGCCGGCGATCCGGGATACCGTTCCTGGTCGTTGGACTGGGTGGTATGGGGCTGCCGGGTTTGCTGTGTGGCGCTCGGCTCCTGAGGTTCCGATGTGGTTCGGCGGACGTAGTCGACGACATCGGTTGATTTTGGACGAAGATCATTGCCGTACAAGTGGCCGGGAAGATCGGCGAACTAGTGTTCAACTGCATGTCGTCCGACGATCACGCGCGGCAGCGCGAGTCAGCGTCGGGTCCGCTGGGCCCTGGCGTGGTCGGACAGAGCCTGCTGTCGGCCGACGCCTACACCGATGCAGCTTGGTTTGCCGCCGAGCAGCAAACGATCTTTGGCGCTGGTTGGGTATGGGCCGGCTACGAGCACTGGCTTGCAGCGATCGGGGATCTCCGCCCGGTCACGATCGCCGGCCAGCCACTCTTGCTCGTCCGTGGTCGTCACGGAATCGAGGCGTTCCACAACGTGTGCCGGCACCGCGGTTTCCTGCTCTGTGACGAGCAGCGTTCTATGACGCGGATTCGGTGCCCGTATCACGGCTGGGCTTACGGACTCGATGGCTCGCTGCAGGCAACCCCCTACTGGGACGGCTCTCCCAAGGGTGGGCCAGACGACGCCACCCGCGACGAACTGCATCTCGAGGTAGTTTCGAGCGCTGTCTGGGCGGGCATGATCTTCGTGCATCTTGGGACAGTCGATCGGTCGTTCGTTGATGCGTCGACGGCACTGTCACAGCGCTGGGCAGCACTGGACCTTGGTCGCCTCGCACACGTGGCGACGCGTCGCTTCGACATCACCGCGAACTGGAAACTCGTTGTCGAGAACTTCCTCGACTTCTACCATCTGCCCTTCATCCATCCTCAGGTCGGGTCCGCCGCCGCGGCCCTCGACGTGGACGATGTAGTTCTCGATGAGCGGATTATCGGCGGTACGTACCCGCGAGGTGCGACCGGCAAGGCGTCGAAGGCTGGCCGACCAATGCCGACTTTCGGCGATGTACCGCTCGAGGTGCAGGCGCGTCAGGACATCTTTTGTCTCTTCCCGAACGCGCTCCTCTTCATGGAGGCGGACTGGTTCCAGGTCATCGGATTCGAGCCCATCGCGCCGGACCACACAATCGAGCACATGGCACTGTTCGTCGATCGCGACGCTATGCGGGATGAGTTCGCGATCGCCCGATCGTCGCTGGCCGATGTCATCTTCGGCGTGAACGAACAGGACGTCCCGGTCCTCGCCCGTCTTCAGGCCGGCCGCCAATCAGCGGCTTCTGGACGAGGCAACCTCGTTGCCCATTGGGACCAGGTCGGCGCAAGGTTCCAGTCGTTGGTGCGCGACGCGATGCCACGGCAGTGAATCAACGACTTGTCCGCCACCTGACCAGGGATCCAAAGCCGACCGCGAGCTGCGCGGCTAGGTCCACAGTCCCACGGAGGTCGCGAATGCTGCCGTTGCCACCGCGACGATTCCGTCGAGCCGCGTCCCGGATTGCCGCTGCTGCTGCCGCCTCGTCATTGTCGGCCCAGCGCAGCAGGATCGCGAGCGCCTCGGCGGTGGAGGGCTCGATCTGTGGCCATCGCCGTGCAGCGGTGGCGCGGTCGGTGGTCCAGCAGTTGTCGTGAACGCTGACCAGCCCGGCTACGGCGAGCAGGGTCTTCCGTGCGATTCGTCGCCCCAAGATAGCCGGGTCGCCGCCGCGCTCGAGCGCCTCTCGCCATCGCTGCGCGTGACGTGCAAGATCACCGTTGAAACCACGTGCTGCTCGTACGTCGCCCGGAAAGTCAGGCAATGAGGCCCGACCGTCCGGCCCTGCGAGGTGCACGCAGTAATGACGCAAGAAGACGCGATTGCCGTAAGCCTCGTCACTGTCGCCGACAAAGTCCTGCGGCTCGGCAGCGGCTACTTCAACGGCTCGACACGTGCCGATGAACGCCTCTGAAAGCTCGTGCCCAATTGCATCCGCCTCGCTGCTCGGCACGCCGACAGTCATCAAGTCGACGTCGGAGAATCCTCGCTGCGCGGCCCCGGTTGCAACCGAGCCGTACACGTAGAGCGAGCCACGGCCCCGACTTCGAAGACGATCGCGCGCCGCCTCCACGACGGGTTCGAACGCGGCGGGAACTCGATCACGGCGAGCGCCCGTCACAATCATCCCCGACACGGACAAGCCTTCGTCGGCGTCACGCATCAACGCCGTCGCTCACGCCAAACTTCGATGCCATCCGGACACTCTCGCAGCTCCCACAACAATGACTGCACCGCCCGATCCGATGCGCCTCTGTTCGTCGGGTGCCGGCGCCGGCCGGGAATGTGGGCGCGTTCTGTGTGCTTACTATCACTCGTTGCAATGTCGATGCGTGATCAGTCAACATGCTCGGTTGCCGACCGAGCGATTCGACTTTGAGAACAACAACCGCGTCGGGTTGTCTCGAGTCAGACGTCTCGCAAACCGACGGCTGCCACTGCTGTTCGTCGGATGATCAGCCAGTAGGTGGCGACGCCGCACAACAGGTAGACGAGCGCTTGGACATTGAACAGCGGGATGATCTGGAGGTGGTCGACGAGCAGTCCAGCGGCGATGGTGCCGATAGCTGCTCCGATCGCACCGGTGGCGGACGCGATTCCGCTCAAGCGTCCGAGGACCTCTGGGGGACAGAGAAGTTGGGCTGTCGCCGATGTGCCGATCTGTGAGGTGGCGTTGGGCAGTCCGGAGAGCGCGAACAGCACCAGGTACACCCACATCGCGCGTGTGACCAACGGGGCGTTGATGAACAGCGCGGCCACGACGGCGAAGCCCAGATAGCCCCACATCATCAGCTTCTCTGGCTGAGTTCGCTTGGCGAATCGGATGACCAGCAGCGAGGCGGCGAAGCCGCCGAACGCAGCGCATCCGCGGATGATCCCGATCGCTGCCCCTCCGCCGTGCAACTCGGCGATGACGAATTTGATGAACAGCACGGGGAACATCGCAAACGCCACGTGAGCCATCGTCTGAACGACGAGGAAACCAACGAGAGCGGGCTGCCGACGGATCTCGCTCCAACCCGTCGCAACGCTCGACCGCTGATCCTCGTCCGATGGCGCTCCGGTAGCCAGACTCGATGTCGGCGTGCGCACGAACATCGTCGCGATCGCCACTGCGACGAACGACACGACGTCGATCGCCACGACCGTGGTCAAACCACCGAGACCAACGGCGATTCCTCCCAGTGGCGCGCCGACCAACCTGGCTAGCGACGAAGCAGTCGAGTTCGCCGCATTGGCCTCCACGAGTTGGGACTCGTCGACCACTCGGGGCACCAGAGCGAACGATGCCGGATCATTGACCTGTTGAAGTATCGCCTGCAGTGCGGCGACCACGTACGCGGGCCACAACCGATCGCGATGCACCGCCAACAGAGGCAGCAGACGCGGCGGCCTGCAACAAGTTGGTTGAGATGATCGTGCGCCGCAAGTCCCAACGATCTGCGAGGCTGCCACCGTACGGTCCAAGAAGCACCCCGACGATCAATTCGACTAGGAACACAGCTGCGGCGTTTCGCCCGGAACCCGATTCAGTGAAGACGAATATCGGCAGCGCCAGGGTCAATAGCCAGTCGCCAATGTTGTTGATCAGCCCGCCACCAAGGACGAGACGAAAGTCACGGTTCCTCCAAAGAGAACCGTCAGCCACAGCCCCATCCTCTCAGATCCGAGCCGTCGTTCTGCGCTGCGTGTTCTGTGTCACCGACCGGCACACGGACCCACCTCGATCGCGGCTACGACTACCCAAAGATCCGCCGCCAACTCACCGCCGCCGGACAGCTCGTCAAAGTGTCGCCTAGTCTGCGTCCCAGCTGGCGAAGAAGCAGGCGGGGTATCCCGGTGCGCTGAGAGCGTCCATCACCTTCGAGGCGGCCTCCTTGGTGGGGAAGACGGTCACACTCTCGACGAGCTCTTGGTTCTGCGAGTTGATGAACGCTGCGCTGGACGACGCCGCGCCCGATTCGGATGATTGCACGGCACGGTTGTAGTCGGCGCAACTAGGCTGTGTCGCCGCTGCGGCCAGCCATTGGGCCCGTGTCTCGTTCGACTCCGGATGGAGTGACCATTCGCTGCCCAGTTGATCGACGGTGAGCAACGCTGCATTCGCGATGGCGGAGTCTTCGGGAGAAGGCTCCGGTGTCGTGACCGGCACGACGGTGGTGTCGGCGTTGCGGCGATTGACCACGAAGGCGGTGACACCGACGGCGACGATCACGGCAGCGGCGAGACCGAGGATGACGCGTGTGCGCGTCGGGGCGGGGTTGGAACGATCGATTTTCTTGAGCACGATGATCTCCTGTGGTTCGGTGTCGGCAACGTCGACGGGTTGGGTTAACGGGGGCTGCGCCAGATCGTTGAGCAGCTCGGCTAGCAGGGTTTCGCGGAAGCCCGGTGCTGGTTGTTCATCGAGGTGTTCGAACGCTGTGGTGAGTGGATGTTGTGTCATGACTGTGTCTCCCGATGACCGCGGGCGAGCGTTCGCCTCGCTCGCGCCAGCAGCGATTCGGTGGCGTGTACGGAGCGTCCGATCTCGGCGCTGACCTGTTCCACTGAGAGACCGTCGAGATACTTGAGTACCAGGACCAGCCGTTGATCGGGCGGAGATCGCGGAGCAATTCGACAACGCTGTCAGGGTCAACGGTGTCGAGCTCGTCGAGTTGTTCGTTATCGCGTCCGGCACCGTTCGACCAGGCCAACGCCAGACGGCGCTGCTCGCGTGACGTGTTGCGGTAGTGGTCGATCAACTTATGGCGGGTGACGCCTATGACCCACGGCACCGTCTGCGCCTCGGGTCGTCCACTGCGAACAGCAGCGACGACCGACGCGAACGTTTCCTGGGTCAGATCCTCGGCGAGTGCGCGGTTACCGAGCACAGCGCGGAACAGATAGCGATAGACGTCAGCGAACGCCGAGTTGTAGAACGCCACGAAAGCGTCGTCGAGACCACGACGTCCGCCGCGCAAGGCACGGCACGAGGGTCTGCGGCTTCCATGCCTCTCTTTCGTACTACGAACGCCGAATCCGTCGCGCGGAAACAGAATCCTTCACAATTCTCCCATTGCGTCGGGGCACAGCGCGCGACTAGCGACGAGCAGAGCCAACGGGCAAGTAGCGACGTCGAACTCGCAGAGATTCAACACGTAGACGTAAAGCTCCGAACTCGGAAGCCGCCGTTTCCTATTCGGATCTGAGCCGGCGATCTGTTCGCCATCCTCACAGCAGAACCACGCTTCCGACCTAAGGTTCGCGACGTTTCCCGCTCTGCTCGGGTGATTCCGGTACAAGAGACATCACGGCTTGCAAGGCGGCCGCTGCGAACCGACCGCCGGCGGGCGTGTTTTCCCCTGTGCCTCGAACGTGTTGAACTGATACTTCAAAACAAGACGATGAAATTTGAGGAGAAAAACATGAAGACCACAATGCTTCCAGAGGAATCCGATGCAAAATCACCAGCAGGTGCGGACATTCGTTTCCTCATGGATGGCAAGACGGGCGACATGATCCATAGTACAGTCCCTGCGCACCAAATAAATAAGGCGACTGTTCACGCAACAGTGAGTGAATTCTGGTATGTGCTGGAGGGACATGGTGAGATTTGGAGAGATGACGGCAAAGAGAGCAACATCACCGTTCTTGTTCCAGGCACATCAATCGATATTCCAGTAGGAACAGCATTTCAATACCGAAATGTTTCAACCGGAGAATTGAAATTCATTTGCATCACCATGCCGCCTTGGCCGGGCGAATCGGAGGCTACCTTTGTCAAGGGTATATGGCAGCCAACGATCTGATATTGTTAATCTATCGATCGGAAGAGCAGAATCGCACCGCCCGTTGGGGTTCAGGTGACATTCCTGAACACTGGCACAGGCGATGGAAGACCCGCGAGTGAGTCGTGGCGGGTCGCTCTGTGACGGGGCGGCGCAGCCTCGGTCACCGCGGGAGCGGCAAACGGCTGCGAACCCCAGGCGATATGGGGCAGCGCAGATGAGGTGATCTGTACGGCATCGGCCCTTGCCAGAACGCGCCCCGAGGGAATCGGCTCGTTCGATGCTGCCCGAATTGTCTGAGCGCGCGCGCAGTAGAAGTTCCGCGCTTCTGTTCGCTCGCGCTGATCGAAGAGCCTGGCATCGCAGGGCGCGATATGGGCCGTATAGACCCACATCGGTGCCAACGGTCTCCGACCGGGCTAGCTCCGAACGTCGTCGCTCGGCGCCACCTGGCTCGCGCCTCCGGAGAGCGGATAAGAACGGCTGCGGAACCGGCGATAGGGACGCGACGCTGAAGTGAGTCAGCCTCGCTTGTGACGCACCGGTATTCCGGTCAACTGGCACACGTGGTTCGGGCGCCGAGTTCACCTAATCATCCGTTGACGGGTGGAGCGGGAGCCATCAGGATGGGCTTCTCGTCGAAACAAATGGGGGTTCCATGATGCGTCATCGGATAGCCGTCGGGCTTGCCTTCTCGCTCGTCCTGGCCGGAGTGTCGTGGTCGACCACGGCGGCCGAGCCTCCGCCGCCGGCACCGCCCGACGGGCCGCAGGTCTACACCGGGCAGGTTGACCTCGACGGGTTGTCGGCGATCGTGGCGCTCGGCGTCGACCGCCAGGAGCTGCAAGCTCACACCGGTACCTGGCGAGGAGGGCAGTTGGACGTCGAGGTGATCCTGAGCGCCGATCAGGCCGACGCCCTCGCCGACGCCGGCGTCGTGCTGGCAGCCAAGGTCGCCACCGCCGATCGCACGCAGGCGAGAGTCGGCGAGCACCGTGTTCCGCCCCTACTCGGCGAGGGCGGCCTCCAGGAGGAGCTCGTCGCCCAGGCCGCCGCTCACCCGCAGATCGCCGCAGCTCGCAGGTGATCGGCCAGACCGTGAACGGCAGGACATCACGCGCCGTGCGCGTCACGAAGAACCCGTCGCGCGTCAAGGACGGCAAGCGGCCGACCACGGTCTACATCGGCGCCCAGCACGCCCGCGAGTGGATCACGCCCGAGATGGTCCGCCGCCTGCTCGACCACGTGCTCGACCAACTACGGCACCGATCCGACGATCACGAGCTCGTCAACACGACCGAGATGTGGTTCATCCCCGTCGCCAACCCCGACGGCTACGACTTCACGTTCCAGGACGGCCAGCGCCTGTGGCGCAAGAACCTGCGCGACAACGACGGCGACGGCGTGATCACCGGCGCGACGGCGTCGACCTCAACCGCAACTATCCCGACCCGCTGGGGCTACGACAACGAGGGCTCGTCGCCGAACCCGGCGAGCGAGACCTACCGCGGCCCGCGCCCGGCTCCGAGCCGGAGACGCAGGCGCTCGACGCCCTGTTCGCGCGGATCACGCCCGAGTTCTTCATCAACTACCACTCGGCCGCCGAGCTGCTGCTGCACGGCATCGGCTGGCAGGTCGCCACCCCGTCGCCGGACGACGTGCTCTACGAGGCGATGGTCGGCGACGACGCCAACCCGGCCGTTCCCGGCTACGACCCCGACATCTCGGCCGAGCTCTACACGACCAACGGCGACACCGACTCGCACATGCAGGAGGCGTACGGCACGCTCGGGTTCACGCCCGAGATGGCGACCTGCGAGACGGCATCCGCGTCCAATCCGGACGACACGTGGGAGCCGGAGGACTGCGAGAGCGTCTTCGACTTCCCCGACGACGAGGCACTGATCCAGGCCGAGTTCGAGCAAGAACATCCCGTTCGCGCTGGCCGTGGCCGGTTCGGCGGACGACCCCGACGACCCGGTCTCGGTCGTCGGCCTCGACGCCCCGACTTCGTGGTCGACTCGCTTCGACGTGTCCTACGGCGACCCGCAGACGGTCGCCGTCACCGCCAAGCGGGCGATCAAGGGCACGCTGATGCACTACCGCATCAACGGCGGCCGCACCGCAGTCGCGCTCGTGCGAGGAGTGGAAGGGCGGCGAGCGCTACGGCTTCGAGAACGACGACTACTACGCCGAGTCCGCGGCACCGTGCGCGGCGCCAAGCCCGGCGACACGGTCGAGGTCTGGTTCACGCGGGCCTGCTCACCGGTGAGCGTGGCAACCCGCTCGCCGGGCTCCGGATCACCGAGAGCGAGCACTTCACGTACACGGTCGCCCAGGACACCGGCCACAACGGTGCTCGTCATCGCCAACGAGGACTACACCGGCGTACAACCCGAGCGAGCCGCCGAGCGGCGCCCCGAAGTACCTCGACGCGCACCTCGCGGCGCTCGCCGGACGCCGGCTATGACCGCCGACGTGTGGGACGTCGACGCGCAGGGCGTGCCGCACGACCTCGGCGTGCTCAGCCACTACGACGCGGTCGCTCTGGTACCTCGGTGACAACCGGCTGACGCAGGACGAGGAGGACGTCGCTCACCGATACGTTCGCCTTCGGACCGGTGCCCGACCTCAGCGTCGCCGAGCGCCAGCAGTACCTGACGATGGCGGTGCGCGACTTCCTCAACGAGGGCGGCAAGCTCGTCCACGCCGGCGAGACGGCGGGCTACTACGGCCTGCTCGGCGGCCCGCTGGGCGGCATCTACTACGGCCTCGACGGCGCCCCCGACCAGGACTGCGTCGTCACCGTGCGACTCCTTCAGCGACTGCCTGCTGCTGCGCCGACGACTTCACCCAGTACTACCTCGGCGCCTACGGCCGCACCCCGCTGACGGCCACCGGCGTCGTCGGCCACGGCCGGCCCGCTGGCCGGTGGCGAGGCGCTCTTCGGTGGCCCGGCGACGGTCGACAACCCGGTCGACGAGGCCGGCGCGTTCACCGTCACCAGCGACGTCCTGCCGCCCGACGAGTTCCCGCAGTTCGCCAGCCAGGCGGTCGCCGACTACGTCGCCCCGAGGGCCCGTTCATCGCGATCGAGGGCGACTGCGCGATGGCCGCGCCGCACGCCGACGACAGCTACATGCGGCTGGCGCGCACGTTCGACCTGACCGGCGTCGCCGACGCGCGACGCGCCGACGTTCGAGGCGCAGATGTCGTGCGACACCGAGGAGGGCTACGACCACGTGATCGTCGAGGCCCACACCGTCGGCCAGGACAACTGGACGACGCTGCCCGACCTCAACGGCGGCACGACCACCGACGTGCCGGCCGAGTGCGAGGCCGGGTTCCTGCTCGACGAGCACCCGCAACCTGCTGCGAATACCTCACCCCCGGCGACCCGTGCACGCCGACGGCACGCCGGGGGCGTGGAACTCGTTCACCGGCTCGTCCGGCGGCTGGGTGCCGGTCGCCTTCGACCTCAGCGCCTTCGCCGGCCAGCAGGTCGAGCTCGTGATCAGCTACGTCACCGACCCGTTCACGGGCGGCGTCGGCGTGATCGTCGACGACACCAGGCTCGACCACCACGGGTGGCGTCGTCGAGGCCGAGGGCTTCGAGACCGGGCTCGGCGCCTGGGCCGTGCTGGGCGCGCCGGAGGGCAGCCCCGGCAACGTCGTCAACTTCGAGCGCGGCTTCGGGATCGGTGGCATCACCGCCGCCGTGACCACCGCCGACACGGTCGTGCTCGGCTTCGGCCTCGAGCAGCTCGAGGATCCCGGAGCTCGCGCCGCGGTGATCGCCGCCTCGCTCGCAGGCTTCGGCCTGTAAGCGAGGCGGCGCAGGCGATCACTCGACGATCAATCGAAGCGGGTGACCGGTTTCGGGTCGCGCGCAACCTCGACAATCGGCTGAACCGCAACGCAATCGTGTTTGTCGCGCTTGAAGGCTCGATCCGTCACCTCCAACCGGACGCGTAGCGCGGTCGCTCGCTCGGACCGGAGGTCGATGCTGGCCGTCGGCCCCGAGGCATCCTCGAAGTGATGCCATGTGGAGCTTGGGGTTGGTGGTGAGCCTCCCCGCTCTGGTTCGGTCCTCGGGCTTGGATGAAGCTCGAGGGTGCTGAATCAAACCCTTCGAGCGAGGAGGCTCATGAATGGGATCGTAAGGGGGCGGCGATCGAAGCAGTCTCCGGCGCGGCGTGCGAACGACGTGTCGCATCAGTCAAAGCTCGCGTGGGTGGCAGGCGCGGTCGGAACATCGGCCGCGTCGCCGCCGCCCGCCATCTCCTCACGCTCGTCCACTACGGGATGCGCGACGGCCACATCCGCTGCCTCGCGACCACCGACGCGGCGTGAGGGTCGGGCACGACCAGATGCAGCTCGACGACCGGCATGACCAACCTTTCGGTCTGGTCGGCTAAGTGATTGAGCTCGTCTGGTCGTGACCGGACGGCTTCATGTCACCCCCAATTCGGGGGCGTGACGAAGGTATGCCCCGGCACCCGACATCGGGCTGCCCGCCTCGGCTCTTCGAGGAACCGAAGCCAGTCCAACCCACGTGCCCCCTCCTACATCAGCAACAGCGCAACGGCCGCTGAGAGCGGAGAGGAACCGACTTGGCGGAGTGGGCGGGCGGCGACCATAACCTGACAAAAGGGTGATCGGTTGAGCGCGACGCCGAGCGAGTGCCGCCGTACCAGCTCAGGGCGGCTTATATGGAGCGGACGAAGCTGTGTTCCGTCAGGACATAGGAAACCCATCTCTCAAGTCATAGGAAACGGTGATGTCGCGAGACATCGCTCACAGTTGCGGGTCGCGGCGATGACTGTGTCGGATGTCCAAAGCGCGTCTGGTGATCACTGCTGTCATTGTCGAGGGTCGTTCCAGGCCGACGTCGCCCGCGCTTACGGCGTGTCCAAGGGCTGGGTCAGCAAACTCGTCGCCCGCTACCGCGCCGAAGGCGAGACCGCGCTCGAACCACGCTCACGACGACCCAAGACCACACCGACAGCGATCGCCCCGACGATCATCGATCTGATCATCAAGGTTCGCCGACAACTCGTCACCGACGGCCTCGACGCCGGCCCCGACACCATCGCCTGGCACCTCGAGCACCGCCATCACACCATCGTGTCGGTCTCCACCATCGCCCGCACCCTGACCCGCGCCGGACTCGTCACCGCCCAACCCCAGAAACGACCGAAGTCGTCCTACATCCGCTTCCAAGCCGAACAACCCAACCAAACCTGGCAAGCCGATTTCACCCACTACCGGCTCGCCACCGGCGACGACAGCGAAATCCTGACCTGGTTGGACGACCACGCCCGCTACGCCCTGTCGGTCACCGCCCACCACCGCATCACCGGCCCGCTCGTGCTGCAAACGTTCCGCACCGCGGTCGAACACCACGGCCTACCAGCATCAACGCTGACCGACAACGGCATGGTGTTCACCACCCGCTACGCCCGCGGCGGCAACGACGGCCGCAACGCCTTCGAAGCCGAACTCGTCAAACTGCGGATCGTTCAGAAGAACTCGAGACCCAACCACCCGACCACCTGCGGCAAGGTCGAACGTTTCCAGCAAACCCTCAAACACTGGCTCCGAGCCCAACCACAACCCTCGACCATCGCCGAGCTCCAAGCATTGCTCGACAGCTTCGTCGCCATCTACAACCACCACCGCCCGCACCGCTCGCTCGCCCACCAAGCCACACCCGCCGTCGCCTACCAGGCACGACCCAAAGCAACACCGGGTCACCACACCACCAATCCCCACTACCGCGTCCGACACGACCGCGTCGACGAAGGCGGCTCAGTCAGCCTCCGCGTCAACGGCCGTATGCACCACATCGGCATCGGCCGAACCCACGCCCGAACCCGCATCATCCTGCTCATCCACGACCTCGACATCCGCATCATCAACGCCACCACCGGCGAAATCCTCCGCGACCTCACCCTCGACCCCACCCGCAGCTACCAAGGCACCGGCGCACCCAAAGGCCCAACTCGCCCCAAAACGAAACCACCCGAACCCAGTCGAGGGTTCGGATGGTTTCCGATCTCTTGAGAGATCACATGGAGCGGACGAAGCGATTCGAACCCGCGACCCTCACCTGGCCACGTGAAGAGATCCGTCCGTCTGGTCCGTCCAGTCCGCCCAGACCGTATACCGGTCTACCATTGCACCCGCTCAGTGAAACCGGCTGATCGGGCGAGCACCGCTCACCCCGTCGACCGTCAGCTTGAGGCCGTCGCTCGATGGCCGGGGGTGTAGACATCATCGACGTGAAGACAACGACACAACAGGCGGCTCACCGCGCCGCGACTCTATTCGGGCCTGTGCTGGCCATTGCGGTGGCGTGGGCCTCGGCCAGGGTGCGCAGCGACATCAGCATTGCCAACGCCGCGGCTGGCCCTTGCCTTCGTGTGCGTCGCTGCGGCGCTCGTCAGCCCGATCGCCGGGTTCGTGACCTCGGCTATCGCCGCGTCGCGTTGAACTACTTTCACACCACGCCCGTCCATTCGCTGCGAATGACGGAAGGGGATGAGATCGTCACGGTGGTCCTTCTGGTGTTGCTGGGGTCATCGGTCAGCATCGCTACCACGATGAGAGTCCGCGCCAAGGTCGCGGTCCATCGAACTGATGAGTCCCTCGCCGCGACCCGCGAGCTACAACGGCTGCTGACGCACGGCGGCGCCCTGCCGACCGTGTGGCTCACGGCGGTGCGGTCAGTCTGTGCCCAGGCGGGTTCAATCGACGTGTCGCTGCTTGCCGCGGCGCCGAGCGAAGTGCCGGTCATCAGTCACCGGCTGCCTTCGGGCGCCGGCTCGGACGGTGACGTGGTGGTGATTCCGGAGACCGGCGCCGCGCTCGTGCTCCCCAACGGTCGCGGTGCCTTGCTCTTGCGGCCGCAGGCGGGCCTCGGAGCGATCACTGCCGCCCGGACGATCCTGCTCCAGTTCGGGGACCAGCTGGCGGCAGCGCTGGCCGACGCAGACCAGAAGCGATCAGCGGCGTAGAGCATCGCGACATGGCGTCCGACCAAACAGCAGACAAGACCGTTACGCCGGAGCGGATCGTTGCGACCGCCACCGCAGCTTCGCACGCCGCGGACCGCGCGCCTCGCGAACACGCGGGAGCGGGGCAAGGTGGGGGCGACGGCGCTCGCGCTCGGGGCACTGGGTGTGGTCTACGGCGACATCGGCACGAGTCCGCTCTACTCGTTCAAGGAAGCGTTCACCGAGAAGTCGCACCGGCTCGCGGTGGACGAGATCAACGTCTATGGGGTGTGTTCGTTGGCCTTCTGGTCGCTCGTCATCATCATCTCGATCAAGTACCTGATGTTGGTCATGCGGGCCGACAACGAGGGTGAGGGCGGGATCTTGGCGCTTACTGCGCTGGTGATGCCGAAGCGTGGGCGCACGGTGGCCAAGGCGGGCATCCTCGTCTCGTTGGGTGTTTTCGGCACCTCGTTGCTGTACGGCGACGGCATCATCACTCCGGCGATCTCGGTGCTCAGCGCGGTCGAGGGCTTGGAGGAGGTGTCCACGTCGTTCGAGCACTGGGTGATCCCGATCGCAATCGTCATCCTCATCGGTTTGTTCGGAGTACAGCGGCGAGGGACCGGCGCCGTGGGCAAGGTCTTCGGGCCGGTGATGATGATCTGGTTCGCCACCATCGCGGTACTCGGCCTGTGGCACATATCCGATTCGCCGGGGATCATCAAGTCGGTCAACCCGTACTACGCGATCCACTTCTTCAGCCACGAGAGCGCGAAGGCCTTCTTGTCGCTCGGTTCGATCTTCCTGGTTGTCACGGGTGGTGAAGCGCTCTACGCAGACATGGGCCACTTCGGCCGGCGACCGATCGTGCTCGGGTGGTACGGGATGGTTCTGCCGTCGCTGCTGCTGAACTACTGGGGTCAGGGGGCGTTCCTGATCGGGCACCCCGACGACGTCCACAGCGTGTTCTTCCGAATGGTCCCGGAGTCGCTGCTCCCGTGGCGTGGTGGGGTTTGGGTCCACCGTGAGGTGAGCCACCGGCGTGAAGCTTGGTGTGTACCTGCAAGTGCACACCAAAGGAGATCACGCCGATGGCTCTTGATGAGTCTGCCCTGTCCGATCTTGCCGCGCGCTTGCCGGCACCGACCCATTGTCGACGTCGCTACGCGACACCCTGCCGCCGCCCTGCAGGAGTTGATCGAAGCCGAGCTCACCGCGACGATCGGCGCCGCCCGGGCGAGCGCAGACCGAGCGGCGTGCCGCTGCGCAACGGGCACCGCCCGAAGCTCTGTCGACCCCGGCCGGTGATGTCGAAGTCGGGCATCCCGAAGCTGCGCACCGGCAGCTTCTTCCCGGAGCTGCTCGAGCCGCGCCGGCGGGTCGACCGGGCGCTGTGGGCGGTGATCATGACCGCCTACATCACCGGCACCTCCACCCGGAAGGTCGACGACCTCGTCGCCGCGCGGCTGCGACTCCGGGATCTCGAAGTCGCAGGTGTCGCGGATCTGCGCCGGCCTCGACGTCGAGGTCGACGTGCTTCCGCAACCGCTCCCTCGGCACGTCGAGCTTCCCCTACGTCTACCTCGACGCCACCTACGTCCACGTCCGCGACACCGATTGCATCACGTCGTGTCCGCGGCGGTCGTGATCGCCACCGGGATCACCGCCGACGGCGATCGTGAAGTCCTCGGTGCTCGACTGTCGGCGACTCCGAGAACGAGACGTTCTGGACCGAGTTCCTGCGGTCGCTGCGCCGACCGCGGCCTGGGCGGTGTCCGGCTGGTGATCTCCGACGCCCACGCCGGGCTTGCAAGGCGGTCGGCCGCAAGACGTTTCGCAGGGCGCGTCGTGGCAACGATGCCGTGTCCACTTCGCCCGCAACCTGTTGGCCCACGTCCCCAAAGGCCACCAAGACGTCGTCGCCGCCGCGCTGCGGACGGTGTTCGTGCACCCGAACCCGGCGAGATCGCAGCGCGCCTGGGATCCGGGCCGCGCGACATGCTCGCCCGCCAGTTCCCGAAGGTCGCGAGAGCTCGATGGACGACCGCCAAGGCCGACGTGCTCGCGTTCACCGCGTTCCCGCCGGATCACTGGCGCAAGATCTGGTCGAACAACCCGCTCGAACGACTCAACAAAGAGATCAAGCGCCGCACCAACGTCGTGGAGATCTTCCCCAACAACCGGCCATCATCCGCCTCGTCGGCGCCGTGCTCGCCGAGCAACACGACGACTGGGCAACCCACCGCCACTACCTCTCCGAAGCCTCGATGGCCAAGCTCTACCCCACGCGCGCGACACTGACCACGTCCCAGACGACGGCATCCTCGCCATCACCTGAGACCACCAGGAATCACACCGCGATTCCCACCAACCTGGCGGCGTACATCGCGGCGGTGGCGCTCCAGCTCGGGCTCCCAGCCTCGGCGAACCAGCTGCTCGCAAGGGCAAGCCCGGCGGGATCCGTGCCGGTGATGAGCGCGTTGTTCAACCTGAGCATCGCCTGGACGAGACGAAGGTCGTGCAGCTCCGCGAGGTGCTCGGCTCGGCTGCGCACGACGTCGGCGGCGGGCGTCAGCCACGTGAACCCGATCGCCACCGACGCGGCCATCGCGACGTACGCCCAGGCGATGTCATCAGATCCGTCGAGTGCCGCCAACGCCAACTCGAACAGATCGTCTCCTCCGCTCTCGGCATCGTCGAGCCTGATCAGGTACCCGGTCGACAGGATCAGTGGTCGAATCAGGTCCGGCCGGCTGATGCACGCCCACCTTGCTGCCGCCGACAGGTTCGCGAAGTTGCTCAGCAACGCGTCCTGAACGTGTTTGCTGTTGTCGAGATAGACGTTGTGCGAGTCCGCCCAGGTCGCCCAGTGCTCGGCATGGGCATCTCGGGCGGCCGCCAGCTCCCCGGCCTCGGTCAGCCGATCGAGGGCATAGTGGCGGATCGTCTCGTCCAACCGATACCTGATGCTGCCGCCGGGCGTCTCGTCGATGCCCACCAGTGACTTTGCCGCGAGACGATCGATGAGATCGAACACCGCATGACGGTCGACGTCCCCGAGCACCGAAACCACGGCTTCAGCTGCGGTCATGTCGAACGGGCCGACGAACACCCCGAGTCGGCGCAGGGCGGCACGCTCGGAGTCGTCGAGCAGATCGTGACTCCAATCGATCGACGCCTGCAGGGTCCGCTGGCGGGCGAGCACGGTGCGAGCACCACCGGTGAGCAGTCGGAACCGGTCGTCGAGCTCCCCCGCGATCTGTTCGACGCCCAGGCTGCGGCAGCGCGCTGCGGCGAGCTCGATCGACAACGGAATGCCGTCGAGCCGACGGCAGACGCGGGCCACGGCTCGTGCGGTCTCCTCGGTCAACGTCCAGCCCTGGCGGGCATGGCGAGCACGCTCGACGAAGAGCCGACCGGCATCGGACCGCTCGACGGACTCCACCGGGTTGTCGTTCCGGGCCGGATCGGGAGCTCGAGCGATGGGACGCGCCAGACGGTCTCGCCGTCGACGCCGAGCGGCTCGCGGCTCGTCGCCAGCACGACCACCGACGGGAGCGAGGTCAACAGCTCGTCGACGAACACTGCGACAGCAGCGATCAGATGCTCGCAGTTGTCGAGAACGAACAGCGTCGACCGCCCAGCGAGCTGATCAGCCAGCAAGGCGACAGGTCGATCGCCGGACTGCGTGGGCAATCGCATCGCCGCGAGGACGGCGCCCGACACCGCCGACGAGTCGCTCACCGGGGCGAGCTCGATCCACCACACACCACCGTCAAAGCGGTCGACGAGGTCGGCCGCCACATGGAGTGCCAACCGTGTCTTGCCGACGCCACCGGTGCCGACGAGCGTCACCAGGCGACCGCCGGAGAGCGCCGCGGTCACCGATGCCGTTTCGGCGTGCCTTCCGACCAAGGCCGTCAACCGTGTCGGAAGGTTGTGCCCGAACGCGTCGAGCGACCGCAACGGCGGGTAGTCGACACGTCCCTCACGAGGGCACAGCTGCCACACCCGTTCGGGTCGACCGAGATCCTTGAGCCGATGCGAGCCGAGATCGCGGAGCCATGCCGCCTTCCGGTAGAATGTCGCCGATCAGCGTCCGGGTGGCGTCCGACACGAGGATCTGCCCGCCGTGCCCGATCGCACGCAACCGGGCGCAGCGGATGATCGTCGAGCCGAAGTAGTTGCTGCTGCCGCGAAGCTCGGCTTCGCCCGTGTGCAAGGCCATCCGCACAGCGAGACCGAGCTCGGTCAGCTCCCGCTGTGCGTCGAGCGCCGCCGCCGCCGCGTCGCTCGCGCACGGACGAACACGGCCACGACCGAGTCGCCTTCCCCTTGTTCATCGGGTCGCTGCCCGCCGTGCCGCACGACGATGGCATCAGAGACTCTCGTAGTGTCGCTGAACGGCCGTAGCCATGCCGATCGGGTCTCGTTGCCATGCGACCGTGGACCCTTCGATGTCGGTCAGCAGGAACGTGACGGTGCCGGTCGGCAGCGCTGGTCTCGTCACCGGTCCACCCCCTCCGAACGAGTCACGACGATCGAGGGATTCTGGCACCCAGTCGGCGACCACGACCTGAGCGTGCCCGGCCTGTCATCCGACAAGATGGCGCGAACGCCTCGGCATACGTCTCCTTGCCGACGAGGTCGCCGTCCCGCGTAGCTTCGCCCGTGACCGTGACCCACCCGTCGACCGCAGGCGGCCCGGGCAACAGCGCCTCCGGGATGCCCACGAAGGTGCCGTTGCCCGTCGCGGTTCTCGGTGCGGCGATCGTGGGTGCCGCCGGCTCGGTCGTGGTGGTCTCGGTCCTGATGGTCGTAGTTACACGCTCGGTCGTAGGGGCCGCGGTGATAGCCGCAACAGTCGCTTCGGTAGCGGTGGTTGCAGACGACTGGTTCGAGTCGGAACCGCACGCCGCTGCGCCGAGCAACGAGCACATCGCCGCGAAGACGACCCGGCGTCGTACACAACAAGGTTTGGCAAAGCTGGGAGGGACGTGAAAGCCGGCGTGCTTCGCCATGGCAATCTCCTTGAAGTCGGTACAGGCTGGTGGGTAGATCGATGCCGCTGCGCAGCCGTTCAGCCGGCTGCGGTGGCCTTGTTCACCGATTCGATTGCCGCTGTCAGCGACCGCTCGATGATCCCTGCCGGGTCGGCGCTGCCGAGCCCGTCGGGCGTTGCCGAAATCCAGATGATCGACCGGTCGACCTGGACAAAGACCTCCTGCCAGAGGCGGGTGGTGGCCGGGTACTTGGTTTCATGACCGAACGCCACCTGGCGGTCGCCGTGCGCTGCCGGCGCCGCAAAGTCGAAGCTCTTCGTGATCGAGGTCTCGCCGTCGGAGAAGTTCAATTTGTAGTCTGCGTCCCAGTTGGCGAAGAGGCAGCTCGGGTATCCCGGGGCGCTGAGAGCATCCATCAATTTCGAGGCGGCCTCCTTGGTGGGGAAGACGGTCACACTCTCGATGAGTTCTTGGTTCTGCGAGTTGATGAACGCTGTGCTGGACGACGCCGCGCCCGATTCGGAGGATTGCACGGCACCGTTGTAGTCGGCGCAAGCAGGCTGTGTCGCCGCCGCGGCCAGCCATTGTGCCCGTGTCTCGTTCGACTCCGGATGGGGTGACCACCCGTCGCCCAGTTGATCGACGGTGAGCAGCGCTGTGTTGGCGATGGCGGCGTCCTCCGGGGACGGTTCCGGTGTCGTGACCGGCACGACGGTGGTGTCGGCGTTGCGCCGATTGACCACGAAGGCGGTGGCACCGACGGCGACGATCACGGCAGCGGCGAGGCCGACGATCAGCGCGTGTTCGCGTCGGGGCTGAGTTGGAACGATCGACTTTCTTGAGCACGGTGATCTCCTGTGGTTCGGTGTCGGAAGCATCGACGTCTTGGGTCGATGGCGGTTGGGTCAACTCGACGAGCATCTCGGCCAAGAGGCTCTCGCGGAAGCCCGGTGCTGGTTGTTCGTCGAGGTGTTCGAATGCTGTGGTGAGTGGATGTTGTGTCATGACTGTGTCTCCCGATGACGGCGGGCGAGCGTTCGCCTCGCTCGCGCCAGCAGCGATTCGGTGGCGTGTACGGAGCGTCCGATCTCGGCGCTGACCTGCTCCACGGAGAGACCGTCGAGATACTTGAGCACCAGGACCAGCCGTTGATCGGGCGGGAGGATGATCGCGGAGCAATTCGACAACGCTGTCAGGGTCGACGTTGTCGAGTTCGTCGAGCCGTTCGTCGTCGCGTCCGGCACCGTTCGACCACGCCAACGCCAGACGGCGCTGCTCGCGTGACGTGTTGCGGTAGTGGTCGATCAACTTGTGGCGGGCGACGCCTATGACCCACGGCAACGTCTGCGCCTCGGGGCGCCCACTGCGAACAGCAGCGACGACCAACCACGAACGTTTCTTGGGTCAGGTCCTCGGCGAGCGCCCGATTGCCGAGCACGGCGCGGGACAGATACGCGGTAGACGGTGCGAACGCAGAGTTGTAAAACGCTACGAAGGCGTCGGTCGAGACCACGACGCCCGCCGCGCAAGGCACGGTACGAGGTTCTGCGGCTTCCATGCCTCTCTTTCGTACTACGAACGCCGAATCCGCCGCGCAAAGAAAGAATCGTCAACAATTCTCCCATTGCGTCGGGTCAGCGCGCGAGCAGCGGCGAGGGCAAGGCAATCACGAAATGTTCGGCCGGACCGGATATATCGTGACTTGCCTACAGCGAAATTCGAGCGGACGACGGGATTCGAACCCGCGACCCTCACCTTGGCAAGGTTGTGGTACCGTCCGTCGAGTCCGTCCAGTCCCGTGACGTGGTCTCCTGTCCGCCGGCTCGTCCGCCCAGCCCGTCCAGTCCGCCCATTCCGTATACCGGTCTACCATCGCTGATGTCGGCGGTCGGCATCATGACTTGTCTTGCCACACGACCCGGGGCCCAAATCACTCAGCTGTCGACGCCGTCAACCATGAACGCCTTCGATCGCGCGGATCGTTCGCGAATGGCGATCAAGGGTTGATAATCAGGATCGTCGAACGTCGCCCGTAGGGCCTCGTGATCTGGAAACTCGAAGATGATCGACGCGGTGCAGATCCCACTCGCCGCTCATGACGCGCACTTCGCCGCCGCGGACGAGATACCGGCCACCGTGGCGATCGATGATCGCCGGGAACCGCTCCTGGTACTCGGCAAACACCTCCGAATCGTGTATGTCGAGATCGGTGATCAGGTACACACTCATGTCAAGAAGCGCGTCCGGTGCGGGCGGCCTTCCACGCTTCGAATTCGGGCCGGCGCTCCTTCGTCAGCGGGAACACACCGTCGCTTGTCTCCCCCAAACGGACACGCTCGAGAGCAAACTCTTCGACCTCCTCCTGGGCGACCGCAGCGGCAGCGATATCGGCAACCATCGCGTGGGGGATGACGACGGCACCGTCGCCGTCGCCGACGACGATGTCACCGGGCCGCACGAACACGCCGGCGCATGTAATCGAGTCGTCGACGCTGTACGGCATGTGGTGGCGGGCGTAGGTCGAGCCATGAGTGCTCTGTCTGTACATCGGTAGGCCGACGGCGAAGATCGCGGGCCGTCTCGCGCAACGCCCCGTCGGTGATCACGCCGACGCCGCCGAGTGCCTTGACCCGGGTCGTGAAGATGTCGCCGATGGTGCCGGCATCCGGAATGCCCCTCGCCTCCATCACGACGACGTCGCCGGGCTGCACCGTTTCGACGACGTGCTTCTGAGCCGTCCGTCCGTTGATCATGAGGTCCTTCACGTCCTCGCGTAGTGCGACGTAGCGCAACGTCCGCGCTCGTCCGAGCAGTCGCAGTTCGGGGTGGGTTGGCTTGAGGCCGGTGAGGAACGTGCTGCGAAGACCGTGCATGTGCAACTGGTGAGTCAGCGTTGCCGTGGAAACGCTGTTCAGCTGGGCGCTGATCTCGGACGTGAGCACGACGGGAATGTCCTCGACGGCCATCACAGGATCAGGCATGGATTGCCTTTCTGGATCACTTGAACAGCTCGAAGGCGCGTGCGTGTTCGATGGCGGCGACGGACCGTTGCAGCATCGTGCGTGCGAGCGCCTTGCCACGTTCGGGCAAGGTGTCGTCGCCGGCGAGCAGGTTGACGGGGAACACGAAGCTGAACACGAGGCCGTTCTGATACTTGCGATGTGCCTCCGCGCGGTCGAAGTGCACGCCGTTGGTATCGAGCCGGTCGAGGTAGATGCCCAGCAGATCGAGGCCGCGCTCTGCTGCCAGGTCGGACCGCAGCGACTGCGACACGAAGTAGGCCACATCGACCACGCCGTTGCTCACAGCGCACAGTTGGAAGTCGAGCAACGTCAGACCGTCGGGCCCGAAGAAGACGTTGTCGATCCGGAAGTCGAGGTGCGCGAGCGTGTTGGGCCCCTGCATCAGGTCGAGCATCGCCGGAATCGTCTCGAGGTAGTGATCGCCGAGCTCGAGAACCGCAGGAGTCATCTGGTCCGCGAACTTGTCTCGCATCTTCGGCCACGAATCTCCGAACAGCATCGGGATGACGAACTGGTTGAGGTCGCCGTTCATCGGAAGGAAGGTGTCTTCGAGATGGCTGAGGTCCTTGCCCCAGTTCGGTGCGTGGAAGTCGGCGAGGGCCTGAACAGCGGTGACGGCATCGTCCCATTCGCAGCCCTCGACTTGGTCGACCTGACGAAGACGACCAACGTCTTCGAGAACGAGAAGGAACTTCGAGGTCGCAGGGTCGATCTCTGCGAACAGACAACGCGGCACAGCGATCGGGACGTCACCCGCGAGTTCGCGGTAGAAGCGCACCTCACGCTCGTAGAACTTTGTATTGACAGCGATGAACAGTCGGTGCTCGTCGGTGGTCGGCACCTTGACGATCAGACGCGTCCGGCGCGCCGGTGACTGCGTCGTAGGTGAGGTGGGCACGGGCGAGCTCGCTCATCATGCTCGCGCCATCTCCGATCGTCTCCATGTCGACGGCGATCACAGCCGTGCCGCCGTCGAGATCGCCGGAGCCTCGGAGCAGGTCGGTGAACCACTCGGCCGACAGATCGTCAATGGCAGGAATCGATTGACCGGTCATGCGGGCAACTCCTTGGATCTTGCGAGGTGAGGTTGCACGTCGTGCGCAAGCCATTCGCGGAAGTCGTCGGTCTCGTGACAGAAGTCCTCCAGAACGACTTCTTCGACCCCGGCGTCTGCGAGCTCGCCCAAGTAGTCGATCAGCTGCTGCACGGTTCCCATCCATGGCGGGTGACCGACCGCCGTGGCGTCGTCCAGAGTGAAGCTGGGGTTACCGCTCGACACCATGTCGAGGTAGCGGCGCGTCGCCAGATCGCGATGCCCTTGGTCCGGTCCGCAGGTCGCGAAGAGCAGCATCGAGCGACGGATCGTCGCCGGATCGCGATCGAGCCGTTCGCAATGCTCCGACAGCATGGCGTTTAACTCTCGGTAACGCTCCGCCGTTACAGGCGTGGCATTCCACTCGCTGGCATATTGGGCGACCATGCCCAGCGTCCGGGCGGGCCCCGTTCCGCCGATCAGAATCGGTGGCACGCCCACGCGGCGGATGGGGCCGGCTATCGGACCCTGCGAGCTGAAAGAAGCGTCCGTCGAATACTCCGTTCTCGGAGTACCACAACTCCTGCATCAACCGAATCGCCTCGTCGAGGCGCACGCGTACCGTTCGCCGGCGGAGGGGAAGTCCAACCCGTAGATCTTGTGTTCGGCCTTGAACCATCCGATACCGAGACCGAGCACGAATCGACCATTCGACAAGAGCATCGAGCTGCTGCGCCATTCGGCCAACGTCCACGGGACGGCGGAAGGTGACAGGACTCACCAACGTGCCAAGGCGCAGCCGATTGGATTCGCTCGCGGCCATCACAAACGACAGGTACGGGTCGATCGTTTCCTTCTGCACTCCCCCGAAGTAGTGGTCCGACCTGAACAACGAGTGGAACCCGAGATGGTCCACGTCCCTGACGATGTGACGCCAGCCCTCCCACGACAGCGGCGCTGCCTCCCCGATGATCACGCCGAGTTCCATCACTCACCCACCGATGGACATCTAGAGCTCAGCAGCGTCGACAGCATGGAGGTCGAGAACCTCCGTTGCTTCCGAGGTGGATCAACGCGGCCCGTACCCGCACACGCTTCCGATGCCGAATTCGGGCAGGTACTTGCGGGCAAGGTCGCGCCGACGGCGGAAATCATCGATCGTGTCGGTGTGGTGAACGATGCCGAGGAAGACCTTCGTGTCACCGACCTCGAGGTTTGCCAATGGAGCGAAGAACGCATCGTTTGGTTCCGGAACCGCCGGCATGTGCACGTAATCGACGTGTCGGCCAACGCGTCGAACGGTCTCGTTGCTGAGGCGCACACAGAGGTCGACGTCCTTCATGGCGACTGCGGGCCACCCGCCCCAGGGTGCCGTAGCGCCAGTGGAAGCCAAGACCGGCGTCCGCCGGAATCGAGTCGCCGAGCGCACCGAGTTGTGCGGCATGCCGCTCGAACTTCTCGTCGGCCGTCCGGCTTCGGATACCACTTCATCGAGTTCGCCTCGCCCATGGCAATGTCGACGATCTCGTTCGCACAATCCCATTGGAAGACCAAGTCGGTCGCCGGAGCCACGTCGAGGATCTTGCCGATCTCGCCCTGTATCCCGGCGAGGTACGCGGCGTAGACCACGTCCCACTGTTCGCGATCATCGAAGTACGGGTCGACCGCCGAGTGAGGGGTCGGCAGCGACACCTGGAACCTCACCTCCGATGGAATGACTCCCTCGTCGCGCAGGCGACGAAAAACGCCGTACAAGTCCACCGCGGCACGTCCGTACAGGAGATCGTCGAATCGCAGCTGTTGGCCCGGCTTAATGCGAAACGTCCAAAAGCCGTCCATGTCGGTCGGCATCGGAGCGTCCGAGATGGGCGGCTGCTCAACTGTCCGGGTGGGCGGAGCGGTGGTCTCGTCGAGGTCCTGCTGCTTCGGTAGACGAACTCCGGGAGCATTGCGGTCCAGTTGATGCGCTCGTTGAACTCGCCGTCCGGGATCCAACCGATGTCTCCGGACAGCGATTGGCTCACGGCTCGGAAGGACTCCTCTGCGCTCTTGAACGGAAGACTCCCGACGAGCACCACCTTGGCGTGGTCAGCATTCATCTGCACCTATCCCCCTCATCGCAGTCCCCGACGCACTTTGATCACCATAAGAAGGTGCCAGATATTGCACAAGTTGATGTTTCTGAATCAACACCTCAGAAATGATGAAGTGCGCCTATCTCGAAGGTGGCGTGCAGGTGCCGGCAAGAACGCCTGAATGGTCCATTACAACTCGATGCCACCGGACACTGGCAGTATGACCCCGGTCAGGTAGGAGCCGGCGCGCGACGCCAGGAAAATGGTCGCTGCCTGCGGCGTCGTCGGGTTCGCCGGAGCGATGGAGAGGCACGCGCTTCTTTAGTGCATCCGAGCGGTCGGGGTCGTTGAAGACATGGGCCATCATTTTGGTTTCGAACGGTCCGGGGGCGACGGCGTTGACTGTGATGTGCTCGGCGGCAAGGTCGAGAGCGAGGTGCTGGGTGAGCATATGCACTCCGGCCTTCGAAGCGGAGTAGGCCCAGTTATTGGCACCGGCAGCGCTGGTGCGGTCATGCCGTTGACCGAACCGATGTTGATGATCCGGGCCGGATCGGCGCTCGACGCGCCGGCACGCAGTAGCGGCAGCAGTTGTTGGGTGAGCACGAAGACACCCTTCAGGTTCACGTTCAGGACTCGGTCGAACCCGTCGGCGGAGTACGTGTCGATCGGGCTGCCCACGCGGTGCCTGCGTTGTTGACGAGCACGTGAATGTGCTGCTCGCGGCTGGCGATCTCGGCGGCGAGAGCGTGAACGCCGTCCACGCTGCTGAGGTCGGCCGGGAGGGCGATGCACTCCCCGAATTCGGAGAGACGCTCGGCCGTTTGCAGGAGGGTGCCGGCGTCTCGGGAGGCGATGTAGACACGGGCGCCAGCGTGCACGAATCCCTCGGCGATCATCTCGCCGATTCCTCGGCCGCCTCCCGTCACCACAACGACCTTGCCGACCACGCCGAAAAGGTCGCTGACGTACTGGTGTGCGCTCACTTCGGTGTCGATTGTCATCACGCGTTGTCCTTGTGTTCGAGGAGGTTCATGGGAAAGCCCTCACGTTGGTAGTCCCGACGCGAATTCATCGATCGTGTCGCGACGATCTCCGCATGCGTCTCCTGCGGAACGTGTCCCGCCCCAGAAACGACGACGAGACGCGCAGACGGCATCTTGCGCTCGATGTAGGCACCCGCCGATGAATATTCGGGGCGGTCTTCGCCGCCCGCGATGAAGAGGACCGGAGTTTCGATCTGCGACAGGCGATCCATGACAATCGAGTCGTCTTGGAGGTTGAGGTCTGCGACGGGCTCCGGTACGGCGAATCGATGGGCGTTTCTGCGGGACCGATCGTTCCACTCCTCGCGCTTGGCTGAGTCGCGAAATCCAGGTCCAGTGTTCAGTACGACTCCGCCTCGAAGAACGTCCGGTCGGGTTGCGGCAAATGCCAGCGCTAGATAGCCGCCGAGCGAGTGACCGACAAAGACAGGTCGATCGTCGAGGACCGAAACAACGTGATCCAAATGCTGAAGCACACGGTCACGGGTGTACTCCGATGGCTCCGTTGCAATGGTGGATCGTCCATGGCCAGGTAGGTCCACGGCAAGGACCCGATACCTGTCTTGCAGGAGCGCACGGCACGTTCGCCACGTCTCCATCGACGCGCCGAGTCCGTGGATGAACACCAACGGCGTGCCGCTGCCCGCATCTTCAAGGTGAATGTACATGCGTTCGTCAGTTCTCTTTGTCGAAACGGTACGCAGTGGTAACACATCGACGCTGTCCGGACTTCAGCCGGCGTCGCCACCGATGAAGGGCGCCAGGCTGTCTTCCACCATGTTCCGCAGCCAGCGATGTTCGAGTGCGTCGTGTTGGAACGGTGCCCAGAACATGCCAGCGTCGAATTCGTGCTCGTCGGAGAGCTGAACCGCGACAACCGGGATGATCTCGCTGAGTTGAGTGACGAGAATCTCCGGTGCCCTGGCGACGACCAGCGTGCCGACCGTCAGGAGGACAGCATCGGTGAATTGCCCAAGCGTGACGGCCGGGATGTCATCGAGGCTGGGGATGCCGGTGACGAATTTGGGATCGCGTCGCGTGAAGCCGGCTCCGGTGTCGTAGGCGATGCCGGGGTACTTCAGCAGATCACCTGAGGTGACGTTGCGTTGGCTCGACGAGTGGGTGCCGCGGCCCGACGGCAGCGACGATCCGTTCCTGAAACAGGTGCTGAAACCTGACGGTGGGCCAGAGGTCGAAGTCGCCGCAGACGCCGAGATCCACGGTGCCGTCGTGGAGGAGATCACCAAGGTTGAGTGGGACGTCGACGAACCGAATCCTCACACCGGGTGCCTCATCCGGCAGCCGGGCGATCAGCGCTCTGCCGAGGAGGAACGCGAGGTGGTCCGGCGCGGCGATGACGAAGTCGCGGTCTGCCGCGGCCGGATCGAATGTGTGGGGTTGAAACAGCAGATCGATGTCGGTGCAGATCCTGTCGACGTGTGCTCTCAGTTGTTGGGCGCGTGGAGTCAGCCGCATCCCACGTCCGACGCGCACGAGGATCGGGTCGTCGAGCGCGTCGCGGAGCCGGGCCAATGCGCCGCTGACCGCTGGCTGCGACAGGTGCACGTCGTTCGGCAGCGCCCACCACGCTTTCCGAATGCAGTAGCGCCTGAAGAACGGGGATCAGATTGAGATTCTGCGACCGCAGTGTCATGACCTCCTGAGAGCTCGACAATACATCGCGATTCCTGATGTATTCGTTCAGAAACATCAACTTGTGCAATGTCCGGCGAATTCTTACGGTGATGCACGCGCCGTCGGAGCGACGCGCGAGGGGGAAACGTGACACGTCTGTTGCACATTCAGTCGAGCCCGAACGTCGGGACTTCGCTGACGCGGATGCTCTCGAACAAGTTCGTCGAGACATGGACGACCAGCCACGAGAACGTCGAGGTCGACGTGCTGGATCTCGTCACCGATTCGCTGCCGCACCTCGGCCCCGACCTGTTGAGAGCCTTCGTCAGTCCTCCCGATCGCTACACCCCGCGAGATGGCCGCCGCGATGGCAATAGCGGATCGGCTCATCGACCAACTGAAGGCAGCCGACGTCGTCGTGATTGGCGCACCGATGATCAACTTCACGATCTGCAGTCAGTTGAAAGCGTGGTTCGACCACGTGACAGTCATCGGGAAGACCTTCGAGGCTCTCGCACCCGGTCAGGCCAGAGGGCTGATGTTCGGCAAGAAGGTGTTCGTGATCGAGGCGCGCGGCGGGGACTACTCCGATCTTCCGATGAACGCCTTCGACTTTCAGGAGCCGCTTCTTCGCATGCTCTTGATGTTCATCGGGATGTACGACGTGTCGTTCATCCGTGCCGAAGGCGTCCGCCAGAGGGTCGACGAGATCGACGCGATCGTGAGCAACGCCGAATCGGTGATCGCTCGGGTCGCGGCCTGAGCGCCGGCGACAGGGTGAACATGGTTGCGCAACCGAAGCCCACGAATCAGACGCCAGCGGGTCAAACCCTGTCGGACCGGATTCGGCCGTTCCTCGCCGAGATTGCGGCGCGTGCCACGCAGACCGAGCAAGCTCGATGCGTTCCGCGAGAGAACATGGACATCATCCGTGACGCCGGGTTCGTCCGTGCATTCGTTCCTGCAGCTGTTGGCGGTGACGAACGAGACCTGTGGGACTACTGCGACGGCGTCAGAACTGTGACGGCTGCCTGTCCATCCACTGGATGGGTCACTGGTGTGATGAACGTACATCAGACCGCGATCCACTACTTCGACAAATCGGTCCGCGACGCGGTGTGGTCGACCGGGCCCGACACCATGATCTGCTCGTCGGGAACGCCGTCGATCAAGGCGAAGTTGGTCGACGGCGGAGTCATCGTCACCGGCCGCGGCCGGTGGTCCAGCGGCTGCGATCACGCCGAGTGGGCAGTCGTGGGCCTGAAGGTCCCCGACGCGGCCGATGTCTCGTTCACCGGACGAACGTTCCGGCCATACCAGTTCATGGCTCATCGCAGCGAGTACACCATCGAAGACACCTGGCAGTCAGAGGCGATGCGAGGGTCCGGTTCGAACGACCTGATCTTCGACAACCTCTTCGTCGCCTCTCATCGCCTCGAGGGACTCGATGCGTTGACGTTTGGCTACACCCGCGGAATGGGATCGGTCGACAACTGGATCAGCCGTGTCCCGTACCCGATCATCTTCTCGAGCTTTCTGCCATCCATCGCGTTGGGATGCGCCGACGGCATGGTGCGCGAGTTCACCAGCCGCCAGCGTGTTCGCAAGAACGCATACACCGGCGCGGCCGGTGTTCTGAACCCCGGTGGCCACATGCGGTTGGCCGAGTCGGTGCACGAGCTCGAATCCCTCACCCTGTACTACCACCATCTCCTCGACGCGCTGCAGGAGTTCGGTGAAACGGGCGAGCGGATCACCGAGGCACGGTTCCAAGAGCTACTACAGCGCCTGCCATTCATCACACATCGTGCGGTCGACGTGGTCGAGCGCCTGTTCGTGGGAGCCGGGTCGAGCGCAGTCATAGCGTCAAATCCCCTGCAGCGCTACTGGCGCGATGCGCACGCAGTTCGTCTGCACACCGGCTCCGACTACGACGTCAGCAAGCTGCATCACGGCCGCAACCTGCTTGGTCTGATGCCGACTCCGGATCTATGAGGCGTCGATCAATATACAACAATGCATTGACGGCAGTCCCTAAAATGACATACGCTGCCGGTCACTCGTTGGGGGCAACGAGTGGCTCGGGAGACGTGCGTTGACATCACTTCTGTTCGCCGAACGGGGTCGGAAGTCCAACAAGAAGGGGGAATCACGATATGAAACCAGCAACGAAGTTGCACGGACCGCGGAGGCTTGTGGCCGGACTGTTCGTCGCCTCGATCGCCATCGCAGCATGCGGTAGCGACGACTCGAGCAGTCCCGCTACGACCGCAGCGGCGGCAAACCCCGGCACGACTGCGGCTGTGCCGGCGACGGACGCGACGCCCGCAACGGAAGCGACGCCGGCAACCGACGCGACGCCCGCGACCGAAGCAACCCCCGCCGGCACCGACCGTACGGGTCAAACCATCAAGGTCGGTGTCGTGAACCAGGACTCCGGTCCGGTGCCCTTCCCAGATTTTCGAGCTGGCGCAGAGGTTGCCATCAAGAACATCAACGACACCGGTGGAATCAACGGCGCGAACCTCGAAGTCGTGTCGTGCAGCACCAGTCTCTCGCCCGAGTCGTCGATCAACTGCGCCAACCAGATGGTTGAGGCCGGCGTCGTCTTGGCCTACACCGGCGCCGACTTCACCGCCGAGGCAGGCGCTGCCCGTGTACACGGAAGCCAAAATTCCTCTTCTGACGACAGTCGGCTGGGGACCGTCGTTGGAGATCACGCAGGGCTCCCACATTCTGGGCAGCGCCAATGGTGCAACCGCCGTAGGGGCGCTCGCATTGATGCAGCAACTCGGACTGACCAAGATCGCTCTGGCCTACGACGCCGTTCCGGCCGCCCAGCACTTCGCCCTCGATACCGTGCCGCCGATCGCGAAGAACATGGGTATCGAGGTGCAGCCGATTCCTGTCGACACCGCTGCGCCCGACTTCGCTTCGATCGTGGCGACGGCCCAGGCGGGCGGAGCCCAAGCGTTCTGGGGCATCCAAGCCGAGCCCGGATGTACAGCGATGGTCAACGCGGCGCTCGCGGCGAACTTCGACGGGCCGATCATCGCCGGCTCGTGCACCGACTACATCAATGCGATCGGTGACGCGACCGTAGGCACCTACACGGTCCTCACCCAACTCAATCCCGACACGGGTGGAGGGTCCTCGGCCGATATCGCACAGCGTCTCGACGACTTCACGAAGCTGATGACTGACGCCGGTCAGGAAAAGGTCATCAGCAGCAACTCCATCGCTGCCTTCGGTGCGTGGACTGAACTGGCATCCGTATTAAAGGGGGTGCAGGGCGACATCACTGCCGAGTCGGTCGATGCGGCGCTGTCCGAGGACACGCCCATTCCCGGGTGGTTCAGGCCAGACATCAACTGCGGCGCCAAGGCGTGGCCCGATGTGCCTTCGTACTGCAGCGCACAGGTGTCGGTTTGGCAGGTCGAGAAGAAGGCCGACGGCACGCTCGGTCGGAAGTCCGTAATCGACTTCTTCGACGCCTACAAGAAGTCCACCGGCGGCTAGAACTGAGCTGACAGCCTGGTGCTGGGACCAGGGAGGTCCCCGCACCAGGCTGTTTCCACATATGGCGCAATATCTTTCGTTCGCAGTCATCGGGCTGGCCTTCGGCTGCCTGTACGCGGGGATTGGCATGGGCGTCGTGGTGACGTATCGCGGCGCCGGTGTGATCAATTTCGGCACTGGGGCGATTGCGATGTGGGGCGCCTACGTGTACGCAGAGCTGCGCGAGAAGGGCGATCTCGTTCTACCGGTCGCCATCATTCCGCACCGGATCTCGATCGCGGACAAGGTCGGCTTCGTGCCGGCTTTTCTGCTCGGTGTCCTCGTCTGCGCGGTGCTCGGTCTGCTTGCGCACGTCCTGGTGTTCAGACCACTCCGGGCCGCTCCCGTCCTCGCCAAGGTGGTGGCGTCGGTTGGCATTCTGCTGTTTCTCCAAGCGCTCGCCGCGCTGCAATTCGGATCGGCGTCAAGGATCATCAGCCCTATTTTCGGCAGGAAGACGTTCGACCTCGGCGGTACGGAGTTCCCGCGTGACCGAGTCTGGCTCGCTGTCTGCGCCATCGGCGTCGCGATGGTGCTGGCCGCATACTTCCGATGGGCTCGGTACGGTCTGGCCACGAGCGCGGCCGCGGAGAACGAACGTGCCACTGCACTCGCGGGCTACTCGCCGCAACTTTTGGCCGCCAGCACCTGGATCCTTGCGAGCGTTGTGGCCGGTGGTCTCGGCATCCTGGTGTCACCGGCGACTCCGCTCACCTCGGGCACGTACTCGTTGGCCATCATCCCGGCACTTGCGGCCGCGCTCATCGGGCGACTCCGATCAATCGGAATCACCGCTGCCGCAGGCCTTTGCTTAGGCGCATTCCAATCCGTTGTGACCTTTCAGACAGGAAAGCCTTGGTGGCCGAAGTGGGCGATCACAGGGCTCAGCGACGCGGTGCCATTCATCTTGATCATCGTCGGGTTGTTCGTCTGGGGCGACCGCCTACCCACCCGCGGCGAACTCCACGCTCCCCGACTCCCCGCCGTGCCACGCCAGACTCCGCGGGCCGGTGTGGTGGCGCTTGTGACGGCAGTCGGCGCAGTGGCAATCCTCGTCACCTCAGGTGGGTACCGGTTCGGGGTCATCACCAGCATGGTGATGACCGTCATCATGCTGTCATTCGTGATCCTGACGGGATTCGTCGGACAGATCTCCCTCGCTCAGGCGGCGATCGCCGGTGTGGGCGGTTTTGTGCTCTCGAAGTTCACCATCGAGCTCGGAGTCCCGTTTCCGTTGTCGCTGGTGCTGTCGAGCCTCGTGGCTGCCGCGTTCGGAGTCGTGATCGGCATTCCCGCACTCCGAGTTCGTGGTGCCAATCTCGCTGTCGTGACTTTGGCTGCTGCCGTCGCACTCGAGCGGTTCGTGTTCCGCAACCCCGAGCTCACAAAGCCGGGTGGTAATCCGATCAGGAAGCCGGTTTTCTTTGGTCTGAGCCTCGCTATCCAAAGCGGACGAAACGTCGCCCGATGGCAATTTGGGTTGGCCGTGCTCGTCGTTCTGGTGCCTGCGGCGCTGGCTGTGGGCAACTTGGCGCGAAGCGCTTCCGGTCGGAGATTCCTGGCAATACGGTCCAACGAACGCGCTGCTGCGGCCGCGGGCGTAAATGTCGCTGCGAACAAGCTTGTGGCCTTTGCGATGTCGTCGTTTCTAGCGGGGCTCGGCGGGTCGCTGATCGGTTACAGCCGCGGGCAACTCTCGGCGGAAAGCTTCACGGCCGCAGTGGGATTGGGCTTCTTGGCGTTCGCTTACTTGGGCGGCATCACGTCAGTGAAGGGCGCAATCGTCGCCGGGACGTTGGCTCCCCTGGGAGTCGGATTCGTCGTCCTCGATCGTTGGCTCAATCTCGGGAACAGCTACGGCGTGATCGCCGGGCTCAGCTTGATCGTCACCGCCCTGATAAACCAAGAAGGGATCGCGGGGGCGACCCGCAAGTCCCGCCGGAGTCGCGGCGGCACCGAGGCTTCCGTCGCAGTCGACGAAGGCGACGTTTCGGAGGAAACACCGCCGCCAGCCGGACCGACCGGTTGTACCGAGACCTCGGAGGTTGCATTTCGAGCGAGCGGCGTCAGTGTGCGATATGGCGGCGTCATAGCCAACGAGGACGTCTCGCTGGAAGTCCGCGCCGGGCAGATTGTCGGCCTCATTGGCCCCAACGGTGCGGGCAAGACGACTTTCATCGACGCCGTGAGCGGCTTCACCCCGTTCGCCGGTTCGCTTCATCTCGCCGGGCAGGACATCGGGGCGTTGTCCCCTCATGCGCGGGCGCGAGCGGGCCTGAGCCGCACGTGGCAGTCCATCGAACTGTTCTCCGACCTCACGGTGGCTGAGAACCTTAGGGTCACGACCGACCGCCTGACTGCACGGTCGGTGATGTGGGACGTGATTGCGCCGAGCAGAGGCAGCGTCGTCGACGTCAGCTGGCCGCTTCATCTGCTCGGCCTCGCCGACCAAGCCGGCACGGACCCGACCACGTTGCCGTACGGCAAGCAGAAGCTCGTCGGCGTCAGCCGTGCCCTCGCGAACAATCCGCGTGTCTTGCTGCTCGACGAGCCGGCCGCCGGCCTCGACACCGAGGAGAGCCACGCGCTCGGCTGTCGCCTTTCGGCAATCGCAGACCGGGGCATCGCCGTGCTGTTGGTCGACCACGACATGGGTCTCGTGCTCGACGTGTGCGACTTTGTCTACGTTCTTGATTTCGGTCGTGTGATCGCGCAGGGGCGACCATCGGAGATTCGAGCCAACCCGGTGGTCATCGAGGCCTACCTCGGCACTGGGGGATCGTGACGGTGAGCGTCATCGACGTGACAGATCTGACGGCCGGCTATGGAGGACTTCCGGTGGTGCGCAACCTCAACCTGCGCGTCGAGGCCGGCGAGGTGGTCGCGCTACTCGGGCCGAACGGCGCCGGAAAGACAACCACCCTTCTTACGATCGGCGGTGTCCTCCCCGCCATTGGCGGTTCGGTAGAGGTGTCGGGCGAGTCGACAGTCGGAGTCGCAGTACACCGAATCGCTCGTCGTGGACTTGCACTACTGCCTGCCGACCGGGGAATCATCTTCCAACTGACGGTCGGGGAGAATCTCAAGTTGCACCGCCGCAAGAAGACAGAGTCTGGTGCCGACCCTGCACTGGAATACTTCCCCCAACTGGCACGGCTCGTCGACCGTCGCGCCGGCCTGCTCTCCGGTGGTGAGCAGCAGATGCTCGCCCTTGCGTGCAAGCTGGCGTCGCAGCCGGCTGCTCTCATGGTTGATGAGATGAGCATGGGCCTTGCCCCGCTCATCGTCGAACGACTGCTCACGATGGTTCGTCGTATCGCGTCGGAAACCGGTCTTGCTGTGCTGCTCGTAGAGCAGCACGTCTCCGCCGCACTTCGAGTGTGCGACCGGGGGTACGTGCTCAGCCACGGCGAACTCGTTGCCGAAGGTACAGCCGACGAACTCGCCAACAACCGCAAATTACTGACAAGCAGCTACCTCGGCGAGGACAGCCCCCGGCAGGAGTAGCAACCTCAATATAACACATCTCATTGACGGCCGTCGTGATCTTATAGTACATTTGTTGCGGTTCTGTCGCAGAAGGAGAGAAGAACATGTCGATCGAATTCGGGATCTTCGACCACATCGAAGCATCTGGAGACAGGCCGGCCGAGGAGATCTACGAGCACCGCATCGCGTTCCTGAAGCGCGCCGAGGCTGGCGGCTTCTCCACATTCCACCTGGCCGAGCACCATGGCCATCGTTTGTCAATCGCACCGACGGCTGCAGTGTTTCTGGCAGCGCTGGCCCGCGAGACAACGAACATGAAACTCATCCCGACGGTTGTCTGTCTGCCGTTGCATGATCCGGTCCGCCTCTTCGAGGACCTCGCCATGGTGGACGTACTCTCGCACGGGCGGCTCGAGATCGGAGTCGGCAAAGGCATCACGCCGTTCGAGCATCTCCAGTTCGGCCACGAACCCGACGAGGCCAGTGCTCGCGCCGCCGACATCCTCGCCCTTCTGGTGCGTGCGTGGGAGACCGGCATCATGTCGAGCGAAGGTTCCGCCTTCTACGACTTCCTCGAACTGAAGCTGCCGTGGGCGCTCAAGCAAAAGCCGCACCCACCGCTGTGGACCGCCGGCAATGTGGAGGCAGCCGGAACTCGCGGCCACAACTTCGTCGCGCCGTTCACGATCACCGAGGCGGTACGTGGTCGCTACGACCAGTTGCGTGCAGCCAGCCGACTGCAGCCGGGCCATCACAACCCTCACGTTGTGGAGCCGACGGTCGCACAGTGTCAAGGCGTCATCATCGGTGCCACGAACGAAGAGGCCGAGGCCGCGGCGCGTCGGGTCTGGCCCCTCTATGCACAGCAGCTCCTGCAGGCACATGGCAGAGTTCCCCCGCATCTGCAGACCGGCATCGCCGACACGGAGGACACGCATCTCGCAGCGTCGCAGCTACTCAGGGACCCGGTCGACGCCGGCTTTGTGGTGTGCGGGGATGTCGAACGCGTTCGTGACTACTACCTCGATCGAGCCAGGGAGGGCTTCGCCAACCACTTCATCGCAATGCTTCCCTTCGGTACGATGACCACTGAAGAGACCGAGCGGACGATCGACGGTTTCATCGATGTGATCATTCCCGCCGTGCGCGACATGGAACGCGAGCGCGCGGCGGTCCTCTCCGGCTCGGTCAGCACGTGAGCAACGAGCAGCAGATCGGCGCGGCACTCGAAGGTCGAGTGATCGAAGTTCACGGGCTACCCGTTGAAGTCTTGGAAGCCGGACAAGGTGAGCCACTGGTCTTCCTGCATGGCGGTGGCTATGTCGAGGGGGTCGACTACCTCGTCGCGTTGACCGACCGGTTCCACGTCTATGCGCCATTGCTTCCCGGCTACGGCCGTAGTGAGCCCAACCTTGCACTCACCAGTCGGGAGGCGGTCACCGATCACCTCCGCGACGTTCTCGACGCTCTCGGTCTCGGCACGGTGCACCTTGCCGGCCATTCACTCGGGGGTTGGCGAGCTGCCAACTTTGCGGCGCGCTACCCCGAGAGTGTGGACCGCCTGGTGCTCGCCTCGCCGTTCGGTATGAACGTGCCCGACCATCCAATCTTCAACATGATGGCGGCGACTCCGGCGGAGCGCCGTGAGGTGCTGACCTACGACCCGAGCGTTTGGGTCGGCCGGATTCCGACCGGCCCCGACCCTGATCCGGCATTCGAAGAGGCGCGGGCCAAGGAACACCAGGCGATGGGGCGCTTCTCCCCCGGGCCCGCGGATGCGGCACTGCCAGAAATAGCGGCCACGATCACCGCCGACACGCTGGTGCTCTGGGGCGAGGGTGATCGCCTCATCCCCATTGCGCATGCCGCCGAGTGGGTGAAGCTGCTCCCCAAGGCGACCTTGCGCACATTCGAGGGAGCCGGACATTTGGTCTTTCACGAGCGCCCCGAAGCCGTCGAGGCAATCGCCGAATTCCTGCAATAGCGATCGATAGTTCAAACGCACAACCGACACATAAGAGGAGATTGTTTCGATGGTCTTTTTGCGCAATCAATGGTATGCGGCCGCATGGTCCTACGAGGTTCAAGAGCAACCACTGGGTCGCAAGATTCTGGGAGAGAACATCGCCGTCTACCGAACCGAGAGCGGCAAGGCTGCGGCGATCGGTTCGGTCTGCCCGCATCGGTTTGCTCCGTTGGAGTACGGGGTTGTCGTTGGTGAGAACCTCAAGTGCAAGTACCACGGCCTGCAGTTCGGTCCCGATGGCGACTGCAACGTGATCCCCGCCGGTGTCAGATCACCGAACATGCGCACGACGGGCTACCGGGTCGCCGAGCGCGAGTCGATGATCTGGGTTTGGATCGGTGACGACGACCGAGTAGTGGATCCGCCCGACACTCTGGATGTCGGCGATCAGTACGGCGACACCGTGCGCGGGCATCTCCAGATTGACGCCCACTATCAGCTCGTCACCGACAACTTGATGGACGACGCGCACGCCACCCACCTGCACACCGCATTCCAGACCGAGGGCCACCTTCTCGCTGCCGAAGCCCGAGGTGCGCTCCGAAGGCGACAAGGTGTTCGCTGACACCTTCATCCCCGACACCACGCTCATCCCGGCGTTCCGCGCCTTCTACGACAAGCCGGGCAATGTCGACCAATGGCTGAGCTTCAAGTGGGAGGTTCCATCGAGCGTCACGATCAAGGCCGGGGTCATGCCGCCCGGACATCCACGCGAAGACGGGATCTCTACAGCGTCGTGCAACATCATCACGCCGGAGACGGAGACCAGCTCGCACTACTTCTGGACCCTTGCGCGGAACTGCAAGCAACACGACGACGAGTTGAGTGAGACCATGCGAGCCACCCTCGCCCGGGTGTACCAGACCGAAGACAAGTGGATGCTCGAAGGTCAGCAGCGCATGATGGGCGACACGAGCTTCTGGGACAGCAAGCCAATCCTGCTCCCGCAGGACAAGGCCGCCGCCGCCATCCGCCGCCACATCGATTCGCTCGTGGCCGCTCAAGAAAGTAGCTGATCCCAAGTGCGTGGCCGATCGTGAAGGTCAACTACCTTCAGCAGTTCACCTACCGGCATCTGCCGTCGGACTTCCGCGATCGCCACGCCGAATCAGTAGTCACCAACCCATATTGGGATTTGGTCGACCCCGACCGGATGAGTGCTGCGTTTCGCGACGGACTCGACGAGATGATGCACGCCGCTCGCGCCGGGTTCGACGGCGTCGGGGTGACCGAACACGCTCAGGCCAGCTACGACGTCAGCCCGAACCCGGACCTGATCGCCTCGGCCTTCGCATATGCCACGGAAGCCGAGGGGCTCGAGGTCGGCGTCAACGTGCTCGGTCGAACGCTCGGTAAGACGCGTGAGCCGCTTCGGGTGGCCGAAGAGTACGCGGTGATCGACCACATCAGCGGCGGGCGACTCGTCGCCGGATTCCCGCTCGGCCTCGCCTACGACGCCGGCTTCAACAACGGTGTTCCGCCCATCGAGTCGCGAGCTCGGTTCGACGAGAACCTCGCGCTGATCCTCGCAGCGTGGACCAAGCGTGAGGCCTTTCCGTGGAACGGGAAGTACTCCCAGTACCCCAACGTCAACATCTGGCCGCGACCGTTGCAATCTCCGAATCCGCCGATCGTGTTGACGTCCGTCGGAACGCCTCGCACCGCTCGTCTGGCGCTCGAGCGCGACTTCGGACTCAACTTCGTGGGCTTCAGCGGCGATCCGCTGGACACGGCGAAGCCCGCGTTCGACGCTTTCTGGCGTGTGGCGGACGAGATGGGCAAGGACGACAACCCGTACCGTGCATCGTTTGCCCAGTTCGCCGCCGTCGCCGATTCCGACGCCGAAGCCGAGCGTTTGTACAAACCCCATGTCGAGTACTGCTTCGGCAAGGGAATCGGACACATCCCGATGAACCGGCTGATGATGCCCGGCGGGGTACCCAAGGAGGGTGTCCGAGCGATGCTGGCAGCGTCGGCGCGTTCGCGCGCCGCGACGCGCCGACGTACAAGGAGCTCGTCTCCACGGGTGCCGTCGTGGTCGGGCGCCACGACACCGTCGCCGAGCGCCTCGAACTGATCGCCAAGACCTTCCGGATCGGCAACCTCTCGTTGTTCATGCAAATCGGCTCGATGCCCACGGAAC
>CAVYZS010000012.1:0-32620 GCA_963773085.1 Ilumatobacteraceae bacterium | reverse complement strand
GTCCTTGCGCCGCCGCGCCGGACCATGCAATCAGCGCTAGCTGACGTGCTTCAGGAGATTCCTGTGAGCACATGAACGTGCAGTCGGTTCATGTGCTCACGCGAACTCCGGATGACGATGCCGACACCGAACTGCCGATCTGATCGCGTCACGAGATACGCGACCCGCATATCGGCACGCCGATCGCGAGCGCAGAACTGCGAGATGCCACGTGGAAACGAGTCGCGTATCCGCTCGCCATCTAGGCCGAGGCCACGTGTCGGCCGTATTTGCGTTGTGCGGCTTGCTTCGAAACGCCGAGCATCGTGCCGATCTCTGACCATGATCGGTTGGCGCGTCGGGCGGCGTGAACCGCCTCGGTGACCTCGCCGTCCAGCGCTTCACGCTGTTCGGCGAGTTTCGCGAGTTGTCGCAACGCTGAGGTGTCGACGACGACTAGGTCGCCCGGCTTCACCTTGTCGGCCCAACGCTCGAGCGCAGCAGCCTTGTCGGCGCGGGTGGTCTTCGTCATGGCGTCCACCATCCTTTCAGGAACTTCGGGCGAGCCGGCATGGCGTGGATGATGGCCTCGCCGTCGTCATCGACGACCACACCAACCTCCAGCGGCTCGCCGGATCGTGACGGGCCGACGAACATCGTGACCGACTCGTCGTTCGTTGCGAATGCGATGAGGTGGTGTCGGTAGGCGTGAAGCATGTCGTCGTCGTGGACGCCGTGCTTGCGGGCGCTCGCCTCGATGTCCACTTTCACACGATACGCCGAGGCGGAGACATCGTCAACATGTGTTGACGATGTGGTGGCCGCACAGAGCAACCATCAACCGGCATCAGTTGACACCAACCGACAGTTCGTCGGCGTGCCAGGAATGTCGTCCTCGAAATGTTGCTGCGCCTGAGGCTTCTTGGGCTCTGTATTCGGGTGATGACTCGCTCGACTCCGCTACCCCGATCCAGAAATCTCGTAGCGCTTGACCAGGGAAGTGTCACGAAATTGCGTTTCGAGAGGCATGTGGCAAGTGTGAGGGCTAATCGCGAATTCCGAGACGACAGGGCACCCGACTTTCTCACCGTGGAGGAGGCGGCTGTCGTTCTTCGGATCGGCAGGAGCAAGGCATACGAGCTCGCGCGCGAGTACCTCGCGACCGATGGAGCGAGCGGAATGCCCGTCATCCGTCTCGGCAAGCAGTTGCGTGTCCCGCGCGCTCTACTCGAGCGTTGGATGGGTGGTCCGATCACCTGGCCGATCGTCAACGATCGGACACCAGCCGCGTCACCCGTCGTATCGATCGCGTCCACAACGCGCCGATCGCGTCCCGATCGACGTAACGCGTCGACGTCCCAACAGACCTCGATCCCGTTCTCCGTGTAGGCGCCATGACCGAGTTCCACCGACCCCCACCTCACGGCCTTTTACGAATAGACGAGTGCACAGACACGCGACTGAAGGGAGTCGGGTAGTGACCGTGCGCGTGACCACCCTGAAAGGCGCGGGTGCCGGCGACTACTACGTGGAACAGTTGCCGAACTACTACCTCCAGTCGGGCGAGCCCCGCGGAATCTGGTTCGGCGATGGCGCGACCACACTCGCGCTGACCGGCGATGTCGATGACGAAGCGTTCGTCGCGCTGATGGCCGGCATGGATCCAACTCGACCCGATCGCCATCTCGGTCGTAGTTACGATGACAAGTCGGTCCGCGGGTTCGACGTGACGGCATCGGCGCCGAAGTCCGTGTCCGTGTTGTTCGCACTTGGCGATCTCGAAACCCGACACCAAGTTCTTGCCGCGCACGACGATGCGGTCGGCGCGTTGGCGGCATGGATCGAACGTCACGCGCACACCCGGTACCGGATCGGCGGCGAGGTCGCGGTGGTCGATGCCGAAGGGATTGTGGCCGCCGCCTTTCGGCAACACACCAGTCGAGCACTGGACCCACAACTGCACACACATCTGGTGATCGCCAACCGTGTGAAGTCCCCGCATGGGCGTTGGCTGGCGTTGGACGCTCGGTTGATCAAGCACGATCAGCAGTCGCTGTCGGCGATCTATCACGCTTGCCTGCGTTCAGAATTGACTCGTCGACTCGGCGTCCGCTGGCACAACCCGGAGCACGGAATTGCCGAGATCCGTGATGTGCCCGAGGACGTCATCGTCGAGTTCTCCGCCCGCACCGCAGACGTTCGTCGGCGGATCGACAACAAGCTCGACCGGTTCATCGACACGATGGGACGAGCGCCGACACCTCGGGAGCGCTGGAAGCTTGAACGAGAAGCAGCCATCGACAGCCGCCCGGCGAAAGCGCACTCCGTCGAGGCTGATGTCCTCCACGAGGCTTGGGCGGATCAGACACGCCAGCTCGGACGCGACCCCGTCGCTGTCGTATCGAATGCCGTCGAGCAGGTCACAGAGCGCCGAGGAATCGACCCGGCAACGCGTTCGACGATGATCGATCAGACGATCGAGGCGATAGGGGAGAAGTAGTCGACATGGCGGCCCACGGAGCTGCACCGAGAGCTCGCGGCCGTCGTACCGACAGCAACGGCGGCGACAGCTGCGCAGCTCGCGAGTTGGCTTGATGGTGTCGTCGACGAGATCGTCACTACTCGGTGCGTCGATGTCTCTCGACCGATTCCGTCCGGTGAGTTGTTGCGTCGTGACGGTCGACCGGTGACCGAGTCGGTCGTTGACCGGGCGTTGACCACACAGGCGATCCTCGATCAGGAGCAGGCGTTGATCGAATGGGCAGACCGTCGCGTCGTTCACGACGGCCCGGACGAACCCGCCGCGGCAACCCGAAGCGCGATCGAGTTGAACGTCGCCCAGACGGAGGCCGCCTGCGCGGTCGCGGGACACGCTGATCTCGTTCTGGTTGTTGGCCCGGCCGGTACGGGCAAGACCACCGCACTCTCACCGGCAGTGGCGCAGCTCCGAGCCGACGGTCGGGTGGTGTTCGGTGTCGCTCCGTCGGCCACCGCTGCCGAAGTCCTCCAGGAGGAGACCGGGGTCGTGGCGGACACGCTCGACAAGTTGCTCATCGAACACCGGCTCGCCCGGCCGCCCGATCACCGCTACGACCTTCCGGTCGGGGACGACGGTGATCGTGGACGAGGCTGCGATGATGGCAACGGCCAAGCTCGCCGAGCTGGCTGCCCTCGCGGACCTGAAGGGCTGGCGGCTCGCGTTGGTCGGCGACCCATTGCAGTTCTCCGCTGTCGGACGCGGTGGCATGTTCGGTCTGCTCGTCGACACCTTCGGCGCAATCGAACTCGACCATCCCCACCGGTTCGACGAGGAATGGGAACGAGAGGCCAGCCTTCGTCTGCGACGTGGTGACGTCACGGTTGCGGAGATCTATGAGGCCCACGGCCGGCTCCACGGCGGCACGGTCACGCAGATGGAACGAGCCAGCGTCGATCGCTGGTGGGAACTTCGCGCCGCTGGCAAGAAGACGTTGTTGATGACACCGACCAACGAAGCCGCTGAACGACTCAACGAGCGCTGTCAACGGACCCGCATCAAAGCCGGCGAGATCGACCCGAACAGCCGACACGTCGGCGCCGGTGCCCTACCAGGTTCATGTCGGCGACGAGATCGCGACTCGCCACAACGAGCGGCGCATCACTACCGACCGAGGTGCGACCGTCAAGAACAGGGCCGTGTGGACCGTCGACACCATCAACGCCGACGGGTCGCTCACGGCAACCGGTCGCGCCGGGACCGTTCGGCTCCCCGCCGTCTACGTCGCCGAGCACGTCGACCTCGCCTACGCCAGGACCGGCATCGGTGGCCAGGGCCGCAATGTGAAAGGCGGTCTCCTGTTCGCCGAGCGGCCAACTGATGTCCGCAACATCTACGTGTCGATGACCCGCGGTACCGAGACCAACGAGGCCTTTCTCGTGACCACGGGCGAACAGACTGCCCTCGACGTCTTCGCCCAGAGCCTCGCAACCGACTGGATCGACCAACCGGCCATCGCCCGCCAGGCCGAACTGAACGACACCAAACCACATCGCCCGGGACTGCTCGACGGCAGCCAACTCCGCACGCTGTTCGAACAGCGCTACGAGATCACCTCCACCCTTGAGAAGGCCGAGTACGACCTGAAACGTCTGCCGCGAGATTTACGCGATGCCGAGCAGGCCAACGCGGCAGCGGAGAAGGCGATCCGTGAACGCACGGCGGCCCATCGAAAGGCCGAAGCTGTGATCGCTCGGTTCGACCGACCCCTCCACCGTCGCAAGCACGAAGTCGACATCGCGGACGCGAGGCGAGACATCCGGCGCTTGCCCAGACTCATCGAGGAAGCCCGCAACGAAGCGAACAACGTGGTGCAGCGAGTCGAACAGCTCCGTCAGTCCTCGTTGATGGCTGCCGAAGTGACGAAGCAACGTCCTTCGCTCGCTGCGAATGTGGCCGAGATCGACGACCGTCTCGCCAACGACTCGCGCGTCCGCTCTCGTATCGCTCGCCTCGAACAACCGAAAGCCATCACCAGAGCCCTCGGCGACCGACCGCCCCCCGGCCCGGCTTCGCGGGACTGGGACCTTGCCGCAGGCCGCCTCGCCCAACACCACGCCGCATTCGACATCGACGACGGGTTCGGCCCTCGACCGGGCCACCTCGACGACAATGCCTACAGCCAGAGTCGTGCCAATGCGATCGAGATGGCAGATCCATTCATTCGGCCGGTCGCGCCTCGAGGTATTGAGAGGTCTGTACCGGAGCTTGGCCGCTAGCCACGAACGACCTCGAGTAACGCCGCATCGGTCGGTATAGCTAGGCAAAATCCACACAGGCTCGGCACCCTCTCCCTGCCAAACGGCAGGCGGATGCCGCGCCGCGAATCGGCTGCAACACTTTGGGCATCTCGTGCGCTGTAGGGGGTGATGGAGAGTATGCCCAAGATCAAGAGCGTGGCGGTCCGACAGGGGCCCACCGCCGCGCTCGAGGTCTTGTACCGAGCCGAATACACCGGAATGGTGCGGCTTGCATTCACGCTCGTCGGGACCAACGCAGAAGCCGAGGAGATCGTCCAGGACTCGTTCGTGGAAATCTCGCGACGAATCGCCGATTTGGGACAACAGCCCGGTGGATACCTGCGAGCCGTCGTGGTGAGTAGGTGCCGCTCAGCACTTCGACGTCGCCGGATGATGGGTCAATACGCATTTCGGCCGACGGATCTCGCTCCGGAGGCCGAATCGCTGTGGGACGTGTTGGAGCATCTAACCGAAGAGCAGCGGATCGCGGTCGTGCTTCGGTACTACTGCGGATGCAACGCGTCGGAGATCGCCGCGATCGTCGACCAGCCTGCAGCCACGGTGCGTTCCCATCTGCGACGAGCATTGCAAGCGATGCGAAAGGAGATCGTCGCATGAATCGCCTGGAACACCAGATCGTGCGCGATCTGCGACAGATCGCCGACCGAGCAACTCCATCTCCCAACCGCTGGAACTCGATTCTCACCCGGATTGCGGCGCAGGACCCTGACACCGAGACGGAACCCGAACAACACCTCGTTCCAGTGAAGGAGATCGACGTGTCCGTCGACTCACCACCCACCAGCGAAACCAGAAACCGACGGCGCCTGACGATGGCTGCCGCAGCCGTCGTTGCCGTCATCGGCGTCGCCGCAATCGCCACCAACAGCCCGAACTCCGATGACGGCGTGGAACCGGCACCCGGGGCAGCAACCACCGTCGCATCGACCACCGTCGCACCCCGCCGGGTCGTCGGTGCTTTCGAAACACCAAGTACGAAGCGTGTGACCTTCACCGTCCCGGATGGCTGGGCGAAGGTCCGCCCCGACGGTTCGACGTTCGGCAACGAGGCGGACATCAACGACCTGCCCTACTTCGGGGTGGTCAAGGGCCACCCGCGAATCGGGGTGGTCTTCGTCGGCGCTCGGGTCCCCTTCTATACCCACCTTTGCCAGTCGGCGCTCAGCGACCCGGTCGGACCGACCATTGACGACCTCGTCTCGGCGTGGACAAACCTGACCGGAGTCGACGCCACCGCGGCGAGGGACGTCACCGTCGACGGGTTCGACGCAAAAGAGATCGAGCTCACGGTCTCCGCGGAAGCCAAGAACCCGAAAGACTGCAGCGGATTGTTCTCCCACTGTTCCATGGGAGGACCAGGGCTCACCAACGTCAGTCGTTGCAAGAACGAGTTAGGAGGCAGAACCAATCAGGAACTAAAGATTTGGATTCTCGACATCGACGGCGAGCGGCTCATGATCGTGGCAGGGTCCTTCCCAGACACGTCGCAGCAGGACCGAGCCGCACTCGACGAGGTCCTGGCCTCCATCCAGATTGGTTGAACCTCACCGTCGGGGCAACAGCCGACCCTTCGCCGGACCACGGACACACGCCGAGAGTGTCCCCTGTCTGCGTGATTTGTCCTGCGGTAGCTGAAGGCGATTCTCTCCGCCCTATACGTGGTCTCGATCCAACATTCCATCCAACAAACTTGTCGATACGGGGCATCACAGCGCATCACCGCCTGGACGGGCGACCGGACGAACACCAGGTAGATGGCATTATATAACATCCGCTGGACGGCTCAACGTCGACTCATAACCCCTAGGTCGCGGGTTCGATCCCCGCCCGCCCCACGACAACTTTGTCGCTCCGGACATGCCCAACATGTTGTCAGCGACGAAGTTCGCTCCGCGGAGGCTGGCGGAGCTTCTTGTTTATCGGTTGACCCAACTTCCGGAGACGATTTCCGGAAGTGAGACCTCCCCGCAGTATTCGTATGCCCAGGCGCTGACGCCGGTCGAGGTGGTGATCGCCACCCGCCGGAAGAGGTCGAGCACTGCCCCCTCGACCTCGTCGAGCAACTGTAAGCACTCGGCGAGCCGATCGATGCGCAATGGGTAGACCCTGCCGTGGATCGAGCGGGAATGATCGAACCGCGCAGCTGGATAGCCGCGACCGGTGTCGTACAAGACGCCGGGCACGACGTCGTCGTGGCCGTCATCGATGACGAACGGGGCGAGGTAGGGCCAACGTTCCTGTCCGGGCCGCAACGTGCCGTAGACGAACAGGTTTGTGATCACTGCACGGGGCGGTGGTTGCCGACCGAAGGGGGTTGCAGGAGCAGTCGCTGCCGCGGCGTGCATGCCTCGACCAGTTGGGTGGGCCACACCTCGTGCGACCAAGCCGAGTTCCCAGGGGAGTACTTGTAGAGCAACGACCTCCGCTGCTTCGGGCCATGCCATGCCGCGGTGCCGTGGGTGAGCGCCTCGGTGAACACCACGACGTCGCCGGCGCCGAGAGGTACCTCGGTCGCCATTTCGTCGGCCACCTGTGCGGGCATGGGGAAGTTCGCCTTGTGGCTGCCCGGCACACACAGGAATCCGCCGCGGCCGGCAACATGGTCGACGAGCGCCCACTGCACGGCGAGCAGCCCGCTGCGCATGCTGCCACCATCGACCGTGTAGTACTGAGCAGGGTCGAACGGTTTGCCACCGCCGTGCAGCCCGAGACCACGCGTGCCCGGGCGCATGATGATCCCGTAGGCGTGATCGAGGCGGGCGTTGTGGCCGCACAGTTCGAGGACGACGTCGAGGATTCTCTCGTGATCCACCAGGTCGCGGAATCGGCGCGCTGCGGTGAGGTGGTTGCCGAATCGCTGACTCATGATGTCGTCGCCCGGCTCGGGTACCCCGAGCACGTCGATGGCGACGTTCAATGCCTCGATGTCGCCGGACGACAGCACCCCCCGACGGACGAGGTAACCCTGAATGTCGAAGCGATACCGCTCCTCCGGTGTCATCAGTCGTCGGGATGCTCGATGGCGTCGAGAAATGCATCGACATCGTCGTCTTCGCCGCCGACCAACCAGATCACCAAGCCGTCTTCTTCCTCGTCCTCGTCGGGCTCGTCGTCCTTCCACGGCAGCATGCCCTCGACGCTGTACCGATCGACGGTGATGTCGTCGTTCTCGTCGACGACCGGGGCGACGATGGCCAGTTCGACCTCGGCCTCAGGTGGCTGATCTCGCAGGATCTCGATGAGTTCACTGACGCGCATGACCGCACCCTAGTTCACGACTCGGCGAGCCATCCCGGAGCATGGTCGAGAAGGAACAAACTGACTTCCTTGCAGCGGTCGAGCGTTTCGCAGAACGGCGTCTCTTCGCCGAGAAGCACGTCGGCGAGATCGACCGGGATGCGCGCCACCATCGCCAGGCTGCGCTCGGGAGCATCGGTGACGCTGGCGAACGAGTCGGTGGCGGACACTTCGACCGGCAGCTCGAGGCCACCGACACCGGCGATCTCGGTGGCCAGCACGAGGAGGTCGGGCGGCTCGGGCAGCGGAGGCAGTGTCCAGGTGAAGAGCAGCGGAAAGGTGAAGCCGCGAGGGGGGTCGGCGTCGGGATCGTCCTGCTTGATGACTTCGTCCTCGAAACCGAGCAACGCCCGGGGATCGACCTCGAGCGAGAGGTGCAGATCGATCGGCCCGTTGCAGGCCTCTTCCGGGTGCAGGTCGACTTCCCACAGCTGACGCAGCGAATAGGTCTCGACGAAATGACGCTCGTCGTGCACGTGAAATCCGTGGTCGACGGCATGGCTCTTCAACTCGGCGACGAATCCGGCCACATCGATGACTGCCATGGATGTCGACACTACCGTGAGGAGGGATGATCGCCGACCGCCTGGGATTGCTGCACGATGTCGCCGATGCGATAGCGGTGGCGATGCGCACGATCACCGACTGGGGACCTTCGGGCGGGCGTGACGGGCAGTACGCCCTCGACGTGACGACCGACGAGGCTGCGTTGGCCGTGTCTGCGCCGCGCCGGGGTCGGCGTCCTGTCGGAGGAAAGCGGCTTCGATCCGGGCGTAACCGGCGAGATCGTCGTCATCGACCCGATCGACGGTTCCACCAACGCCAGTCGCGGCATCCCGTGGTACGCGACATCGCTGTGCCTCGTCGACCTTGATGGTCCGGCAGCGGCGGTCGTGGTCAATCAGGCCAGCGGTGTGCGATTCTCGGCTCGACGTGGAGGAGGCGCGTGGTGTGGCGAACGACGCCTTCGCCCATCGGGTTGCACGGAGCTGTCGGATGCGATCGTCGCGGTGTCGGCCGTTCCTCCGCCCGACGTCGGTTGGGCCCAGTTCCGAGCGTTGGGTGCGTGCGCGCTCGACCTGTGTGCACTCGCCGACGGTGCGGTCGATGGTTACGTCGACTTCGGCACGACCAGCACGGAGTTTGGGACTACCTCGGTGGGTGGCTGATCTGTCAGGAGGCGGGTATCGAGGTCGTCGATACCTTCGACCGTCCGATGGTTCTTCTCGACCCTGCGGCGCGGCGCACCCCGGTTGCGCTGCGGCCACTCCAGACCTGGTCGGCGGCACTTCTCGCTGCTCGCCGGCGACGCTTGTAGGCTGACGGCTCCGTTTCGACGGGCGCATAGCTCAGTTGGTTAGAGCACTGCCCTTACAAGGCATAGGTCGGGGGTTCGAGTCCCTCTGCGCCCACTGCGAAGAGCCCCGGACTTCGCCGCCCGGAACGCCTTCAGTCGAGGAAGCATGCAAATCTCACAACGAACGCGAGGCCGAGTGGACGACGATGTTCAACGACAAGGCCTTGATGATCTCTGCGTCAATCCTTACCGTGGCGGCGTGGGGTCGCCTCAGGGCGCGGTTCGAGACTCGGTGACGTCTCGGTCGAGTTCAAGTGACAGCAAGCATCGGAAGGATCATGACCATGGAGTCGCCAGGCCAAAGCATCTTCACCAACCCCGACGCATACGCCGACTTCGACGGGTGGCATGCGCGGGCGGCTTCCTTCCGGCAGTCGCCCGGGCCGATCAGGATCGAGGACCCAGGTTTCGCGCCGTTCTGGGCGGTCATCCACCATGCCGACGTCAAAGACGTCGCTCAGTGCAGCGCTGTGTTCAAGAACGCTCCGTATCCGATTCTCGTGCCTGGGCCCAATCGCGAGGGCGGCGGCCCACCCGTTCGGAATCTGGTGGGGATGGACGACGACGAGCATCGCACCTACCGCGCCCTCATCGCTGAGTGGTTCCTCCCGGGTGTCATCCGGAAACGCCAGGCCGAGATCGCGGCTATCGCCCAGGAACGGATCGACGCGTTGAGCGCAGGCGATGGTCGAATCGACTTCGCCAACGTCGTCTCGGCCGGCATGCCTCTGCGGTTCATCAACGCCACGCTCGGTGTCCCGCCCGAGGATGACCTGCAGATTCACAACTGGACCAGCGAGCTGTTCGGCATCGACGATGAGGCCGTCGCCCGTAGCGATCGCGAGACCACCCTCGCACAGGTCGTGCAGGAACTCGGTGGCTACTTCATGGGACTGGCCGGCCGGTTACGCGCCGAGCCCGACGACTCGCTTGGCTCGGTGCTCGCCAACGCCGAAGTCGACGGCCAGCCGCTGCCACCCGATCTGCTGGTGCCGTACTTCATCTTGCTGTCGGCGGCCGGTCACGACACCGTGGCAACCGTGCTTGCCGGAGGGATCGAGGCACTCGCTCGCCACCCCGCTCAACTCGAACGGCTGATGCAACATCCCGAACTCATCGGCAACGCTGTGGAAGAGATGATGCGCTGGGTGACGCCGACCAAGCACTTCATGCGTAACGCAGTGTCGCCGACGATCGTGGGGGACAAGGAGATCCAGGCCGGCGACTGGATGCTGCTGTCGTGGGCGTCGGCGAACCGCGACGAGAAGGTCTTCGACGAGCCCTTCCGATTCGACGTGGCCCGCCAAGACGTTCGGGAGCACTTGGCCTTCGGGTTCGGTCCGCATCGCTGCATCGGCAGCACGTTGGCGCGGCTCCAGCTCAACACGTTCTTCGAGAGGTTTCTGCCACGTGTCCAACTGCTCGAACTCGATGGCGAGGTGCAGTACTCCAGGACGACCTTCGTCTCCACGTTCAGGTCGCTCCCGATCAGACTGGAACTCAGCGGCTGAACCCGGGTCAGCGCTCGCTGACTCGGCCGTTTTGGCGCACGCAGCGGCTACAGGCCGTCGACGGAGAAGGCGATCGTGTGGGCGGAGGCGTGGCGGATCTTCGCCAGCTCTTGGTACTCAGGATCGGCGTAGAAACGATGGACCGCCTCGCGGTCGGGGAAGCGGAACACGATGACGCGATGGGGCACGAAGTCACCTTCGTGCACCTCGGTGTCGCCGCCGCGGGCCAGATACTCGCCGCCGTGTCGTTCGACGAAATCGCCGACTCGAGCTCGGTATGCACCGAATGCCTCCGGGTCGTGCACGTCGAGGTCGACAACGAGATAGGTGCTCATCGCGCTGGATGGTACCGGCACGCGTCCGCCTCGCCTATCACGGCGCGGCTCGACTCCGAAAGGCAGGACGCCATCCGGCGTGTGCTGGCGAAGGGTTGAACTGTGGCCGATGACATCTTCGGGCCTCTGATTGCGGGTTGGGCTAGCGGCGTTGCAACTCTCGTGCCGAGTTTGATCGTCGTTCAACCATTCGTCGACATCGTCGAGCGTGTCATCGGCACGAAGCGACAACACACATGCGTTGGCGTACGCATCCCGATACCCATACGCGATCCACCCGAGAGGTGTAACTACACGAGTGCCCTGTTCCGCCGACTGCCCTTACAAGGCATAGGTCGGGGGTTCGAGTCCCTCTGCGCCCACTTCTCGAGTGATGTGGTCAGCGGTCCGGAAAACTGAGCGTGGCTGGTCAACCTGCCAGCATTCGACGGGCGGCCCTTCGATGAGGCAACCGCGATGACCGCCTCGGTAGCCGATCGGAGCCCGGCGATCACGACCGTGCCATCGTCACCGATCGCTGCCACCGTCGAGCTGAACCCTTCAGGAACCACCCCACGCTCGACGATTTTGCCAAATCGGCGTGAGCGCACCTCAAGACCATCGTCGCCGTCGACCACGATGCAGATCGTCGATCCGTCAGGAGATATCGCCAACGTCTCGATCTCACCGTCCAGGTCGCTCGATCCGCCGTCGCTGTTCCCGCTGGCCGCAAATGCTGCGATCGTCGAGGTCAGGATCTCATGGCCGAGCGTCACCACAAGCCGGCCCGCGCTCGCTCGAACCAGGTCGACGTCGTTCGACTCCACAGCCTCCGTCGTGATGGCGGGGCTGAACCGTTTTCACATCGGTGAATGAACGACTTGCCGGGACATCGGGGCCAGTGCCGCAAGGCCACGATCGCAAAGGTCCAAGCGGGGCTACTATTCAATTTCAATTGAAGCATCGCGCCTCCGGGTATCGTCAAATGCACCGCCGCTGTCCTCTCGAATTTGACTGACGTGCCGTCTGTCATACCCCCACGCTCCGTGAGCTTCTGCGCCGAGTCGTACGGAGAGTGCGCATTCGACCGCAGCTAATACCCAGCCTCAACTAGAGGGTGAGGGTTTACAAATAGTAAAGGGTCGAACACGATGGGTGACATTGTTTAGAATTCATTGTCGACTGCGGCTCAATATTAATTTCGGTTTGCAGTTTCACTAGCTAGTGAATATGTGATACAACCAACGCGGACGGGTCGGCGGTCTTTGTGATACGCCGGGGACAGGGGATGGAAATGTTCGGGCGATCAACACGACCGAGTCGGTCGTGGCAAGGGACGGGTACGAGCTTTGGATCGGCGCTCGGCGTCACGACGGCTGCTGCTCCAACGCGGCGTCACGCGGTGGGGCGCCGTCCAGTCTGGCGAACGGTCGCCACGGGGCAAGTACTCGTTCTCATCGCCACAGCGATTGCGTTCGCACCGACCGTCACTCACGCCGCAGGCAATGCTGGGGTGCAGTTTGATGGGACGAATGATTATGTGACGTTTGGTGCGGCGCCGGGGTTGGGTGCGAGCACGTTCACGGTGGAGACGTGGTTCAAATGGACCGGTGGTGGCGCGATCACGACGAGCGGAACTGGGGGGCTCACCTCGGTCATTCCGTTGGTGGCCAAGGGCCGCGGCGAAGCCGAGGCCTCGAATCTCGACATGAACTACTTGCTTGGGATTCAAGGTGGCGTGCTCGGTGCCGACTTCGAGGAGGGTGCTGGGCAGACGACGCCGGGCCTCAATCACCCGCTACTGGGAGTGACGACGGTGACGCCGAACGTGTGGCATCACGCCGCGGTCACCTTCGACGGGTCGACGATGTTGATCTATCTCGATGGGGTGCTCGATGGCACGTTGGCTCTCGGGGCGGGGCACTTGCCGCGTTCGGACAGCATTCAGCATGCGGGGATCGGCACGGGGTTGACCTCGACGGGTGTCGCCGGGGGGTTCTTTGCCGGTGTGATCGACGAGGCCCGGGTGTGGAACGTGGCGCGTAGTGCCGGCCAGATTTCGGCGGCGATGGGTTCTGAGATCACAGCTCAGGCGGGTCTGCTCGGTGCCTGGCATCTCAATGAGGGCAGCGGCACGACCACCGCCAACAGCGGCAGCGCCAGTGCCAACGGAACACTCACCAACGGACCCACCTGGGTCACCGGATTCGACGTCACGAATGCCGGGGTGCAGTTTGATGGGACGAATGATTATGTGACGTTTGGTGCGGCGCCGGGGTTGGGTGGGAGCACGTTCACGGTGGAGACGTGGTTCAAATGGACCGGTGGTGGCGCGATCACGACGAGCGGAACTGGGGGGCTCACCTCGGTCATTCCGTTGGTGGCCAAGGGCCGCGGCGAAGCCGAGGCCTCGAATCTCGACATGAACTACTTGCTTGGGATTCAAGGTGGCGTGCTCGGTGCCGACTTCGAGGAGGGTGCTGGGCAGACGACGCCGGGCCTCAATCACCCGCTACTGGGAGTGACGACGGTGACGCCGAACGTGTGGCATCACGCCGCGGTCACCTTCGACGGGTCGACGATGTTGATCTATCTCGATGGGGTGCTCGATGGCACGTTGGCTCTCGGGGCGGGGCACTTGCCGCGTTCGGACAGCATTCAGCATGCGGGGATCGGCACGGGGTTGACCTCGACGGGTGTCGCCGGGGGGTTCTTTGCCGGTGTGATCGACGAGGCCCGGGTGTGGAACGTGGCGCGTAGTGCCGGCCAGATTTCGGCGGCGATGGGTTCTGAGATCACAGCTCAGGCGGGTCTGCTCGGTGCCTGGCATCTCAATGAGGGCAGCGGCACGACCACCGCCAACAGCGGCAGCGCCAGTGCCAACGGAACACTCACCAACGGACCCACCTGGGTCACCGGATTCGTGGCACCATCGCTTCCGCCGAGTACACCAACGCTGTCGTCGCCGAGCAACGGCGCGAGTGGAGTCTCCACATCGCCGACGCTCGATGTGATCGCCTCGGATCCGGAGGGTGGATCGCTGGCGGTGTCGTTCTTTGGCCGGCCGCTCGCTAGTGGCCAGTTTGCTTTGATCGGTACGCAATCGGGCGTCGCCTCGGGAGCTCACGCCACGATGCCTTGGCCAAGCCGCGGCGGCGGCCAGACGTATCAGTGGTATGCGACCGTCAGCGACGCTGGCCTGTCGACCACCGGGCCGACCTGGACGTTCCACACCAACGCCAGCGCGGGCACTGTACTCGTCGGTGTCGGCGACATCGCGTCGTGCACCAGCGGGGGTGACGAGCAGACGGCGGCCGTGATGGCCGGGCTCGACGGGGCGATCTTCACCACGGGCGACAACGTCTACCAGACAGGCACGTTGGCCGAGTTCAACTCGTGTTATGGCCCCACATGGGGGCCATTCCTGAGCCGAACTCGACCGGTCGCCGGCAACCACGACTGGGGGAACACGACGCCGGGCAGCCTCGCCGGATACTTCGCCTACTTCGGGGCCAACGCCACCGACGCAGGAGGCAAGAGCTACTACAGCTACGACGTCGACGCGAACTGGCACGTCGTCAACCTCGACTCCGAGTGCGCCAACGTCACGGGCGGTTGTGGGGCAGGCTCGCCGCAAAGCAACTGGCTGATCACCGACCTCGGTGCGAACTCGACCAAGAACGTCATCGCCGTCTGGCACAAGCCGCGGTTCAGTTCAGGGGCGACCAACCTCGTCGCCATGCAGCCACTGGTCGACGTCCTCTACGCCGCCGGTGTCGACCTAGTCTTCACAGGGCACGATCACATCTACGAGCGTTTCCAGCCCATTGACGCGACCGGTGCCCTCGATCCCACCTATGGCATCCGGCACTTCACGATCGGAACCGGTGGTGCAGAGCACCACGCGGCCGGAACCCCGTTGTCCACGAGTGCGGCGCTCGACGACCAGACCTACGGCGTCACGAAGCTGGTGCTGCATCCGACGACGTACGAGTGGCAGTTCCTGCCCGTTGATGGCGAGACGTTCACAGACGCGGGCACGGGCACAGTTCACGCCGCACCGGTCCCAGCGCAGAATGGTCTTGATCTGGGTGCTGGGGGTTCGTATGTGACGTTTGGTGATCCGGCGAAGCTTGATCTGGCGACGTTCACGATCGAGACGTGGTTCAAGCGCACTGGTGCTGGTGTGGCCAACTCGACGGGTACTGGTGGTGTGGCGACGTTCATTCCGTTGGTCACTCATGGTGGTCCGCAGGCCGAGGGTTCGAACGTTGACGCCAACTGGTTGTTGGGGATCAATGACACCGGCGATGTGTTGGCTGCTGACTTCGAGGACACAGCGACTGGGTTGAATCATCCGGTGTCGGGCACGACGGTGATCACCGACAACGTCTGGCATCACGCTGCGGCGACGTATGACGGCACGACGTGGCGGCTGTATCTGGATGGTCAGCTCGACGTGACCGAGGTGGAGAACGCGTCGCCGCGTTCTGACAGCATTCAGCACGCCGGCTTGGGCGTGATGCTCACCTCGACGGGTGCTGTGGGGAACACGGCCCGGTTCCAAGGTGTCATCGATGAGACACGCGTCTGGAGCGGAGCCCGCAACCTCAACCAAATCCGCTCGACGATCAACGACGAGTTGACCTCGGGCACGAACCTCGTCGCCCGCTGGGCGTTCAGCGAGCCGAGTGGCAGCCTCGTGGCCGATTCGATCGCTACGGCCGCCAACGGCACGATCAGTGGTGCAGGTTCGTCTCGAGTGGCGGGCGCCCCGTTCAACATCCCAGTCGACACCACGCCGCCGGCGCCGCCGATCGGCCTCGCTGCAACGCCTGGTGACAGCTCCGTGAGCCTGGCATGGGCCGCAAACGTCGAGTCGGACCTGGCGGGCTACAACGTGTACCGAAGCACGACCGCTCCCGTAGTACTCACCGGCCCACTCAACGGCGCCACGCTCGTGGCCTCGCCCGCCTACACCGATACGACGGCGGTCAACGGCACGACATACCACTACGTGGTCACCGCCGTTGATGACCTCGCCAACGAGTCCGCGGGCTCCGGCGACGCCGAGGCGACGCCGGTCGGCCCACCGGAGCAACCGACCGGTCTTGATCTGGGTGCTGGGGGTTCGTATGTGACGTTTGGTGATCCGGCGAAGCTTGATCTGGCGACGTTCACGATCGAGACGTGGTTCAAGCGCACTGGTGCTGGTGTGGCCAACTCGACGGGTACTGGTGGTGTGGCGACGTTCATTCCGTTGGTCACTCATGGTGGTCCGCAGGCCGAGGGTTCGAACGTTGACGCCAACTGGTTGTTGGGGATCAATGACACCGGCGATGTGTTGGCTGCTGACTTCGAGGACACTGCGACTGGGTTGAATCATCCGGTGTCGGGCACGACGGTGATCACCGACAACGTTTGGCATCACGCTGCGGCGACGTATGACGGTACGACGTGGCGTCTGTATCTGGATGGTCAGCTCGACGTGACCGAGGTGGAGAACGCGTCGCCGCGTTCTGACAGCATTCAGCACGCCGGCTTGGGCGTGATGCTCACCTCGACCGGTACTGTGGGGAACACGGCCCGTTTCCAAGGTGTCATCGACGAGACACGCGTCTGGAGCGGAGCCCGCAACCTCAACCAACTGCGCGCAGGCATCCATCAACTGCCGGTGCCGACCACCGGTCTAGTTGCGCGTTGGCCGATGGGCGAGGGCACGGGCATCACGATCGACGACGCGGTCGCCCCTGACGCCGACGGCTCGATCGTGGGTTCTGGCACATCGTGGCCCGCTGGGGCGCCCTTCGACATCCCCATCGTCAACGCCGGGGCAGATCAGAACATCACGCTTCCCAGTAACGGCCTGCTCGACGGTTTCACACTCGACAACGGCACTCCCTCGCCGCTGACGACGACATGGACGCAGGTGTCCGGGCCCGACACGGCCGCCATCACCAGTCCGTCGACGGCGTCAACGTCGGTGTCATTCGCCGGCAGCGGGACCGGTGACTACGTGTTCCGGCTCACCGCGACCGATGGCTTGAACACGGTCTTCGACGAGGTGTCGATCTCGGTCGTCGATCCAGGAGCCGAGACAAACCTTGGGCTGGACTTCGATGGGGTCAATGACTACGTCACCTTCGGTGACGCTCCGGCACTCGGCCTGGCTCAGTTCACGCTCGAAACGTGGTTCCGTCGCGACGGCACCGGCGCCACAACGAGCACCGGCACCGGCGGCGTGACGGCGATCCCCCTTGTGACAAAGGGCGCGCTGAAGGCGACGGGACGGTCGTCGACATGAACTACTTCCTCGGCATCGACGGCACCGGCGGAACGCTCGTCGCCGACTTCGAGGAAGGCGCTGCAGGCACGACTCCAGGCCTCAATCATCCGATCAGCGGCACCACGGTCATACAGAACGGCGTCTGGTACCACGCCGCCGCCACCTACGACGGCACCACCTGGCGGCTCTACCTGAACGGGATCCTCGAGGGCTCCCCGCTCGTCGCCGGTCAGCCGGTGCGATCGGACAGCACCCAAGACGCAGGGCTCGGTACCGCGATGACCTCGACCGGCGTTGCCAGCGGATTCTTCGACGGCACTCTCGACGAGGTGCGCATCTGGGATCACGCTCGAACTGAGCCGCAGATCCACGCGGCGATGTCAGGGCCGCTGACGGTGGCTCCCGGGCTTGTAGCCCGATGGGGCGCGAACGAAGGAACTGGCACCACCATCTCCAGCTCGGCCGGGGCGACCATCGACGGAACGCTGACCAACGGACCCTTGTGGGTGACCGGCACGCCGTTCGTCTCGACTGCGAACCTCGCCCCGAACGTGCCGACCAACGTAGCTCCAAGCGATGGATCGACGGGTGTCTCGACCAGCCCCATGCTGCAGGTTCAGGTCAGCGACCCGAACGGTGGCCAGCTGACGACATCGTTCTACGGTCGACCGGTGGGTAATGCGGCGGCCGAGGACTTCACGTTCCTCGTGCTTCCCGACACTCAGCACTACGTCGACCTAGATGAAGCTCGGGCTGATACCTACCGCCAACAGACGCAATGGATCGTCGACAACGCCGACGCGCTCAACGTCGTCTTCGTCAGCCACCTCGGCGACATCACCGAGTCCTTCGATACCGTCGAGGCGGAATGGCAACGCGCCGACTCGGCGATGGACACCCTTGACAACGCCGGCATCCCGAACAACTTGGCACCGGGCAACCACGACCTCGGCACGGGCGGCACCACATCCAGCTTTTACGACCAGTACTTTCCTCCGAGCCGGTACGACTTGCCGGCGAATCCTTGGTACGGCGGCTGGCTCGGCGAAGAGGCTGGTCAGGTCCAACGGCTGAACAAGGACAACTACGAGCTGTTCACGGCCGGCGGCATCGATTTCCTGATCGTTCACCTCGAGATCGACATGCCGACGTACGCCGTGCAGTGGGCCAATGAGATCATCGACCGGTATCCCGACCGGCAGGTCATCATCAGCACTCACGCCTTCTTGAACACCTCGAACGCGCGACCGACCTCGCGGGTGACGACACGCGCCGACGGTCTTTCGGCTGATCAGGTCTGGACCCAGCTCATCGCGCCCAACTGCAACGTCTTCTTGGTCGTCAACGGGCACTACCCCGGCGAGGGGCGCACCACGTCGAACAACTCCTGCGGCCAGCCCGTTCACCAGGTCCTGACCGACTACCAGAGTCGCGTGAACGGTGGTGACGGCTGGCTGCGCTACTACAAGTTCCGACCTGCGTCGAACACGATCGAGGCATACACCTATTCGCCGAAACTGGGCGCATTCGAGACTGACGCGAGCAGCCAGTTCACGCTGCCGTACGCGATGGATTCGATTGGTGGCTTTCAGCTGATCGGGTCCGTATCCACTGCGTCGGGAGGGACACCGTCGATGGCCTGGCCGACCCTGCTCGCCGGGACACAGTACGAGTGGTACGCCGTCACGAGCGACGGCCTTGCAAGTCAGACCAGCCCGACGTGGAGCTTCACCACTGCCACGGCCAATCGGGAGCCGGTGTTTGCTCAGGATTTGGGTGATCGCAGCGATCCCGAGGGTGCTGTGGTCAGTGTGGATGCTGGGGCGTCTGATGCTGATGGTGATGTGTTGGTGTTTGCCGCGTCGGGGTTGCCGGCTGGTTTGTCGATCAACGCGGCGACCGGGATCATTTCTGGGACGATCGGGTTTGGTGCTGCGGCGGGGAGTCCGTATTCGGTGTCGGTCACGGTCCGTGATGGTGCGGTGGTGGATGCTACGGACACCTTCACCTGGTCGGTGAGCGATGTCAATCGGGAGCCGGTGTTTGCTCAGGATTTGGGTGATCGCAGCGATCCCGAGGGTGCGCTGGTCAGTGTGGATGCTGGGGCGTCTGATGCTGATGGTGATGTGTTGGTGTTTGCCGCTAGCGGGTTGCCGGCTGGTTTGTCGATCAACGCGGCGACCGGGATCATTTCTGGGACGATCGGGTTTGGTGCTGCGGCGGGGAGTCCGTATGCGGTGTCGGTCACGGTCCGTGATGGTGCGGTGGTGGATGCTACGGACACCTTCACCTGGTCGGTGAGTGATGTCAATCGGGAGCCGGTGTTTGCTCAGGATTTGGGTGATCGCAGCGATCCCGAGGGTGCTGTGGTCAGTGTGGATGCTGGGGCGTCTGATGCTGATGGTGATGTGTTGGTGTTTGCCGCTAGCGGGTTGCCGGCTGGTTTGTCGATCAACGCGGCGACCGGGATCATTTCTGGGACGATCGGGTTTGGTGCTGCGGCGGGGAGTCCGTATGCGGTGTCGGTCACGGTCCGTGATGGTGCGGTGGTGGATGCTACGGACACCTTCACCTGGACCGTGGGCAACACCAATCGGGAGCCGGTGTTTGCTCAGGATTTGGGTGATCGCAGCGATCCCGAGGGTGCTGTGGTCAGTGTGGATGCTGGGGCGTCTGACGCTGATGGTGATGTGTTGGTGTTTGCCGCTCGGGGTTGCCGGCTGGTTTGTCGATCAACGCGGCGACCGGGATCATTTCTGGGACGATCGGGTTTGGTGCTGCGGCGGGGAGTCCGTATGCGGTGTCGGTCACGGTCCGTGATGGTGCGGTGGTGGATGCTACGGACACCTTCACCTGGACCGTGGCCAACACCAATCGGGAGCCGGTGTTTGCTCAGGATTTGGGTGATCGCAGCGATCCCGAGGGTGCTGCTGGTCAGTGTGGATGCTGGGGCGTCTGATGCTGATGGTGATGTGTTGGTGTTTGCCGCGTCGGGGTTGCCGGCTGGGTTGTCGATCAACCCGGCGACCGGGATCATTTCTGGGACGATCGGGTTTGGTGCTGCGGCGGGGAGTCCGTATTCGGTGTCGGTCACGGTCCGTGATGGTGCGGTGGTGGATGCTACGGACACCTTCACCTGGTCGGTGAGTGATGTCAATCGGGAGCCGGTGTTTGCTCAGGATTTGGGTGATCGCAGCGATCCCGAGGGTGCTGTGGTCAGTGTGGATGCTGGGGCGTCTGATGCGGATGGTGATGTGTTGGTGTTTGCCGCGTCAGGGGTTGCCGGCTGGTTTGTCGATCAACGCGGCGACCGGGATCATTTCTGGGACGATCGGGTTTGGTGCTGCGGCGGGGAGTCCGTATTCGGTGTCGGTCACGGTCCGTGATGGTGCGGTGGTGGATGCTACGGACACCTTCACCTGGTCGGTGAGTGATGTCAATCGGGAGCCGGTGTTTGCTCAGGATTTGGGTGATCGCAGCGATCCCGAGGGTGCTGTGGTCGGTGGATGCTGGGGCGTCTGATGCTGATGGTGATGTGTTGGTGTTTGCCGCTCGCGGGTTGCCGGCTGGGTTGTCGATCAACGCGGCGACCGGGATCATTTCTGGGACGATCGGGTTTGGTGCTGCGGCGGGGAGTCCGTATTCGGTGTCGGTCACGGTCCGTGATGGTGCGGTGGTGGATGCTACGGACACCTTCACCTGGTCGGTGAGTGATGTCAATCGGGAGCCGGTGTTTGCTCAGGATTTGGGTGATCGCAGCGATCCCGAGGGTGCTGCTGGTCAGTGTGGATGCTGGGGCGTCTGACGCGGATGGTGATGTGTTGGTCTTGCCGCTAGCGGGTTGCCGGCTGGGTTGTCGATCAACGCGGCGACCGGGATCATTTCTGGGACGATCGGGTTTGGTGCTGCGGCGGGGAGTCCGTATTCGGTGTCGGTCACGGTCCGTGACGGAGCGGTCGTGGATGCTACGGACACCTTCACCTGGACCGTGGGCGATGTCAATCGGGAGCCGGTGTTCGCTCAGGATTTGGGTGATCGCAGCGATCCCGAGGGTGCTGTGGTCAGGTGGATGCTGGGGCGTCGGATGCTGATGGTGATGTGTTGGTGTTTGCCGCTAGCGGGTTGCCGGCTGGGTTGTCGATCAACGCCTCGACCGGGATCATTTCCGGGACGATCGGGTTCGGGGCGCGGCGGGGAGTCCGTATTCGGTGTCGGTCACCGTCCGCGATGGTGCGGTCGTGGATGCCACGGACACCTTCACCTGGTCGGTGAGCCAACACCAATCGGGAGCCGGTGTTCGCTCAGGATTTGGGTGATCGCAGCGATCCCGAGGGTGCGCTGGTCAGTGTGGATGCCGGGGCGTCTGACGCTGATGGTGACGTGTTGGTGTTTGCCGCTAGCGGGTTGCCGGCTGGGTTGTCGATCAACACCTCGACCGGGATCATTTCTGGGACGATCGGGTTTGGGGCTGCGGCGGGGAGTCCGTATTCGGTGTCGGTCACCGTCCGTGACGGTGCGATCGTGGATGCTACGGACACCTTCACCTGGACCGTGAGCAACACCAATCGGGAGCCGGTGTTCGCTCAGGATTTGGGTGATCGCAGCGATCCCGAGGGTGCTGTGGTCAGTGTGGATGCTGGGGCGTCTGACGCTGATGGTGACGTGTTGGTGTTTGCCGCTAGCGGGTTGCCGGCTGGGTTGTCGATCAACACCTCGACCGGGATCATTTCTGGGACGATCGGGTTTGGTGCTGCGGCGGGGAGTCCGTATTCGGTGTCGGTCACCGTCCGTGATGGTGCGGTGGTGGATGCCACGGACACCTTCACCTGGTCGGTGACCAACACCAATCGGGAGCCGGTGTTCGCTCAGGATTTGGGTGATCGCAGCGATCCCGAGGGTGCTGTGGTCAGGTGGATGCCGGGGCGTCGGATGCTGATGGTGACGTGTTGGTCTATGCCGCTAGCGGGTTGCCGGCTGGGTTGTCGATCAACACCTCGACCGGGATCATTTCCGGGACGATCGGGTTTGGGGCTGCGGCGGGGAGCCCGTATGCGGTGTCGGTCACGGTCCGTGATGGTGCGGTGGTGGATGCCACGGACACCTTCACCTGGTCGGTGACCGACGTCAATCGGGAGCCGGTGTTCGCTCAGGATTTGGGTGATCGCAGCGATCCCGAGGGTGCTGTGGTCAGGTGGATGCCGGGGCGTCGGACGCTGATGGTGACGTGTTGGTGTTTGCCGCTAGCGGGTTGCCGGCTGGGTTGTCGATCAACACCTCGACCGGGATCATTTCCGGGACGATCGGGTTTGGTGCTGCGGCGGGGAGCCCGTATTCGGTGTCGGTCACCGTCCGCGACGGTGCGATCGTGGATGCCACGGACACCTTCACCTGGTCGGTGACCGATGTCAATCGGGAGCCGGTGTTCGCTCAGGATTTGGGTGATCGCAGCGATCCCGAGGGTGCTGTGGTCAGGTGGATGCTGGGGCGTCTGATGCTGATGGTGACGTGTTGGTCTATGCCGCTAGCGGGTTGCCGGCTGGGTTGTCGATCAACACCTCGACCGGGATCATTTCCGGGACGATCGGGTTTGGTGCTGCGGCGGGGAGCCCGTATGCGGTGTCGGTCACCGTCCGTGACGGTGCGGTCGTGGATGCCACGGACACCTTCACCTGGACCGTGACCAACGCCAATCGGGAGCCGGTGTTCGCTCAGGATTTGGGTGATCGCAGCGATCCCGAGGGTGCGCTGGTCAGTGTGGATGCCGGGGCGTCTGATGCGGATGGTGACGTGTTGGTCTATGCCGCTAGCGGGTTGCCGGCGGGGTTGTCGATCAACACCTCGACCGGGATCATTTCCGGGACGATCGGGTTTGGGGCTGCGGCGGGGAGTCCGTATGCGGTGTCGGTCACCGTCCGCGACGGTGCGACCGTGGATGCCACGGACACCTTCACCTGGACCGTGACCAACACCAATCGGGAGCCGGTGTTCGCTCAGGATTTGGGTGATCGCAGCGATCCCGAGGGTGCTGTGGTGCGTGTGGATGCCGGGGCGTCTGATGCTGATGGTGACGTGTTGGTGTTTGCCGCTAGCGGGTTGCCGGCTGGGTTGTCGATCAACACCTCGACCGGGATCATTTCTGGGACGATCGGGTTTGGTGCTGCGGCGGGGAGTCCGTATTCGGTGTCGGTCACCGTCCGTGACGGTGCGGTGGTGGATGCCACGGACACCTTCACCTGGACCGTGAGCGACGTCAATCGGGAGCCGGTGTTCGCTCAGGATTTGGGTGATCGCAGCGATCCCGAGGGTGCTGTGGTCAGTGTGGATGCCGGGGCGTCTGATGCTGATGGTGACGTGTTGGTCTATGCCGCTAGCGGGTTGCCGGCTGGGTTGTCGATCAACACCTCGACCGGGATCATTTCTGGGACGATCGGGTTTGGTGCTGCGGCGGGGAGTCCGTATTCGGTGTCGGTCACCGTCCGTGACGGTGCGGTGGTGGATGCCACGGACACCTTCACCTGGACCGTGGCCAACACCAATCGGGAGCCGGTGTTCGCTCAGGATTTGGGTGATCGCAGCGATCCCGAGGGTGCTGTCGTGTCGGTGGATGCCGGGGCGTCGGACGCTGATGGTGACGTGTTGGTCTATGCCGCTAGCGGGTTGCCGGCTGGTTTGTCGATCAACACCTCGACCGGGATCATTTCCGGGACGATCGGGTTCGGTGCTGCGGCGGGGAGCCCGTATGCGGTGTCGGTCACCGTCCGCGACGGTGCGATCGTGGATGCCACGGACACCTTCACCTGGTCGGTGACCAACACCAATCGGGAGCCGGTGTTCGCTCAGGATTTGGGTGATCGCAGCGATCCCGAGGGTGCTGTCGGTCAGTGTGGATGCCGGGGCGTCTGACGCTGATGGTGACGTGTTGGTCTATGCCGCTAGCGGGTTGCCGGCTGGGTTGTCGATCAACACCTCGACCGGGATCATTTCCGGGACGATCGGGTTTGGTGCTGCGGCGGGGAGCCCGTATGCGGTGTCGGTCACGGTCCGCGACGGTGCGGTGGTGGATGCCACGGACACCTTCACCTGGACCGTGACCAACACCAATCGGGAGCCGGTGTTCGCTCAGGATTTGGGTGATCGCAGCGATCCCGAGGGTGCTGTCGTGTCAGGTGGATGCTGGGGCGTCGGATGCTGATGGTGACGTGTTGGTCTATGCCGCTAGCGGGTTGCCGGCTGGGTTGTCGATCAACACCTCGACCGGGATCATTTCCGGCACGATCGGGTTCGGTGCTGCGGCGGGGAGCCCGTATGCGGTGTCGATCACCGTCCGCGACGGAGCGGTGGTGGATGCCACGGACACCTTCACCTGGACCGTGACGGGCCCTGTGACGACAACGGGCATCACTTTGCGTTCGGTCACCTACGGCTCGAACAATGGTGGTTCGTTGAGCTCGATCGGTCTGGTGCGGCCGGCGGGGTTGGTTGCTGGCGATGTGATGCTTGCGTCGATCGACGTGTCGGGCTTGTCGATCGTTACTGCTCCTTCTGGATGGACGCTGGTTCGAACGGACTACAGCGGGTTAGGTTTGCGCAAGTCCACCTATGTGCGGGTGGCTGGGGCGGCGGAGCCTGGCAGTTATGCCTGGGGAGTGACGCCGGGGCGTGTTGCTTCGGGTGTGATTCACGCCTACTCCGGGGTGGACACGACAAATCCGGTCAATGCGTCGGGTGGTCGGACGGGCAGCTCGTCGACGGTGACGACGCCGTCGATCACCACGACGGTGGGTAACACGATGCTGGTTGCGTTCTTCACCAACCGGTCCAACGCGACTTGGTCGGCGGTCGGGATGTCCGAGCGGGGGGAGGTTGTCGGGGGCGTGTCGACGACGTTCGTGTCATCGATGGGAGCTGACGTGCTGCGCCCGGGTGTTGGTGCAACGGGCCAGCAGACTGCCATCGCATCCAGCGGAGGCAGCAACATCGCCCACCTCATCGCCCTTCGACCGGTCAGAGGTCCGGGAATCGGATTGCGTTCGGCGACCTATGGCTCGAACAATGGTGGTTCGTTGAGTTCGATCGATCTGGTGCGGCCGGCGGGGTTGGTTACTGGCGATGTGATGCTTGCGTCGATCGACGTGTCGGGCTCGTCAACGATCACTGCTCCGGCGGGATGGACGCTGGTCCGGACGACTTCCAACGGAAGTGCTTTGCGCAAGTCCACCTATGTGCGGGTGGCTGGGGCGGCGGAGCCTGGCAGTTATGCCTGGGGAGTGACGCCGGGGCGTGTTGCTTCGGGTGTGATTCACGCCTACTCCGGGGTGGACACGACAAATCCGGTCAATGCGTCGGGTGGTCGGACGGGCAGCTCGTCGACGGTGACGACGCCGTCGATCACCACGACGGTGGGTAACACGATGCTGGTTGCGTTCTTCACCAACCGGTCCAACGCGACTTGGTCGGCGGTCGGGATGTCCGAGCGGGGGGAGGTTGTCGGGGGCGTGTCGACGACGTTCGTGTCATCGATGGGAGCTGACGTGCTGCGCCCGGGTGTTGGTGCAACGGGCCAGCAGACTGCCATCGCATCCAGCGGAGGCAGCAACATCGCCCACCTCATCGCCCTTCGACCGGCGAACTTGTGACGTTCACCGCCTGAACGGGCGCGTAACCACGTCGAACGCACGGGAGTTCCCGACGAGATCGACGACTACCCGCAACGGTTCCTGGTCGCGTTCCGCCAACCGATCAACGAGACGCGGGCCGCCGGGTGGAGGCGCTGTTGCCCGATGGGGAGCCACCAAGCGGTTCAACTACACGGGTGGCCTCTCCCTTGACTGCCCTTACAAGGCATAGGTCGGGGGTTCGAGTCCCTCTGCGCCCACTCGTTGTGATCTCGGCAACGTTTCCGCAGGTCAGACGGCTGGTTGAGCCCACCGATCGGTCGATCGCCGCTATTTCTTCCCGATCGGAACCGGGGCGACCGTGGCGCCGATCTCCATCTGGCGGTGGGGCTCCAACCAGGGGCTCTTGGCGCCACCATCCGGTTCGCCCCAGATGACCGACACTCGGGTGCCTGGCTTGGCGTACTCGGGCTCGAGGACCGCAAGCGAGAGCATCGCCCGCTCGTTCCAGATGAAGCCGGTGTATGTCGAGGCCCCGATCGTTCGTCCCTGGCCGTCGTGGACCGCGTCGTACTGCCATGTCGCATACGTTGCCCTGGGGAACTCGATGTAGAGCCCTGGGGTTTCCTCGGGCCGCATGTACGACTCGACGACCCGAGCAACGTCCGCGGGGTCCCACACGAGTGTCACCTTCCGCCGATGGTCGTCACCCGCCGACCGTTCGAGCGCTTCTCGCCCGACGAAATCGTGATCGAACTTGACCACGTTGCCGTATCCGAGCTCCCACGGAGTGAAGTAGTAATCCTGGATGTTGGGTGCGTTGTAGCTGCCGCCGAGAGCCCAGGTTGCCTCTTCGCTGGTCGCCGGCAGCCACTCGCGGAAGGCGCGCAGCTCGTCGGCGGTGAAGATGGCCGGCACGGGCCGTGGGATCCAGCCCAGCTCCAGAGCGTTCGTGAAGTAGGCGAGCGACCCGACCCGGCGCAGTTCGAATGCGGCTCCGGCCTTCAGAATCGCCTCCTTCACCGCGGAACCCTCATCCCAGGGCCCGAAGAACTCGCACCCCGGGTTGCCGGCCATCGTGTGCCGCTGGGCCCAGACGTGATGGCCGGCGATGGTGACAGGGAAGATCTCCGACCACGGCGCCTCGCGCAATGGAGCACCGGTGAGCTGTTCGATGAGGGCCGGTGCGTGAGGCCCCTCCACTTGATACCGGTATACCGTGCGCCGGCCAGCGGGATTGTTGGAGAAGATCTCGTCGGCCTCGATGGACACATCCCAACCGCCGGTCTCGGCGCAGAATCGCAACCAGTTGTGGCCGGCCGCCCGACCCACCAGCACCAACTCCTCGGGGGCGACGCTGTAGAGGACCCCGTCGCCCACGAGGTAGCCGTCGGGGCTGCAGACGACGAGGTGTCGGGAGCGACCGACACCGAAGGTCTCGAAGCTGTTCACAGCGATGCTGGACAGGAGCCGCTGGGCGTCTGAGCCGCGCACATACGTCGTCGTCATGTGGAACGACTGGTCGTAGAATGCGATCCCCTCGCGCCATGCCCGCTGCTCGTCACGCCACGTCGTGAATTCCGGAGCGACGAATTCGGGAGGCTGGCGCAGCACGGCGTCCTTGACGACCGATCCCTTGCGGTTGCTGTAGAGGTAGTCGACGAAGTTGGGAACGGAATCCAGGACATCCTGAAGCGTTCGGGTCGGTGTCTGGACGGTCACGTCGTCTCCTTCAGGCGATCTCTGCTCGGGCGCCGAGTGCACGATAGGAGATCACCCGCTTGCGCCACGGTGTCGAAGTGCGCCCGGACCCCGGCCTCGATTGTCGGAGTGTCTGCCGTCCACCCGGGGTGTCCGGGAACACTCCGATAGACGAGAAACCTCACTGACCTGCCGCGCCGGACTCACGCGTCGCGCGAGGTCGCCGAAGGCGCCCACCGCCATCAATCGAGTGATCCGTCACGTCCAGGTCATTAGACCGCGGCATCCTCCGCAGACTGCGTCGAGTCAGAACTATGGAGCCGTCGAACTCGCACGCATTGTTCGACCCGGAACCGACGGAGGATTCGTTGATCGGCGGCGGAGAACCCTGCGATCTCCGAAGCCAGCGGCTTCACCTCGGGCTGGTCGACCTCGTAGGTCTCCCCTTCGTTGACAATGATGGCCGTCCCCGCGGCCACCAGGTTCTTCAGCCAATCGGTCGTGGTCCCGTAGGGGAGGGCGATGATGAACCCGTCGTCGGTGGTCTCCGCTCCGACGGGCGTCTCGTATGGCTGGCCGGAGATGCGGCCACGGTGGCGGATGATCGATGCGTAAGCACCGGGTTGCCCCGCCGACCTCATCTGTATCGGGTTGGAAACGGCACGGTTCACCCGTCTGACGAGGCCGAGCACACGTGGCGACTTCGTCCGCATACCGACCACGACCAGGATCAGACACGTCACCACGCTGAAAACAAGGGCGCCTACGAGACACGCAAATCGACGCAACATCGGGCCTCCATCGGTCTTGATCGGCTCCAAGTCTCAACCATCGTCGAGCATCTGTCCAGAGTCGAAGGTCGGTCCGCGAACGAGGTCGCTCTGCCGTCGGCGGCGAGAAGCGGGCCGCCGATGCAGGCGTAGGGGCTCGCGGTCTCACGCCAAGACGGATGCGAGCCGTTGTTGGAACCAGGCGACTCCGACCTCGTGGCGAGGGCTGAGCGGGCCGGGGCGATACCCACCGCTGGCGTAGTTCTGGTGGGTGATCTCACAGATCCCGAAGTCCTCGCGGACGACTGCGATGCTTCCTTCGACCGTGCGGTCGCGAATCGCCCTGGTCGGTTCGGAGACGTCGGCGAAGTAGTAGTTGTACAGCAGTTCGGTTCGCCCCTCATCGATCGGGTTGATCCGTGAGGTGTTCATACCGCCATCGAACAGCGACAGTGTCCAGTTGGGCCAAGTCGTCAACCACGTGCCGCGGTAGAACAGGCCATCCCTCGGGGGTGCGGTCATCTTGATCACGTTGTCGAGCACGACCGTTTCGAACCTCTCGAAGTCGATGGCCGCGTGAAAGGTCGGATGAATGCCGGGGATGTGGTAGCCCTCGACGAAGTTGTCGACGTAGATCTTCCAGTTCGCATCGAAGACCAACCGTTCAGTCCGATACGTGTGGAACGTCTCGAGGGGTTCGTCGGCAAGCACGCTGACGGTATCGCCGAGGTTGGCGAGCAGCGGTTCGATGGGATCGATGGCGACGAACAGCAACCCGCGCCACTCCTCGACGCTGATCGGCTGCAGGGGCCAATCGTTCATGTCGAAATCCGGGTCCTCGCCGAACCATGGCGTGCGCTTGAGGGTGCCGTCGAGTCCATACACCCAGTGGTGGTACGGGCAGCGGATCACGCTGCAATGCCCGCTGCCTTCCGCCAACAACCGTGCCCCGCGGTGGACGCACACGTTACGGAAGGCCCGAAGCATCCCGTCGTCGGAGCGGACAGCCAGCACCTTGGCACCGGCGATCTCGGCAGCGACGTAGTCGCCGGGCGCGGCGACTTGTGCTGCTGCGCCGAGAAGTTGCCACGTACGCCAGAAGATGCGTTCTCGCTCCGTCTGGTGGACCAACGGGTCGCAGTAGAAACGCGGATCGAGATTGCGAATCACACCCGAGACGGTACCTGAGCCCAGTGCCGGCGCTGTGGCCGCGAACCGATCGTCACTGTTCTGGGAGGCGCAGGCCGGAGAGGAGCGAGGCTCAGGCTGACCCCTCCGAGAAGGCCGAGACCGACAGGAGGGCTCCGGCGACGACCAGCAGGGCCAGCGAGAGCCCGCTACCTGTCAAGCCGACGCCGAGGTTGACAGACCCCGAGCCAGTCGCGATGAACTGCTCGAGCAGCAGGCCGTCGACGATCGCGCCGGTCCACCACCAGGCGAGCAACCCGACGAGGGCGACGACGAGGGCTGCCACGCTCGTCACCCTGCGAACCACTTTGATTCTGGTGAAGCTGAGCGCCGCCAGCACGACGAATAAGGCGACGATGAGAAGGAGAGACGCCCGCTGCAACTCGACTCCGCCGTCGGTCCACGTGATCCAGCCGTCGGTTTCTACCTCCCAGAGGTCTCCGCGCACCGCGATCAGCGCCGCAAGGACCGCCAGGGCGACGAGCGCGATCGTGACACGGTCGATGAGCATGATTGGCCGCCGGAAGCGACTGGCGATTCCGCCCTGCGGACGTTCCACCACTGGTGCCGGCGGCTCGAGTGTTACCTGGAATGCATCGATCTCTGCGGCTACCGAGGCGAACAAGTCATCGCGTGCCGCGGAGGCTCTGGAGTAAAGCGGTCACGTCGTCACGTGCCCCGTCGTCGGCCCTGGCCCGGAGCCGGTGCAGCAAACCGAGTTGTTGATCAAGGCTCAATGGTTCCGGTGACTTGATCTGATCGCGAATCGAGCCGAGGTACGAGCCAGGCAGGCTCGGTTCCGCGGGAAGCGGGTCAGGCAATGGTCGGCCTGCCTCGGTTTGGGCCAACGCCCGTGCGAGAGCCATCGTCTCGGACTTGTCGCCCTGCGTGTAACCGACCACCTGGTGCGTTTCGAGCGTCGACGGCATGGCCGTCGAATCGGTTACGACGATGCGCACGGGGATGACAATTCGATTGAGCGCGGTCGCATATCTCAACTCGAGCAGGCAAGCCTCGGATTCGACCGATGACGGGCTGACCAGAAACAGGAACGCCTCGCACTCGCGGATCCTGGCCAAGATCTCGTCCCACCAGACTTGACCGCCGGAGAGCTCCTCATCCATCCAGACGACGTAGCCAAGGGCACGAAGATCGGTCAACAGGGTGCCGATGCCGCCGCGATCGGTCCTTGTGTAGCTGACGAAGAGCATTCGTTCGACCTCGAGCCTCGAGCAAAAATCCGTGAGCACCCTACATCTCCGGTCAACCGTCACGCCGACCCATCGTCCGCAACCATGTCGAACGTCCGGATTGACGTGATTGCGTCATCACCGTTGATACAGATTCTCTGGCCTCGGTGACCTTCGCCTCTCGATTCTGCCGGCGGCTGGTGATGCGCTGAGACTCTCGATCGCAGGGGGTTTGCGATGAATACCGATCATGGGTTGATTTTGGTCGACGTGGCCGGCGGCGCGGCCGCCACATTCGATCAGTCGTTCCTCGAGCGCAATGGCCATCCAGTCGTGATGTGTCACGGCCCGGACAACAAGACGTTGTGTCCGCTGCTGGCCGGGGTCGGCTGCGACATGGTCGATGCGGCGCATGGCATCGTGTTCGTCCTGGACCTCGATCGTCCACAGCATCGGGCGATACTGCGCCGCTACCGCGAGGTGGTGCGCCCTGATGTGCCGATCAGGGCCGTCGTCAAGCCGGGGCAGCAGGAGCGGTACGCCCAGGCCCTCGATTCTGTCGAGGTCTGGGAGCACGAACCGACGGCGGGCGATCTCGACGGCTTCGCCGCGGAGGTCGAGGCGGCGGACCGAACGTAGCGAGTCGGGATTTTCCGAAGCTGTCGTCGTTGCCCGCTACAACGGCTAGCGTTAGGCCCCAGCGCCCAGCATGCCGCTGGGCCAGAAAGCAATTTGGAGTACAGGCAATGGCTACCGGCACCGTGAAGTTCTTCAACGCCCAAAAGGGGTACGGCTTCATTTCGCGAGAGGGCGGTGCCGACGTGTTCGTGCACTTCTCGAACATCGAAGGCAATGGCTACCGCTCGCTCGAAGAGGGCCAAACGGTGGAGTTCGAAGTGGGCCAAGGTCGCAAAGGCGACGAGGCCCTCAAAGTCACGGTCGTCTGATCAATCCGATCTCGTGTCCTGCACACCGCATGACACGTAGCTGACGATCGACATCTATACCGGGGTCGTGGCGTTCGACGAGCGCGCCCGGGATCGTGCCAGCGCCGCTCGACGCGCCGCCTCATCGGCATGCTAGGTACCCGGTGCCGACGATCGCGATCGGCTCACAACTAGCCTTGAACTCGCGTGCGTCTTCTTGCTTGGCTTCTCCGTCTGGGTGCGATCGTGGTTGCCGGGGCGCTGCTCACGACCGCTGTCGTGGTCGCGGTTGGCCCGCGGTTGTGGCGTGTCGCCAACGCTCACGTCCAATACCCGGTGTCGTTGCCCGAGTTCCAGTCGTTGTCGCAACGGAGTTACGTCTACGACGTTGTCGGCAACGTCATCGCCGTGTTCGAACGAGAGAACAGCCAGCCGATCACGCTCGCCCAGGTCCCACCCGAGGTTCTGAGCGCCTTCTTGGCGGTCGAGGACCAGCAGTTCTATCTGCATCACGGTGTCAATCTCCGTGGCTTTGCTCGAGCATTGCTCAGCAACTTCTCCAGCGACGCGCCGCGACAGGGTGCCAGCACGATCAGTCAGCAGGTGGTCAAGAACGAGTTCCTCGCCGGCCTGCCGCGCGACGGGCGCTACAAGGGATTGCAGGCGCACTACGCGACGATGCTCGAGAA
>CAVYZS010000011.1:0-521464 GCA_963773085.1 Ilumatobacteraceae bacterium | reverse complement strand
TGATTCGCACCTCTGCGATTCGTCGTCTCGGCGGCCTGAGTACGAGGCTTCACTTCGCACAAGACATGGAGATGTGGCTCCGTGTTGCTTCAGTGTCCGACGTGGGACATGTCGATGGAGCAGACCAGGCATTGCACCGAGAGCATGAAGCCAGCATGAGCGCCACCGTGATGACTGGTGTCCTCACAGATCTTGAGGAGCGGCGGACGGTCTACGAGGTTCTGTTCGACGGACCCAGTGGACAGCTCGAAGACGCAGCGACGCTCGCCCGCGACATGGCGGCGGGCACTCGCCACGCAGGCGGTCGACGCCGCCTGCCGACGATTCGAGCGTGGCACGGTCGATCCGTTGCTCATCGACCGTCTCTGTGAGTACACCGATGTCAACCTGTCCAGCGATTGTCCAATCGAAGGCCTATCACGCTCTAGAGAGGCGTAGGAGTCGGGGCCCACGGTGGTCTTGGTACCACCCGACATACTTTTGTCCGATTGATTCAGCGCCGCCTCCGGGAGGAACTGTCGTTCCTTCACTGGCAGCGCACGGGTCTGTAGCAAGACCCGCAGCGTGGTGGAACCGCTGTTGGCACGACGACACGATCGAGTCGTCACGCTCGCCGGTCCTCGCCTCAACGTAGTCGGCGTCGTCAAGCGACTGCGCTGAGCGTACCCACGGTCAGCGGCCACGAACCGACTCCGGTCCCGGGATCTCACGGAAACTCCGCGGGCTGAGCAGAGCGCGCACCGCGGCCCGGCTGGTCCTCGCGCCCAGCACGGCACAGTAGTCGCGCAGAACCACAGCGGCCCAGAATGGCACGGTGTGCACCAAGCTGTGACGTCGGCGGAACATCCGGACTCGATTGAGCACGAGGAGCGCCCACAGTCCAGGCGTGGTGCTGGAACCGCCCTCCAGGTGCACGGCGGTCGCGGTCGGCACGAAGCGAGTGACGAAGCCGGCGTCGCGGCCGCGAAGCCGCCGAACTCGGTCTCCTCAGAGTAGAGGAAGAAGGACTCGTCCCATGGTCCGCAGCGCTGCAAGCACTCGGTGCTTATCAGCATTGTCGAGCCTTGGGCCCATCCGTGTTCTTCGCTCACTCGTATCGACGAGGGTCGGTGACCACCTCGCCGAGCAAGCGGTACCGGCCGGCCGATGACTACGAGCACGGCGTCCACGAACGCCCGGAGCACCGTCCGGGCTCGCGTCGCTGCGACTCGATGAGCTCACCGTCCGCGTCGAGTAGCTTCGGGACGGCGATACCCACCGCAGGCTTCGCGCAGTGCCGACAACAACCCACGGACGCAGCCCGGGGAGAGCCGCACGTCGGGGTTCAGAACGAGCACTGCGCTATGAGGAGGTGCGGCGGCCACTCCCGCGTTGATGCCTGCCGCGTAGCCACCATTGCGCCCCGTTTCGACCACAGTTGCGTGGGGTGCGAGCTCCTTGACCCGAGCCACCACCCCATCTGTCGATGCACTGTCGACGACGGTCAGGCTCCAATCCGCGCCGTCAAGCCCCGACGGAAGCGAAGCTACCAGGTCGGCGACAAGCGGTTCGCTGTTGAAGGTGACCACGACGACGGCGACGGTGTCGCGGGTCACCGTGACGAGGCGGCCCCGACGGAGTCCGACGCTCGGTCGACGGCTCAATCGGCAGCGGGCTCACCCTCCTCGACGATCTGCCACGTCGCCCCCACCGATCCGAACAGGATGAACGTGACCCCCGCCGTCATCGGGAACCCCCCAGCCCGTCAAACGTGGCGTGGCTGCTCACCACGCCGACGATCCCGGCCGATATCGCCAGGCCGACGTGCGCATACTGCGGGTCGTGCCCGGCACGCGGCCGAGCCGCGCCACGAGCACGGCGAAGGAGCCGATCACCAGCGTGGTCACGAGCAGCCGATCCCGCTGCCCCCGAGCTCGACCAGCAGCATGAGGTACTCGTTGTCCAGGATCCGGAAGTACTGCGGCACGAAGGTGAACAGGCCGCGGCCGAAGTAGGGGTGCTCGGCCCACAGCACGTGCACCGCCGCGTAGTCCTGGGTCCGCCCCTCGACGCTCGGGTCGGTCTCGGCGTTCGCGAAGAAGGACACCAGCGTCCCGACCAGGCCGGGGATGGCCACCCGGAGGCCGACGACCGCGAACGGGAGGATCGTGAGGGCGCGGACCTTCCACGGCCACGGCCACCCGATGAGCAGCACCACCAGGGCGACGGCGACGGCCAGGACCGCCCCGCGCGACACCGAGAGGAACATGCCGACGCCGATGAGGAAGGTCGGCACCATGGCGTAACGCTGCCCCCATCGGAAGATCGTCCGGTGCAGGGCGAGCGGGAAGAGCGCCGCGAGCACGACGCCGTACTCGATGGGGTGGGCCGCCGTGCTGGCGACGCGGTTGAGCACCGAGCGGGAGGCCACGGCCCCGAAGTCGGAGTTGGGAGTCAGCCCGGGGATGACGAACAGGCCCGCGATGTCCATGCCCGTGAAGAACTGGACGATGCCGAGCGCCGCCACGAATGCGGCGATGGTGGTCAGCCAGCGGACCAATCGGTCGAGGTCCTGCCACGAACGCACGCCGTCCGCCGTCACGAGGACGATGCCGATCCACGCCCCGAACGAGATCAGACCGCGATCGGCGGCGTCGATCATCACGGTGCGGATCTGATCGATCGTTGCCGGCACGAGGTCGTACAGGTCATCGGTACGCTGTCGAACGTCTGCCGCACGTACCAACCTCGGGTCATCGCCGCGACGTAGCTTAGGAGCACGGCGACGGTGAGTCCGGCTGACGCCAGGCGCATCGGGGACAGGGTGCGAGCAGGGTTGTGCCCTCCCACCGTCGCACACGTCCACCACAGCAGCGCGAACAAGCCCCACAAGTTCGCGGGCGTACCGGCCGCGCCGATCTGGGCAATAATGAGCTTGGACGGCAGGCCGAGCAGCAAGACGTAGTAGACGGCGACGATACCGGCTGCCGGGAGCCGCCTGTCGGGCACCAGCGCATCGACTGACCACGACCGGCGTTGGGCGCTGATCCTGCCGACGACGCTCACGGCCCGAGAGGTTCGGTCGATTCGGCTGCTTGCTGCCAGTCTTCCGCAGTCGATTCGACGGGCGACTGGTCGGAGACGACACCGTCGACGAAAGTGCCCGTCGCTCCGCGATGATGAGCGGCCGGTGTCGGCTGTTCGGAGAGGAGCGGCCGCGGTCGCCTCGACACCCTACGGTCATTCCAGAACACGACGAGCACGGTGAGAACTGTTCCGAGCACGGCGATCCCGGCCAGGGCGCGGAGCTTGTTCCCTGCGAGCACCTCAGCTCGACTCGAGACCTGGAACTGTCGGGCGACGATCAGCTGCGAGTCTGGCACGTTCTCCTCGCTCTGTATCTGGGCCAGCTTGGCCTCGATCCGCTTGATCACCTCGTCGCGGGTGGCAAGAGCGGCCGCTGGATCGTTGTCCTCGGCGCTGATCAGGAGCAAGGGGCCCGTACCGGGAAAGACTGACACGGAGTACGGGCTGGCGAAGCCGGCGGTGGTCATGTTCGCGTTGTTCGTCCTTCGTGGTGACCGCGCCGGCGACCAACGATGCAGTGAAAGAAAGCCCGGAAGGTAGGTTGATGTAGGGGTTTTGGGGGGCGCCGACCGGAGTCGGCTCGACTGGTGGAAGGAGAAGCACTTGCCCGGATGCCTGGTGGCCCGTGGGCACCACGTTGATGGCGAACAACCCGGCACCGACCATGAGAACGAAGCCCACGACCACGATTCGCCAGCGGCGGAGGACGACCTTCAGGGCGTCTGAGAAGTACACGTTTGAGTCACCTATCCCGACGATCGAACCGCCGGCCAGTTGCGGAGTCTAGCGGTGCGCGGTCGACGACCGAATGAAGCGGCTCGCCCGATGGAGCGGGCGAGTAGACCGACACGGTCGCCATTGGCCTCGATGAGGTTCACGACGAGGGCGACCGTTGCCGCATCGGGCGCGATCGTGCCGTCGAGCACTTCGGTGATCCATAGCGGGCGAACGATGCCCAGGAGATCGACGGGTTCCAACGCCTGTGGCGTCTGGCGCCAGTGCTCCACGACCTTCTGAGCCAGGACGGCCCCACCCGCCGGGGGCCTGTGGATGTGGCGAAGCCTCTGGTTCGCCTTGCGGACGATCTTGCGGGCCACCATGACGGAGCGCGCCGCCGAGCTCCTCACGCTCGCCGTCGCGTAGACCGCGGTGAGGGTCGTCCTTCGAGTGGTAGGTCGGCAAGACCGGGGTCGAGCTGGATCTGGAGACGACCAAGAAAGCGTGACTTGCGCTTCTTCCCGTGGGGGCAGGCCGCGGGCGATGTCGAGGAACCGGCGATCGAGCATCGGGTTCACCATCTCACGGTCGAAGCACACGGCCGTGTCGGTCACACCGGCCCAGCGCTGCATCCGCTGACCGGAAGTAGAGCTCGTCGGTGGCCCTGAGCCAGTCCTGTCCTGATTCGGCGAGCAGGGTGTGGATCTCCCGGATCGTGAACTCGCGGGCCCACCTCGAGAACTCGGGCTCGAGGAGATCGTCCGCGACCGCTTCGTTTGCAAACATCCGCCACGCCGCGAGCGGGCAGGGTCGCGGCCGTGGTGACGGGGAGCCCGAACGCCGGACCGAAGTAATAGAAGCCCCTGGCAACCTCGCCGCCGAGGCCCGAGATACGCGGTCCCTGCACCATCTGTTCCTCTGCGAAAGAGAGCGAGGCGAACGCCAACGGGTCGGCCATGCAGCTCAGACGACGGGCTGCGGTCACACAGCGCTGGTACGCCTCGGCCGCTCCCAACGCCTCCAGGCCGTCGAGTGTCACGACATGATGCACCATGCCGAAACGTCGGGCGAGATCGGCAGCGATGGTGACGTCCTCGCTGCCCGGCACTGCCAGCGTCATTACCGTCATTCCACGCCGGTCGGCGGGTGCGATGGCACTCGAAAGGAGGCGAGAGTCCTGCCCCCGGTGAGCTGCAGGACGGCGTCCGGATGATCCGCGAGGTACGAGCCGAGGTGTTCGTGCAGGAGGTCTGCGCTCTCGCGTACCGCCTCGTCGATCTCTCGCGGCCGTATCGCCGCGGCCGGGTCGTACTGGGCGACGTCGACCCTACCCTGGCGCAGCGTCATCAACGACCCGGCATCCAGCTTGGCAACACGTGCCTGGAGGGTTCGCAGACCGAGTTGCCACCCAGGCAGCTGCGCGGCGACCGCCTCCCTGTGGATTCCGGATCCTGCCAGGAGCGACAACGCCTTGCACGAGGTCGAGATGGCCGCCCCAGCCACCACCACTGGTGTGGTAGAGGTGCCGGGAGCCCCATGGCGTCGGTCGCGGCCACGGTGCTTGACTCGTCGACGCCGACCACCCCGAACGGTGGGAGCACGTTGGCCAGCTCGACGCGCCGTTCGAACAGCAGCGTCGCCGCCTGCTCGACCGACAGGTCGTCGTCGGCCAGCCTCGCGCCACAACTGGCCAAGGACACCTTCGCCGGATTGGCTTAGTCGGAAGGCCCCATGTGGCTAGGAAGTCGTGGTCGCTGGAGGAGCAGGACGCCGGATCGCCGTGGATGACGTCGACGACCTGCTCCAACCGGCTCATAGGAACGCCGCGGCGACCATACGAGACGGCAAGGAAGCCCGGATCGGCTCGGAATGCCGGCATCGGGTCATTGTGTCAGGTTTCGAAAAAGGCGCGGTGTGAGCGCACGTCGGAAGGCGCGGCGGCCGTGCGTTGTCACCGAGTCAGTGGTCGCAGGCACGTGCAAATGGAATTGTCGTTGCGGGCTCGTTCAAAGATGGCCGTGATCTCGCCAGACGACGTTGAGCCTTGCATTGTCAACTGATACTCGGCACTGTCGAGTAACGCTCGATATGCCCTCGCCACTTGCCAACGATTGACTCCGAGGGAGCAGAACCACCTCCGCGGATAGGGCGCGCCGCAATTCTTCGTCGCCACCACGGGCGGATTGTCCAAATACGACGAGCACCCTGCCTTCAGGGTCCCGCCGCGCATCCCTGGCACACGGTCGCCATGTCAATCGTCGCTCGGGCACCGAAAAGAGCTCGAGAGCTCGGGATTGCTCGACAGCCCGCGGAGGAGGGCGTCAACGACGAGGTCGCTGCGGCGTATAGCGAAGAACACCGCCGAGTCGAGTCGCCACTCCCGAGCAACGAGTTCGACCGCTACAGCGACTGGATCGTCACTCATACCTCGGCGGGTTCGGATGTAGCGCCGAGCGAAGGCAATGAGCGAACGCTCCGACTTCGCCCAGAAGACGTATCCAGACACGATCGAATCGATCTCGCGCAGGGGAGTCAATCAGAGGTAGAACATGCTCTGCGGGGCGTTCCCCGCGAGAATTGGCATTGGACTGCGAAGTCGCCGCTGGGGATCCGAGGCTGAACATCTGTCCTCGAAAGCTATGCAGTTGTCGGGCCAACGCACGTTGGCGATTACGATGCAGAACATCCGTAAGTCCGTCAAGCCAATCGCCGTCTGACATTAGAAGTTCTGATGGACACTTGCGCGGCACTTGTCAGGGACCGAATGGTGCTCGAAACCACCTCGTGCGAGCAACGAAACGGCGGCACGCATTCGGTCGAGCTCGGGGTGTCGCAAGGTGCTGAACTGTTTGGACCGTGTCAGTGCAGCTCTGACCAGTCCCCTGCAAAGGAGGCACCGAAGATAAAAGGCCCACTCGACTGGGTCAGGGTCAACCGCTCCGTGATCGACGAGTTCCTTCGAAACGAGTTCCTTGACCAACTCACAGGCTGCCGCGGCGTGACCCTTATTCAGAAGGTTTCGGCCAAGCTCTAGCTGTACGTCTGGAATCAGATGATAGGTCAGGGCCCGAACGAGAAACCGCTCTGCAGGCCCGTTGTTGCCGATGGATGCAAGCTGCCGACTCTTGTGAAGAAGTACTCGGTCAATACCGTGGCTGATCACTGGAGTGTTGTGCCTATCACCGTTGAGTCTCATCAATTCGAGCGGTGTAAACGGACCGCGGTCGAACGATCGTTTCATTCGGGCCTCGGCTCCTGTTGAGCACGTACCAGTCGTGAATCTGACTCCGATGAATCATACGATGACGAGACTGAACGAGTTCATGACCCGCGTCCGTGATAGCTGCTAACAAATCTGAATCAGACAACAGTTCGCTGACTCGTTCTACCACGTCTGATCTCGTCGCAAAGACACAATTTACCCCGTCCTCGAAGCCCGCAGCCTCAATTGAAGGTGTCTGTTCGGTAACGAGGCAGGATCGTGCTGCTGGAATTTCGAAGTGCTTGCGAACGACCTCCTTCGCTATCGTACCGCAGGTCGGTACGACCTTCGCCGAGTTCAGGAGCCGCGCATAGGTCTCACCGAACACCATCGGGTCAGCTTCAGAGTAGGAGAACCAGCCAAAGTGCGGTGTTGAATAGGTGGGGAACCGATTGGCCAGAGCCCGGCCAATCTCATTCCTCCCGGGGTAATGCGGAGCTTGGCTGCCGCTAAGGAGAACTGGAACGGCCTTGCTCTGGCCGTAGTCTCTGTACAACGAGGTATTTGCAAAGTTCGGCCAAACGAACAGTCTGTCGGCGATTTCTGGAGTGTATTCTGCCATTGCAACCGATAACGTAAAGAACGTGTCGACTCCCCAGTGCTCCATATCGGAAAAGAACACGATCGCTTAGGCAATAGGCATCCGCATTGCAGAAGCCTGAATCGCGGAACATCTGGATTCGCAGTTAGATTGGTTATCGTGCGTTCTCCGACGTAGACACCCGACTCAAATAGAACAAGGTCGGGTTGATGCAGGTCGCATATCTCCCGAAAATCACACGGAGTATCGACAAGGGTGACATGAAAGAAATGCGCTAGACACGCCAAATGGTCACCTAGGTGCAGCTCAACGAAGGGAGGCAACCCTGGCCGTGGGAGTCGGAAGAATAATAGCCGAGGCTTGCTGTCCGATGAAGTCGTCACTGTCGATTCCGTGCCGCTTATGAATTCACCTCGTGTTCAGCAAGACGGGACTCTGACAATCATGATTCGGATGCCTCTCGTAAGAGTAACACAGGAACCAGTACATCTCGTTGCTCCGCACCTGCTGGCACCCCGGCGTGATGCGCGAGTCGAACGAGGTGACCAGTCTCCGTCGCTCTGTCCACGGCTGCAGCCTATCCCGAACTGTCCAAACGGCTCCGGGCCTTGGTTGCGAGTCAGTCAGTGCCCGTGCCTGCTGGAGTTCCCGTGCGTTGGTCGATGTCCGGCGGCCGGTGCTCAGCCGACCGTCTCAGTCCTTGCAGCCAACGGTGCAGTGCAGCGAAGTAGAGAATGAGACCGGCGATGCTACCCAGCGAAAGAGCGGCCACGGGGAGGGGTTTGAATCGGGAGGCGATGGCGTGTGCCACAATCCAGGCCGGCACGATCGCCACCACGGGCGGCCACAACGTACGCGCCAAGGCACCGAGGTTTGCGCCGACTCGACTCAATGCCCACATGTAGGCGGGGAAGATGACAAGCAAACCGACCCCGACGTGGGCCCAACCTGCCCCCACCACGCCGAAGGCTCGTGTCGCAACGATTAAGACCGGAACGAGGGTGATGATCCACAGAGCTTGTATCCAAAACACGGCGCGTACGGAGCCACGGGCCATGAGGTAGGTCGCCCATATGTCAAACACAACCCTTTGCGCGCCGAATAGGCCGAGAGCCACCAGTACGGGCGCCGAAGGATCCCATTGATTCCCGTACAACAGGCGGATCAACGAGGCTGAAAGGACGGCCAGCATTACGCCAGCCGGCACTGCCGCGGCCCACGAGAGAGCAGTTGCAGATAGTAGTATTGGATCGGATCCCTCTTCGCCGAAGTCCTCTCGGGCGTTGGTGGTACGGGAGAACGCTGGAAGCGAGACGGACCTGATCGCCGTCCCGATCGCGCTCATGGGCCAACTGGAGACGTTGAATGCGAGTACGTAGTAGCCAAGGGCCACTTCGCCGCTGATCCTGACAACGACTAGATTGTCAACGTTGAGCAACACCCAGGACAGAAAAGTTCGCGGCGGCCAGTGGCATTCCGAAACGAAGTGACGGAGCAGCGGTGGCTCGGTCGAACCCGTATCTTGGTTTGGTCCGAGACAAGACGAACTGAACTGCCGTCGCACTTGTCTGCGCTGCGAGCCGGGCGACAGCCAGGGCCATGGGCCCGAGCCCTACCAGCACCAGCAGGATGGTCACTCCGGTACCAACCAGAAAATCGATGGCGCTTGTTGCGAACAACTTCTTCTGTTCGAAGGCCCGTTGCAGCCTGGCGAAGGGAACCACCCCGGCTCCGGCGATCAGGAGGGTGAACGACAGTACAGCAATGACCGGCGCAGCCTTGGGCGCGCCCATTGCCGAGGCCAAGGGAACAGCGAGCGAAGCCATCACAAGGGTGAGAAATAATCCAGACAGCAAGCTCAGTGTCGCGACGGTTGGTTCACGACGCTCGGGATCGCGCGCGCGCACTAGGTCTGCGGACAGCCCGAGGTCCGCCAGGGTCATCAGGATCGACTGAACGGCCAACGCGACTGCGTAGACCCCAAATGTTTCGGGGGTCAAGAGTCGGGCTAGAACAATTCCGAGAACCAGGTTTCCCAGGCGCAACGTGATTGTGTTGACAAAGCTCCAGGCGAGTCCCCGGCGAACGGATGCCCCAAGAGCAGGATCCGATGGACTCATCACACTGCTCGGGTCATTATGAGCTGGGTTTGACATCGACGAACCGGCACCGTGGGACATGTGGTAATCGGAGTCCGGGCGTCGTCACCCATCTCGATTGGAGGCGTCAGGTCACGCGCAAGGTCACTGGCTTCGTCGAGGACCGACGAGTGCGACACCAGCCAGGCCGCCTGCAACTCTGCCAGAGCCCTATCGGTCACCATCAGACATCACCCACGGGATAGATTTGGCTCCGCTGTTAGGTCTCGGCACGATGCCGGCGAGCTCTTCGATGTTGCCCCTGCGGTCGATGGTGCCGGTCGACGGGAGCCACGTCCCCCGCTCGCCGACCAGGGACGTTGGGATCTCGGCGATCTCGTGTGGGCTCCACAGCCCTGGTCTCCGAACGCAAGGGCCTCGTTGCCGGCGCGTCCAAGTAGGGAATTGCGATCGAATGACGCCGGAACAGCGTGGCGAACAGCCGACCGGCGATCTGCTCCACCGTTCCGAGCAGGATCATCAGATCGAGGATCAACGACCAGTTCTCGACGTAGAAGAGGTCGAGACGCCGGTAGGCCTCGAAGGAGGGGTTGTCGCGTGCTTCGACCTGCCAGAGTCCGGTGATCCCCGGCAACACCCGCTCACGTGCCCGCAGTTCCACCGGAAAGCTGTCGACCTCGGAAGGCAGGGCTGGGCGTGGGCCGACCAAGCTCATCTTGCCGGCCAACACGTTGAACAGTTGCGGTAGCTCGTCGAGGCTCGACTGGCGGAGGAACCGGCCGACTCGCGTCACTCGCGGATCTGATCCCATCTTGAAGAGTGGCCCGTTGCGCTCGTTGGTGGCCGCGAGTGTGGCGAGCTGTTGCTCGGCATCCACCACCATCGTGCGGAACTTGAACAACCCGAACAGCTCTCCATCGTGCCCGACCCGTTCCTGGCGGAAGAACACGGTCCGCGGTCGCTGATCTTGATGACGGCCGCCACGATCAACATCACCGGGGAAGCAATCACCAGCGCGACCGCAGCCGACACCCTGTCGAAGATCCGCTTGGCGAGCACCTGCATGTGCGACAGCACGGGTGCCTCGACGTAGAGGATCGGTTCAAAGGCCAACGACGACGATCTGATCCTGTGCGCGTCGATGCCCGAGATACCGGTCGCAACGAAGACGTGCATGTGAGCGCTCTGAATCTGGTGAATCAGCGTGTTGAGGCGTGGCGACGGAATGTCGTGCGGTGACACGACGACACCCGACGCCTTGCACTCCTTGATCAACTTTTCCGCGTCGGACATCTCACCGAGCCAGAACTCCGACAATCCAAGTCGGGTCGCCGTCGATGCCTCGCCGATCAGACCGACGACCGTGATGCCGAGCTCGTGGTGAGTGGCGATCAGGTCGACCAGGCGTCGCGTGTCGTCGTTGATGCCGATCACCACGACCCGCCGGCAGTACAGCCCACGTGCTCTCGCGTTGGTGAGCCACCATCGGTAACAGCTCCGCGACGACACTAGGAACAGCAGCGCGATCCCTGAGGCAACGCCTACTTCCAGGACCCCGATGTCGAACCCGACCAGGAGGTCGAGCAGGAGGAGGAGAGCGCCCAGCAGCACTGTGGCCCGTATGGCATGGGTGAGCTCGACGACGCGGATCGCGCTCGATGCGGGCCAGGAACAGCCCCTGCGAACGGAGACACCAGAATCCAGCCACTGTTGCAGCGACCGTGACCAACAAAGCGTCGACGACGCGGTGCTTGCCGACGAAACCCGTAGCCCACAGTGCGAGCGCGTATCCGAGGAATATCGCGGCGAGATCGCCGATCACCAGGATCGACTTCAGCTTGTTACGGTCGAGGAATCCATGTAGGCCTGAATGCGCACCACCTGGTTCGATGGCGCGGTCCAGTTCGTGGAGCGTCGAAGGGGAATCCACCGTCGTCACCGTCCGTCCTCTGCCATGCTGCATTTCCACTGTGAGTGCTCTCGCGAATGTATCCAGGTGGCCTGTGGCTGCGTTAGGGCCGATTGGCCCCCTCCCACCGCACGATCGAGTCATTCCGTCGGCGGTCATGGAATCGTCATTTGGCCTCGACCTTCGCCGTGTCCGGCTGGCCGAAGCCGCAGCGCGGAATCAGCCAAGGAGGCGGCCGACAGCCGAGCGCGGCGATGTCCAGGTGAACCGGCACGACACCACTGGTGTTCTCGCGATCGGGACGCGGGCGTGGCAACGCGGCAAGCTCTCCACCGATACGTTTCAATGGGCCCGCGAACGGTGACAACGACTCATTGGCGACCACGTCGGACAGCAGCAGCAGCCACGCCTGTCGCCAGGCGCGCTCACACGACTCGGTCCACGCGCCGCATGTCTCGCGGGACCTCGATCCTACATGCGTTTCCGTCGAGGACGAACGTCGGTGCGGTCGCCGATCCAGGCAACGACTGAGCGAGCTCGCGTGCACGGTCGGCGAGCTGGCTCGGAGCACTCAGCAGGCTCACCAACTCGGACTCCGCGTTGACGAGCCATCGTGCCCGTTCGGTTGCGATCTGCCCGGCAAGGACGGCACCGTCCGACTCGCCGAGTGAGGAAACGATCTCATCTCGGCGATGGTGCAGCTCGGTCCATGATCCGCAGACCAGGGCCATCTTCAGGCGACATCGCCGACTCGGTCTGGGTTGTGGCTGAAGGTGGTGCATGGGGGTTGCCTCCGATCCGTCCTCTCGGTGTACGACCGACCATGAGCCAACGGACGACGGTACGCTTCTGCACCGATTGCCGGTGACGGGGTCAACGATGCTCCAGCTCTCAAGCGACCGTTGCAGCGCGAACGACGAGGGCGCGTCCTGACCGAGCCTGAAGACGAGGGCCAGTCGTGGGGTCGACGAGCCGGTGACCCTCAATGAGTGTGACGGCACAACTGGATAGATAGGAAGGCGCGGCCCGTGTCGTCATCATGCGGCTGTGCGACTGGTTCACGTAGGGCCAATCGTCCCAGTGCTTCACGTACGAACTCGAATTGAGCCATCTGCGCCAACGCGTGCCAGGCAGGTTCAACGACCATCACGCCGGGAGGGTCACCGAGATCGTCTCTCACGTCGATCATGCGATCGCGGCGATCAACCGGCTTGATGCCAGGCTCGAGGCGGTCCGAAACCCTGAGACCGAGGCCGGGGAATCGTGACGGCCACGCACAGAACCCGCGCTCCGAATGACGACCGCATCGTCAGTCCAACCCGTCCCGACCGGCGCCACATCGATGGATAGACGAGCCGAGTGATCCCTAGGCGGCCGACTACCACCAGCCTGGGCACCCGACCATCGAGAAATGGTTCCTCGTCACGTACGCACCGAACACTCGACGCATCCAACCTGCCGGTGGACTTGCGAACGGTGCAACGAGTCATGGCAGATCAACGAGACCGTGCGCCGCCGTCGCCAGTGGTCACCGAGCGCCGCGTTCGGCCTGGTCACCAAGTCGTCTCGCGAGGCAAGATCGGCGGTTCGATGCGATTCGATGCGATGTCAAGCCTCGGTACCCGCTTGACAGTTCGTGTTCGGTACCTACCTGACAGTCGGGGTCGGGGTTACGCGGCGTTGATCCTGCGGGGTCGGCCGCCGGGGTTGGCCAGGGCGCCGTGTTCACGGGTGCGGTCGTGTTTGATCTTGTGGCGGCGGATCAGCTGTTCACCGATGGCGATCTCGACGTGACTCGCCGACGACGGCGACTTGGACCTGGCGACGCCGATAGGCGTTGCCGACCCGGTAGCTCGCCCCGGCGAAGCTCACGTTGCCTGACGAGTCGACCTTGCGCGACACCGTCACCACCGACGCGGTCGGCCGCGGTTGTGCCTCGCGAGGTCGGGTCTGGCGTTGCATCCCGGCTTGCTGCTTGGCGGGCTCGTGGCGGCGGGCGTGTGTGGCGATCAACACCCCGCGGTGATGGATCTGCACGAGCCCGCCGTCGCACACCACTTGCACGTCTTGTCCGGCCAACCACACCCCGGCCTTGTAACGGGTGGCGGCGAAACTGATCGTGCCCTTGCGGTCGACACGCCGACGTCGCCGACGGTGGCAGCGCCCCGGCAGGATCAGCCGCCGGTTCGACCGGTTGCGGTGCTGCCGCTTCGTTGCGGGCCAGTTTGAACCGATCCCACGGGGTCATCATGCCCAGCGATTGATGCGGGCGCTCGATGGTTGTAATGCTCGACCCACACATCCAACTGGGCCTGCGCGTCTTCGATCGAGGCGAACACCTTGCCGTTGAGGAACTCGCGACGCAGCGTCTTGTGCCACCGCTCGACCTTGCCAGTCGTGGTCGGCGAACGCGGTCTGGTGAGGATGTGTTTGATCCCGTTCTCCCGACAGATCCTGTCGAACAACACCTCACCAGTGCCCGGCCCGAACCGGCCAGTGAACACCTTGCCGTTGTCGGTCAAGATCTGAGACGGCACCCCATATCGGGCCATCGCCAACTCGAGCGCATCACACGTCGGGCGAGCTGTCGCCCGCGCCACCACACGCGCCGAGATGCAATGCCTCGAATGATCATCAACACCCGACACGATCTTGGCCTCGGGCCCGTCGACGATCTTCACACCGCCGACAACGTCCATCTGCCACAACTCCATCGCCCGCGACCGCTCCCACCGCTTGTAATCAGACCGCTTGCGCTTACGCGCCTGCGGCGTGATCAACCCATGGCGAACCAGACAGCGATAGATCGACGACAACGCCGGCAACGGCGTGACGTTCTCTTTGGCGAGCTGATGCCCGAGCGAACGCGGACCCCACCCCGGATGCTCACCCCGCAACGCAATGATCCTTGCTTCGACCTCGGCCGGCATCTGATGCGGACACGACAACGGCCGCGCCGAACCATCCACCAACCCGCCCAGACCCTGGGACCCATACCTGCGCAACCACTCATGCACGGTCTGGCGCGTCACCCCACACCGGCGGGCCACATCCGTCACCGTCGCCCCATCGTTCAACACCTCGAGCACAGCCTGATATCGACGTTCCACAACATTCAGCTCCACGATCACCAGCACCGACCCCCTCGAACAGACACGGCCACCAAGACCGTCACCGAGAAGGCTGACCCCCATCGGCGGCGCGAAGCGTCAAGCAGCTACCGGAGTCACTGTCGCCCAGCTACCGGAGTCGCGTCCCGAAACTGTCACCCACCTACCGGAGTCACACTGTCAAGCATGAACCGAAGTCGCACAATGCGATTCGATGCGACACTCATCCGAAAGACGGACAACCGGATGGACAGTTCGGGCTAATAATCAGCCAGTTACCAGGAGCTAGCTGGTCTTTCTGGCGCTCCCGGTAGGATTCGAACCTACGACACACGGTTTAGGAAACGAGCCCGAGGGGTTCGGGACGGTGCGCTGGCGTTCGCTGAAGTGCGGTCTGAGCAGGGGCTTCGCTGTTGGCGCGTCCGCCACCGTTCGCCACCGGTCGCCCAGATTCGACGAGCAGCGTTACCACGGCGTTACCACACAATCGCGCCTAGATCGTGAGCCATCGACCCGCGATCTACAACTCGCAGAGCACGTCTCCTACCGGCAATACGGGCGAGGATTCAGCATCGTCTTGGCAGACGCTGTGGGGACTCAGCCCGATTCGGCATGCGGGATTTCGTGCGGGTCGTGTCGGCTCTCGTCAAAGACGAATTCGGCACATCGCCCGACGGGCAACCAGCCCACGCAGACCTGGATCGCCATTCATTGCGGTGCCGCCCGATCTCGGTTGGTGGAGCTGGCTAAGTGGTGATGCCTTCGGCGTTGTGTCGTGCTTTGCAGACCCGTGACCGACCGAGCGTTATACCTGGTCAGATGGCATGAGTTGACCTCCGAACTAGGTGTTGAGGTGTGAGCGAGGCGCAGGCCAACGGGTCGCTGCGGCCATTCGCGGCTATTCTTGGTCACCTGACAACCGGTCACGGATGCACGGATGCACGGATGCACGGATGCACGGATGCACGGATCCGCGGGTCCTCGCGGCGCGCGCCCGATCGCCTAATACCGGGTGTAGGCATCGAGGATGCGGCGGATGCCCGAACTCTACGAAGGCGATCGCGGCACCACCGTCGCTGAGACGGTCGCGGCTACGGTCAAGTCGCGACCGCGTGAACTCGCGAACGCGCGATGCCCCGGCGGACAACGCCAATCTCAGCGGGCCTTACACCGCGCGGCGCGGGGCTTCGATTGGGTAAGGATTCAACACGGCAGCTCTAAATTCGTCAGGGGGATCATCGTGGCTACTACATGTGCCGGCCTTGTCGGCCGAGAGGAGGAGCTTGCCGCCATCGTTGGGTTCCTCGAGGCGGCCCGGGACGGTCCGAGTACTTTGCTGCTCGAAGGTGAGGCTGGGATCGGGAAGTCGACGCTCTGGAGCGCTGGAGTCGCGGCTGCCCGAGAGTCGAAGTTTTGCGTTCTAACGGCGCGACCCGCGCCGGCCGAGGCGGCCCTTTCGTACGCGGGACTGGCCGATCTGATGGACGGCCACCTCGACGTCCTCGGTGAACTGCCCGAGCCCCAGCGGCACGCCCTCGAGGTCGTGCTGCTTCTTGCCGAGCCGGCTGGCCTGCCGCCGGATCAGCGGGCCATCGGCGCAGGTCTTCTCAACGCGCTTCGTCTGCTGGCCAATGAGGGACCGGTTCTTATCGGTGTCGACGACATCAGTTGGCTCGATGCTGCTTCGTTGGCGGTCGTGGAGTTCGTGGCGCGGCGCCTACGCAACGAGCCGGTCGGGCTCTTGCTGACTCATCGGAATGATCCCTTGTCGTCGCTGAGACTTGAAGACCTGTCGTCGGAGGGCGGGGTCGGTCGTCTGTTGGTGGGGCCGCTCGGCGTCGACGGTCTCTACCGGGTCCTCCACAAGGAGCTCGGGGTGGTTTTCGCGGCTGGCACTGCGCCGCATTCACGACGCGGCTCGAGGGAATCCGTTCTTCGCGCTCGAGCTGGCTCGTGCGGTCGAGCGGGGCGGGCGGGGACTCGAACCCGGCGCGCCGGTGCCGATCCCAGAGCGCCTTCACGATCTCGTCGGGGATCGGATCGCGACGTTGCCCGTCGAGACTGTGGATGTGCTGTTCGCAGCTGCAGCGCTGTCGAGACCGACGGTCGGCGTCGTTGATGCCGCGATCGCCGGTGGGGTTTCGGCTCTTCAGCCAGCGGTCCATGCGGGCGTGATCGAGTTGGACGGTGATCGGATTCGTTTCTCGCATCCCTTGCTTGCGTCAGCTGCGTATGCCGAAGTGGCGGCCGACCATCGGCGGGAGCTCTATCGCCGTCTCGCCGTGGTCGTCGCAGAACCTGAGGAGCGCGCCCGATATCTAGCGCTGGCCTCGGAACGGCCCGACCCGGAGATAGCAGCCACGCTCGATGAGGCGGCGATCCGCGCGGCGAGTCGCGGCGCGTCGGCGGAGGCTGCCGAGCTTGCCGAGCTCGCTGCGAGGTTGACACCCTCCCTGTCAATCGAGGCAAGGTGGCTGCGCTGGATCGTCGCTGCTGATCACCACGCCACCGCGGGCCAGCTGGAACGTGTCAGGTCGATCCTGGAGCCAATCGTCGACGAAATGCCATCGGGTCATGGGCGAGCCCGCGTGCTGTTTTTACTCGGTTGGAGCGACACTCTGTCAGGTCAGGGCGAGGCACGCTACGAGCAGGCGCTGAGAGAGGTTGGCCCTGACGATGCGCTGTGCGCGCGGATTCATCGGCGACTCGGGTTCGCGGCGGACGTACGCCGGCGATCTGCCCAGCGCTCGCTTGCATGCCGACGAGGCGTTGAAGCGGTCGAATCGGGCGGGCGACCCTCTCACACTCGCAAAGTCGTTCTCGCTGGTTCTTCTTCTCGATGTACTGGCGGGTCGACCAATCGCCTCTCCGCGGCTGGAGGAAGCGCTCGCGTTCGGCGGCGAGATGGGCCCATCGTTCTACTACCACCCGAACGTCGTGGGTGCATGCCTGTTGATGTTCCGCGGACGTCTCGATGACGCGCGTTCGATCTTCGTGGAGGCGTATCGGACTGCGACCGACCATGGCAACGAGGAGATGAGCTCGACGTGTCTTCTTCATTTGGCGCGACTCGAATGCCGGGCTGGCAACTGGCTGAGAGCCGCGGATCTGGCTCTGGCCGGGCACGAGCTGACTCAGCAGCAGGGTCTCGGTGACCGGCAGGGAGTGCTCTTGTACGCGCGTGCACTCGTCGCTGCTCACCAGGGAACGGACGAGGCTCGCGCTTTGGCTGAAGATGCGGTCGCGATCCTGGAGGCCTCGGGAAACGTGCTGTGGGAGATCGAGGCCCGCAGCGTGCTTGGATTCTGCGAGCTCTCGGCCGGCGATGCCGTCGCCGCACTCCAGGTTCTCGCGCCGCTTCCAAGTCGGCTACGGGCGGGAGGATTCGGTGAGCCGAGCCACCTCCAGGCTTTGCCGAACCTGGTCGAGGCCCTCGTCGAACTCGGCGAGGCGCAGCAGGCACCGCCGCTCATCGAGTGGCTGGAACGACAGGGACGTCTTCTCGACAGTCCGCTCGCTCTGTCACAGGCAGCACGCTCCCGCGGTCTGGTCGCAGCTGCGAACGGCAACGTCAGCGCGGCCATTGGCTGCCTCGGTGCGGCACTGCAACAGCATCAGCGCATGTCGGAGCCATTCGAGCTTGGAAGGACGCTCCTTGCACTCGGGTCGGTGCAGCGTCGAGCGCGGCAGCTGCGCGTCGCGAGGCAATCGCTTGGCCGGGCCGTTGGCATTTTCGATGAGCTGGGGGCGGTCCGCTGGGCCGCCAAGAGCAAGGCACAGTTGGCTCGCATCGGTGGTCGCTCTGCGTCCCCGGACGATCTGACGCCGGCCGAGCGACGAGTGGCCGAGCTGGTTGCGCAGGGAAAGACGAACCAGGAGGTTGCGACAGAGCTGTTCGTAACCGTGCGAACCGTGGAGTCGAGCCTGACCAAGGCTTACCGGAAACTAGGGGTTCGCTCGCGCAGCGAGCTTGCCCGCCGCTTCATCGATCGGTAGTTGGTCACGATCAAAGACTGTGGATTTCCACGTTTCGGCACAGTCACCCCCCGCCTACTGTCAGTCGGGCTGAAAGCGACATGCGAGCGAGGTGAGACGTGCCAAATGCTGATGTCATTGTTGTGGGTGCGGGGTCGGCCGGTGCTGTGATTGCGCGACGACTCGTCGATGCGGGATCGTCCGTCTTGCTCCTCGAGGCAGGCGGTCCCGACACAAACCCGGCCATCCATGACCCGGTTCGGCTCCACGAATTGTGGGACTCTCCCGACGATTGGGGTTACCGGACCAGTCCGCAGAAACACGCCGCGGGGCGGGAGCTGCAGTGGCCGCGGGGCAAGGTCCTCGGAGGGTCTAGCTCGCTCAACGGCATGGTCTACATGCGCGGCTGGCGCGGTGATTTCGACCACTGGGCGTACCTAGGGAACGCGGGCTGGGCATACGACGATGTCCTTCCCCTCTTCAAGCGATCCGAAGACTTCGACGGCGGCGAGTCCGCCTACCGCGGCGTCGGCGGTCCTTATCACGTTGCCCTCAATTATGAACGACATCCGATCCACGAAGCAATCGTCGATGGCGCCCAAGAAGCCGGCCTTCCCTACAACCCGGACCACAACTCAGAAGCGGACCTCACCGGCGTGGGATGGATGCAGCTCGGCATTCGCGAGGGAACGAGGGTGAGCACAAAGACGGCCTTCCTCGACCCGGTCCTCGACAACCCTCACCTCACCGTGCTGATGTTCGCGCGGGCACGGCGCCTTCTCTTCGAGAACGACAAGTGTGTCGGCGTCGAATTCACGCACACCGGCGATCTGAAGACAGCGCGAGCGAACCACGAGGTCGTCGTCTCGGCCGGAACGATCGAGTCGCCACGATTGCTCATGCTGTCCGGCATCGGCCCTGAAGACGAACTGCGACGACACGGAATCGACGTGCGCGTCGACCTGCGAGGCGTCGGAGAGAACCTCCACGACCACCTACTCGCTCCGATGGTCTTCACGACCGGGACGACCCCACCGCTTCCCCGGTCAGGCCAGTCGCTGCTGCAGACCCACTTCTTCTGGCGTAGCAAGTCGGGGCTTGTGTCGCCGGACATTCAGCCGATCGGCTGGAGCGTTCCCGTCTACGAGGCCGGGCTCAAAGGCCCGCCGAACGGCTACACGCTCATGCCGGGCATTATCCGCCCGGCCAGCCGCGGCTCGATTCGGCTTCGCTCCTCCGATCCCGACGACGCCCTCCTCATCGACCCCGCTTGCCTCAAGTGCGACAGCGACCTGGATGCGATGGTCGCGGCAGCCGAGCTCTGCCGCGAGATCGGAAACACCCGTCCGCTGAAGCAGTGGGAAAGTCGCGAGCTTCATCCTGGTCCCACGCTGCGAAGTCGATCGAATCTCCGCGACTATCTGCGGCGGACTGTCATCTCGTACCACCACCAGGTCGGTACCTGCAAGATGGGGGTCGACGACGCGGCGGTTGTGGACCCGGAGTTGCGTGTGTACGGCCTAGCCGGCCTACGCATCGCCGACGCATCCGTGATGCCGATGGTGACCTCCGGGAACACCAACGCGCCGACGATGATGATCGGGGAAAGAGCGGCCGACCTCATCCGTGAGTCATTGTCCACCGGATAGGGCGCTCCGGGACGACCGACCCTGCTCACCGGTTCCATGAAGCATGCGCATCGAATAGGCCGCGCGGTCGCGCTCTGACGGTCGCGGCTACGTCGCTGAGACGGTCAGCGCGTGACAACCGCGTGTAAGCGGTCACCAACTGCCAGCGGTGGGCGAAGACTGTCGCTCCGAACTATCACCCGTGTATTAGGCGATCTGCGTGCTGGACAGCTCTTAGCAGCGATGGCGTGTCAGCACCACACCACCCCACCCAACCTCCTCACCGACGTCGTGCCCACCCGCTCCTCCACGATCACCCCGTGCACGTGCGTTTACTACTTCCATCTCTTCTGCACATCTGCACCGGCGGTGACGCACGGATCCCACGTGATGCGGCGAGCCCAGAGCCTGAGACGCCAGTGGTGCAGCTGAGCCTTGACTTCGATCTCAGATCGGCTCGCGCTTCGTCGATGAGTGTGAACTTGTCAACGACGGGTTGGGTAGTGATCCGTGACGTGCGGCGTCGACAGTTGAGGCGAACCCAAACCGAACGAGGGCGTATATGCCGGACGACATTTGCAAAATCGGAGACGGCATGGCTGGCCGTCCCGGTCGGCACCGCAAGTGGACTTCAAATGCCGAGCGGATGCGCCTATCGTGCCGTCGAGCGGGCGCGCCGCGAAGCACTCCGTGGGCACCACGACGTCGCCGAGATGGCGGAACGTGTTGTCGACCTCACGGCCGAGCGTGATCGGCTCTGGCAACAAGTTGTCCGCTTGCAACAACGCATCGGGCAACTTGAGAACGCCCTCGCCGGCCGCGCGCCGGAGCCAACGCCGGCCACTCCCGCCCAGCCGCGCATGTCGGGCCGTCACGGGCCGAGCGCAGACGTCTGGAACGCGAGCAGCAGCGCCGCCGGGCTCGATGACGCACCCTCGAATAGCCACGCGACCGTGAAGCTCGGTCGATCAGTTCGGTCCCCTCTAAGGCGCCGACCCGGGTAGCAATCCGGGTAGTCATCCGTGACGTCACGGGTTCAACGTCGGCGAGATGACAAACCGAACCAGCGTGCTTCGACCCCGACGCATGAACGAGGTAGACCCGGTATCCACTGACGACGATGCCCGCCCTCTCCTCGTGTCAGCGACTGATGCGGCACGCGTGCTGGCGATTGGCCGGACGACGCTCTACGGGATCGTGAAGTCGGGTGACCTCACACCGGTCCACATTCGCGGGTGCGTTCGTTTCTCGATGTACGAGATCAGGCAGTACGTGGAGTCGCTCACGCGCCGGCAGACACGCGCCGCGTAACCGAACCGTGTGCCTCGTCACGACGCGAGGTATTGCTCCAGCGCCTCGCGTGCGAGCTCGGAAACCGTCTTGCCCTCGTGCTCGGCTCGCTTGGCCACCTTCTCGCGAACATCGGGATCGAGCCGGAACGTGACTCGCGGCGAGTGCTGAGATTCACCGGTCAACGACGGGCGACCGCGACCACGCACGGGCCATTGCGACTTGGGCAAGGGCTCACTCCACTCGGTCGCGTCGTCCTCAATCTCGCGAACAAGCTCTTCGACCTTCTTGTCGTCGAGCACCATCCCCGAGCCAGTCCGTGTTGGTGCCTCTCGTGCCTTGCGTGCCACTGCCCTCACACCTCTCACTTGCCTTCTCATACGAGCCTCTGAACTTCTCTCGGAGATCCATCCCGTAGATCACCTGCAACAGATCTTCCGACACCTCGACGGCACCGACCTCCAGCGCTCGAACCGTGTCGTCGTCTCCGATGAACCCGCACTCCATCATATTCTGGCAGACATAAATCGAGGGGCAACGTGAATCTCACGCCGTCAGCAACGAAGCGGGCCTCGGGGTCGACTTTGTTGTGACGGCAGAAATGCTCAGGCGCCGACGCGTGATAGCAACCGGCGGTACTGATCGATCGTTCCCGGCAACACCCGCAAGTGCACGACGGTTCCGACCGGCTTCTCGACGAGGTCGACTACCTCGCACACCGCTGGTGTCAACGGAGAGCCAGCGACCACTACCTCGCCCGGTTGGATGATCGACGGATCGGCCGCCTCATCGAGGAACGTCCACACGAAACCAGTCTCGTCCTCGCTATTCAGATCAGCTGGGATGTCCACTCGTGTCATCGCTCCTCCTCTCGACCCTCAGCGTAGGGGTTGACGACCAGGTTGCCGAATGCGGCGGCCAGATCATCGGCGGCCTCGAGACTCGACATCAGCACTGTGTAGTGCGGCGCGATGAATGTGGGCAGCAGTTCGAAGCCGGCATCGTTCAGCGTCCTGACATTGGTTCGATACACGGTGGCGTAGTTGCGCAACTTGCTCGAGAGGATGCTTCTCTCCGACGACGGACCGATCTCATCGCGAGCAACGAAGACGGAGATGCCGAACACGGTCCGCGCCGTCGAGGACGTAGAGGCGATTCAGCCGGCGTGCGTGGGACTGCAGCAACGAAAGAGTGTCGGGACCGCCGCGAATGACCACGGCCGCATCAGGTGAAGGCTCCTCAACGCGGACCCGAGCTCGCAGTTCCTCTCGTCCATCGTCGCTCATCTGGACTCCGTCAACAACGATGCGGCGGCAGCCGCTGCTTGAGCCTGTTGGCCGGGCATGACGTGACCGTAGGTGTCGAGGGTGAAGCTCACCGATGCATGTCCCAGTCGCTCGCTGACGACCTTCACGTTGACTCCGGCCATGAGCAAGTGTGACGCGTGGGTGTGACGGAGATCGTGAAGACGGATCCTCGGGACGCCGGCTGACGCGATCAAGCGGCCGAATGCTTGCCCGATGGAGGCCGGACGGATCGGATCGCCGATCTCGTTCGTGAACACCCGATCGCTCGCCGTCGCAGTCACGCCCAGGCGGAGCAACAACTCGCGCTGCTCGCTGCTGATGGCGCTGCAAGCACCGCCGCCGTCTCCGGGTCGAGATCGATCACCCGTCGGCTGCGGCGCGTCTTCGGCACATCGACCACCTCGTCGCCGTCGACCACCGTTGCTGCCTGTGCGACCGTCAGAGCAGCCAGATCGCGACGTCGACGTCGGACCAGCGCAGACCGACGACCTCGCTGCGGCGCATGCCGGTCATCGCCAGCAACCGGAACAGCGCCTCGTTGCGATTGCCCTCGATCGAACGGAGAAAGCACGTCAGCTCGGCGGGAGTCCACACCTGCATCTCCGGACCCTTGGACCGAGCGGTGGTGAGCGACGGCGCATTTGCGAGACGAGCAACATTGCGCGTGACCAGTCCCTTGCGCTCCGCATCGTGGAGCAACTTGTTGATCGCCGCATGGACGTGGTGGACGGACGTCAGGGACAGGCCCTTGCCCCTCCGGTCTGCCGTCCTCAGTAGCGTCGGTACATCGCGTCGAGATCGGATCGCTCGCAGCTCCTGCAGCGCGACGTCGCCGAGGCGAGGCAGCACGTACGAGTCGCCAGCGCGCTGCGGTAGCCGCGCAACGTCGTCGGCTTGCGGCCCTGGTTCTCGAGACCGGCGAGCCATGGCTCGACGAACTCGCGAGCGGCATCCGGCTCGGCGCAACGAACGTGCCCGCCTGATGCGCGGCGAGCAGCTCGGTCAGCGCCGCCTGCGCCTCCTTCTTGGTGCGGAACGATCGCTTCGTCTGGCGGCGCTTGCCGCCTTCCTGCCAGGTGGCGTGAGCGACCCACGACGCCGCTCCGGAAGGCGTCTCCCGGCGGTAGACCGTGCCGCTTGCCACGAAATGACGTTACCACGGCGTTACCACGAGGCTCAGCAATCGTAACCGATCAACAGCTCAATGTCTCTGACCAGCATCTATTCAGCGCCCCCGGTAGGATTCGAACCTACGACACACGGTTTAGGAAACCGATGCTCTATCCCCTGAGCTACGGGAGCCGAACCGCATCAGACCTGCATGCGGCTTCGAAGAGGCTACCGAAGAGGGCCATGGCCGGGACAGCACCCCGGAGCGGGTCACCGAGGGGCTACGTCGGAAAAGTCCACCGCGTAGATTCGGTGCGAGCCATCGAGGCCCTTCGACTCCACGTCACGAGCTCGAGGAACGTGACGCCCAGTCCGGCTCAGCCCACCAGTTCGCGTACGAGGCTGGAGACCAGCGCCTCGCCGCCGAGCATTTGGCTGGTGTCACGTGCCGCAGAGTTCACGGTATTGCCGAAGAAGTCGTCAGCCTCGCCGGACACGTCGCCGGTGTGGACGCCGATCCGGACGCTGGTCGGCGGCGAGGCGTCGGCGAAGACGCGACTGATGCCGTACGGTGCCACCACTCCTCGGAAATCAGTGCCGATCGTCAAGGCACCCGGGTGCTCCGACAGCAGCTCGAGAGATGGGTCCGCGTCGCAAGCAGCTACGGCGGTGAGCCAGCGATGCCCGACCCGACGGATCTCCTCGGATGATTCCGTGCGACGCAGCCTCCCCGAACGAACGACGGCTCGCAAGCCGTAGTTATCACGCCGGTAACGGCGAAGAGATGGCGGCCGTGATGGCTACCATCTCTTCGGGGGTTCGAGATCGGTTCGTTACCGTCTCGGGGAGAGGATGTTCGCTCGGTGCCCTCCCGATTGCCGTGATGTCATCTCGGCAATCGGGAGGGTGGACCGTGGCGATCCCTCGTGTTTGTCAGTCGTGGATCAGAGCGCCGAGACGCAGATCGCGGTGACCGTGAAGGTGGCATTGTTGTTGCCGATCCTCTGCGCCCGAATCCTCCAGCTGTCGTTGGTATTGAGAGGGTTCACGGTTGTCGGGCCTTCTGAGTGCACGTGCATGCTGTTGCCGGAAGTCTCCGAGAACCCGCCGCCGATGGCCTTCTTGCCGACTGGGCAGGTTGCGGTGTTCGTCACAATGGCGTTGCTGGTCGTCGAGACCGGCGCCGACGGGACGATCGCGTAGCCGCTCACGCCGTCCGTTCCGTTGGTTCCGTCGACACCGTCGCACTCACCATCGGCACCATCGGCACCATCGGCACCATCGGCACCGGCAGGACCAGCAGGACCAGCAGGACCAGCAGGACCGGCAGGACCGTCAGGACCAGCAGGACCGGTAGCACCGTCAGGACCAGCAGGACCAGCAGCACCGTCAGGACCGGCAGGACCAGCAGGACCGGTCAGCACCGTCAGGACCAGCAGGACCAGCAGGACCGGTAGCACCGTCAGGACCAGCAGGACCAGCAGGACCGGTAGCACCAGCAGGACCAGCAGGACCAGCAGGACCGGTAGCACCGTCAGGACCAGCAGGACCGGTAGCACCGTCAGGACCAGCAGCGACCATCAGCACCGTCAGCACCGTCAGCACCAGTGTCACCTGTGGCACCTGTGGCACCCTGCGGCCCGGGCTCGCCCTGTGGGCCCTGGCCTGCCAAGCCGATCGGCGATGGGACGTAGTAACCGACGAGGTCGATCACGACGTCGACCGTGCCGGCGTTGTTGAACACGTTGAACCCCTTATCGGTTCCGAGCTTCACCACGGTCGAGTTGGCATGCGCCAGACCGTCGGCCCAGTTGATCGAGCTGGCCAGAGGCTTCGCCGTCCCCGTGGGGTAGAGCGTGAGGAACGAGCCAATGGTGCCGTTCACCACAGTGAGGTTGATCGAGGCCGCGGTCGCTTCGGCAGGCACGCTGTCGATGAGCGAGACCGTGATCGTGCCGCCGGCACCGACCGTGTGGATCGGGCTCGCCGGTTCGCGGGTATCGAGCACTCGAACCGGCACTACGGGAACGAGCGCGGAGGCATCGGCAGAGTTGCCCAGGGCAGAGGCGGCGAAGAGGCCACCGCCGCCGAACGTAATGGCGAGCGCAGCACCAGCCGCTGCCCATCGTGAACGCCAGACATCGAACTTCATGATCTCCCAACTTCTTTCAGACCCCACGGTGGGGTCGTATCGGGTTAGAAATTCGGCACTGCTCGCGGAGAACTTGAGAAACAATCAACAATCGACGACGCAAACAGGTCAAAAGACCTACCGGTCGGTCGAACCGATGCCGATGTCGAACACGCGGGAAATTGCGTGACGCCCGACGAGAACGCGAGTACGCTAGATCCCGACTAGCCGATAAGGCCGGGCCGCCCAGACCCCGCGGTTCACCAACTGATGAACACGGGTGAGTTATGCACAGCTGGCGACGACCTCGATACTCCGGAGGCACCCTGTCGTCGACCAGTGACGCGATTTCACGTGCTCATCAGCGGCTGGGCAACGTCCTTCACCACTTGCGCCCGTCGATGCTGACCCATCTGCATCTGGCCCGGCAGCAGGATCTGGTGGTGGCGGTGTCTCCGAGAGTTCACCCGTCCCGGACTCTCGGAGGCACCAAATTCTTCGGGCGACACACGAAACGAGCCCCACTGACTTGCTGAGGCGGCGCACGTGGGAGCGCTCCAGGTAGCGTCACCGTGTGCCCGAGCCCCACCCCGATCCCGCCATCGGCTTGAGCAGAGCCGAGGTTGCCGACCGGGTAGGGAGGGGTCTGGCCAACACCGTACCCAGCGCGCCCACGCGCACGATCAGCCAGATCGTGCGCAGCAACGTGTTCTCGCCCATCAACCTCATCGTGGCCATCCTGGCTGCACTCGTGATCCTGGCCGGTTCACCCAAGGATGCGCTCTTCGGCGGCGTCATCATCGCCAACAGCGTGATCGGTGTCGTGCAGGAGTTGCGCGCCAAGCGGGTGCTCGACGAACTCCGGGTCGTCAACGCGCCGAGGGCGCACGCCGTCCGCGACGGCACCGTGGCTGAACTGCAGGTTCACGAACTGGTACTCGACGACGTCGTCGAGTTGCGCGCCGGCGCGCAAGTGGTGGCGGACGGCCTCGTCCTGACCCATGACAACCTGGAGATCGACGAGTCGTTGCTCACCGGCGAAGCCGACCCGGTGGTCAAGGCCGATGGCGACGACGTGCTGAGCGGGAGCGCGGTGGTGGCGGGAACCGGTCGGATGGTGGTGACCAAGGTGGGCGCCGAGAACTACGCCGTCAAGCTCGCCGAGGAGGCCCGACGCTTCACGCTGGTCAACTCACCACTGCGCAACGACGTCAACCAGATCGTCACCTGGGTCGGCTATCTCATCATCCCGGTCGGCCTGCTGCTGGCCAGCAGCCAGTTCTTGCGCCGAGACGAGACCTGGCAGCAGTCGATCATCAGCACCGTCGCCGGCCTCGTCGGCATGGTGCCGGAGGGCCTGGTGCTGCTCACCAGCGTCGCCTTCGCCGTGGGCGTTGTGCGCCTCGGTCGACAGCGATGCCTGGTGCAGGAGCTGCCGGCGATCGAGGTGCTGGCTCGCGTCGACGTGCTCTGCGTCGACAAGACCGGAACCATCACCGAGGGATCGATGGCCCTCGCCGACGTGCAGCCGCTCGACGACGTCGTCCGCGCAACGGTCGACGGTGCGCTGAACGCCCTGGCGCAGCTCGATCCCGACCCGAACGCCACGTCACGCGCATTGCAGCACGCATACGGCGAGCCCAGCGACTGGACGGTGACCGGCCGCGTACCCTTTTCGTCGGCCCGCAAATGGAGTGGCATGAGCTTCGGCGAGCGTGGCAGCTGGGTGCTCGGTGCGCCGGAGAACGTGCTGACATCGGACTACGCCGGCGGGCTGCAGACACAAGTGGAAGAGCACGCGTCGTCCGGTCAACGGGTGCTGGTGCTGGCCACCGCCGATGGCATTTTCACCGACGGGGCCGACGCCACTCTGCCGCCGGTCACTCCCGTGGCGCTCGTACTGCTGGAGGACGTCGTGCGCGCCGACGCACCTGCCACCTTGCAGTACTTCGCCGACCAGGGCGTGACGGTGAAGGTGATCAGCGGCGACAACAACGTCACCGTCGGTGCGGTGGCGCGTCGCGCCGGGCTGGCCGGTTGGCAAGACAACATCGACGCCACGACGTTGCCCCCCGACGAGACCGAAGCGTTCGCCGACGCCGTCGAGCACAGCACGGTGTTCGGCCGTGTGACTCCTCACCAGAAGCGGGCGATGGTGCAAGCGCTGCAGCATCGGGGCCACACCGTCGCGATGACCGGAGACGGCGTGAACGACGTGCTCGCGTTGAAGGACGCCGACTGCGGCGTGGCGATGGCCTCGGGCAGCGAAGCCACCCGCGGTGTCGCCCAATTGGTGCTGATGGACTCGAACTTCGCGGCGATGCCGGCGGTGGTCGGTGAGGGCCGGCGGGTGATCAACAACATCGAGCGGGTGGCCAGCTTGTTCCTCGCCAAGACCACCTACTCGGTCATCCTCTCCGTGCTCACCGGTGTCTTCGCGTTCGCCTACCCGCTACGACCGATCCACCTGTCGATCCTGAGCTGGTTCACCATCGGGCTACCGGCGTTCGTCCTCGCCCTCGAACCCAACGACAGTCGGGTCAGTGAGGGCTTCCTGCGACGGGTCCTCGGCCAGGCCGTGCCGGCAGGTGTCGTGATCGCACTCGTGACCGTGAGCGTCTTCACCATCGCCCAGCTCGACTCCTCGATCGACGCCGATCACGCCCGCACCGTCGCCGTCTTGGCGGCTGGTTCCGTGGCGCTGATGAACCTGTACCGGGTTGCCCGACCGTTGAACCGGTTGCGCACGGCGTTGGTGGTGACGATGACCAGCCTGTTCCTGTCTGTCGTTCGTCATGCCGTGGAGTCAGGACCTCTTCGAACTCCCCGTGACCGAAGCGTGGGCATACGTCATGGCGGCTGTCTTCATCGCCGCGGCCTGGCCGATGCTCGAACTCGGTAGTCGGGTCGCAACGCGCTGGCACCGCCGATAAGGTCCGCCGGAGACGGCTTCCCCCGAACCACAACTCGATTGTTCTCCCGGGAGGAAACCATGTCGTTTCGCCGCCCACGCCTGCGCAGCCGCAGGCACGTCATCGACATCCGCTTCGGCGATCAGCCGTGCTACGTGTGGCTGCCCAACCCTGACGAGCCACTCGTGATCGCCGAGTTCGCCGACGCCGCCAACCTGGCCTCCGCCGTGCTCGACATGCCGATCGACAAGGAGGTGCTGGTGCTGCTCGACGAGCGTCGCCAGGTCACGGCGATGTTCGCCGACCCACCCACCGAACTAGGCCTGTTCGTCGGCTGGTGCGACGGGCCCGGTCTGGAGGTGCCGTTCTCGCAGACGATGACGATCTGCCTCACCCAACGCGTACCACGGCAACACCCCGACGAGAAGGACCGCATCGGCTACTTCGAGCTCCGCCGCATTCACATGCTGCAGGGACTGCAGTTGCTCGACATCTTGATGGTCGACCACGAGCGCGTCCAGAGCCTGGCAATCGCCTGCGACCCCGATGCCGTGTGGTTCGACGATTTCGCCCCCGTGGAGGCCGCCTAGCCGCAGCGACTTACCATGGCCGGATGACCATCTCTGTCGTCACTGGCGCCAACAGCGGCATCGGCCGCGCCACCGCAATCCACCTCGCCCAGCAAGGCCACGACGTGTTCGGCACCGTGCGCAGTATCGACAAGGCAGCCAAACTGCTTGCGATGGCGGCGGACGGTGGGGTCGAGATCAACCTCGTCGAACTCGACGTTGCCGACGACGAGTCGGTGCGCGCCGGCTTTGCGAGCATCCTCGGCGAGACCGCCGGCCGTGTCGACGTGTTGGTCAACAACGCCGGCGTCGGTGGCAACGCCGTCGCCGAGGAATGTTCCCCGTCGACCTACCTCGACGTGATGAACGTAAACCTGTGCGGCGCGGTGCGTTGCCTACAGCAGGTGTTGCCCGGCATGCGCGCCCGCCGCAGCGGGGCCATCGTCAACATCACCTCCATCGCCGGGCGCATCGCCGCTCTTGCGCAATCGCCGTACGTCACGTCCAAATGGGCATTCGAGGGGTTCAGCGAGGGGTTGGCACAGGAACTGGCGCCGTTCGGGATCCGCGTCGTCATCATCGAGCCCGGTGTCACCAAGAGTGCGATCTTCGCCAAGAACATCGACGCTCCGAACCACACCGACGCCTACGCCGCCGAATACCGTCGCATGTTCCAGTTCTACGCGACGGGGCACGCCCATGCCACCGACCCGTTCGAGGTCGGCCACCTCATCCACCACGCAATCACCACCGAGACGCCGAAGCTGCGTTACGCAGTGAGCTGGGGCGGACACGAGATCGTCGCCGGGCGTCAGGCGATGTCGGACGAAGCGTGGGTGGCGCTGGGCCGATACACCGATGACGCCGATTACTACGCCGCGTTCAAAACAGCGTTCGGCCTCGACATCGCTGGTTGAGTCCGGCTTTCACACCGCCGGGCGATGCAGCACGGCCCACGTCGGCTTGACGACTATTCCGTCGCCGTTGACCTCCCCCTCGCCGTCGACGATCAGCGAGTAGCCGTCGGGCTGCGGCGGCGGGAACATCAACACCACCAGCGGGTTGCGCACGACGTTGGCTCGGCTGGAATGCCCCGTCTCGCAGCGCAGGCCGGCCTCGACGACGGATGGCTTCACTGCTAGCAGGTGAGGGCGTTCCTCACCGGTGGTGACCAGGTAGCACCAGGGGTACTCACCAAGCTTGTCTGGCAGATCCTCGAGCGCAACGGCAATGCTCACACCGTCAGACTACTTCGTCGGGCGATTCCGTCAGGGCCAGACCGAGCACGCCTTCGGGATCGTCAGCAACGGGAACGGATTGACCGCCGCCCCTCCCTTCGGGTGGACCTCGAAGTGCAGGTGATAGTTGCCGGGCCCGAGGTCGTTGGCGTTACCGGTGTCACCCACGTAACCGATCACCTGGCCTCGGGTCACAATGGACCCGAGAACCAATCCGGGCGCGAACGCCGACAGATGGCCGTAGAAGTAGTACGTCCCGTCGGACAAGAACAGATGCCACGAGTTACCGGACGACACTGCGTTCGCAGCACCATCGATCGTCTGCTTCGACAGCACACCATTGCTGACGGCGTAGATCTCCTGGCCTTGGTCGGCCATGATGTCGATGCCTTCGTGAACGTGGCCGACGCGCGGTTGACCGAAGCTGGTCTTGCTCAGACCGCACCGTGGTGACGGATTGATCGGGAACATGATCACGCCGGATTGACTCAGTCGAACCGCCGGCTTCAATGCAGTCGCCGGGATCTCGAGCCGAGCCATCAGGGTCGGGGTCGTTGCGGCCTGAACCTGTCCGTACGCCAGACCGCAGATGCTGATCGTCAGCGCAGCGACGATGCCCAAAACGCCTCGACGATGAATACCGGTGGAGAACATGCGCGTACTTCCGTGTGATGACGATTGTCATCCGCCCTTCACACAGAGTATCGGCACGAATGCGGCCGACCTAGAGCCGAAGTTCCCCAGTCCGGTCAGCTGCTTACAGCCCGACAGCGAGGTCGGCGTCGAGGATCGCTTGGTCCTCCGGGTCGGCGATCGGAACCGATTTCGCCGTTTCCCAACTCTGAGCTGCGCTGGTGTCGTCGCCCAACGCCTTCAGGGCGCGGGCCCTGGCCTCGTAGGCGTAGGCCAGATCGAAATCGCCGAGACCGTGCTCCTGGCAGATCGACATGCACAAGTCGGCGTAACGGAGCGACAGCTCCGGCTGCCCGACGAGCAACTGCACCTTGGCCAACAACCACGCACCGCGGGCATCGTTGGCCGGACCTCGACGGACAGCGCGCGCCCAGTGGTAGGCCGATGCGTAGGCCCGCCGCAACATCTCCTCGTCGTTCTCCGGCGTCCGCTCGGCTTCGATCATCTCCCACGTCGAGTTGTAGCACTCGATGCCCTGCGCCCGATGCCACTCACCCGCGGCATCCTCGACCTTTGCCAACTGGGCAATGAGCGGCGGCAGCGACTCGCCGGTCTCGACGACCGTCTTCAACCCGTCGAGCACGTACGCCCAACCATCCTTCACCCCGGCCCAGGTCAACGGGCTGCGGGCGAGGTCACCGTGCTCGAGGCGGAGTCGGGTGAGGCCGTCGCCGACCGTCTCGATGATCCATTCGACGCGGCTCGGCGGTTCCTCCGACATCGCCGCGTCGTAGAGCACGTGCCAGGTCATGACCAGTCGATTGGGCCTGTCGAGTTCTTCGATGGTGCCGTCGACGGCCGGCCGGCCATCACCCAGCGAGGTTCGGTATGGCTCGCCTTTGACCGGCGGTGAGTCGAACGCCGTGCCATGGAAGTAACGGCGTGTCCACGACGGCTCGACGATCGCGTCCCACACCTGCTCCGGTGTGGCCTTGATGAAGATCTGGTAGACGTGCTTGGTGATGGCCATCGTGGACTCCTATGTCTCGATCGGTCCGCGCTCGAGTTCGTGACGCAGGCCAACCAGGGCGCGGGTAAATGGTTGGGCGTACTTGCTGATCCACCGGTCGGCGATCTCGCCGATCGGGATCGGGTTGAGGTAGTGCTGCTTGGTGCGCCCGACCCGCTTGGTGGTGACCAGGTTGGCGGCCTCGAGCACCGAGAGATGCTTCATCACCCCGAACCTGGTCATCTCCGGAAATCGATCGCACAGCGCCTGCACCGTCTGGCCGTCGTGTTCGAACAGGGCGTCGAGGATCGACCGTCGGGTCGGGTCGGCCAGCGCTTTGAACACGTCGTCCACGACTCGATAATATGTGACTAAACAGTCACATGTCAAGAGAATCATGTTCCCGTTGGTAAATCTTGACCGGAATAGTCGGGTATTGGTTAGTGTTGTTCCGCATTCAACAGCCACGCTGATCACCACACCTCGAACACCAAAGGAACCTGCAATGACCGTTCGCCTCGGAGACACCGCTCCCGATTTCACCGCTGCCACCACGCAGGGCGAAATCCATTTCCACGATTGGCTCGGCGATTCATGGGGGGTGCTGTTCAGCCATCCGAAAGACTTCACGCCGGTGTGCACCACCGAGCTCGGGTACGTCGCCAAGATCAAGTCGGAGTTCGACAAGCGCAACGTCAAGGTGATCGGCCTCTCGGTCGACCCGGTCGACAGCCACATCAAGTGGGAGGAAGACATCGCCGAGACGCAGGGCACGGCGGTGAATTTCCCGATGATCGGTGACCCCGATCATGCCGTTGCCGACCTCTACGACATGATCCACCCCAACGCAAACGACACGCTCACGGTTCGTTCGGTGTTCGTCATCGGCCCCGACAAGAAGGTCAAGCTGACCATCACGTATCCGGCCTCGACCGGGTCGCAACTTCGACGAGATCCTGCGAGTGATCGACAGCTTGCAGCTGACCGCGAAGTACAAGGTGGCGACGCCGGCCAACTGGGTCGACGGCGACGACGTGATCATCGGCGGGCCCGTCACCAACGAAGAGGCCGAGAAGCTGTTCCCGCAAGGCTGGACGACCATCAAGCCCTACCTGCGAGTTCTGCCGCAGCCGAACAAGTAACCGACTACTCAGCGGCGCTTGTCGCCGGGACGGCGCAGCTCCTTGCGCAGCACGAAGCGCAGGCCGCTCCACGTGTCGTCGATCGCGCAGACCTTGTTGTCGACCCAGCCGGTCGGCAGCAGGTCGGCGCGCAGCACATCTTCGGTGATGTCGGTGGTCACGCCGCTGGACTTCTTCGGCCAGGCCACCCACACACCACCGTCCGGAGCGGCAGCGGCGGTCAACTTCGGCCACGCCGCGGCCAACTTGGATCGCGACGTGAAGAAGGCGACGACGACGTCGAGCGGCGCCAGCAACGATTTCTGCCACACCGCGTCGCCGTAGTCGCCGAGCGTCGCAGCGAACCCGTCGGGAGGGTCGACGACGACGAACACCGCTTCACCGACGATTCCGAGCTTCTTCGGCAACGGCGTGCCCGAGTACCCGGCCATCTACGCGCCCCTCTCATCGCCATACAGCACATCAGGCTCGACCCATCACTCCGTCGACACCGGTTGCACGGCAGTCATTCTGTGGCGATGGCGCGCAGGATGTCGAGTTTCGTCGCCCGCCAGGCCGGCACGATGGCAGCGACGACGCCCACAACGAAGGCGATCAACAGGATCGCCGCAATCGTCGCCGTCGGAACGGAGTACTTGGTCAGGCCCTGATCGCGCAACGCGACGATGACGACGTAGCCCAGTACGAGACCCATGATCACACCGACAACGGCGCCATACACCGACGTCAACACACTCTCCCACCGAACCGTGGTGCGCACCTGGCCCCGGGTCATCCCGACGGCCCGCAGCAACCCTGTCTCGCGCCGGCGCTCGTACACCGCGAGCAGCAACGTGAGGACGATTCCGAACACGGCGATGACGATCGACAGCGCCAGCAGCCCGTAGATGAACGCCAGGCTGCGGTCGACGAGATCGGCGCGGCTGTCGATGAACTGCTCACGATCCTGCAACTCTCCGATGCCGTAGGCCTCGACCCGTGCATCGACCGCAGCGCGAAAGGCACCATCGCCGACACCGTCGGCGCGCGGTCAGTGAAACGAAGCCCGCGGTGTTCGACAGGCTGGTACCGGAGAACGTGTCACGGTGGTAGGTGCGGGCCGGGATGAAGTCGGCCGTGGCGTAGATCCCCTCGATCGTCAACGAGCGGATTCGGCCGTCGATACGGACATCGAATCCGTCGCCCAGAGTCAAGTGCTTGCGCTTGGATTCACCCTCGCTGATCAACATGCCCTCGGCCGTGAGCGCGCCGAGCGACCCTTGGAGGAAGTCGAACTGCAGCAAACCACCGGCGGTCTGCGGGTTGATCGTTGCCCCACCGGCACGTTCACCGTTGGCGTCGGCGATCGGGACGAAGCCGAGACCGGTGGCCGCGCCCACTTCGGGCAGGGTGTTGAGATCGTCGATGAATGTTTGGCTGAAGCTCAGCGAGCCTCCGTTGCTGCTGTTGATCACGTAGTCGCCTACGAACGTGGCACCGATCGTTTGGCGCAGCTGGACCTTGATGGAGGCGGCAAACACCGAGGCACCGGTGACGAGCGCGACTCCGATCAGTACCGGTGCGGCGGTGCGCGCCGTGCGTTTCGGGTTGCGTTGCACGTTGCCCCGGGCCATCGCGCCGGTGATACCTCGCCAGCGCTGCACTGGGGCGCCGAGCAGGCGGGCGATCGGACGGGCCATCACTGGACCGAGCAGCAACATCGCCGCGAACAGCAATGTGATGCCCACCGCCAGCAGGATGCCGTCGGCGCCGAGCAACACCGCCACGATCGTGCCGATGCCTACCACAGCACATCCGGATGCGGCGATGACCCGGCCACGAACCGAGCCCGTTCGCTCGAACGCGGTATCGGCCATCGCCGCAACAGGCGGGACCCTGCCGGCCCCGATCGCCGGAGCGATCGCAGCGATCAGGCTGGCGCCCGTACCGGCGATGATCGTCGAGCGCGACGGTGAAGGGCTCCAACGCGAGACCACGCGCCGGAATCGAGTAGTCGAACGCATCGAGCAGGTTGCGGATCCCGAGTGCCAGACCGACTCCGCCGAACAGTCCAACTACCGAACCGAACAACCCGACGAGGGCAGATTCGATCAGCAGTGTCCAGGTCACCTGACGTCGACTGGCACCGATGGCGCGCAACAGGGCGTTCTCGCGTTGACGTTGCGCGGCGGTGATCGAGAACACGTTGTAGATCACGAACATCCCCACACCGAGGGCAATGAACGAGAAGATCGCGAGGAACAGGGTGATGAACCCGAGGCTCCGTTCGATGTCGGTCTGCGTTTGCTTGGTGATCTCGGCAGAAGTCAGTGTCTCGGCGATGTTCGGGTCGAGGGCGGACTGGATCCGCCCGACCAGCACATCGTCACCCACCGATCCGTCGCTCTTGACCAGGACCGCATCGACGAAACCCGGCCTGGCGACGAACGCCTCCGCCGTCGGGGCGTCGAACAGCGCCCATGTGGCGTTGCCTGGCGACACGATGTTGTCATAGACGGTGATTCCGACCATGGTGAACTCGCCGGACCCGGCCTCGGCGTTGACCTTGACCGTGTCACCGAGCACAAACCCGCCGTCGGCGGCGGTGATGGTATCGAGAGCGACTTCCGAAGGGCCACTCGGCAACCGCCCCTCGGCGATCCGCCACACCGACAGCGAGCCCTCGTTGACCGTCGCCCCGAACGTAGGCGCCGTGGGGCGTTCGATGGGTTTGCCGTCTTTGTCGATGACCACCGCGTCACCCTGCACAAAGGCCTGTGCGTCGGCGACACCATCGACGGCTCGAACCTGGTCGATGACATCGACCGGCAGTCGATCGCGCCGCTCGAAACCGAGGAAGCCCTCGACCGAGTTCGACGACTGCACGTACGCATCGACGCGCTCGAAGACGTCGGCGAACAAGGCGTTGAAGGTGCGCTGCACGGTGTCACGAAAGATGAACGTGCCGCTGAGGAACGCCGTGCTGGCCACGATGGCGAGCGCAGTCAGAACCATTCGCCCCCACCGCGCGCGCACGCTCCGCAGCGCGAGGCGGATCAATGGGCACTCATGTGGTGGCGATCGCCTCGATGATGTCGACCTTGGTGGCTCGGCGCGCAGGGATCACCGCGGCGATCACCCCGATAATGAACGCCACCACGAGGATGACGATCGTGCTCAACACGGGTATGGAGAACACGGTGACTCCCTCGTCGCGGAGCGACAGCACCAACAGGTACCCGCTGAACAAGCCGAGCATGACACCCAGCACGGCACCGAGCATGCTGGTGATGACGCTCTCCCAACGAACGGTTGACCGCACCTGACCGCGGGTCATGCCGACGGCGCGGAGCAGTCCGATCTCCCTCCGCCGTTCGTAGACGGACAGCAGCAACGTGATGACGATGCCGACCGCGGCGATGACGATCGACAACGCCAACATCCCGTAGATCAACGCGAGGAGGGTGTTGATCGACGCTGCCTGGTCGTCGATGTACTGCGCGCGGCTCTGGAGCTCCCCCGATCCGTACTGCTCGACCAGTGGCTGGATAGCCGCCTCGGCCTCGGCTGCGCTGACACCGGCAGCAGTGTTGATGAACACGGAGAAATCGAAGTAGCTGCCGGACGTGTCGGCATAGAGGGCCCGATTGAGGACATAGCTGCCGGCCAGCTCGTCGGACGAGTACGTGCCGACGATCGTGAGTGGCAGCTCGCCGAGACCGGTGAGGTTGACCGTGAGGACGTCGCCGAGCTTCAGGTTGTCGCTCTCGAGCTTCTTGTCGGAGACCAGCATCGACGACGTCGTCAGATCGGCATACGACCCGCTGGTGAGGTGCAGGTCGAAGACCTGGCCAACGGTGGTCGGATCGACGAGCGTGACGGTTCCGCCCTTGCCGTTGATCTCGGCGAGCTTCACACCGATGCCCGCCGCCGCCTCGACCTGCGGGAGCGTGTTGATCTGGTCGGCGAGATCGGGGCTGAGCCCACCGAACCCGCTGAAGTTTTCGGTCTTGACCACGTAGTCGCCGACGAACTGCTTACCGAAGATCTCGCGGACCTGAGCCTTCAAGGTGGCCGCCAACAGCGCCACTGCCGTGACGAGCGCGACCCCGATCAACACCGGTGCCGCAGCACGTGATGTGCGCTTCGGGTTACGCGAAGCGTTGCCCTGAGCCATTTGGCCGGTCACCTTGAACGCCGCGGCAACCGGCGCGCCGATGACCTTGGCGGCGACGAGCGCAAGCACAGGACCAAGGATCAAGACGCCGAACCACACCATCATCACCCCGAAGCCGAGCAGCGCGATGCTTGCCCCGGCCGACAACGTGGCGACGATGCCGAGCGCACCGATTGCGGCCACGACCAGCCCGATGACTATCCGCTTCCGGGTGCCCGCGGTGTGTTCGATCGCCGAGTCACGCATGGCCGCCAGCGGCGAAACTCGACCAGTGCGCAACGCCGGGAGCACCGCGGACAGAACCGTGACGAGCGTGCCCAGCACGATCGTGAGCACGATCGTTCGTGGCAGCAGTTGCAGCGCGGTCGACGGGAAGTCGATGCCCAGAACCCCCAGGAACGACTTCAGCGCGGACGACACGAAGATGCCTGCGATCAGGCCGAGAAATGAGCCGACGACCCCGACCACGACGGCCTCGATCAGCATCGCCCGCGTGACCTGGCGGCGTTGCGCACCAACGGCGCGCATCAACGCGTTCTCGCGCTGGCGTTGCGCCGCCGTGATCGAGAACACGTTATAGATCACGAAACAGGCGACTCCCATGGCGATGAACGAGAACACAGTCAGGAAGATGGTGAAGAAACTCAACCCCTCCTCGATGGCGCTCTGGTTCTCCTTGGTGATCTCGGCGCCGGTGAGGGTCTCGGTCTGCGAATCGGGCGGCAGCGCTGCCTGGACGGAATCCGCCAGTTGCGCATCCGACATCGAGCCGTCGCCGCGTACGACGATGGCATCGATGTAGCCGGGCTTTCCGACGAATTCCTGCGCAGTAGCAAGGTCGAACATCGCGAACGTCGCACCACCGGGCGAGTCGACGTCGCCGTAACGGGCAATGCCGACCAACGTGAAATCGCGTGAGCCTGCCTGAGCGACCACCTTCACGGTGTCACCGACCACGTAGTCCGCCTTGTCGGCGGCGCCCTTGTCGAGGACGACCTCGCTGCCGCTCTCGGGCAGTCGACCGTCGCTGATCGTCCAGAACGACTCGTCCTCGGTGATCGAGGAACCGAACGTCGGGGGACCTTGCCCATCGGAGCCGACCGGCTTGCCGTCCTTGCCGACGATCCGCGCGAATCCGAAGACACTGGGGTCGGCGGTGCGCACACCTGGCACCCCGGCGACGGTCGCCGTCAACGTGTCAGGGATCCGCTGACGTTCCTCTGCCCCGAAATCGCCTTCGATCACGACCGACGAACGCACATAGGCGTCGGTGCTGTCGAACACGTCTGCGAACAGATCGTTGAACGACTTGGTCAACGTGTCGGAGAAGATGTAGGTGCCGGCCAGGAACGACGTGCCGAGAATCACCGCGAGCGACGTCAGCAGCAGACGGCCCTTGCGAGCCAGGATGCTCTTCAGGGTGAGCTTGAACATCGCTCACTCACCGAAGCGCTTCATCCGGTCGAGCACGCGATCCGCCGAGGGTTCGCTCATCTCGTCGACCACCTTGCCGTCGGCCAGGAAGATGACCCGGTCGGCGTAGCTGGCGGCGTTGGGATCATGGGTCACCATCACGATGGTCTGACCGAGATCGGTCACGGCGCGACGCATGAAGTTGAGGATCTCGGCTCCGGCGTGACTGTCGAGGTTGCCCGTCGGTTCGTCGGCAAAGATGATGGTCGGCTGACTGGCCAGAGCACGAGCGACGGCGACCCGCTGTTGCTGCCCGCCGCTCAACTCGCTCGGGCGGTGCTTCAGGCGGTCGCGCAAGCCGACGGTGTCGATCACCTTGTCGATCCACGCCTGGTCGCCCGCCGTGCCACCGAGCAGCAGGGGCAGGGTGATGTTCTCGTAGGCATTCAAGGTCGGAATGAGGTTGTAGGCCTGGAAGATGAACCCAACAGCAGTTCGACGCAGCGTCGTGAGCGCCTTGTCGTTCAATGTGGCCAGATAGATGTCGCCGATGTAGACAGCGCCGGACGTCAGCGAATCGAGACCAGCGAGACAGTGCATCAGCGTGCTCTTTCCCGACCCCGAAGGCCCCATGATCGCCGTGAATTTGCCGGCTTCGAATGCCACAGTGATGCCGTCGAGCGCGTGTACCTCGCTGTCGCCCCCGCCGTACACCTTGATGGCATCTACCGCACCGGCCGCCGTGATGGTGGTCATTGTCTGTGTCATGACCTATTTGTACCAACACTGAGCGTGGCGTGCATCAAGTGATTTGGTGACGTGTGTCCGAGGCAGGCTCATTGACCACGAATCAACCTTCGGCACGGGGTCGATGTGCCCTACGCTCAGTGGCGATGTTCTGTCCGTCCTGCGCGTCCGAGATTCCGGTGGACGCGCGGTTCTGCTCGTCCTGTGGATACGCGATCACGGCGACACAAGCCGAGGAGCGACGCATCACCACGGTGTTGTTCGCTGACCTGGTCGGGTTCACCGCGCTGGCCGAGCACCGCGACCCGGAAGCCATCAAGCGGCTGATCGACTCGTGCTTCCAACTTCTCGTCGACGACATCACGGCGTTCGGTGGTCGCGTCGACAAGATCCTGGGCGATGGGATCCTGGCCCTGTTCGGGGCGCCGGTCGCTCACGAGGACGATGCCGAGCGCGCGGTTCGCGCCGCGCTGCGAATGCAGGCGAGCCTTGCCCACTTCGTCGGCACCTCACGTCTGTCGGGAAGCGCCGGTATCCAGATGCGCGTCGGCATCAACACGGGCGAGGTGCTCGTCGGCACGCTTGCCGGAACCGAATACACGGCCATGGGCGACGTGGTGAACACAGCGTCGAGACTGCAGAGTGCGGCGCCGCCCGGCGGGATCCTCGTCGGCCACACCACCTACGCGCTCACGTCACAGGCCATCCACTTCGAGCCCGCCGGCGAACTCGACGCCAAGGGGCGCGAACAGAGCATCAAGGCCTGGCTCGCCGTCGAAGCCACCGCGCCACCCGGAAGCCGATCGCGCCGCGGACGCAACGGGCCGCTCATCGGTCGCCACCCCGAGTTGGCCATCGGACGCGCCGCACTCGATCTGGTCGGCTCAGAAAGCCGCAGCGTGCTGCTGGCCATCTCCGGCGAGAACGGTGTGGGCAAGTCGCGCCTGGCCGACGAGCTGATCGACTACCTCCACAACTCGGTCGACGCCGCAGTGCTCGAAGGCGCATGCGTGCCGTACGGCGAGGCCAACGTCTGGTTCCCCATTGCCAACGCGCTGTGCCGCTATCTCGATCTCGACCCCACACTTCCCCTCGACGACATCCGAGACGTGGCCCGTGACCGGGCGACGCAGTTGCTCGCGGGTGTCGACGAATCCGAGATCGATCGGATGGTCGATGTGTTCGCCCATCTTCTCGGCCATCCGTCGAGCATCGACCGGCTCGACTCCCTGGCGGCGCGCGCATCGATCCACAGTGCTGTGTCCAGGGTGTTGGAGCTACGGTCACAGGACCGCCCGGTGGTGCTCTCGATCAATGATCTGCACTGGGCCGACTCGGCGCTGATCGGTCTACTCGAGCACCTCGTCACATCGCTCAGCCGTCATCGTTTCGCGCTGATCACGGCGATGCGACCAGGCAGCGATGTCATCTGGCCACCGCACACCGAACGGGTGACAGTGGTCTCGTTGAACCTGCAGCCACTCGGCCAATCGGCGACGGAGGAACTCGCCGCGGAACTCCTGTCCGATCAGTGCGCTGATCCGGAGTTGCTCACTGCGTTGTACGAGCGAAGCGGTGGGAACCCGTTGTTCTTGCACGAGTTGGCCGCGCTCGCCGCGGCAGGCGGAGGTATCCGCGAACTACCCAACTCGTTGAGGGCCTTGATCATCGCCCGTCTCGATCAGCTCTCACCCGAGCAACGCCAGATCATCGAGAATGCCGCGACGCTCGGTACCTCGGGATCGATTGCTTCGTTGCAGACGTTCGCCGACGAGCTCGGTCAACGATTCGACCCGGCGAACGTGCGCGAACTCGACGACCTGGGCTTGTTGGAGGTGCGCGGCCGGCGGTGGGAGTTCCGCAGCGATTCGGTGCGCGACGCCGCATACCAGACCCTGACCAAGGCGGCCCGCGCTCGCCGTCATGCCGGTGTCGCCAAGGCGATGGCCCACATGCCGACCGGGCTCGACGATCGAGCCCACCACACTGCGACCGCCGCCGAACTCGTCAAAGAGATCGGCCCTGTCGAAGGGGTCTCACGAGCGATCACCGACGAGGCGATCCAGCTTTTGACCGATGCGGCCGAACGCGCCGACGACAACGGCAGCCTCCGTGTCGCCGTTCGCCATGCCAGCCGGGCGCTGGAGCTGTTGGCACCCGGTGCGGACCACGAGGAGCGTCGCGTACAGCTGCAGTTGACCAGGGCCGGCGCGTTGCTCGATCTGCGCGACTTCGATGCGGCGCGCACCGATCTCGACAGCGCGTTGGCCAGCGCTGCCCAGCGCGGCGATGTCGCTGCCCAAGGCGACGCCCACCGCCTGCTCGGGAGCATGCATCACGCGGCCAGCCGGCTGGACGAGGCGCGGCTGGAACTCGGCCAGGCCGTCGACCTCCTCCGCACGACTGATCGTCGCGATCTCCTCGCCCGTGCCTTACGGGCCCGCGGCTTCATCGAGCTGTTCGGAGGATCATTGACCGATGCGGAGTGGTTCTTCGGCGAAGCCGACACGTTGTACCGACTGCTCGACGATCAACGCGGTCTGGCCTGGCTCGAGCAACACCGGGCATGGATCTCATTCCTGTCGGGTGACATGGCGGTGGCCCGCGATCGGCTCAACCACGCCGCCGATGCCTTCGACAAGCTCGGCGACCGCAACGGCGTAGGTTGGGCGTTCGGTCTGCTCGCCTTCGTCGAGTTCTTCGAGCGCCATTTCGCCGAGGCCGAGGCACTCGCCGAATTGGTGATGCGCGAAGCCGACCAGCGAGGCGACGAGTGGGCGGTGGGAATGATGCAGACACTGCTGGCCGACCTGCGACTCTGGCAGGGCGACCTCGGTGAGGCGGCCAACTTCGCCGACCAGGCGCGATCGCGGTTCAAGAAGCTCAACGACAAGTTCGGGTTGATCCAGGCGACGGCGCCGCTCTTGCGTGCACAGATCGCCCTCGGCCAGGCGGGCGCGGCCCAGCGCAGCACGGAAGAACTCCTGACCCTCGCAGACCTCTCGGTACAGGGCCCATTTCCGTTGATGGCGGTTGCCGGCGCGGCCATGCATCGTGGCGACGGTGCCACCGCCGTGGCCGTCGCTGACCGGGCAATAGCCGTGACCGACGAGATGAACGGCGGGGCCTTCGAACCGCACATCGCCCGATTGATCGGGTTGATGCAACTCGGTCGCATCGATGAAGCCAGTGTGGCGTTCGCCCAACTGAAGCCACATGAGCTCGCCCATCCCTTCACCAACGGCGCCGCGGCCCTGCTGTTCGCAACGCTGAAATCGCCGACAGAGGCGCTCGAGCACGCCCACCAGGTCGCCAATGCTGCCGGAGCCACCTACCTCGACGAGGTCTTTGCCTACATCGGCGCTGCCAGCGCCCAAGTGCAACTCGACGACAAGCCGCGCGCCATCCTGTCGATCGAAGCCGCCGTTGTGAGGGCGCTCGATGTCGGCGATGTGGTGGCGATCGCTCTGGCGACCAACGCGTATCAGCATCTGATCGGCCGACCGCACCCAGCCTTCGATCAGCCGACTCAGCTGGAGGCCGGTTGGCTCACCGTGATCGACGCCCTCCCGACCGCCAGCCGCTGACCTTTGTCGCTGTCAACAGGCTGAGCATGTTGGGACTGACAAAGCTCGCTCTGGCGGGGCGTCAGCCGGCTCGATCGGCCTGCCCGGTGTCGCCACGCCGCCAAGGCATCTCGGCGAGAAACTTCACCGCTGCAGGATGAGGGTCCATCGGCCGTTGATCGGCAGCCGCGGCTGCCTGACGTGGCCCGTGATGCACCTGGCACCCGGGGCACCAGTACAGCAACCGGCCGTGCTCCAGCCGTCGAACGACGATGGTGTCGCCGCACCGCCGGCAGCGCTGCCCATTGCGGCCGTAGACCGCCAATCCCGAACGCTGACCAGACGGATCGACCGCCGGATCGACTACCGGATCGACTGCCGGTTCGGGCGCCGACTGTCGCATCGCCTGGTACAACGGAATTGGCGGAGCCGGGTGAACGTTGGCGTGGAGGACCTTTGCGGCGGTCGTGATGATTCGCTGCATGTCGCCGCGGGCGAGCATCGACACCGGGGCGAATGGATGTTGCCGACACGCCCAGAGGACCTCGCTGCGGAACACGTTGCCGATACCGCACGCCACCTGGTGGTCGAGGAGTGCTTCGGCGACGGGGGCGTCGAGGTCGGGGTAGGCGCAGAGGGCGTCGATCGCCGCATCAAGATCGGGGGTGGATGCGCACAGGTCAGGGCCGGTACGACCGAAGCCGGGATGACGATGAGTGTCGAACTCGCGGTAGGTCTCGACCGTACGCGCCCCGAAGCAAACTGCCGAGAATGCATCGACACTGATGCAGACACGCATTTGTGACATGGGCTTACGCCAGCGCTCACCGTCCCGGTACAGGTGCCACACGCCGCCGAGGAGCAGGTTGGTGTGCAGGATCAACCCGTCGTCCCACACGATGTCGAGCTGTTTGCCGTGGCTCTCGACGAGCTCGATGATTCGTCCAGGCGCCGGTATCGGACCATCGAGGTGCGGGCCCTCGAATGACAGCACAGCCCTGCCTACCAGGGCCGTTCGCAGTGCAGCGGCCGTGCGGTGAGTCGCTTCCCCCTCGGGCACAGCCGCATCGTAGCCGTGCATCCGCGGGCCAGCGCGGCATGGTCAGACGGTAACGTTGGTACATGTCTGCGACCGACGACGACGCTCCGATCGAAACCCTGCAGGCATTCGATCCAGTGCGTACGGCACGGCGCCGGCACGGCGCGGCAGGCGCAATCATGGCGGCCGGGATGTTCGGCCTCGATCAGGCATTGGGCCGCAAGCCGAAAGAGGAAGTCCCGATCGTGATGGCGGCCAGCGACGAACCGGTCGACATCGACGACCTGGGGATCATCGTGCCGGTCGATGACGTCGTGTCGGTCGTCGCCCCGCCACAGCCGAGGTCCGATCCGTTGCCCAGTCGACGACGACGAAAGCGTCGATGACCAGAGCGACCGTGTCACGCAGGGCGACGATAGAGACCGGATGAGAACTCGGACTCTCGGTGTCGTTGTATTGCTGGCGATGGTGTCGCTGGAAGCCGGCACAGTTCACCGCGCTGCTGCCCAACAACCGCAGGCGCGCTCGTCGGCGAACACCGATCCGGAACTCGGCGACGAAGTCGATCGGGTGCTCGGCCTCCACCTGCACGGCACGAGCGAGCCGCTGATCCCCGTCGAAGTGCTGACGCCCGACAACACAGCCATCGAACGAGAGATCAACCGGCTGGGTGGAACCGTCACCGGCTCGGTCGAGGGCCAACTCGTGCAGGCCCTCATGCCCGCGGCACACGTCGAATCGCTCTCCGCGAGCGAGGCGGCCCGCTACGTTCAGCGGCCGCTGCGGGTCAACCGGCTGCCACCGATGGAAGCGGTTGGCTTCGGTACGAGTGTCGGCGCGGAAGTGGCCCAGACCAACGCCGCAGCCTGGCACGACGCAGGCATCACCGGCCCCGTCCGCGTCGGCATCATCGACTTCTTCGATCTCCGCTTTTGGAACCCACTCGAGCACGGGCTCGTACCCGATGCGGCGCATCAGTTCTGCCCCGACGTGACCGACGGGTTGTGCACGGCAAGTGGGCAGATCAACTCCGCCAAGGGCGATCGTCATGGTGTGGCGGTCGCCGAGATAGTCATGGACATGGCCCCTGCCGCCGAACTGTTCCTGGCGACGACCGCGACCACCGCCGACACCCAGGCTGCGATCGACTGGTTCGTGGCCAATGGTGTGCACATCGTGTCCCGCTCACTCGGTGCCCCCTATGACGGACCGGGCGACGGAACCGGTCCGCTCGACGCTGTGGTCGACTACGCCGCCGCTCGAGGGGTCACCTGGTTCAACTCCGGAGGCAACGACGCGGCGTCCGGATACGGCCGCTACACCGATGGTGTCGATGCCAACGGCTACGTCGACTTCTTGAACGGTCCCGGCGTCGACACGGTGGTGCGCATCGATCCGTCACAAGGTGGTGTCGCCTTCGACGGGATCCGCTGGGCCAACGATTGGTACCTGCCGACAGGCCAGATAACCGACTACTCGATCGAGATCTGGGAGGGGACCAGCGAGATCTCTCGTACTCTCCTGATCTACCTGGACGACTCCCAAGTCACCGGCGCCACGCCTCTCGAGGCGGTGGACGTTGCGGTGCCCGTCGGGCTCGGACACAGCCTGTTCCTGCGCATCCGGGCCAACGCCCACTACTCGCACTCTGCGCCCGACACGATCGAGGTGGCAACGTTCTTCGGCACCATCGAGGCCGGCCGGCAGTCGACGGCATACAGCTCGGCCAAACCCGTGGTCGACTCGCGCAACCCGTCGCTGCTGGCAGTCGGCGCCATCGACCCGGCAGACGGCTCGAGCGGAATCGCGTACTACTCCTCACAAGGCCCCACCAACGACGGTCGCGTGAAGCCCGACATCTCGGCGCCGTCGTGCGTGGCGAGCACCATCTACTCGAACGGCTGCTTCAACGGAACCAGCGCAGCATCGCCGGCCGCTGCCGGCATGGCCGCACTGCTGCTCGGTCGTGGCCTCGCCGTGCCGGGCATGCCGTTGGCGGCGTTGGTCCGACATCTCGTCCGCGATCTCGGCGCTGTCGGACCCGACAACGCCTACGGGGCCGGCGAGATCCTGCTCCCGGCCGCACCGGTCGCGGTGTCGTCCGCTCCCAGCACGTTCACGTCTCTCGGCGCACCGGTTCGCCTCCTCGACACGCGGCCGTCGTCGGCCGTCGGTCCGGCGAACCTGGTCGGCCCCTACCCACAATTCGCCATCGTCGATCTGCCGATCTCGACGTCAGGTGTGATCCCGCCGAACGCGACGTCCGTGGCTGTCAACGTCACCTCGACGGACTCGGCGAGCCAGTTCTACGTGCAAGCCCTGCCGACACTGGGCGGGGCGATCGGAGCGTTCTCGACGATCAACGTCGCGGCTCCCGGCCAGATCCGGCCGAATTTCGCGGTCGTCCCGCTGGGCCAGGGTTCGATCTCGATCTTCATCCCCACCGGGGGCAATGTCATCGTCGACGCGATGGGCTACTTCACGCCATCGGCGGGGGCCGCAGCCGGACGATTGGTGCCGATCAACCCCCACCGCGCCCTCGACACACGTCCGTCACAACAAGGTCCTGTGCCCACCGCCTGGGTTGCCCACCAACCGGCGGCCGGCGAAGCCGTGCGTGTCGAGGTCCCGGGCAGTGCCGGCGTGCCCGCCACCGGCGTCTCGGCCTTGGTCGTCAACGTCACCGCCACCGAACCGGTCGGCGCCGGGTTCCTCCAGGCGCTTCCGACGGGCACCGCACCCGGGGGCACGTCGAACGTCAACTACGCGACAGGCGAGACGGCCGCAACCCACGCCATCGTGCCGCTCGGGTTCGATGGGACGATCAGCGTGTTCACGTCCAACGCGTCGCACATCGTCGTCGACATCATGGGTTACATAACCGATGGCAGCGCCCCGGTCGCCGATCCCGGTCGGTTCGTGCCGATCACTCCCGGTCGCTACTACGACAGCCGGTCGGCGCCGAGCTCGATCCACGCCGGCGGATCGACGATCGCGGTGACGCTGGCGGGTGCTCCGTTCGCCGTTCCAGCCGGTGCCGCGGCGATCTCCATGAACCTGACGTCGGATCAAGCGGTCGGCAGCGGTTACGTCACGGTGTATCCATCCGACGGCTCCTTTCCGTTGTCGTCGAACCTCAATTTCGTCGCCGCGACCCCTGTGGCCAACGCCGGCCTCGTCAAGCTCTCCGCGGGCGGGGCGTTGAATGCCTTCGTCAACGTTGCCACACATGTCATCATCGATGTCAACGGCTACTTCACGGGAACGCAGTGAGCGAACAACTCGACACCAAAACAGGCTGGCTCGCAGACGATCAACTCGACAACATCCGCGCCAACGTGCCGCTGGTTTACGTCGACGCCGTGCCCGTGCGCGTCAACGAGGTCGGTGTCGTCACCCACATCGGCCTGCTGCTCCGACAAGCCGCCGACGGCACGATCAGCCGCATGGTCGTGACCGGCCGCGTGCTCTACGGCGAGCGTGTCCGCGATGCACTACTGCGTCACCTCGAGAAGGATCTCGGCCCGGTTGCGCTGCCGCGGATCCCACCAGAGGTTGCTCCGTTCACGGTCGTCGAGTATTTCCCCGATCCCGACATCAGTGGATTCCACGACCCACGGCACCACGCGGTCAGCCTGGCGTACGTCGTGCCCGTCGACGGTGACTGCCAGCCGACGCAGGAGGCTCTCGATCTCGGATGGTTCACGCCGGCAGAGGCCATGAGCGAGCAGGTGCGCAGAGAGATGACGGGAGGCCACGACCGACTGATCCGTCTCGCACTGGCCCACGTCGGCCAACTGCCCTGACCACATCGGCCTTTGACATTCGAACCGGGGCGGGCAAAGCTGACAGGAGCGTTGAGTGGTACCGCCGTCGGAACAGTTCCGAGGCCGCCTTCGATGAGGAGATCAGCCATGTCTGACCAGTCGCTTCCCCCCGCCGCGGTGTTGATCACCCATCCCGTTGCCGATTTCGACGTATGGAAGGTGGGATTCGATCAGCACGAACCGGCACGACGCGCGGCGGGTTGCCTCGGCCACCACCTGAACCAGGCCGAGGGCGACCCGAACCTGGTGACCATCTACCTGGCCGTAGCCGACCTCGACAAGGCCAAGTCCTTCGCCGAATCCGAGGACTTGAAAGCCGTGATGCAACAAGTCGGTGTCACCGGTGCGCCGGACATCACCTGGGTCACGCCGGTTCGGGAATCGATCGTGTGGGATCGCCAACTCCCCGCCTTCCACCTCGAGCACCGCGTTGCCGACTTCGACGCTTGGCTTCAGGCGTACGACGCCGCGGCGGGACTCCAGAAGTCGAAGGGGATCATCGGACATGCCGCGAACCGGTCGATCGATGACCCCTCGACGGCCATCGTCTATCACCAGGCCGAGTCGTTCGACACGTTGCGAACGTTCCTGGGCGACCCCGACCTCCAGGCGGCGATGAAGGCCGCCGGGGTGACTTCCGAGCCCGAAGTTTCGTTTCACACCGGCGGCTGGGCCAAGCGGTACGAATAGTCAGTCGGCGAGCACCAGGCAGAAGGGGTGACCGGCGGGATCGAGGAAGACCCGAAAGGCGTCGGGTTCTGGCTGGACCTCGGCCTTGCGTGCACCGAGAGCGATGACCGCTGCCTCGCCGATGTCGAGGTCGTCGACGTCGAAGTCGACGTGCGCCTGCTGGGGGTGGTCACCGCCCGGCCAGACCGGGGGCTGGTGATCGGGCGCGAGCTGGAATGCCAGCGTCGCGCCACCGTCGCTGCGTAGTTGGATCCAGTCTCCACCGTCGCGTTCCACCGCCCAGCCGGTGATGCCCGAGTAGAACTCGGCCAGTCGGCGCGGCTCGGTGCAATCGAAGGCGAAGACCGTGAGCTTGGCGATGGCAGGCATGTGCGGATCGTAGTGTCAGCCGATCGAGAGCTCGATCAGCTTGGCGACGGTGTTGAGGTTGCGCGCAGTTCCCCGCACACGAAGCCGCTTCTCGAAGTAGTCGAGGTTCATCTTCGAACGACCGGCGCCGTTCGGGTAGTGGGCGTAGAGCTCGGCGCCGGCCAACTCGAATCGATCGGGCACGAAGCGGTCAGGCTCCAACGTCGCCGCGTCAGCGGGTGCCGGAGTGCCGGACAGGAAGGTGATCAGCACTCGCGTTCCGTCGGGTTCCATCGTGTACGGATTGCCTGTGAGCGACGCTCGCAACTCGTCGGGCGTACGCAACACTGCCGAGACGATCAGACCGTGGGCCCGCTCGATGCCGGCAGAAATCTCTTCCGCCATGGTGGCCCGATCCGACCGCGACGAGGTCATGATGACATTTCCGCTCTGGATGTACGTCGAGACGTCGGAATGACCGAGCTCTGCCATCACGGCCCGTAGATCGGCCATCGCCAGCCTGTTCGCCCCGCCGACGTTGATCCCGCGCAACAGCACTACCCAGGTCGCCATCTCCCCACCTTGCCACACGAATCACCACGGTGACGTTGCTTGCCGGCGATGTCGGTCTTCGCGGCCCGTTCCTCGCTAGAATTGCACCCGGCATGTTGCGTTCGCCCCTATTCGACACCAACTCATGACACATCACCGCCCCCGCTCGAACCGACCGACCACTCGCGCCCAGCGCGACGTCCGACGAGCCATGGCGGTGCTTGCCTCCGGCGCAGCGCTGATCGGTGTGATTTCGCTCGTCCAGTCGGTCGTCAAGGACTCGCCGTCACAAGCGACCGCAGCGGCACCGAATTCTCAGGGAGCGACCGGCAACCCGTCGACCACTGTTGCCGGCTCGGCCACCAACGCGGTCGATGTCACCGACACCGCTGTTGATCCAGCTCAGGTCACACAACCCTCAGTGCAGGATCTCACCGGCGACGAGCCGACGGGCGCCGACCCCGGTTGCAAGCTCGACAAGCGCGAACTTCGCATCGGCGACACCGGTGCCGCGGTCACCTGTCTGCAACAGGCGCTGATCGGTGCCGGCTACCTCAGCGGGTCACCCACCGGTTCGTACGACAACGCCACATTCAGCTCCGTCAATCAACTGCAAAAAGACAAAGACCTTTTCGTCGACGGACTCGTCGGTCGGGAAACCGCCTTGGCGCTCGGCGTGTGGCCCGACGAGGCGTCGCTGGTGGTGCACACGCCACCGCCCGCCCCTGGCGCCGTCGACCTACTCGGCTATCCGCTGTCGTACGTGGCCACCAGCGGGCCTGACGCTCCTCCGCTCCCCGCCAATTCGGGCAGTGGCAAGCGGGTCGTCTACGACCGCGCCGGTCAGCGGGTCTGGGCGGTCGACAAGAACGATCGGGTCCTGCGCTCCTGGTTGGTGTCGGGCAGCAAGTACAACAACGAGACACCGGGTACGCACAAGGTCTACAGCCGCTCCGACGTGTCGACGGCGTGGAACGGCAAGGCATTTCTGCCGAAGATGATCCGCTGGCTGAAGACCGACATCGGAGCCATCGGCTTCCATGGCATCCCACGTCACGTCAACGACGGATCGCGATACATGAAGGACTCCGAGTTGGGCACCAGGCTGTCGGGCGGCTGCCAGCGGCAAGCCGACAACGACGCCGCATTCATGTGGGACTTCGCCCAGGTCGGCACCAAAGTCGTCGTGCTCTGACACCGACGCCCGATGCGTTCGGCACCTGGAACACGAAAGGACCGCCAACCCACGGGTCAGCGGTCCATTTCAAGTAGTCGGAGTCGGCCGATTGCTCAGCCAGATCCTGAAAGTGTCAGAGCGGCCTGACGTTTTGTGCTTCCTCGCCCTTGCGGCCGGGAGCAATGTCGAACTCGACGCTCTGTCCTTCTTGCAACGACTTGTAGCCATCGCCTTGGATGTTGGAGTAGTGCACGAAGACATCTTCGCCACCCTCTCGCGCAATGAATCCGAAGCCCTTCTCGGCATTGAAGAACTTCACGGTACCTGTAGTCAACTGTCTCTCATCTCATGAAAACGGCCCGCCAGATTCAGCGGGCCACATGAACGCTATCGCCCGGCGCTCGAGAACGTGTTTCCCTCGACTCGTGGCCCACACCGGTGAGCCTGCTCAACGGTAGAGGTCGGGCTCCTCGATCATCGACACCTCGACCGGATGACGCAACCACAGTGATTCGGTAGCGGCCTCGACGACCCGCTCGGCCACCAATCCATCCCACGCCGACGGACCGAGGGCGACACCACCCGGCAACGAGTCGAGCCACGCTGCAGCCTCGAGGCGGTAGGCATCGGCGAATCGGACGAACCAGTCGCTGCCGATGGTCACGCCGGCACAACCATCGCGTCGGACGATCGGGCGCATCACGGGAGACATCGCCACGCCACCGAACTCGGCCTCGACGTCGACGGTGACCTCGTAGGAGGAGCTGTGTTCGCTGAACTCGATCGTCCCGTAACCACCGCCGCGGAACTCGGCCGTCAACAGCAGGTGTTCCACGTGGTCGAGGTTGGGCGTGGCGATCGTCGTGACCCGCTCGATCGGGCGTCCGACCAGCCATCGTAGGGTGTGGATGTCGTGGACCAGCGACTGGTTCAGGATCAGTTGTGCGGTACGGCGCACCTCGTGGACGTTGCGATGCACACAGCGGATGTGGTGGATCTCGCCCAGTTCAGCAACCTCGGCTGCCAACTGCACATGAGCGGGGTCGTACACGCGCATCAGGCCGAGCTGCACCAAACGGTGGCCGAGCGAGACCTCGGCGTCGACGATCCGCCGGCACGCCGCAGCACCGACCGCGAGTGGTTTCTCACACAGGATGCCGGTCCCTACTGCCAGCGCAGCGTGGACCAGCGGCTCGTGGGTGTCCTCCGGCGAGGCGATCACCAGACCATCGACGTCGCCCATCGCCGCGACCGCCATCCCATCTGCTGTGGGCGTTCCGCCGACAGACGCGCTCAGCGATTGGGCAGCGGCGAGATTGGGATCGGCGATGGCGACGATTTCGACACCGGGCAACGCTGCCAGAGAACGCGCATGACACGAACCCATTCCACCGGCACCGATGATCGCCAGCCTCATCGGCAGGCACCTTACCGATCGCCGAAGTCGCTGCGGAAAACGGCCCGAGCGATCAACGCATCTCGCGAGCCAACTGCACGATGCGCCGGTGATTCTCCTCCATGTCGCGATTGGCGCGGCGCGGATCGGATGCGTCATGTCCGGCGATGACGTCATCGAGGTACCGACGATCGGCGTCAAGGCGCTCGATCGGATCGTCGGTGACATGACCATGACCGGGGATCAGCGTGCGCGCCGCGAGCACATACGGGGCGAGCAGATCGAGTGCCTGCAGGTACACCGGTAGGTCGTCAGGTGAGAACGGCAATGGCAGTTCGATGTCGCTCAACATGTCGCCGGCGATGAAGACACCACGCTGCTCGAGCCACAGTGCCGTATGCCCAGGAGAATGACCGTCGTGGGTCACCAAACGGATCGGTTCGGCGCTGCCGGTGTCACCGAACGCGGCGGGAACGGTTTCGTCGTCGAGCGCGGCCAGGCCATCGAACACATCGGCGAGCGCCTCGGGCCAGTCGTCGCCGAGTGCCTCGACGAGCTCGCCGTGGTACCGATGAGCGAAGGCCAATGCCGACGGCGATGTCCACCGCGGCGCGTCACCGAAGTCGGGGTGCCACAACATGTGATCGTGATGTGCGTGTGTGCTGAACCCGGTCGTGACCCGCAATCCGAGTGCCGAGATATCGGCGGCCAGTTCGTCGAGCTCGGTCGGCGTCCAGCACGGATCGACGAGCAGTGCCCGCCCATTGTCCACAACCACGGTGGTGGTCGTGGTGCACAGCGAACTCGTCGCGACGAATACGCCGGGGGCAACCTCTCCGAGCCGGTGGAGACCGCTCATCAGAGGTGACGCTAGCCCCGGCTCGAACAGGGTGCAGGTACCAGGGCGTGCATCGCGTTCGACGGTTGGTATGGTCTCGACGCATGACTGGTCTGATCCACCGGGGTGTCATCACGGCTCGTCCGACATCCGCTGCGAGCGGGCGCCGATGAACGCGCCACCGATCGCAGCACCGGCAAGCGACCTGGCGCGACAGGCTCGCGACCTACTTCACACCTGTTGCGATGCCCAGCTGGCCGCACACTGCGAACGGAGCTTTCAATTCGCAGCGCTCGTAGCCGAGGCCGAAGGCGTCGACGTCGACATGGAGGTCGTGTACATCGGCACTCTGCTGCACGATGTCGGCTTGGCGCCACGGTTTGCCGGCCCAGCACGTTTCGAGATGCGCGGCGCCAACGGCGTGCGCGACTTGCTGCGTGATGCCGGCATGGACGAGGTCCGGGCGGAATCGGTGTGGGACATCATCGCCCTCCACGCGTCGACGGCAATCGCCACACACAAGAGCAACGAGACCCGAATCGCCAACCGCGGTATCAGTATCGACGTGCGCGGCACCGGCGCGGAGCACCTCCCCGCCGACGCGGTGCGTGCCGTGCTCGATGTCTGGCCGCGACACGACTTCCCGTCGACGCTCTCGCTGATGCTGATCGACGAAGTTCGGGCAAATCCCTCGGCCGTCAGATCGAGCTGGATGGAATCCATCGCCGTGGCTCACGTGCCCGGCTTCGAGGCGGCCGACTTCCTCGGCACGCTTCTCTCCTCAGCGCATTTCGCCTGAGGGATCCATCACGAGCTGTACCGATACGGAACGCTCTTCAGACCGACCATCCAATACGCGGCGCTCGGCGCCCCGAGTTGCCCAGCCACAGTCTCGACCGCGATCTCCTCGCCGCCATCACGGCCGACGATCGTCACCGCATCGCCGACCGCAGCGCCTGGAACGCTGCTGAGATCGACAACGGTGTACTCCGCCGACACCGAAAGCACGTCACATCGGCGGCCCCGGCACAGCATGTACGCGCCGGCGCCGGCGGAGACCTCGCGGTAACCGTTGTCCATACCGAACAGGATGACGCCAACGGTGGCGTCGGCCTCGAGCCCGCCTGGGCCGGTGCCGGGTAGATCGTCGCCGCGACGGCGGTGACCGACCTGGATCACCATCGACCGCAGCGCGGTGAGAGCCTTGCGATACCCGAAGTCCTCGGCGCGCATTCCGGCGATGGGGTGCAGCCCGAACGTGACATGACCGGGTGCGACAGTGTTGAGCGAATCGGGCAGACCTTGTGCGAAGACCGAACTCGCTGCCGCCTGAACAAAATCGATCGCGATGCCGTGTTCTCTCTCCACGGCGCGCACCACGTCGGTGAATGCCAGGAGGCGCCGCCGCGACCACGCCTCGCCGACATCGTCGGAGAACGGGATGTGCGTATAGATGCCCTCGAGCCTGACGCTCGGCGTCGCCATGACCTGTCGCGCAAAGGCCGCGGCTTCATCGAGTCGCACGCCGAGCCTGCCCATACCAGCATCGACCTTGATGTGCACATTGACGATCCGACCAGAGTCCATTGCAAGTGCGCCGATCGATCGCAGTGATTCGATCGAGTACACGGTCGGCGTGAGGTCGTGCTGCAGAAGGTAGCGATTGCCTGACGGGAGTTGGGCGCCGTAGAGCAGGATCGGCAACGTTGCGCCGGCCCGTCGAATGGCGACTGCGTCATCGACGTTCGCGGTGGCGAGGCCGTCGACACCGATCGCCTCGAGATGCCGCCCGACGACTGCCGCGCCGTGCCCGTACGCATTGGCCTTGACCGGCACCAACAACTTGACCGGCCGACCAGCGCGTTCACGGATCAGAGCGATGTTGTGGGTGATTGCGCCAAGGTCGATCTCGGCCCAGGTGGGGCGGGCATCGGCGTATCCGGACCGATCGTCGACCGTGACGGACATGGTCACTTCGAGTGCACCGCTTCGGCGAGTTCCTCCAAGCACGTCGCGTGCATCGGAACCAAGGCGACGAGGTCGCGGTCGTCGTAGACGATGTGCTTTGCCCGGGTGCTCGGGCTGGTCGCCTTGTTCGACATGGCGTTGTATGTCATCGTGATGAGCCGCCGCGGCCACGGCGACAGGTTGGCCGTCGAGCCGTGCAACGTGTTGACATTCATGAACACGACCGAGCCCGCAGGCCCGTTCGGCGCAACGATGCCCGCCTTGCTGACCAGCTCCGTGACTGTCTCGACATCGGCGTAGCGGAAGGAATACGACGTGCCCTTGTCGGAGACCTCTGGCGTCTGCGCAACGTGGTGATGCGAGCCGGGCACGAGCATCAGCGGCCCGTTCAGCGAGTTGACCTCATCGAGGAAGATGAGTGTGTTGACCATTCGCGGGCTCGGGATGTGGTCGTCGTGGTGATACCCGGGATAGTCCTGATGCCAGAACCACACGTCACCGCTGAAGCTGGCCTTGTTGTTCACGCCGAGTTGGAACACGTAGACCTCGTCGTCGAGCAGTTCCTGTGCCGCGGTCAGCAACGTCGGATGGGAGACGAGTCGATTGAAGACCTCGCTGTACAGGTGCGGATTGACGATCGTGCGAACCGTGGATCCGTCCTTTTCGAGCACGAATTGGTCGGCGCGGTGCTCGCCGAGCAGCAACCGCTCTGTTTCGTGGACAAGCACGCCGGCCTCGGTGCTCGACAGCATGCCCGGGCGAAACGCGAACCCATCCCCGACATAGTCAGCGATCAGATCCTGCACCATGCGCGAACGTACCATCCCGTCTCGAGGACCCCGTGACCCTTGTCTCGTGCCCGATCGAAACCTTTCCGGGCGCTCAGACGTCCTCTTCGTAATGTATTCGTAATATTTGTCATCTGTCTGTCATACACCGGAGGCAAGACAAGCGAAGGAGCACTGCATGATCGATGTCGTCGACCGTCAGATCCACGACCGGCACACCAACGACCGGGACATCCACAACCAGGAGCTTCCCCGCCCTCACGGCCAACTCGCCGTCGTGGTACTGCTCCCGCTGCGCCTCTTCCTGGCCGCCGGCTGGCTGCGAGCCGGGGCCGAGAAGCTCATCGAACCACGGTGGTGGAACGGCGTTCAGCTCCGCAAGTTCCTCGTCACACAGCACGAGGAGGCGCTTCCGTTCTTCCGCCCGGTCATGGAGCACCTCATCACTCCTGGCGCCACCGTTGTAGCGATCGTTGTGGCCGTCACCCAGATCGCATGCGGACTGGCCATCGGGCTCGGGAAACATCTGCGGCTCGCTCTGCGGTGGGCCTGCCTGATGAACGTGATCTTCATCCTGACGGGAAGGGTGAATCCATCGGCGTTCTACCTCGTCATGGAGATCGTCCTGCTGTTCGCAATTGCCGACGGCACGATGGGCGTGCGGCCAACGCTCCCAACAGGGCGAACGGTGGTCGCGGCCGGCGTATCGATCGCCACCGCCGCGGCGATGGTGCCGTACGTCCGCACCGTCGAACCGAGCAAGGTCATCGAAGACCCGGCGATGATGCTGGTCTTCCTGGGAGTCGTCGTCGCCACCACCTTGATGGCTCGTCGTGCCACGTATCGCCCACCGACCTACTTCAAAGTGCTGTGGACGAGCTGGATTGCCGGATGGATGCACGCCAAACCGAAGAAAGCAGTCCGCCACGACTACGAGCGGCGGTACGTCCCCCGAGCCCGCGGTTTCGCTCCCCCACAACGCGGCACGGCTGCCCCGCTACCTCCGCTGCCAACCCGCAGTCGAGGCGCCTTCCGCCCGCCCAGCACACCTCGACTGACCCGGCTGACTGACCTGGCTGACTGACCCGGCGTCAGGCGGGCTCGGGTTGGACCTCGGGCACGTCGGGAACTGCGGTCTGGGCCTCGATCACCGTCGTCGATGGAGCGTTTCGCTCCCAAACGATCGCTCCAGCGCAGGCACAAAAGACCCAGGCGACACCGATCACGCCGGCCCAGGTCATCAACGTCATCGAGACACCGATCGGGCCGAACTGCTCCCATCCGTCGAGCAGGATCGGAAACACGATGCGGATCGCAATTCCCATGATGAGGCCGTCGATGATCACGCCCGCGAGGCCGGCCAACAGCAGGAACCTCCGGCCGCGTCCGCCATCGCGTACGAGGATGACTGGGCTGAGCGACCAGAACGCCCACGTCGGGATCAGCGACAAGGAGAACAGCGCCATTCGAGTGGGCCTGCCGACGTGGCCGACGTTGAAGATGCGTTCGCGGATGACCAGCACCAGGAGATAGAGAAGGAACCACACGATGCCTCGCCACAGCCGTGCCCCCATGGTGAACTGTTCGCGCCGCCATGCCTTGGCGAACATCGACGCGATCGTCAAGGCCATCGGGATGCCCCAGACCAGGAATCCGAGCACACCGACGATCGACCAGGTCGATCTCAGACTGGACGACGATCCGAACGCCGATCGCACGAACTCGGTCGAGTCGCTGTCGAGGCCGAGCTGGCGACCAATGACCACGCCGACGCTCGCATTGTTGGCAAACCCGGAGAAGTAGCTGTACCCGATGATGACCAAGGGCAGGACCGTGGTGAAGAACTCGATCGCCAGAAGCCCCCCGAAGACCCCGCCTTCGATCTCGAGGAACCGCTTCCCGATCGCGACGAGCGGACCCATCTTGCGCGACTGCTCGAGGTGGGCGTACCGATCGACCGCCTTGCGCTTGAGGGCCTCGGTTCGCGGACTGTCGGCCATCGCCGCCACCATAGTCGTCCGCGCTCTCGAGTCTCCTGGGCCCGGTCCGGCGTGCTGCTTCGATACCACGAACTAACCTCGCTCCGGTGGTAGCTCTCCAGCCTCCGGACCGGTTCCTCGTCGCCTTTTCCTACGCAGGTGAACAGCGTGATCTGGTGCGGGGAGTCGCCCAGGAAGTTGCCCAACGTGTGGGCGAGGAGCGCGTCTTCTTCGCCGAGTGGTGGGAGCACTATTTGGCCGGCGGCGACGCCGACCTGAAGCTTCAGGAGGTGTACGACAAGGCCACAGTCACCGTCGTGTGCGTCTCGCAGCGGTACGGCGAAAAGGCGTGGACCAGAGCCGAACACGCTGCCATCCGATCGCGGCTGATGAAGGCTCAGGCGTCCGGCGCGGAGGCCGACAAGCTCGGTGTGCTGCCGGTGCGCGTCGGCGATGGTGACGTCGAGAGCCTTCCATTCAACACCATCATCCCCGACATCCGGCAGCGCACCGCTCGCGAGGCCGCCGAACTCGTTCTCGACCGGCTCTCGCTGATCGGGGCCGGCCACGACACGGGCGATGTCGACCTCAAGGGCGCGTCGGGCCACCGCACACACCGCGTCGAATCCGGAGACACCCTCGAACGGATCTCCGGCCGCTACCTCGGCGACCCAGCCGATTGGCGGCGGGTCGCCGTGGCCAACGAGCTGATCGACCCGCTGGCCGTCTGGCCTGGGCAACTGATCATCATTCCGCACGTTGCAGTCGACGATGAATGAGCCCGGCGTCGCCGGTCGGGTGAGCCGCGGGCTCGCCTGGCCGATGCGTATCGATGAAGGCGGCTCGCTCGATTTGGACGTCGGCGTCGCAGACATCGTTCGCTCGATCCGGGCGATCCTGGCGACGGCTCCAGGGGAGCGGCTGATGAGACCCGACTTCGGCTGTCGCGCCTGGACCCAGCTGAGCGGACCCATCGATGCAACCGCGATCACCCGGCTGACCGACAGCGTGCGCGAGGCAGTGACCAGCTGGGAGTCGCGAATCGACCTCTTGAACGTGACCGTCGTCGAGGTCCCTCTGAATGGCGACCTCGACGCGGCGTCAGTGATCTCGAGGGCCACGGCCGTGCGCGTCACCGCTTCCGGTTTCGACGTCGACATCGAGTTCGTGGAGCGGGCGACCACAGAGCGCGCCACCGTCTGCTTCCGGTTCTTGCAGACCACAGAACCGATCATGGTCGTGCATCATGGGCGGCCGGATGTCGAGCAGCACGACCCGTCGTTCGACCGGATCCTCCTGACGAGAGTGAGACCTACTCCATGAGCCTGCCGATACCGAACCTCGACGATCGCGATTCCAAGACATCGTCGACGAAGCGAAACGTCTGATCGCCGTGTACTGCCCGGAGTGGACGAACCTCGAGCCGAGCGATCCCGGCGTGGCCCTCGTCGAACTGTTCGCCTGGCTGGTCGAGTCGTTGTCGTTCCGACTCAACCAGGTTCCCGATGCCTTCTACACCCGCATGCTCGACCTCATGGGTGTACAGCCGTTTCCGCCCCGGGCAGCCCGCGCCGACCTCACGTTCCTCCTGGCCCCTGACGTCACCGACGAGATCCTCGTCCCCCGAGGCACCAAGGTCACCACCTCGGGCCGCGAGCCGGTCGTGTTCGCGACCACGGACGACCTCGTCGTTCGCCAACCAACGCTCATCGCCTCGCTCACCGGCGGCACCAATGACAACTTCACCGACGCCTGGGCGCCGTTACACGACCCGCACAGCGGTGCCTCCTGCTTCATGGACCCTGCCGTGCCCGGCAACGCCTTCTACCTCGGCTTCGGGGGATCGCTGGCCGGGAGTGTCATCCAACTCGACCTCGGAGTCTCGCTCGTGAGCCTCGGTGTCGACCCGAGCGATCCCCCGGTGCAGTGGGAGGTGTCGGTCGAGGGGACGTGGATCAGCGCGATGGTTCTCCACGACGAGACTGGTGGTTTCGCACGCGCAGGCGCAATCACGCTCCTCATCCCCGCTGCCAACGATCCACTCACCTTGCGCGACACCCGGGCGTACTGGCTCAGGGCGCGGCTGCTGTCACCGCGGCCTGATCAGCCCACCTATGCCTCATCACCGCGGATCACGTCGCTCGCCGTGTGCACCATCGGCGGCACGGTGGGTGCGGAGCACTCGCAGTCCATGCTCGGCGAGGTGCTGGGGATCAGCGACGGCCGTGCCGGTCAGCGCTACACGACACGTACCTGCCCGGTCCTTCGACGAGATCCGGGTGAGACCATTCGCACGTTCGCGGATTACTCGACGCTCGACTGGCAGGAGGTAGCGGGTTTCATGGATTCCGGTGCACATGATCTGCACTTCACGTGGGACGACGCGAGCGGAGAGGTGCGGTTCGGCCCGAGCATCCGATACGCCGATGGGACGGTGCGACAGCACGGTGCCATTCCGCCGACCGGCGCCACCGTGACGGCCACCGAATATCGCCACGGTGGCGGATCGGCAGGCAACGTCGGTGCCCAGACCCTGAGTGTGATCAGCACTCCGATCGCAGGTGTCGATCGGGTGATGAACGTGCAGCGGGCCGTCGGCGGAGTCGACGCCGAAACCGTTGAGAACGCCAAGCAGCGCGGGCCCATGACATTGCGCAGCGGCCACCAGGCGGTCACTGGCGACGACTATGAGCGCCTCGCGCTGGAAGCCGACCCGTCGATTGCCCGTGTGCGTTGTCTGCCGCCGATCGTGAGCGGACAGCCGGCTCGGCTGCTCGTCGTGCCCCACATCCTCGGCGCGCCGGGCGCCGTCGGTCTCGATGATTTCGCACTGCCTGAATTCACGGCGAACCGGCTGCGCGATGTCATCGAAACCCGTCGCATACTCGGCGCCACGATCGAGATCGGCACTCCCTTCTACCAGGGTGTCTCCGTGGCGGCGTTGCTGACGGCACGACCGGGGCATCCACCTCAACTCATTCGACAGCGCGCCGCCGAGGCCATCAGCCGGTATCTCGACCCGGTGGTCGGCGGTCGAGACGGCTCCGGATGGCCGTTCGACGAAGCCCTCCGCGACCATGCGATCTTCCGCCTGCTGGAGAGCATCGAGGGTGTCGAACGAGTGGACGATGTCGCGCTCTTCGAAGTGGATCTCCGTGCATTCGAGCGGGTGGGGTTCGCCAAGAACTCGATCGAGCTCGCCCCTGACTCGCTCTTCTTGTCGTTCGTTCCGCAGGTCGTGGCGCGATGAGTCCAACTCCCGCCGGTACTGCCGTGACCCGCAGTCGGTCGCAATCGCGACGGTACCGACGCCCCGACGACTGGATGCTCGCGCTGTTGCCTTCCTGGATGCTCGATGACGACCTCTTCCGGAGATTCGCGTCGATGCTCCAGGAGATCACCACGACGTACCTGCAGCACGCCGATCAACTCGAGCACGTCTTCGATCCCACGGTCGCGCCACCTCGCATGGTCCGGGCGATGGGCCAGTGGATCGGACTCGACCTGATCGACGCCGAGCTCCCCGAGCGACTGCAGCGCGGGATCGTGCTGGAAATGAGCAGACTGTCGCGTTGGCGGGGCACGCGACTCGGTTTGCAGGGCATGTTGGAGCTGATCTCCGGCGAGCCGGCCGAAGTCACCGATTCTGGCGGTGTCTACCTCGATGGCGAGGGACGGGCAGGCACGCCGCACGTCCAGATCCGGGTGGGCTCGACGGGCTGGACCGACGCCGACCATCTGCTCGAGCTCGTTCGCCGCGAACTACCGGTCACGGTGACGTTCGAGCTCTGGGCAGGTGACACGCAACTCTGGCCGGAGGCACCGGGCGACTCGGAGGTGTCCGCCACCATCACCTGCCCGATATGCGGCCAAGTCGCCGAGCTCGAGACGATTCGTATGGCGGCCGACGAGTTCTGCCCCACATGCGACTTCCCGCTCTTCTGGGCATCCGATCAACCTCGCCCGAGCCGTGACGACCATCCCGTCGATGGCCGCACGCAGCAGGCTGATCCGAGCGAGCCAGCGTCGACCGAGGTCACCTGTCCGAGGTGCGGCAACGCCGCCGCGCTCCACACGACCCGAGCGACAGCAGACGACTTCTGCCAGGCGTGCGACTTCCCGCTGTTCTGGGCGGCGGCCGTCTAGGCATCCGATGCTGCGGCCGAGCCGCCAGTGTGGTCGTAGGCTGGCGAGGATGACGGATGAGGTGCGGCTCGACCGAGACGCTGTAGCGCGGATTCTCCGTCGCGCCGATGCCTTGGACATCCACGACGATGACGACGATCGAGATTCAGGGGTTGGCGAGGCAGCGTTGATCGCTGCAGTCGAGGAGGTCGGAATGTCGATCGAGGCCGTCCGGCGGTCGATCGCGATCGACCGCCTCGGACCGCTCCCACCCGCCCACCTGGGTGATCGACTGCTTGGTCCGTGGATGGTGGTGGTCGACGACGAGATCGCGGGCACGCCGATGGAAGTACTGGCTCGTTTCGATGTGTGGTTGGTCGAGGGACATCACCTTCGTCGTGACTTCATGCGCGACTGCGATGGCGAATGGAGCAGGCGCGCGGATCTCGTCGGTGTCGCGATCAGAACCATCCGATCTGCAACCGGTGAGGGCGGCCTGGGCGACGTCCAACGCATCACGGTCACTGTGCGCGACACGAGGATGGGCACCTGCGCGGTGCGGGTGATGGTCGATCGGGTGATCGATCGTCGTGTGTGGGGAAGCGCCGGGTCGGCTGTCGCCGTCGGTGGTACCGCAACAGTCATTGTCGCGCTCACCATCGTCGCTTCGCCGTTGATACTCGTGGCGGCGCCGATCGCGGTCGCAGCCGGGGCCGTCGTTGCAGCACGCGGCCGCCGCAGGGCAACGCGCACGACCCGCGAGATCGAGCGGCTGCTCGCCTCGGTGCAGAAGCAGAGCGATCCCACTCGCCTGCGCACCGATGTCGCCCGACGTGTCGTCGGCCGTTCGAAACGCTGACGGACCGACGCAGTTTGACCCGGACCTGCAACGGTTCTGGCAAACTGCGACCGGGTGCTTGCCGGGTGGAGTAGCACGGGGAGGTAGACCATGGCAACGAACGACTATCCGACGCATCCCAAGGAGCTGACGACGCAGTGGCTCACCGCGACGCTCGACGCTGCCGGTGTCCTGCACGGGGCCAAGGTGACGCGCTTCTCGACGTCGCCCGTCGGCGAGGGCATCGGCATGCTGGGTATCCTCGTACGTGTCGCCCTCAGCTACGACGAGCCTGCGCCGGAGGCACCGCAGACGCTGATCGCCAAGTTCCCGAGCGCCGTGCCGGGCAACCGCGAGATCGGGATGACCTACCGGCTGTACGAGCGCGAAGTCAACTTCTACACCCGCGTCAGCTCCGAGATCGAGGGCCTCGCTGCGCCCCGCTGCTACGGCGGGCGCTACGACCCGGAGACAGGTGCATCGTTTCTGCTGCTGGAGGATCTCGCCGCGTACCGGACCGGTGACCAGGTGGCGGGTTGCAGCGCGGCCGAGGCGATGATGATCCTCGATGCGGTGATCGCGCTGCACGCCAGGTACTGGAACCGGATCGACCATCCGTTGCTCGAGGGCGTGACCAAGGTCGACGACGCCCCGCAGATCGCCGGGATCGCCGGGGGCTGTGCCGTCGGCTGGGATCCCTGCGTGGAGATGTTCCCCGAGGCGATGCCCGACGAGATCCGCGCAGTGAAGGAGCGCTTCATCGCCGCTGTGCCCGAACTGCACCGCATGGTCGGGCACCTGGTGCAGACGGTCATCCACGGTGATCTCCGCCTCGACAACATGATGTTCGGGGACACCCCGGACCTGCGGCCGGTGGTCCTGCTCGACTGGACGTTGACCAAGACGTCCGGACTGCACGACGTGGCCTACCTCGTATCCCAGAACGTCGACCTCGAGGAGCGGCGGGCGCACGAGGCGGAGATCATCGAGCACTACCATCGCGGCCTGCTCGACCACGGTGTCGAGGGCTACTCCCTGGACGAGTGCTGGGAGGACTATCGGTTGGTCGTGCTGCACCTGTTCGCCTACGCGGTGCTGATCGCCGGAACATTGGACCCGTCCAACGATCGCGGTGCGGCTTTCATGAGGCAGTTGCTGCACCGATCCTCGTCGGCGGTGATGGACCACGGATTGCTGGAACTGATCCCGGACGCCACCTAGCGCTATCGCCTGCTCGCCTGATGCGCGGCCTGAGTTCGATCGCGGGGCACCGGGAGGTCCCGCACCGATGCGGTGAGGCCCGACTTCGAGATTGAGGGATAGCCCTGTGTTTCCAGCGGCCGGTGGATGTTCCAGTGACTGTTGCCCGCCGTCACCCACAGGCGGCGGTCAGCAGGGAGAAGGCCATGCCGGCGTCCGTCAAACACCGCCAGCACTACCTCGGTGTCGCCGCGGTGGTGGAGCTGTTGATCGTGGCGGTCAGTTCTGAAGTCGAGAGCGGTGAACTGTCGCGGTTGAGCAGGCCGCTATACGAGTTCGCACGTGCGTGGGGCGACACGGCCGGGGTTGGCGTTGTTCCGGTCGTCGACGTGCCTGCCCCCCGACTGATGGGGGAGCAATATGACATTCGCGTTGGCGGTGACGCTGTCCGGATCGAACTCGACGACCCTGGGCGAAGCGATGCAATGTCGGCCTGGTATCGGCTCGCCTCTGTCGATGGTGGTACCCGCCTGCGCGTCTTCGAGCATTACGCCACCACGACCCGAGGTCCCGAATCGGACATCGTCCTGAGCGAGAACGCGGCCTGGCGGTTCGCCAACCAAGCAGTCGGAGCAGACAGCAGCTACGCGGCATCCGACGAGTTGCCTGGCTGGGCTCGGTTCCGCACCGGTGATGACACCGGACCATCGGCTGGGTTGATGTTCGCCCTCGCCTACATCGATGCGCTGACCCCCGGAGCGCTCGTCGGCAACCTGCGCGTCGCCGGCACCGGGGGCATCGGTGTCGACGGAGTCGTGATCCCAGTGTCAAACGTCGAGATCAAAGTCGCCGTAGCGATGTTGACTCAACCCGATGTGATCTTCACCCCAACACCATCGGGGTGGGTCGAGCACACGACGATCGTCGAATCGGAGCACACCCGTGACCCGGATGTCGGCTTCACCGTTGGTGAGTGGCTCAACGTCAGCGGCTACCAACAGGCAGGCAGAGACTCTGCGCACCACCGGGGAACGGTTGCGTTCGTTGTCGTTCACGACGTGCGCCAGGCGCTGGCCTGGTTGTGCGGACGCACCGCCAGCACGACCACCTGCACGGCCGCACACAGATCGGCGAGCATCCCCATCGGAAGGTCGCAGTTGCGTGACCGCCCCTACGAGGCCACGCCGAGCAGGGCTTTGCACCGCACGACAAGATCGTTGAGTTGATCGGTGTCGAGGATTGGTCCGTCTCGATGCTCGAAGGCGTACTCGAACAGTTCCGCGGACGAGAGGTTGTACTGCAGCCAACTCGGTTCGGCGGCGTATGCGCAATATGTCGGCGCTGCGGTGGCGATGAGGGAACGGGCCTCGTCTTGTCGTCCTTCGGCATCGAGCAACGAAGCGACGAGCAGCACCCCACTCGTCAGCAGCAGCCGTTGGTCGGTCCAAGACGACAAGTCGAGTTGTTCGGCGATGGAACCGCGTGCCTCGAGCCAACGTCCGAGGCGCGCCCTCCAGACATTGCGGGCCCTGAGGATCTCGGCGATCATCGACGCATTTCCAACTGAGCGAGCTAGTTGCTCGGCTTCTGTCATCATCGAGTCGAGTTGGCTGTCTGATCCCAGCGACGCGTCGAAGCAACCGCCGAGCAGTCGGATTCTGACCTTGGAGAGGAGAACCTCGAAACGAAGAATGTCGAATCCATTCTCGAGAGCGATGGTCTGTGCTTGGTCGAGCCACGGGTCGATCTCGGAGTGGAACGACGCCTCGTTCCACCTCGGCTGGGGTTGCTGTCGAAAGACTTCTTCGTTGACTTTCGCAAGATATGCCCAGCCCTCGATTTCGGGGAAGGAGTTCTCATTGGCCAGCGCGATAACGCGATCGTACAAGTCCGGCCGACTGATCCCGCTCAGCCACAACAAGGCGAGCATCAACCCAACCCGGTCATCGTGCTTCTCGAAAAGCTCTGCCGCAACATCGAGCAGAGCCGTGCCACCCGCGTAATCCCAGGTCTCGCATCGAAGCCGCCCGAGGCACAACACGCCCCAGGCCCGCAGAACCTCGGATTCGGTGCCATCGAGGCGTGCGACGACTCGTTCGGCGATCGGGAGCGTCGCTCCCGGTCGTTCCGACGCCCAGTAGTACGTCAACTCGCTGCAGAGGATCAACGCCGATTCGCCATGCCCCAGATCGAGGGCTGCGTTGATCGCGGCCTCGATATTTGCAGCCTCTGGATCCAGCCGCTCCCGCCAGTGCCGTGCGGATCGGGCGTAACCCTGCCCGGCGCCACTCACGAGTTGCGCGCACCATTCAACGAGGGCTGTGTCGCTCTCCGCCAGCTCGTCGTGAGACTGGCACAGATCGGCGGCGTACTGGCGCACCGGTTCGAGCATTCGGTAACGACCACGAGCGAAACCGAAGAGTGAGGATCGCACCAGCCGATCCAGCACTCGTCCGACCTCGAAGGTCGATGTGCCCAGAATGTGCTCTGCAGACTGAAGCGTCAGTCCTCCGACGAATACCGAGAGCAGCCGGAAGGCCCGCTGAACATCAAATCCCAGGGAGCCGTAGCTCGCGTCGAGCGCCGAACGGATGCTCGCGTGACGGTCGGTGCCGGGCCGCTCCAGCAACTCCGGCAAATGCCCGAGCTGTTCCCCAACAGCGTCCAGCGACAACGAGGCAAACCTGACCGCCACCAGTTCAATTGCCAATGGCATTCCACTGAGCTTCTCGAGAACCGAGTCAACGGCTGCCCGGTCGCTCCCACCCGACACATCGACTCCACAATCAGCGACACGTGTCACCAAGAGCTGACGACCTTCGCTCACCACGAGTGGCGGTATCGGATAGAGCCGTTCACCGGCGAACGCCAGGGGCTCTCTGCTGGTCACCAGCACGCGAGCATCCGTCATCGAGATCAGGCGCGGCACCAACTGCCGAACTTCCGTCACGCAGGTCTCGGCGTTGTCCAGCACCGTCAGCCGCGGTCTGGCTTGGAGTACTCGTTCGAGCCGTCGCCAACTGGCGTTCTCGTTGGTCAGTACGATGCCGAAAGAGCTACACAGACGACCGAGGACGTCTATACCTGTCGCTCCGGTGAGATCTACGAAATGGGTGCTTGTCCCATCCTCCGCGATCCGTCCTGCTAGCTCAGCGACGAGCCGTGTTTTGCCTATCCCTCCGGGGCCGACGACCGTGACGAGGCGGTGCTCGTCAACCAGCCGCGCCAGTTCCTCCAGTTCAGCAGTGCGACCGACAAAGTGCGACGCCCACGACGGCCAGCCGCTCATGCTCGCCGGAGCACTGTCGAGAAACATTCGGACCGCCAACACGCGGCGGTTCGCGTGGGGGTCCTCGAACAGGTCGAGCTTCATCATGATCGAGCGGATCGTTGACTCCACCGACTTCACGCTCAAGTACAGCCGCTCTGCGACCGATTCGTTCGAGAGCCCCTCGGCCATCAGTTCGAGCACATCTATTTCGCGCGGACTCAAACCGGCACCATCAATGGTGGACCGGGAACCTGCTCGAACCGTGCTGGCCACTGTGCGACCCTAGCCGTCCCCGACAAACCGTATGTCGAGATCTTCGGCTCAGGGACCGAATACGTTATTGAGGGCGCTTGTGGCGTCGGTGATGGTCTTGTCGACCTGCCAGACGTCCCCAGTGGCAATCAAGCGAGGGTTGATGAACGAGATCGCTCGACCGACCTGGACGAAGGCGTTGAGGAGATGGAGCTCCGCAGGGCCGGTGGTAAGGATGACTGTCGTGTGCTGACCGATGATGACCTGTCGGTCGCCGTGCGGTGCGATCTGTGGTGCGTCCCACGCCTCGGAGGTCGACTTCGCGCCGTTGTGCTCGACCGGGATCACGCGGTCAAAGAGGTTGAAGAGGCATGTTGGATAGAGCTTGCCGGCGATCACATCCATAGCGCGTGATGCGTCCTGTGGGGTCGCGAATACGAACACGGTTTGTCGTAGGAAGTTGAGGTTGTGCGAGGCTTGATAGGCGGTGGCGGACTTGGTCGTGGGTGGGAAGAGTCCGACGGAGGTGAGCTGTGCACAGGCAGGAAGTTCTGCAATCGTCGCGGCGGCCTGCTTCGGGCGTTGGGCTGCGATCCAGTCCTCGGCGATTTCCGTAGCCACCCCGAGGCCGTTGGCTGGCGCTAGTGCTGTTCCGTTGAAGGCGTTGGAGGGGACCAAGGCACGTTGAGCCAACGAATGCGCTTCTTGAGGATTCACGTCGCGTGGGGTCGCGTTCGGGTCGTCGCTGGCACGATTGGCGATCACGGCGCCGGTTGCGATTAGGGCAATGCACGCGGCTGCGGCCACCAGGGTCTGCATTAGGCGCCGGTTCGGAGACAGGCGTGAGGTGTTGGGCGCCAGCTCGATGTACTCCGGATGGGATTCGGGAGGTGAAGCGCTCGGAAGCTGTGACATAGCCGTGTCGCCTGTGGTCGATCCGGTGAAATCAGCAAGGAGTTGCGTACGAAGAGAACTCAGGAACTCATTCGATGGCTCGCAGTCGACGTCTTCGATCGCCGCGCGGACAGGGTTGCGGTTCATGAACACTTCTCCGTGAGGTTTGTGGACAATGCTCGCCGCGCTCTGCTCAGCAGTGAGTTCGTGGCGTCGAGCGAACGATCCAGTGTGGATGCGATTTCTTGTGCGGAGAGCTCATCGACGTACTTGAGGATCAGCACGAGCCGGTGCTCGGGACTCAAGTCGCGGCAGCATCTCCAACACTCGGGCCGAATCGGTGTTGTCAAGTTGACCGAGCTCGTCCGACTCCGGATCCTGAGCCCACGCCAACGCGAGGTGCCGTTGTTCTCGGGCTAAACGACGGTAATGGTCGACCAGTTTGTGACGAGCAACGCCCATCACCCACGGCATCGTCAGTGCCTCCCGGCGTCCAGCCCTGGCAGCGACGACCACGGCAGCGAACGCTTCTTGAGTGAGGTCTTCGGCGGCCGGGCGGTCGCCCAACAGACGACAGGCGAGGTAGCGAAACACCTCACGCGCGCAACGGTCGTAGAACTCAGCGAGAGCTGCCGACGAGATCACCGGCGCCTCTTCTTCGGTCGCGACGACCTTCATATCTGCTTCTTCGTTGCTCGAGTCATAGAATCGTCGCGCCGGACGGGAAACTTCGCAATCAGTGATCTTTGGCGATGAGACCGGACGGCGGCGACCCGCCGACGCCGACCCGCCGGTCGGCGCCCAGCGCCCAGCGCCCAGATGGATGAATACACGAGACGACACTCGTGGAGCGGATCGCACGTCAGTCGTGCCTATCTCCACGTTGCAGGTGGAGCGTGCCCTGGAAACACAAGGCACCAAACACGTTGCCCGGTGTCTGAATGGGGCACGAGCCAAACACCGTGTATTCCCCGGTCACCCGCGCACCCTTCATCCAACCGCTTGTGACAACGCCGCGGATCACAGCGGTGGCTGGGGCAGTCGTGTCGTTCTCCGTGACGCGGACATCGGCGATGAAGGAGTGTTTGCTGCCATAGAACTCATAGCGAGGATGCAGCAATGTGAAGCCCGGCCGAGACGTGGTGTCGACGCTGAGGACCTGACCGGCAAAACGTCCACGGCCGACATCGCCGCCGACCACGCCGTCCATGAGAACTCCGGCCAACGTCGGGGCAGGGAGCGTCACTACCCACTTCGTGAAGGTGACATCGACGGTACGGTGATCCCGGCCGCCGTCGGCCACAGCCACGCCGTGGCTCAATGAGATGGACTGGGCCGCAAAGCCCGCCACCAGAACGAGCGCAAAGGCCATCCTCCGAACCTTGCTGGACCGCACCTTCCCCTCGATTGTGTTCATGACTGTTCTCCTCTCCTCGTGGAATCCGGCGCAAACGAAAGGGATCGGACTCCACGGCGGGACAGCCCCGCCTCCGACCCACTCAACGTCTGCCCCCATATCCACTACATCGTCGCCCGACCGGGAAAATCGTCGCCCGCGGAACAGAATCTGAGCTCCTCACGACTCCGCCAGGGATGTTCCCCGCGATGTTCCCGACTCAGTTCCCGATCCGGCTCAGGACTCACTTGGAGTTCCCGATACGCGTCGGGATTGACAAGAAGGACTCCCTCCCGGACACTCAAACCGCAATCTGTAGCCCAGAGTGGCCGCGACCCGCATTCCCAACGGACCGCAATGTGTAGCCCGAAGTGACTGCAATATGTAGTCTGGCGTAGTGGTTACCTATCGTCCCCGTGTCGTCGACGCCTTGCTGGCCGACCGGCTCACGTCCGCGGGAGCGGTGCTGATCGAAGGCCCGAAGGCGTGCGGGAAGACGTTCACCGCCGAACAGCAGGCCGCCAGCCGCGTCTACCTCGACACTGACGACCAGGCACGCGCTGCGCTGGGTGTGGACCCGACCCTGGTGCTGTCCGGTGACCCACCCCAGCTCGTCGACGAGTGGCAGCTCGACGCCACTCGCGTGTGGAACCACGTCCGCGCCGAGGTGGACCGCCGCCAAGGCACCGGGCTGTACATCCTCACCGGTTCCGCCACCCCGCCCGACGACACCCGCCGCCACAGCGGCGCAGGTCGCTTCGCCCGTCTGACGATGCGACCGATGAGCCTGTTCGAATCGGGCGACTCGACCGGTGAGATGTCGTTGGCGGCGCTGCTCGACGGACACCGGCCGACCGCCAAACCGACCGAGGTGACCGTGCCCCGCTACGCCGAGCTGGTCGTGCGTGGTGGTTGGCCGCTGAACCTGACGAGAACGGTCACTGCTGCGGCGCGGGCGAACATCGACTACGTCACCTCGATCACCGAGGTGGACCTGCCCAACATCGACCCGGCCCGGCGTCATCCCCGGCTTGCGCTGCGGGTCCTGCAGGCGCTCGCCCGCAACATCGGGATGGACTACGTCGTCACCCGCGTCGCACAGGACGCGAGCACCGACGACTCTGACATCGCACGGTCGACGGTGTACGACTACCTGGCACCTCTGGAGCGTCTGATGCTGCTCGACCCGTTGGAGGCATGGTCGTCACATCTGCGTTCGCGGGCCCGGTTGCGCACCTCGCCACGGGTGCAGTTCTGCGATCCGTCGGTTGCTGTTGCTGCGCTGCGCACCGGACCGCACCAGCTGCTCGGCGACCTGAACTACTTCGGGTACCTGTTCGAAGCGCTCGTCGTGCGTGACCTGCGAGTGTTCGCCGACGTCGTGGACGGCACCGTGCAGCACTACCGGGACTCCGACGATCTGGAGATCGACGCGGTCGTCACCGCCGGCGACGGACGCTGGGCGGCGTTCGAGGTGAAGCTCGGCCAGGCCGACATCGAGATGGCTGCTGCCAACCTGCTCACCTTCGCTCGCAAGGTCGACACGACCAAGGTCGGCGAACCGGCGACGCTCGCCGTGGTCACCGCTACCGGATACGGCTACACCCGGCCTGACGGTGTCGTCGTCATCCCCGCCGCCACCCTCGGCCCCTGACCGTCGGACACACGCCGGGCAGCGCCGATTTCGCGAACTCGCCAGGTCGTGCGACTCGGACAGAAACGCGATGGACCGACGCCGGATCTCGCCGAGGCCGGTGGCGACCGCTTGGTCGGCGGCGGCAAAGGCGTGGGCGTAGACACGCAACGTCATCGCTGGGTTGGCGTGGCCGAGGCGGCCGGCGACTGTGCGGACGTCGTGGCCTTGGCCGATCGCGACAGTTGCCGACACGCCAACCGGCGTCTGGCTGGCACAGCGCCAGAACTACTCGACACGCAGGCCAGATATGGCCCGGGCGATCACCAGCTGTTGGATCTCGCTCGTGCCTTCGAAGATCGTGTGAATCTTGGCATCGCGGTGCCAGCGCTCGACCGGATAATCCCGGGTGTAGCCATTACCACCAAGGATCTGAATTGCATCTTCGGTCACGCGAACGGCAACCTCCGAGGCCTTGTACTTGCTCATCGAGCCCTCTCCGTTCTGGAACCCGCCATTGCGGGCCAGCCACGCTGCGCGCCAGATCAGCAAGCGGGCGGCATCGATCTCCACTGCCATGTTGGCCAGCTTGAACGCAATCGCCTGGTGCATGACGATCGGCTTGCCGAACGCCTTGCGTTCCTTGGCGTAGTCGAGCGCGAACTCGTAGGCGGCCCGGGCGATGCCGAGCGCCTGCGCACCAACCGCTGGGCGGGTGGCCTCGAAGGTGGTCATCGCCGGCTGCTTCTCGCCGCTGTGGCCCATCTCGCGCGCTCGCGCCAACTTGGCGTCGAGCTTCTCCTTGCCACCCAACAGGCAGCTACCGGGGACCCGGCAGTCATCGAGCACGACCTCGGCAGTGTGCGACGCCCTGATCCCGTGCTTCTTGTACTTCTGGCCCATACTGAGGCCTTTCGTGCCGGGCGGGACGATGAAGGACGCCTGCCCTCGGCCTTTCAGGGCCGGATCGACTGCGGCGACGACCACGTGCACGTCGGCGATACCGCCGTTGGTGATCCAGGCCTTGGTGCCGTTCAGCACCCACTCATCGTTGGCTTCGTCGTACACGGCGCGGGTGCGCAGCGACGACACATCGGAGCCGGCGTCGGGTTCGCTGACGCAAAATGCGCCGAGCTGAAGCTTGTGAGCATCGCCGTAGCACTGCGGAACCCACTCCATCACCTGCTCAGGAGTGCCATTCCCACTGATCCCAGCGGCGGCGAGAGCCGTGCCCATGATCGCCATGCCGATACCGGCATCGCCCCAGAAGAGCTCCTCGATGGCCACCGGCAACGTGAGACCGGTGGGGTCGGTGAACGAGTTCATCAAGAACTCCCACCCGTACAGTCCGATCTCGGCCGCCTGCTGAACGATCGGGTACGGGAACTCCTCGCGCTCGTCCCACTCGTGACCAGCGGGGCGGATCACATCCTCGGCGAAATCGTGGACCCACTTCTGGATCTGCAATTGGTCTTCGTTGAGGGCAAAGTCAGCCATGTCCGCTCCCGTTCCGCGATGTTACCTTCGGGTAACTATACCGCCGGGTAACCACCGGATGTCAAGTGCTAACTGACGTTCCCTCAGGATCGCGGTATGGCCAGCAACGCCGGAGCGATCGCTTCGTAGATCATCTTGGCCCCGGGCTTGTACACGTGCACCCCATCCCAGCGATAGCCGAGGTCGGTAGCGATCGCCTGGTCCGCACACCATTCGGCGGGACCGCTGACGAACGAGACTTGGGCAGGATCGGCCGCCGCGACTTGGCGGAGCAGCTGGTTCAAATGGGCAACTCGACCGTCGTCGGCACGCTCGGGGAGGGCCGGGACTCCCGCACCCTTGACGTCCTTGGGCCGCATGCATGGCACCTCGAGCAGCGCCACCTTTGTTCCAGAGGCACGAAGCGCGGCGATGCCGATGCCGAGGTTCTCGGTGAACCGGCGATCGGCTGCGGGGGTGTTGAAGGGAATCCGCTGACCATCGACTTCGACATCGAACACATCCCACGCGCCGAGCACCACGAGGGCAAGCTGGGCATGACCCTTGCCGGCCGCCTTCGCCCACTTGTCAGCCCAGCCCCCGCAATCGGCGAACGATCGATTGAAGCCGTTGCGCGTCGAGCGAACCGTGCCGTCGTCGTACACGCTGCAACCCTCGACCGAGCCATCGGTGATGGCGAAGGCGCTCTCGATGCCGGACGGAAGGTTGATCGCCAACGAATGGGCCTGGGAATCGCCGACGATCACCAGGCGGGCGGGTCCGGCGGGTTGCACGGGTGGCGCGGCGGCGACGGTTGACGGGGCGAGGCTCGGCGCTGCAGCGGCGATCGCCGGTGTGGTACTCGCCGTGGGTGCACCAGTTGTTGCGGCTACGGCACCGGATGATGCCAAGGCAACAGTCACCGGCGATTGCATCTTGGAGACGTCGATAGCGACCTCAGCGCCACCCGCGGCTCGATCGAATCGTTCGACTCGGACGAAGAATGTTGCGAGCGAGATCACCAACACGCTGGCGACCGTGCCGATGGCGATGGTGCGTGTCGACCAGTCCCTGTCACGGGTTTGGGCGAACCATCGGCGCAAGGCTCCCTTGCGTATCGGTGTCTCTATGTAGAGATACGAGAACTCGGCGACGACGATGGTCAGCGACATCGCCATGATGAACCGGTTCCACGACCCGACATAGGCGCCGCAGATCACCATGATCGGCCAGCTCCACAGGTAGAGGCCGTATGACCGTTTGCCGAGAGCGACAAGCCATGGTGACCCGAAGAACGACCGTGCCACGGATGCGGCCGGGTGCACGACCACTGCGATCGCGACGAGAGACAGCACCGAGACCGTCGCCAGCTGCCAGCGATAGATCGAGCGGTCGGTGAGGTGGGTCGAGGTGAAGGCGAAGACCAGCAGTATCGCCGCAGCGAAGCCGGCAACGCTCAACAGGGCACCGGCACGACTCGACGCCGCGGACCTCGCCTTCCACGGTCGCCATAGGAACGCAGCACCCGCACCGAGCAGCAACCCACTCGATCGCGTCAAGGTCGAGAGGTACAAGAAGTTGGTTCGGTCCGAGGTCAGCGCGCCCGGGCCGGCTAGCCACCAGGTGAGCACCATCACCACTCCGGCGAGGGCCAGGATCGATCGCCCCCTGTCACCCGTTCGACGGTTGCCGCGTGTCAACAGCACGAACGCGATCGGCCACAACAGGTACCACTGTTCTTCGACCGCCAGGCTCCACAGGTGACGCAGCGGCGAGAAGTTGCCGAAGTACTGCGCGCCGCCGAAGATCTGGCCCCAGTTGGCGAAGTAGAAGATGCCCGGCAGGTAGTCACGGTGCATGTCGGACTGCTGCTGGGTCGTGCCGAACAACGCGACCCACACGCCGACCGTGATCAGCACGGCGAACAGGGCCGGCAACAGTCGGCGGGCACGACGCAACCAGAACTGCGACAGGCGCACGCCCCCGGTGTTCTCCTTCTCCTCCAACAACAGCGACGTGATGAGGTATCCGGAGACGACGAAGAAGACCTCGACACCGAGGAAACCCCCGTGCATCCACCCGAACCCGGCGTGGTAGAGGATGACCGCGACGACGGAGATGGCTCGCAGCCCGTCGAGCCCCGGCTGGTAGCCCATCGGCGTCGGGTCGCGGCGGGTCGGCCGCGAATCCGAGAGCCAACGGGCTTCGAGGTCGGCAAGCCGATCGAGGGCGCGATGTTCGAGCATGTCAGTCATTGATCCCGACATTCTCGCAGCCAGCAGCGGAAATCGCTGACATCTGCCGATGGAGGCCCCAACCCACCAGCAGCGTCAGCGAGACGACGCTCAGCAGCGACCCGGCAACGTACGGGCTCCAGATGCCGACGCGGTCGAACAACGCGCCGGCAATTGGTGGGCCGACGACACGACCCATTGCGTTCGCCGACTGCTGAAAACCCAATGCCTCGCCGCGGTGATCGGGAGGAGCATGCTGGGTGACCAGCGACGTGATCGACGGTGACGCGCAGCCCTGACCCACCGAGAGCAGCAGCAGAGCGATGATCAGCACCGGCCACACTTTGGCGACGGCCGTGACTGCCAGTCCGGCGACGAGCATGGTGAGACCGGCCGCGAGCAGGCGCTCGGTCCCGAATCGTTCGACCAACCGCCCGTAGGCGCCACCCTGGATCACGACCAGCACCAAGCCGATGCCGAGGAAGACAGCCGCGATCGAAGCCTCGGTCAGACCGAAGCGACGGTCCCCGAACAACGCAAATGTGGCCTCGAAGGCGGCGAACGCCACGACGGTGATGAAACCGACGAGGGCGAGGTGGCGCAGCACAGGCGAGTTGGGCATGCTGAAACCACCGCTGCGGGCCCGAGCGCCAGGGTGGCGGGTCTCGGGCAGGCGGACTATCGCGGCGATGGCGTTGATCGTGGCCAGGACACCGGCGACGTAGAACGGCACATGCGGCCCTCCGAGCGCGGCAAGACCTCCGATGGCCGGCCCGAGCACGAAACCGACGCCGAATGCCGCACCGAGCAAGCCGATGAGGCGCGGGCGCTCGGCCTCGGACGCGATGTCGCCCACTGCTGCCTGGGCCACCGCCAGGCTGCCGCCCGACGCGCCATCGATGATGCGTCCGGCGAACAAGACCCACAACGCACCTGCAGCGCCGGTGATGAAGCTGCCGACCGCGGTTCCGATCAAGGAGATCACGATGACCGGTTTGCGACCGATGCGATCCGACAACCGTCCGAGGAGCGGCGCACACACCAGTTGGGCGAGCGAGAAGGAGGCGAACAGCAAGCCGACGGTGAGGCCCGATGCCCCGAAACGCTCGGCGTACCGACCAAGGATCGGCACGATGATCCCGAAACCGATGAGGTCGAGCGCCACCGTGGTCCAGATCGTCCAGAACCCCTTGGGCACCGGAGTGCGCTCTCGCTTTGCCACGACCCCCCGTTTTATCGGATCTGGCGCCGATCAGTGGCAAACGCGGGTCAGGCGACGCGGTTGCGCCAGTCGGGGCGACCGGAGAAACCTGGGCGGGAATCGGCGCCGTACCGCGGCGCCAACGCGCATCCTGCGAGCAATGCGATCAGGATCAAACCTGCCATGATGATCACCTCCTTGAATTGAAGTTATATTTAGTATCGTCCTACTCGATCAATAAGAGAAATCGATATATATGCAGAAATCAATCTCTGAATTCGATTTACCGGTCGGGGTCGAGGTTCGCCACATGGTGGCCCTGGAAGCCGTGGCCCAGACCGGCTCGTTCTCACAGGCAGCCGCCCGCCTCGGTTACGCCCAGAGCGCCATCTCCCAGCAGATCTCCACCCTCGAACGGGCCGTCGGCCATCGTCTCGTCGAGCGTCCGGGCGGACCGCGATCGGTGTCGCTCACCGAGGCCGGCAAGGTCATGCTCGAACACGCCGGCCATATCGTCGCCCGCCTTGCCGCGGCGAAGGCCGACCTCGATGCGATGGCTGCAGGTGAGGCCGGCGTTCTGCGGGTCGGAACCTTTCAGTCGGCCAGCGCCAGACTGCTGCCTCCGACGCTTGCCCGGTTCCGCACGGATTGGCCGGACATCAACGTCGAACTGCGCAACGAACCGGTCGGCGCTCAACTCGAGGCGCTGATCCGTAGCGGCCAAGCGGATCTCGCCTTTGCCGACCTGGCAGTGATCGACGAGTCGTCACACGCAATGGTCCAACTCATCCGGGATCCCGAGGTACTGATCACCACACCCGGTCATCGCCTGGCACAGGTAGACACAGTCGACCTCGCCGATCTCGCCGGAGAGCGAATGATCTCGATGCCGATCGACGACTCCTGCGCGGTGCGCACCGCCCGCGCCCTCGAACGGGTCGGTGTCGAACCAGACATCGTGTTCCGCAGCGACGACAACCTCACGACTCAGCGACTCGTAGCGATCGGACTGGGCGTTGCCATCGTGCCGCTTCTCACTATCGAGCGATCGATCCCCGATGCCAACGTCGCAATCCGCGGGCTCAACATTAGCCTGGAGCGGCAAATCGGGATCATCTGGCGTCGGGATCGCCTGCAGTCGCGCGCCGCCGAAGCGTTCATCGCGACAGCGTTGCAGATCAGCAGCGACGTGGACATGCCCGCCGTGCCATCGATGTCGTCCATGGACTGAACAGCGGCCGCGTCAGTGGCGGAGGGTGGTGCCGGCCTTGGTGGTCTCGACCGTCCAGCCGGCAGCCTGAAGTTCAGCGCGGATTGCGTCGGCAGTTGCGAAGTCCTTGGCGAGGCGCGCCGCATCGAGCTGCGCTGCCTTGACGGCAGCATCCTCCGGCACGTCGCCGCCGGCGTTGAGCACCAACCCGAACGCCGTGCAGATCTCGTGCACGGCGGCGACGAGCGACGGCGCGGTGGGGTCACCGGCATCGATTGCTGCGTTCGCCCGGCGAACGGTGTCGAACAACAGCGCCGTCGCCCCAGGGGTGTCGAGGTCATCGTCCATCCGCTCCCGAAACCGCGCCAACACGTCGCCGTCGGGCTCGGCGGCGACCACCGCCGACGTACGCGAGGCAAACGAATCGAGCCCGGCAAGGGCATTGACCGAGGCATCGATGTTGTCCTGGCCGACCGCCACGGGACCGCGGTAATGCGACTGCAACAGCAGCATGCGATAGGCGCGCGGGTCGTAGTGCTGCATCAGGTCGAGGAGGTTGGCGACGTTGCCCAGGCTCTTCGACATCTTCTCGCCCTCGGCGTCGACGACGAAGCCGTTGTGCATCCAATGGTTGGCAAACCGTTTGCCCAGTGCGACAGCCTGGGCACGCTCGTTCTCGTGGTGCGGGAACTTGAGATCCATGCCACCACAATGGAGATCGAAACCCTCACCGAGTAGGTCGAGGCTCATCACCACGCACTCGCTGTGCCAGCCCGGCCGGCCATCCCCCCACGGCGACGGCCACGACGGCTCGCCGGGCTTGGCCAGCTTCCAGAGTACGAAGTCGGCCGGATGACGCTTGTTCTCGGAGCCATACACCTCGCGGTCGCCGCCGCCTTCGATCATGTCGGACAGATGCTGGTTGACGAGCAATCCGTAGTCCTCGACCGACTCGACGCTGAGGTAGACACCATCGTCGGTGGTGTAGCCGCGGCCTATCTCCACCAACTGTCCGATCATCGTGACCATCTGCTCGACGTACGCCGTGGCGTGGGGCACGTCGGTGGGTCGTTGCACTCCCAGCTTGTCCATCGCCTCGAACCAGACCGACTCGCACTTCGTCGTGATCTCCTGCCACGGCCTGTTCTCGTTGTTGGCTCGGTTGATGATCGCGTCGTCGATGTCGGTGATGTTGCTGACGAGTCGGACGCGCAGTCCTGTCCACTCGAGGTAGCGGCGCAACACGTCGTACACCAACGTTGCTCGACCGTGGCCGAGGTGTGGCGGGCCGTACACCGTCGGGCCGCACAGATAGATGCTGACCGTGCCGGGCTCGCGGATGGCGAGTTCACGTACCTGTCGAGTCGCCGTGTCGTACAGATGCAGCATGGCCCGCCAGCCTACGTGTCGGCGACCGCCAGCCCCCGGATGAATTCACCCGTCACGTCGAACGCGGCGACCGCGCCGATCACGATGGTCGCAGGTGATTCGACCAGCGCGTCGGCGAGCTCCGACAACGCGCACCGCACGACGAGTTGCTCACTCGACGTCGCGTTGCGAATGGCCGCCACGGGTGTGTCGGGGGGCAACCCGCCCTCGATCAGGGCATCGGCGATCGTGCGCCGTTGCGCAACTCCCATCAACACCACGATGGTGCCACCGGCCTGAGCCAGGGCTTGCCAATTGACCGCCGTCTCGCCGCGTTGCCGGTGTCCGGTGACCACAGTGAACGAGGCGCTGACACCGCGATGCGTCACCGGGATGCCGGCCGCGGCGGGGGCGGCGATCACCGACGACACGCCGGGGACGACCTCGAAGTCGAGTCCTGCCGCTGAAAGAGCCAGCGCTTCTTCGCCACCGCGTCCGAAGACGAAGGGATCGCCCCCCTTGAGGCGGACGATGTTGCGACCGCTGCGCGCCAGTTGGACCAGCAACTCGTTGATCAACTCCTGCGGAACGGGGGCACCCGGGCGCTTGCCGACATCGATGAGTTCAGCGTCGGGCCGCACGAGGGCGATCACACCAGTGCCGACGAGCGCATCGTGCACCACGACGTCGGCGTCCTGCAATCGGCGCAACCCGCGGATGGTCAACAGCTCCGGATCACCCGGACCAGCGCCGACCAGCGAGATCACGCAGCGACCGTGATCATCATGGCGCCAGCGGTGGAGTTGGTCGCCTCGTCGACCAGGATGAGGCGACCACCCTCGCGACTGAGCTCGTAGGGCGAGGCAACGATCGGCTCGCTCAGCGACAAGCGCACCATCGCCAGATCATTGAGCGCGATCCGGTCGGCGGCAACCGGCTCGAGGGTGTGCACGTCGTGGCGGTACTCGACTGCTTCGACGACGGCACGACCGACACGGGTGCCATGCTTGAACCAGTACCGCGAACCTTCACGCAGGGGTTGATCGATCATCCAGCACACGTGACCGGTCACCGCCTCGGTCGACAGCGCGGCGCCGACCACCAGCACGTCGCCGCGGGCGACGTCGATGTTGTCGGCCAACGACACCGTGATGGCCTGGCCCGCGTCAGCAGTTGCGATCTCTCGACCGAACCGCTGGATCCCCGACACCGTGCTGGTGCGCCCGCTCGGCAACACCGTGACGGGATCACCGACGCGGAGCGTGCCGCCGGCCAACCGACCGGCAACACCACGAAAGTCGGAACCTTGGGGACGAATCACGCGTTGCACGTCGAGACGCGCCGGTGTTTCGGCGACGCCGGAACCGTCGAATGTCTCCAACCATTCCAAGAGGGCCGGACCCTCGTACCACGGCGAGCGATCGGACAGCGTCACGACGTTGTCGCCGTGCAGCGCACTGATCGGGAAGGCGACGACGAGCACGGGTGTTGGCAGCGCCTCGACATACCCGGCGAGATCCTTGGCGACGGAGTCGAATTCGCCTTCGTCCCACTCGACGAGATCCATCTTGTTGACGGCAAGTGCAATCGCTTTCACACCGAGCAGCGAGGCGATGAACGCATGACGGCGGGTCTGCTCGAGCACGCCGTGCCGGGCGTCGACCAAGACGATGGCGACATCTGCCGTGGATGCGCCGGTCACCATGTTGCGGGTGTACTGCGCGTGGCCCGGTGTGTCCGCGACGATGAAGCTACGCCGCGGCGTCGCGAAGTAACGATGAGCGACGTCGATCGTGATGCCCTGCTCGCGTTCGGCACGCAAACCGTCGGTCAACAGGGCCAGGTTGCGCTCGCCGTCGCCGTATCGCCGGCTGGCCTTCTCGACCGCGGCGAGTTGGTCCTCGAACACCGTCTTGGTGTCGTGCAGGAGTCGACCGATCAGGGTGCTCTTGCCGTCGTCGACGCTGCCGGCAGTCGCGATGCGAAGCGTTGCGATGCTGGGTGGGGCAACGCCAAGTGTGTGAACTGCGCTCATCAGAAGTAGCCCTCTCGTTTTCGGTCTTCCATGGCTGATTCGCTGAAGGTGTCGTCGGCGCGGGTTGCGCCGCGCTCGGTGATGCGCGCCGCGGAAACCTCGGCGATCACTTCATCGATGTTGGCCGCATCGGATCGGACCGCGCCCGTGCAGCTGGCGTCGCCGACCGTGCGATAGCGAACCGTCTCGATGAACGATTGCTCACCAGGCTCGAGTTCGACCGGGCCACCGACGGCGAGCAACATGCCGTCGCGGGCAACGACCTCGCGCCGGTGCGAGTAGTAGATCGTCGGCAATGGGATCTGCTCGGCGGCGATGAACTGCCAGATGTCGAGCTCGGTCCAATTGCTCAACGGGAAGGCACGCAGCTGCTCGCCTTTGCGAATGCGTGCGTTGAGCACGTCCCACGGCTCCGGCCGTTGGTTGCGCGGATCCCAGCGACCGTGGCGATCGCGGAACGACAAGATGCGCTCCTTGGCGCGGGCCTTGTCCTCGTCACGACGGCCGCCGCCGAAGGCCGCGTCGAATCCGTGCTCGGTGATGGCGTCGAGCAGGGTGACCGACTGCAGCCGGTTGCGGCTGGCGCGCGGGCCCGTGTCCTCGACGACGCGACCGGTGTCGATCGAGGCTTGCACGCTGGCCACCACCAGCCTGGCACCGACCCGCTGCACGAATTCGTCGCGGTATTCGATGACCTCGGGGAAGTTGTGACCGGTGTCGACGTGCATGACGGGAAACGGCAACCGGGCGGGAGCAAAGGCCAGCACCGCGAGGTGCAGCAACACAGCCGAATCCTTGCCGCCGCTGAACAGCAGCACGGGATTCTCGCACTCGGTCGCGACCTCGCGAATGATCGTGACTGCCTCATCGGCCAACGATTCGAGATGAGGGCTGGCCGTGGCGTTCATACGTGCAACCCACATTCGGTCTTGGTGTTGCCTGCCCACCGACCACCACGACGATCCTCGCCATCGGCAACCGGACGGGTGCACGGCCAGCAGCCGATCGATGGATAGCCGCGAGCACTGAGCGGGTTGACCGGCAACTGGTTGATCTCGGCATACAGCGCCATGTCGTCGTCGGTCCACGTGGCCAGGGGGTTGATCTTGACCATGTTGCGGTTGATGTCGAACGTGACAACGGGAGCGTTGGCGCGGGTCGGGCCGTCGACCCGGCGCACCCCGGTCACCCACGCAGCCTTGCCAGCGAGCGACCGGTTCAGCGGCTCGACCTTGCGTACCGCACAACAGCCCTCGATGTCGGTCTGCCACAGGTTGTCGCGGTGCACATCGGGTCGAGGGGTGACGACACGCAACTTGATGTCGAAACGGTTCTGCATCTCCTCGACCAGCCACCAGGTCTCGGCGAAGAGATACTGCGTATCGAGGAGCACGATGTCGGCAGCCGGCTCGGCGCTGACGGCGAGATGTACCAGCACGGCATCTTCGAAGCTCGAGGTGATGGCCACGTTGTCGACGCCGTAGGTGTCGAACGCCCAGCGCAACACCTCCGATGGGTGCAACTGCTCGACGTTGTCGGGGGCTTGGAGCAGGCTCACCCCGGCATCCTACCTAATTACGACTAATTCGATCAAGATTGGTGTAATTCATATTGGTAGCCTGCCGAGGTGGCGTTCGACTACCCGATCATGCTCGACCTCACTGGTGTGCCCGTACTGGTGGTCGGTGGCGGCCGAGTCGCCCTGCGCAAGATCGAAGGCCTGCTCAAGGCCCATGCGCAGGTCACCGTCGTGGCCCCGTCAGTGGCGGCCGCGATCCACGACCTGCCGGTGCGCGTCGTGGTCCGCGACTACGAGCGGGGCGATGTGCTTGGGGCGCGGCTGGTGATCACCGCCACCGACGACGCCACGGTGAATGCAACCGTCGCCTCCGATGCCACCCGCCAAGGCATCTGGGTGAACTCCGCCGACGACCCGGCCAATTGCACCTTCACGCTGCCGGCGGTCGCCCGCGACGGGGCCGTGACCGTGGCGGTCGCCACCGGAGGCGCGAGCCCGGCCCTGGCATCGCACCTGCGTGGAGAGCTCGAAGGCTGGCTCAGCGAGATCGGCGCCGCACAAGCGGCCGTCACCCTCGCCGAGCAACGAAGCGAGCTTCAGGCGAACGGGGTGTCGACAGAATCGATCGACTGGTCCGACCGGGTGCGTGCTGCTCTGCGTCGACCTTGACCGTTACTCGTCAGCTGCCCAACACGGTGAATCCGAGCGACCGGGCGGCCTGGGCCTGTCGGAGGTCGAACGTGACGAACGGCAGAGCGGGAATGACGAGTCGCTGCGCGCTGGCCAGCTGTATCGCGTCGAGCGACCGAACGCCGAGCTGCTCACCGATCTGGGCCGCGGCGCGACATACGGACTCGTCGACGGCGACCAGTGCCATTGCCTCGAGGTCCGCGGTGAATTGCGCCTTGGCCTCCCTCAGCTCGGCGCCGCTCAACGCACAAGCGAGATTGCGTCGAACTTCGACAACCGTCACCCAGCTGGTGACCAGAACGGGGTCGCTGCGCAGGAGGCGCTCGGCGGCCGACGAGTCGGGCTCGGTGAAGTAGTTCTTGAGCAGAGCGCTCGAGTCGACGTATGTCGTCATCGATGCATTCAGTCGCCGCGGTCGCGATCGAGGACATCGACGATCGGTTCCACCGATCGAAATCTTCGAGTGGCGCGGAGTGACCCTGGCTTCACAGCAGGCGTGATCCAGCCCTCGGCGATGCCTTCTGCCAACCGATCGCCACCACCCGGCAGTGGTACAAGGAGGACCTTGGGACGCCCCCGGTCGGTGATGGTGATGATCTGACCCCGTTCGGCGCGATCGAGGTAGTCGGAAAGGTGTTGTTTCAGCTCGCGGACACCGACATCCATGTGCACACATTAGCATCCAATGTGGACACATGCTCACCGAATCTCGCAATCCTCCACGGCCCTGCGATCGGTAGCCTTGGACGACAATGTCTGAGCACACGTCGAACATTCCTGACAAGCCGTCGCTCGACGGTATCGAGGCCCGTTGGATGCCGTTCTGGGAGGCCAGTGGCACCTACCGCTTCGACCGCACTGCACGCCGCGACCAGGTGTTTGCGATCGACACGCCACCCCCGACGGCCAGCGGTGCGTTGCACATCGGCCATGTGTTCAGCTACACCCACACCGACACAATCGCCCGCTACCACCGCATGCGCGGCAAGACCGTGTTCTATCCCATCGGATGGGACGACAACGGTCTGGCGACCGAACGACGGGTGCAGAACGTCACCGGTGTTCGTTGCGACCCGTCGCTGCCATACGACCCCGCTTTCACGCCGCCCTACAACGGCGACGTTCCCAAAGACCACCGCGCCATCCCCGTGAGCCGTCCCAACTTCGTCCGCCTCTGCCACGACGTGATCCACGACGACGAGGAAGTATTCGAACAACTCGTCCGCCGCCTCGGCATCTCCATCGACTGGTCCCTCCTCTACACCACCATCGGCGCACGCTCCCAGCGGGCGAGCCAGCAGGCGTTCCTCCACAACCTGGAGCGCGGCGAGGCGTACCAGCAGGACGCCCCGACGCTGTACGACATCGACGAACGAACCGCTGTTGCCCAGGCCGAGATGGAAGACCGCGACGTGCCCGGTGCGTACCACAAGGTCGCCTTCCATCGAACCGACAACGCCGGGGATCTGTTCATCGACACGACCCGCCCGGAACTGTTGGCAAGTTGTGTGGCAATGGTCGCCCACCCCGACGATCCGCGCTATCGACCCCTGTTCGGCACCTCGGTGCGCACTCCCCTGTTCGACGTCGAGGTGCCGGTGCTCGCCCACCATCTGGCCGACCCCGACAAGGGCACAGGCGTAGCCATGATCTGTACCTTCGGCGACACCACCGACGTCACCTGGTGGCGCGAGCTCAACCTGCCGTCGCGCGCCTTGATCGGCTTCGACGGTCGGCTGGCCCTGGATACTCCCGACTGGATCACGTCGCCGAGGGGGCAAGCCGCCTATGCGCAGGTTGCCGGCCTGGCCCCCAAGCAGGCACAGCGCAGGATCGTCGACCTGCTCGTCGAATCGGGGGAGATGCTCGGCGAGCCTCGCCCGATCAGCCATCCGGTGAAGTACTACGAGCGAGGTTCGCGGCCACTGGAGATCGTCGCCACTCGCCAGTGGTACATCCGCAACGGTGGTCGCGACGACGTATTGCGCAATGACCTACTCGAGCGTGGCGAGCAGCTTGTCTGGCATCCGGCGTACATGCACAACCGCTACCAGAACTGGGTCGGCGGGTTGAACGGCGATTGGCTGATCAGCCGGCAGAGGTTCTTCGGCGTGCCGATCCCGCTCTGGTACCGGCTCGACGACGAAGCCAGCCCGTTGTACGACGAGATCCTCACGCCCGACTACGCCCAGTTGCCGCTCGACCCATCGGTCACTTGTCCAGCGGGTTACACCGAAGACCAACGCGGCAAGCCGGGCGGGTTCATCGGTGATCCCGACGTGATGGATACCTGGGCGACGTCGTCGTTGACACCGCACATCGCCGGTGGCTGGCTCGACGACCCCGAGATGTTCTCGCACGTCTTTCCGATGGACCTGCGCCCGCAGAGCCACGACATCATCCGCACCTGGCTGTTCGGCAGCATCGTGCGCAGTCACCACGAACACGGCTGCCTGCCGTGGACGAACGCGGCGATCTCCGGTTGGATCCTCGACCCCGACCGCAAGAAGATGTCGAAGAGCAAGGGCAACGTCGTCACGCCGGTCAAACCGTTGGAGGAATACGGCACCGACGCCGTCCGCTACTGGTCGGCGTCTGCACGACCGGGGGTCGACACGGCTTTCGACGAGGGGCAGATGAAGATCGGGCGCAAGCTGTGTACCAAGCTGCTCAACGCCACCAAGTTCGTGCTCGGATTCGGAGAGCCTCCAGCCGAGGCAGTACCCACCGCCGCAATCGATCGAGCAATGCTCGCCCGCCTGGCCGACGTCATCGACGAGGCGACCCGAGCGTTCGACGAGTTCGACTATGCCAGGGCGATCGAACGCACCGAGGCGTTCTTCTGGTGGTTCTGCGACGACTACGTCGAGTTGGTCAAGGGCCGCGCCTACGGGACGCAGGGCGACGATGCGGCCCAATCCGCTCGTGCGGCGCTGCGCCAGGCGCTCGACATCATTCATCGTTTGTTCGCCCCGTTCCTGCCGTTCGTCACCGAAGAGGTGTGGAGCTGGTGGCGGCAGGGCTCGGTGCACAGCTCGGCATGGCCCGACGCCCAGCCGCTGGTCTCGCTGGGCGACGTCTCGATGCTCGTCCCCGTCAGCGAGGTGCTTGCCACGGTGCGGAGGGCCAAGACCGAGGCCAAGCTCAGCCAGCGGGCAACCGTCGACGAACTGATCGTCGACGGCCCTCCGGCGACGCTGGCGGCCATCGAGGCGTGCCGCACCGATCTGGCAGAGGCCGGCAGCATCGCTCAGTTCACCTCGTCGGAGGCTGAAACATTGCTGATTGCAGTCCGCCTGGCTCCATAGACGGACGCAAGACCAGCCCACTAGCCTTCTCACGGTGAGGTCGAGGTTTCGAGTTGTAGCGCTGCTCGTGGGCGGCGTGGCGCTGTGGGTGAGCGCGGGCGCGCCGTCGTCCGTCGTCTCGGCGGTTCCACCCACCACGTCGACGACCTCGACGACCTCGACGACGGTTGTCGACGGCGGCGCTGTCGACGCCCCGATCGCCTCGAACATCGCACCCGCCGATGCTCCTGCACCTGCCACCAGGGGCAGCAGCATTCAGGAAACCCCCACACTGCCGCCGCCACCGACCGAGGAACCGACGACGACGGAGCCGATCGCGCCGCCGGATACCGGCGTGCCGTTCCTGTCCGGTGTCGGTCGGCGGGTCGTCTACTCCAAGAACCGGATGCGGGTGTGGATCGTCGACAGCAACGAAGTCACGGTCAGGACGTACCGGGTGTCAGGGCGCTTCGGCCAGCCGGACCCGGGCGTCTACCACGTGTTTTCCCGTTCGACCTTCACGTGCAACATCGATCACCCGAACATCTGCATGAGGTTCATGGTTCGGTTCGCCCAAGGCCCACAGGGCGACAACATCGGCTTTCACGAGATCCCCAAGCGCGATGGAGTCCCCATCCAGTCCGATGCTCAGCTCGGTCAGGCGCTGTCCGGCGGATGCGTTCGCCAGGCGACAGCCGACGCAGTCCTGATGTGGGACTTTGCCGCAATCGGCACCACCGTGGTGGTTACCGACTAACGAGCGTTCGGATCGCCGGTTGGGGACCCGGACGAGGCGCTGTGCGCGACGGTCGACGGGCCACCCGGCTGACGCAACTCGCCTTCGCGAAACGCACCGAGGGCGAGCGTGCGCCACACTCGACGCACATCTTCCTGCATCCCCGGCAATGTCGGGGCAGCGATGCGGTAGATCAACCTGTCGTCGAGCACGTCGGTGACACCGACGGCCGTCGGATCACCCGTCAGCAACGGCCCGGCAGACGGGTTCTGGTGAAGTCGCCGGCCCAGGCGGGCAGCGACCTGTTCCACGACGGCAGGATCGCTGTCACGCGACACCTCGAGGTCGAGCAGGGCGACCGATGCCGACGAGAGGTTGGCGATGCGAGGCACGTTGCCGTGGGGAACATGCCAAACCCGGCCTTCTCCGTCGTGGAGACGCACACTGCGCAGCGTGATCCTGTCGACCACACCGCTGGCAAGGCCGACGTCGACACGGTCGCCGACGCCGTACTGATCCTCGGCGAGCACGAACAAGCCCGCAATCACATCGCGGATCAACGTCTGAGCCCCGAATGCGATGGCACCGCCGATGACGGTCGCCGTTGCCACGACGCCGCCGATGTTGAGACCGAGCTCGCCGATGATCGTGATGACCGCAATAGCCCAGATGACTCCGACCACCGCCGAGCCGAGCGCCGTTGCGAGTGCTCGCTGCCTGGCTTCGGAACGTGTGCGGTCGGTGCCGGGTAGTTCGATCGTGCGGCTCAGCAAACGGGTCACAATCGCACGCAGCACGATGGCGAGAACGATGGCCACCACGATGATCGCAAGGATCCGCAGCAGCGTCAGCAGGTGCAGCTCCTCGAGTCGATCCACCCACGCGGGCCGTTCCGTTGACACGACCCGACGATAGTCGTCAACCGAGGTGGTGAGGCGCTCCCCATCGCGCGAACCGCCCAGCTAAACTGGCAAACTCATGACCGAAGCGGAACCGACAGCAACACCGACGTTCCGCGGGCACCACACCGCCGGACAACGCCTCGTCCTGATGGTCAATTGCGTCATCGTCGTGCTGTGCTTCGCTGCCGCCGTCGGCCTGCTGATCGGCAAGAACGCCGGCGAGAAGGGCAACAAGGTCGCCATCAACACCGGCTCGAACGGGCAGAGCGCCGGCGGCCAAAGTCCGACTCTGACGGCTGCGCCGGGCCAGACCCTGGCCGAGGACACGGGCTCGGACGAAACGTTTCCCGAGGCGGATCCGACGGCGATGAACTTCCTCGTCACCGGTGCCGACAACTCCACCGACAAGAGCTGCGTCAACCTGGAGGACAAAGGCCCACGCACGGGCGAACGCAGCGACACCATCATGGTGATCCGTCTCGATCCGTCCACCAAGCGATCCGCGGTGTTGTCGTTTCCCCGCGACCTGTGGGTGAAGATCCCCGGCCACGGCACCCAACGGATCAACGGCGCCTACCGACGCGACGCCCCGCAGTTGTTGATCGACACGATCCGGTCGGAGTTCGGTGTTCCGATCGACCACTTCATCCAGATCGACTTCTGCGCATTCCAGCGGTTGGTCAAGGCAATCGGCGGAGTGGGAGTGCCACTGCCGTATCCCGTCCGCGACGATTCCACCGGACTCAACGTGCCCGAAGCCGGCTGCCACACCTTCGAAGGTGACGAGGCACTGAAGTACGTGAGGTCACGCCACTTCGAATACCAGGACGAGAACGGCAAGTGGCACGAGGATCCGACGTCGGATCTCGGCCGGATCGCTCGGCAGCAAGACTTCCTGAGCCGCACGCTCACTGCGGCGTTGAAGAACGGCGTGTTGAAGCCGAAGACGATCAGTGCGCTGTACGCGGCGTACAGCAACGATCTGTTGGTCGACAGGGAGATGACCATCGACAAGATGATCGAGTTCGTCGGCGTGATCAAGAAGGTCGAAGCGAGCAACATCCGCAAGTACCAGATGGAGGCAACCCCCAAGAACGTGCAGGGCAACGCCGTGCTGATCTGGCACAAGGATTCGGAGAACATGCAGGCGATCCTCGACATCTTCCGCGGTCTCGCCCCGCTCGCCGATGCACCCGAGCAGCAGTTCGAGGCAACAACGACGAGCTCGACCCTGCCGCACACGAGCACTACTGCGAAATCACCTGTGCCGCCCGCAGTCACATCGGTGGCACCGCCGACCGCTTCCGGTGGCGAGACCACTGTGCCCGCTGCCGGCAACGAAGCACCGCTGTCGAACGCTCCTCCGTCGGCGATCGTCCCCGACGCAACCGTCGAGTGCTGATCAGCGCCTGATCACTCGTAGATCAGCACGCCGCGGATGTTCTTGCCGGCGTTCATGTCGGCATAGCCGTCGTTGATCCCCTCCAACGGATAGGTGCGAGTGATCAAGCGATCGAGGTCGAGCTGCCCTTGGGTGTACAGCTCCATCAACATCGGGATGTCCTTGCGCATGTTCGCCGAACCGAACAGCGAGCCGATCAGTTGCTTCTCCTGCAACGTCAACAGAACCGCGGGGATCGAGATCGTCTGCTCGGACGTCGGGTGGATGTTGGTCACGACGATCTTGCTGCCCTTGCTGGCCAGCCAGAACGCCTTGCCGAGCACCTCGCCGTTGCCGACTCCCATGGTCATGATGACCTTGTTGAATCCACGGTTCCAGGTGCTGCTGGCCAGGTCGCCCAGCGCTTCGTCGACCGACGCATAGGTGTGCGTCGCGCCGAACTCCTTCGCCTTCTGGCGCTTGAACTCGACCGGATCGACGGCCGCAATCACCCGCGCCCCGGCCAATCTCGCGCCCTGGATGACGTTGGCGCCGATACCGCCGGCGCCGACGACGGCGACCATGTCGCCCGGCTGTACCTGTGCCGCGTACACCGCAGAACCCCATCCGGTCACCACGCCGCAACCCAACAGGCAGGCTCGATCCAGCGGCCACTCCTTCTCGATCTTCACACAGCTGGCCTCATTGACCACGGTGTGATGGGCGAACGTGCCGAGCCCGCCGATGGCCAGCCGCAGGTCCTGGCCGCGGGCGTGATGACGGCTCGTACCATCCGAGAGTTGCATGCCGCCGGCCGTGACGCCGCCGAGATCACACAGGTTCGAATGGCCCGAGGCGCAGCTCGGGCAACGGCCACATGCCGGCAGGAAGGAGAACACCACGTGATCACCGACCTGCAGTGTTGTGACCCCGGGACCGACGTCGAGGATCACCCCCGCGCCTTCGTGACCACCGATGCACGGCGGCTCGCCGGTGACACCGGCCAAGTCGCCGGTGACGATGTGCTCGTCACTGTGGCACATCCCGCTGGCAGCCAACTTGACCAGTACCTCGCCGGCCTTCGGTGGGTCGAGTTCGATCTCCTCGACGCTCCACGGCGTGTGCCTCTCCCACAGGATCGCGGCCATCGTCCTCACAGCAGAACCCCCATCTCGTACTTCTGTGCGGCCGACGATAGCGGCAAGAGCGCCTCCCGTTCACGATCCGACGGGCAACTCGAGTTGGGGTGGCGGTGGGCCGTCGCCGACGAGGTGCAACACCTGCACGGCGCGTGTCATCGCGACGTACAGCAGCCTGGCGCCGAGTGCGGAACCGTCGTAGATCTGATGTGCGTTGACGACCACCACGCCGTCGAACTCGAGGCCCTTCACGGTCTCCGCGGTGAAGACCGGCACGTCGCCGTAGGCGAGATCGTGCACGTGAGAGACGGCCCGCAAACCGTGAGCAGCGAGCGCGACCGCGACGGCATCGTGCAATGCCAACGGCGCCACCACCCCGGTGTTGTGATGCCGATGTCGTACCGCCGCGACCTCGGCGGCGACAGCGTCGAACAGCGCTTCGGACTCCACCACTCGCACCACGGGTGCCGAGCCTTCCACCCGCACGCTGCGACTCGGCGCGCTCGAAACGTTGGTGTAGGGCAGCAGGCGATTGGCAGCATCGAGGATGGGACCGGGCACGCGATAGCCGATTGTCAACACAGCGACCTCGGCGGCGTCGGCCCGGATGTGGACCAACGCCTCGTTCCAGTCCTGTTGACCTGCCGGTGTGGTCGATTGCGCAAGGTCACCCAAGATCGTCATCGATCCGTGTGGGCTGCGCCGGCCGATCACTCGCAGCGACACAGCGGAGTGGTCCTGTGCCTCGTCGACCACGACGTGGCCGAACGTGAACGGGGTGCCGTTCAGCATCGAGTTGGCCTCGTCGACGAGGAACTGATCGGCGACCGACCACCGCCTGCGCTTGCCACCCGGCCCGGGCAGCAACTTGTCGACCAGCCGAATCGGTTGCTGCATCGGCCACGCCTTGGCAACAGCCGAACGGAGCTCTGGCGAACGCTCCCACACATCGTCCCGATCGGTGCGGCGGAGGAGTTCGCGCTGCACCAGGCCTTTCAGGCCGTCGCGCCGCCGATTGACCGGGGTCACACCGTCGATTGCCTCGTCGACCCACCCGGCAAACTCATCGGCGGTGATCGTCAACGTCCGCGCCCCGATCGGCAGTCGCAGATCGTCGGTCGGGCGCGTGACGTGACCGACACTGGCGACTGCCAACCGATCGAGCATTTCCGGCGCACCCTTCCATCGTCGTGTCGCATCGTCGTCGATGCCGGTGAGATCGACCTTCGGCACGCAGATGTCGAGGGCGGTGCGTTGCTGCACCAACCGCTCGCCCAGCGATGGCAGTACGTTGGCGATGTAGTCGAGGAACACCGGGTTGGGCCCGACCACCAGTACGCCGCTGCGAGCGAGTCGGCGACGATGCTCGAACAGCAAGAAGGCAGCTCGGTGCAAACCGACAGCTGTCTTGCCGGTGCCCGGACCACCTTGCACGACCAGACATTGATCGAGCGGTGCACGGATCACCACATCCTGTTCGGCCTGGATCGTGGCGACGATCTCGCGCATCGCGCCCGTGCGCGCTGCCCCGATCTCGGCCAGCACCGGATCAGGCACTCCCGTCGCGGACATGGAGTCGGGGTCGTCGAGGTGCTCGTCGAGGTAGGCGGACAAGTCGCCGTCGACCATCGTGAACCGGCGACGATGACTGAGCCCGAGAGGGTCGACACCGGTCGCCCGATAGAACGGCGCAGCGATCGGCGCTCGCCAATCGACGACGACGGGGTCGTGAACGTTGTCCTCGATGTGTCGCCTGCCGATGTACCAGCGGTCGCTGTGCTCATCGGTGATCCGCCCGAAGAAGTCACCAGCACCAGGGCTGTGCAGGTCCTCAAGGGCCTCGGCAACTGTCACCTCGACGTACTCGGCGGTGATCTCGTCGGCCGATGCGGAGGGATCTACAGCGCAGAAGCGCTCGATCATCGCGTCGCGACAGTGGCGAGCGAACGACAGGTGGTCGCGTTCTACCGCAAGGTCGGGAAAGAGGTCAACGTCCACGGGGTCGTCAAGACTAGTGGCGTGAGGTCGACACCCCAGAGGCGCGACCACCCGGTCAACCATTACGCTCCTCGTCATGGAGAACGAAGACATCGTCGACGCATCGACCGACGACGGCGACATCGAGGAAGAACTGTTGATCGAAGAGATCTCGATCGACGGCATGTGCGGCGTGTACTGACGTTGTCGTTGCTCGACACCCCGTTGGAGCTCGACCCACAGGTCGCGCTGCGCCCCGAGCCGTTCGGCGCGCTCGCCTATCACTACGGCACTCGGCGGCTGGTGTTCCTGAAGCACCACGACGTGGTCGAGGTTGCCCGCCAGCTCGCCGCGCACCCCTCGCTGTCAGCAACGCTGCAGGCCTGCGGCATCGCCGAGTCGCGCTGGCCGTCGTTCGCCAAGGCATTCGAGAACCTCAACGAATCGGAGATCGTCCGTGAGCGCCCACTCGCTGATTGAGCAGCTCAAGGGCGGGCTCGACGCCCCGATCTGCCTCACGTGGGAACTGACCTACGCCTGCAACCTGCAATGCGTGCATTGCCTCTCGTCCAGCGGCCGACGCGATCCACGCGAGTTGACCACGTCCGAAGCAAAGAGGGTGCTCGACGAGCTCCGCGATCTGCAGGTGTTCTACATCAACATCGGCGGCGGCGAACCCATGGTTCGCCGCGACTTCTTCGAACTCGTGGAGTACGCCATCTATCCCGGCGGTGGCGGCGTCGGCATCGGCGTCAAGTTCTCGACCAACGGCACCTACATCGACGCCGACGTTGCTCGCCGCCTGGCGTCGATGGACTACCTCGACATCCAGATCAGCATTGACGGCGTCGACGCGCCCACCAACGACGCCTTGCGTGGCGCAGGGTCGTACGCGACTGCCCGCAGAGCCATGGACCACCTGGCGACCGCTGGCTTCGGCCCATTCAAGATCAGCGTCGTGGTCACCCGCCACAACGTCGACCAACTGGATGCCTTCAAGGCGCTCGCCGACTCCTACGGCGCGCAATTGCGCATCACCCGGTTGCGCCCGAGCGGGCGCGGCGCCGACACATGGTCCGACCTGCACCCGACCAACACCCAGCAACGACAGATCTACGAATGGCTACTGGCCAAGGGCGACGCCGTGCTGACCGGTGATTCGTTCTTCCACCTCAACGCCTTGGGTGAGCCGCTGCCGGGCCTCAACATGTGCGGTGCGGGACGGGTCGTGTGCCTCATCGATCCGGTGGGCGATGTCTATGCCTGTCCATTCGTCATACACGATCACTTCAAGGCCGGCTCCGTGCGCGACACGGGTGGGTTCGCACACGTGTGGAAGCACAGCGACCTCTTTCGCGAACTTCGCGAGCCTCAATCCGCCGGAGCGTGCGCCAGTTGTGGGAGTTACGACTCGTGTCAGGGTGGCTGCATGGCGGCCAAGTTCTTCACCGGTCTACCGCTCGACGGGCCGGATCCGGAATGCGTCGGCGGCGATGCCGACGTGCTGCTCGGCGCTGTGCGCGTCGACCTCACCCCGCGCCCGTCCCCGGACCACTCGCGTCACCGAACCTTGTCGCTCACGACGCGCTGAGCCCGCTCCCAGTGCCAAAGTTCGAGCTGCCGTAAGGTTGGTGGATCGCCGTCGCACTCGCGCTCGTTCCCCTCGCCTACCTGCTCGGCACATTCCCAAGTGCCGTGATGGTCGCCCGATCACGCGGTGTCGACATCACGACGCAGGGCTCAGGAAACCCGGGGGCCTCGAACGTCGCCCGGACCCTGGGAGCCAAGTGGGGGGCGTTGGTCTTCCTGCTCGACGCCTTGAAAGGGGCCGTGCCGGCAGCCGTCGGACTGGCACTCGACACCCGACCTGGCGCTTACATCCTGGTCACGGCAGCGGTGCTCGGTCACATGTTCCCGGCCACACGAGGGTTCCGGGGTGGAAAGGGCGTGGCGACCATGGCCGGGGCGATGGTGGTGCTGCAGTTCGTCATCTCGCTCGTCCTGCTCGTCGTCTGGATCGTGGCACGCAAGGTCGCCGGCAAGGCCTCGCCGGCGTCGTTGACGCTCGCCGTCGGTTTGCCGATCGGGGTGGCCATCTCCGGCGCACCGACATGGGAACTCGTCTATGTCTGCCTGTTGTGCGCGCTCGTGACGGTGCGGCACATGGAGAACATCAAGCGTCTGATCGGTCGGCGTGAACTGTGATGGAGCTGCTGAGCCCACTCCCTCTCGGACCGAGCCAGGCGCCGAACCGGCTGATGTTCGGCCCGCACGTCACCAACCTCGGCGACGACGACCGCCGCTTCACGGCCAGGCACGTGGCGTACTACGCCAGGCGGGCTGTCGGGGGTTGCGGGATCATCGTGACCGAAGGCGCCAGCGTTCACGACAGCGATTGGCCCTACGAGCGGGCACCGCTGGCCCAGCAATGCGCCGCCGGGTGGAGCGAGATCGCATCGGCCTGCCATGACCACGGAAGCCTGGTGATCGCTTCGCTCGATCACGCCGGCGGACAGGGCAGCAGCGCGTACAGCCAGTTGCCCCTATGGGCGCCATCGAGGGTTCCGGAGGTGAACAGCCGCGAGACACCGAAGTGGATGGAAGCGGCCGACATCGAGGCCGTCACCGACGGATTCGGCGCCGCGGCCCAGATCGCTGTCGATGCCGGTTGCGACGGCGTCGAGGTCAACGCGGGTCAGCACAGCCTGGTGCGCCAGTTCCTGTCGGGTCTCACCAACCATCGCGAGGACGCCTGGGGGCAGGACCGGTTGCTGTTCGCCCGCCAGGTGATCGAAGCGGTACGCCCGAATGCCGGGCTGATCGGTCTGCGACTGTGCTGCGACGAACTGGCACCGTGGGCCGGCATGACGCCTGACGTCACGCCGGGGATCGCCGCGAGTCTCGCTGCTGCGGGTATCGACTACATCGTGGTCGTGCGCGGTTCGATCTACACCACCGAGCAGACCCGGCCCGATTTCCACGAGCAAACCGGCTTCAACATCGACCTCTGCAGGGCGGTCAATCGTGCCGTGAAGAACACGCCGGTGTTCCTGCAGGGCTCGGTCGTCGAGTGGGGGCAAGCGGAGTGGGCGATCGGTGAAGGGATCTGCGACGGGGTGGAGATGACCCGCGCCCAGATCGCCGAGCCCGACCTGGTAGCAAGGTTGCGATCGGATCAGGCCGACACGATCCGGCCATGCATCCGCTGCAATCAACGATGCCAGGTCCGCGATGCCCGCAATCCGATCGTGAGTTGCGTCGGCGAGCCGTCTGCAGGCCGCGAGACCGAGGACCCCGACTGGTACGCGCCTGCTCCCAACCAGCGCCGGGTCGCGATCCTCGGTGGGGGCGTGGCCGGCCTGGAGACCGCGCGTGTCGCCGCGACGCGGGGACACCACGTCGCCCTCGCCGAGCGGACGGGCCAGGTCGGAGGTCTGGCGGCGCTTGCAGGGCCCGGTGCAGCGCTCGCCACCTGGTTGGAGGCGGAATGCCGCCGCCTCGGTGTCTCGATCACCACCAACAGCACCTCCATTCCCGACGGCGACGTGACCATCCAATGCACCGGATCTCAACCCGGCCGGCCGGAATACGAAATTCATGACCTCTCGATGATCGTCGACATCGCCGAAGTGCGCCGTGACGCCGCGCTGCCGCAGGGTCGGATCGCGTTGTTCGATCCGATCGGAGGACCAATCGCAGTGGCGCTGGCCGAGGAACTGGGCGAACGGGCGATCCTCATCACCCAGGACCACATCGCCGGCAACGAATTGTCGCTCACCGGTGATCTCGCCCCGGCCAACGTTCGTCTCGCCCAACGCGGCGTGACGATAGAGCGGCGGTCCCTGTTGCGCTCCGTCCGATCCGGCAGCGTCGATGTCGAGGACCGTTTCACAGGTGAGCGACGGACCATCGCCTGCGCCGCGCTCGTCGACTGCGGATTCCGCTTGCCGACCGACCCGATTCCGGGGGCCGATCTGCAGGCCGGTGACTGTGTCGCGCCGCGGACCATGTACGAAGCCGTGCTGGAGGGCCGCCGAGCCGCGCTCGCCGTCGACCGGGTCACCTAGCGCCAGCAGCGGCTCAGCCCGCGGTGGCGATGATGATCATTCCGGCGGCCAGCACCACCAGCCCCATCAGCACCTGCACGATGCGGTAGCGCCGTGAGGGGAGGCCGTCGGGGCCGGGGGTGGTGAACAGCCGAGTGGCCATCGGGATGATGCGGTGGGAAGCCGACCCGGGCATTTCGCCGCTGGGCATGATCAGGGCGAACCCGACGAGCACCAGGAGAAGCCCCAGGGCGATCACGCAATTGACGCTACTGCCACCATGACGAGCGATCAATGGCTGAAATGAATAGCCTCGACCTCGCATGACGTCAACCCGGCGGTCCGACCGCGCCCGCCGCCCAGCCGCCGTCCTGTGGGACATGGATGGCACACTCGTCGACACCGAGCCGTACTGGATCGAGTGTGAGTTCGCGCTCGTCGAGGCCCACGGGGGTAACTGGAGCCACGAACATGCTCACGCGATCGTCGGGAGTGACCTGACCGAGTCGGGTCGCTACATCCGTGACCACGGCGGGGTGGATCTGCCGATCGACGAGATCGTCAACCAACTCATCGACGGTGTGATCGCTCGCATTCGCCAGAAGATGCCCTGGCGGCCAGGGGCACGGGATCTGCTCGCCGAGCTGCGCGCCGAGAACATTCCCTGTGCCATGGTCACGATGTCGTGGAGACGATTGGCCGACGCCATCGTTGCCGAACTGCCGCCCGGTTCGTTCGCCGCGACCATCGTCGGCGACGAGGTACGACGGGGCAAACCGCATCCGGAGCCGTACCTCGCTGCTGCACGCGCCCTGTCCGTTTCACCACGCGATTGCATCGCCCTGGAGGACTCACCGACTGGCGTCCGCTCGGCGACTGCGGCCGGATGTCAGGTCATCGTCGTCCCTCACATCGTCGATGTGCCTCAGGCGCGGACCCATCGTCGCGTCGAATCACTGACCGAGCTCCACGCCGACAACCTGATGACTGCAGCGCCCCGACGGCGCCGGCTGACGCTGGGAGCAACGGTGCTTGCCCTGGCAGTAGCAGGCGTCGGCGCGGTCGCAATGGCGCGCCACGACCCGCCCCCACCTCCGATCGACATCCCGATCGATGCCTGGGCACCGTACTGGGCGCTCCCCGACGCGCAGGCGACGCTCGCCACCAACGGGGCGATGCTGCACGAGGTCTCACCGTTCTGGTACTCCGCGCACGACGCGACGACGATCACGGTCGACGGCAACCTGTCCCCCGAGACAACGGCCGCATTCGTCGAAGCCGTGCGCGCCGCTGGAGCGGACGTCGTGCCGTCGATCGTCGACGCAATGCCGTCTGGTGGCATGGCCGCAGTCTTGGCCGATCCTGACACGCGGGCCATGCACGTCGCCACGATCGCTGATCTGGCAGCGGCAAACGACTACGACGGCATCGACATCGACTACGAGCAGTTTGCATTCGCCGACGACCGGAGCACGTGGGCGACGACACGACCGTTGTGGATCAGCTTCATCGAGGAGCTCGCAGATCGTCTGCACGCCGACGGCCGAACCCTGTCTGTCAGTGTCCCGCACATCAACGACCAGGGACGCACCGACCTCAGTGGTTACTGGGTGTACGACTATGCAGGTATGGGTCCGCACGTCGATCGGATCCGCATCATGGCGTACGACTACTCGACCGGCAAGGCGGGACCGATCGCTCCGATGGCGTTCGTCGAGCAGTCGATCAACGCTGCGAAGAAGGCCGTCGACGACGACAGCAAACTGGCTCTCGGCGTTGCGCTGTACGGATACAACTGGCCGATCGCTACGGTTGGCACATGTCCAGCGAGCGAAGAGGGTAAGACCAGCGTGAGCCAGAGGAACATCGACGAATTGATCGCCAAACGCGCCGCGACACCGGTGCGGGATCCGCTGACGGGGGAGGCATCGTTCACCTATCAGCTGGAGGTCACCGACGGAACGACCACGTGCACGCAGACACGCGAGGTTCACTACGTCGATCCCGAAGGGGCACGCGAACGGATCGACCTTGCTCGCCGCGAGCGTCTTGGAGCGGTGGCCCTGTGGGCCCTCGGTTTCGATGGTCCGGCCACATGGCAGAGCATCGGCCAACTGGCCCGCACGCCCGGATCGACGACGTCGGTGGCAGCACCATGACCACGTTCGGCGTGATGTTCCGCAGGGAGTGGCCGGCAGACCGGCTGGCGAGCTTTGCCCGCCAGGTCGAGTCAGCCTCCCTCGACGAGTTGTGGATCGTCGAGGATCTCACGTTCCACGGCGGGTTCACCCAGGCCACTGCCGCATTGGCGGCAACCACGCAGATCAGCGTCGGCATCGGTATCGCCCCTGCCGTGGTTCGCAACGTCGCCTACACCGCCATGGAGATCGCCACCCTCGCCCAGATGTTCCCCGGCCGCTTCCACATGGGCTTCGGCCACGGTGTCGATTTCTGGATCGAGCAGGTCGGCGCCGTTCCCTCATCATGGATGTCGTCGCTGCGCGAGGTTGTGACCGCGACCATGCAACTGCTCGCCGGTGAGAACGTCACGATGCACGGCCGGCACGTCCACCTCGACAAGGTGCAGCTGGCCCATCCGGCACAGGTAGTGCCACCAATCTCGCTCGGTGTCCGGGGTCCGCGATCGATGGCGCTCGCGGGTGAGATCGCAGATGGGATCATCTTCGCCGAGTGGTCCGGCCCGAAGTACCTCGAGCAGGTGCGTGCACAACTCGGCGCGGCACCGAAGTTCACAGCGTTCGTCCAGGCCAGCGCCGACGTCGCCGCCCTCGAGGCGATGATGCACGAGAAGATGGCCCTGCCCAGATTCGCCAGCCAACTGTCCGCCTACGGCTCGGAACCGCCACCGCTCACCGAGCTGGTCATCGCCGGCGATCCTGCCACGTGGTTCGGCCAGGCCCAGAAGTGGGTCGATGCCGGCGCTGCCGCCGTAGTTTTCTGTCCACTACCCACCGATCCAGTGGAGCTGCCACTATGACCATTGATGCTGATGAACGCACCCGCCTCGCTGAGCATCGCGCCGAGCTCAGTGCAAAATACCTGGCTCCGCGGACCGAGCGACCCGCCAGCACGGCTCGCGGCGTGCACCACGTCGCCCTGATCAGCAGCGACGTCGAGCGCACCGTACAGTTCTTCCAGGGCGTGCTCGGCTTCCCGCTGATCGAGATGTTCGAGAATCGCGATTACGAGGGCTCGACGCACTTCTTCTTCGACATCGGTCACGGGAATACGCTGGCCTACTTCGACCTCCCAGGACTCGACCTCGGCCCGTACCAGGAGGTGCTCGGGGGCCATCACCACCTGGCGATCTCCGTGGAACGATCGAACTGGGAGCAGCTCAAGTCGCGCCTCGACGAGCAGCATGTCGAATACGCCCATGTCGACGGCTCGTCATTGTATTTCCGCGGTCCCGATGGTGAACGCTTGGAACTGATCAGCGATCCGTTACTGGAGATGTACGGGAACCCGGTCGGTTGACCGGAATAGTTGCGGGCGCAATAATGTTGCATCGACCATGACCATCACCGTTCAACGGGCCGCCGATCGCCTCGTCACCGACATCGACTGGCTCGACTCCAAGCACTCGTTCAACTTCGGCGGCCACTATCGCGAGGGAGACGGTGGTCATGGGCTGTTGCTGGTCAACAACGACGACATCGTCGCGCCTGGTGGTGGCTTCGGCACGCATGGCCACCGCGACATGGAGATCGTCACCTGGGTGTTGTCGGGCAATCTCGAACACCACGACTCCGAGGGCAACCACGGGCTGCTCTTCCCCGGTCTGGCGCAGCGCATGTCTGCCGGCCGGGGCATCCGCCACAGCGAACAGAACGCCAGCAGTTCCGAGCCGGTGCACTTCGTACAGATGTGGGTGCTGCCCGATACGGCAGGGGTCGATCCCGGCTACGAACAGCGCGACATCAACGACGCCCTGGCGGGCGGACGGCTCGTGCCGATCGCCTCGGGGCAGGGGCACGAGGGGGCCGTGACGATCCGCCAGCGGGACGCGGTCTTGTGGGGCGGCCGCCTGCACGCCGAGACGACCGTCGACCTGCCGATGGCTGAACACGTCCATGCCTTCGTCGCTCTCGGTGACGGAACCCTGAGTGACGGAACAGAGGTCGGCAGCGGCGACGGCGTGCGCATCACCGGACCCCACGCGCTGACGTTCACGGCTGGACGTGACGGCGCCGAGCTGCTGATCTGGGCGACCGCCTGACCCTCTCCCCACCCAACCCTCGGGCGCGAAACCGGAAACCAGCATTCTCACAGCGCGCCGACCAGGCCCAACGGGTTCGGTTTCGGTACTGGCAGTTCCCTAATCGCGCCCAACAAGGCCGGCGGGCGGGCGCTGCGAGTCAGTCGATGACGCGACGGCGGACCGGGAACAGGTCGACACCGAACCTGCGCCGGATCGTGCCCCAGATGCCACCCTGCAACCAGAGGGCCACGGCAATGGCGACCGCGCCCATCGAGATCAGGTAGACGGTCTGGTGGTCCTGGAAACGATCGCGCAGGAAGTAGTACAACACGGCGCCGATGATGGGGCCCTCGATCGTGCCCATCCCACCGATGACGACGACGAAGATGATCGGCGCCGTCCACAACACCACGCTGAACGCACCGCCGGTTCCCACCGGTTGCACTCGCAGCTGCTGCAGGTAGTACGGCGCGGCGGTCAAGGCAGTCCAGAACGCGGCGACGACCCAGATCACGAAGCGGGTGCGATACACGTTGACACCAAGCCCGCGAGCCCCACCCTCGTCGTCGCGGATCGCCTGCATCTGCAGCCCGAGTCGGGAACGCAGGACGAGGTAGGCCACCAGGACCGAGCCGATGCCGGCGACCATCGCCAACCAGTACGTGACGTCCTGGCGCGGACGCGAGGCTGTGGCCGGAGACCTTCAACGACACCCCGTCACCAGCGCCGAGGCTCTCCCGGGTGATGATCACTTTGCTGGTGAGCTCGGCCAGCACCCACGTGCCGATGGCGAAGTAGCTGCCTCGCAGCCGGAAGGCGATGAGGCCCATCGGCACCGAGATGACCGCCACGATCACCGCGGCAATCGGCACCGAGGCGTACATGTCCTTGCCGTGCACGTTGACCAGGGCAACCATCGCGTAGGCCCCGAGTCCCATGAACGCCTGTTGACCGACCGAGACGACCCCGGCGAACCCTGCCAGCAGGTTCCACATCTGCGCGAGCGCCAGCAGCGTGAACAACTCGACCATCTTGCGTTGCGTCGCCGGCTCGCCCCACGACGGCATGAACGCCAGCACGGCCACTCCGGCGAAGGCGATGACCGCGAACACCCGGCTGGTGACGGTGCCGCGAGCGACCTTGACGATGCTCATCGCATCGTCACCTTGCCGAACATGCCCGTCGGCCGGAATGCCAGCACGGCGAGGAAGACGATGTGCCCGGTGAGCTGGCCCCACTGCGGGTTGATCTGGTTGCCGATCAGTTGGGCGACGCCGAGTGTGACCCCACCGGCCAGAGTGCCCCACAACGAACCGAGCCCACCGATCACGACAGCTTCGAAGGCGAAGATCAGGTTCTCGGGGCCGCTGAACGGGACGAACGACGAGCGCACCCCCAAGAGCACACCGGCCAATGCGACCGTGGTGATCGCCAACGCCATGGCGACGGCGAAGACAAAACGAACGTCGATGCCCATCAGGCGCGCCGCGTCGGGATCGTCGGACGTAGCCCGGAACGCCCTGCCGAGCTTCGTGAACTGGATGAAGAGCGCCAGACCGCCGAGCACGGCGGCGGCGCACAGAAAGGTGATGAGCGGCATCCACCCGATGCCGATGGTGTCGTTGAGCTTGATGGTCGCCGTCTCCAGGCGGCCGACGTTGAGTCCTCGCGTGTCGGCGGTGTACTTCTCGAGCAGGGCATTCTGGATGATGACCCCGAGACCGAACGTGGCCACGATCTGGAAGGCCGGATCGACGCCGACGACGCGGTCGAAGATCAGCCGTTGCAGGATGAATCCGGCGACGAACGCCATAGGGAGAACGATGCCGAGCGTGACCAACGGGTTGACGTCCAAAGCGGCAGTGAGCGAGAAGGCCACGAACGCGGCGAGGATGGCGATGTCGCCGTGGGCGAGGTTGACGAAACGCATGACCCCGAACGCGAGCGACAGTCCGGTCGCCGACAGGGCGTACAAGCCGCCGAGGAGGATGCCCTGCACCACCGCATTCACCCAGACCATCAGTCATCACCCCGGACAGTCGACATGCCGAAGTAGGCCTCGGTGATCTGCTCCTTGCTCACGTCACGGGGAGTTCCCGTCAGGGCGATACGACCTTCGAGCAGGCAGTAGAAACGGTCGGCGACGGAGAGCGCCTGGTTGACGTCCTGCTCGACGATCAGCACTGTCGTACCCTGTGACTTGATGACCGGCACGGCCTCGTAGACCTGGCGGACCACGATCGGAGCGAGGCCCAGCGAGACCTCGTCGAGCAGCAGCAGGCGCGGGTTCGACATCAGTGCTCTGGCGATGGCCAGGGTCTGGCGTTCGCCCCCCGACAGACCCTCACCACTGCGTTTCAGCAGCCGGCCGAGCAAGGGGAAGGCATCGAGCACCGTCTGCTTGTTCCATGGCCCTGGTCGACCGACGTCGCCGCCGATGACGATGTTCTCCTCGACCGAGAGCGACGGGAAGATTCGACGCCCTTCGGGTACCAGGGAGATGCCGTCGGCGACACGTCGATGTGCCGGGCGCGACGAGATCGACGTGCCGTCGAAGAAGATGTCGCCGCGCATCGGCTGGGCAAGGCCGACGATGGCCTTCAGCAACGTCGACTTGCCGGCGCCGTTGGCGCCGATGATCGACACGGTCTCGGCCTCGGCGACAGTCAGGTCGATTCCGAACAGCGCCTGGAAATCGCCGTAGCCGACATCGAGCGAAGCGACGCGCAAGAGTTCGCTCACGACGACTCCGGCACGGTGTCGCCATCTTCGACAGCCAGATCGTCGCCGAGATAGACGGCGCGAACCTCGTTCGACGACATCACCTCGTGAGGGTCGCCCTCGATCAACTTGCGACCGGTATCGACCGCCATCATCCGGTCGACCACGCGGAGCAGAGCGTGGACGATGTGTTCGATCCACACGATCGACACTCCGCTGGTGCGGATCTGCTTGATGGTTTCGACCAATTCGAGCACTTCGCCCTCGGTGAGGCCCCCGGCGATCTCATCGAGCAAGAGCAGCGTGGGTTGGGTCGCCAGTGCTCGGGAGAGCTCGAGGCGCTTTCGATCCAGAAGTGTCAGCGAGCCGGCCAGCAGGTTGGACTTGTCGAGCATGCCTGTCTGTTCGAGCGCAGCCACCGCAGCGTCCTCTTTCGAGGTCGACAGCCTTCCACGCCTGCCGAACGTGCTGCCCACCAGGACGTTCTCGAAAACCGTGAGTCTCTCGAAGGGGCGCGGGATTTGCGCTGTGCGTCCGATGCCGAGATGGCATCGGCGGTGAGCCGACAGTTTGGTGATGTCCTGTCCGGCCAACGAGATCGTGCCGCTGTCGGGTCGCAGATCACCGGCGACCAGATTGAGCAAGGTGGTCTTGCCCGCGCCGTTCGGTCCGACGATGCCGAGGGCCTCCCCCTCGGCAACGTCGAACGTGAACTGATCGACAACCCGCAACGCCCCGAAGCGCTTGCAGACGTCGTCAACATGCAGCAGTGCCGTCATACCGACATGGCGCTGTTGTCAGCCGAGTGGCTGCAGGGTGCCGTTGACAGGGATCTCGGGCGACAACGAGTTGTTCGTGACCAGGAGGTCGAACGGGTACTTCCCACCGTCGGTCTTCTTCCATTGGCCGCCGACCAACGACGTCGGGCTGACGTTCTTGGGTACGCCGTTGGCGCCGTACTCGATCGGGCCCGACAATGGTGTCGAGCTTGGTGGCCGCAGCGGCATCGGCGATGGCCTGCTTGTCGGTGCTGCCGGCGCGGGCCAGCACGTCGAAGCACACCTCGAACAGGGCGTGCACGAAGCCGACGAACTGCGTCCACTGCTTACCCGTCGCCTCCTCGTACTGGTTGGACAGGTCGAGCGCCTTCTCGCCGGTCAGCGAGCTGCTGAACGGATGGTTGGGGGTCCACCAGATCTCGCTGGCCAGACCGTCGCCGATGTCGCCGAGCGCCTCGACCGCCGACGAGAACAGCACCGCCTTGGCCATGGTGACCAGCTTCGGCTTGAAGCCCTGCTGGTTGGCCTGAGTCCAGAAGGTGGCGAAGTCGGGTGGGATCGGGATGCCGATGACGATCTCGACGTTCTCGGCCTTGAACTGGCCGATGATGCTGCTGAAGTCGGCGTTGCCGGTTTCGAAGCGGCCGGGATCGACGACCGTGTAGCCAGCCGCCGTGGCTCCGGCGGGATAGCCCGTTTCGGCGGAGGCGAGGGCGTTGCCATCAGGATCGTTGGGGCACAAAAGGCCGACCGTCTTGTTGGTCTCGATCGTGTTCCACATGTCGACGAAAACGCCGACCAGCTGCTCGGCCCCCCAGAAGAAGTGATACGTCCAGTCGAAACCCTTCGCCGGGTCGCCACCGCGGCCGAAGAAGTACGGCTGCCACGGCGCCAACGTGCTGAGGCACGGCACGCCGTTGGCCTCGCACTGGTCGGCGACCGGGTTGATCATCTCCGGCGTCGCGATCGCCAGCATCAGATCGACGGCATCGTCGATGATCAGCTCGCCGGCCTTCGACGCAGCCGTGTCGCTGCTGGACTCGACGTCTTTCTGGATGATCTCGACCTTGTACGACTTGTCGCCCAGCATGATGCCGTCGGCGGCCAGCTTGTTGATGCCTTCGAGAATGAACTCGTTGGCCTCGCCGAAGCCGGCCAGCGGGCCGGTGAGCGGAGCCGTGAAGCCGATCTTCACCGTGCCGTCGCCACCACCGCCACCGAACGTGGCGGCGTTGCCGCTTCCGGCCGATGCTGCCGTGGTGTTGACGGCGACCGTGTCGGTCGCTGCGGCCGTCGTGGCCGAAGCCGCAGCCGTAGTGTCTGTGGCCGCGGCGGTGTCGCCCGCCGCTGCAGTTGTTGCGTCGCTCGAGCTGGAGTCACTGCCGCACGCCGCCAGGATGGCCGCTGCTGCTGCGCCGCGCCACCGAGCGCCAAGCACGCGGCGACGGCTGTAGATCGGCCGCGCCGGCCAGGTCTGATCTTCCATGACGTACTGGATCCCCCTTGTGGTTGGTTGTTGTACTTCGCGGTTCGTGCTACCGGGTACTCATAGCACGTTGGCGAGCGCCGAGCGCTCTTGTGGTGCGGCGGAGATGCTCCTCCAACATCCGCACGGCTTCGGTGGCATCGCCGCGTAAAGCGGCGGCAACCAACGCACGATGTTCACCCTGGACATCGCGATCGTCGTCGTGACCGATCGGGCGCGACCAGCGACGATACAACTCGGCCGCGTCGCGCAACGACAGCGCCATGTTGCGCAGCCGCTGATTGGGGCATGCGGCCAGCAGCGTCTCGATGGAACCTGGAATGGGCCTGGGTCCACTCCTCGCTCATCACTACCGGATCGCCGTCGCTCTCCATCGGAGGTGCGATCGAGGGCGTGATGGGCAGCGACCACCTCGCTCTCCCAGGCGATGTCACCGTGTTCGATCGACATCCGCAGGACAAGTCCTTCGAGTTCGACACGCGCAGTCGTGAGATCGTCGAGGTCGTCATCCGACAGTGGCGTCACGTGAAAGCCATGCTGCGGCTCGGCCTGCACCAGGCCCTGCTCGGCGAGACGGGTCAGTCCCTCGCGGACCACACTGGTGCTGCAGTCGTAACGCTCGGTGAGCTCGGCAAATCGCAGTTTCGTGCCGGGGAGCACGCGTCCCGACAAGATGTCGGCGCGGAGTTGCACGTAGACCTGCTCGGCCCGCGTGATGGCGGCCAACGGCGAGCGATGTCGCACCGGTTGCGGTGACTCGGGCCGTTCCGTCGCTTTCCCCCATGGATACACAGTCAAGCACTTTCGGGATATCTACGCAATATCGAAATTTTCTTGACATATCGAACATGTGGCAGTAGAACAATTCCCGCTCAGCAAGTGAAGAGGATCAACATGGGGGTGATGCGATGAGCCTGCACGGCCTCGCCGAGATGACGCTCGGCGTACCCAACGTCGACGCGACACGGCAGTTCTACCGCGAGTTCGGTCTCGACGAGAGCGCCAATGGCATGTTCGCCTCCGCTGACGGCGGCGATCAGCTGCGGGTCGTCGACACGCCCTACCGACGGCTGGTCGAGTTCGCCGTGGCAGCCGACGACACCGACGACATCGAACGCATCCGCCGCGCTGCCGGTGATCACGGCATCGACCGTGATCGACCACGACGACGGCAGCATCTCGATGGCCGAGCCGATCGTCGGCATCAGCGCCAAGGTCACCGTTCGTCCGCGCATCGTCCAAGCCGAGCCGTACACGTGGAAGGCGATGAACTCGCCCGGCAACCCGGCCCGTTCCGGCACGCGTGCCCCGGCGATCTTCAACCAGGGCCCGGCGCGGCCGCGCAAGCTCGGCCACGTGCTGTACACATCGCCCGACTTCGACGGCAGCATCAAGTTCCTCACCGAGGTCCTCGGGTTCAAGGTCAGCGACACCAGCGCCGGCATGATCGCGTTCCTGCGCTGCAGCACCGATCACCACAACGTCGGCCTGATCAACGCACCCGTTCCGTTCTTCCATCACTCGTCGTGGCAGGTCAACGATGTCGACGAGATCGGCCAGGGTGCCCAGAACCTGCTCGCCGTCGACCCGACGCCGCGACATCTGGGGCCTCGGCCGCCACTTCCTCGGCAGCAACCTGTTCTGGTACTTCCGCGACCCAGCCGGCAACTTCGCCGAGTACTACGCAGACCTCGACCAGATCCCCGACGACGCCGAGTGGGACGCTCGCGACTGGGCGCCCGACAAAGCGCTGTACGCGTGGGGACCACCCGTGCCGAAAGCGTTCGTCCACCCGAGCGATGTCGAAGAGATCGCCGCCGCCCTGCAAGGAGTTTCATGAAGATCGCCCGCTTCACCGAAGGTGGACGTACCCGTCTGGGGATCGTCGCCATCGACACCGACGAGATCATCGACGTCGGCACCGCCGACGCCGTCGCTGCCCACCGACGTCGGTGCGCTCCTCGCCGACGGACAGTCTGGCCGACGTCGCCCGCACGGCCGGGTCCGCACCGCGGATCGCGTTGAGCGACGTCAAGCTCGAAGCGCCGATCGCCCAGCCGCCCACGTTCCTGGCGATCGGTCTGAACTACGCCGACCACGTCGCCGAGAGCGGCATGCCGAAGCCGACGGCGCCGGTGGTCTTCAACAAGCAGAGCACGTGTGTCGTGGGTCCCGGTGACGGGATCGAGGTGCCGACCGTGGCACCGGACTGGGTCGACTACGAGGGTGAGCTGGGCATCGTCATCGGTACCCGCTGTCGCACCGTGTCGGTCGACGACGCGCCAGCGGTCGTCGCCGGTTACCTCATCGTCAACGACGTGTCGGTCCGTGACTGGCAGCGGGCCACGCCGACCATGACCATGGGCAAGTCGTGGGACACCCATGGCCCCATCGGGCCGTGGCTGGTCACCGCAGACGAGGTCGGCGACCCGCACGACCTCACCATCCGCACGTGGGTCGACGGCGATCTCCGCCAGGACGCGTCGACCAAGCAGATGATCACCGACTGTTGGGAGCTCATCGCCCACCTCTCCACGGCCTTCACGTTGCTGCCCGGCACGATCATCGCTACCGGTACGCCAGCGGGTGTCGGCTTCGTGATGGATCCGCCGCGCTGCATGAAGCCCGGTTCGACCGTTCGCATCGAGATCGACAAACTTGGGGTTCTCGAGAACCCCGTGATCGCCCAGCCCTGAGTTCAGAGGAGGAACCAATGTCCATGACGATGTCCACCACGGCGAGCGATGCTCTCGCCCGCACCCGCGAGCTGATCCCTGAACTGCGCGAACGCGCCGCGCAAACCGCTCTGGACCGGCGCTTGCCACAGGTCAGCGTCGATGCTCTGCGCCGCGCCGGGTCGCTGAAGACCATTCAGGCGACGCGCAACGGCGGGTTGGCGCTCGAGATCCGCAGCCACCTCGACGTGATCAGCGCCCTCGGTGAGGGTTGCGGCTCGACCGCCTGGGTTGCGGGTGTGGTGCACGCCCATTCCTGGTTGCTGTCTCATTTCCCCGAGCAAGGCCAGGACGATGTCTACGCAGGCAATGCAGATGCCCTCGTATCGGCCGTCATCGGCCCTCGCGGCAAGGCCGTGCGCACTGCCGACGGATATCGGTTGGAGGGTGTCTGGCCGTTCGGTTCGGGCTGCGAACGAGCCGAGTGGTTGCTGCTCGGCGCCGTCGTGTTCGACGACGCCGGCAACGAGATCGACCCCAGCGGCTTACTCATCGTGCCGACCTCGTCGGTGACCATCAAGGACGACTGGTTCGTCAGCGGTCTTGCCGGAACCGGCTCGTGCACCATTGTCACCACAGGTATCGACGTGCCCGCGCACCGCTTCCTGTCGTTCTCCGGCCTCGTGACGGGCAGCTGGCCCGAGGCCAACCTGCACGGCGACGATCGGGTGCAGAATTGCGCGCCCATCCCGGTGCTGACCATTGCGCTGTGCGGCGGAGCGATCGGCATCGCCAAGCAGGCGCTGGCCGACTTCCCCTCGGTGATCAAGGGCAAGGTCATCGCCTACACGGCCGACCCACAGGAGCCACACCCGTTCACCCACATCCGCCTCGGCGATGCTGCGGCGCGGATCCGCGAGGGCGAGCTGCTGCTCTACGCCGTCGCCGATGAACTCGACGCCACGGCCCGGGGCGGCGGCGAGGTGCCGTTCCTGCGGCGCGCCGAGATGCGCAACGACTGCGCTACTGCGGTTCGTCGGCTGCTGGAGGGGGTCGAGATCCTGTTCCGCGAGTCAGGTGCCACCGGCGTGCGCACGGCGAGCCCGATCAACAGGGCGCTGGCCGACATCCAGACCATCAACAACCATGGCTTGTTGAAACTGGAGACCAACCAGGAGATGTACGGTCGCCTGCTGCTCGGCTTGGAACCGAACTCACCACTGATCTAGACCTTCGCTGCCGAGCTTTGTCGCTGCCAACATGTCCAGCGTGTTCGGAGAGACAAAGTTCAGCAGAATGACATGACGACCTCCGCGCCCCTCTGGACCCCCACGGCCGAATCGATAGCGCACAGCAACATCGGCCGATTCATCTCCTACTTGGGTGAGCGCGGCAACGGGCCGTTCGATTCGTACCAGGCACTGTGGCAATGGTCGATCGACGACCTTCCCGGGTTCTGGGCCGCGGTTTGGGAGTTCTTCGAGGTGCACGCCGGCCGGCCGTATTCCCTCGTGCTCGACTCGACACCGATGCCCGGCACCAGGTGGCTCGTCGACGCCCGGCTCAACTATGCCGAGCACATTCTCCGCCATCACGGTGACCGACCGGCGATCATCGCCTACTCGCAATCGCGACCACCGTCCTCGGTGACATGGGACCAACTCACCGACCAGGTCGGGCGGGCACGAGCCGGTTTGCAACGCCTCGGAGTCAGGCGCGGCGACCGGGTGGCCGCCTACCTCCCCAACGTGCCGGAGACGATCATTGCCTTCCTGGCCACGGCGAGCCTCGGGGCCGTGTGGACCAGTTGCGCACCGGAGTTCGGAGTGCAGGCGGTGCTCGATCGATTCGGGCAGATCGACCCCAAGGTGCTGCTGGTGGTCGACGGCTATCGGTACGGCAGTCGTGACATTGATCGGCGCAACGAGGTCGAGGCCATACGTGCCGGGTTGCCCAGCCTGGGCGCCACAGTGGCATTGCCGTACCTCGGCGGTGACCCGATGCCCGAAGCAACCAGCTGGAGCGAACTCGTCGGGCATCCCGGGACCGTCGAGTTCGAGCAGGTCGCCGCCGATCATCCGCTGTACGTGCTGTATTCCTCGGGCACGACTGGCATGCCCAAACCGATCATCCACGGCCACGGCGGCATCCTGCTCGAACATCTCAAGGTGCTCGGACTGCACGCCGACCTCGGGCCCGCCGACCGGTTCTTCTGGTTCACCACCACCGGCTGGATGATGTGGAACTACCTGGTCAGCGGGTTGTTGACGGGGGCAGCGATCGTCACGTTCGACGGCGACCCGGCGTGCCCGACGCTCGACGTGCTGTGGGATCTGGCTTCCGAGGCCGGGATCACCTGGTTCGGCGCCAGCGCGCCGTACTACATGGCGTGCCGCAAGGCAGGCCTGCGACCGGGCCAGCGGCTCGACCTGTCGCACCTGCGCGCCGTCGGCTCGACGGGCGCGCCGCTACCCGCCGACGGGTTCCACTGGGTGTACGACTCCGTCGGGCACGACGTGCTGCTGTCGTCGATCAGCGGCGGCACCGACATCTGCTCGGCGTTCGTCGGCGGCTGCCCGATGGTGCCGGTCGTCGCCGGGCAGATCTCGTGCCGCTATCTCGCGTCAGCGGTCGAAGCATTCGACGACACCGGCCGGTCGGTCGTCGGCGAGCAAGGCGAGCTGGTGGTCACCCGGCCGATGCCGTCGATGCCGATCGGCTTCTGGGGCGACTCCGACGGCTCGCGGTTGCGGGCCGCGTACTTCGAGACGTACCCGGGGGTGTGGAGGCACGGCGACTGGATCACGCTCGACGAGCAGGGCGGTTGCGCCATCACCGGCCGTTCCGACGCCACGCTGAACCGTGGCGGCGTGCGCATCGGGACCAGCGAGATCTACCGCGTGGTCGAGGCCGTCGACGGTGTCACCGACAGCCTGATCGTGCACCTCGAAGACTCCGATGGAGGCAGTGCCGGGGTGCTGGTGTTGTTCGTCGCTCTGGCTGTCGGCTGCCGGCTGGATGACCTCGTCGACCCGATCAGGCAGGCGCTGCGCAGCGGCCTGTCGCCCCGCCACGTGCCCGACGAGATCCATGCCGCTGCCCTCCATCCCCACCACCCTGTCCGGCAAGAAGCTCGAGCTGCCCGTGAAGAAGATCCTGCGCGGCGCCGACCCGGATTCGGTCGCCAGCCGCGGCGCGTTGAAGAACCCCGAATCCCTCGACGCCGTCGCCGCCATCGCCCGTTCCCGCTGACCAGACGAGTGTTTCGGGCACACCCGGGTGGGGCCGGAGACACTCGTTCAGGATCAGGTGAGGTTTTCGATGACGATGGCGATGCCTTGGCCCACGCCGATGCACATCGACGCCAGGCCGTACCGGCCACCGGTGCGGCGCAGGTGGTGGGCCAGCGTGGTGACGATCCGTACCCCCGAGCAACCGAGCGGATGACCGATGGCAATCGCACCGCCATGCTGGTTGACGATCGCCGGATCGAGCTCGGGCCACTCGCGCAGACAGGCCAGCGATTGGGCGGCGAAGGCCTCGTTCAACTCGACGGCGGCCAGGTCACCCCAGCCGATCCCGGCCCGGCGCAGAGCCGTACGAGCCGCCTCGACAGGACCGATGCCGTAGAGATGCGGGTCGACGCCACTCGTTGCCCGACTGACGATCCGGGCCATCGGCGTGGCCTGAGACATCTCGACACCGCGCTGCGACATCACCAACATCGCTGCCGCGCCGTCGTTCATCGGCGACGCATTCCCCGCCGTGACCGTACCGCCTTGCCTGAACACCGGCTTCAGCTTGGCCAGCGATTCCATCGACGAGTCGGGGCGGATGCACTCGTCGCGTTCCATGGACGCATCGACAACCTGCACCGTCTCGGCGGCGAAGTGGCCCGCCGCCCAGGCGGCCGCGGCGCGTTGATGCGAGCCGACGGCGAAGGCATCCTGCTCGTCACGAGAGATCGAGTACTTGTCGGCGAGCACTTCGGCACCCTCACCGAGCGAGATGGTCCACTCCCCGGGCATCTTCGGGTTGATCATCCGCCAGCCGAGCGCCGAGTTCCACAGCTGCTCGTGGGTGGTCGGAAAGCTCTTCGACGGTTTCAGCATCACCCACGGGGCTCTGGTCATGCTCTCCACACCACAGGCGATCGTGATGTCGGCGTCGCCGACAGCGACGGCGCGCGACGCACCGAAGATCGCCTCGATGCCGCTGCCGCACAGCCGGTTGACGGTGGCCGCGGGAATCGTCGTCGGCAGACCCGCGAGCAGCACGGCCATCCGCCCGACGTTGCGGTTGTCCTCACCCGCCCCATTGGCGTCGCCGGCGTACACCTCGTCGATCGATACCGGGTCGAGCGCCGGCGCACGCTCGACGACCGCTCGGACCACACCGGCCAACAGATCGTCGGGTCGAACACCGGCCAATGCCCCGCCGAGACGACCGAGCGGCGTGCGCACGGCATCGACGATGAACGCTTCATTGCTCATGGTCGGACTCCTTCGTATGCCCGTTCCAAGATGCCGAGCAGATCCGCCTCGGTGACAGGACGGGGGTTGACCGTGATCTCCTCGGCTGCGGCGTGTGCCGCGCCGGCGAGCTCGTCGCGCTTCAGCAACCCATCGGTTCCCGAAAGGTCGGCGAGCCTGGTCGGCACGTTGCTGGCCACCGCCAGATCCCACAGCGCCGCCGCCGGATCGCCGTCGTGCACGCCGAGAGCGTCGGCCAATCTGGCCATTTCGGCCGGCAATGCCGGAGCGTTGAAGGCGATGGCGTGCGGCAAGATGACCGAGTGCGCGTCGGCATGCACGAGGTTGAACCTGCCGCCCAGCACGTGACACAGCTTGTGGTGCAACCCGGTCGAGGTCGTGCCGAGCGCGACGCCGGACAGGTAAGCGCCGTACAGCAACATGCCCCGGGCGTCGAGGTCGCCGGGCGAAGCCATCACGGTCGGCAACGACTGATGAATGGCGCGCACCCCTTCGAGCGCCAGCGCCGACGTGATCGGGTTGTTGCCCGGTGCATAAAGCGCCTCGACCGAGTGGGCAAGGGCGTTGAAGGCCGACGGTCCGGTGACCTGCAGCGGCAGGCCGACGGTGAGTTCGGGGTCGTAGACGACCGTCTTGGGCAGCACGATCGGGTCCTTGCCGGTCTGCTTGTGACGGCCTCCGGTGAGGCCGTAGATCGTCGTCTGCTCACTTCCGGCATAGGTCGTCGGCACGGCGACGATGGGAACGGCATGGCTCAACGCCATGGCCTTGGCCAGGCCTGTCGACGAGCCACCGCCGATGCACACCACGCAGTCGATCGCGACGTCGGTCGCCGCCGAGCGCGCCCGTTCGGCGAGTTCGACAGGCACGTGTTGGGCGACCTCGTCCCATGCCAGCACCAGACGCGATCCGAGTTGTCCGGTGACCGCCGCCGCGGCCTCGGCCGTGGCCCAATCGGAGATCAACATTGCCCGCTGCCCGCCGAGACGCTCGACCTCGGCCCCGACCTCGGCCAGGCGACCGACCCCGAACACGATGCGCCCCGGAAGCTGGTCGTAGGTGAACGGATTCATGCCGCCTGCAGCGCGCGCAGTGTGTCGAGCTCGGCGGCTGTTGGCTCGTCGGTGGTGGTCAGGTCGTCGGCGAAGCGCACGGCCCAGCCGGTGGCGGCGACCACCTGGTCGCGGGTGACTCCGGGATGCAGGGCGACGACCACCAGCTCGCAGGTCTCGGGATCGGGCTCCATCACGGCGAGGTCGGTGATCACCCACTTCGGGCCCGCCGCCACGCAGGCCGAACCGCTCGCGATCACCCTTGCCGTCGCCGTACCCGATCGACGTGCGGAAGTCGCAGCGCTCGACGAACGCCCGGGCATCGACTGGCGCATGATCACCATCACGGCGCCGGCCGATGCGGCGATCTCGGGCGCTCCACCGGCACCGGGCAGGCGGGTCTTCGGCGACCTCGTACGAGCCGATCACCGTGGAGTTGATGTTGGCGTACCTGTCGAGCTGGGCACCGCTGAGGAAGCCGATGTCGATGCGACCCGCCTGCAGCCAGTAGGCGAAGATCTCGGGCACGCTGACGACGGCGTCGCTGGTCTCGGCAAGCTCGCCATCGCCGATCGACAGCGGCAAGCCGGTCGGCTTGGAACCGATGCAACCGGACTCGTAGATCAGCACCGGCTCGACGGGTACAGGCGGCGAGCCAGGTTGGCGGCCGTCGACGGCAAGCCGATGCCGACGAAACACTGGCGCTTGCCGGCAGCGGCGAGGGCGCCGAGTTGGCGGGCGGCGTTGACGATCATCAACTCGTCGGTCGTGTATTCGGCCATCAGATACCCACGCTCTCGCAGTACTCGGCGAAGTCAGCTGTGCCCATCACGTGCTTGTCGATCCACGCGGTGAAAGCGTCACGGTCCTTCGAGATCGCATCCCATGCCTTGTAGAACGCGTTGTCGCGCACCGAGAATCCCATCGCGAAGCTCGGGTGGGCGCCGCCGGGTACATGACACACCGCGCTGACGACCCACGATGGCAGCACGATCGCGCCCGGCACCGGCGGGCAGTTCGTCGACGATCTCCTCGACGGTGACGATCGATCGCTGTCGAAGCCAGCACCGCTTCCTTCTGTACGCCGAGCAGGCCCCAGATCTGCACGTTGCCGGCTCGATCGGCCCGCTGGGCATGGATGATGCCGACGTCCGGATTGATCGCCGGCACCGCGGCCAGCACCTCGCCGGTGAACGGGCACTCGACCGTCTTGATCGTGGTGGTGTGGTTCGGCAGATCGGTGCCGACGTAGCCGCGCAACATCCCGAACGGCAGCCCCGCTGCACCGGCGGCGTAGCGCGTCGCCATGCCGGCGTGGCTGTGCTCTTCGATCTCCAGCGGGTGCGGCCACTGGTTCTCGACGGCATCGCGAAATCGCTGCAGCGAACCGACCCCGGGATTGCCGCCCCACGAGAACGTCAGTTTGGTCACGCACCCGGACCCGATCAGTTGGTCGTAGACCATGTCGGGTGTCATTCGCACGAGATGGAGGTTGCGTCGTTCCTGGCGGATGATCTCGTGCCCAGCGGCGTGCGGGATGAGGTGGGTGAAGCCCTCCAGCGCCAGCGTGTCGCCGTCGTGCACATGCTCGGCGACGGCCTCGCGAAGTGACGTGATCATCGCGGTACCTGCCCACGACCAAGGAGGGAGCAGCCGAAGCGAAGCGGAGGCCAGTCCCGACCATCATCTCGGGTACCAGGGCGGGATCTGGGCGTCGACGTTGATCCAGATGCTCTTGGCCTCGGTGTACTCGCGCATCGCCTCGAATCCCATCTCCCGGCCGTACCCACTGAGCCCGGTTCCGCCGAACGGCGAGACCCGGGCTGACCCGCTTGTACGAGTTGACCCACACCATGCCGCTGCGCATCGCGGCGGCCATGCGATGGGCGCGCGACAGATTCTGCGTCCACAGGCCGCCACCGAGGCCGTAGTCAGTGCTGTTGGCGATGGCCAACGCCTCGTCGTCGTCGGAGAACGTCGACACGGTGACGAACGGGCCGAACACCTCTTCCTGACAGACTCGGTCGCCAGGCTTGGCGCGAACGACGGTCGGTTCGATGTAGCAACCGTTGGCGAGCGCCGGGTCGGAGGGCGCTTGACCGCCGGTGATGATCTCGCCTCCCTCGTCGAGGGCAACCTTGACGTAGCTGAGGACGCGGTCGCGGTGCATCGGTGACGTCAGTGGGCCCATCTCGGTGGACGGATCGAGCGGATTGCCGAGTCGGATCGAGCGGGCCAGGGTGACGAAACGTTCGAGGAACTCGTCGGCGATCTTCTCGTGCAGCAGCAACCGCGACCCGGCGATGCAGGCCTGGCCCTGGTTGTGGAAGATGGCGAACGCGCTGCCACCGACGGCGGCCGGAATGATCGCGTCGTCGAACACGATGTTGGCACCCTTGCCGCCGAGCTCGAGTTGCACGCGCTTCAGGTTGGACGCCGAATACTCGACGATGCGCCTGCCCGTTGCCGTCGACCCGGTGAACGCGATCTTGGCGACGTCGGGATGAGTGGCCAGGCGCTCGCCGGCGGCGGCGCCGAAGCCGGGCACCATGTTGACCACGCCTGCGGGGAACCCGACCTCGGTCATCAGCTCGGCCAGCCGCAGCGACGACAGCGGCGTCAGCTCACTGGGCTTCAGCACCACGGTGTTGCCGGCCGCCAGCGCCGGACCCATCTTCCACGAGCAGAACATCAGCGGGAAGTTCCACGGCACGATCTGCCCGACGACCCCCAACGGCTCGCGCTGGACGTAGTTCAAGAACCCCGGTTCGACGGGGATGACATCACCCTGCAACTTGTCGGCCATGCCGCCGAAGTAGCGGAAGCATGCGGCGGTTCGGGGTACGTCGAGCTTGCGGGCGTCGCTGATCGGGTGACCGGTGTCGAGGCTTTCGAACTGGGCGAGCTCTTCGCCATTGACCTCGATGGCGTCGGCCAGTTTCAGCAGAAGGCGGCCGCGATCGGCAGCAGCCGTGCTCCGCCAGGCCGGGAAGGCCGCTGCAGCGGCATCGACGGCACGATCGACATCGGCCGCCCGACGCCTCGGCGATCTCGGTGATCACCGAGCAGTCGTGCGGGTTGATGACCTCGATGGTCGCCGCCGTCGACACCGTCGACGAACTCGCCGCCGATGAAGAGCTGGGTGCTGCATCAGAAGTCGACGGGATACACGCTCGCCTTGCCGGTGCGGATCATCTCCGGCAGCTCCGGCGAGGCGTTCTCCCACACCAGCAGCATCGAACGCTTGGCGCTGTAGCCCTGATGACGGATGTCGCCGGGCATCGCCGCGACGTCGCCGGCCTTCATCGTGACCTTGCTGCGCGGCGCGCCGGTGTCGCGGTCCTGCACGTCCCACACGATCTCGTCGCTGAGCTGCACGAACCACTCGACGCGGTCGTTGCCGTGGAAGACGGGCAGGACGTACTCCTCGCTCGTCGGGCAGTACAGGCTGGCCTTGCAGACGCTGACGACACTGGGGTTCCACGTGACGTCGCTGCGGCTGATGTAGGCGTACAGGTTGTAGGCCGCGACCTCGTTCTCGAAGCCGGGCTCGGGGTACACCTCGGGCTCGTCCTGCGGCACGTCGGCGAACATGCGGTTGACCGGGTGTGTCTCGTCGGTACGGATCTTCTCGTCGCCTGGCACGCTGACCATCCGCGCCGCGGCGACTCGCCGACGGGTGATGGCGTCGGTGTTGCTGCCATCCTTGACGCCGAACGGCTTGTCGGTCTCGGCGGGGCTGGCGAACGGATCGAACGAGGCGTTGGTCCAGTCGTCGAGCATCGCCTTGAACGTTTCCCGGATGAGGCCGGATTCGAAGTTCTCGGTGTGGTCGAGTTCGGCCTTGCGGTATGCGTCGTTGAACCGGCCGGCGAACATGTCGACCGTGCCGTAGTGGTTGACGGTGCCGAACACGCTGTCGAAGTTGACAGTGCCGTAGAAGAAGTCCCACGCGACATCGCGCTGCAGAGCCCGCAGGAACACGTCGGCGCTCATCACGTGCTTGCCCGTCGGCCAGGTGATGTGCACGAAGTACTCGTCGCGGGAGAAGTGGAACGCGCCGAGGCTGAACTCGCGGTAACCCTGCGCGTTCGGATCGGTCGATTGGACGTCGGTCATGGTCATGTCAGTTGTTCCTTGTCAGCAGATTGGTCAGCTCAGGCAGATGTCGGCCCAGCGCTCGATCGTGTCGTCGCCGAGGATGGTCTGTAGCAGGATGACGCTGGGCGCCGTGGCGCTCATGCGATAGGCAGCGTTGGCGGGCAGCAGCGCCTGGTGGCCCCTACGCAGCACGATTCGACCCATCTTCTTGCCGACCGGCTCGCCGTCGAGCTTACCGAGCCCTCCTTGTCGTCGGGCACGGCGGGCGTGTCGAGCTTGACCAGTTCGATCGTGACCTCACCGTCCATGCACAGCGGGAACTCGTCGTGTGCGCAGGTGCGCCATTCGCTGGTGCCCTCGGCGCGGATGGCCTCGAGCACGTACTGCATGTTCTTGCCGACCGCGACCTTCTCCCACGGCTTCGACGAGTTGGCGACCTCGAAGATGTTGGAGAAGGCGTAGTTCTTGGCCTGGTCGTTGATCAGGTCGATACCGCCCTTGTCGTAGTCGGCGAGCGACCCGAACTTGGTGACGTACTCGGTCACGCAACCCCCTCATTGCTCAGGACACAGTGCTCAAGGCAAATGTTCGCATTGCGCACACTCGTGCGATATGTGAACATTGTCGCGGGAGGTGTGCCCCAATGTCAAGCGGCAGGGTGTCAAGTGACAGCCCGGAACGAGACTACGTCCAGTCGCTGAGCCGCGGCCTTACCGTGCTGCAGGCGTTCAACGCCGAGCGGCCGGCCATGACACTGGCCGACATGGCACGGGCAACCGGTCTCACCCGGGCCACCGCTCGCCGCCTGCTGTTCACCCTGGTCACGCTCGGCTACGTGTGCACCGACGGACGAACCTTCGAGCTGACACCACGCGTGCTCGACCTCGGCTTCGCCTACGTCTCGTCGTTGCAGTTGCCCGACATCGCCCAGCCGTTCATGGAGGCACTCTCTGATCGTGTCCACGAGAGCGTGTCGGCATCGGTGCTCGACGGCACACAGATCGTGTACGTGGCGCGGGTCAACACCCAGCGGATCATGGGGATCTCGCTGGCGATCGGCTCACGACTGCCCGCGGCGTGGACGTCGATGGGACGGGTGCTGCTGGCAGGCCTCGTCCGAGGAACATCTCGACGAGTTCCTCGAAGGGCTGGTCATCACCGAACTGACATCGCAATCGATCACCGACATCGACGCCCTGCGCACCGAGGTGCACGCCGTGCGCACCCAGGGATACGCACTGGTCGACCAGGAGCTCGAGGAAGGCATCAGATCCGTCGCCGCACCATTGCGCGATCGACGCGGCCGAACGTTGGCGGCGATCAACGTCGGCACCCACGCGGCGCGGGTCACGCTCAAGGAGTTGCGCGGAGTCATCCTGCCCGAACTCCTGGCCGCGGCGCGCAGCATCGAGACGCAGTTGGCGAAGCGATGAATCGAGCCAGCTCATCCCCTCATCGGTCGCGTCGAGGTCCTCGTCGATCACCTCCGCCGTCGCGGCATCGATGTCACGACGGGCGCGGTGATCGACGCCTTCACTGCCCTCACCCATCTGCCCCTCGACGAACGCGAGTCGGTCAAGGCAGGTCTGCGGGCGACCCTGGTGAAGAGCTCCGATCCGACGGGCGAGTTCGATCGCGCTTTTCGCAGCGGTGTTCGCCGGCGTCGGCGGCTGGACGGGCGACGATCCCGGCGACACCCCGCGACGAGCCAACGCCGACGCCGCCGAGCGAGCTGTCGAATGCGCTGCTGCAAGCCCTGCAGCTGGGCGACGAGGCACAGATCGCCATGCTCGCCCAGCAGGCAGTCGAAGCGCTCGCCGGCTTCGACGACGACGCCGAGCACAGCGAGCGGTACTACCTGCACAAGGTGATGCGGGCGATCGACCTGTCGCGCATGCTCGAGCGCCGCGATGCAACAACTCCGTCGCGAGGGCGAGCTGACCGAGCTCGAGCTGATGCTGGCTCGCAACGAGTTCGCGGCGATGCTCGAACAGTTCCGCCGCCGACTGGCAGCCGAAATCGCGACGCGGATGGCAGGCGGAGCCGATCACGCATGACATCGACATCGGCGCGGCGTTGGCCGACCGCGACATGCTGCAGCTGTCGTCGCTGGAGCTCAACGAACTCCGCCGCGTGATACAGCCACTCGCCCGGCAGCTGGCGGCGCGTATCAGTAGTCATCGACGTTTACGCAGCACCGGTCGACTCGACCCACGTCGCACGGTTCGGAGGTCGCTCCAGGCCGGCGGAGTGCCGCTCGATGTCGTCATGCGGCGACGCCACCCGCATCGTCCTGATCTGGTGCTGCTCTGCGACGTCAGCGGATCGGTGGCCGAGTTCGCCCAGTTCACCTTCACGCTCGTGCACGCTTTGCACGACGAGTTGCGCCGGGTGCGCAGCTTCGCCTTCGTCGATGGCATCGCCGAGGTGACCGATCTGTTCGAGTCCGCCCAGCACGAGATCCACGTCAATCGGTTCGTCGAACGACGCGGCGTGCTCGGCGACGACGGGCACAGCGACTACGGCCGAGCGTTCACACGATTCGTCGAGCAACACCTCGCAGATTCCGTGTCGTCGCGCTCGACGGTGATCATCTGCGGCGATGCCCGCACCAACTATCGGCCCGACGGCGCCGAGGCGCTGCGCGCCATTGCCGAACAGGCCCGCCGGGTGTTCTGGCTGAACCCCGAGCCGGAGGACGAATGGGGCGCGACCGACTCGGCGATGGACGACTATCGGGCCTACTGCCGAGGCGCCTTCGAGGTGCGCTCGCTGCGGCAACTGGGCGACGTGATTGCATCGCTGGTGTAGCCCGAGCCTCTGCCCCTAGCCTCTGATGCATGAGCGATCCTGTGTTGCAGGAGGTGCCGTTGGGGTTCCAATGGCCGACGGTCGACCCGTTCCTGTTCTGCGTCCACCACCTCGACCTGTACCCCGTCGGCAACGGAAGATTCGGCCCCGAGGCGTCGACGCTGGAGGGTCGTGAGATCGGGAACGACTTCGAGCCGAGGGATGGCTGGAGGATGTACCACGGCGCCGAGGTACCCGGCTTTCCACAGCATCCGCACCGCGGTTTCGAGACCGTCACGCTGGTTCGCAAAGGGCTGATCGACCACTCCGACTCGCTCGGCGCGGCGGCACGTTTCGGGCGGGGCGACACGCAATGGCTCACGGCCGGCGCTGGCATCGTGCACAGCGAGATGTTCCCCCTGGTCGACACTTCGGAACCCAATCCGACGGAGTTGTTCCAGATCTGGCTCAACCTGCCGGCGGTCGCCAAGATGGTCGAGCCGTACTTCACGATGTTGTGGGCCGACGACATCCCGGTCGTCACCTTCGATGGCGGCAGCGTCACGATCGTCGCCGGCGCCATCGGTGACGCCAAGCCGGCCTCGCCCCCACCCAACTCGTGGGCGGCGGGCGACGACGCCGAGGTCGCCGTGTGGGTGCTGCGTCTCGACGCCGGCGCCACGTGGACGATGCCGGCGACCATTCACAACGATGTAGCCCGCACCATGTACTTCTTCGAGGGCGACACGCTGTCGATCGGCGATCATCAGCTCGGCTGCCTCGACCGGTGCGGTGCTGCGCAGCGATACCGACGTGGAAGTCCGCGCCGGCGGCACCGCGGTTGAATGCCTGGTGCTGCAGGGACGTCCCATCGGCGAGCCGGTGGCCCAGTACGGACCATTCGTGATGAACACGCGTGCCGAGATCGAGCAGGCCTTTGCCGACTACCAGCGCACAGGCTTCGGGGGCTGGCCTTGGGACGCCGACGGCCCGGTGCACGGCGCCGATCCGGTGCGATTCGCCCGCCACCCCGGAGGGCTCGTCGAGCATCCCGGATGACGACTTCGGTGGTGACACTGACGTTCGACAACGGCCCGACTCCGGGCGTCACGGAGCCGGTACTCGACCTGCTGGCCGCGCATGCCGTGCCAGCCACGTTCTTCGCGATCGGGCACAAGCTGGCGACGGCTGGAGGTCAGGACCTCGGGCGGCGGATCCTCGCCGACGGCCACCGCTTGGGGGGTCACACATGGACCCACGCCGTTCAGTTCGGCGCTGCGGACGATGCCGAGGTCGCCGACGAACTGGCCCGCACGCGAACAGCCGTCGAGTCGGCGGGGGGTGACGGTTTGCTCTTTCGCCCCTACGGCGCCGGCGGTGTGATCGATGACCGGCTGATGAGTCGGTTCGGGGCCACGACGCTGTGTTCGCTCGGATACACGTGCGTGCTGTGGAACGTGCTGCCAGGCGACTGGCGAGACCCCGACGGGTGGGTCGATCGAGCGCTCGCCGAGATCGAGGCGCATCCCTGGTCGGTCGTGGTGCTCCACGATGTCGTCGACGCCGCCCTGGCCCGGCTCGATGAGTTCCTCACGGTGGCGCAGCGTCACGATCCGACGTGGTCGCAGGGCTTCCCCGACGAGTGCACTCCGATCCGCGACGGCACGCCCACGTCGTCGTTCGACACCCTTCGTCTCGCCGGCTGATCACCTACGCTCCCGCCATGGAGTTGCACTACGCCACGTTGTGGGAATCGATTGCCGACACGATCCCCATCGAGACCGCCGTCGTTCACGGGGACACGACGCGCACGTGGGCGCAGTACGACGATCGAGCCGCCCGCTTGGCCGCGGCATACACGGCTGCCGGTCTCGGGCCCGACTCCAAGATCGGGTTGTACCTGTACAACGGCAACGAGTATCTCGAAGCGCAGTACGGAGCCTTCAAGGTTCGCGGCGTGCCCGTCAACGTCAACTACCGCTACCTCGACAACGAGCTGTGGTACCTGCTCGACAACGCCGACGCCCAAGCACTGGTGTTCCACTCCTCACTCGGTGATCGGGTCGCTCATGTCCTCCCCCGGCTCCCCAAGCTCGAGCTGCTGATCGAGGTCGACGATGGTGGCGTCGGACAAGTCCCCGGCGCTCTGTCGTACGAAGAGGTGATTGCGGCGAACGAACCGATGGAACGAATCGCTCGCAGCGACGACGACATCTACATGCTCTACACCGGCGGCACCACCGGCATGCCGAAGGGCGTGATGTACGACATGGCTTCGCACGTCGGGTTGTTCCTGCGGTCCGGCTTCCCGTTCCTCGGCCAACGGGTACCGCGGACCGCCGCTGATGTCGCCCCGCTGGTTCGTTCGATCACCGAGGCCGGCAACCGGATGATCGCCATCCCCTGCGCACCGTTGATGCACGGCACCGGGCTGTGGTTGGGTGCTTTCGCCTCCCATCTGACCGGCGGCGAGGTGATCACCCTCACCAGCCGGCACCTCGACCCTCATGAGGTGCTGCGCACCGTGCAGGCTCGCCGGGCGACATCGATCGTGATCGTCGGCGACACCTTTGCCCGGCCGCTCGTCGCTGCGTTCGACGAGGCCGCGGCCCGCGGCGAGCCCTACGACGTGTCCAGCCTCGGGGTCATCCTGTCGTCGGGTGTGATGTGGACCGCCGAGGTCAAAGAGCAGCTGCTGGAACGGATCCCCCACGTCGTTCTGTTCGACGCCATCGGCTCGACCGAAGGCTCGATGGGCAACCAGATGAGCATGCGCGGTGGCCCGACCGAGACTGCGAAGTTCACGCAGAATCCGACGACCAAGGTGTTCACCGAAGACGGTCGCGAGGTGATCCCCGGTTCCGACGAGGTGGGGATGGTCGCCGCCGGCGGGTTCGTTCCGCTGGGCTACTTCAAGGACCCCGACCAGTCGGCGCGCACGTTCCGCACGGTCGACGGGGTCCGCTACTCGTTTCCCGGCGATCTCGCCCGGGTGGCGGCAGATGGCACGTTGATCCTGCTCGGTCGGGGCAGTCAGGTGATCAACTCCGGCGGCGAGAAGATCTTTCCCGAGGAGGTGGAGGAGGCTGTCAAGCGGGTACCCGGTGTGCTGGACTGCCTCGTCGTCGGCGTCGACGACGAGAGATACGGGCAGGCCGTCACCGCGATCGCCGCCACCGACGGCCGGACGGTCGACGAGACCGACGTGATCGCCCACGTCAAGTCCCAGTTGGCCGGGTACAAGGCTCCCAAACGGGTCGTGTTCGTCAGCGAGGTACCACGAGCGGCAAACGGCAAAGCCGACTACGACAAGGCCAAGCAATACGCCGTCGGTGCCCTGGATGCCCACGACCCCGCCTGACCCCGCCGAGTTGGGCTTGTACTACGCCACTCGCAGGCGCGCCGCCTGACGCCACGTGTGGGCGGGCTGGCGATCTGGCGACGGGTCAGCGGATCAGCTTGGCGCGCAAGAACTGAATGACGCGTTCGACCGATGCTTCATCACGTTGCTCGGTCAGCACGGAGTGATCACGCTTCGATGTGCTGGGCAACTCGACGGCGATGAAGGCATCGCCGAGCAGGGCTCGCAGCGACTCGAACCGCGTGCCGACGAACTTGTCCTGATCGAATCGCAGACCAAGCACCTCGCAACCCGCCGCGGCGCGTTCGGCCACTCTCTCGGCGTCGGCGGGCGACAGGTTGAGATCGGCATGACGGGCCGGCTTGCCGACGGCGAACGGAAGCGAGGGTTGGCTGAGCACCGGTGCCACCATCACCTCGTCGACCATCATGCCCAAGGCAAAGCCGCCGCTGAAGCACATCCCGACCGCGCCGACACCCGGGCCGCCGGCAGAGGCATGCAGGTCGGTGGCCAGCGCCCGCAACCAAGCGATGATCGGCGACGTCCGCTGGAGGGCCCAGTGGGTGAACTCCCGGGCGACACAGACCTTGATCATCGATGCGGCACCGTACGGGCCCGACAGAGCGCGGCCGGGGGTACCGACCAGCGACGGCATCACCACCGTGAACCCGGCCTCGGCGACATCATTGGCGAACGCCGCGACCCTCGGGGTGATGCCCGGGACCTCGTGGATCACGATCACCCCGGGACCTGTGCCGCGGGTGAAGACTGCGCGGGTCCGTCCATCGGCCGCGAACTCGCTGCGCGCCCAGCCGTCGAGGGCAGTTCGTCATCTCCATGCGCTCGAGACCTCCAGCGCCCGCTCGGCGAGCGACTCGGTGGCTTCCTTGAACGTGGTGACGTCGACTCCGCCGGGGTCACCCATTGCTCCGTCGAGATAGCGGGCATAGACGCCTTCGCTGATGACGGCCAGGCGCCAGCATCCGAACGCCACGTAATAGCCGATATCACTCATGTCGCGACCCGTGCGGTCAGCGTAACGCTCGACGAGGTCGGCGAAGGACGGAAATCCGCCGGCCGGGGTCGGGTCGTTGGAGCGCGCCTTCGTGGGATCGCCGTCGAACCAGTAGACGCCGAGGTAGCCGACGTCGGCAAGCGGATCGCCGAGTGTGCACAGCTCCCAGTCGAGGACGGCATTGATCCGGCCACGGTCGACGTCTACCAGACAGTTTCCGAAGCGGAAGTCGCCGTGGGCGATCGAGACGCCCTGCTGAAGCGGCAGGCGTTCCCCCAACCGTTGAGCGACCTCGTCGACGGCCGGAAGCTCGCGGGTCTTGGACTGCTCCCATTGTGTCGACCAGCGCTTGAGCTGCCGACCGACGTAGCCCTCGCGCTTGGCGAGATCTCCGAGGCCGACCTCGTCGATGTCAACGGCGTGCAGGTCAGCGAGCACATCGATGAGATGCTCGCTCAGTCCTGGCCGCAGCTCGTGAGGAACAACGCCGGCTCGATCAGGGCTGTCGAGCACGACTCCGTCCACAAAGCCCATCACATAGAACGGTGCGCCGATGACGTCACCATCGAGGCACAGGCCGAGAGCCGGTGGCACTGGCACGTTCGTGCGGCCAACTGCGGAAACGATGCGATGTTCGCGACCCATGTCGTGTGCGGTAGCGAGGACGCGACCCAACGGTGGGCGGCGCAGCACGTACCGAGCCCCGTTTGCGTCGATCACGGCGTAGGTCAGGTTGGAACGACCACCAGCGATGAGCGAGAACCGGAATGGAGCGGTAGCACCGGCGATGTTTTCCTCGAGCCAAGGAGTGACTCGATCGGTATCAACGCCCGTCACAAGGCGACACCGTAACGCGGCTACCCCGGTCGGCCGACTCCGACAACCTTGGCCCAGTTGACCGCGGCCACGCTGACAACGTCGCCGCTGCGCGGTGCGTGGATCATCGAGCCGCCGCCGATGTAGATGCCGACGTGGCCGATGGGCGACTTGTAGAAGACGAGATCGCCCGGCTGCACCTCGCTCTGGGAGACGTGCGGGATGGATCCGTACTGTGCGCCCGACTGATGTGGCAGGTACACGCCCGCTTGACCCCACGCGTACTTGGTCAGACCCGAGCAGTCGAAGGCGACGCCCGGTGATTCGGCCGCGAACCGGTACGCCACGCCGAGCTGGCCCGACGCCGCGTTGACAGCGAGTCCGGCCATCGACGAAACCGGTGGCGCAGGGCTTCCTCCGCCCGAGTCACCGCTGACGGGATCGCCACCACCAGTCGCCGGAGCTGCACCTGACGACGAATCGCCGGACGAGTTGCCCGACGTGCCGCCGCCGCGGGGTGTTGCCGACACGGCGCTCTTCGAATTGGTTGCATTCGCCGCGGCCTGCTTCTGCTTGGCGATCTCGGCGGCTGCTGCAGCTTCGGCACGGCGCTCGCGCTCCTGCTCGATCGCCACGCCGAGTTCGGCCTTGGCCGAGGAAAGCTTCTGCTCGTATTCGACCTGCAGTTGCTGTGCTTCGGCGAGTTTTGAATCGAGCGTCGACACCAGATCGGCGACCTGCTGCTGCTTGTGGCTCAGCGAGGCCTGTTCCTTGGCGAGATCCTCGGCCAGGGCAAGCATCTCGTCGGTACTTCCCGAGCCACTGTCGAGTGCGAGGCGACTCAGCGAATCCCTCTGCTCGGCTTCGGTGTACGCCGCTGCATTGGAGAACAGCGGGCTCAGCTCGAGCGTGCTGCCGGAGACGTATTTGTCGATGGCAATGTTGCCGAGGACGTTGGCCAGTTCACCGAGGCGAGCCTGTTGCTGGGCGATACGAGCCTGCGAGTCGGCGATCTCCTGATCGAGCTCGGCCTTCTTGTCCTGCGCTGCGCCGTAATCCTCGTCGAGCTGGCCGAGACGATTCTCGAGGTTGTCGAGCTGATCGGCAAGCTGATTGACCTTGGCCTTCTGGTCGCCGACACTGTCGGCACCGACCACGCTGGCAGAAGACAGCGAGAGCTGCCGACCGCAATGGCGGCCGCGACATATCGACGAAGAAGGATGCCACTGGACCGCATGCGTCAGCCAGCCTACCAATTATTACGAACGTATGTCGAAGCCGCTCCCAAAAGGTGACGTGACCCACACCGCTCGACCTACTCCCACTCGATGGTCCCGGGGGGCTTCGAGGTGATGTCGTAGACAACTCGGTTGACGCCTCGGACCTCGTTGATGATCCGGCTCGACATCGTCTCGAGAAGGTCGTAGGGCAGTCGCGCCCAGTCCGCCGTCATCGCGTCGTCGCTGGTCACGGCCCTGATGATGATCGGATGGCCGTAGGTCCGCTCGTCGCCCATCACTCCGACGGAGCGGATGTCGGCGAGCACCGCGAAGGCTTGCCACAACTCGCGATCGAGCCCGGCGTTGTGGACCTCCTCACGCACGATGGCGTCGGCGTGCTGAAGGATGGCGACACGTTCCGGGGTGACCTCTCCGATGATCCGCACTCCGAGTCCTGGGCCCGGGAACGGCTGGCGCCAGACGATCTCGTCGGGCAACCCGAGTTCGTGGCCGAGACGTCGCACCTCGTCCTTGAACAGGCTGCGCAGCGGTTCGACCAGCTTGAGCGTCATGTCGTCGGGCAGGCCGCCGACGTTGTGATGGCTCTTGATCACGGCAGCCGTGCCGTCGCTGCCGCCGCTCTCGACCACGTCGGGATACAACGTGCCCTGCACCAGGTACTCGGCGTCGGTGAGCCCACCGGTGTTCTCCTCGAACACACGCACGAACACCTCGCCGATCGCCTTGCGTTTGACCTCCGGGTCGATGACTCCGACAAGCCGTTCGAAGAACCGGTCGCCGGCGTCGACGTGAATCAGCTCGATCCCCTGGTTGCGGCGGAACGTCTCGACGATCTGGTCACTCTCGCCGCGCCGCATCAGCCCGGTGTCGACGTACACGCAGGTCAGTTGGTGCCCGATCGCCTTGTGAACCAGCGCGGCGGCAACCGCCGAGTCGACCCCACCGCTCAACCCGCATATCGCCCGCGCCTCACCGACTTGGGCACGGACCGCGGCCACCTGGGTGTCGATGATCGAGTCCATCGTCCAGGTCGGCGCACACCCGGCGAGGTCGTGGAGGAAGCGTTGCAGCACGAGCATGCCGTGCGGCGAGTGCACGACCTCGGGGTGGAACTGCACGCCCCAGATCTTTCGCGAGGCGCTCTCCAATGCTGCGACGGGGGCGTCGGCGGTGGAGGCCGTTGCGATGAATCCATCCGGCACCCTGGTGACGGCGTCGAAGTGGCTCATCCACACGTCGTGGGTCGATGGCAGATCATGGAGCAGCGCCGACGGACCCTCGGCGACCTCCAACTTGGCCCGGCCGTACTCGCCGCGCATACCCCGACCGACCTCGCCGCCGAGTTGTTGGGCGATCAGCTGGGCGCCGTAGCAGATACCGAAGATCGGTATGCCGAGGTCGTAGATCGATTCATCGAGCGATGGCGCACCATCGACGTGCACGCTCTTCGGACCACCCGACAGGATCAGCGCGGCCGGCGGATCGGCCGCGATCTCTGCTGCGGTGATTCGATGGGGAACGATCTCGCTGTACACGTTGAGTTCTCGCACCCGGCGAGCGATCAATTGCGCGTACTGCGCGCCGAAGTCGACCACCAACACCGTTTCACTGCGGAGCACCATTCCCGTCGATGGTACGTGCTGAGGTGGTCAACGGTCACGTATCGCCGCAAGATCTGTGTGAGAAGCGGTACGAGGTGCGACGATGAAGCCGTGACGAGACTGTGGCGGATCTGTGTGTTGTCGATCACGGCGATGTCGGCAATGGCGGCGATTGCGCCATCGGTGCACGTCGTCGCGACGGCGCCGCCGACGACTGTTTCCCCCAACACGGGATCAGGTGATCCCGCACCCGTCGCGACCAACGATCTGCTCCCCGAGAACATCGACAACTGCGTCGGCACCGTCGAGCGGGCCAACTGTGGCAGCCGGTCCCGCGCCGACGGGCACACCTACCTCGTGTTCCTTGCGCTCGCGGCCGGACTGGGCTTCATCGGCTGGCGAATCGCAATCGGGGTGCGGGCCCGCGACGCAGCCAACAAGCCGGCCCCGTAACGCTCTGACGGTACGGTGGCCAGGTGACTCCCGAGGACTTCAAGCGGCACGGACATCAGCTGATCGATTGGATCGCGGACTACATCGAGAACGTCGAGCAGCAGCGCGTGACCTCGTTGGTTCAGCCCGGTGACGTGCGTTCCCAACTCAGCGAGCACCCGCCAACGACCCCGGATGGCTTCGAAGCCGTCATGGCCGACGCTGACCGAGTGGTCGTCCCGGGACTCACCCACTGGCAGCACCCGAACTTCTTCGCCTACTTCCCCGCCAACTCGTCGTACTCGGCGATCCTCGGCGACCTGCTCACGGCCGGGCTCGGGGTGCAGGGCATGAGCTGGGTCACCAGCCCGGCGTGCACCGAGATCGAAACGCTGATGGTCGACTGGATGCACGAGTTGCTCGGGCTCCCGGAACGCTTTCGGTCAACCAGCGCGGCAGGAGGTGGAGTGATCCATGGCTCGGCAAGCGAGGCAACACTGGCGTCGATCCTCGCCGCCCGCTGGCGCGTCACCAACGGCGCCGTGAACACCGACGGCGATACATCCCGGCTGGTCGCATACGCAACGTCGCAGGCCCATTCGAGCATCGAGAAGGGTCTGCGGATCGCCGGAATCGGCACCGACAGGATGCGGGTGGTCCCCCACGACTCGGCCTTCGCAATGCAACCGCAAGCGCTCGCCGAGATGATCGCCGCTGACCGTGCCGCCGGCCTGACGCCGTTCTGGGTCTGCTCGGCTCACGGCACGACGAGCTCGATGGCCTTCGACCCCACCGTCGCGCTGGCGGAGATCGCCCGGCAGGAGTCCATCTGGCTCCACGTCGACGGGGCGATGTGCGGGATCGCCGCACTCGCGCCCGAGTTCCGATGGGTCAACACCGGTCTGGATCGGGCCGACAGCTACTGCACGAATCCGCACAAGTGGATGGGGATCAACTTCGACTGCGACCTGTTCTGGACGGCCGATCGACAGTCTCTCCTCGGAGCGCTGAGCATTCTGCCGGAGTACCTGCGGTCGCAGGCCGCCGAGAGCGGGGCCGTGATCGACTACCGCGACTGGCAGGTGCCGCTCGGGCGCCGCTTCCGTTCGCTGAAGTTGTGGTTCCAGCTGCGCATCGACGGTGTCGAAGCCGTGCAGGAGATGGTCCGAGAACACGTCCGACTCACCCAACTGCTGGCCGGGTGGGTTGCTGCCGACGATCGGTTCGAGATCGTCGCTGCGCACCCCCTCAACCTGCTCTGCGTCGCCCTCCGCGACGGCGACGCGGCCACGGATCGGCTCATCGATCGGGCCAACGCAACCGGCACGGTGCTGTTCACGCGGACCGTGCTCGACGACCGTTCCGTGCTCCGCTTCTCGATTGGTGCGCGAGCAACGCAGGAACGCCACGTGCGCTCGGCGTGGAGCCTTCTGCAGCAGTTGGCGTAGTCCCCGGGGAATTGCCAACCGCGGTTGCGCCCGGTGACGGCCGACGATTGAATCCGCAGCGCCCCGGGAGTGGGGTACGACAACCGAGGAGCACCTATGAGACCCGTTCTCCGAGTGCTCGTCGCGGTCACGAGCTTGCTGACCGTCGCATCGCCGGCTACTGCCGGTCCCGTCCGTTCCGCCGTTGCCGATCGGGCCACGGTCGAGCGCCTGTTGTACGCCACGCCGATGGGCGACTTCATCGCTTCGGTCGGCGTCGACCTGTGGTTCGATTGGAGCACCGACTTCTGCTCGGCCCCGTTGGTCGGCAACACCGGCCGATCATTCAATTTCGCCAATTCGTGCCGCCGGCACGATTTCGGTTACCGCAACCTGCAGCTGCTCGACCGCCGCTACGGCACTCACAGCTGGAACGGGGCCAGCCGACGACGTGTCGATCAACAATTCCTCGCCGACCTGAAGAGCCACTGCCGTTCGCATCCCTGGTACGACGAACCGAGCTGCTTCGGCTGGGCCGCAGCGTTCTACGCCACGGTCCGCGTCGCCGGCGGGCCGTGACAGATCGTCAGAGCGCGTGTGGCTCCGGGCCCCCGATTCCCAGGGCGACGCGCAACAGCTGATGCAGCATCCGCGCCGTTGCACCCCAGATCGTTTCATCGTCGAGTTCGAAGAAGAAGATCGGGCGGTGCTCGCCGTTCACCGGCCAGATCTCCTCGCGGAAGGTATCGGCGCGGGTCAGGTCGACGAGTGGCACCCAGAAGATGCGGTCGACCTCGTCGACGGCCGGCCACAGCGGCGGTCGCTCGTCGACGGTGCCGACCACGGGCACGATGAAGCTTTGGCTGACCATCGTCGAGATCGGGTCGAGGCGGCCACTGAGCTGGACTACATCAGGGTTCAGTGCCACCTCCTCGTGCGCCTCGCGCAACGCCGCCACCTCGAACGTCTCGCCGGCATCGAGCCGTCCCCCGGGGAAGCTGATCTCGCCACGATGACTGGTGAGCGACTCCGAACGTCGGGTCAGCAGGACCTCGGCGCCGTGGGACCCGTCGGCGATCAACACGAGGACCGCCGATGCACGCAGGGTGCCGGCCGGAGCAACGTCGTCGATCTGCGGGTGCTGGCCCACCGCAGTAGCCACATCCTCCGCCGACAACGGACGAACGATGTCCGTCCACGCAGCGATGTCGCCTTGGCTCCAACCCTGCGGTCGAGGGATCCGCTGGTCGCCACCGCGCCGCCATTGCGAACTATGCAGCGGGGCTCCAGCCACTCTCGACCAACTGGGCGAGCACGATCGCCATACCGGCGGTCTTCAGATTGGCGAGCACCTTGCCCGGGGGCTGCTCCCCACGTTCCCACTCTTCCCACGCGATCTGCAGCTTGTGGAGATCCGGCGGCGGAGGGACGAACGACATGCCGTCAGGCTACCGATCATCCTCCGTACGCGGACGGCGCACGGCATTGACCCCATTGCCGACGAGCCGGCCGGCGAACCGGCCGACCTCGGCGCTGCGGCCACCTTCGCCCGACACAGGGGGCGACTTGGGGCGCTGGGCGAAATTCGTCTGCCACCACACGAAGAGATGCACCGAGGCGATGCCCGCGATGATGATCCGCGTCCCGGAGTCGAGCTCGATCCATGGCTGCACCACAGCCAAGAACTCGATCGAGATGATCACCACATCGATCACCCGATGGGTGCGGCGACCGATCACCCGAAACGCGCCGACGGGACCGATGGTCAGCGCCGCATGGAGCATGACCAGGCCACCAACCACGCTCGGCACGAGCGGGGTCGGACTCTGCAGCCCTGTGGCAATCAGCGCGCCGCCAAGGATGTATTCCACGATCTGATGCATCCAGAAGGGGCGCTTCGAGGTGGCAGCCATCGCCCGGAGCCTACCGCTGCCGAACTTTGCGGGCCGGTAAAACTGAAACGGCCCCGGCGGCGATTGCTCGCTGCACCGAGGCCGTCTAGTTGGGGGTGTCAGTTGTAACGCCCGAGGGCTCTACATCATTCCCATTCCTGGCATCCCGCCACCCATTCCGCCGCCACCACCGGCCGGCATCGCCTGCTTCTTCTCCGGCTTGTCGGAGACGATGCATTCGGTTGTCAGCACCAGGGCTGCAATCGAAGCCGCGTTCTGCAACGCGGCACGAGTGACCTTGGCAGGATCGATGATCCCGGCCTTGACCAGGTCGTCCATTTCGCCGGTCGCCGCGTTCATGCCCATCGAGCCCTTGGCGGCCTCGACCTGCGGAACGACGACGGCGCCCTCCATGCCGGCGTTGTCGGCGATGAGACGACACGGAGCGATCAGCGACTCCCACACGGTGCGAGCACCGGTGGCCTCGTCGCCCGTCAGGCTGTCGACGACCTCGGCAACGGCCTTGCGAGCCCGGACGAGGGCGACGCCGCCGCCGGCGACAACGCCTTCCTCGATGGCTGCACGAGTTGCCGACACCGCGTCTTCGATGCGGTGCTTCTTCTCCTTCAGCTCCACCTCGGTGGCGGCGCCGACCTTGATGACTGCCACGCCGCCGGCCAGCTTGGCGAGACGCTCCTGCAGCTTCTCTCGGTCCCAGTCGCTGTCGGTGTTGTCGATCTCGGCCTTGATCTGGTTGATGCGACCGGCAACATCGTCGGCCTCACCATCGCCGTCGACGATGGTGGTGTTGTCCTTGGTGACGATGACGCGCTTGGCCCGGCCGAGCAGGTCGAGGGTGAGGTTCTCGAGCTTGAGGCCGACTTCTTCGCTGATGACCTGGCCGCCGGTGAGGACCGCCATGTCTTGCAGCATCGCCTTGCGACGATCACCGAAGCCGGGGGCCTTGACGGCAGCCGAGTTGAACGTGCCGCGGATCTTGTTGACCACGAGCGTGGCCAGAGCCTCGCCCTCGATGTCCTCAGCGATGATCAAGAGCGGACGACCGGTCTTCATCACGGCTTCGAGCACCGGCAACATGGCCTGCACCGTCGAGATCTTGCCGGAGTTCATCAGCACGTAGGCATCTTCGAGCACGGCTTCTTGACGCTCGGCGTCGGTGACGAAGTACGGCGACATGTAGCCCTTGTCGAACTGCATGCCCTCGGTGAACTCGAGCTCGGTGCCGAACGTGTTCGACTCCTCGACCGTGACCACACCGTCTTTGCCGACCTTGTCGATCGCGTTGGCGATGACCTCGCCGACGGAGGCGTCGGCCGCCGAGATCGTGGCCACGGCAGCGATCTGCTCCTTGTCCTCGACCTCCTGGGCCTGCGCCTTGATCGACTCGACAGCGGCAGCCACAGCCTTCTCGATGCCCTTCTTCAGGCCCATCGGGTTGGCTCCGGCGGCGACGTTGCGCATGCCGTGGTTGACCATTGCCTGGGCGAGCACCGTGGCGGTGGTGGTGCCATCGCCGGCGACGTCGTTGGTCTTGGTGGCGACTTCTTTCACCAGCTGAGCGCCCATGTTTTCGTACGGGTCATCGAGTTCGATCTCTTTGGCGATCGAAACGCCGTCGTTGGTGATGGTCGGTGCGCCGAACTTCTTGTCGAGCACGACGTTGCGACCCTTGGGCCCGAGCGTGACCTTGACCGTGTCGGCCAACTTGTTCACGCCGGTTTCGAGGGCGCGACGCGCCTCGTCGTCAAACTTCAGTTGCTTTGCCATGTTGGTCGGTCAGCTCACTTGCCGACGATCGCCAGCACGTCACGGCTGGTGAGGATCAACAGGTCGTCGCCTTCGATGGTGACTTCCGTGCCGCCGTACTTCGAGTACAGGACGGTGTCGCCGACCTTGATGTCGAGCGCGGCGTGGGCGCCCTTGTCGTCGCTCCAGCGGCCGGGGCCGACGGCGAGCACTTCGCCCTGCTGCGGCTTCTCCTTGGCGGTGTCGGGGATGACCAGACCGGACGCGGTGGTCTGCTCGGCCTCGTTGGGCTTGACGACAATGCGGTCATCGAGGGGCTTGAGATTCATGGGTGCGGGCCTCCGTTGGCATGGGCACTCGGGTGTGGGTCGAGAATTACGTATTGCGTTTGCGCGTTAGCACTCGGCTACCGCGAGTGCCAATCCTAGGCGGTGGCGGTCGCCGTTAGCAACCGGGAGGCGAGAGTGCTAACGACCGACGGGCCGATCGCCCGGCGATGCGCGATACTCGCGACGTGAGGGCCACAGGCCTGCAGGGCGACGCGCCGCCGGAGATCATCGAGATCCTCGACGACGACACCAATGCGTTCGGCAATCGCGCTTCGCCGCTGACGAGCCACGACAACGGTGGCCCCCGCTGGATCGGCCCGGTCGCTGCCGCCGCCCTCATCGCCCTGATCGGTTACGGCGTGGCGACATCGGCGTCGACGAGCGGCCTACCGAAGACTGCGCCCGCCACCAGCTCCACCATCGCCGGCACGACCACGGTGCCGGTCACCTCGACGACCGTCCCTGCTCCGTTGGTCCCCTACTACGCGGCCGACCTCCCGCGAGAGTTCTCGGTTCAGTACGCCGACATCCAACAGCAGTTCGACGGGGGTGGGAGTTACGTCGCGCCTGGCAACTACGCGTTGTTCGCCACGGACGGCGCCGCAGTGAGTTCCGGGCGGTGGTTCTCGATCAGCACATATCCGGGGGGCCGGCAGAGCATCTTCGCCACGGACGCATACCGCGTGCTGACCGATCAGCAATCGATCGCCATCTCACACATGTCCTCAGGTCAGTCGACAGCCCAGTTCGCCGCAGCCGGGACGACAGCCGCGACGCTCACTGCGTTCGGATGGAGTGACGAGGACTTGATTCGCCTCGCCGACTCGATCGCCGTCAGTCGCGCCGACAACATCCGGTTCGCCGACCCATCACTGATCGCGGACCACCGGCTGATGAGCTCGGTCGAACCCTGGATCGCACTCGAAGGCTTCCCGGTGGAGCAGGTCTACTACACGACCGCCGACTCATCCACCGGCGGTGTCGGCATCCTCGTCGCCCAGCGGCCATCGGCCCGCGAGGGAGGTAGCACCCTTGACCGGCAGATCGCACTACGGTTCTTCCTCGACCACCCCACGACCTTCGCAGTCGATGGGCATGTTGCGGTCGGCGGTGCGGTGCTCGGCCAGGCGGACCTCACAATGGCCACCTGGATCGCCGGCGATCACATCGTCACGGTCTCCGGAACCATGCCGGTGCCACAGCTGATTTCCATCGCCCAAACGGTCCACCAGGTCTCCGAGGACGAGTGGCAGGGGATGCAGTTCCAAGCTGCCAACAACGGCGGCAACGACAACTTCGGCGACTTCGAGGAGACGCAGCCGGTGCCGGTCTCGTTCGGCACCGACGCCGAGTCCAACCTGTGGACGATTCGAGTTGGGATGGAAAAGTTCTCCAACCAGCATCGGGTCGTCAGCTGGCAGTGGGACGGCAATCGGTTCGGAACCGAGGTTGACGACACCGCCAAGATCAGCACTGTCGTCGACAGCCGGCGTACCTATGTGCTGGCCGACCTTCCCCGTTCGATCGCCGCGACGGCCGAGCTGCACGTCGCACGCGCCGGACTCGACACGGTGATCGCTCCGTTCAACGAAATCGACCCGACCCTGGACCGTACCTTCGCTGCGTACGCGTTCAGCGAACCGGTGCAGTACACCGCCCAGATCGTGGCCGGCGACGGAACCGTGCTCGCCACCTGGCCCTCGCCGTGAGGACCGAGTCGTCGGCCGAGATCATCGAGATCATCGACGACGACGACACTGGCGCATTCGGTGACGGTGCTCCCGCCGAAACCGACGACTCTGGGGGCCGGCGCCGAGTTGCATCCGTGGTAGTCGTCGCCGGGCTGACGGTGGTCGTGGCCTGCGTGATCGCCTCGGCGGTGTCGTTCGATGCGACCACCCGAACGACACCGACGACGGCGCCGAGACCAACGGCGACTCCGTCGTCCATCGTCCAGGCGTCACCGATCATCGTCGCCGCCGACTACTACCTGGCCGACCCGGCTCCACCCGGCTTCACGCTGGACTTTGCCGAGAAACTCGAGCCTGGCGGCAGCTTCGGCGACGGTGGGACCGCAGAACTGTGGGCCACCGCCGGCGCGACGTCCACCACCGGATCGTGGTTCGAGGTGTCGCGTCAGACCCGCCACGTCACGGGCCGCAACGCATACCGAACTGTTGTCGGCTCCACCGAGGTCGTCGTCGAACACGATCCAGCGTCGGGTCAGTCGCGGCTGTCGTTCACCAAGAACGGCATCGAGCTGGAGGTGACCGCGTTCGGCTGGGCGGATCGACAGCTACTCCGCTTGGCGGACTCGGCCTCCGTCGTCAACTCGACGATTCGATATCGCGACACCTTCTTCACGACCGACCACACGCGGTTGCTCGACTCCGATCCGGCGACGACGCTGTACGGTGTGCCCGTCGCCATGGTTGGCTACACCGCGACAACGTCGGCCGGTTTGGCCGAGAGCTTCACCATCACCGTCGCTGGTTACTCGCCCGCAGACAACGACATGGCCACCCGGTTCGCGTTGCGGGACACGACGACGTTCAACGTCAACGGGCTCCCGGCAATCGTCGGACATTCGGCCGCCGAGCCCGGAATCTCGATCGTTCAGCTCCGCGACGGCGACCACCTGGTCACACTGCGCGGAAACATCGCCGCCGAACGTCTTGCGGTCATCGCCGCGACGGTGCACCGCAGCCCGAACACCGACGTCACCACGTTGCTCGGCCCGAGCTCGGTACCCGGTGCCCTCGTCGACGCCGAGGTGCCTCGAAACCTTGCGTCGGGAATGCTCGCCGACGGTTGGGCATGGACGGTTCAGGTCTCCGCCCACAACCGCGACGACCCCGTCGGCGGGTACACGTGGTGGATCGGTCAGCCAGGGGACTCGACGGTGCCCAGCGAGACGCTTCCGAGCCAGGCAGATGCCTCACCGAGCATCGAAACCCTCGTCGAGCACGGCCGGACGTATGTGCTGGCCAAGGTGCCGCGATCGATGACGGGCGCCGAACTGCACGTCAATCCCAACGGTCTGCCCTCGGCAGTGTCGTCGTTCGTCGAGCTCGATCCCGGATTTTCTGACCAGTTCGCGGCGTACGTGTTCCCCGAACCGGCTCCGTTCACCGCCCAGATCGTCGACAACAGCGGGGCAACAGTGGCCGCATGGCCGTTGACGTGACCCGATCGGACCGGACCTGACCGGCGACGGTCATCCAGCCGCCTTCAACAGATCGATACCACTGCGACCGGCCAGTTCGATCACGACGTGAAGCGGCAGACCGATCACGTTGCTGACGCTGCCGCGTACGTCGCGCACCAAGGCGCCTCCTGCGCCCTGAAGGGCGTATGCCCCCGCCTTGCCCATCGGTTCACCGGTCGACACGTACCACGCAATCGTTGCCTCGTCGAGCCCGACGAACGTCACCAGCGTCGTGCAGACCTCGGCGACCTCATGATCGCCGTGGCGCACGGCAACGCCGGTGTGCACCCGATGGGTACGCCCCGACAGGCTGCGCAGCATCGAGGCGGCGTCGTCCTCGTCGAGCGGCTTGCCCAGGATCCTCCCGCCGACATCCACGGTGGTGTCTGCTGCGATCACCAGTTCGTCGGCGGCAACCTCGACCGCGGCAGCCTTGGCAAACGCCAGCCGACGCACATATTCGTCAGGGGGTTCGCCGGGTTCGGGCGACTCGTCGATGGTGGGGACCCGCACGATGAACGGCACCCCGATCTGAGCCAGCAACTCGTGCCGGCGCGGCGACGCCGAGGCGAGTACGACTGTGGTCATCCGCCGCTGAGCGCCATCACATGCGAGTCATCCGGCACGACCAGGTCGTCGAGATGATCCAGGTAGCCATCGGGAAGGGCGACGCGGATGGGTCCGTTGGTGTGACCACGGCGGATCCGCTCGCCACCCACGACGAGTGCCGTCGCCGGGTCGAGCGTGGAGATCAGGTCGTCCATCTCACCGAGGGTCGAGATGTTGGCGAACCGCCGCCGGATCTCGCCACCGACCGGGTAGCCGGTGAGATACCACGAGGTGTGTTTGCGAAAGTCGCGCATCGCCAGGTTCTCGCCGAGATGGCCGGCCAGCAAGTTGCCGTGGCGGGCCATCACAGCACAGGCCTCCCCGAGCGACGGCGACGGCGGCACGGGTCGTCCGTTGAGCGCCTCGACCAGATCGCGGAACAGCCAGGGTCGCCCGAGACACCCGCGACCGACGACAACACCGTCACATCCGGTCGCCCGCATCATCGCCACGGCGTCGCCGGCCTCCCAGATGTCGCCGTTGCCCAGCACAGGGATCTCCGGGACGGCAGCCTTCAACTCGCCGATTGCGTTCCAGTCGGCGGTGCCGGCGTAGTGCTGCTCCGCAGTCCGGGCATGCAGAGCGATCGCCGCGATCCCTTCATCGACGGCAATGCGGCCGGTCATGATGTAGGTCAACAGTGAATCGAACAGCCCCTTGCGGAACTTGATCGTGACCGGTACGCCGTAGGGCGACGCCGCAGCCACGGCATCGCGAAGAATGGCTCGCAACAGATTGGGCTTCGCCGGCACCGCTGCTCCGCCGCCTTTGCGCGTGACCTTCGCCGCCGGGCAGCCGAAGTTGATGTCGATGTGGTCGACGTGGTCGCGGTCGCACAGCAGGCGAATGGCCTCGCCGAGGATCACGGGATCGCTTCCGTAGATCTGCAAGCTGCGCGGCTGCTCGTCGGCGGCGAAGGTCATCATCCGCTCGGTCTTGGAGTTGCCGTGCACGACGGCGGTAGCCATCACCATCTCGTTGACGTACACCAGGCCAGGTGCGAACTGGCGGCACAAGGACCGAAAGGGCGCGTTGGTGACCCCGGCCATCGGCGCCAGGACCACAGGCGCAACGGGGGTGAACGTGCCGATCCTCACCCGCCCCAGGCTACGAGCCCATTCGGGCGATGAGAGATGTGCGGCCGGCACCGGCTCATCTCTCATCGCCCGGGTGTCAGGCGTCGAAGGCCAGGCGGAGGTTGGGGAGGGCGCCGATGTCGAGCGGTGTCGGGCCCTCGCTGCCGAGGCGGTGCCAACCGACGGCGGCGATCATCGCCGCGTTGTCGGTGCACATCGCCCGACTCGGCAAGAAGACACGGATCGAGTCGTCGCGGCCGGCAGCAGCGAACCGCTCGCGCAGGAGCGAGTTGGCAGCGACACCTCCGCCGAGCACCAGTCCCCGCGCTCCGACTTCGGCGGCGGCACGTCGGGCCTTGGCAACCAGGACATCGACGACGGCAGCCTGGAAAGACGCAGCCACATCGGCGGCCACGACGTCGGGGTTCTTGCGCACGTAATTGACGACCGACGTCTTCAAACCGCTGAAGCTGAAATCGAGACCATCGTTGAGCATCGCCCTCGGAAAGGCAATTGCCGTCGGATCGCCACGCACGGCCTCTTGGTCGATAGCCGGGCCACCGGGATATCCGAGGCCCAAGAACCGGGCGACCTTGTCGAAGGCCTCACCCGCCGCATCGTCGATGGTCTGCCCCATGAGGCGGTATCGCCCGTGGTCACACATCTCGATCAACATGGTGTGACCACCAGATACCAACAGGACCACCAGGGGCATTTCCAGCGACTGGTCCTCGAGGAATGCCGCGTACAGGTGGGCTTCCATGTGGTTGACGCCGACGAATGGGACGTCCCACGTCAACGAGAGTGCTTTGGCCGCCGAGACCCCGACCAGCAGTGCTCCGACCAGGCCGGGCCCGACCGTGCAGGCCACTGCGTCGATCCGCTCGGGTTCGATGCCCGCCTCGACGATCGCTCTGGCCACGACCGGGTTGAGTAGATCGAGATGGGCGCGGCTGGCGATCTCGGGGACCACCCCTCCGTATTGGGCGTGCAGGTCGACCTGCGTCGACACCACGCTGGAGAGCACGTCGTGGCCACCCATCACCAATGCCGCAGCGGTCTCGTCGCAACTCGTCTCGATGCCGAGCACAATCGTTGATTCGGTGACGTTCATGATGGGCCGGCACCCGGAATGGACTCGGGGCTGAGCGACGACAGGCGAGACCGGAAATCGGCCTCGCCGATGTCGTGGCACCACATGACGATCGCATCCTCTGTGTTCTCGTAGTAGCGCTGGCGCACGCCGGCCGGCACGAACCCGAAGCTTCGATACAAGGCCTGCGCACGGGTGTTTCCGACCCGCACCTCGAGGGTCAGAGCCTCGCATCCGCGATCGATCGCCTCCCATGCCAGGGTCGCCAACAAACGGGTCGCTACTCCGGAGCGCTGCCGGTCGGCGGCGACGGCGATGTTGGTGACGTGGGCATCACCGACCACGAACATCAGCCCGGCATACCCGATGACCACGCCGGCGGCGCGGGCGACGACGTAGAAGCGCTCGCCGTTGCGGGCAAGCTCCAACTCGCTCTGGAAGACATTCCGCGACCACGGCTTCGGGTACGACACCTGCTCGATCTCCATCACGTCTGTGAGATGTCGGCGTCGAAGCGGCTCGATCACCAGATGATCGTCGGCATCGCGCCACAACAGCCGTGACAACACGCTCATTGCCCGCCTCGCGATGCTGACTGGCGCGTCGACCAGTTGATCCGCGCATCGGGGGCGCGGAGGTACAACGGTTGGATCTCCCACGGATTGACCCACTCCTCACGCAAGGCGCGGGCGTGAGCCAACTGCACCAGAGGCGCGGCGGAAGGGTGCGACAGGAACTGTTCGGCAAAGTCGCAGTGCACGGCCGGGGCGATTTCGTCGCGATACCTCAATGCTCCGTCGCCGACCAGGACGCTGTCGTGCCCGCGGGCCATGAGCTCGCCGATCAGGTCGTCGACGGAGCCGCAGCGGGGCTCGCCGATGCGCTGGACTCCACCAGGAACAGGCCGGTAGAAGGCGGAGAACAGCTCACCCTTGCGGGCATCGATCACCGCAGCCACCTCCCGCCCACTCTGGCGGAGCGGGAAGGCCAGGAGATCGAGCGAGCTGATTCCGATCATCGGTACACGCAGGGCCTGGGCGATCGCCTTGGCCGCGGCCAGACCGACCCGCATGCCCGTGAACAGGCCTGGCCCGACGTCGACGGCGATGGCCCCGAACTCCGAGATGTCGATCTCGGCCTGCTTGCACACGAATTGGATCGACGGAACGAGCGTCTCGGCGTGGCGGCGGCCGCGACAGACCTCGAACATCGCCAGCACACCCTCGTGGCCGCCGATCGCCACACTGACCTGTTCGGTCGCAGTTTCGATTCCAAGGATCAGCATCGGAAGGCCGCCAGTCGCCGTTCGACCTCATCCCAGCGCATCGCCCAGGATCGACCGGCCGCGGAGATGACGATGTCTCGGGCGTCTTCATCCTCGTCGACGAACTCGAGCCGGACCACCACGTGGTCGCCCAACGAACCGGCGACGACGTCACCCCACTCGACCAGGACGATGCCGTCGGACTCGAGCAGCTCGGCGAATGCCAGATCGGCCACCTCGTGATGGGTTGTCAAGCGGTAGATGTCTGCGTGATGGAGCGTCACCCGGCCGGCCGGGTAGCTGTGCACGAGCGTGTACGTCGGCGACGTGATCGGCTCGGTCACGCCGATTGCCCGACCGAATCCTTTGGCGAAAGCCGTCTTGCCTGCACCCATCTCGCCAGCGAGCACGATGAGGTCGCCGCGGCGTGCCAGGCCGGCCAGGGACGCGGCAATTGCCGACGTGGACGCCAACGAGTCGGACCGGAGATGCAACATGACCGCGGATGATGCTAGAGGGTCACGCTGGGGAGTAATGCCGGTCGATGCGCGACGAGATACCGCAGACAACTTCGTAGGCGATGGTGCCGAGGCGATCGGCCCACTCGCCGGCCGAAATCTCCTCGCCCCCCTGCCTTCCGATCAGCACGGCCTCATCTCCGACGGCCACTGAATCGGCCCCACAGTCGACCATCAGCTGGTCCATCGTGACCACGCCGACGATCGGTCGGCGGCGCCCCCCGATCAACACTTCGCCGCCACCTGCATAGAGTCGGCGGGGTACGCCGTCGGCATAACCCACGGGCAACGTGGCCACGATGGTGTTGCCCTCGAAGCGATGCCGCAAGCCGTACGAGATGCGGTCGCCGGCGCGCACGTGCTTGACGTGGGAGACACGACTGCGCAGCGACAGTGCCGGTCGCAGCCCAGCACTGAGACGGTCCAGCGCGGCGCCCGGCGAAATCCCGTAGATCGCGATACCGGTGCGCACCATGCCAAAGTGCGACGACGGAATGGCGAGGGTCGCCGCGGAGTTGGCGGCATGCACGAGCGGTGGGTGGTGTCCGGCGACGGCGAGTGCCGTGAGCACATCGTCGAACGACTCGATCTGCACGGCGGTGAAGGCATCTGCCGGCTCGTCGGCGACCGCAAGATGCGTGCACACCCCGGCGAGTCGGACAGCGGGTGACTCCGAGATTGCCGCGGCCAGCCCCAGGGCCTCGTCGGCCGCCGCCCCCACTCGTCGCATGCCTGTGTCGATCTTCAGGTGCACGGGGTGATCGCGACCGCCGGCGACGGCGACCGACTCCAGCTGTGCGTAGGAGTACACGGTGAGATCGAGTGCAGCACGTACTGCGTCGACGAGTTCGGTCGCCGGTTGCTCGCTGAGCACCAGGATCGGGCAGTCGATCCCCGCGTCGCGCAACGACACACCCTCTTGCACCAGGGCGACGCACAATCCTGTGGCTCCGCCAAGGAGTGCGGCGCGGGCGACCGGGACAGCGCCGTGACCGTAGCCATCGGCCTTGACGACCGCCCACACGGCCGCGGGTGCGGCGACGGAGCACAGTAGTTCGACGTTGTGCTGAACGGCGCCGACGTCGACGTCGGCCCACGCCCATCGGCTCACAACAACTCTTCCAGCACCGCCGGAATCAAGTCGGGCAGATCGCTGGCCACGAGTCCGTGGCGCATGCCCCGCCTACCGGCCTGACCATGCACCCACGCCGCTGCCGCAGCGGCATGCAACGGCTTCATGCCGCTGGCGAGCAACGCACCGATGATCCCGCTGAGCACATCGCCGGTACCCGCGGTCGCCAGCCTGGCGTCGCCCGCAGTCACCACCAACGCGACGCCGTCCGGGTCGGCAACGATCGTCGCCGCCCCTTTCAACAGCACCGTGCAGCCGCTGTCGGCGGCCAGCCGCCGAGCAGCCACCATTCGATCGATTCCAGGTTGGTTGCCCGCAAGCAGGACGTACTCGCCGTCGTGGGGGGTCAGCACGGTGGGCGTCGTGCGCCGACGCAGCAACGTCGTCGCGCCCTCGGCGCTCCATCCAAGGGCAAACAATCCGTCGCCGTCGATCACCATTGGCAACGGCGCCTCGACGACCAGTTTGCGCACGCTGGCCGAGGTGTCGTCAGAACGGCCGAGCCCCGGCCCGACAACGATCGAGTGAAAGCGATCGAGCGAAGCCAGCGCGGCGTCGGCCCACGTCGTGCCCGGGAGCGGTCGCTGCACGACCTCGATCGGCGCATCGGCCAGCGTCATGCCCGGAATCGACAGATGCACCATGCCGGCACCGGTGCGCATCGCTGCGTGGGTGACGAGGCGCGGCGCCCCGGTCATCGTCGAACTGCCGGCAATGACCCGCACCGCGCTGCGCCACTTGTGGGCATACTCGTCACGCTCAGGCCACCATCCGACGATGTCGGCGGCCTGCACGAGGTGGGCGCGCACCCACCCGACGTCGAGTCCGATGTCGGCCAGCTCCAGCTCGCCGGCGAGCGCGCTACCGGGTGGGGTGAGCAGCCCTGGCTTGAGCGCCGCGAACGTGACGGTGTGAGTGGCCGCCAGGACCTCGCCAGCGATGTCACCGGTCAAGGCATCGACGCCGCTGGGAATGTCGACCGCCAGCACAGGGGTGTCTCGGACATCGGGGGGCGACCATCTGCCGTGGAATCCGGTGCCGAACGCCGCGTCGATGACGAGGTCGGCCGGTGGCAGGACGCGCGGGTACGACGGCACATCGAAGACCCGAACTCGAACCCCCTTCGCGGCGAGCCGCCGGGCCGCAACCCGACCGTCGGCACCGTTGTTGCCCTTGCCGCAGAGCACGTTGACGGTACGTCCGTATGCCCCGCCGAGCATTCGCAATGCTGCCCATGCCACCGCCGCACCGGCCCGCTCGATGAGCACCTCGGCCGGCACCGACGCAGCCGCGTCGATGGCGGCCATTTCCTCCGGGGTGACGATCGGCAACATGCCCGGTGAGGTTACGTCGTCACGAGGCGACTACGTAGGCGATCGCGACCTGGTCGGTATGGGTGATCGAGAGATGCCACCTGGCGATTCCACGCTCGGTCGCCAGTTGTGCAGCGCGTCCTGTGACGTTGAGATGCGGCTCCCCGCTCTCCAGGCGATCGACCCAGACTTCGTGGAAGCCGAAGGCTCCGAGGCCGAGGCCCATCGCCTTCATCACCGCTTCACGGGATGCGAAACGGGCCGCCAATGACGGCACCGGGTCCGCCTTCGGCGCAACATAGGCCAGCTCGTGATCAGTGAACAATCGGCGATGCATCGACGGCGTGCGCTCCAGCGATCTGCGGAACCGTTCGATGTCGACGGCGTCGATACCGATCCCGATGATCATGTCCGCCATTGGTCGGCCGTCTCGGAGATCGGCGCGATCAGCAGTTCGTCGACGGGCAACTCGCCGAGCAAATCGTCGCGGAACGCTCCTTCGGTCTCGGATACCCAGTCGACCAGACGGTCGTAACGATGGTCGTAGCCCTGGAGAACCCCGCGCATCACCGCGGCAGGCAGGCGATCGTGGAACACCACGTGCAGCAGGGTGATCCCGACACACACGCCGGACTTGACCTCGGGCACGAAGACGACCGTTCGCCCGTCACTGCGACCGCGCGCCACCAATACCTGGCGCTCGACGGCGACGCGCCGCTTGGTACCGACCAACTGGGAGTTGCGTTCGACGCGACTCGACACTTCCAGCGAAAGCCCACCACGATCGACGATCGTGATCTGGGCATCGGCCGCGGGATCACCGTCGATCCGATAGCGGGTGTAGCCGACCACGGATTGCACCGTCGGATCGAGGTCGGCGAGCACCTTCAAGGCGTGATAACTGAGCGCGTCGCGGCCGGCACCCGCACTGAGGGTTGCCTGAACGAGCACCCGATCGAGCACTCCTTCGTCGTTGCGGCTGATGCCCACGGTGACAGTCTTGGCCTGATGTTTGATCGCGTCCACTGGCCGGGTGAGCTCCTCGATGGCTTTGGTCAGTGAGGCCGTGAGATCGTCGATCATGACGCCTGGGTTGGCCACCTTGCCCGTAGCGCGGTGGTACGCCTCGAGCGGAAGGTCGTCACGCAAGTCGGCGAGCAGCGCCGACAACTGCACGGCGGTCGACGCCTCGAGGTGACCGTTGTACAGCCCGGAGCGCAGGCCCTCACCGAATCGCTCGGCGTGCTGACCGATGCCAAGGCGCACCGCTTCGAGCACGTCGTCGCCGCTGTCGGAGGTGACCAGAGAATGCTCGATCAGTTCCCTGGCTTCGCGTAGCGGGCGAGCCGATGCATCGATGGCCAAGGCCGCCTCGTATCCGAACAGGTGACCAACCATCGCCGACAGCACGAATGCCAACGCGGAGTCGACCTCGGGCACCGACAGAACCGCGGCGGCAGCCGCGAACCGCTCGTCACCCTCTGTCGCGATGACGATGGGTGTGGCCTTGTGGGCCTTGTAGATCGCCACTTCTTTGGCGACGTCATCGGCCGTGCCGCCCACGAGACCTGCAGCGCAGACCAGGATGAGCGGCTCGCTGGACAAGTCGATGTGCTTCTTGTCTTCGGTGATGTCGCAGGCGATCGACTTGTAGCACAGCTCGCTGAGCTTGATTCGCACCTCTTCGGCGGCGACCGTGTTCGGCCCGCTTCCGACGATCGCCCAGTAGCGCTTCGGCGGTGCAAATCGGCGAGCCGCGTCGGCGATGACGTCACGCCGCGCGAGCACCTCGAGCAGCGCATCGGGAATCTGCCGCAGCGACGAGAGCAGATCGTGCCTGCGCTGGGCAGAACCGACGTCGGCAGCCTCGGTGATCGCACAAGCCAGCAACACGCCCGCCGCCACCTGGGCGTAGAAGGCCTTGGTCGACGCCACGCTCATCTCGACATCACGACCGTCGCTGGTATACATCACACCGTCGGCCTTGTCGGTGAGGTCGCTGTTACGACGATTGACGATCCCGAGCACCGCCGCACCGCGCCCTCGAACAAGGTCGACGGTGCGATTGGTGTCGGTGGTCGTTCCGCTCTGGCTCACGGCGACGACCAGCGTGTCGCGCATGTCGAAGCGCATGCCGAATCCGCTGAGCTCGGTTGCCGTGATGGGATCGATGTCGAGCATGCCGTCGGCCAGCGCGTCGAGCACAGCCGCCATGCTGCGGCCGGCCACAGCAGCGGTGCCCTGGCCGATGACCTTGACCTTGGTGATGCTTCCGTCGGCCAGCCGAGCGCGGATGTCGAGAGGGAGAGCACGAGTACCGACCGAGGCGCGTCGCAAACCGTCGACTTCGACGATCTTGCCGCGAATCGTCTTGCGGAAACTCGCCGGAGATTCGCTGATCTCCTTGAGGAGATAGTGGGGCGAATCCCCACGATCGATGTCGCGGGTCGTGACCTGTGCAGTGGCGACATCGTTGTCGGACAGCGGCAGTTCGGCGCCGTCGTAGGCCAACCGGCGAACGCCGGCGAGCTCACCGGCTCGCGCACCGTCGAGCACGAAGACCTGACCGCGACTGCCAGAAGGCGAGAGTGACTCACCATCGACGCGGATGAAGTGTGTGGTCTCCTCGACGACGCCATACGGCTCGCTGGCCACGACGTAGCAATCGTCGGCCAGGCCGACGTACAGAGCCTGACCGCTGCCCCGCAGCGCCAGGTACAGGTGATCCGGCTCGCCAGCCGCGGCAGCCCCGATCGCGACGCTGCCCTCGAACTCGGCCACAGTGCGACGGAACGCCTCGCCGAGATCCAGCACCCCGGATGCCACATGGTGGGCCATCACAGCCGGGATGACCTTGGCATCGGTCGTGATCGGTCCGGCAATGCGCAGGCCATGGTGGACCTTGATGTCGGCATGGTTGTCGACGTCACCATTGAGCACCGCAACCATGTAGGGGGCACCTCCGGCTTGCTCGAGCTCCTCGCTGTTCAGCGGATGGCAATTGGCTTCGCTGATGATCCCGACACTGGCCCAGCGCGTGTGCCCGAGCACCGTCAGCCGTGCATCCGGCTGTGACAGGGCGAGGCGCAGCAAGTCGTCCTCGGCGATCGCGCTGCGAAGGGCGCGGGTGTTGTCGCCCAGCTCGCCTATCTCTGCAGCCGCCTTGTACACGAAACCAAGACATTGACTGGCAACGCGAACCGAGCCGTTCTGGAACAACGGGTCGGCGTTGCGATGGAACAGCACCCGTTGAAGCGACGCGTCGTTCACAGACAAACCGTGGTTCCAGACGAAGAGGTGGAGCCCGGCCGAGTCCCGACCACGAACCTCGAGCCGGTCGAGCGCCGACAACGACTGCTGCACGGCCAGGTACCCCGCCAGCGCGGCCACCGTGCTGTCGCGTCCGGCCAACGCCTCGACCTCGCGGGCAGTTCGCAGTCGGTCGTGCCGAACGGCCCACGTAGCGTCGCGGAGCTCGATCAACTCGGCAGCAATTCGTTCGTGCTCATCGGGATCGAGCGTTGTGTCGTACTCGATCCGGCTTTCGGTTTCGACGATCCGGGCGTCGAGTTGATCGAGCCTGGCGACGATGCCCACCACGAGTTCGTAGCGGCCCATGAGCGCACGCACGCCGGGCACGCCCTTGAGCAGGTCATTACATCGCCGCACGGAGACCGCCGCCGCGGCGAGCTCCTCCGCCGCCACCGCACGATCGAGATGGGCGAGCAACTCGGCGGGTTCCGGGACCGGTCTGCGCGAGGGTCTACTGAGGATGCCGATGATGCCGCACATGTCTCCAGGTTACCGACCGGCGACGACTCCGATCCGTCGACGTCACAGTCAGCCGAAGCGTGCCGACACCACGTCGGCCAGGCTGTCAGCAGTTGCCTGGGCGAGAGACTGCGTCGCGGCTTCGACCATCACCCGAATCAGCGGCTCGGTACCACTGGGACGCACCAGGATGCGACCTTCGCCATTCAGCGATTCGTCGGCCGCGGCGATTTCGTCGGCCAACTCGACGGCGACGTGCGGGTGACGTTTGGCAACCCTGACGTTGACGAGAACCTGCGGGTACGACGTCATGACCGTGCCGGCCAGCTCCGCCAACGATCGCCCGGTGCGGCGCACGTACGCACCCAGTCGCAGCCCGGCGAGCAAGCCGTCGCCGGTGGTGGCCAAATGTCGGTAGATGATGTGCCCGCTCTGCTCGCCCCCGATTGCGTAGTCGCCGGCGTCGAGAGCCTCGAGCACAGAGCGATCACCCACGGCCGTGGTGACCACGTTGACGCCGGCGGAGCCCATCGCCTTGTGAAAGCCGAGATTGCTCATCACCGTCACGACCACCGTGTTGTTGGTGAGCTGTCCTTCCTCGCGCAGCTGCAACGTCGCCAGGGCGATCATCCGGTCACCATCGACGACGACGCCGCGCTCGTCGACGGCGATGACCCGATCGCCGTCGCCGTCGAACGCCAGACCGAGGTCAGCGCCGTGAGCGACCACCGCGGTCGACAGTGACGACGGGTGCGTTGCGCCGCAGTGATCATTGATGTTGCGCCCATCGGGCTCGGCGTGGATGACGACGACATCGGCGCCGAGTGCCGACACGACCCGAGGTGCCGCCTCGAACATCGCCCCGTTGGCACAGTCGAGCACGATCCGTAACCCGCGCAGCGAACCCGCTGGGTTCGTATCGACGAGGCTCCCGCAGTACTCGGCAAGGGCGTCGGGCAGCGCCCGGCCAGATTGCGGTGCCGACTGCGGGTCCGCCTGCGTTGTCGGGCCGAGCGCTGCCTCGATGGCCCTTTCCGTCTCGTCCGTCAGCTTCAAGCCGCCCGGCGCGAAGATCTTGACCCCGTTGTCGCTGTACGGGTTGTGTGACGCGGTGATCATCGCCGCCGGCGCGCCGTGGTGTGCCGACAGGCGGGCCAGCGCAGGAGTCGGCAGCACACCGGTTTGCAACGGCTCGGCACCTCCGGCGCCCAGGCCGACGACCAGTGCGTACTCCAGCGCGGGGCCCGACTCACGTGTGTCCCGACCTACCAGCCACGCGCCGCCGCCCACCACCTGTGCAGCGGCGCATCCGAGCGCGGTGACATAGTCGGGCGTCAGCTCACTGATCGCTCGCCCGCGGACGCCGTCCGTTCCGAAACGAAGCTGGCCCACGGCCGAGCTGCGATCAGCGCTTGGTGTACTGCGGAGCCTTGCGGGCCTTCTTGAGGCCGTATTTCTTGCTCTCCTTGCGACGCGGGTCGCGGGTGAGAAGACCTGCCTTCTTCAGCGCACTACGGGCCTCGGGATCGAGCTCGACGAGCGAGCGGGCGATCGCCATACGCAGCGCACCGGCCTGGCCGCTGATGCCGCCGCCGTGCATGGTGGCATCGACGTCGTACGTTGTCTCGGTCTCGGTCACACGAAGCGCCTCGGTGACGGTCATGCGCTGCATCGCCGTGGTGAAGTAGGCGTCGAACGCCTTGCCATTGATGGTGTGCGTGCCGGTGCCGGGACGCAGGCGTGCCCGGGCGACCGCTTCTTTGCGGCGGCCGGTGGTCTGAGTGAGCGGTTTGGTTGCCATGGAACGGGTTCCTTTCGCGCTCAGCGGGCCTTGGCCGCAGCGAGATCGAGGACGACGGGGAGCTGGGCTGCGTGCGGATGCTCTGGGCCGGCGTAGACCTTGAGCTTCTTGATCATCTGACGACCGAGGGGACCCTTCGGCAGCATGCCCTGGATGCTGCGCCGGATCGCCTCTTCGGGCTTGCGGCCGAGCAGCTTCTCGTAGGACTCGGTCTTCAGGCCGCCCGGATAACCGCTGTAGCGATACACGCCCTTGTTGGCAGCCTTGTCCTTGGTCAACACGACCTTGCTGGCGTTGATGACCACGACATGATCACCGGTGTCGATGTGCGGGGCGAAGGTCGGCTTGTGCTTGCCGCGCAGGACGCGGGCGGCTTCGGTACACATGCGGCCGAGCACCAGGCCATCGGCATCGATGACGTGCCAGGCGCGGGTGATCTCACTTGCTTTCGGGCTGTAAGTAGGCATTTCGGACCCTTTAGAACTAGGTGTCGCCGCCCAGCGATGCGTCGCCAGGGAACCGTGAAATGATACGGGTTTCTCGACGAAACCGGCAAACAGGCGCCAGCAAAACGCTGGAGAAGCGGACGGGTCAGGCCCAGATCCGTACCGCGATCTCGGCCCACAGCTGACGGAACGCGGTTGCGGCCGCCGTGGTGGGGGCGAAGACGGCGACCGGGGCGCGTTCGACGCCCATCTTCTCGATGACACTGGCGTTCGGGATGACCGTGGCCAAGAAGCCGGGGGTGGACGTCATCAACTGGGCGACAAGGTCGCGTTGTAGCCGCTTGCGTCGATCGACCATCGACGCAAATGGGAGCACCATCGGTGCCGGCGGGTGGTCGGCAAGGAAGTCGGTGAGCTGGTCGAGCGTGCGTTTGGACAAGGTGGTGGGGATCGTCGGCACGAGCAGCGCGTCAACGGCACCGAACACGCTCTCGCTGGTCAGGGTGATGCCTGGAGGACAGTCGAGGAGAGCGACGTCGTAGCGATCGGCAAGTGGTTCGAGGAGTGCGGCGAGGCGCTGTTTCGGTCGCTTCGAGTCGTCGAGGCGCAGGTCCAGATGGCGCAGCGAGAAGTCGGCCGGCACGATGTGGACTGCCGGGTTGTCGGTTGCGCGTATGTTCGCCCCGAGTGACCCGACGTGATCGACCAGCCGTTCTGCCCCTCCTTTGATCGATGGCTTGACCCGAACGAAGAAGGTCGCGGCACCCTGCGGGTCGAGGTCCCAGAGCAGCACGCGGGCACCACTCGCCGCGGCTTCGTGAGCGAGGTTGACGGCCGTGGTCGTCTTGCCCACCCCGCCTTTGATGCTGTAGGTCGCCAACACCTTCATGCGATGATCCCTTCGAGCATGGCCTCGAGGGCGTCGTACGTCGACGAAGTGTCATAGTCGGCGAATCGTTCGGCGAACTCAGCGCGAGCGGAGCCGCGTTGTTGGTCGAGCCGTTCGGTCAGCTGGCCGATCGCGATCATCGTGTCGGGAGACGCTCCTGCCTCGAACAGCTCGTGAGCGACGGCTCGCAGCATCGTGACGTGCACTTCGGCGTCCTGGTGCTCGCCGAGGTTGTCCTGGAGTGCCTTGAGGCGCTTCACGAAACGCTTGAGCGGCGCATCGGGCACCAGGCTCCCGAAGCACTCCAGGAGGTAGCGCAGCTTCTTGGCGTCCTTGCGGAGATCGTGAACCTGATCGGCGGGAGAGCTCGGGTCGATCATGCGACCACGCTCGACCAGGACCGCGTTGGCTCGTCCGATCCGCGCCGCGACCAACCTCCCAAGGGGTCGCTCGGCTCGCGGCTCGATATGCTCGCCGTCGATTGGTTCGCCGAGCCACGTCGTCCAGGCTCCGATGAGGTGGGCTGCCTGCTCGGATCGGAGTGCCCGTTCGAGTTCGATGTGGGCGTCGGCACGGCGCTGTTCGAGGAGAATCCGCACCGGTGCCAGCGATGAGACCACATCGACCCCGAGGGGGCTGGTGTAGCTGTCCCACTCGATCAGGTAGACGTCGAGGTCGCGAGCCGGGCCGGTGAGCCGGCCGAGCCACGCAAACCCGTCGCGAGCCGGGTCGCGAATCATGGCCGGGAGAAGACCCTTGCCCTCGGCGACCACGGTGCGAGTGCGTCGGACAGCGATGCGCAGGTCGTGGAGGAATTCGGGGTCGGATTGGTCGATGGTTCCCTGCCAGTTGGCGATGATCGCGCGTGCGAGGTTGGCCAGCACCGCACGGATTCCATCGACGGCCGGCATGGCCGACTCGAGTGGAACCGTCGCCGTGGCAGTGAACCCGGCGAGGTCGACCTCCGCGGCCGCCGCACACTGCGACAACGTATCGCTTTCGCACCGCGGCAGTCCGAGTTCGTCGAGGACCTCCACGGCTTGCCGGGCTCGCCTGCTGTAGCCCGTGACTTCGCGGATCTCGATGGTGGCCTGCGGACAGGTGATGCCGGGCCGGTCGACGACGCGAACGCGTTCGTGAAGCTGTGCCGTGGCAACGACACCGCCGGTGGAATCGCGCCGGGATGCCCGAGTTGTTCGGGTGCTGACGCGAATCTGCGGCTGCAGCGCTCGGACGTCGGTGAGCGCTGCGAGTCGGGCACGGAAGGGGCCGGGCGGGAGATCGCCGGGCAGGCGAGGTGCTGCGGCCACGGCGAGATGGGCGGGGACGGCCCGATCGCCGGACAGAACCAGTTCTAGACCGTTCGACTCGTGCAGTTCGAGCTTCAAACCGGCGCGGTGCAATCGCCCATCGAAGGTGTCGAGCAACGTGGTCGTGACGGCGCGTCGCTCGTCGAACACGAAACCCAGCTCGCCGAGGGACTCGACCACAGTGCCCGTGTCGCGGCCAGCGATCAGGAACGTGGTTGTGATCACACTCTCGAAGGTACCACGTGACGCGGCCCATGCGACCACATCTCGACAGTCGCGACGCGCAATACTGGGGTATGGCTCTATCAACCTTCTCCCCCATTCCGATCGCACTTCTCATCGCAACCGCATTTCTCGCCTCGTGCGGCGACGACTCCGACGGATCGAGTTCTGCATCAACGGTCGCCGCCTCGTCGACCGGGGCAGATCCTTTGGACGGCACGACGTGGAAACTCGACGTCGCCGGACTCGACGTTCCGGGGGCAGACGCCGTCGCACCGACGATCTCGTTCTCGAAATCGACGGTGTCCGGCTCGAGCGGATGCAACACCTTCACGGGTGGCTACACCGTCTCGGGTACAACTCTCACGATCGGTCAGCTGGCGAGCACTCAGATGGCATGCGGTCCCGTCGAGACTGCGGTCGAGACCGCGGTGCTCACACGCCTCGGAAAGGTCGCCGGCTTCACAGTGGCAGGCGACAAGCTGACGCTCACCGATGCCTCGGACGCGACCCTGCTGACATATGCGGCCGCCAAGGGTGGGGTCGAGGGAGCGTGGGAGGCCAACGGTTATCTGAACGCAGCCAAGTCGGCCTTCGTATCGCCCATCGTGGACACGTCGCTGACCGCGTTGTTCGGGCCTGACGGTTCCGTCTCGGGTTCCTCGGGGTGCAACACCTTCACCGGGAGCTACACCGTTGACGGCGACAAACTCACCATCGGGCCGCTGGCCAGCACCCGCAAGTTCTGCTCGCCGGATGAGGTCATGACCCAAGAGGCGGACTACCTCGCCGCGCTCGGCTCGTCGGTTTCGTTCCAGAACGACGGTGTGAACCTCACGTTGCTAAACGCCGACGGCCAACGCTCCGTCGCCTACAACCCAGCACTCTGAATCAGGCAACCGGCAACTGAATCAGGCCGAGTCGGCGTGCCACGCGCTGCGGTGGCACTCGATCACTGCGTCGAGCCACTTCTCGACCCTGGCAGCCAGCGCCGGAATCGAATACTCCTCCTCGACGCGCTGACGACATTCGACCCGGTCCAACTCGCCGATCCGACCGACAGCCGCGATCAAACCGTCGACGTCGTCGGGCTCGACCAGGAATCCCGTCTCGCCGTCGACAATGATCTCGGCCGGCCCACCACGCCTGTAGGCGATCACCGGTACGCCGGTCGCCATCGCTTCGATGGCAACGTTGCCGAACGCCTCCACCCACTTCGGGGCCATCACAATCGCCGCGCAACCGCCGATGGCGGCCTGCAGATCGTCGGTCGGGAGGAAGCCCTCGTACGAGACCTGGGCTGTCGGATGGGCTGCGATCGCCGCGTGCCACACCGACCGGTCCTGCATCAGGCCCCAGACCTTGAGCGGTAGGCCGGTGGCTTCGGCCACCCTGACGACGTCGTCGAGGCCCTTCTCCGGGGAGATCCTGCCGATGAACCCGAGATGGCTGGGCTCGTCCGCGGTGATGTGCATGTCGTAGCGCTCGACAGCGATGCCGCTCCCGATCACCGGCACGAGGCCTGACAGGGTCGGAAACGTATCGGCCTGGGCCTGGCTGTGCATCGCCACGTTGCGCGGACGCAGGGTGGCGGCGCGGCCGATGGCATCGTCCATCGCATCGCTCAACGTCGCCATGCTCACGAGATGGGCGAGTGGAGTGGTCACGAAGAACGGGGTGAGGTAGTAGGGCAGCCAGTCGTACGCCAGGTTGAGGATCACATCGAACTCGTCCTGGTGGACCCGCGCCCACTCGCACATTGCCGCCAACACTCCGTCAGCCGGAACGGTGACCGGCGTGTCACGAACAGCGGTGTGCGCACTCGGCTGCAGGGACCCCCGGATCTGGTGAACAACGGTGCCGACATGCAACGAATGTTCTGGCGCCAGGACCTCCACGTGGTGGCCGCGGCCGGTAAGGCCGAGGACCAGGCTGTGCAGGGTGAGTTCGACACCGCCGCCCTCACCGCTACCGAGCGGACCCACGGGGGTCGAGATGATCAGTACTCGTTGCGACGCCATACGCCCTCCAAGCCGTGGTGCCACGTGGTCAACGACAGTTCCTCGTACGATGTTCCCACCACGATCAGTCGTAACCGACTTCCCAAAGGCACAGCCCATGGGCTGGGGCAACCTGGCCGGCGGCTTGACGGTCCTTGGCCAGGAGGATGCCACGAACATCACCGGCGTGGAGTCGACCGGTACCGGCGTCGACCAGCGTGCCGACGATCGAACGCACCATCTGATGGCAGAACGCATTGGCCCGAATCTCGAAGCGCAACAGGCCAGGGCCATGATCGCTCGGTACTTCGGACCAGCGGGCCAACATGACCCTGCGGGTCATCGACGGTTCCAGCTGGCCGTCGGCCACCTTGGAGCGCCGACAGAATGACGAGAACTCGTGCTCGCCGATCAACGGATCGCATGCCAGTCGGAGAGCCGGCAACGACAGCGGGTGAACGACGTGCCACGACGTCGTCGCCAGGAACGGATTCGGCTGCGGCGCGTTCCAGATGTCGTAGCGGTAGTGCCGCCACTTGGCGGCGAACCTGGCGCTGAAGTCGGGGGATTCCGCCCACACCGCGTCCCTGGCAACCACTTCCGGACTGCACATTCGGTTGATTCTTCTCACCAGCACCTGAAGGTCGGTGTCGTCGGGAAGATCTCCGCTGACGACTTGACCCCAACCGTGCACACCGGCATCGGTGCGACCGGCGCCGACGAGTTCGACGTGCTGGCGCACGACCTTCTCGACGGCGTCACGCAACTCGCCCATCACCGTGCGAACACCATCGTTCTCGGCGAACCCGTGAAACGACGTGCCGTCGTAGGCGACTGTCAGTTTCGCTCGCCGCAGCATCTGGCTCACCGATGGGAACGACGACGAGATACGTGATCGAGCCACGACAAACCTGCCAACACCACGTATGAAACCGCCATGACATTTCCCACCCACTGCAGATCACCGGGGGTGACTGCGGCCATCAGCGCGCACACGATCCCGGCGCAGAGGAAGAACACGGCGCGACGATCCATCAGCTCACCAACGCTACGAGCCAATACGCCAGCACGGCCACAACAGCAGCACCAGGGATCGTGAACACCCACGCCCACACGACCTGAGAGGCGACGTTCCAACGAACTGCCGACATTCGGTTGGCGGATCCGACACCGACGATCCCGCCCGTGATCGTGTGCGTCGTGCTGACCGGGATGCCCTTGAAGGAGGCAAAGAAGAGTGTCGCTGCCGCGGCGCTCTCTGCACACACGCCACCCATCGGCTGCAACCGCGTCAGCTTGTTGCCCATCGTTCGAACGATACGCCAGCCGCCGAACATCGTGCCAAGCGCAATGGCGCTGTGACACGACAGCACGATCCACAACGGCAACGCATCGGCTTCGTCGAGCACGCTGGGGTCGAGCCTGTTTGCGCCGACGAGCAAGGCCGCGATGATCCCCATCGTCTTCTGGGCGTCGTTGGCACCGTGGCCGAGGCTGAAAGCCGCGGCCGAAACCAGTTGCAAACTCCTGAACGTTCTGTTGACCATTCGCTTCTTGCGACTGCGGTGCACCAACCACATCACCAACACGACGAGGACGAAGCCCATCAGAAGTCCGAGCAGCGGTGAGAAGACGATGAACACCGCCGTTCTCTCGACGCGGTCGACATTGACGACGCTGAAACCAGACTTGGCGATGCCAGCGCCGACCATCCCACCGATCAAGGCGTGCGATGACGACGACGGCAGCCCGAGTAGTGCGGTGGCGACATTCCAGACAATTGCGCCGAGCAGACCGGCGAAGACGACTCCGATCGAGACCGCGTTGTTGTCGATGATCTTGGCAATCTCATTGGCGACCTTCAGTGGCAGCACGAGGAATGCGATGAAGTTCCAGAACGCCGCCCAGAGCACCGCCTGCCAGGGCTGGAGCACCCTGGTGGCCACGACGGTCGCGATGGAGTTGGCCGCATCGTGGAAGCCATTGACGAAATCGAAAACGAGCGCGACCGCCACGACGACAACCAACAACGTGGTGGTCATGTCTAGGCGTGCTTCACGGCAATCGCTTGAATCACATCGCTGGCATACTCGACCGAGTTGATCGCTCGCTCGACAGCTTCCACGATGTCCTTCCACTTCAAGATCTCGATCGCGTCGTGCTTGCCACTGAACAGCTCGGCCATGATTCGCCGATATGCGGTGTCGGCCTGACTCTCGATGTCGTCGATTTCGTCGAGGTCTCCGTGTAGGTCGTTCAAGGTCGCCAGCTTGCCGACGAGCTTGCTGTTGGCCTCGACGATCTTGCGTAGCAGTGCGACCAGCTCACCCACTCCCGCCAGCGGGGACGACAGTTGGTGGAGATGAGCAAGGTCGGCAGCGGCGCGCATCTCGTCGAGCACATCGTCGAGCGAGTTGGCCAGCAACTGGATGTCTTCTCGATCGAAAGGCGTCACGATCGATGTCTCCAGACGGCTGCGCACCAGCCGCATCACCTCGTCGCCGGCACGTTCGGCGGCGACGATCGTCTCGACACGGTCGGACACGATGGGCAGCGAGGCCATCAGCTTCTGTAGTTGAACGGCCGTGTCAACTGCGGTTGCGGCCTGTTGCTCGAAGAGTGGATAGAACCCGTTGTCACGGGGAATGAGGCGGAATCGCACGGCGGCAGACTAGACCGCGTCCGCACTCGATCGAAAAGGGGCAGGGCACGCCTTCGTCGTCAGCGTTCGTAGACCTCGACGCCCTGCGCGTATCTGGTGCGGAACAACTCGAGCACTTCACCGGGGCCGGCATGGCGCCCGCTGACCTTCTTGGAGAACAGAATCTTGCCGTCGACGACGACGTCGTACACGCCTTTGGAACCGGTGACGAGGCGAAGCTCGGCAATGACGTGCTGGTAGTCGTTGAGTAGGTCGCGGGCGGCGCTCACGGCGCGCTCGGAATAGTCTCAAGGCACGCAGTAGGTGATCGAGATGTTGTGCTTGCTCACGCCGTCAGCATACGTTCGGTGTCGATTTGGCTAGACGAGTTCGATCCGCGCCATAGGGGCGTTGTCGCCCTGGCGCGGACCGAGCTTCAAGATCCGCAGGTAGCCACCGTTGCGATCCTCGTAACGGGGAGCGACCTCGTTGACGAGTTTGTGGGTCATCTCCTTGTCACCGAGATAACCCTGGATCTGACGAATGCAATGAACGCGCATGGCACCCTCGTCCTGGGCCTTCTTGGCCTTGGTGATGAGCTTTTCGGCGATCGGCCGCAGAGCTTTGGCTTTGGCCTCTGTGGTGGTGATGCCTTCGGCAGCGATCAGCGACGCGGCGAGGTTGGCCATCATCAGCTTCTGGTGTTGCGAGCTGCTTCCGAAGTTGCGGGCTCGGCGTGGGGTTGCAGGCATTGGTCTCTCCGTGACGTCTTAGATCAGAACTTCTGCGCTCAGCCGCGCAGCGTCAAGCCGCGCTCGTCGAGCTTCTGCTTGACCTCGTCGAGGCTCTTCTGTCCGAAGTTGGTGATGTTGAGCAGGTCGTCTTCGGTCTTGGTCAGCAGCTCGCCGACTGTGTTGATCTGAGCCCGCTTGAGGCAGTTGCGCGGACGCTCCGACAGATCGAGGTCTTCGATCGGCAGGTCGAGGTCCGGAGATGATGCGGCCACGGCGGCAACTTCGCCGAGTTCGAGACCCTGGGGCTCGTCGCTGAGGTTGGCGACCAAGTCGACCAACGAACGAAGCGTCGCACCGGCCGAGGCGAGCGCCTCACGAGGTGTGATCGAACCATCGGTTTCGATGTCGAGTACGAGACGTTCGTAGTTGGTGCTCTGCTCGACCCGGGTCGGCTCGATCTCGAACATCACTCGGCGAACTGGTGAGAAGATCGCATCGATCGGAACGACGCCGATGGTGCGGTTCTGCGAGTCACGGTCGCTCGACAAGTAGCCGCGACCACGGCCGACGGTCAAGTCGACGGCGAGGCGTCCCTTCGTGTTGAGCGACGCAATGTGGAGCTCCGTGTTGAGCACTTCGATCTCACTGGGACACTTGATGTCGCCGGCGGTGATCTCGGCCGGGCCACGAACGTCGAGACGCAAGACGATGTCGTCGTCGCTCGTCGAGGTGAGCACGATGTCCTTCAAGTTCAAGATGATGTCGGTGACGTCTTCGGAAATGCCGGCGATCGTGTCGAACTCGTGCAGGGCGTCGTCGAAACGCACCGCGGTGATGGCAGCACCGGGGATCGACGACAGCAGCGTGCGCCGAAGGGAGTTACCGATCGTGTGGCCGAACCCGGGCTCGAGCGGGCCGACAGCGAAACGTTGCCGATTGTTCTCTTCGTCGCCGATGGCTTCGACGGTGGGGCGCTGAATGACGAGCATGTATATGCCTTTGGATACGTGGTGGGCTTCGAATTACTTGGAGTAGAGCTCGACGATGAGTGATTCGCGAACCGGAACGTCGATGTGGTCGCGCTGCGGGAGATCGCGAACAGTGACCTGCTTGCCGCCGTCACCGGTCTCCAACCAGCCAACGACGTTGCGGTCGATCACATCGAGGTTGTGCTGGATCACGATCATGTCGCGAGCCTTCGGCGGCAGGCTGATGACCTCGCCCTTGCGTACCCGGTAGCTGGCGATGTTGACGCGCTTGCCGTTGACGTGGATGAGGCCGTGGCTGACGAACTGCCGGGCCTGCGGGCGCGTGCTTGCCCAGCCGGCGCGGTAGACGACGTTGTCGAGACGCTGTTCGAGAAGGCGAAGCAGGTTTTCACCCGTGGGACCCTGCAGACGCACCGCTTCTTCGTACGTGTTGCGAAACTGGCGCTCGAGCACACCGTAGATGTACTTGGCCTTCTGCTTCTCCTGCAGCTGAGCGAGGTATTCGCTGCCGGCGTTGCGACGCCGCGTGCGCCCGTGGGCGCCGGGCGGGAACGGGCGGCGTTCCAGCGCCTTGCGGCCCTTTTCGTTTTCGAAGATGTTGGTGCCGAGACGGCGCGAGACGCGCACCTTCGGGCCGGTGTAACGAGCCATATCGATCAGGTCCTGCGGCGCTTGGGCTGACGACAGCCGTTGTGGGGTACGGGGGTGACGTCTTTGATCGAAGTGACCTCGATGCCAGTCTGTTGGATGCTGCGTACTGCTGTGTCACGACCCGAGCCGGGCCCCTTGACCTGCACCTCGACACGGCGCAGACCGTGTTCCATCGCGGCCCGGGCTGCCTTTTCGGCGGCCATCTGGGCGGCGAACGGGGTGCTCTTGCGCGAACCCTTGAAGCCGACACCACCTGACGATGCCCACGAGATCACGTTGCCCTCGGTATCGGTGATCGACACGATGGTGTTGTTGAACGAACTCTTGATGTGAACGACACCGACGGTGACGTTCTTGCGCTCGCGCTTGCGGGGGCGACGCCCCCCTGGCTTCGGCTTGGCCATTACTTCCTCACTGCCTTCTTCTTGTTGGCGACGGTCCTCTTCGGGCCCTTGCGGGTGCGGGCGTTGGTGTGGGTCCGCTGGCCACGCACCGGAAGGCCCTTGCGGTGACGCACGCCCTGGTAGCAGCCGATCTCGATCTTGCGCTTGATGTCTTGAGCCACGTCGCGGCGCAGGTCGCCCTCGACCGTGAGATTGGTGTCGACCCACACACGGATCTTGTTGACCTCGTCGTCGGTCAGATCACGGACACGCTGGTTGGGGTCGAGATCGGTGTCGCCGCAGATTTTCTGCGCAGTTGGTTTGCCGATTCCGAAGATGTAGGTGAGGGCGATCTCGAGCCGCTTCTCGCGGGGGATGTCGACGCCGGAAATACGTGCCATGACGAAACTCTTCCTCAGCCCTGACGCTGCTTGTGACGCGGGTTCTCGCAGATCACCCTGACGCGGCCGTGCCGACGGATGACCTTGCACTTCTCACAGATTTTCTTGACGCTCGGACGAACCTTCATGATGCCTTGTCTGAATCTTGGTGTCTCGGTCTTGGCTTACTTGTATCGATACGTGATGCGACCGCGGGTGAGGTCGTACGGCGTGAGCTCCACTTGCACCTTGTCGCCAGGGAGGATCCGGATGTAGTGCATCCGCATTTTTCCCGAGATGTGCGCCAGCACCTTGTGGCTGTTCTCGAGCTCGACCCGAAACATTGCATTGGGAAGAGATTCGAGGATCGTGCCTTCGAGCACGATGGCGTCGTCTTTTGGCTTGGGCAGAGTGGGCCTCTTTCGAACGGTGATAGCTGCTGCCCGATACCTGCTGCGCACGCGCGAAGCCGAACCGGGCCGAAGTGCAATGCTACCGCCCGAGGCATCCAACGCCAAGCCCCGCTCCCGAACTTTGTCGCTCCAGGCGTGCTGGGCGTGTCGCCAGCGCCAAAGTTCGGAAAATCGGGGGCGCTGGACGGCTCCAACCAGGAAGAATCGTTCCGATGACCGTTCCGACCCCTGGCCCGACCGCACGCCAAACTGCAAAATGGCGCGCCCTCGGCGCGCTCCTGCGGCCCGACGCCTGGCGTTGGGCCGGCCTTGGCGTGCTCGTCGCCGCTGGGTCGGCGCTGATCCTGACCGGCCCGCTGATCGTGCGCGAAATCGTGGATCAGGCGACGACAGGAACCACAGAAGCGGCGCTGACCCGCCTGGCCATCCTGTTCTTGATCGTGGCAGTCGCCACCCAATTGATCATCATGGCCGTCGCGTGGATGGCCACAGTCACCGCATGGCACACGACCAACGGTATACGCATCAACCTGGCTCGACACGTGCTGGGACTCAGCCATGGCTTCCATCGCCAGCACACGCCGGGTGAACTCATCCAACGAGTCGACGGTGACGTCACGTCGGTATCCGACTTCATGGGCAAGGTCATTCCACGGGCCGCCGGTGCGCTGTTCACCATGATCGGCATGATCGTCGTGCTCGTCGTGGTCGACTGGCGCCTTGCCCTGGGCGCCATCGTCTACGTAATCGTGGCGGTCGCAGTGATCATCCGTGGTCGACATCAGGCCGTCGGGGAATCGTCCGATGAGATGGGGTCGTACGCCCGGCTGTACGGCGGGATCGAGGAACGGCTGACAGCCGCGGAGGATCTCCGATCCAACGGCGCCGGTGACCACGCGATGTGGCGATTCGTCGAAGACAGCGCTGGCGCGCTGGTCAGCGCCGTGCGTCGGGAGAAGGCCTTCCTGCGAATGTGGTGGGCCGTCGACAGCTCGGTGGGCGCCGGTTCGATCGTCTCGCTGGTCGTCAGTGCGATGTTGGTCAGCCGCAACGTGATCTCCGTCGGTGACGCCTTCTTGCTGTTCCAATACGTGCTGCTGCTGGCGCGCCCGCTGGAGGACATGGTCGACCAGTTGGAGACGGTACAGAAGGCCAACGGAGCGATGGTCCGGGTGATCGAGCTGCTGGCCGTCGAGCCGGAGATCCGAGACGACGGTACGACCCAGCCGCCGCCTGGACCCATGAGCATCCAGTTCCACGACGTCGACTTCGCCTATGGAGATGATCAATCCGTCCTGCGCTCGATCGACGTCCGATTCGCGGCCGGCCGCTCGATCGGGATCATCGGACGCACAGGAAGTGGCAAGACCACCATGTCGCGGCTGGTCCTTCGTCTGATCGACGCAACGGGTGGCACTGTGCTGCTCGGCGGGATTCCCATCGAACAGATCCCGCTCAGCGACCTGCGCCGCCGAGTCGCCCTCGTTCCACAGGAAGTCGAGCTGTTGAGCGGCACGATCCGCGACAACGTCACCCTGTTCGACGAGGCGCCCACCGACGGCGCTGTCGCCTCGGCGCTTCGCAACGCCGGCCTGGGAACCTTGGCCGACGGTGGCATCCATCGACAGCTCGGAGCCGGAGGTACAGGACTGTCGGCCGGCGAGGCCCAGCTGCTGGCTTTGGCCAGGGTCTGGCTCCGTGACCCCGACATCGTCGTACTCGACGAGGCCACGGCACGCGTCGATCCGGCGACGGAGGAACGCTTGGAGGCTGCGATCGCCCGGCTCACACTCGGGCGCACGACGCTGATCATCGCCCACCGGCTGTCGACACTGCGTCACGTCGACGAGATCGTCGTACTCGACCATGGCCGAATCATCGAACATGGCAACCGGGTCGACCTTGCCGACGACATCGACAGCCGATACCGCAACCTCTTGGAACTCGCCCTCGATGACGAGGCGGTGGCGCTGTGAACGTATGGCGATTGGGATGGCGCGTCTCACAGCACGAGCCGCGCAGCTTCTGGTCGGGCTATCTGTTGTTCGTGCTGTTCTTCACGTTTCCGGTGCTCAGTGGCTGGTTGCTCGGCCGCGGTTTCAATGCCCTGTCGACCGGTGACAACACGCGCGTGTATTGGATCGCCGCTGCGCTGGTGGTGTGCGAGGTGGCGCGCATGAGCACGATCCACCTCGGCGCTCTGATGTGGACGAGGGCATGGGTGCACATGCAATCGCTCCTCCGGGCCAACCTGCTCGTTGCGCAAGTGGCCAGCGGCGGACCTGAGGCGGGCCAACCCGTGGGGTCGGCAGGCGAGGCCATCACCCACTTCCGCGACGACGTCGAGGACGTCACGATGTTCATCGACGGGTTCGTCGACATCTCGGCCGGAGTCGTGTTCACGGTGCTTGCCGGCCTGGTGCTCGGCAGCGTCGATTCCCGCGCCGCCTTGGTGCTGCTGGTCCCGCTTGTCGGTGTGGCGATGGCGACTCGCACGCTCGATGCCCGTATCAAGCGCTACCGGGCTGCGGACCGCCTCGCTGCCGCCGCGGTCAGCGGCATGCTCGGCGATGTCATGGCCGCGGCAACGACGGTGAAGGTCAACAACACGATCGACCCGACCATCGCCCATCTCCACAAACTGGTCGATGCCCGGCGTCGCACTGCAGTACGCGACCGCGTGCTCGACGAGAGCGTGTGGGCGTTCAGCCAGGGCGCGGCCGATGTCGGACTCGGGTTGGTGCTGCTGACGACCGCGGGGGCCATGGCTTCCGGTCAGTTCAGCGTTGGTGAACTCGCCGTGTTCACCGCATATCTCGGTTGGTTGAGCTTCCTTCCACGAATGGTGGGGCGGATGCTCGCTCGCCGCAAGCAGGTCTCGGTCGCCTTCGATCGCATGAAGGTCCTCGTCGCTGACACCGACGTGAGCAACACGGTGACCGATCGCGATCTCCCCATCGGCATTCGACAGCAACGTGATCGCCCGCCGCCCAGCCGGCCCGATCGGATCGCCCTCGATGTGTTCGAGGTTCGCCACCTCAGCGCCCGCCATCTCGCGGGAACCGCCGTGGAGGACATCACGTTCAGCGTGCGGCGTGGCAGCTTCACGGTGCTCACCGGGCCGATCGGGTCCGGCAAGAGCACGTTGCTGCGCTCCGTGCTGGGGCTCGCCCATCAAGCCGAGGTCTCCGGCGACGTCGTCTGGAACGGCATCGTGCTGGCCGATCGGGCCGCGTTCTTGATCCCACCGAACGCGGCGTTCCTCCCGCAGGTGCCGCAATTGATCTCCGACTCGGTTGCCGACAACATCGCCCTCGGGTTGGTCGACGAAGCTCAACTGCTGCTGGCGCTCGAACTTGCGGAGGTGCGCGCCGACATCGACGAGATGCCCGACGGCATCGGCACATTGATCGGTCCCCGCGGACTGCGCTTGTCCGGGGGCCAACGGCAACGAGTGGCCACGGCCCGGGCGCTGGTGCACTCACCTGAGCTGGTCGTGCTCGACGACCTGTCGAGCGCACTCGACGTCGAGACCGAGCTGCAACTGTGGTCGAACCTGGCAACGGCCGGCATCACCGTGCTGGCCGTGTCCCACCGCGCCGTGGCCTTCGACCGTGCCGACCAGGTGCTGCGCCTGGAAGCAGGGCGCCTGGTCTAGCGCTGCTCCATCCAGCTGCGCAGCTTCGGCCGGGACACGCGCTCCCATACCGTCGTGAACTCGTGGCGCAGGCGCTCGCGGTCATGGCGCTCGTAGGCAACGAGCTCGCCGGCAGCGAGACGCCCGGCCGGCAACGCCTTGGCCGCCTCGCGGATCCAGGCCTCGGCGGCGAGCGTGTCCTGGTAGTCCGAGAGCACGGACTGAACGTCGGCGAGAGCGCTGGCGAAGCGCCGGGCATCGCGACCGAAGAACGGTGCCACAGCTTCGGCGGCATAGCGGGCACGCTCTGACGGGACGCGGACCTTGTCGAGATCCGCGTCAGAGAAGTCCGGCCCGAGAGCCTCGACGGCGCGACTGAGACGACGCCACAGCTTGCGCACGAGGTCGACCAGCATCCTCCGGTCGAGCTGATCGGCTGACCCGGGCGATTCTGAGGGTGGCGACGGATCACCGGTGACGTTGACGAGCGCATCGAGCAGCGCTACGTAACGATCGCTCGACAGCGCGCACAACACTTGTCGGCGGGCCTCGACCGTCGAGGTGCCGATGCGCTGGAGAAGTCGGCCCGCAGCTGAGGTGTCCTCGGCTGGCAGGCTTTCCACCTGCGATCGAAGCCGCTCGGCAAGCACCTCGGCATCACGCGCGATTCGAACCTCGCCGGCCAGCCAGGCCAGTTCGTCAGGTAACCACACCGTCCAGCCGTGGTCGAGTAGTGGAGCAAAGATGCGAAGGTCGGATCGCAGCCGTCGTGCTGCGACCTTCATCTGGCGCAGGTCGGCAGAGTTCCCATCGATCCACACACCTACGTGTAGAGAGATGAGCTGCGTCACCGACTCGGCGATCGCGTGGCGCACCAGTTCTCGAGCGTTCGCATCCTTGCCGATCCTCGAAATGGCGACGTCGGGCGGATCGAGCGCTCGAGGACCCAACGCGCGAACGGCCTTGGGAACCGAGACCTCGTCGGCATGACACCCGGCAGCGCGCAGGCGCGCCGTCACGAGGTCGGTCACCTTGTGGCTCACGATGTCGGGCGCAAGTTCGACCTCGATCTCCCGGAACGTGCCCCCGGGCTCGGTTCCGAGGTCCGTGACGACGAGATCGTCACAGACCGTTGCAACAGGTCGGCCACCGATCTCGAGCTCGAACTGTGTGCGGTCGGTGTCGACTCGAACAACCGGGTTGAGGGGCTGGGAACGAATATGAGCGAGCACCACCTGGCGCGCCGCGAGTGGGACCGGACCGCTCGGCTCGTCGAAGGTCAGCTCGTGGCGCGAGAGCCCGCTCTCGGCGGGCGGAGCGGGAACCTTGAGAGTCCAGATCGGGCCCGGCTCGCCTGTCCACGCTCGAAGTGTGATCCCCCACCGGGCCAGTGACAGGGTCGGCGTGTCGAAGTACACGGCGCTGAGCTGGAGACGCGTGACCGGCCCGACGGTTGCACCCGGCAGGATGTCGGTGAGGTCGGGGAGGACCACGTCGGCATCCGCAGCCAGCTTGATCTCACGCTCGACCGTCACTGCCGTCGCCTCACAGGGTTCATGTCTCCAGTCTGTCGCCGACACTAGCTGGGCCCGATCGTGGTGCGGTTAAATCGGGCCATCGAGCGGGGCCATAGTTCCCTTTTGCGAAAGAGCGTCAGGCTGCTACCGTTCGCCATCTGGTCACCACGGATAGTGAGAGGATCCCATGAGCGCCGCCGTCCCGAATCCGCGAATGTCCACGATCGTCGACGACCTCGTCGCCCGGTCCAACGGCAGGTTCGACGTCGAGTTCGTACGGATCCTTGTCGCCAACGTGGCCACCGAGTTCGAAGGAGCCCGTGTTCAGGACTACCTCGAGGTACTGGTCGCCAAGCAGGCCGCGGACGAGTTACGAAGGCTCGACGCGTTGCACCACGTCGCCTCGTAATTCTCGCCGCGGCTGGAGATCGAGCAAACCGAGGAGGGCCTCGACTCGATTGCGGATCTCATCTCGGATGGGGCGTACCGCGGCTACATCGTCAAGGTCCGATCACGGACCTCCTCGAGGTCAGATCGGGTTCTGGATGAGTCGGGCGAGGAGCGTCTGCACGCGGCGATCGATCTCGTCGCGGATCGGTCGAACCGCGGCAACGCCTTGGCCGGCAGGATCGGGGAGCGCCCAGTCCAGGTATTGCTTGCCGGGATAGAACGGGCATTCGTCCCCGCAGCCCATGGTGATCACGACGTCTGACTGCTTCACCGCCTCGTCGTCGAGCTTCTTCGGCCGGGCGCCGCTGGCGTGGAGGTCTATCCCCAGCTCGGCCATCGCTTCGACCACGGCGGGGTTGATGGTCTCGGCCGGAGCGGTGCCTGCGGAGCGGACCACAACCCGATCGCCGCCGTGGTGGGCGAGCAGAGCCGCTGCCATCTGCGAGCGACCAGCGTTGTGGATGCAGACGAACAAGACCTCGGGTCGTTCGCTGTACTTCAGGTCAGGCATCGTCGGCCTCCGAGGCGCTGTGCGGGTAGAGGAACCGAATCAATCCATAGGCAAGGACGGCACCGAGTAATTGCATCAGGATGAACATCGAAGCAGACGACGGCTTGATACCGGCGAAGGTGTCGGACAGCGTGCGTGCGATGGTCACCGCTGGGTTGGCGAAACTGGTCGAGGAGGTGAACCAATAGGCACCTCCGATCCAGACGCCGACGGCGAAAGGAACGGCCTCTGTTCGCCCCGAGCGGACGCACCCCTGGATCACAAGGAGCAGCCCGATCGTGGCGACGACCTCGGAGAGCCACAGCGCGCCCGATGACCTGCTCTGTGTCGACAGGTCGATCGCGGGCAACGAGAACATGAGGTTCGCGACGACGGCTCCCACGCAGCCACCGAACGTTTGGGCGAGCACGTAGAGCCCCGTGTCTCGACTCGTGATCGTGCCCAGCAGTAGGTCGACGAGCGTGACCACGGGGTTGAAGTGAGCACCCGAGACGGCCCCGAACATGAGGATCAGCCCGATCAGCGCACCGGCGGTCGCCGCTGCGTTCTCCAGCAACTGGAGGCCGACGTCTGCAGGTGAGAGCCGGCTGGCCATGATCCCCGAACCGATCACGGCGATGATCAACAACGCAGTACCAAGCGCTTCCGCTACCAACCGCCTGAGGAGGTCGAGGCGGAGTTGCCCCGTGCCGGTCTCAGTCTGTTCGGCGAGCTCGAGATCGGTGGGGTGGAGCGGGTCGCTCATGCCGCAGCCCGTGGTCCCAGCGAGCAGAGCGGTGATCCGCTCGCGCAGTTCCGCCGAGCGCGTCATCAAAGCCGAGCCTGGTCCCCGCGATCACCGGGTCTGGCACGGACCAGTGCAACCAGGTGTCCTCGGGAGTCAGTTCCTCATGAGCCTGATCGCAGACGGTGACAACGATGTCAGGGGTGAGCTTGACTTGATCGAGCATCTGCGGCACCGACCCGGCGATGTCGAGACCGGCCCGCTTGGCTGCGGCCACGGCCTTCGGATGAACCCGATCAGCGGGGTGGGTACCGGCCGAATCGGCAGGCGTACCGGCGAGCGACCACCAGAGAGCGGCAGCCAACTGACTTCGCGCCGAGTTCCTGGTGCACACGAACAGTGCCCGGCCGGGCCGAATCCATCGACGAGGCACGAGATCTTGCAACGATGCGCGTACGAGGTGCACGTAGCGACGGCGCCCGTCGCCACTCGAAATGGAGCGATTGATCATCCCAGCGGTCTCGAGTACGTCGAGGTGATGCGACAGCAGGTTCGACTCGATCCCCAGCAGTCTGCGCAGCTCGACGGGTGCCCGGTCGGACAACGTCAACTCATCGATGATCGCCAGACGAGCGGGATCGCCGAGCGCCGCGTATCGGGCGGCCCTCAACTCTCGGTTCGTCTCCATGCCACTCCACTATATATTCCATGATTATTGAGTCAATAAATATTGATCAATTATGCGGGCGGATCCGGCAACGATTCGCCCACTGTCCACCTGGCGCTCACCCAGACGTCACCGGCAGTTCGTCTTCGTTCCGTAGAACATCAGCGTTGGTGCCGCACGCTCGGACCGCCTCTCGCTGATGACGCAGAGTTCACCTCATCATCACCTGGCGTTCACCCGAATGTCCGCGCTCCAGCGATGGCCGGTCGCGTAGCTTGGTCACATGATCGAAGCCGCAGGAGGCGTCGTGTGGCGCACGACACGCAGGTGGCGGGTCGAGGTGCTGGTCATCCATCGACCGCGTCGCGACGACTGGTCGTTGCCGAAGGGAAAATGTGAGCGAGACGAATCGGCGCTGGAGTGCGCATTACGAGAAGTGCGCGAAGAGACGGGGCTGCGATGCTCCGTTGGCGACGAACTGCCCGGCGCGCATTACTTCGACCGCAAAGGACGTCCCAAGCGAGTCCGTTACTGGTCCATGCAAGAGCTCGACGGCGAGTTCCGGCGCAACGCCGAGGTCGACAAGGTCCGTTGGACACCCCTCGATCGTCTCGGCGGTGTGCTCACCTACAAACATGACCTGACGGTCGTCTCCGGCCTGAAACCGGCCCACCTCGCAGTCGCCTGACGTTCGCGATGCTATGCAGATGCCGATATGGCCAGGATGGTTACCGTTCCGGCGGCCCCGTCAACCTCGACGAGGGCGCCTTCGGGGATCTTTTCGGTTGCGTGTTCGACGCTGACCGCACACGGAATCCCGAGCTCCCGCGAGACGATGATCGCATGACTCATCAGAGCGCCGACGTTGACCACAACCGCCGCGGCGGGCAGGAACAGCGGTGTCCACGCCGGATCGGTGAGCGGAGCGACCAGCACGTCGCCGGGTTGGAGACCGCGAGGATCAGCAGGATCGAGCACGATCCGCGCCCGACCGCGAGCGACCCCCGAGCAGCCGCCGGCGCCGCGCAGCACGGTCCCGACGGCGGCGTGCCCGGCACGTAGACGCGTGTTGGCTTCCATCTCCTCGATCCCCGGTACCTCATACTGCGAATTGATGAAGAACGGTGGCTCGACGGCGGCGAAGCGATCACGTAACGCCGCCCGCTCGCGAATGGTCGCCGTCCATGCGGCTGGGTCGGCGAGGCAATGCGGCAACTCGTCGTAGGGATCGAGCAACGCCATGTCGCGTGGATCGGTCCACCCGCCATGCTCGGTCGCCCGAGCAGCGAGCTCGAAGAACACCTGTCGGGTCGGAAGGTGCATCCGGATGGCCTGATCACGGGTACCTTCACGACCCCGGAACCAGAATCCCATGACCTTCATGGCCTTCCTGAAGTTGACCTTGTCCAACATCTTGAGGTGCGGCAACACTGCAGCCGCCGCCTCGGCACGGGCCTGCTCGACGGAACCAAGCCTCCGCGACGGGTCCAGATCGTGTTCTGTGACGCGCATGCGATCGATTGCCGCGAAGGCGAGCTCGGGCGTGTTCTCCCACGTGCGGCTGGAGATCTCCCAGTCGTTCGGGCCGCGATGGCCGTAATCGGCGATGAACTGAGCGAACGCGGCGCGGAACTCGTCCGCCTCGGGTACGCCTTCGAGGCGCTGCTGAAGTCCGGCGACGCCGCGGTCGAACTCGGCACCGACCGCTGGGTTGTCGCGCACCAGTGTGGCGACTTCCCACAAGTGGCGTGCGTACTGCGCCGAGGCGACCTCGTCGACGGCGCCCATGAGGCTGGTGACGAGCGACGGGTCGCCCGCTGCGGTGGCGCCGTCGGTCAGCAGGCCACCAACGATCGACGCCGTGAACGTGGTGATCATGTGGTTGGCGAACACTGGCGAGAACACATTGCGATACTCGTGAAGAAAGGCCAGCAGCTCGTCACTCGATGCCGCCAAGGGCGGGCGCCTCGCGATCCACTCGTCAGCTCGACGTCGGGAGTCGGCGACCTGCGGTGGCAGGTCATCGATCGACAACGCCTTGAGCACCGTCCGCAGCATCTTCACGGAACAGAGCAGGTTCTTGTCGCCCTTCTGCGCCCGATACGGAGGAGGGTTGCCTTCACCGAAGAGGCTCTTGTCGATGGCGCCAGTGTTCGATCCAGGGGCGCGTACGCCAACGATGCGGAGGAACGACAGATTGAGGTATCCGTAGCCTCCGTAGAGACCGATGATCGTCGGGTCCTCGCGACGCAGATCGTTGGGGGCCAGGATCCCCATCGTACGGAAGGCGTCGCGCCAGCCTTTCTCGGCAGCGATGACCGCCAACTTGTAGGACAGCGGTGTCAGCACTTCGGGAAACACCTCGCCGATGTTGCCTCGGGTGTTGATCGGCCAACGCGGGTCGATCTTCCCCTCGACCAGCCAATGCGTGCTCATGAATCCCCCACGTTCAGGTCTCGTTCGCCCGCGACGCTAGAGGCTCGTGGCTGCAGCCGGTAACATCAGCTCCCGAACGTGAAATCGGTCCTGTGAGGCCGATACGTGGAAGGAAGCCATGCCTGCAACGACGGGGCCCAGAGAGGTCTTGAGCGCCGACGACGTACGCCGCGCTCTCACCCGCATCGCCCACGAGATCGTCGAAAGGAACCACGGCACCGACGGCGTTGTGCTGGTGGGGCTGCAGCGAGGTGGGGTGTGGATCACCAACGAATTGGCCGCCGTGCTCGCGGACATCGAACAGCCAGTGCCGGTGGGTTCGCTCGATGTCAGCTTCCACCGCGACGATGTCGGTCTTCGACCGATCGTGCCGGGGCACGTGACCTCGATCCCCGTGTCGCTCGATGGCACCACCGTCATATTGGTCGACGACGTCTTGTTCACCGGTCGCACCGTGCGTGCCGCTCTCGAGGCGCTCAACGAGTACGGCCGGCCGCGCGCTGTGCAGTTGGCTGTGATCGTCGATCGGGGTCATCGCCAACTGCCCATCCGCCCGGACTACGTCGGCAAGAACCTACCGACCTCGGGTGACGAGGATGTGCAGGTCAGCGCAGCAGGTGTGGTGATCGCGTGAAGCACCTGCTGTCGATCGCCGATCTGTCGGGTGCCGACATCCACGGGCTGATGGAGCTCACCGACCACATGGTCGAAATCTCTCAACGGCCGATTCCAAAGGTGCCGGCGCTGCGCGGAAAGAACGTGGTCAGCCTGTTCTTCGAGGATTCGACTCGGACCCGGACGAGTTTCGACACGGCGGCCAAACGGCTGAGCGCCGACACCATGAACTTTGCCGTCTCCTCGAGCAGCGTCAACAAGGGTGAGAGCCTGCGCGACACGATCGAGACCATCGCCGCCATGGGTGTCGATGCGTTCGTCGTCCGCCACAAGTCCAGCGGCGCGCCGCACCTGATCACCCACTGGACGACTGCCAGCATCGTCAACGCGGGCGACGGGTGGCACCAACACCCGACCCAGGCCCTCCTCGATTGCTACACGATCCGCACAAATCTGAACCGCCGAGACGGCTTCGATGGGTTGCGGATCGCGATCGTCGGAGACATCAAGCACAGCCGCGTCGCCCGCAGTGACGTACAAGCGTTCACGGCTCTTGGGGCTCACGTCACGCTGGTGGCTCCGCCGACTTTGCTGCCGCCGTCACTCGACGGTTGGCCGGTCGAGACCTCGCACGATCTCGATTCCGTCCTCCCCGATCTCGACGTGCTGTACCTCTTGCGAGTGCAACGGGAACGGATGGACGACGCCTTGCTACCGAGCCTGCGTGAGTACTCGTCGATGTACGGACTGACCGCCGACCGAGCAGCGCGCCTCGCCCCGCATTCCCTCGTCATGCACCCTGGGCCGATGAACCGCGGCGTCGAGATGGTCGTCGATCCGGCCGAGCTGCCAGGTTCGGTGATCCTGGATCAGGTCACCAACGGTGTCGCCGTCCGCATGGCGGTGCTGTTCCACCTCCTCGGATCAGGCAGCGATTTGAGAGGTGACGCGTCATGAGCCGGATCGTGATTCGAGGTGGCACAGTGCTCGACCAGGCAGGTCAACGCGGCGTCGATGTGGCGATCGAGGATGGCCGTATCACCGACGTCGGTCCGCAGCTGGATGGCGACCGGACCTTGGATGCCGCCGGATGCATCGTCGCTCCGGGCTTCGTCGATCTCCACGTCCATCTGCGCGAGCCCGGACGAGAAGAAGCCGAAACGATCGAGACCGGTAGCCGTGCAGCGGCGCTCGGTGGGTTCACCGCCATCGTGGCAATGCCCAACACCGAGCCTGCACAGGATTCCCTGGCCGTCATCGAGTTCGTCAGGTCCCAGGCACGACGCGCTGCCCTGTGCGACGTTCACCCGGCCGGATGCATCACGATGAATCGTGAAGGCAAAGCCCTGGCGCCGTTCGGCGAGTTGGCGTCAGCGGGGGTGCACCTGTTCACCGATGACGGCAACGGTGTGCAGGACCCGCAACTCATGCGACACGCGCTGGAGTATGCGGGAGCACTCGGCATCACCTTGGCGCAGCACTGTGAGGTCACCTCACTCACCAAGGGCGCCGTCATGCACGAGGGCTCGTGCTGCAGCCATCTCGGTCTGCCCGGGTGGCCGGCCATCGCCGAGGAGTTGATGGTTCACCGTGACATCGAGTTGTCGCGCCTCACCGGAGCACGGATCCACCTGCTGCACCTCTCGACGGCGCGCAGCGTCGAACTTGTCCGCGCCGCAAAGGCCGACGGCGTCTCGGTCACCGCCGAGGCCGCGCCGCACCACTTCACCCTGACCCACGATCTACTCAGCGGATACGACGCGGTGTACAAGGTCAATCCACCACTGCGCACTTCTGTCGACATCGCCGCGATCAAGGCCGGGTTGACCGACGGCACCATCGATGCAATTGCCACCGATCACGCACCGCACCCGCCCGAATCGAAAGAGGCACCGCTAGACCAGGCCCCACCAGGCATGCTTGGCCTGCAGACCGCACTGGCACTGGCCATCACCGAGCTCGGTATGCCGCTTGCCGACATCGTCGCTGCCCTGAGCTGGAAACCGGCGGCCATCGCCGGAATCGGTGATCGTCATGGCCGGCCCGTTGCTGAGGGCGAGCCGGCCAACCTGGTCGTGTTCGACCCCGCCGCCGAGTGGATCGTGGTGCCGGCCAGGCTGGTCAGCAAGAGCCGCAACACTCCCTACGCTGGGCTGACCCTGCGCGGCGTGGTGCGCCACACCGTGCTCGCGGGCAGCCCCGTCGTCATCGACGGCACCCCCCAACGCTGACCACCCCGGCGATGAGAGATGAGCCGCTGGACAGCGCACCCTTCTCATCGCGCCAGCCGCCGCCACGAGCACGATGAGAGATGAGCCGCCGAGGCCGGCTCATCTCTCATCGCACGGTTGCTGAGGGACCTGCTAGAGGCGGGTGAGGATCTCCGGGCCGCGATCGGTGACGACCACTGTGTGCTCGGTGTGCGCGGCGAGCGAGCCGTCGGCGGTGACGACCGTCCAATCGTCGTCGAGCACCAGCACGTCATCGTGCCCTCCAGCGATCACCATCGGCTCGATTGCCAGCACTACGCCGGGCTCGAGCCGCGGCCCCTTTCCACGCCGACCGCGGTTCTCGACATCGGGTTCCTCGTGCATCGCCCGACCGATCCCATGGCCGCAATAATCCCGGGGACTGCCATACCCCGCTGCAGCAACAACCGATTCGACAGCAGCGCCGATGTCGCCCAGATTCCCGCCGGGGCGCATCGCCGCGATGGCCGCGACGAGGGCACGATCAGCGGTGTCGATCAGTCGCTGAGCATCCACGCCGATCACGCCGATCCCCATGGTGAACGCAGCGTCGCCGTGCCAGCCGTCGACGATTGCACCACAATCGATGGAGAGGATGTCGCCATCTTGCAGGGGACGTTCGTTCGGTATCCCGTGAATGAGTTCGTCGTTGACCGACGCGCAGATCACCGATGGGTAACCGTGATAGCCAAGGAAGTTCGAAATCGCACCGCGGGCAGCCAACACCTCGCGGGCGACGCGATCGAGGTGCAACGTGGTGACGCCAGGACAGGCCGCAGCGCGAATGACCTGGTGCATCTCGGCCACCACCCGCCCCGCGGCGCGCATCTGCCGGAGCTCCCCGGCCGATCGACGCTGCAGATGTCTCACCGTCGCTCGCCCTCTCAACGGGTTGCGTCGACGGCAGCGGCGAGCAGGCGGAACACGAATTCGGGAGATCCGACGCCATCGATGACGGCCAGCCGACCTTGGCTCTGGTAGTACTCGATCAGCGGCGACGTCTGCTGTTCGTACAGATCGAGTCGGTGCTCGATCGCCTCAGGAGTGTCGTCGTCGCGATGCATGACGTCGCCGCCGCATACTTCGCAGATCCAAGGCGACTTCTCGTCTCCACTGGATACGTAGTTGGTGCCGCAGTCGCGGCACACTCGCCGAGCGCTGAGCCGGGCCAGCACCAGTTCGCGTGGCACATCGAGATCGAGCACCAGATCGATCGGCTGCTGAGCTGTCAGCTCATCGAGTGCCTGCGCTTGAAGCACGGTCCGCGGGAAGCCATCGAGGATGTATCCCCGACCCTTGGCATCGTGATGGCTGAGTCGCTCGTTGACGAGGCCGATCATGATGTCGTCGCCGACCAGCCCGCCATCGTCCATGATCTTCTTGGCCATGCGGCCGAGGTCGGTGCCTTCGCGAACTGCCGCCCGCAACATGTCGCCGGTGGAGATGTGGGGTACCACGAAATGGCGCGACAGACGAACGCATTGCGTTCCCTTGCCCGCACCTTGCCGGCCGAGCAGAATGAGCCGAGCACCCGGGATCATGCCGCCGACGACCCGCCCTTCGACAGACGGGGCAGGGTCACTTCAGGAAGCCCTCGTAATTGCGCAGCATCAATTGGCTGTCGATCTGACGCATGAGTTCGAGTGCGACACCGACGGCGATCAACACGGTGGTGCCGGCGAACGGGAAGTTCTGCACGTCGAACATCCACAAGATGAGGTACGGCGTGATCGCGATCACGGCAACGAAGGTGGCGCCTGGCAGCGTGATGCGGTTCACCGCTTTCGAGAGATAGCGCTCGGTCTGCGGGCCGGGGCGGACGCCTGGGATGAAGCCACCCTGGCGACGGATCTGGTCGGCCTGGCGGATCGGATCGAAGGCGATCGAGTTGTAGAAGTAAGCGAAGGCGATGATCATCACCGAGAAGAGCAGGATGTAGACCATGCCTTGGCTGTTGACGAGGTTGCCGTCGACCCACCTCTGGACCCTGGCCCGCCAGCTCTCAGGATCACTGGAACCGCCGAGGAAGTTGGTGATCAGCACCGGGAGCAGCAGCACCGAACTGGCGAAGATGATCGGAACGACGCCACTCTGGTTGACCTTCAACGGAATGTATGTGTTCTGCCCGCCGTACATCCGCCGACCGACGACCCGCTTGGCGAACTGAACGGGAATTCGACGTTGGGCGAGTTCGACACGCACGACCGCGACGACGATCAGCAGGCTGACCACCACCAGCAGGACAAACGCGAACCACTTCTTCTCCTGGAGGATCGCGTAGTAGCCGAAAGGCAGGCGGCTGACCACGGAGGCCATGATGATCATGCTCATTCCGTTGCCGATGCCGCGCTGACTGATCAGCTCACCGAGCCACATCAACAATGCGGTCCCGGCAACCAAGGTGAGAATCACCAGATACCCGCGTGGCCACATTCCATCGGGAAGCAACTTGACGTTCTGCGGCAACCGCTGGGCGGCCCCGAAGAATGCGTTGCCATTGCCATTGCCGAAGATGAACGTGAGGGCCGTGGCCTGCATGGTCGAGATGCCAATGGCCAGGTAACGGGTGTACTGCGTGATCTTGCGCTGCCCGACCGCACCCTCTTGCTGCAGCTTCTCGAGCTTGGGGATCACCACACCGAGCACCTGCATGATGATGCTGGCGGTGATGTACGGCATGATGCCGAGCGCGAAAATCGAGAAGCTACCGAACGCTCCACCGGAGAACAGGTCGAGGAAGCCGAGCGCACCTTGCGACTCGACACCACTCTTGAACTGCTTGACGGCATCGGGGTCGATGCCCGGAACGCGGATCGCCACGCCCAGTCGATACAGGGCGATCATCGCCATGACGAACAGAAGCTTGTTCCGCAGATCGGTGACCTTGAAGACATTCTTCAGGTTCGACAGCACAGCGACTCCCTTGTCGGCTCGGCGGGTAGTTGTGAGATCAGCGGTTGGTGAACTGGTTGCCCTTGACCGGCGGGCGACCCTGCTTGAACGGCAACGGCAACAGCGTGACGCTACCGCCTGCGGCGTTGATGGCAGCCTCGGCGGCCTTCGAAACGCCGTGAGCCGTGACGTCGACCTTCGAGGTGATTTCACCTCGGGCGAGGACCTTGACGAAGTCGCCCTTGCGAACCAGTCCCTTGGCGACGAGCACGTCGGGATCGACCGTCGACTCGCCGCACGCGGCGAGCTGGTCGAGGTTGACCGGGCTGTATTCGACCCGGAACGGGTTGTTGAACCCCTTCAACTTCGGGACGCGTTGCTTGAGTGGCATCTGGCCACCTTCGAAGCCGCGGGCGACCTTGCCGCGACCTCGCGATTGCTGGCCCTTGGTACCGGCGCCGGCAGTCTTGCCACCCTTGCCACCGATGCCGCGACCGACGCGCCGCTTGGCCTTGTTGGACCCGGGGGTCGGGGCGAGTTGATCGACGCGCATGTCAGTTCTCCGTCACGGTGATGAGGTGGCCGACGCGGGCGATCATGCCACGGATCTCCTTGCGGTCCGGCAGCGTATTGGTGTCGCCGATCTTGCGCAGGCCGAGTGCCCGCATGGTGCCACGGGTCTTGGGCTTGTTGGCGATCGTCGAGCGAATCTGCTTGACGGTGATCATCTTCTCGCCGGTTGTGTCACTCTTCGTCTGCGGCATCAGTGTGAATCTCCTGCTGCGATCTGCTTCTTGCGCTCGTTGTAGGCGTTGAGCATGCCCTTGGGCACGAACTCCTCGGCGGCGAGTCCACGACGGCGGGCCACTTCCTCCGGACGCTGCAGCGACTGCAGGCCGTTGATGGTCGCCCTGGCGACGTTGATGGCGTTCGACGAACCGAGTGACTTGCACAGCACGTCGTGCACCCCGGCCTCCTCGAGGATGATGCGGGCCGCACCACCGGCAATGACACCTGTACCAGCGGCTGCCGGCTTCATCATCACCCGACCGGCGCCGGTGACACCGATGATCGGGTGGGTGATCGTGCTACCTGCCAGGGGCACATCGAACAGGTTCTTCTTGGCCTCTTCTGTGCCCTTCTGGATGGCCAGCGGCACTTCCTTGGCCTTGCCGTATCCCAGACCGACGCGGCCGTTGCCATCGCCTACCACGACCAGCGCGGTGAACGAGAAGCGACGACCGCCCTTGACGACCTTGGCGACGCGATTGATGTGGATGACGCGCGACTCGCGCAGTCCGCCGGAATCGACGGAGCTGTGGGTCGACGGGTTGTTGGCGTAATTCGTTGGCGCTGCCATCAGAACTCCAGACCTGCTTCTCGTGCGGCAGCGGCGACCGCTGCCACACGGCCGTGGTAGTGGAACCCACCACGGTCGAACACCACTTCGCTGATGCCGGCTGCCTTGGCCCGCTCGGCCGCCAACTGACCCAATCGGGTCGCCGCGGCGACCGTTGCACCGTTACCTGAGCTTCGCAACTCGGCTTCTGTTGTGGACGCGGACACAAGTGTGCGCCCGGCCTCGTCGTCGATCAGCTGCAAGGAGAGGTGCTTGTTGGAACGGAAGACGGCCAGGCGCGGACGAGCCGCGGTGCCATGGATCTTCTTGCGTACCCGCCGATGGCGGATAATTCGGCCTTGCCGGCGCTTTTCTGCAACTTTGCTCATCGTTCGCTCACTTCTTACCGGTCTTGCCGGCCTTGCGGAGTACCTTCTCGCCGAGGTAGCGCACGCCTTTGCCCTTGTAAGGCTCCGGCTTGCGAATCGAGCGGATGTCGGCGGCCACCTGGCCGACGACTTCCTTGTCGATGCCTCTGACGATCACTCGTGTCTGCACCGGGACCTCGAAGGTGATGCCCTCAGGCGCATCGACGATCACCGGATGACTGAAGCCGAGGGCCATGCGCAGCTTGTTCGGCGCGACAGCCTCGGCGCGATAGCCGACTCCGATGATCTCGAGTTCCTTGCTGAAGCCGTCGGTGACGCCGACGACCATGTTGTTGACCAGGGTGCGGGTGAGGCCGTGCAATGATCGGCTCTCACGAAGATCGTCTGGTCGCTCGACCACGATCAATTCGCTCTCGCGACGAACCGTGATGATGCCGGGCAGCGTTCGGCTGAGGGTGCCCTTCGGACCCTTGACCGTGACGGTGTTCTCCGCGCCGCCATCGATGGTGATATCGACGCCGCCGGGGACAGTGATCGGGGATTTACCGATTCGTGACATGAGTTCTCCGATTCACCACACGTAACACAGGACTTCGCCGCCGACTTTGCGCTTGCGCGCTTCGCGGTCGGTCATCAGCCCGTGACTGGTGGACAGGACAGCTACACCCAGGCCGCCCAGGACGCGCGGAACAGCGTCGCCCTTGCGGTAGACCCGGAGGCCAGGGGTGGAGATACGACGCAGGCCGGAGATCGTGCGGTGACGCTCTTCGGAGTACTTCATCGAGATCGTCAACACGTCGCCCGGACCGGTGGTCGATGGCGCAGTGCTGAAGCCGTGGATGTAACCCTCCTTGTGGAGGATGGTCGCCAGGGCGATCTTCTGCTTGGACGATGGCATGCGTACTTCATCGTGCATAGCCGTGTTGGCATTGCGGATGCGGGTCAGCATGTCGGCGATGGGGTCTGTCATCATGATGCGCTCCTCACCAACTCGCCTTGGTCATACCGGGGATCTCGCCGGCGTGGGCCATGCTGCGAAGGCACACACGGCACAACCCAAACTTGCGGTACACCGAACGCGACCGACCGCACTTGCGGCACCGGTTGTAGCCACGCACTTTGTACTTCGGCTTGGCATTCGCTTTGTTGATCAATGACTTCTTTGCCACTTCGATGCCCTTCCGTTACTTCTTCTTCGCCGCTGGCTTGCCAGAGGCGCCTTTGCCGCGGTACGCAGGTCCGCGGCGTTTGATTTTTTCGGGAGCCGACACGTCCGCTTCCCGCTTGAACGGGAAACCGAACGCCTCGAGCAGAGCCTTGCCCTGCTCGTTGGTGGCGGCGGAGGTGACGATCGTGATGTCCATTCCTCGAGGTGCGTCGATCTTGTCGTAGTCGATTTCGGGGAACACGACCTGCTCGGCCAGACCGAACGTGTAGTTGCCCCGACCGTCCCAACTGGTGGCAGGCAGCCCACGGAAGTCACGAATACGAGGAATGGCCACGCTGACCAACCGATCGAAGAACTCCCACATGCGGTCGCCGCGCAGCGTGACCTTGCAGCCGATCGACTGCCCTTCACGAAGCTTGAACCCGGCGATCGAATCGCGAGCCTTGGTGACCACCGGTTTCTGGCCGCTGATCCGGGTGAGATCCTTGACCGCGCCCTCGAGCAACGACGGCTGTTGTGTTGCCCGGCCGACGCCCATGTTGATGACGATCTTCTCCATCTTCGGCACTTGCATGACGTTCGCCAGCCCGAGGTCGGTCTTGAGCGCGCTTTTGACCTCGGCGTGATACTTCTGCTTGAGCCGCGGCCCGGTAGTCGATTCAGTAGCTGTTGCCGTGCTCATCCGATCACCTCGCCGGTGCGCTTGGCGACGCGAACCTTCGTTCCGTCGGCTTGGATCTTGTAACCGACGCGAGTCGGCTTGCCCTTGTGCACCAACATCACGTTGCTGGCGTGGAGAGGCATGTCGCGATCGATGATCCCGCCCTGCTGGGTGGTCTTGCGCGCCTTCGAGTGCTTCTTGGCGATGTTGATGCCGATGACCATGACCTTGTTCTCGGACGGGAGGACCTGAACGATCTCACCCTCTTGGCCCTTGTCCTTGCCTGTGATCACCCGCACGGTGTCACCCTTTTTCAGCTTCATGGTCAGAGCACCTCCGGTGCCAAGGAAACGATGCGCATGAACTTCTTGTCTCGCAGCTCGCGCCCGACTGGGCCGAAGATGCGGGTGCCACGCGGGGTGAGATCGTCTTTGATGATCACGGCCGCGTTCTCGTCGAATCGGATGTAGCTGCCGTCGGGACGGCGCTTTTCTTTCTTGGTGCGCACGACGACGCACTTGACGACGTCGCCCTTCTTCACGCCCGCACCGGGGATGGCGTCCTTGACGGTGGCGACGAAGATGTCGCCGATCGACGCGTAACGACGACGCGTGCCGCCCAACACCTTGATGCACAGGACCTCTTTGGCGCCGCTGTTGTCGGCCACGCGCAGTCGGGACTCTTGCTGGATCACTGTGTCACCTCCCACTTCTCGCTGCGCTCGATCACCGTGACGATGGCTCGCTCACTCCGTTCGCTCACTTTGCCCTCTCCAGCACTTCGACGATGCGCCAGCGCTTGTTCTTGCTGAGCGGACGGGTCTCCATGACGCGGACCTTGTCGCCGAGGTTGGCGTCGTTGGTCTCGTCGTGGGCGTAGAGGCGCTTGGTGCGCATCATGAACTTCCCGTACTTCGCGTGACGAACCCGCTCGATGACGGCGACCACTGCGGTCTTGTCCATCTTGTCGGACACCACGAGCCCCTCGCGGGTCTTGCGGTTGTGACGCTCGCCTGTCGCCGGCGCAGCCGCGGCTGGTGCGGGCGCAGCCACAACCTTGGCTTCTGTGGCGGGTACTTCGGTTTCGGTGACTTCGACTTCTTCTGGCATGTCTTACTTCCCGGTCTCGGCGAGAGCGATCTCACGCTGACGGATGTAGGTGTTGATGCGCGCGATCTGGCGACGCACCGTGCGGATCTCGGCGTTGTTGTCGAGCTGACCGGTGGCGTTGCGGAAGCGCAGGTTGAGCGCCTCCTGCTTCGTCGCACGGAGCTCGTCGACGAGGGCTCCGAGGTCGAGTTCTTTCAGCTCTACGTTTGACTTGGCCATCAGTAGACCTCCTCGCGAGTGATGATGCGAGCCTTGATCGGCAGCTTCTGGATGGCCTTGGACATGGCAGCCCTGGCGATCTCTTCGTTGGGGTAGGACAGCTCGAACAGCACCCGTCCCGGGCGCACGACAGCTACCCAGAACTCGGGGTTGCCCTTGCCGGAACCCATGCGCGTCTCGGCAGGCTTCTTGGTCACGGGCTTGTCGGGGAAGATGTTGATCCAGACCTTGCCACCACGCTTGATGGCGCGGGTCATGGCGATACGAGCGGCCTCGATCTGACGAGCGCTCAGCCAGCCTGGCTCGAGGGCCTGAATGCCGTACTCACCGAAGGCCAGGTGGGCTCCGCCCTTGGTGAGGCCGGAGGTTCGGCCACGGTGGTGTTTACGATGTGCAACTTTGCGAGGCATCAACATGATGAATCAGTCCTCCCCACGGAAATGCGGGGCTTCCGAGCCGAGGTGCGTCCGGCGAGCGATCTCTTCTTCTTCGTCGAGCAGCTTCTCCAGTTCCGGATCGGCTTCTTTGATCAGTGGTGTGGCCTCGACGTCGCCTTCGGCCGGGCGGCGACCCGCCGACGACACGACACGACGTGGCTGACCTGCGCCTGACGGATCCCCGGCAGCCATCGCCGCCTCGCGGGTGATCTTGTCGTCGTTGATGCTCTTGTAGGGAACGATGTCGCCCTTGTAGATCCACACCTTCACGCCAACACGGCCGCTCGAGGTACGCGCCTCGCGCACACCGAAATCGATGTCGGCGCGCAGCGTGTGCAACGGGACTCGACCCTCGCGGTACCACTCGGTACGGCTCATCTCAGCGCCGCCGAGGCGGCCGGAGCATTGCACGCGGATGCCGAGAGCACCGGCTTTCTGGGCGTTCTGCACGGCACGCTTCATTGCTCGGCGGAAGGCGATGCGGTTGACCAGCTGGTCGGCAACGCCTTGGGCGATCAGTGCGGCGTCGAGTTCGGGGCTCTTGATCTCGACGATGTTGAGCTGCACCTTTGGGTTGCCGGTGATGTCGGTGAGCAGGGCGCGCAACTCGTCGGCCTGAGCGCCACGACGACCGATCACGATGCCCGGGCGGGCGGTGTGGATATCGACGCGGACCTTGTCACGTGTGCGTTCGATCTCGATGCGACTGACGGCTGCGCTCTCCAGCTTGGTCATCAGCGCCTTGCGGATCTTCCAATCCTCGGTGAGATATTCCTTGTAGTCACGCTCGGAGAACCAGCGGCTCTTCCAGTCGGTGGTGATACCGAGACGGAAGCCGTAGGGATTGATCTTCTGACCCATTATGAATTGTCCTCCTTGGCGTCCGCTTCGCTTTCGCCTTCGTCGGACTGTGCCTCGTCGCTGGCGCTTCCCTCGGCACCTCCGCTCTCATCTGCACTGGCTTCGGCCGCCTTGGTCACCCCTGCGCCTTCCACATCTGCGTCTGTCTCGGCGACCTCAACCACTTCGGTCTCGTCGGTCTCGACTGCCTCCACGACTTGATCGTCGTGTTCGTGGTCGTGGGCTTCTGCTTGGTCCTTCAAGTCTTGGGCGTCGCCCACGGTGCCGCCACGTGCCTCGGCGGCACGTTGGCGGCTGCGCTCGACGCGGGCCCTGCGGCTGGCGCTCGTGCCACCAGCAGCCGGGCGACGACGACCAGCGGCGGTGCGCTTGGCCTCGCGGGCCTGAACGATCTCGAGACGGGCCTCGTCGAGGCGACCGAGCACGATGGTGATGTGGCACGTGCGCTTGTTGATGCGGTTGCCACGGCCACGTGCCCGCGGCGTGAACCGCTTCAGCGTCGGGCCCTCGTCGGCGAAGCAGGCCTTGACGAACAACTCGTCGGGATCCTGCTCGTCGTTGTGCTGGGCGTTGGCTACGGCCGAGGCCAGCACCTTGCGAATGTCGTTGGACACCTCACGGTCGCTGAACTGCAACACCTCGTCTGCACGCTTCACGGGCAGACCGCGGATCAGGTTCAACACGACTCGAGCCTTGTAGGCCGAAACGCGGAGGTACTTGGCGCTGGCCTTGGTGCCACTGCGCTCACCGGCCACCATGGTGGCCTCGTTCAACTTTGGACCGGTCATCAGCGGCGACCCTTCGTGTTCTTCTCTTGGCCGGCGTGATAGCGGAAGGTGCGGGTCGGGCTGAACTCGCCCAACTTGTGACCGACCATCGACTCGGTGACGTACACCGGCACGTGCTTGCGACCGTCGTGGACAGCAATGGTGTGTCCGACCATGTCGGGGATGATGGTGCTGCGACGACTCCAGGTCTTGATGACCTTGCGCTCGCCGGCGGTGTTCTGCGTGTCGACCTTCTTCAACAGATGGTCGTCGACGAACGGGCCCTTCTTCAGGCTGCGTGACATTGCGTATTACCCCTCATGACTAGCGGCGACCCTTCGACGTGCGGCGACGGCGCACGATCAGTTGCTGAGACGGCTTGTTGACGTTGCGGGTGCGCACACCCTCTGGCTTGCCCCACGGTGACACCGGCGGACGACCGCCGGACGTGCGGCCCTCGCCGCCACCAAGGGGGTGGTCGACCGGGTTCATGGCCACGCCACGGGTCTGCGGGCGCACACCCTTCCAGCGGTTGCGGCCGGCCTTGCCGATCGTGATCAGTTCGTGCTCACTGTTGCCGACCTCGCCGACCGTGGCACGGCAGTCGATCAACACGCGACGCATCTCTGTGGAGGGCAGACGCAGCGTGGCGAACTCGCCTTCTTTGGCGACCAGCTGCACGGCAACGCCGGCCGAGCGGGCCATCTTGCCGCCGCCGCCAGGGCGCAACTCGACGTTGTGAAGCGTGGTACCAACAGGGATGTAACGCAACGGCAGGGCGTTGCCCGGCTTGATGTCGGCACCGTGCCCGCTGCTGACGTGATCGCCGACCGTCAGGCCCTTCGGCGCCAGGATGTAGGCCTTCTCGCCATCGGCGTAGTGCAGGAGGGCGATGCGGCACGTGCGATTGGGGTCGTACTCGATGGCTGCGACCTTGGCCGTGACACCATCCTTGTTACGGGTGAAGTCGACCATCCGGTACGCCCGCTTGTGGCCGCCGCCGCGGTGACGTGAGGTCTTGCGGCCATAGACGTTGCGGCCGCCGCTCTTCGACAACGAGGAGAGCAGCGCCTTCTCTGGCGCGACCTTGGTGATATCAGCGAAGTCGGACGTCGTCTGGAACCGACGACCGGGACTGGTTGGTTTACGTGAACGAATAGCCATGATTCAGCTCAGTTCTCGAACAGCGGGATCTCTTGGCCCGCCGCCAGCTTGACGAGTGCCCGCTTGGTGTCGGGCTTGGAGCCGGAACGATTGCTGCGACGACCACGCGTCACCTTGCCCTTCCGGTTGAGGGTGTTGACCTGCACGACGTCGACGCCCCAGATCGCCTTGACGGCGTCGGAGATCTCCGGCTTGCTGGCGCTCGGATGGACCTTGAACGTGTAGACGCCATGCTCGATGAGGCCGTAGCTCTTCTCTGATACCACGGGCGCCAAGATGATGTCGCGGGGATCTTTCATGACTCGTCTTCCTTGTCGCGCTGACTGGGGGGCAGCTGGAAGCCGGCGGCCTCGGCATCTTCGGCGGTCGCAAACCAGTATTCGGCATCGGTGCGGTCGTAGAACGCCGAGCCGGGCACGTGGTAGAGCATCGACGAAGCGTTGCCCTTGATCGCGTAACCCTCCGGAGCGTCGCCGCCGACAGCCTTGAGGCTGCCGGCCCATGTCGTCTCGGGCTCGGCATCGGCTGCGCTGTCGTCTTTGGGAACGTCCGCGCTGACGACCTTCGCGGCCGCTTCCCTCTTCGGTGCTGCTTCCTTGGTGGTGGCGGCCTTCTGTGCCGGCTTCTTCTGGGCCGGGGCAGCCGTGACCTCGCCCCCACCCGGCAACGTGGCGTGGGAGAAGATGACGTAGTCGCTGCACAGCACGTCGTATGCGTTCAGCTCACGACTCTCGATCAGCTGCACCTCGGGAAGGTTGAGGAAGCTCTTGATGGTGTTGGTGTCGTCGATGTCGACGACGACCAAGGCCTTGCCCTCGACACCGAGAGCGCCGAGCGCCTTCTTGGCATCTTTCGTCTTCGGAGTCTCGAAACCCCACGAATCGACCACGACGATCTTGCCATCGGCGGCCCGATCGCTCAGCGCCGAGCGCAGTGCGAGCTTGATCATCTTCTTCGGGGTCTTCTGGTCGTACTTGCGCGGCTTGGGGCCATGAGCGACGCCACCCCCGCTCATGTGCGGCGAGCGGGTCGAGCCCTGGCGGGCGTTACCGGTGCCCTTCTGCTTGAACGGCTTCTTGCCACCACCACGGACCTCGGCGCGGGTCTTGGTGCTCTGCGTGCCGCTGCGGCGAGCCGCCAACTGGGCCGTGATGACCTGGTGCATCAGCGGCACATTGGGCTGCACGCCGAACATCGCTTCGTCGAGGTCGAGGCTGCCGGCGTCTTGTCCGGATGAGTTCTTCACGGTGATCGATGCCATGTCGGTCACTTACCCTTCACTGCGTTGCGAACGATGACGACGCCGCCGTTGGGACCGGGTACCGAGCCCTTGACCAGCAAGAGGTTGCGCTCGACATCGGCCTGCACCACCTCGAGGTTCAGCGTGGTGACCTGCTCGTGGCCCATGTGGCCGGCCATCTTCAGACCCTTGAACACCCGACCGGGGTAGCTCGCCGAGCCGATTGATCCGGGCGCACGGTGGTGTTTGTGGTTGCCGTGGCTGGCGCCTTGGCCCTTGAAGTTGTGGCGCTTCATGCCGCCGGCGAAACCCTTGCCTCGGCTGACCGCGGTGACGTCGACCCGCTGCCCCTCGACCATGGTGTCGACCTTGATCTCTTGACCGACCTCGTAACCGTCGACGGAGTCGAGGCGGAGCTCGACCACGCGGCGACCGGGCTGGACACCGGCCTTGGCGAAGTGGCCGGCCTGCGGCTTGGTGAGCTTCTTGGCATCTTTGTGGCCAAACGTGACCTGGAGCGCCGAGTACCCGTCGCGTTCGATGGTCTTCACCTGGACGATGCGGGCCGGCTCGACGCGGAGCACAGTGACGGGCACGACCTTGTCGTTCACCCACACCTGGCTCATGGCGACTTTCTCGCCAACGATCGCTTTCAGTGCCATAATCGGCAACCTTTTCGGGTCAGACCCGGTCACCCGGGCATTGGTCGTACACGCAGATGCTCCGCAGGCCCAACGGCCGGCGGAGCACCGGATTCAGTTCTTGCTGCGAGGTCCCCCCGTCCACACACTTCTGGGGGCGCACACAGACTTCGGTTGGAGGCACGCCGGCTGGCGTACACGAGGATTTGACTCTATCGGACCTGGCAGCGCCTGCCAACCCGACTCGTTCGACTCCTCGACGGTCCCGCAGGATCCGAACAAGCCAGCTTGCAGCCTGATCCATCCCACTGGAGCGACGCGAACACGCTACGTTCGGCGGACGATGTTCAACTTCTACGCCGGCTCGACCGTCAACTGTGGGTGTTCGGCATGCCGGCGCTGAAACGAATCCTCATCGGCAAGCCGATCTCGTCGGAGGAGGAAGCGCACCAACGGATTCGCAAGCTCGTTGCGCTTCCTGTTTTCGCGTCGGATGCGATCTCGTCGACTGCCTACGCCACTGACGAGATCCTGGTCGTGTTGTTGCTGCAGGCCGGCATCGGCGCGACGGCGTTCAACCTGTTGACTCCGATCGCCATTGTCGTGTGTGTGCTGCTCGTCATCGTGGTGATGAGCTACCGGCAGACGATCCACGCCTACCCGTCGGGTGGCGGCGCGTACATCGTCAGCCGGGAGAACCTCGGCGAGACTCCCTCATTGGTCGCCGGGGCATCCCTTCTGGTCGACTACATCCTGACGGTGGCGGTCAGCGTCGCCGGCGGCGTGCTGGCCATCCGCACGGCAACAGGCTTCTCGAACAGGTGGACCGTACCGATTTGTCTGGCGTGCATCTTGCTGATGACCGTCGTCAACCTGCGCGGTGTGAAAGAGAGCGGGGCCGCCTTTGCCGGACCGACGTACTTCTACGTGATCATGTTGCTGATCCTGCTCGGAACCGGCTTCTATCGTGTGTTCGTACAGCACGTGCCGCCGATCCCCGACAGCATGCTCTCGGACGAAGCGATCATCGCCTCGAAACTTCACAACAGCCTCAGCCTGTACATGTTGGCCCGGGCATTCTCATCAGGTGCCGTCGCACTGTCGGGCGTCGAGGCGGTGTCGAACGGCGTTCCCGCGTTCAGGGTTCCCGAGAGCAAGAACGCCGCGCACACCCTGGTGTGGATGGGTGTGATCCTGGGCTCGTGCTTCCTCGGTGTGTCGGTGCTGGCCTCCCACCTCAAGCCGTACCGTGGCGAGCACGACGGCAACGGGCTCGGGCTGATGGCCGAGTACGTTTTCGGCGGCAAGGGGGCCCTGTTCTGGATGTTGATGGTCGGCACCTTCCTGATCCTGATCCTCGCCGCCAACACGGCCTATGCGGACTTCCCTCGGCTGGCATCGATCATTGCCAGGGACGGGTTCCTTCCCCGCCAGTTCTTCAACCGTGGTGCCCGGCTGGTGTTCTCCAATGGCGTCCTCTTCCTGGCCTCGGTCGCCAGCGTCTTGATCATCGCCTTCAATGGCGACATCTCCAAACTGATCCCGTTGTACGCCTTCGGCGTGTTCACCGGATTCACCCTCAGCCAGGCCGGGATGGTCCGCCATCACCTCAAAGAACGCGAACCGAACTGGCGCTCCAGCATGGTGATCAACGCCATCGGGGCAGTGTCAACCGGGCTGATCGCGATCATCGTGGTTGCCTCCAAGTTCGTCGAAGGCGCCTGGATCCCGGCGGTTCTGATCCCGATCATGGTGTTCGTCTTCCGATCGATCGGCAAGCATTACAAGAGGAGCCGCGGCGCTGTCGTCGCGCCGCCCGGCTACCGGGCGCCACGCGAAACCCACACGATGGTCGTGTTGGTCGGCGGCGTGAACAAGGGTGTGCTGCGTGGCGTGCAGTACGCCCGCTCGTTGAATCCCGACCGCATTCTGGCCGTCACCGTGGCCAGCAACGACGAAGAACGCAAGGCCGTCGAAGACCAGTGGAAGGCGTTCGAGGTGCCGATCGAACTGCACACGGTCTACTCGCCGTACCGTGAACTGACCCGTCCGATCCTGCAGTTCATCGACGAACTCGACGAGCGTCACGCCGGCGACATCATCACGGTCGTCATCCCCGAATTCGTCACATCGTGGAAGTCGCAATGGCTGCACAACGGCAGCGCCTTTGCCCTGAAGGCGAAACTGCTCTACCGTCCGCACACCGCCGTTGTCTCGGTCCCGATCCATACACTCGGCGATCACACAGAAGAGCAGTAGGAGTTCCGAGTATGCATGTCATCGTCGTTGGCTGTGGCCGAGTTGGCTCGGAGGTCGCCCTCAGTCTCGTGTCCTCGGAACACGACGTCATCGTGATCGATCGCCGTTCCGAGTCATTCCGTCGCCTCGGTGACGACTTCAAGGGGACGACGATGGTGGGCGTCGGATTCGACCGCGACGTACTGACCGAGGCCGGAATCACGCCGGACTGTGCCGTCGCTGCGGTCACCAGCGGCGACAACTCGAACATCCTCATCGCTCGTGTCGCTCGCGAGACGTTCGGGGTCAAACACGTGGTCGCCCGCATCTACGACCCGCGGCGGGCTTCGATCTACGAACGGTTGGGTATCGCCACCGTTGCCTCGGTGACCTGGACGAGCGCACGGGTCCTGCGTCACCTACTGATATCGGAATCCACGCCCGACTGGATCGACCCGTCGGCAAAGTTCACGATCATCGAACGACGAGTCCCCGCAGCGGCGGCAGGAAGAACCGTGGCCGACATCGAGGCATCGACCGCAGGTCGCGTCGCGGTTCTCGGTCGGTTTGGCGAGGCGTCGATACCACCGTCGGGCACGCTGCTGCAGGAAGACGACGTCCTGCACGTCGTCGTACCCGCCGACCACGCCGCGCAACTCGACGAGGCCCTGCATCTCACGGACGGGACGCACTGATGAAGGTGATCATCGCCGGTGCCGGCAGCGTCGGGCGCTACATGGCCGGCCAACTGCAGGATTCGGGTCACGAGGTGACGTTGATCGACAACGATCCGGCGATCGTGACTCAAGGCCGCGCTACTCGCACACCGGTCGGTGTCACGTGGTGCCTGGGCGACGCCTGCGAGGTGGCCACGCTCAACGCCGTCGGTGCCGCCGAAGCCGATGTCGTCGCCGCCGTCACCGGCGATGACGAGGACAACCTGGTGGTCTCCTTGCTCAGCAAGCAGGAGTTCGCCGTGCCGCGCGTCCTGGCCCGCGTCAACAACCCGAAGAACGAGTGGATGTTCAACGACATGTGGGGCGTCGACATCTCGGTCTCGACACCTCACCTGCTCACGGGTCTCGTCGAGGAAGCCGTCACGGTCGGCTCATTCGTCCGGCTGCTCAGCCTCGAAGGTGGCAAAGCCCGCCTCGCCGAGGTCACGTTGGCCGAAGGCTCACCGGCGATTGCCAAGGAAATCACCGAACTCGGCCTGCCACGCGAGTCGACTGTGGTGGCCGTGCTCCGCGACGGTCACGTCGTGGTGCCCCGAGGCGACACGGTGTTGCACCGGGGAGACGAGGTGTTGGTACTGGTCACGGGCGGCGTCGAGGACGACGTCCGCCGGGCACTGGTCGGCTGACCGCGGTGTTGCGGCGTCGTAAGCAATCGGAAAGCCAACCGGCTGATCCCTGCCCGGTGCCAGTGAGCACGCCGATCCGCGACGCCCAATCCCGCCGGCGTGTGTGTGTGTCCGGCAAGGTCACACGCATGACCGCCAGGCCGACGGTGGGCCAGGCCGCGTTGGCGGTCTCCATCTCCGACGACACCGGCACGGTTACCGCGGTATGGACCGGGCGGCGGGCGATCGGCGGCATCACCCTCGGTCGGCGGGTCGCCATCGAAGGTGTTCCGGTCATGCACGGTGACCATCTGGAGTTCACCAACCCCGCTTACACCCTTCTGCCTCGCTGACCTAGGGCTGCCTCGCTGACCTGGTGAGGTCACGAGATACGCTCCCGCCCGTGCGTTGCGAGCAGGTGTGGATCACGGCACGCGACGGCACTCGGCTCGCCGCCGACCTGTATCTGCCTGGTGACACCGGGCGCGCTGCGGTGCTGCTGGAGGCGTTGCCCTATCGGAAGGATGACCTCACGAGCGAGTCGCATTCCGACGACTACTTGCGCCTGCGATCCGAAGGTGGCTTCGCGGTCTGCCGTGTCGATCTCCGCGGAACCGGCTCGTCGGCGGGGCGAGCCACCGACGAGTACCCGCTGACCGAACTTGCCGACCTGACCGATGTGGTCACCTGGCTCGGCGACCAACCCTGGAGCAATGGCCGTGTCGGGATGTTCGGGTACAGCTACTCAGGGTTCAACTCACTGCAGTTGGCGTGCGAGCGCCCTCCTGCGCTCGGCGCGATCTGCGCGATCTACGCCACCGACGACCGCTACACGGACGACGTGCATTACATGGGCGGAGCACTGCGGGCGATCGACCTCGTCGACTACTGCCACTACATGACACCGATGAACGCACTCCCTCCGGTGCCGGCGATCTGGGGTGATGGGTGGCGCGACGAGTGGCTCGCACGCATCGCCGAGCACGAGCCGTGGCTGCTGCGCTGGATGGGCGAGCAGCTCGACGGGCCGTACTGGCGTCACGGCTCGGTTCGCCCCGACTACGCCCGCATCGAATGCCCGACGATGATCGTGGCTGGTTGGGCAGATGGCTATCGCAACAACACGCTTCGCACCTTTGCGAACCTGACGTGCGAGAAGGAACTGCTCATCGGACCGTGGAGCCACATGGCACCATCGTCTTCGTTACCCGGACCGCACATCGACCTCGTACCAGAGATGATCAGCTTCTTCGGCCAGTGGTTGCGCGACGATCGTCGAGAGCCGCGGCCACCGATTCGGGTGTTCGTGCGCCACGCCACCAGGCCGGAACCGGATCTCGCCGCGCACGGTGGCGAATGGCGATACGAAACCGACTGGCCGGCACAACGGCTGTCGCCAATCACGCTGTACGACGGTCGACGGCGATCGCTGCAAGCCCGAGCCGACACCGGCTGGACTGCTTGGATCTCGTGTGCCGGAGGATTGCCGTGGGGTCAACCGCTCGACCAACGCGCCGACGATGCCTGGTCGTTGACCACGGACTGGCCAGTCAGGACACCGACGGAGGTGCTCGGACATGTCGTGGTCCGGGCCACGGTGACGTCCGATCAGCCAGTCGCATATCTCTCGGTGAAGCTCAACGACGTATGGCCGGATGGCACGTCGGCCCTGGTCACGCGGGGGTTGCTCAACCTCACACATCGGGTAGACCCACCTGCCCCGCTCGTGCCGGGTGAGCCCTACGAGGTCGAAGTCGAGATGGAAGCGACATCCTGGGTGTTCCCAGCCGGTCATTCGATTCGGCTCAGCATCGCCGGCAGCGATTGGCCGAACACGTGGGTGCCGCCGGCGCTGGTCACGATGACCGTCGAGTCATTGCAGATGCAACTCCCGGTACTGCCGCCCGGCGGCTCGGGGGTGCCCTCGTTCGCGGCGGTCGATGCGCCTCAGCAGCCCGACCTCAACGGCCTCACCTGGAGCATGAACCACGACGTGCTCGCCCGGTTGACGACCGTGCAGACCAAATACGGCAGCACGTACGACACACCTCACGGCGGACGAATGACCGACCACTACGAGGGGCACGTCACGGTGCCGATCACCGACCCGGCGAACGCCACCGCAGGTGGCACCGTACGGTTCGAGATCGACTGGCCGGAGGCTTCCGTCGCCGTCGAGTCTCGCCTGCAGGTTCGGGGCAGCGCCGACGAGTACATGGTCGAGATCGAGCTCGATGCCTACGAGTCCGATCTGCTGATCGCCGAGCGCCGCTGGTCTCAACGCTTCCCCCGCCGCCTCGCCTGACCCGCCGATCGGGCGCGCTGTGAGCACTCACAGTTCCGGTCTCGCGCCCGACCCCTCCGGCCGGGCGCGCTGTGAGCACTGACAGTTCTGGTATCGCGCCCGACGAAGGTGGACGGGGGGTCAGCGGCGGGCGGCGTGACAGGCGACGCCGTCGAGCAGTGCCGGGTCATCGGACGTGCAGGCATGCATGATGCCGATCCGTTCCGCCTCGCCACTCTGATACAAAGGGCAGCGCGGATGGAACCGACACCCAACCGGGATGTTCGTCGGATCCGGAGCCTCGCCGGTGAGGATCTGCTGATCCAACCTGTCGTGCTCGGGCACGACCGAGAGCAAGGCCTTCGTGTACGGGTGTTGCGGCGCGGCAAGGATCTGCTCGGTCGTGCCGATCTCGACGATTCGGCCGAGATACATCACGGCGACCCTGTCTGCGATGTTCCATGCCAGCCCGAGGTCGTGGGTGACGACGAGGATGGTCATGCCGCGATCGCGCGACAGCCCGAGCAGCAGCTGCAGGATCTCGCCGCGTACCGAGGCGTCGAGCGATGAAACCGGCTCGTCGGCGACCAGCAACTTCGGCTCCAGCACCATCGCCCCGGCGATGATCACGCGCTGGCGTTGACCACCGGAGAGCTCGTGTGGGAAACGCAGGAAGAATTGCTCGGGTGGGCGTAGACCGCTGTCCGACAAGGCCGCGGCGACTCTCGCCTCCTCATTTGCCCGTTCGCGGTGGATTCGCAGTCCTTCGGCAACGATCTCGTAGATCGACTGGCGGGGATTGATGCTTCCCGTTGGATCCTGGAAGACGAGTTGCGCCTTGCGGCGATACGCCCTCAGGCCGGATCTCGACGTCGGCAGCAACTCGCCGTCGAACCTGATCGAGCCGCCGCTCAGAGGCTGGAGGCCGAGAACCGTCCGGGCCAGCGTCGTCTTCCCGCAGCCACTCTCACCGACCAAGGCGAGCACCTCTCCGGGTGCCACGTCGAGGTCGACTCCATCAACGGCCCGCACCGCCAAGCCCCCGCGCCACCGCGCCGGGTAAGTGACCTCGGCACCCGCAACATGCAGCAACGGAGTGCTCACAACTTCAGGCACGCCGCCTCCCAACCCGTCGAGAGCTGACGAAGCTCGACCGTGGTCGTCGCGCACTCGGCCGTGGCGATCGGGCAGCGGGGGTGAAATGGGCAACCGCCCGGCACAGCTGCCGGGTCGGGTGGGTCACCGGACAGACCTGACGGCGCCATCCGCGAAGACGAGTCACCGATCGTCGGGAACGCCGCCGCCAACGCCTTGGTGTACGGATGTCGGGCGCCGCGCAACATCTCCTTCGCCGGGCCCGTCTCGACGAGTCGTCCGGCATACATCACTGCCAGCCGATCGGCCACGGTCGAGAGCACCGACAGATCGTGGGTGATGAAGATCATCGCCAGTCCGCGATCACGCTGCAGATCTGCCAGCAACTTCAGAACTTGGGCTTGCACCATCACGTCGAGCGCTGTGGTCGGTTCGTCCGCGATCAACAGCTCCGGATCACACGCAAGCGCCATGGCGATCATCACCCGCTGCTTCTGTCCGCCCGACAGTTCGTGGGGATAGGCGTCGATTCGCCATCTGGGGATGCCGACCTGCTCCAACAGATCGGCGACCTTGTTGGTGCCATCGTGCACGTCGATTGCTTCCTGGATCTGCCACGAGACCCGTCGGACCGGGTTGAGCACGTGCTGAGCACCTTGGAACACCACTGCCGCCTCGGCCCAACGCACGGCACGCAACCGGCCCGGCTTCATGGCCAGCACGTCCTCGCCGGCCAAGGTCACGGAGCCGGTGATGGTCGTGCCCTCGGGCACCAAGCGGAGCAACGCCATCGTCATCGTCGACTTGCCAGAACCACTCTCGCCCGCCAGACCGAGTGTCTCGCCGCGCCCGAGCTGGAACGAGACGCCGCGCACCGCCGGGATCGGCCCACGTGTACTGCGGTACGTCACGTGCAGATCGCCGACGTCGAGCAGCGGAGCGATCATCGACCCACCAGGCGCGGGTCGAAGATTCGCTCCAATGCATTGCCGACCAGTGTGAACGCAATGACGATGCCGATGATGCACAGGCCCGGCGGCAAGTAGTACCACCAGGCATTCAAGGTCAAGGCGCCACTCGACTGGGCGCCGTCCAACATCGTGCCCCAACTCGGCGAGAAGCGATCGCCGAGGCCGAGGAAGGCCAAGGTGCTCTCGGCGAGAATCGCGCCGGGCACGATCAGCGATGCGTTGGCGATGATCAACGGAGCGACGCCCGGCAACACATGACGGGTGACGATGTGCCGGCTCGATGCCCCCAGTGCCGTTGCGCGCTCGACGTAGCCACGTTCGCGCAACGACAGCACCTGAGCTCGGATCAGGCGCGAACCACCCGCCCAGAACGTGCCGCCGATGACCAAGGCCATGATCGTGGGCGAGCGACCGAGCAACATGGCCAACACGATCGCCAGCGGGATGAACGGCAGCACCAGGAAGAAGTCGTCGATCGCCAGCATCACCCTGCTGATCCAGCCCTTGGCGTAGCCGGCGATCAACCCGAGCACCGAGCCGATGACGACGGCGACGACAGTCGCCAGTAGGCCGATGTACAGCGACACGCGGGCACCCCACACCAACTGGGCGAACAGATCTCGTCCGATCTCGTCGGTGCCCAGCCAGAACTCGCGGCTCGGGGGAGCGAGATCGGGGTTGTTGCGCCCCGACACGGCCAGCAGTTCACGGCGATCGGCGAACAACGGCGCGAACAGCGCCATCGCCACGAACAGGGCCAGCAGCAGCAAACCGACCGTTGCCGAGCGATCCCGCCGCAGTCGAGCCCACACCCGCTTGGCCGAATGCCTGCGGCGCCTCCAGGTCGTCGAGCCCTTTGACGGCGAGCTCATGCGCCGACCCGGATCCGTGGATCGAGAAACGTCAGCACGATGTCGGCGAGAATGTTGAACACGATCACCGTCACACTGGAAATCAAGAACAAGGCCTGCATCATCGGCAAGTCGTTGTTGCCGATCGCCTCGTACGTCGCCAGTCCGAGCCCGGGATAGGAGAACACGGTCTCGGTTGCGATCGCCCCACCGATGATGAAACCGAAGCCGATGGCGATCAATGACACGGACGGCAACAACGCGTTGGGCACGGCGTGGCTGTGCATCACGTCGTGGTCACGCAAGCCTTTGGCCCTGGCGGTGATGAGGTAGTCCTCGCGAAGGGTGTCGAGCATCGATGTTCGCATGACCAGCGCGTACGAGCCGAGATAACCGAGGGTGAGCGTCGCCACAGGCAGAACCAGATGTCGAGCACGATCCACGAAGGCGGCGAACCCGGAATAATTGCCTGCCGGGTCGCTGGACCCGCCCGTCGGGAACCACCCGAGCCTGGCCGCGAAGAACGCCAGTAGCAGCATGCCGAGGAAGAACTCAGGTGTTCCGTACAAGGCCATGGTGATAGGGCTGCTGACCTTGTCGAACCGGCCGCCACGCTTCCACCCGGCACGAATGCCGATCCACAAACCTATGCCGATCGTCAGCACGGTCGATATGCCGACCAGCGCGAAGGTGTTCGGAAGACTCTCGCGGATCTCGCTGACGACCGGCTTGCTCGAGTCGAAGCTGCGACCGAAGTCGCCGCGCAGCGTGTGACTGACGTATTGCACGAACTGGTCCCATTTGCTGCCGTCGAGACCGAACCGTTTGATGATCGCGGCGCGCTGCTCCTGGCTCAGCTTGCTGCGACCCCTGTACCTCGCCAGCGGATCACGATCGACCACGCGAAAGAGGAAGAAGTTGAACACCAACACCATCGCCAGCAGCGCGATGGCGTCGAACAACTTCCTGATCAACAGGCGGGTACTCACGACCTATTCGCGCTCGTCGTCGCTTCCCTTGCGCCGACTGCGGAACCACAGACCACCACCGACGATGGCGATCGCGGCGACCCCGACACCTGCCCACAGCCCGGCCGATGTACCGCTGTCCGAGCTCCCGTCCTTGGCGACCATCTCGAGGTATGCCGGCGAGGTGTTGGTGAACAACACCGGGCCCGTCTCGGCGGGCTGGCGCACGAAGTTCTCCCAACGGTCAGAGCGAATGGCCTGCAGATCGTCGTACTTGTACAGAACGGCATACGGGGCTTCCTCATAGAAGATCTCCAGCATCTTCTGCACGATGTCGCGCCGCTTGGCCGGATCGAGCTCGACATGTTGCTGCTCGTACAACTTGTCGTACTCGTCGTTGCACCAGTTGGCGTCGTTGTAGCCGACCACCTCCGGGTCGGTGGTGACCTGCGACGTGATGAAGTAGCTGACCATGGGATCGGGATCGACGAACGGCACCCAGCCCCAGGTGAACAAGTCGAACTCGTTCTGCCCGATGGCCGCCGTCAGCGTGTCGTCGTCCATGCTCGTCACCTCTGTGGCGATGCCGATGTCTTTCAACCAGCCGGTGATGAAGTCGGTGTTTGGGCTGCCTTCGCCCTCGGTACGATCGAAGTACCTGAACTTCAGTTCCTTGCCGTCCTTGTCGCGCACTCCATCGCCGTCGCTGTCTTTCCAACCGGCCTCGTCGAGCAACGCACTTGCCTTGACAGGGTCGTACTTGTAGAGCTTGTCGTCGTTGATCTTCAGATCCCACGAGGGGTCGGCGGACGGCACGATGGCCGTGCCAGGTGTGCCGTGACCCACCAGGCTCTTCTCGACCATCAGATCACGATCGATGGCATAGTTGATCGCCTGGCGAACCTTCTTGTCGAGCAGCGCGGGATGGCCGTCACCTGGCGACGACGAGCATCCGGAGTTCATCCCCAGCTCGCTGAAACCACCCTGAGTACCGGCGATGGCCTCGATGGTGTCGCTGTTCTCGATGCTGGCAAAAGATTGTTCGGGGACGCCGTCGAGGGCGTCGATCTCACCGCCCTGTAGAGCCTGGAACTGGGCGTTGTCATCGGCATAGAAGCGGAAGATCACCTCGTCCATGGCCGGCTTCTTGCCATACCAGTTCGGGTTCCGTACCAGACGGGTGAACTCCTGGGTCACCTCGTCGAGCATGAACGGACCGCCGCCGATCTTGTCCTCTGCGGCGTAGGTGGGCATGTCTTCGGCGGAGACGTTCTCGTAGATGTGCTTCGGAAGGATGTACGACGCATCGAGCGCCGGCAGGCGCGGATCGGGTACCGATGTCGTGATCTCGAGGGTCGAATCGTCGATGATCTCGGCCGTGAGGTTGGCGGTGGTGCTGATATGACTGTTCCACTGCTCTTCGTTGGCCCGATCGATCGTGTACTTCACGTCCTCGGCGGTCATTGGTTCGCCGTCACTCCACTTCATCCCGGGGCGCATCTTGTAGGTCCATGTCAGACCATCGGGGCTGCTCGTCCAGCTCTCGGCCATGGCCGGCTGAGGTGAGAAGTCCTTGGCCGCCATGTCGGTCAGGACCGGCCAGATCAGGTTCCAGATCTCGTAGTCGACGACGAGTACGCCGACGGTGACGTTGAGCGAGTCGATGTCCTGCAACTGCCCGACCGTGAACGTGAGTGTGTCGTCGTCGCTCGCCGCGACCGTGGTGGGCACGGTGACCACCGCACCGAGCAACAGTACGGCACACAGCAATCGTCGCATCGTTCCTCCCCAGAACTGATTGCGGACGAGTATGTCACAGGCCGTGGCACATCTGTTCCACTGGGCGCTCAATCGGAAACAACATAGGCTCGGTGCATGGAGATGATGCGTACATTCCAGCGCGACGGTGTCGTCGCCGCTCGGGGAGTGCTCGACGAGAAGCAACTGCAGCAGCTCGCCGAAGCCGTCGACGAGAACCTCGCCGCTCCCGGACCATGGGCAAACGACTACACGCCCGAAGGTGGCAGCGGGCGATTCTTCGGTGACTACGTCAACTGGCAACGCATCGAGGGCTATCGCAACGGCGCTCTCCACGGCCCTCTTCCCGAGTTGGCCCGCACCCTCCTCGGCGAGACACCGCGGTTCTTCCACGAGCACACCCTGGTGAAGGAACGTGATACCCACGAGGTCACGCCGTGGCACCACGACGAGCCCTACTACTGCATCGACGGCGCCGCAAACGTCAGCCTGTGGGTGCCACTCGACCCGGTGCCTCGTGCCGCCGGGGTCGAGTTCATCATCGGCTCTCACCTGTGGGGCCGACGGTTCGTACCCCGCAAGTTCGTCGACCACGCGGCCTACACGACGGAGGCCCACGATTTCGAACTCGTTCCCGACATCGATTCCGAGCGCGGCCAGCACCAGATCGTGTCGTTCGACATGCAGCCCGGCGACGTCATCGCCTTTCATTACCGCACGCTTCATTCGGCGCCGGGAACCGCCGGGCGCACCACTGGTCGGCGGCGGGCGGTCAGCTTCCGCTACCTCGGAAGCGATGCGCGGTTCGCTGCCAGACCATGGCTGCACTCGCCGCCATACGAGCCGATCGAACCCGGCCAGCCGCTCGACGACGAACGCTTTCCGCTGATATCGGCGTAGCTGCTACGGATTCGCTGGTCGCTCGCCCAGTACGGCCGTCACCTCGACCGCCACCCCGTCTCGGATCAGCGATACCTCGACGTGCTCGCCCGGGGCCAGGTTGCGGATCGTAGCCACCAGCCCTGCGTGGCCGGTGATGGGGTCTCCGTCGACCGCTACGACGACGTCACCAACCTCGATGCCGGCCTTGGCCGCCGCTGACCCGGGTACCACGTCGGCGACGAGCGCTCCGCTGCCTCCGTCCCGGCGCCGCTCCAGTTGCACGCCGAGATAGCCCGCTGGGTCCGCCTCGCCATTGGCCTCGGCCCGCAACTGCTCCATGGCCGGCAGCAATTCGGCAGTCGATATGGCAAAGCCGAGCCCATTGGCCGTCGAACCGATCTCGGTCGACGACACCAGCGTGGTCAAACCCACTACCTGGCCCAGCGCGTTGACCAGCGGGCCTCCTGAGTTGCCGCTCGAGATCGCCGCATCAGTCTGGATCAGACCTTTCAGTGCTCCGGTCTCGGTACCCACGGTGCGGTCGAGCGAGGAGACGATGCCCAGCGTGACAGTGGGGTCGCCGTCGAGATCGAGGGCGTAGCCGATGGCCAGAACCTCGTCGCCGATACGCACGTCGCCGGGCGCGGCGAACGTAGCCGGACTCAGCCCAGTGGCCTCCACTCGTAGGAGGGCCAGATCACGCGAAGGGTCGGCGATCACCACGGTGGCCTCGCGGGGTTCACTCTCGCCGTTGAGTCGAACATGCACCGTCGTGGCATCGCCGATGACGTGGGCGTTGGTGAGGATTTCGCCATCGGCGGTGACGATCAAGCCTGTGCCAAGGCTCTCGCCGGGCCTCCCGTCGCGAACGAAATTGCTCTGGACGGCGACCACGCTGGGTGCGAGATCGTTGGCGACAGTTTCGACATCGAGCCGAGGCATGTCCGTTTGTCGCGGCTGGACGACCTTGACGCCCAACGACGACGGCTTCTGCGGCGGCGCCGACCGCTGTTGAGCCCACTGCACGCCGATCAGCGCTCCGACCAGGCCCGACATCCAGACGATCATCACCAGGCCCAGCACCAGGAAGAGCTGCCGGCCGGGGATACCGAACACCTGCCGGCCGGGCTCCTCGGGTGCCGTTGGCTGTTCGAGCCCCGGCGCGCTGATCTCAGGGGGTGGGAGATTCGATTCGATGATGACGTTCTATCGGCAGATCGAGCCCTGGCCTGAGCACGGGAATGAAAGAACCCCGCCGGGCCGAAGCCCGACGGGGTTCTTCTGTTAGCTCCCCCGAGCTTTCCGCTATCGCGGTGGGCCGAACTCTCGGCCGATCAGCTGGACTGGATCTTGATCTCGATGTCGACGCCGGCCGGCAGCTCGATGCGTTGCAGGCTGTCGATGGTCTTGGCGTTGGGATCGATGATGTCGATCAGACGCTTGTGGACACGCATCTCGAAGTGCTCGCGCGAGTCCTTGTCGATGTGGGGTCCACGGATGACGGTGTAACGGTGCTTGTCGGTCGGCAACGGGATCGGACCGCGGACCGTTGCACTGGTACGCGTGACGGTCTCGACGATCTTACGCGTCGACTGGTCGATGATCTCGTGGTCGAATGCCTTGAGACGGATGCGAATGCTCTGTGCCATGTGGTACGTCAGCTCACTTCGTGATCTTGGTGACGCGGCCGGCGCCCACGGTACGGCCGCCCTCGCGGATGGCGAAACGCAAACCCTCATCCATTGCGATCGGCTTACCCAACTCGACCGTGATCGCCACATTGTCACCGGGCATGACCATCTCGGTCCCCTCGGGCAACTGGATCGTGCCGGTCACATCCGTGGTCCGGAAGAAGAACTGCGGACGATAATTGTTGAAGAACGGCTTGTGACGACCACCCTCCGACGCCGACAACACATACACCTGACCCTCGAAATTGGCGTGCGGCGTGATCGAACCTGGCTTGCACAACACCTGGCCTCGCTCCACGTCTTCTTTCTTCGTACCACGCAGAAGGGCGCCGATGTTGTCACCGGCATGGCCCTCGTCGAGGATCTTGCGGAACATCTCCACACCCGTGCACACCGTCTTCTGCGTCGTGCGCAGCCCGACGATCTCCAGGTCGTCACCCGTATGTACACGACCCTGCTCGACCTTGCCAGTGACCACCGTGCCACGACCGGTGATCGTGAACACATCCTCGATCGGCATCAAGAACGGCTTGTCCATTTCGCGCAATGGCTCGGGGATCGAGGCGTCGCAGGCATCCATGAGCGCCATGATCTGGTCTTGCCACTTCTCGTCGCCTTCCAGCGCTTTGAGGGCAGAGACGCGCACGACGGGGGCGTCGTCGCCGGGGAACTCGTACTCGTTGAGCAGCTCACGAACCTCGAGCTCGACCAACTCCAACAACTCCTCGTCATCAACCGCATCAGCCTTGTTCAAGGCCACGACGATGTACGGCACACCCACCTGACGAGCCAACAACACATGCTCACGCGTCTGCGGCATCGGACCATCCGTCGCCGCAACCACCAAAATCGCACCGTCGACCTGCGCCGCACCAGTGATCATGTTCTTGATGTAGTCAGCATGACCAGGCATATCCACATGGGCATAGTGACGATTCGCCGTCTCGTACTCGATATGAGCAATCGAAATCGTGATACCACGCGCCTTTTCCTCAGGCGCCTTGTCGATCTGATCGAACGGCGTGTACTGCGCCAACCCCTTACCCGCCAACGTCTTGGAGATCGCCGCGGTCAACGTGGTCTTGCCATGGTCGATATGACCCATCGTGCCAATATTGACGTGCGGCTTGGTCCGCTCGAACTTCGCCTTGCTCATTGCTATCTCCGTCTTTCGGGGATCTGTGGGTTGTCAAAGAACGCAGGGAGTGTAGCGGCGCAAGCCGATGGCGCGCACCCGCGCACTCGACATTCTCGGACGTCACAGCGACACCGGGTCGCCACGAGTCGGCTCACCTAGGCTGCGCCGGTGTTCACCGCGAGCAACCTGATCCTCGGGTCGCTCGCTGCGGTGATCGTCGGCATGTCGAAGACAGCATTTCCCGGTGCTGCACTCGTGGCGACCCCGATCATCGCGACCATCGTCACCGGTCGAGCGATTCCCGGAACCACGTTGCCGATCCTGCTGGCCGCAGACGTGTTCGCTGTTTCGTGGTACAGCCGTCATGCGCGCTGGGATCTGCTGCGGCCGATGATCGTCTCGGTCAGTGTCGGCTTCGCCGCCGGGGCCACCTTCTTCGCGATCGTCGGCTCGTCGACCAGGCCGATCGACATCGTCATCGGTATCAGCATCTTGTTGATGGTCGTCATCCAGTCCTGGCGCATGTTCCACCGCCAGGAGCCCGTCGCCCCGACCCCGGTATCAGCGGCGGTCTACGGCAGCTCCGGTGGATTCACCACGTTCGTCGCCAACGCTGCCGGGCCGGTGTTGAACACCTACCTCGTGCGGCTCGGTCTCGGCAAGACGGAGTTGGTCGGTACTTCGGCCTGGTTCTACTTCGCAGTCAACGTCGCCAAAGTCCCCGTGTATGTCGCGCTCAGCAGATGGACGAGCGGCGGGCCATTCTTCACACGAACGACCCTGGCTTTCGATGCACTTCTCTTCCCCGCTGTCCTGCTGGGCCTGTTCAGCGGGCGCAAGTTGCTGCACAAGCTGCCCGAGCGGGCGTTCCTGATCGGCGTGCTGGTGCTCTCGACGCTCGGAGCGATCAAGCTGCTGATGCCGTAGCGGGCGGTCAGCGGACCAGGTAGTACACGGCCAGCGCCGTGCCGTACGTGACGACCGAGGCGCGCAGGACTGCCGGCTTGATCTTGTTGACCAACTTCCCTCCGGCTACTCCCCCCAGCAGGCTGGCCGGGGCCATCACCGCCACCAGCGTCCAGATCACCTCACCGGAGAAGGCGAAGAAGCTCGCCGCGACGACATTGATGACGAGAGCCAGCACCTGCTTGAGCGCGTTCAGGCGTGGCAGCGTCTCGTCGATCACCAGACCCAACACGGCGAGCAGAGCGATCCCCAACCCGGCGCCGAAGTATCCGCCGTAGATCGACACCAGGTACGTAGCGGCAACGGCGACGACGCCGGGCGCCTCGTGCGATCGGATCCCGATGCCCAACCACTTGCGTATGTAATTCTGCCCTCCGAGGAGCGCGCAGGCCAGCAGGATCAACCACGGAACCAACTTGGTGAACACCGCCTCACCGGTCGCCAGCAGCAGCACCGAGCCGGTGAGGCCGCCCAACCCGGCTGCGATCGCCAGTCGGACGATGTGCGCCCGCTGGCCCGGCAGCTGGGCGCGCTGAGCGGCCGCACCCCCGAAGTAGCCGGGACACAATGAAACCGTGTTGGTGACGTTGGCGCCGACCTTGCTGGCGCCGAGGGCGACCAACGTCGGGAACGAGATCAGTGTTCCGCCGCCGGCGATGGCGTTGACGGCGCCCGCGCCTGCTGCCGCGATCGCGGCGATCACGTGGTCGGCGGTCGAGAATGCGCTCACGACGAACCGCCGTCGAAGAACGCCGAGGCACGCTCCCCGATCAACACCGCTGTGGCTGCCGGCCCCCGTGACGGCGCCGTGGGCAGCACCGACGTATCGACAACCCGCAAACCTTCGACACCGTGCACTCGACAGTATTGGTCGACGACCGACATCGGATCCGCATCCGGACCCATCGGTGCACTGGAACAGAGATGAACCGCCGTCGTGATGCTCCGGTGAATCCAGTCATCCAGATCCTCATCACCGGCCGGCGAGGTGGGGCGGACGCCGAGCGTGCGCATCGGCGACGACTCGATGATCGCCTGTCCGATTGTGACTGCTTCTTTCAGATGCAATCGATCGACTGCGGATTCGAGTGAGTGGTAGTCGATCCGCGGCGGTGTGCCGGAGTCGCCCGAAGCCAGGGAGACCTCAACGGCGCTCTCGGCGCGTTCCAACAGCACCCCCACGACCAGTTCGCTGAGGGAAGCACCCGACCCGGGAACCAGCTCGCCCATCGACGTCAGATAAGGCATCAGGGCCACCGGCACACCATCGATCAAGCTGTCGAGCCCGATCTCGACGACCCCGGCCATCGCCAGACGCGGCAGCTCCTGCTCGGCCTCGAACCCGAGGAACACCTGCGGGTGGTCACGACATCGCGTGCCGACCCCTGGCAGGTCGGAGACGACGGCGATGCCGTGGCGGCGCAGAGTCGCCGCAGGCCCGATGCCCGAATGCAGCAGCAGGTACGGCGACATCGCCGCGCCAGCACAGAGCACGATCTCGTCACCGGCGAACACCTCCACCACCCCGGAACGCTCGATCTCGACCCCGACGGCGCGACCGGCGCTGATCACCACGCGGTGAACCGTGATGTGGCTCTCGATCGTCAGGTTGTGCCGACCAGAATTGGGGACGATGTACGCCAGTGCGGCATTGATCCGCACGCCGTCCACGATGTTGCGCGGCAGCGGCCCGTACCCCGGCGGGCCCGGCACGTTCTTGTCGGGTTCATCGGTGAAGCCGAGATCGGCGCATGCCGCGGCGAAGGCCTGGCTCAACGGATGCACGTCGCCACCCATCGCTCGCGTCACCGGCATCGGCCCGCCGCGGCCATGGAACTCGCCGTCTGGGAAGTCGCGGTCGTCTTCGAGGCGCTTGAGGTAGGGCAGGACCGCGGCGAACGCCCACTCGTCGTTGCCGAGGGCGGCCCATCGATCGAAATCGTCGGCCGTGGCCCGGACGAACACACCGCCGTTCACCGTGCTCGAACCACCCATCACCTTGCCGCGCGGCACCGAGACGGATTTCGATTCCGTCAATCTGGCGTCGAGTGCCCAGTTGGCGGCGTGCCCTTCGGCTGCTCCCACCATGGCCGAGGCGTCGAGCAACTCGCCGCGGTGGAATTCGCCTCCCGCTTCCAACAACAGCACCGAGCGATCGGGGTTCTCGCTGAGCCGCGACGCCAGCGCGCATCCGGCCGAGCCGGCGCCGACGATGACGACGTCGTAGTGGTGGTTCACGCCAGATCGATCCTAGGCCCGGGTGGATGCCCGGGCCTCGTGCTGGAGGTCGGGCTCAGACCGGAGCCACGTCAGGCGGCGTGACCGAGTCGGACCGCGTGGCTGCAGCGGCGGCTGCCTTGCGCTTGGGCACTTTGACAACCGACGCCCGGCTGGCCAGCGACACAGCGGCGAGCAACGAGGCACCACTGAACAGCGGCTTGATCCAGTTCGTGTTGCTCGAGAAGGTGAGCTCGATTCCCTTGATGCCCCACGCCAGGGCGAGCAGCGCGATCATCGTGCCCCACACGTTGGGGCGACCCTTCAGCTGCGAGGCGCCGAAGAACACGGCGGCGATCGCCGGAATCAACAAGCCAGGGCCGATCGACTGCGAGTAGGTGCCGACCTTCCACGAATAGATGGTGCCGGCAAACCCTGCGATCACACCGGAGACGACCAGCGAGCCCCATATGAGATGATCGGTGCGTACACCGGCGAGGCGCGCCGCGTCGGGGTTGCCACCAGTCGCGAACAAGTATCGACCGACCGGCGTGTGCTCGAGCACGTACCAGCAGATCAGCGCCAGGAAGACCAGGTAGTACAAGAACAGGGGCAGGCCGATGACCTCCTGGGATCCCAGCTTCTGGTACGACTTCTTGAAGACGCCACTGATCGTCTGCTCCGACGTGAACAAGATGAACGCAGTGATGACCTGGCTCATGCCAAGGGTGGCGATGAAGCTGTTGACGCGCAGCTTGACCACGAAGAAGCCGCTGATGAACCCGGCGAGCGCGCAGGCGAATAGCCCGAGGAACATTCCCACCACCTGCGGAGCCGACGTGTTCTTCGCCATCCAGTTGGCGATGACCAACGACATCGACATCATCGCCCCGATCGACAGGTCGTAGGTGCCGGTGGTCAAGGGAACGAGGAATGCGAGGGCCAGCACCCCGAAGATCACGTTCTCGACGAGCACCGACTTGACCGACGTCCAGGTCAACAGTGTCTCCGGCCGGAGGATTCCGAACACCAGTGTGAAGAACAGGAACAGGTACACCGCGCTGTACTTGTCGAGGCCGAGGCGCTTGATCATGAGTCTCTCCGAGTTGTCTGAAGCTGGGTGTGTTCGATTCGTTCGGCGGTGATCTCGCCGCCCGTAAGAGTCGCCGCGATGCGGCCGCCGATCAGCACGATGACACGGTGGCACAGACGCACGAGCTCCTCGGTGTCGGTGGAGGCGACGAGTGTGGCCGCGCCCTCGCTCGTGGCGTTGTCGACGAGCGAGTGGATCTGATCCTTGGCGCCGACGTCGATGCCCTGGGTGGGCTCGTCGAGCAACAGAAGCTTCGGGGCAAGCCGCAGCGCCTTGCCGAACATCACCTTCTGCTGGTTACCACCGCTCAGCGAGGTGATGAGGGCCTCGGAGGACGGCGTCTTGATGGACAGGCGATCGATCCAGGTGCGTGTCTCGGCTGCTTCCTTCTTGTGGCGCAGTCGGCCACCGATGAAATACGGCTTGAGGTCGCAGAGGGTGAGGTTCTCACGTACCGACATGCTCCCCACAGTTCCATTGACAGCCCGGCCGGCGGGCACGAACGCCGACCCTGCTGCCAAGGCACTGCGCGGTTCGTAGTTGGCGATCTCGGCGCTGTCGACCACTACATCACCGTCGAGTCGGGGCAGCTGCCCAGCGATGAGCTCGAGCACGTGCTCGCGGCCCGACCCGGTGATGCCGGCCAAGCCGACGATCTCGCCTTCGAACACGTCGAGGTCGATGCCGTGCACGTTGCCGCCGCGGAGGTCTCGCACCGACAGCACCGGCCTGCCACTGAGCGAGGCCTGCGAGGCCGACGTCGATTCGATGCGGTGTCCGACGATGAGCTCGATGAGCTTGTCGTGGTCGAGCTCGGACACCGGCTGGGTGGCGATGTGTCGAGCATCGCGCAGCACTGTCACCTGCTCGGCCAGTTCGAAGACCTCGTCGAGGTGATGCGAGACATAGAGGATCGAGACACCTCGGGACTTCAGGCGGTGGATCACCTCGAACAGCCGCGACACATCGGCGCCAGGAAGCGTGGCGGTCGGTTCGTCGAGGACGAGCAGATGCGCGCCGTCTTCCCATCCGACCAGTGCTCTGGCGATGGCAACCGCTGTCTTGTGCGACGGTGGGAGCGAGGAAACCGGCGCTTTGACATCGACCTCGGCGAGGCCCAGGAACAACATTGCAGTCCGCGCCTCGTGGACCGCCTGTTTCCACTTGATGCGGCCCCCGACGCCAGTGCTGTATCCGTTGGTGAGGGCAAGGTTCTCGACGGTGTTGAGGGAACCGACCAGCCCGAGGTCCTGGTGGACGAAGCGGATGCCGGCGTGTGCGGCAGCCGTGCCATCGCCGAGTGTGAGCGGCTCACCGGTCACCCAGGCCAGGGCGCCGGGATCGGGCTGGTGGTAGCCGGCCAGCACCTTGATGAGTGTGGATTTCCCCGAACCATTTTGGCCGACGAGAGCGTGGACCTCACCGGCCCGCACCGTGAGGCCGACATCGATCAACGCAGCTTGACCGGGGAATGTCTTCGAGAGATGTTCGATTCGCAGCGTGTCGGCCACGCGTGTCCTCCCCCTGAGCAGCCGTTATTGTCGCCGGCCGGCTCGGGTGGCAGAGTAGCAAAATTTACTATGACGATAAAATAATCTACGCTGTACCAGGCGAGGCATGCCTGTCTCGCGATCACCCAAGGGGGAAATACATGACCAAGTTCAGATCGCTGCTCGCCCTGTTGGCATGCGGCACCATCGTTGCTGCGGCCTGCGGTAGCGACAGCCCGAGCGATTCCGGTGGAACCGCTGCGGCCACAGCGACGACTGCTGCGAGCACTGGAGACACAGCGGCCGCCGCAACCGACACCACCGCGGCCGGCGCGTCGGAAACCACGGCCGCGGCGGGTGGCGACGCCGGATTGGCCGCGGCCCAGGCGAACGTTGAGAAGTACAGCACGTTCGACGGCACGATCGGTGTGACGATTCCTCTCACCGGGGTGCCCGAGAAGAAGACCATCGCTTGGTTGGAATGCGACGTCCCGACCTGCTCGGCGTACATCACACCAGGTTTCAAGGACGCCACGGCCGCACTCGGGTGGGAGCTCAAGATCATTCCGATGAAGAGCACCGATCCCGGTCCGGCGATCCAGCAAGCGATCGACGCCGGGGTCGACTACATCGCCAGCACGGGTCTGTCCACCGCTCAGTACCAGCCGCAACTCGACGCAGCCAAGGCCGCTGGCATTCCAGTGATCAGTTGCTTCGGCACCGACGATCCGAGCGCTGAGTCGGGTTTGGTCATGCAGTGCGGCGATGAGTCGTTCGTCGAGAAGACCGGCCCGGTCATGGCCGACTGGGCGATCGTCGATTCGAACGGTACTGCCAACATGCTCATCGTCAGCATCCCCGACTTCCCGGTGCTGGTCTCCGAGACCGACGCGGTCATGGCTCAGATGGCGAAGGGCTGCCCCAATTGCAAAGTGACCGAACTCGACGTCACGCTCAACGATCTCATCGGTGGCACGGTGCCCTCCTCCATCGTGTCGAAGCTGCAGGCCAACCCCGACGTGAACTACGTGTTCTACTCCTTCGGCGATCTGCCCGCTGGTGTGACAGCCGCACTGCAGTCGGCCGGGCTCGACAAGCAGGTGACTCAATTCGGCCAAGACTTCAGCAAGTTCGATCTCGACGAGATCGTCGCCGGCACCATGGGCCCATGGTCGGCCGACCCGAAGGGTTACGCAGGCTGGCTGATGACCGATGCTGCCGCCCGCCTCAGCCTCGGCATGACGCTCGACGAGGAGCGCGCCGCGGCTGCGTTGCCGACGGTCATCGTCAGCGACCCGGCCGAGGCCAAGACGCTGAGCGATGGCGGTGGCGACTGGATGCCGCCGGGCGCCCAGGACGCCTTCAAGAAGCTGTGGGGAGTGTGAACCGACTCCATAGCTCGGGCGACATCGTCGTCCGCTGATCGTTCGATGGCCGGCGCCGGGGCAACCCGGTGCCGGCCATCGTCGCGTAAGGTGGGCGGTGTGACCGTGGACGCGACAGACATCGTCCTCATCCACCAACTGCTGGGCGAATATGGGCATGCGATCGATGCGGGCGACTGGAATCGGTTCGCCGGGCTCTTCGTGGCCGACGCCGTGCTCGACTACACCGCGGCGCGAGCGCCCGCTGTGTTCCACGGCGTCGAGGAGATCCTCGACTACTTCCGGCCGGCCAACCACCCGGCTGCGCATCACGTCACCAACATCGTCGTCACCGAAGTCGGCGGCAAAGTGCGCGTGCACAGCAAGTTCCTGGCCCCGTTCACCCGGCCGTCGCACGATCCCGTCCGCTGGTACGGCGGCGACTACCACGACGTTGTCGTCAAGGGAGCTGACGACGCCTGGCGATTCGCCAGCAAGACGTGCATCCCACATTGGCAGTTCGCCTCCATGCCGTTCGACGACTCGGCGATGCCCGCCCACCGCCGTACGTTCTGAGCCGGCCGCTCAGCGCTCCAAACGCATCGCCGGATGGCCGAAGAACTGGAACGCCACGAGCGTCGATGAGTTCGGGTCGTCACCGGTGCCGAAGGCTGCCCGTTCGGCGCGAACGATCTCGGCGACGGCTTCGCCGGCGAACGCCTTGGTGTAGAAGCGCTCCGCCAACGCGCTGGCGACGCGATCGTCGATGGACCACAGCGGTGCGACGACCGCCGACGCCCCGGCGAACAGGAACGATTCGGCCAGCCCGGCATAGTCACCGAGTGTCTCCTGGCCCGTTCCGACCTGACACGCATTGAGGAACACCAACGGAGCCTCGGCCAGCGATCCACCTTTCACCACGAGCGGATCGATCACTTCGCCGTCGACGAGAACCAGACCCTGCTTGGCACTACCCGGGTCGTACTTGCCGTGGAGCGAGAAGTGCAACACGTCGCCCGGCGGCCTGCCGAGCAGGCACCCGACCACCTGATCGGTGACGGCATCGACGCCGACCGCGTGATATCGCTCGACCAAGGTGGCCGCCTCGGCCTCGGCGTGCTCGAGCCTGCTCCAACCCGGTTGTTCGTAGCGGCCACTGATCACGACCATGCCATCGACATGCACCAGGCGCGGAGGAGGCAACGGAGGTCGATCGGTGGCCAACACCCACCGGCCGATGGCGACCTGGGCGCCGAGGAACCCGATCGTCTCCGCATCGAGCGGTACGGGCATCGCCGCCAACTCCCAGGGAATGTAAGCCTCCTCCGACAGCAGCAGGACCGTCGGTCGGCGCGGCCCGACGGCCTCGGCCACGGTCGTCAGAGCGGTCCACATCTCGGCCGGCATCTGCGCACTGATCGTGAGCCCGATGCCCTGAAGACCGAGCGGCAGCGTTGGACGACCTTCGTGGGCGGCGATGGTCGAGATCACCGTTCTGGCAAAGGCGTCGGGATCGTCACCGATCGATGTCGTGGCATCGGTGTCGAACGTGGCGTGCGGCGACTCGAACGACCACAACAGTCGGCCCTGTTCCGAGCCGTGCAGGATGCGCACGGTGAGGTCGGGGGGTTGGTCGGCAACCGGCACGCCCAGGGATCCCGCGGCAGGAGGTGACACGGGCAAGGCGGCGCCAAGCTCTTCGAGGCTGCCGACGACTCGCACGGAACGGATGCCCAGCCCCATGGTCTGGCTGTCGACCGAGTAGAGCACGTTGATCGCTCGGGGATGGTCGGGATCCGCCTCGGCTGGAGCGACGAGATGGAAGGTGACGTATGGATAGGGTGCCGCCGCCGAGACCATCATCGTCTTGCTCCAGGTCTCACCGGGGGCGAGTTCGAACCCATCGGCGACGACGTGAGCGGTCAACTCGTAATCGCCAACGCTCGACGGTGGTCGGATCAACACCGGACCGACGACCCCGCTGACAGGCGTCGGCGACAGCCCGACGATGACTTCGAAGACCGTCTCGACCACCACTGCGTCGTCGCATTCGATTCGTGCATAGGCCCGCCGTGGCGGATCGGCTGAAGGTTCGGCCGCCGTCGGCAAGGAAGTGGACGGGGCCGGAAGTGGAGGCGATACAGGAGAAGTTGGCGGAGGTGGTGGCGCGGCTGCAGGTGGAGGCAGTGGAGGCGCGGCGGGTGACGGTGGTGGTGCACCCGCCGGCGGGCCACCGACCGGGCCACCGGCCGCGGCGCCGGCACCCGTGGCGCTTCCGACAGCAGTGGTGCCCGCGCCGGCCGCCGCGCCCCACCGAGAAACATGGCGAGCGCTGCGGGAGTGAACGCCACGATGCTGAACTGCTGGGCAAGCACACACAAAGCCACGCCGACGACGAGCCCGGCGGTGACCCCCCAGAGAATGGACGACCGCCCGCGGCGAGCCCTCCTCACAGCAATGACCGTCAGACCGACCCCGGCGACGAGCACAACGGCCGCACCAGCACCGATCGCCGTGGTCAGCGGTGATCGACCGTAGACCCGAACCCAGAAGGCGTCGTCGCAGGGACCGCTGCGAACCTCGATGTGGTACCAACCCACACCGACGTCGCTGATGTCCGCCATACGCAATTGTTCGGTGAAGCGCACGGCCGGACGATGGCGGAAGGTTTGCACCGGAATCGAAGGGCCGATCGGCATGTCGACCGATATCCGGGTCGTCGTGGTGGGCTCCGACGACAGGGCGTCGATCTGCACGATGTCGTTGACATCGAGCCGGAGAGCGTTGTCTGCGTCGGCAAATTCACGCACGTCCTGACCATCGATGGCCAGCAGACACTCACCGGCGCGACGAGCGGGCGAGGAACTCGGTGACGCCATCTCCATTGGAGCGACCAGCGCGGACCATACCGCGAGGAACGCGACGAAGATCAACGCAGACCCTCGTCAGTGGCAGCAACGATGAACAAGGAGTGCACGGGCTCACGGTCACTGTCGGGCGCCGTAGACGAGACGGTCAGCCGATAGTCGCCCGGCGGTAGCGGCCGCCACTCGATGCGGTATGCCCCATCGCCATCGGCTTCCACACGAGACTCCACCACGGCGGTCCCCGTTGCCACATCGTGGACGACGGCGTCGATGGCCGACGACGGATCATCCGACGTCACCGTGGCGGTGACTGGCTCGTCGCTGGCGAAGACGTCGTCGATCTGCAAGCCGAAACCAGCGAAACCGCCGCGGAACGTCGCCGTCGGACGCGCCGAAAGCAGGCCGATCAACTGCGTCAGTGGCCCGGTGGCGTTTTGCAGCGACCCGTGCTGGTCGGGTGCGTAGATCTCTCGGCCCTGATCGGCCAATTCGAGCGGCGTCGCCGACACCCTGGGAACCGTTCCGTCGCCGGCGCTGTCGACGCCACTGTGAGACTTCAGCATCTCCACCGACCCGTTACGGAGGCGTGCCGACTGGTTGGTCGGCTGCAGAATGCCGACGATCGGATGAATGGCATAGCTGTTGGCCGGACGGGCCTCGATGGCTGCGTCGATGTCGAGATGGAAACTCAAGGCGGCATCGGCGCGCGCCTGATCGACTCCGGGAAGCCCTTGGGTCTGGGAGACACGGGTCAGCTCACCGGACCCACTGTCGACGACCGGGTAGCGCGGCAGCAACTGATACACCGACGTCAGTGAGCGAAGCAGCCGAGTGAGGTCGAGCCCGATCGGGCCGATCCCCTTCTTGAACCCGTTGCACAAGAAGTCGAGGGCGTTCAGCGAACCCCGGTACGGCGTGCCGAACGTGACGAGCATGCGAGTGTCGCGCCACCCCTCGAGGACCTCCAGGTAGTGCCTGGCCACCAGACCGCCCATCGAATGGCCGACGAGCACCAGCTTGGCGTCACGGTTGCCGGACTGCTCACGCCAGGCGCGCAACCAGCGAGGGGCGCGCTCTGCCAGGTGACGCGCCGCGACCCGGTTGTCGCGACGCCAGTCATAGGGGAAGTCGAACCAGTTCTGACCCTCGACCATGTCGAACGCGGCGAAGATCGACGAGCGGATGTGCGAGTAGCCGTCGATGGTCCACAGCCCGGGAATCAGGTGCAGGTCGGATTGCAGACGCGGCGCGGTCACGCCGTCGCCGAGGTCATCGACCGAGGGGTCGTCGCCGTCCAGCTCCAGATCGTTGACGTTGTGACCGAGCGAGACGAGTGCTCGCCAAGCCGCGCCCGGCGTCATCGCGAAGACGTCACGGCCGTCGCGCTGCAGCACGCTGCCGAGGATTCCGGGCAACAGCACGATGACGTCACCCATCGGTTGCTTCGACGGCATGGCCGCCTCCTCTCCAAGAGCTTCAGCTTGTCACTGATTCGTGGCAGTGCTTGCCACACTCATTCGAGGAGTCGTCAGCAGGCGTGACGAATACGCCCAGGGATCAGGTTTGAACCTCGACGTTGCAGCCGATGAAGGCAAGACCGAGCGCCTGTTCGACGGCCTCGCTGGCCTGGCCGGCGATCGCCTGGTTCAGGTCAGCACCGCTGACCTGGTCGGCAAGCTTCGAGACGAGGCACGACCGCTGCTCGTCGGTCAACTCGGTGCTGGTGCCGAGCTCGTAGAAGTCGAGGAACGTGTTGATGGCCTCCTCGCCCTCGCCGAGATCCACAATCGTGTCGACCGACGTATCGCCCGCCGCACTCGTCTCGACCGGTGCCGTATCGGAGGGGGTGGTGTCGTCGGACGACTCGATGCCGCACTTGTCGGCCAGGTACGCCTTGAAGTCGTCGCCGGTCGTCGACTTCTCGGCGTCGGCGATCAGGACCTTGCCCTCGTCGGTCTCCGACATCTTGGCGATGTCGTAGTCGTTGGCCTTCAGCAACTTCTCGAGCTCCTCTTCCTGGGCCAAGAGTTCGTTCACCGTGTCGGCGATGTCCTGGGGAGCCTTCGCGGCTGCGGCGGTCAGCGAGTCGACCGCCGCCCCGAACTCGAGCTTGACTGCTTGGGGGTCGGTGATGTCGACATTGTCGAGGGCGTCGTTGTCGTCCTTGGCTGTCTGGGCAAGTTTGCAGAAGGCATCGCCCTCCGTCGCCGTGGCGGCAGCACCATCGCTGCTGCCGCATGCCGCAAGGGCAAGGATGCCAACGCACAGAGTTGCGAGTCGTTTCACGTGTGAATCCCTTTCCTATTCGCCGCGAACTCGTTTGACGATGTCGCTGGCGATGTTCGGCGGCACTTCCATGTACTGAGCGAATTGCATGGTGTAGGTGGCTCGACCCTGGGTGCGCGACCGCAGGTCGGTCGAATAGCCGAACATCTCCGACAGCGGCACCTGGGCCTTGATGACCTGGGTGTTGCCGCGGGCCTCCATGCCCTCGATGCGACCGCGGCGGCTGGACAGGTCGCCCATCACGTCGCCCATGTAGTCCTCGGGGGTGACAACTTCGATCCCCATGATCGGCTCCAACAGCACCGGCTTGGCCATCTCGGCGGCCTTCTTGAATGCCATCTGCCCGGCGATCTTGAATGCCATTTCCGAGGAGTCGACATCGTGGTACTGGCCGTCGACGAGCGTCGCTTTCACATCGACCGTCGGATAGCCGGCGAGCACACCGCTGTCGAGTGCCTGCTGCATGCCCTGGTTGGTCGGGTTGATGTATTCGCGTGGGATCTTGCCACCACTGATCTTGTCGACGAATTCGTACCCCTTGCCGGGGTTCGGTTCGAGAGTGATCTTGACGACCGCGAACTGGCCGGAGCCACCCGACTGCTTGATGTGGCGGTACTCGACAGACTCGACGATCTTGGTGATCGTCTCGCGGTAGGCGACCTGCGGCTTGCCGACTGTTGCAACCACTCCGAACTCGCGCTGCATGCGGTCGACGAGGATTTCGAGGTGCAGTTCGCCCATGCCGGAGATCACGGTCTGGCCGGTCTCTTCGTCGGTGCGAACGCGGAACGTCGGGTCCTCGTCGCTGAGTGACTTGAGGGCCTTGCCGAGCTTGTCCTGGTCGTCCTTGGTCTTCGGCTCGATGGCCACGTGGATGACGGGCTCGGGGAAGATCATCCGCTCGAGGATGATGGCGTTGCTGCGGTCGCACAGCGTGTCGCCGGTGGTCGTGTCCTTGAAGCCGAGCCCGGCGACGATGTCGCCGGCCATGGCCACGTCGAGGTCTTCGCGCTGGTTGGCGTGCATCAACAGGATGCGGCCGAGGCGCTCGCGTCGCTCCTTGGTGGAGTTGTAGACCTCGTCGCCTTTGTTGATCTGGCCGGAGTACACCCGGAAGTAGGTCAGCTTGCCGAACGGGTCGGCCACGATCTTGAACGCCAACGCAGCGAACGGCTCGTCGACGGACGGCTTGCGATAGAGGATCTCGTCCTCGTGGTTGGGCTTGGTGCCCTGGGTCGGCGGGATGTCGAGCGGGCTCGGCAGAAAGTCGATGACGGCGTCGAGCATCGGCTGCACGCCCTTGTTCTTGAACGCCGAGCCGCACAGGATCGGCACGAAATCGAACGCCAGGGTGCCTTGACGCAGCGCCACCTTGATCTCGTCCTCGGTCACGTCTTCGCCGGCGAGGTACTTCTCCATGAGGTGGTCGTCGCTGGTGGCGATGGTCTCGAGCAGCTGTTCGCGATATTCGGCAGCCTGCTCGACCATGTCGGCCGGGATCTCGACCTCGTCCCACTTGGCGCCGAGTTCCTCGTCGTGCCAGACCAGCGCCTTCATCTTGACGAGATCGACGAGCCCGACGAACGGCTTGTTGGACTCCGGGCCACCTGCACCGATGGGCAGGTGGATGACGGCGGGTGTGGCCTGGAGACGATCCTTGACCATCTCGACGGTGCGGTAGAAGTCGGCGCCGATGCGGTCCATCTTGTTGACGAAGCACATGCGCGGCACCTTGTACTTGTTGGCCTGACGCCACACCGTCTCGGTCTGCGGCTCGACGCCGGCGACGGAGTCGAACACCGTGACGGCGCCGTCGAGAACGCGCAGCGAACGCTCGACCTCGATGGTGAAGTCGACGTGGCCGGGCGTGTCGATGATGTTGATGCGGTGGTTGTTCCAGATGCACGTCGTGGCGGCCGAGGTGATGGTGATGCCCCGCTCCTGCTCCTGCGCCATGTGGTCCATGGTCGCGGCGCCGTCGTGCACCTCGCCGATCTTGTAGCTCTTCCCGGTGTAGTAGAGGATGCGCTCGGTCGTGGTGGTCTTGCCCGCGTCGATGTGGGCCATGATGCCGATGTTGCGGGTGCGCTCGAGTGGGAAATCGCGCTTAGCCATCTCTCTACTTCTCTCTCTGCGTGTTGCTCGCTGGATGTGTCTGTACGCCGGGGGGCGCGCAAGGCCAATCTGGCCAGGGGCACGGTGTTCAATGATATCGGCGCCCTCTCGGCGTTCGCGGGACCCCAGGCGCCGCCGGAGTTACGTTTGGCGACCATGCGCCACGATGAATACCGCAGTTACGACGGCCTCGGGCTTGCCGCGCTGGTGCGCTCCAAGCAGGTCGCAGCCGACGAACTGCTCGATGTCGCACTCCAACGCACCACGGCTACGGACGCACAGATCGCAGCTGTCGTCTCCCTGCAGACCGATCGGGCCCGCCGAGCGATCGCCGGCGGACTCCCCGAGGGCCCGTTCACCGGGGTTCCCTTTCTGATCAAGGACCTCGGCTGCGAAGCGGTCGACTTTCCGACGTGCATGGGCTCACGCTTGTTCCGCGACTACCGATACGGCGTCGATTCCGAGTTGTTCACCAGGTTGGAGCGCAGCGGCCTGGTCACCTTTGCCCGCACGACCAGCCCCGAGTTCGGTATCGGACCCACTGCGGAGTCGGCGGCCTATGGCCGGCCGACGTGGAACCCGTGGAACCTCGGCCATGTCGCCGGCGGGTCGTCGACTGGTTCCGGCGCAGCGGTGGCGGCCGGGATCGTGCCGATCGCCCACGGCAGCGATGGCGGAGGATCTGTGCGCATCCCCGCCTCGTCGTGCGGTCTGTTCGGGCTCAAGCCGACGCGTGCCCGCCTGCCCGATGGGCCCTCGGCCGGCGAGGGCTGGGCAGGCATGGCAATCGACGGATTCCTGACCCGCAGCGTGCGCGACACGGCTGCCCTGATCGACGCGGTGCAAGGCCCCGACCTCGGTGCTCCGTACTATGCGCCGCCGCTTCGTGGCCCGCTGCTCGATTCGCTCGACACACCGCCGAGACGGTTGCGGATCGCCTACTCGACGTTGTCGTTCACCGGAGCCGCGCTTCATCCCGACTGCATCGCGGCCGTTGAACGCACAGCAGCGCTGTGCGCGCAACTCGGGCACGAGATGGTCGAAGCCGATCCGAAGGTCGAGATCATCCGATTCATGCGGGCCTGGACGAACATCGTCGCCTGCGGCACACAACTCACCGTGCGGTCGCGCCTCGCCGAACTCGATCGACCGATGCCCGCCGACGTGTCGGACGAGGTCTTCGACGACCTGTTGGATGGCGTCACCCGAGGTGCCGTCGCGTTGGGTCTGACGATCTCGGGCGCCGACTACCTCGAGGCCGTGGGCACTGTGCACGACATCGGCCGGCAGATGGCTCGATTCCTCGGCGATGAGCGTGGCTTCGACATGCTGCTGACGTCGACACTTGCCGAACCACCGGCTGTGATCGGACGCTTCAAGCCCGACAACGTGGATTTCATCGACTACCGGCTGGGCCCGAACGGGGTGCTGTCGTACTCACCGTTCACTGCATTGGCCAACGGCACCGGTCAACCGGCAATGTCTGTGCCGCTTTGCTGGAATGCCGGTGGTCTGCCGATCGGCACTCATTTCATGGCGCCCACCGGCGACGAGGCGTTGCTGCTGCAACTGGCGGCTCAACTCGAACAGGCCGACCCGTGGTTCAACCGCGTGCCGGAGTTGTAGATCGACTGCAGCCGGTCCTCGCGGCCGCCCACGACGCAGCGAGTCTTGGTCTCGTGCACCGTGCGCACGGCCGAAACGTTGCAGGCTGGCTCGTCGCAGATAGGTCCGGCGGCGCCCAAGCATTGAAGCGGTTGGTGGCGGACGCCATCAACGAGTATCTCGCGCCGCTACGCGCCCGCCGTGCTGGCCTCCGACCCTGGCCACATCGGGCAGATCCTGGCTGCCGGCCAGGCCCGCGGTCGACCGGATCGCTGAGTCGTGCAGGACAATGCGGGTCGCCGCACGCCGTGCGTCCGCGTCGGGCGGCGAGTGCTCGAACACCTGGTGAAAGCAGACCCACTGCATCCGCGAACGTCTCGTAGTGCTCGCGATTGCGCACCACTGGCTTCCCACATCGAACGCACACAGCGGAGCGGTCACGGGATCATCATGGCGTATGCAAGCCGAGCCGTCGGCAGTTCTGTGTTAGCTCGGTTCCACCATCGCCGCATGCTTCGGTTGGTACAGGCCGACCGCACCGCCTCCTGGAAGTCGGATCTTGGTCTGCGATCCCCAGCGAGCTTCCTCAACCTCGGAACAACGAACGCCCCTCTCGGTAAGTGTCCGCATCTCAGTCGCGAGGTCGTCGCACATGAAGTACAGCTCCGCCCCGGCAGTCTCGGCCGGGTGTAACGCAAGCTCCGCCGGGGGCAGAGCGAAAATCAACCAGCCGCCACCCGCATCGACGTGGTCGAAGCCGAGCATGTCGGCAAAGAACGCGCGATCGGCGTCTGCGTCGCTGCTGAAGACGACGATGTGAGAACCGAAGATCATCGCCCCAGCGTGCCCGCTGCGGCGTGACGGCGCAAGCATGAAACCGCAAACGAGCACGCGGATGCGGCAGTTCTGCACTCGCTCTCTTCCTCATTGCTCAGCATTGCGCGATGGCAGTCGTCTCGGGTGCTGGTCGCGTCGCCTCTTGACGTACGACTCGATTGTGTTGACGCTCACCTCGCTCGCGGGGCCCTCGTTCGACTAGCACCGATTGCCCGATCTGCCGCCGGTGCGCAACGATCACCTGCTCGACCAGCTCAGGGCCTCGGGGGCAGGGTCGTGTACCGGTGCGCGAACGAGCGACAAGAAGCGGGTTTCGAGTTGCTGTTCTGACCTGCTCGACTGTGTTCGCGGCCGTCGTCTCGCACCGCTGAGCATTGCGGTTCACGGGCTTCGTCCGGGTTGGCCGCGGGGTTGGGTGGTGCGGGTGGTTCCGTCGGGGTGGGTGACTTCGAGGTTGGCGTTGGGGAGCAGTTTCAGTTGCCAGCCGCGGCGGTGGATGAGGTGGTGGTGGCGGTTGCACAACAGCACCAGGTTGTCGAGTTCGGTCAAACCGAGGTGCCGCCAGAAGTGGATGTGGTGGGCGTCGCACCAGGCGATCGGGCGGTCACAGCCCGGGAAGCGGCAACCGCCATCGCGCACCGCCGTGGCCCGGAACAGATTGGTCGGCACGGTGTGCGTCGCTCGCCCGTAGGACAAGATCGCGTTGCCGGCACGGACGACGCGGTGGATCACACAATCACACAACAACGTCTCGGTGGTGACGTGATCGACGATGGTGCCGTCACTGGTCCAGGCCAGCGGTGTCGATCCGCCGAGGGTGTCGGCGTCGACGATCACCTCGACATGGGCCGTGCGCCGCGGTCGACCGGGGCGGTTGTGGTTGGCGTTGAAGAAGGCACAGATATCGACCAGCGCATCGGCGGTCCGCCGCTGATTGATCACGAGTGTCGTTGCTGCCCTCCCAGGTCGCCGCGGTGCGGATTGCCTGTTGGAACTGCACCGCCCCGGCATCATCCAAGACGAACCGGCCAAGCAGACCATCGGCTGTGCGTGCCATACGCAACTGGCGCACGGGTTCGACCGGTTCGGGTAACTCGACCAGGGCTTCGGCACGCTGGCGCCACACCCTGGCGGCTTGTTCGCTGTCGGCGACCGACAACGGCGCCACGATCTCGACCACCTCGACCTGTTGGGTGTGCATGATCGGCTCCACCAGGGTCGGGCAGGCCAGCTTCAACGCCGCCACCTGACCGGCCGACAACACACCCTCACCCGCCGCTTCAGCGATCGCCGGGAAGGTGTCCAAGAACCGGCCGCGATGGACCAGCGCGGTGGCCTCACGGTTCGACATCCGGCAATGGTGGCGGAGCCAGGCAGCCATCGACACCGACCCATCGCTCGCCCACCCACCACACACCTCCAAACGTCGCGCGGCGAGCGCCAGACGAGCCGATTGGCGTTCGTGAACAGCCCACGCCTCGACGAACTCCGTAGTCGACAAGATGATCTCGTCGACGACGGCACCCCCGGTTCCCATACCCCCAAGCGTACAGGTGTTCGATCACCTAGTCAACCCAATATCCTTATTTCATAAGGATCAGCTGGACTTTTCGGGCTGATGGACTATCGGACCGTAGCGGCCTTGGCGAGGGCCATCCTGCGCAGTGGCGGCAGAGTTGGCGGGGGCTGCTTGCGGGGCGGTAGCTCGCGCAGGAGTTGCGTCGAGGCCTGTGTGATCGTCAGCACGGCTCGTTCGAATGCGGCCTCAGTCGCCAATGAGGTCTTCTGCACGCCACTGATCTTGCGCACGTACTGACGAGCGGCGGCCTCAATCTCCTCGGGTGTGGCCAATGGTTCCAACCCGCGAAGGGTGGTGATGTTGCGGCACATGTCCCGATCGTAGGCGCAGTCGAGGCGCAACCACATCGCGGATTGTCGGCTCACGCTGATGGGTCCGCGAGCCGATACTCCCGTTGTGACAACGTCGCCGACGCTATCCCCGTGGCCGGCACCGACGCTCGCACAGGCCGCTCCGGGCATTGCCGAGCCGGGCGAACCGACCGCCCAGTCCAGCCCCAGCGTTGCGCCGATCGCCGAGCCGCGGGCCCGCCGACCCGTTGCTGCCCTGCTCACGACGGCCAAGAGGCTGAGCAGCCGCAGCGAACGGGCCGAACATGCCGCCGCCAAGGAAGAGCAGCGCATCATCGCCGAACTCGATGACCTGCCCGCTGGTTGGTTCGTCGTGCGGCCGGCCGACCTCGGAACGCTCCTCAGCCAAGACGGCGAGATCGACCATGTCGTGATCGGCCCGGGCGGCGTGTTCACCATCCATCTCGAGCACCAACCGGGGGCCAAGGTCTGGGTCAGCGAGCACAAGGTGACGATCAACGGTCGGGACAGCGATCGAATGAGCCAGGCACGCTTCGGGGCACGCCGCGCCGGCGGCTTGCTCACGACGCTGTGCGGGTTCGATGTCACGGTGCAGTCGGTGCTGATCCTGATCGGTGCTGAGACGGTGCAGACGCTGAGCCGGCCGGCCGAGCTGCACGTGCGCACGCAACACGACCTCCGCGATTGGCTGTGCATGCAACCGCGACGGCTCGACGCCGGGACGGTCGCGGCGATCCACGAACACATCCGAGGCGTGGTGGTGTCGCACAGCGACACGCCTGCGGTGCTGCTTGACTAGCCCTTCGATATCTCTGGCTATGACCGCGGTTCGAGCACCACGACGGGGATCTGCCGCGAAGTCTTGCGTTGATAGCCGGCGTAGTTGGCGTGTTTGGCCGTGAGGGTCTCCCACAGACGGGTGCGTTCGTCACCCTCTGCCACACGGGCACGCATTGTCTTGGTGGAGCCGCTCATCACCACTTCGACATCGGGGTTGGCGACGAGGTTGCCGAACCAGGCCGGATCGCGGTCATCTCCCCCGAAGGACGCCACCAGAACCACGTTGTCACCCTCGACCAACGGGCTGGTCAACATCGTCGAGCGGCGTTGTCCCGACTTGCGTCCGATCGTGGTGAGCTTGAGCACGGGCATGCCACTGGCCTTGCCGATGAGCTTGCCTTGAGATAGATCGAACACCGTGCGGTGGCACCAGGTGACGACCTTGAACACGGCATCTTTCGGAAATGCCATCACGTGCCTCCTCGACGCCGTCAGATCACCAGCGCCAGATCACCAACGATAGTGGGCGAAGGCCTTGTTGCTCTCGGCCATCTTCTGCATGTCGTCGCGACGCTTGATCGAGGCGCCCAAACCGTTGGCGGCATCGAGCAGTTCGCCGGCGAGACACTCGGCCATCGACTTTTCCCGACGGGCCCGGCTGAAATCGACCAGCCAACGGATGGCCAGGGTCGACGCCCGACGCGGACGCACTTCCATGGGCACCTGATAGGTGGCGCCACCGACACGGCGACTCTTCACTTCCAACGGCGGCTTGATGTTGTCGAGAGCCCGCTTGAGCGTGGCGATCGGCTCGGCGCCGGACTTTTCTTCGACGATCTTCAGAGCGTCGTAGACGATCTTTTCGGCGACGGAGCGCTTGCCGTGCAGCATGACCTTGTTGACGATCTGAGCGACCAGGAGCGAACGGTAGATCGGGTCGGGAGTCAATTCACGACGCTGAGCAGGACCTTTACGTGGCATGAGTCAACAATCCTTTATTTCGCGAGCTTTGCGCCATAACGGCTGCGGGCCTGCTTGCGGTTCTTCACGCCGGCAGCGTCGAGCGCGCCACGAATGATCTTGTAACGCACACCCGGCAGGTCGCGGACACGACCGCCGCGCACGAGCACGATCGAGTGCTCCTGCAGGTTGTGACCCTCACCCGGAATGTATGCCGTGACCTCGACACCGCTGGTCAGACGCACGCGGGCGACCTTGCGCATCGCCGAGTTCGGCTTCTTGGGGGTGTTGGTGTAGACGCGGGTGCAAACGCCACGTCGTTGCGGCGAGCCCTTCAGAGCCGGGGTCTTCGTCTTCGAAAATTTGGTGCTGCGACCTTGTCGGACGAGCTGCTGAATGGTGGGCACGCGTCTACCTTTGCGAACGTATTGTCAACTTCCGCGCCGGTGATCCAACGCAGGACCCTGCAATGTTAGGGGCGGCAGGTGAAAGGGGCAACACGCGCGACCCTCACACGCCCAAGTTTCCTGCTTGCAACGCATTTTCATCCGAGATTCATCGAACACAGACGTTCAGGAGACTGTCAAGAATGCCGATGAAATCGTCATGCCACTGGCAGTCATCGGCGGGTACCTCGTGTGCCTCGCGCTTCTGGCGCGTTGGGGACGTGAATCGCTCGCGCATCGACGCCGGATCAACAAGCTCGATTTCCGCATCCACGTCAACGGAATCCGGGGCAAGTCGACGGTGACCCGGATCATCGCCGGGCTGCTCCGCGAGGGCGGCGTGGTGACGGTGGCCAAGTCGACGGGCACGGCAGCGGCGGTGATCAACCGCGAGGGTGTCGACGAGCCGATCAACCGCAAGGCCTCGCCGACGATCCTGGAGCAGATCGAGGTCACCAAGAAGTACGTGTTCGACGACGTGCGCGCATTGGTCATCGAATGCATGGCGTTGAAGCCGCAGTACCAAGCCGTGAGCGAGAAGATGATCGTCCGATCCAACATCGGCGTGCTCACCAACGTGCGCGAGGACCACCAGGACGTGATGGGCGAGACGCTTCCGGAGATCGCCCGTTCGCTGCTGTCGACATGCCCGTACAACGGCGTCCTGATCACCTCCGAGCGCAATCCGGAGATCGTGCCGATCATGGAAGAGATCGCCGCCAAGCGTGGGAGCCGCCTGATCATCGCCGATCCCGAGTGGGTCACCGACGAGGAGTTGGACAAGTTCGACTACATCGCCTTCAAGGAGAACGTGGCGATCGCACTGGCCGTGGCCGAACTTGCCGGCATCCCCCGCGACGTTGCCTTCCGCGGCATGTGGGCTGCCGATCCCGACCCTGGCGTGTTGCGAATGAAGGAACTGAAGATCCTCGGCAAGCGGGTCACGTGGGCCAACCTGTTCGCCGTCAACGACCGCGAGTCGATGACCGTGGCCATGGAGAAGCTCGTCCCGTACATGACACCCGAGACGACGACGGTCGGAATTCTCAACAACCGCTCGGACCGTGAACGGCGAGCAGTCCAGTTCGCCGAGGTGGCCGTACAGGACCTCGACTTCATGCGCCTGGTCACCTTCGGCGCATTCGAGGGCCTGGTCACCGACCTCCTCGTGCAGAACGGATATCCGCTCGATCAGATCATCAACCTCGGCGACACCCACAGCCCACCGGTCGAGACCATCGTCGACCGCATGATCGGGCAGATGCCCACGCCACATGTGCTGGTCGTCGGTTTCGTGAACATCCACACCCATCAGGCAGAGATGATGCTCGACTACTTCGAGAACATCGCCGAACCCTGGGTGCCGGAGTCGACGACTGCGGCCGACCCGACCAAGGCCGGCCCAGCTGAGGCCGATTAGTGCACGACTACCTCTTCTCGTCCGAGATCGTGCGTTTCGCATTCGTCTTCGGCATCTGCGTCTCGATGATGCTCTACGAGCGCCTCCACCTGACCACCGGCTCGATCGTCGTGCCTGGCTACATCGCCGTGTTCCTGGTGTACCCGATGGTCGTCGTCGCCACGTTCGTCAACGCATTGCTCTCCTACGGCTTGATGAACCATGTGCTTCGCAAGCACTTCATGCTCTACGGCCGAACCAAGTTCACGCTGATGGCCTTGATCTCGATCTCCATCCAGACCGCGATGCTCAAACTCAGCCCCTCGGGTCCGTGGCTGTGGGAGAGCAACATCCCCCTGTTCGTCGGCGCCGGCTACGTCGTACCGGCATTGATCGCCCACGACATGGGCCGACAAGGCGTCAAGCGCACCTCGAAGGCCGTGCTGCTCGCCGGCTTCATCGTGTCGATACCCATTGCGGTTGCACTGCTGCTGCAACTGAAGGGCGTCAACGACCTCGCCCCGCTGGCGGGCTTCGGCACGATGTCGATCGCCGACCACTGGATCCCCCTGGCCGTGCTGCTGTCGGCCGCGGCATCGTGGGGTGTCGCCCACAACTACGGCCTCAAGGCCGGCGGATTCGTCGGCGCGGCCTATGTCGGCATGTTCATGGGCGATCCGTACCAGGTGGCAGTGGCGTTCGCCATCGCCTTCGTCACATTCGTGCTCGTCCGCTATGTGCTGATGAACGTCTTGATCCTGTTCGGTCGCCGGAAGTTCTCGGCGATGCTGCTGACCTCATCGATGATCTCGTGGACCTTGCTGTGGGTGGGTCCGTCGTTCTTCAGCGCCCGCGTCACCAACCATCTCGATCTCGCATCGATGGCCTTGACCCCCCTCTTCGTCCCCGGCTTGCTGGCCAACGACATGGATCGCACGAGCCCCCTCCGGGTCGTGCTCGGTGCCGGGCTGGCGGCCTCCTTCGTCGTGCCGACGACTTGGTGGATCCAATCGCTCTTCGACGGACAACCACTCGAACTGCACTGGGTGATGCTGGCCGGGGCAACCTTCGCCATCATCTTCTGGAAGTCGATCAGGCAGCTGTATCGCCACTACCGTCCACTGAAGGTCGCCGACCAACTCGACACCCATCAGGCGTCAGACGTCGCGGCCGGCGTCCAGGTGTGGATCCCGTTCGAGGTCACCGAACTTCCCGAGGTCGTCGAACTTCCCGAGGTCGTCGAACTTCCCGATGTTGCCCCAGAGTTGCTCCCGATTCCGGCGGCGGCGATCGTCGTCAGGGAACCGCTGTTCGACATCCACTCGCTCGAGCGACTCGACCAGCTCACGTGGCCGCAGGTCGAGCGACGCAAGGCCGGCCGACCGTGGGCCGATCGGCCAGCGGCGCAGGCTGACGACGACGCCGCGAACGACCTCGCCGACCTCACCTGGCACCAACTGGTGCCGAACGTCTACTCGATCGATTCGTCGGCGTGGAGCCCGAGGGGCAACAAGCGTTGGCAGGATGCGCACCCGGATGCGTGGGAAGACGCCGACCGTTGGCTCGCCGATGCGCTCACGCCCGACGAGTTCGACGCTCAGGTCGCCTAGTCACTCCCTGAACTCCTGCGCGGGCGCGCTGTGAGCACTGGCAGTGCCGGTTTCGCGCCCGACCAGCCTGCGCGGGCGCGCTGTGAGCACTGGCAGTGCCGGTTCGCGCCCGACCACCCTGCGCGGCGCGCTGTGAGCACTGGCAGTGCCGGTTTCGCGCCCGACCAGCCTGCGCGGGCGCGCTGTGAGCACTGGCAGTGCCGGTTTCGCGCCCGACCAGCCTGCGCGGGCGCGCTGTGAGCACTGGCAGTGCCGGTTTCGCGCCCGAGGGGCTGTGGGCTGGATCTGTGCGGCCGCAGGTGTGCGGATCGCGAATCAGCCTTCGGCTGCGTCGCCACCCACGGCATCGGTGGAATAGGTCCCGTGGATGTTGCTCAGCCACGCTGCCGGATCCTCGTCGACATCGCTGGAGAAGTAGGCCATCGGCTGGTACTCCGGGGCCTTCACATCGAACTCGCGGTATCGCATCATGCCCGAGCCCGCTGGGATCAGCTTGCCGATGATGATGTTCTCCTTGAGGCCGATCAGGTTGTCGCCCTTGCCGTCGATCGCAGCTTCGGTGAGCACCCGGGTGGTCTCCTGGAACGACGCCGCCGACAACCACGACTCGGTTGCCAACGAAGCCTTGGTGATTCCCATCAGCTCCGGCCGACCTTCTGCCGGCTTCTTGCTGTCTTCGACCATGCGCCGGTTGGTGTCGCGGAACACCTTGGCGTCGGCACGCTCGCCGGGCAGGAACGAGGTATCGCCCGGTTCCTGCACACCGATACGACGGGTCATCTGGCGAACGATCAGCTCGATGTGCTTGTCGCTGATCGACACACCCTGGTCGCGGTAGACCTTCTGAACCTCTTCGACGAGGTACGTCTGGGTCTCGCGGATGCCCTTGATCTCCATGATCTCCTTCGGGTCGAAGGGACCGTCGGTGATCGGCTCGCCGGCCTTGATCTCCTGACCGTCGGTGACGATGGCCCGGCTACCGGTCGGCAGGATGGTCAGGTGCTCTTCGCCCTGATCATCGATGACGGTGACGGGGATGCCCTTGCCCTCGTCGTCGCCGATGCGCACGACACCGCTGGCGCGGGCCAGGCGGGCCGAACCACGAGGCGTGCGGGCCTCGAACAGTTCGACAACGCGGGGCAGACCACCGGCGATGTCCTTTCCTGCCACACCACCGGTGTGGAAGGTACGCATGGTCAACTGCGTCCCGGGCTCACCGATCGACTGAGCAGCAATGACGCCCACGGCCTCACCGAGCTCGATCGACTTGCCCGTGGCCAGCGAACGGCCGTAGCACAATGCGCAGACGCCCAGTTCGGCGTCGCAGGTGAGCACCGAACGGATACGAACGCGGTTGACCTTCGGGTCGTCGCGGAGCGCCGCCATCTCGATGTCGCCGATGATGGTGTTCCTCGGGATCACCGAACCGTCGCTGAGCGTGACGTCTTGTGACAGCGCACGACCGAACAACTTGGTCTCGAGATAGGCACGCTTGTTGGCGGTGTCGGGGGCGACGTTCTCGAGCCACAGACCCAGGCTGCTGCCGCAGTCGGGCTCGCGCACGATCAGCTCCTGAGCGACATCGACCAGACGGCGGGTGAGGTACCCGGAGTCGGCCGTACGCAACGCAGTGTCGACCAGGCCCTTACGGGCACCCGGCGTGGCGATGAAGTACTCGAGGGTTTCGAGGCCCTCACGGAAGTTCTTCTTGATCGGACGCGGGATCATGTCGCCACGAGGGTTGGCCACCAGGCCGCGCATACCGGCGATCTGACGCATCTGGGTCATGTTGCCGCGAGCGCCCGAGCCGACCATCATGTCGATCGGGTTGAACCGCTGGGCCTTGAACTCGAGCTCCATCGCCTTCTGAACCTCGGCGGTGGCGTCGGTCCAGATGCGCACTTCCTGCTGACGTCGTTCGCCGTCGGTGATGATGCCGCGACGGAACTGGGTCTCGACCTTGTCGGCACGAGCTTCGTACTCGTCGAGCAGCGCCTTCTTGGCCTTCGGGGTCTTGACGTCGTCGATCGACACGGTCAGACCACTTTGTGAGGCGTAGCGGTAGCACACGTTCTTGAGTGCGTCGAGCGCGGCAGCGACTGCCGACTTGTGGTAGTGGTCGCTGAGTCGCTCGACGATCACACCCATTTCCTTCTTCTTGACCAGGTGATCGATGTGACCGAAGCGAAGGGTGTAGTCGGCGGGCAGCGCCTCCTCGAACAGCAGTCGACCGGCTGTGGTCTCGAACGTATCTGCCGGGCGCCCGGCGATCGCCGGACGCCGAAGAGTGATGAGCGAGTGGAGGTTCAGCGTGCCTTCGTCGAGGGCCCGCAGCACTTCCCAGGTGTGGCGGAACACACGACCGGTACCGAGCGCGTCTTCCATGATCTCGCTGAGGTAGTAGCCACCGATGATGAGGTCCTGGGACGGCGTGACGATGGGGCGACCGGATGCAGGCGACAAGATGTTGTTGGCGCTGAGCATCAGCACGCGAGCCTCGGCCTGAGCCTCGGCCGACAGCGGCACGTGGATGGCCATCTGGTCACCGTCGAAGTCGGCGTTGAACGCCGTGCAGACCAAGGGGTGGATCTGCAGGGCCTTACCCTCGACCAACACCGGCTCGAAGGCCTGAATGCCCAGACGGTGCAGGGTTGGCGCACGGTTGAGCAGGACCGGGTGCTCCTTGATGACGTCTTCGAGCACGTCCCACACCTGTGGGCGGCGACGCTCGACCATGCGCTTGGCCGACTTGATGTTCTGCGAGAGCTCCAAGTCGACGAGGCGCTTCATGACGAACGGCTTGAACAGCTCGAGCGCCATCAGCTTCGGCAGACCGCACTGGTGCAGCTTCAGCGTCGGGCCGGCAACGATGACGGAACGACCGGAGTAGTCGACGCGCTTGCCGAGCAGGTTCTGACGGAAGCGGCCCTGCTTGCCCTTCAACATGTCGGACAGCGACTTCAGCGGACGGTTGCCCGGCCCGGTGACCGGACGACCACGGCGACCGTTGTCGAACAAGGCGTCGACGGCCTCTTGCAGCATGCGCTTTTCGTTGTTGACGATGATCTCGGGTGCGCCGAGGTCGAGCAGCCGCTTCAGGCGGTTGTTGCGGTTGATCACGCGGCGGTACAAGTCGTTGAGGTCGCTGGTCGCGAAACGGCCACCGTCGAGCTGAACCATCGGGCGAAGTTCCGGCGGGATCACCGGAACGACATCGAGGATCATGGCCTTCGGGTCGTTGAGACGGCGACCGTGATCGTCGCGCTGGTTGAACGACGCGACGATCTTCAATCGCTTGATCGCCTTCTGACGACGCTGGGCCGACAAGGGCTTACGGCCGCTGGCGTTGTGGTCGATGGCGCTGCGGAGCTTGACCTCTTCGACGTCGAAGTCGATGCGATCGATCAGCGACTTGATGGAATCGGCGCCGGTGCCACCCTCGAAATAGTCGCCGTAGCGGTCGCGGAGCTCGCGCCACAGCAGTTCGTCGTCGATGATCAGGCGGCTGTGCAGGCCCTTGAACTCGTCCCAGGTGCGGGCCAACAGGTCGAGCTCCATCTCATAGCGCTCGCGGATGCTGGTGAGTTCCTTGTCGAGGGCGTTACGCGCCTTGCGGGCGTCGGCTCCCTCCGACTCGGCCTTCTCGGCTTCGGTCTCGGCATCTTTGATCCGGCGGTCGATGGCGATTTCGAGTTCCTTGCGAATTGCCTCCCGCTCCTCGATGTACTCGGCCTCGAGATTGGTGAGGTTCTCGTGCCGAGCGTCCTCGTCGACCCAGGTGACCAAGTTGGCAGCAAAGTAGATGACCTTCTCGAGCTGCTTGGCCTTGAGCTCTTCCTTCGGTTCGATGCCGGCCAACAGATACGCCAGCCAGCTCCGGGTACCGCGGAGATACCAGATGTGCACGACGGGTGCGCTGAGCTCGATGTGGCCCATGCGCTCGCGCCGGACCTTCGAGCGAGTGACTTCGACACCACAGCGCTCGCAGATGATGCCCTTGAAGCGCACCCGCTTGTACTTGCCGCAGTAGCACTCCCAGTCGCGAGTTGGCCCGAAGATCTTCTCGCAGAAAAGGCCGTCCTTCTCGGGACGCAGTGTGCGGTAGTTGATCGTCTCGGGCTTCTTCACTTCACCGTGTGACCAGAGTCGGATCTGATCAGCCGTGGCCAATCCGATCTTCAGCTGGTCGAACATGTTCACATCTAGCATGGTTCTCTCGGTTCTTCGTCTCGTTCGTTGTCAGTATCAGTAGCTGGCGTTGCGGGCGGCACGTCGTGCCTCGCGCTCGCGGTCGTCTTCGTCGGTGCCGCGCTCGTTGCGGCTGATGTCGATGCCGAGTTCCTCGGCGGTGCGGAAGACGTCTTCGTCCATCTCTCGCATCTCGATCTCGGAACCGTCGTCGGCAAGCACCTCGACGTTGAGGCACAGCGCCTGCATCTCCTTCATGAGCACCTTGAAGCTCTCCGGGATGCCGGGCTCGGGGATGTTCTCGCCCTTGACGATCGCCTCGTAGACCTTGACTCGGCCGAGCACGTCGTCGGACTTGATGGTCAACAGCTCCTGCAGGCAGTAGGCGGCACCGTAGGCCTCGAGCGCCCACACTTCCATCTCACCGAACCGCTGGCCACCGAACTGCGCCTTACCACCCAACGGCTGCTGGGTGATCATGCTGTATGGGCCCGTGGAGCGGGCGTGGATCTTGTCGTCGACCAGGTGAGCCAGCTTCAAGATGTACATGTAGCCGACGGTGACCGGGTTGTCGTACAACTCGCCGGTGCGACCGTTGCGCAACGGAGTCTTGCCGTCGAGCTGGATCATGCGAACGCCGTCGACGCCCTCGGCGTTGAGGTTCTCGAAGATCGACTGGATCGTCGGGTGCTTGCCGGCAGCCTCTTCCTCATCCCAGTGAGCACCGTCGAACACCGGAGTGGCGATGAACGTGCTGGGTTTGGTGTTGGGGCGGGTCTTCGACTCGGTGCCGCGGATCGGAGCATCGCCGACGACCTTGCCGCTCTTCGCGTCGGTCCAGCCCCAGCGGGCCGCGTAGCCGAGGTGCGCTTCGAGCACCTGGCCGACGTTCATTCGGCTGGGTACGCCGAGCGGGTTGAGGATGATGTCGACGGCGGTGCCGTCGGCCATGTACGGCATGTCTTCGATCGGCAGGATCTTGGAGATGACGCCCTTGTTGCCGTGGCGGCCGGCCAACTTGTCGCCGACCGAGATCTTGCGCTTTTGGGCGACGTAGACGCGGACCAACTCGTTGACCCCCGGTGGCAGCTCGTGGCCGTCCTCGCGGGTGAACACCTTGACATCGATGACCTTGCCGCTCTCGCCGTGAGGCACCTTCAGCGACGTGTCGCGCACCTCGCGTGCCTTCTCACCGAAGATCGCCCGCAGCAGGCGCTCCTCGGGCGTCAGCTCGGTCTCGCCCTTCGGGGTGACCTTGCCAACCAACACGTCGCCGGGGCCGACCTCGGCACCGACGCGGATGATGCCGCGGTCGTCGAGATCGCGGAGGATGTCGTCGCTGAGGTTCGGGATGTCGCGAGAGATCTCTTCGGGACCCAGCTTGGTGTCGCGGGCGTCGACCTCGTGCTCGTGGATGTGGATCGAGGTCAGCACGTCGTCCTTGACCAGACGTTCGCTCAAGATGATGGCGTCCTCGAAGTTGTAGCCCTCCCAAGGCATCAAGGCGACCAGCAGGTTCTTGCCGAGGGCCAGCTCACCATGATCGGTCGACGGGCCGTCGGCGATGATCGAGCCCTTGACGACCTTGTCACCCTCCTTGACGAGCGCCCGATGATTGATGCACGTGTCCTGGTTGCTGCGTCGGAACTTGCTGAGCGGGTAGACACGCCTGCCGCCTGGCAGTCCGTCGGTGGCCTTGTACATGACCGTGATCGATGATCCGCTGACCTCGATGACTTCGCCCTCGCCGGTGGCCTGGATCAAGTCGGCGGCGTCACGCGCTGCACGGTCCTCGATGCCGGTTCCGATGTACGGCGCCTCGGCGCGGACCAGCGGAACGGCCTGGCGCTGCATGTTGGCGCCCATCAGGGCGCGGTTGGCATCGTCGTGCTCGAGGAACGGGATCAGCGCCGTGGCGACCGACACGATCTGCTTCGGGCTGACGTCCATCAACTGCACCTCGATCGGCGGCACGGAGGCGATGTCGGTGGTAGCACCGAAGAAGCTCTCTGCTTCGAGCATCTTGCGAAGGTCTTCGAGACTGGCGGCTTGCGGGCTACGGCGCACGAGCACACGCTCGTCCTTGAACGTCCCGTCAGGGTTGATCGGGGTGTTGGCCTGAGCAACGACGTAGTTCTCCTCCTCGTCGGCAGCCATGTACCGGATCTCTCCGGAAACCTTGCCGTTCTTGACCACCCGGTACGGCGTCTCGATGAAGCCGTACGGGTTGACGCGGGCGAACGTGCTGAGTGCGCCGATGAGGCCGATGTTCGGACCTTCAGGTGTCTCGATCGGGCACATGCGGCCGTAGTGGCTGAAGTGCACGTCGCGCACCTCGAAGCCGGCACGCTCACGGCTGAGGCCGCCTGGCCCGAGCGCCGACAAGCGGCGCCGGTGGGTCAGGCCCGACAGCGGGTTGACCTGGTCCATGAATTGCGAGAGCTGCGAGGTTCCGAAGAACTCCTTGATCGCCGCGACCACGGGACGGATGTTGACCAGCGTGGTCGGAGTGATCGCCTCGACGTCCTGGGTCGTCATGCGCTCGCGGACGACACGTTCCATTCGGCTGAGGCCGATACGCACCTGGTTCTGGATCAGCTCACCGACGCTGCGGATACGGCGGTTGGCGAAGTGGTCCTGATCGTCGAGGCGATAGCCCGGCTCCTGCTTGACGAGATGGAGCATGTAGCTGACCGCAGCCACGATCTCGTTGGGGCGCAGCACATCGGTGTCGTCGGGATCGCTGTTCATGCTGCGCTTGGTCGGGTCATCGCCCTCGCTGCGGAAGAACGCACCGAGCTCACGAGTGCCCTTGCCGAACAGTTCGTCGAGCTTGGCAACCTCGCCACCAAGCTTGCGATCGAGCTTGTACCGGCCGACGCGGCTGAGGTCGTAGCGACGGTTCTCGAAGAACGCGTTGCGGAAGTAGGCGCGCGCTGACTCGACGGTCGGCGGCTCACCGGGGCGAGCCCGCTTGTAGATCTCGACCAACGCCTCGTTCTGCGTCGGTGCGACGTGCTTCTCCTTCTCCCACTGACCTTCGAGGAAGTCGAACTGGGCGACGAAACGCTCCAGGAAGCCCGGGGCGTGCTCTTCGTCATACCCACATGCACGGAGCAACGTGAAGATGCCCATGCGGCGCTTGCGGGCGACGCGGGTGCCGGCGGTGACGTCCTTGCCTGGCTTGTGTTCGACGTCGAACTCCAGCCACTCGCCGCGGTATGGGTGGACCGTGCCCTTGACGAGCTGGTGCTTGCTGAGGTTACGAAGACGGAACCGCTCGCCGGGCTCGAAGATCACACCCGGGCTACGCACCAGCTGCGACACGACGACGCGCTCGGTGCCGTTGATGATGAACGTGCCCTTCTCGGTCATCATCGGGAAGTCACCCATGAAGACCGTCTGCTCTTTGATCTCGCCGGTATTGCGGTTCATGAACCTGGCGCGCACGAAGATCGGCGCGCTGTAGGTCATGTCCTTTTCTTCGCATTCGTCCACCGAGAACTTCGGCGGTGGACGCAGATCCTCGTCGTCGGGCTCGAACTCCAGTTCGAGCTGCAGTGCTTCGCTGAAGTCTTTGATCGGCGAGATGTCGCGAAACGTCTCGGCAAGTCCCTCGTTCAAGAACCACTCGAAGCTTTCGCGCTGAACCGCGATCAGATCCGGGAGCTCCAGCGGCTCGGACAGGTTGGCGAACGAGTAACGCTCGCGGGACGTGGATCGAGAAGCCACAATTACTCCTTGACGGCAGGTGGGGCAGCAGGCGGTGAGACGACGAACGGCAGAACTGGGGCGCGCAAGGTCACGTGGGCATAGCGATAGCAAGAGACAAGACGCACGGCAACGTTTGATCCTACCCTCGGAGCACGGCAACGTCAACCGCAGCTGGCACTTCGGCCAGACGGGACATTTGTGAGGGCGAACGGTATGCCTGAAACCCGATTCTGTCAAGGATCTCGGGCAAAACCCCAGGTCACAAGGGTGCCGAGGCGTCTGGTGGTGCAATTCCGTGTACCGGCAGTCAGTATTGGTCGTCGAAGATGCACGTCACCGAGAGCCAGGGGGAGTGGACAAGTGTCCGTCTTGAGCACAGATAACCAGAGCGCGTCCACCACCGAGGCCGGCCGCCGCTTCCCGAGTGGCTTCTTGTGGGGGTCAGCGACGTCGTCGTACCAGATCGAGGGCGCCGCCATGCTCGACGGGCGCGGAGAGAGCATCTGGGACCGATTCTGCGCTCGACCCGGGGCCGTCAGCGACGGCTCGAGCGGCGCCGTGGCCTGCGATCACTACCATCGATTCGGCGAGGACATCGCCTTGATGAAGCGCCTCAACCTCAATGCCTACCGCTTCTCCATCGCCTGGCCCCGTGTCCTCCCCGACGGTCGGGGGCAGGTCAACGAGCGGGGGCTCGACTTCTATGACCGGCTGGTCGACGCACTGTTGACAAAGGGGCTCCAACCCCTGCCGACCCTCTACCACTGGGACCTTCCGCAGGCCTTGGAGGACCAGGGTGGCTGGCCCGTGCGGGCGACGGCCGAAGTATTCGCCGAGTACGCCGAAACGGTCGTGTCGCGGCTCGGAGACCGGGTCACCGACTGGATGACGCTGAACGAACCTTTCGTCAGCGCCAGCCACGGCTACCTCACCGGCGAGCATGCTCCCGGCCGCACCTCGCTGAGCGACTACCTGGCCGCCGGCCACCATCTGCTGCTCGGCCACGGCATGGCAATGGAGCGGATCCGCGCCGCAGCGCCTGGCGCCCGGGTGGGCATCGTCTTGAACTTCACACCGGTCACACCGATTGGTTCGTCACCGGCCGCCATCGACCGCCAACAGATCGTCAACGATCTCGACAACCGGTGGTACGTCGAGCCGATCGGTGGTCTCGGCTATCCGCAGTACACCGTCGATCGTCTCGGTTGGGCACAGGACGAGGTCCGTGACGGCGACATGGATCTGATCGCCAGGCCGATCGACACGCTCGGCATCAACTTCTACACGCGGCAGTTCATCGGCGCCCTCGACGGCGAGCGCGAAGACCGCGGCGCGCTCACGGCCATGGGGTGGGAGGTGCACGCGCCGGCGCTCGGCGACCTGCTGCACGGGCTGCACCGCGACCACGGTTTCCCGCGCTACCTCATCACCGAGAACGGCGCGGCAATGCCCGACGAGATCGTCGTCGACGGTCGGGTCATCGACGACGACCGCCTCGAGTACATCGCCGCCCATCTCGGCCAAGTGCACCAAGCGATGGAGGACGGCGTCCCCGTCGAGGGTTACTTCGCCTGGTCACTGCTCGACAACTTCGAATGGGCGCATGGCTATGGGCCGAAGTTCGGGCTCGTCGAGGTCGATCGAGACACCCAACGGCGCACGCCCAAGAAAAGTGCGCTGTGGTACGCCGACGTCGCCAAGTCCGGTGAGATCCAACCCCGGCGGGACGGCTGACGGCCCCTCCCCGAACTTTGTGGCTCCGAACATGCTGAGCGTGTTGGGAGCAACAAAGTTGCTTCGGTGGCCCGGATCAGCCTTCGCCGAGGCTGATCAGGCCGGCGACCGTCGCCCGCCGACCGGGAAGCACCCCGATTCCTCTTCGCATGTGGCGCAACTCGCGGCGAGGCTCGAAACCCAGGCGCAGCAGCGTCGGGAGGTGGGAGCTCTCGGGTGGCACGTTGATCCGCGGCGGTGACACCCACTCGAAGCGTCGCGCCGCCGTGACCAGCGCCGAAAGCGCCGCCGCATCATCGGCAACCACGGGCGCCAGCGCGCCCGGCTGCGCCACGAGGTAGCCGACGACCTCGCGGCGACGCCTCAGCACCAGCGATCGACCGGGATGTTGCTCGATGACCTTGGCCAACACGCTTCGCCGCGATGCGCCGAATCGAGCCGCGTCGAAGGCGATGACGTCGTCGAAATCCTCAGGTGTCACCGGGTCGCACCGCTCTTCACCTTGCGTCGTCGGCCGGCTCTGACCGGCAAGGCTCAGCACCCGCGTGATCCCCCAGTCGGCGAAGCCGATCCGTTCGTACACATGAGCGCCCACCACCGATGCGTCGAGCACCGACGCGCAACCGTGGGCGGCAAGCGTGCGGCCGAGGAACTCGGTGATCGCCGTGGCAACTCCGCGGCGTTGGAACGCTCCAGCGGTGGCCACTAGGCCGATCCATCCGAAACCGGCGTCCCGGTAGGCGATGCAACAGCCCGTGCCGACAACTGATCGGTCGTACTCGACGACAACGAGCCCGTCCGGCTGCGCCGCGACGAAACGGTCGATGCTGGCACGAAAGGACGACACGCCATAGGCCTGCTGCATGACAGCATCCATCGCGTCGAGGGTCGCCGGCTCTCTCACCGGGTCGACACGTCGCGGCGTCACGATGTCGGATCGTAGCAACGGGCGCGAAACGGCCCGGGGCGAACCCCGGGCCGCGCAACGCGTGTGCGGCATCCGCCGCGCGACTACTACTTGACTTCGACCGTCGCGCCGGCTTCGGCGAGCTTGGCCTTGGCTGCCTCTGCCGCTTCCTTGGTCGCCTTCTCGAGGACGGGCTTCGGGGCGCCGTCGACGAGGTCCTTGGCTTCCTTCAGGCCCAGGCTGGTGAGCTCGCGCACGACCTTGATGACCTGGATCTTCTGGGCGCCGGCCTCGGTGAGGATGACGTCGAACTCGTCCTTCTCTTCCTCGACGGGGGCTGCGGCTGCTGCGCCACCACCGGCGGCGGCGACAGCCACCGGCGCGGCGGCGGTCACGCCGAACTTCTCTTCGAATGCATCGAGCAGCTCTTTGAGCTCGATGACTGTCATACCGGAAATGGCGTCGAGGACGTCGTCCTTGCTCAGTGTTGCCATGGTGTTGTTCTCCTTACGAACGTGTGGTTGGTCTTGCGAAATTGAGTTGAGGTGCGGCGACTACGCCGCAGTTTCTTTTGCTCGATCAGGGCCTTGAGGCCGTATGCGAAGTTGCGTGGCAGGGCCTGCAACAGTCCTGCGGTCTTCACCAGCGGAGCCTGGAAGGCTCCGGCCAGCATCGACAGCAGCACGTCGCGGCTCGGGAGATCGGCAAGCGCTTCGATGTCTTTGGTCGTCATCGACTTGCCGCCGATCGCTCCACCCTTGATGATCAGGAATGGATTGGTCTTCGCCGCGTCCTTCAGCGCCTTGGCCACGCCGGCGGCATCGCCGCTGACGAAGGTGATGGCGCTCGGTCCGATCAGCAGTTCGACGAGACCATCGATGCCCGCCTTCTCGGCGCCGAAGCGAGCCAACGTGTTCTTGTACACCTTGTACTCTCCGCCATGAGAGCGCAGTTGACGGCGAAGCGTCGCCAGTTGCCCGACACTCATGCCGCGGTACTCGGTGACGATCGCGGCCGACGCTGCGTTGAGCTTGGCAGTGACCTCCTCGACCACGGCGACCTTCTCGGCACGGGGGTTATCAGTTGTCATGTACACCTCCTTTCGCTTCGACTCGGATGCTCGCTTTTCAGCGAACACCGCGAGGAGCGAACGGCACTGGTGCCACACGAACGGATCACGAGTTCACCTCGGCTGGTGGGCGAACCCATTATCCCGGGAGGGACCAGCGGTCTTTGGCGAGCGACTTGCTTGGTTGTGGGGCAACTCTACCGGCCTGCCCTCGTGGTTACGACGTGTCAGACCTCGGGGCGCAGGCGAGTGGTGTCGACCTTGATCCCGGGGCCCATGGTGGACGAAACCGAGATCTTCCTCAGGTACCGACCCTTGGCAGACGCCGGCTTGGCCCGCTGCAGTTCGTCGAGCACGGCGCGGAAGTTGGCCTCGAGCGCTGCCGGCTCGAAGCTGGCCTTGCCGATCGTGACGTGCACGTTGCCATATCGGTCCGTGCGGTATTCGACCTTGCCGCCTTTGAATTCGGCGACTGCACGACCGACATCTTGGGTGACGGTTCCGGTCTTCGGGTTCGGCATGAGACCACGGGGGCCGAGAACTCGGCCGAGCCGACCGACGAGCGGCATCATGTCAGGGGTGGCGATGGCCAGGTCGAAATCCATGTTGCCCTTCTGGATCTCGTCGGCCAGATCGTCGGCGCCGACGATGTCGGCACCCGCGTCGCGAGCTTCCTGAGCAGCCTCACCAGAGGCGAATACGGCGACTCGGACGTTCTTGCCGGTGCCTTCAGGCAGTGCAACCGTGCCACGGACCATCTGATCGGCCTTGCGCGGGTCGACACCCAGTCGGATGGCGACATCCACACCCTCGTCGAACGTGGCCTTGGCCAGGGTCTTGGCCAGCGTCACCGCCTCGGTCGGCGTGAACAACTGGTCGCGGTCGAACGCCTTGACGGAGTCTGCGAACTTCTTTCCTGACATTGTCTGTCTCCCTCGCTGTGAGCGCCGCCGGGCGAGGTCGTCCCGGTCGAGCGGATTTGTGTTGAAACTTGCTGACTAGGAAACCTTGAGGCCCATCGAGCGGGCGGTGCCACGGATCTGCTGCTTGGCAGCTTCCAGGTCGTAGGCGTTGAGGTCCTGCATCTTGATCTTGGCGACCTCTTCGATGTCGGCCTCGGTGACACTGCCGACGATGGTCTTGCCCGGCTCGGTCGAACCCTTGGCGAGTCCGGCCTTCTGGCGCAGCAGCACCGGTGCCGGCGGGGTCTTCAGGATGAAGGTGAACGTGCGATCCTCGAAGATCGTGATCTCGACCGGAATGATCGTGCCGACTTGCGACTCCGTGGCCGCGTTGTACTGCTTCACGAAGTCCATGATGCCGACGCCGTGCGGCCCGAGCGCGGTTCCGACCGGCGGGGCTGGTGTCGCCTTGCCGGCCGGAATCTGGATCTTGACGATCGCAGCGACTTTCTTCTTTGCCATGACTGATTTCCTTGCCTGATTCTTGGGCCTGATTCTTGGGCGGATTCTTGGGCGGATTCGAACGGGTGCTGCGGTTACAGCTTGGAGACTTGGCTGAAGTCCATCTCCACCAAGGTCTCGCGACCGAAGATGTTGACCAGCACCTTGAGCTTCATGTGATCGGCGTTGATCTCGGCGATCGTGCCGGCGAAGTCCGCGAACGGACCTTCCTTGACACGCACGCTCTCGCCGACTTCGTAGTCGAGCTTCGGCTTCTTGCGGCTCGGCAGTCCACCGGTTCCATCGCCTTTGGCGGCGAGGAAGGTCTGCACCTCTCGGCGCGACAGCGGCGTGGGCTTCTGGCCTTGCTTGTTCTGGCCGACGAACCCGGTGACACCGGGTGTGTTACGGATGCAGTACCAGCTGTTGTCGTCCATCTGGCAGCGCACCAGCAGGTAGCCGGGGAAGACCTTCTTCTGAACGGTCTGCTTGCGGCCGTTCTTGAACTCGTCGACCTCCTCCATCGGGATGACGACTTCGTAGATCTTCTCCTCCATGTTCATGCTCTGGATGCGAGCATGCAGATTGGCGGTGACCTTCTTCTCGTAACCCGACTGGGTATGCACGACGTACCACTGCCCCGGTCGGGTCCACGGATCGTCGACCACCTCGTCTTCGGCGACCGCCTCATCGGTGGAGGCGTCGTCGGCTTCGCTGGTGAGATCGAACGATGCGTCGACGGTGTCGTCGACGTCGTCGACCTGCACCGCCTCGGCCTCTACGGGGTCGGCAGTGGAATCTTCGACAGCTCGTTCCTCGAGGGGCGTAGCTTCTGGATCTGTTTCGGTGAGCAGTTCGTCGTTCATGATCAGGTGTCGTACAGCCATCCGGATAGCACGCCGAACATCGAGTCGAGCCCGAAGACGTAGGCGGTGTAGATGATGACCGTCGTGAGAACGATCAGCGAGAAGCGGCGCACTTCCGGCCATTTCGGCCAGGCAACCTTGCGCATCTCGTCGCGAACCTCACGGAGGTACTGCGCCGGAGTGATGCGCTCCTTCTTCGGACGGGCCTGGGGCGCCGGGGCGCGCATCGGCCTGCCCTGGTCGTCGATCGCGCCCGACTTCTTCAGCGAACGCTTCTGCTCTCGGTTGAGGTCATCCAGTGACATTGATTGCTCCCATAGGGATGTGGGCAGGGCAGGAGGGACTCGAACCCCCGACCGTCGGTTTTGGAGACCGATGCTCTACCAACTGAGCTACTGCCCTCGGAAGGGCGACTGGTAACGCTACCAGCCGTCCATCGAGGTTCGGCCCGCTGTTGCGGGTCCACTGTTCAATTCGGGCGACTCGGACTACCGGGTCTCTTTGTGTGTCGTGTGCCGACGGTCGTGCGAGCAGTACTTCTTCATCTCCAGTCGCTCGCGATCATTGACCTTCGACTTCATCGTGATGTAGTTGCGTCGCTTGCACTCGGTGCACTCGAGGGTGATCTTCACCCGCTTGTCATTTCTGGCCATTGGGCCGGCTCCTTGTTCTGATCCCTACTGACGGGTCACTTGACGATTTTGGTGACGCGGCCGGCGCCCACGGTACGGCCACCTTCGCGGATGGCGAAACGCAAACCCTCATCCATTGCGATCGGCTTACCCAACTCGACCGTGATCGCCACATTGTCACCAGGCATGACCATCTCGGTCCCCTCGGGCAACTGGATCGTGCCGGTCACATCCGTGGTCCGGAAGAAGAACTGCGGACGATAATTGTTGAAGAACGGCTTGTGACGGCCACCCTCCGACGCCGACAACACATACACCTGACCCTCGAAATTCGTGTGCGGCGTGATCGAACCTGGCTTGCACAACACCTGGCCTCGCTCCACGTCTTCTTTCTTGGTGCCGCGCAACAACGCACCGATGTTGTCACCAGCCTGACCCTGATCCAGGATCTTGCGGAACATCTCCACACCCGTGCACACCGTCTTCTGCGTGGTCTTCAAACCAACGATCTCCAGGTCGTCACCCGTATGAACCTTGCCCTGCTCGACCTTGCCAGTGACCACCGTGCCACGACCGGTGATCGTGAACACATCCTCGATCGGCATCAAGAACGGCTTGTCCATTTCGCGCAATGGCTCGGGGATCGACGCATCACACGCATCCATCAACTCCATGATCTTGGCTTCCCACGCTTCATCACCCTCGAGGGCCTTCAACGCGCTGACGCGCACGACGGGGGCGTCGTCGCCGGGGAACTCGTACTCGTTGAGCAGCTCACGAACCTCGAGCTCGACCAACTCCAACAACTCCTCGTCATCAACCGCATCAGCCTTGTTCAAGGCCACGACGATGTACGGCACACCCACCTGACGAGCCAACAACACATGCTCACGCGTCTGCGGCATCGGACCATCCGTCGCCGCAACCACCAAAATCGCACCGTCGACCTGCGCCGCACCAGTGATCATGTTCTTGATGTAGTCAGCATGACCAGGCATATCCACATGGGCATAGTGACGATTCGCCGTCTCGTACTCGATATGAGCAATCGAAATCGTGATACCACGCGCCTTTTCCTCAGGCGCCTTGTCGATCTGATCGAACGGCGTGTACTGCGCCAACCCCTTACCCGCCAACGTCTTGGAGATCGCCGCGGTCAACGTGGTCTTGCCATGGTCGATATGACCCATCGTGCCAATATTGACGTGCGGCTTGGTCCGCTCGAATTTTGCCTTGCTCATGGGAGACGTTCTCCTGTGCTGTGTTGTTCGTTGTGATTGGGTTGTAGCGGCGATCGGTTTCGAACCGATGACCTTCCGATTATGAGCCGGATGCTCTGACCAACTGAGCTACGCCGCCAGGGCTTTGCCGACCGGTTTCGTTTCCCCGAAGGCAGACGGACCGTTTGGTCGAGCCCTCTGTGGGAATCGAACCCACGACCTACGCCTTACCATGGCGTTGCTCTACCGACTGAGCTAAAAGGGCGATCGCTGGCGCGCGGTTCTACCCGCAAGCCAGCCGAGAAGCATAGCGCCGACCGCGGGGCTTCTACCACGGGATTCCTCCGCTTTCGGCACTACGCTCGGCCGGCGTGAACGAGGGCCGGATCCAGCCGATCACGCTGCGCCTGGCCTCGCTGGGCGACGCCGAACAGATACGCCGAATCTACAATTACGAGGTCGCCAACACTCTCGCAACCTTCGACCTGGTACAACGGTCGCTCGACGAGCAGAAGCGCTGGATCACCGACCGCAACGGTGCGTTCGCGGCCATCGTCGCTGTCGATCCGGGCGACGAGGCCGGCGACGTGGTCGGCTTCGGGTCGCTGTCGCCGTACAAGGAACGCGCCGCCTACCGGACCAGCGTGGAGGACTCGGTCTACGTCCGTCGCGACCGTGCCGGCCAGGGGATCGGCAAGCTCCTCGTCAGCGAGCTCCTCCGAGTGGCGGCCGCGTCGGGCTTTCACGCCGTGTTCGCCCGTATCACTGCCTCGAGCGAGGTCTCACTCGCCCTGCACCGGTCGTGCGGCTTCGACCTGGTCGGAATCGAGCGAGAAGTAGGCCGTAAGTTCAACAAGTGGCTCGATGTCGCCATCATGCAAGCGCTTATCTAGCAGGAACTGCGACTACCCATTCCGCGCCCAACTCGGTGGGCTACGGCGTGAGGCCCAGGTCCTCGGCTTCGGCAGCGAGGGCCAGCCAGTACTCCTCCGCCTCGGTGACACTGGCCTGGGCGGCGGCCAACTGTTGGGCCAGGGCCGACAACTCCCAGTGGGCAGTGGCAGACGCAACGTCCTGTGCCAACTTGTCACGAGCAGCGATCGCCGACGCAACATTGCGTTCGGCCTGGCCCAGGTCGCGGCGCACCGTCGACGGGCTGCGACCCGACGACGGTTTCGGCCGCGCCGGCGTTGGCACCCGTGTCGGCGCCGGCGGAAGGTGTAACGCAGCAGCCTCGGCTCGTTGCGCGAGCCAGGCGTGGACGCCGCCCCGAATCCAGCGCACACCGCCGCGACCGTCGAGTGCCAGCAACTCGTCGGTCACCCGGTCGAGGAACGCACGATCGTGGCTGACGGTCAAGACGATGCCCGGCCAATCGTCGAGGAAGTCCTCCATCGCCCGCAACGTGTCGAGATCGAGGTCATTGGTCGGCTCGTCGAGCAGCAACACGTTCGGCTGCGGCACCAGCGTGAGCAACAGTTGTAGTCGTCGACGCTCACCTCCACTCAACGTGCCGATCGGAGCGAATTGGGCGTCACCGTCGAACCAGAAGCGCCTCATCAGGGCGACATCGGCCAGCGACGGCTCACCCTTGTCCCCGGCGATCGCCTCGCGCACGCGTTGGGTGAGATCGAGGTTTCGACCAAGTTGGTCGTAGTAGCCGACCTGCACCGTGGCACCCCTCTCAACGTTGCCGCGTGTCGGCAGCAGCCGGCCGGCCACGAGATCGAGCAGGGTCGACTTGCCGGCGCCATTGGCTCCGACGACACCGACTCGGTCCCCGGGCTCGAACACGAGCGAACAGGGATCGAGCACACTGGTGCCGTCGGGCCAGGTGAAGGCGACATCGATCAACTCGACGCCCTTCGAACCCAACCGTTTCGAGCCCATTGCCAGACCGAGCTCGCCTTCGCGAGCGGCTGCCTGGGCCTTGCCCTCGACCAGCGCAGTCGCCGTGGCGATCCGTGATTTCGGCTTCGACGTGCGCGCCGGCGCGCCGCGCCGCAGCCAGGCCAATTCGCGCGTCGCCAACGTCTTGCGAACCTGCTCGGCCACTTCGGCGCGCTCCTCGCGTTCTGCACGTCCTGCCAGGTAGGCCGCGTAACCGGACCCGGCGTGCCAACCGGTCGGCACGTGCAGATAGGCCGACCCGCGATCGAGCTCGAGCACCTTCGTGGTGACCGAGTCGAGCGCATGGCGGTCGTGAGTGACCAGCACGAGCCCACCTCGGAAGGCAGCGAGCCATTCCTCCAAGAACTGGATGGCGTCGAGATCAAGATGGTTGGTCGGCTCGTCGAGGATCAGGGTTTCGTACTCTCCGACCAGCAGTCTGGCCAGCGCAGCGCGCTTGGCCTGTCCGCCCGACAACTCGTCGGTGGGCGAGTCGAGCAGGTCGGTCATCCCAAGTCGATCCAGCATCGCCTCGCCCTGCCATTGCGCCCCGACCGCCTCGCGTACCGAGCCGGGGGCCAGCACCGGATTCTGCGCCAGGAAGCCGACTCTGGCGCCACGCCCCCACCGCACCTCGCCGGCCTCCGGCCGCAGTTCGCCGGCGAGCATGCGCAAAAGTGTGCTCTTGCCGCAACCATTGAGGCCGACCACTCCGAGCCGATCTCCATCGCTGATCGTCACCGAGACATCGGCGAACAACGGTCGGTTCGGCCGGCTTGCGGCGAGTCGTTCGGCGTCGATGAGGATCATGGGAGGAAGGTGCTCAGAACGTGCAATCGCCAGGCCCACGGGGAGCCTGGCGATTCAGATGGTGGGCCGGGAAGGATTCGAACCTCCGTAGGACTATGCCAGTTGATTTACAGTCAACCCCCTTTGGCCACTCGGGTACCGACCCATCTGAGGGAAATGAGGTTAGCGGGCGCAACTAGTCTCACGACATGCCCAGTTTTGATGTTGTCTCCGAAGTCGACCGGCAGGAAATGCGCAACGCCATCGACCAGGCACAGCGGGAGATCGCCACTCGCTACGACTTCAAGAACACCGACTCATCGATCGAGCAAACCGATCTGGTATTGACGCTTCGCACCGCGAGCGAGGATCGGTTGACGGCCTTGCGAACCGTCATCGAGGAGAAGTTGGTCAAGCGCGGCGTATCGCTGAAGGGTCTCGACTACGGCAAGATCGAAGAGGCGACGCACAACAGCGTGCGCCAGGTCTTGACCATCAAGGTCGGTATCTCGTCCGACAAGGCCCGCGAGATCAACAAGATGATCAAGGAAAAAGGTCCGAAAGGCGTCAGCAGTCAGACTCAGGGCGACACGGTGCGGGTCACCGGCAAGAAGCGTGACGACTTGCAGAGCGTCATCGCGACCTTGAAAGGTGCCGACCTCGGCATCCCGCTGCAGTTCCAGAATTTCCGCGACTGAGCCCGCAACTCAACTCGGCGGAGCCATACAAGTAATGGCCAGATCAAGGGTGCCGGCCACGTAGGGCGGAGCCCAGCCGAACGCAACCACCGGCGCATCGTCGCTCGGCGAGATCAGGCCGAGTGCACGCTGGCGGGCGGCGTTGACGAGGCATGCCGAGTCGACAGTCGCCTGACCGGCGGCGCTGACGGCGGCTTGCACGAGCGCTCGCTCGACCCCTGCACCTCCGAAGGCGGCCGGCGTCTTGGTAGGAAGTTGAGCCGTCAGCACCGCACCGGGATCACAGGCCCGGATAGCGACCTGATTGCCTTCGATGGGAACAACCGTCGTCGTCGACTCCGCCGGAGCTGTCGCCGCCCACGACTGGAACGCGGCCAGCAGGACCGCAGCACCATCGGGATCCGCGGCCGCGACCTTGGCATCGACGCACTGACTCGCCGAGCCGGTTGATGTTGCGACCGAGTCGCCGGTCCAGCGCACGGCGGCCGCCCACGCCTGGCCATCGTCGATGCGACTGGCGAGCACGTAGTACCAGAACATCATCCCTTGCGTGCCGGCTGGCGTCGGCCGCGCAGCCTCGACATGAGCAAGGTCGAACGCTGCATCATTCAATGGCGTCACCTGCTCCAGCGCATTCAGGGCCGCCGGATCGTTGATCATCGAAGCGGTGGTCTGTTGCATCACCACGCCGGCGCGTCCGACGATGGTCGCCGCATACGGTGACAACAACGGAGTGATGCCGTGACCTTGAGCGAACGAGAGCAACTCCGGCACGAGCTGGTCCGGCGCGTCATTGGTCGACAGCACGTTCGCAATCGCCAGCGCGTCACCATCGATGACGGCCCGCAAACCCAGCGCTGCTGCCGGGGTCGCCGCGGCGACCCGCGTGCTCCAACCGAACTGCTGGTCGAGCAACGCCGCCGTCAAGGCTCGATGCATCGCGAACCGGTACAGATGCTCGTAGGTCGCCAGATCGTCCGGGAGGTAGATCGTTTTGCTCGCCGGATCGTAGAAGGCCGGTGAGTCATTCATCGCCTGCCGACCGATCGATTCGAGATCGAACTCACCATTCAGCAGACCCAATGAGCGCCACGCGGGCGCATGACCGGCCTGAACATCGGCGGTCGACCCGGCGAGGCGTCTGGCGTAGTCACCGACCGGAAGCTCGCTGACCTCGACGGCAGCCTTGAACTGCAGCGCACGGGCCGCGGCGACCTCGTCGGCAAGAGGCTTGACGTCGGCCGACCATTCCGGCTGCTGCAGGAGGTACTTCTTCGCGGCGAAGGCGCCGCCTGCCAGAAGACCGAACAACAGCACCAGCGTCACAAAACTCCGAAACAGATGGCGCTTGGGCTTCCTGTTCGCCCGTCGGCGTGGAGGTTTGCTCTCCGTGACCATGGCTGTTGCGGTTGTCGCCGGCTGCCGGGCCGGAGCCGGGACGAACAGCGTCTCGGCGAGCACCGGGGTGTACACGCTCTGCGCGTGGGCCACGATCGGGCCGGACGGAGTGATCGGCGGCAGTTCGACCGGCGAGTCGTCCTCGATCAGATCAGGGACCAATGCCAGCCGGTTGACCTCCGGGGGGCAACGGCCACAACCGCCGCGACCGCTTCGTCGTCGACATCGACCGCTTCGTCGACATCCACCACATCGCCGATCTCGTCGTAAGCGTCATCATCCTCGGCCACCTCGTTCTCGGCCACCTCGGGCTCGGCTACCTCGGCCTCGGTAACCGTGCCATCGGTCTCATCGACGACGAGTTCGTCGTCGTCGACAAGTTCGGCGGCAGCTTGCTCGGCCACAGCCGCCAGCTCCGCCGCCGCAACAGGCGGTTCGAGGGGTTTCGCCGGTCGTGGAGGTGCTGGAGGAACTACCCGACGCGGCGGCGGCAACGGGACGATTGTTGCCGCACTCGGCGCGGACGACGCCGGCCGGTCGGGTACGACATGCTCCCAGGTCAACTTGCGAATCGCTGGGCTGTCGAGATCTGTCTGGGGCTCGGCGGGTTCCGCCAAGCGGGCCTGGAGATTGAGGCGAAAGTCACCGGGTTTGAACACCGGCTCGGCGACCGGAGCGTCTGTCTCGTCGTCAGCGCGTGTCGCCACGGCACCGGGCTCGCTCGCCAGTTCGTCGTCCGTCACCTAGCCTGTATCGGCACGTCTGGCCAGCGGCTTAAGCGCCAAATGCCGAAGGAACCGGGCTCAGTCGTCGCTCGCCGATTCTGCCGCGCGGCGCTGCAACTCGCCGACGATCGTGGCGTCAGCGAGAGTGGTCGTGTCACCGAGGTTGCGACCCTCGGCGACGTCGCGCAACAGCCGGCGCATGATCTTGCCGCTGCGGGTCTTGGGTAGGTCCGCGGTGAAGTAGATGGTCTTCGGTTTGGCGATCGCGCCGATCTCGATACCGACATGGTCACGCAACTCGGCTACGTCGACCTCGCTGCCACCTCGCAACGTGACGTAGGCGATGATCGCCTGGCCGGTCGTTGCGTCCAACGCGCCGACCACCGCCGCCTCTGCCACCGACGGATGCGACACGAGTGCCGACTCGACCTCAGTTGTCGAGATGCGGTGGCCGCTGACGTTCATCACATCATCGACGCGGCCGAGAAGCCACAGGTAGCCATCGTCATCGAGCTTGCAACCGTCGCCGGCGAAGTAGCGACCCTCGTAGCGGCTCCAGTACGTGTCGAAGTAACGCTGCGGGTCGCCCCAGATGCCGCGCAGCATGCCCGGCCAGGGCTGGGTCAGCGTCAGAGTAGCCACCACCGTGGGCGACGTGGCGACCTGCATCGTCAACGACCTCGACGCCGATGCCGGGCAGCGGGAAGGTGGCTGACCCCGGCTTGGTGGTGGTCGCTCCCGGCAACGGACTGATCATGATCCCACCGGTCTCGGTCTGCCACCATGTGTCGACGACGGGGCAGCTGCCGCCCCCGATGTGCTCGCGGTACCACATCCACGCTTCCGGATTGATCGGCTCGCCCACCGACCCGAGCACGCGCAGTGACGAGAGGTCGTGCTTGGCCGGCTCCTTGGCACCCCATTTCATGAAGGTCCGGATGGCCGTCGGCGCGGTGTAGAACTTGGTGACCTTGTACTTCTCGATGATCGCCCAGAGCCGGTCGTTGCCGGGGAAGTTGGGAACGCCCTCATACATCACACTGGTGGCACCGTTCGCCAGCGGACCGTAGACGATGTAGCTGTGGCCGGTCACCCAGCCGACATCGGCGGTGCACCAGAACACGTCGGTCTCGGGATGCAGGTCGAACACGTACTTGTGGGTGAAGGTGGCCTGCGTGAGATAGCCGCCACTGGTGTGCATGATGCCCTTCGGCTGCCCGGTGGTACCGCTGGTGTACAGCAGGAAGAGCAGTTGTTCGGAGTCCATCGGCTCGGCAGGGCAGAGGGGATCGGCGGCCGCGATCAGGTCGTGATACCAGTGATCGCGCCCTGAGATCATCTCCACGTCGTTGCCGCCGCGCCGTACCACCACGACGTGCTCGATCGTGGGGGTTGTCGCAATCGCGTCGTCGGCAGCGGGTTTGAGGGGAAACACCTCGCCGCGTCGGTGCCCGCCGTCGGCGGTGATCAGCACTTTGGCCTCGGCGTCGTTGATCCGGTCAGACAGCGACTGAGCGCTGAACCCACCGAACACGACGCTGTGCGCCGCGCCGATGCGCGCACACGCCAACATGGCGACCGCCGCTTCGGGAATCATCGGGAGGTAGATGTTGACGCGGTCGCCGCGCTGCACACCGAGCCCCTTCAGGGCGTTGGCGAATCGCTGAACCTCGTCGAGCAGGTCGGCGTACGTCAGGACGCGGGCGTCACCGGGCTCACCTTCCCAGTAGAAGGCCACCTTGTCACCCCGGCCGGCTTCGACATGGCGGTCCAGGCAGTTGTAGCTCACGTTGAGCTGCCCGCCGACAAACCATCGGGCATTGGGTAGCTCCCACTCACAGATCGTGCGCCACTCGGTTGACCACGTCACCAGCTCTGCAGCCTGGCGGGCCCAGAACCCTTGGTAGTCCTCTGCGGCTTCGTCGTACAGCGACGTGTCTGCGACCAATGCCTGGCGCTTGAACTCAGCCGATGGAGGGAACTTGCGGTTCTCCAGCATCAGGTCGTCGATGGTGTTGTGGTCGTCGCTCATGTCATAACCCCCAGGGGCACGTTAGCGAAGCCATGCAAGGCGCGCCTTGCGCAGCAGTGACGTTGCCGGCCCCACCCGTCCCTGTCGGGCTGGCAACGTCACGCTGACACCTGTTACACGGTCGCGTCCCGGCGACGACGGGCGATGACGAGGAAAACGATGCCACCTGCCAGCATCAGAGCAGCCAGCGTGAGCGGGCCACCGAGCGAGCTGTTACCGGTGCGGGGCAACGCTGTACCGCCGGTGACGACGACCGGGCCGGGGTCCGGCACTGGCACCGGAGCCTGGTTGGCCGCCGCGGTGACCGTGATCGAAGCCGAGTCGGTGTTGTCGGTGGTGTCGGAGTCGGTGCTGGCTGTCGACACCGTCGCCGTGTTCGTGACCAAACCGGGCGCTGCCGAGGCGAGCACTCTCACCTGCACGACGGTCCTGACCGTGGCTCCATTGGCGAGCGTTGCCGCCGTGCACTGCACTGCGTTGGCGCTGTTCGTGCAGCTGAGGCCGGTGGTCGGGAAGGTACCGATCACTTCGAACTGTGCCGGGATGGTGTCACTGACCACCACGTTGGTTGCCGTGTCGGGGCCGTGGTTGGTGATGTCGAGGATCCAGTTGAACTGATCGCCCGCTGTCGCCGTGGTCTTTGAAACCGACTTGTCGATCGACAGGTTTACGTCACGCACGACCACTACCGTCGCGTCGTCGATCGCGGTCACAACGGTGCCCGGATCGGCCGGCGGCGGGGGTGGGACAGCGTCGAGCGCCAAGGCCAACGCCAACCCCACCAATGCGGGAGGCTCGACGATGGCGCGGGCCTCGGCCACGTTGTGAATGTCGCCGCCCGTGAAGTCGGAAGCGACACGAACGTTGATGATGATGTCTGGAGCGAATCCGGGTTGGAGGTCGATGCCGTAGTGGCACACGACCGGATTGGCCTGGGGGCATGTCCAGTTGGCACCGGCGGTGACCGAGACGAATTCAAGCCCGACCGGAAGAGGATCGATCATCACGAGGTTGGCGAGGAACGTCGACGGCCCGCCGTTGCCGACCCTGATGCGGTAGAAGAAGGTCGATCCTGGATGAAGCGCGCCCTCGACAACGGCGGTCTTGTCGATTGTCAGTGTTGCCTGACGGTTGATCTGGGTGGTTGCGCAGGCAACATTGTTGGTGACGGCGCCACAGACCGGCACACAGCCCTGGCCGACGCAGGCCGGGTCTTCAACGGTGTCGACGAAGGCAATGTTGGTGTAGAAGCCGCTGGCGGCATCCGCACGAGCGTGAACCGTCACGATGATGACGACAGGCGGATCGGCCACCTGGAGAGCGGCGGGGTCGAGCAGGCATGTCAGTATCTGGCCGGCATTCGTGCAGTTGGCAGGCAGCGCTGACGGGACGAATTCGAAGCCGACCGGCAGTCGATCGGTGACCGTGACGACCTCGTTCGCCGCTGCGTCACGGGGACCGAGGTTGCGGACGGTGATGGTGTAGTTGAAGTCGGTACCAGCGGTCTTGACAAGACCGTCGTCGCTCTTGGTGATCACCAAGTCGAGGGGGTCGTCGTCGTTGGTCATGATGCACGAGGCGTGTTGACCGAGCGCCAACCTAATGCCACCGTCGTATGTGAGCGGCTGCTGAGTGACGTCGTCGGTGCAGCTGATGGCAACCAATCGGTAATTGGCGACTGAATCCTCGCTGAGAGTGTGGAGACCCGACGTGACCATGTTCGGTTGGCCCTGCACCACGTTGCCGCCGTCGATCTTCAGTTGGAAGGCTGCCGGTTGAGCTTGGCCGCCATCGTCGTTGTTGACGATCTTCGTCAGTGTGAGCACCGCCGGCTGGTCGGCGTTGGAGACGGTGCACCTCACGTCTTGCCCGGCAACCAGATCGACGGTGCCGCCCTGACCGACGGTCTCGTTGGTGACCAGGTCGATGCACGCGATGCCGGTCTGCGCGTAGCCGGGCCGGGTGGTCTCGCTGATCGTGTGTGTGCCGGCCGTCACGTTATGAGGGATGCCCTGGTTGGCGTCGATGCCGTCGATCTTCAGCTGGAAGTCGGGCGAACTCATCAGACCACCCCACGAGTTGAGCACGCTCTTGACCAGGGTGATCGTCGGCGAGTCGAAGGTGTTGGTGACAGTGCACAGGGCGTTCTGGCCCTCGTTCAATGTCAGCGGGTTGCTCAGAGCGCCACCGGCGTTGTCGACACACGTCACGCTCTTGACGAAGTTGGGATCGGCAACTTCAGACACCTCGACCGGCGTGTTGGCCACGGTACTGACCGCCACATCCTGCTGCACCGACTGGCCACCGACTGTCATTTGGAAGTCGGCAGCAGCCTTGGTGCCACCGACGACCGTCTTGTGCACCGTCACGGTGGGGGCGATGTCGTCGTTGGTGATCGTGCAGACAACGGATTCACCCGCCGTCAGGGTGATACTTGCCAGCGGCGTGCCCGTTGGGTTGTTGACGTCGATGTTGTTGATCGAAGTGGGTTTCGAACTGACACAGCGAATGTTGCTGGCCAGATAGCCGGCGTGCTGCCTTTCGGTGATCGCCAGAGCGACGTTCGCCGGGTAGCCGATCGACGCACCCGAGGCCACCGTCACGCCGTTGACCTGCAACGGGAAGTCGGCGATCTGCTCGTTGCCACCATCGTTCCTTGACCAACGCCTTGACCACGGTCAGGCCAGGAGCCACGTCGTCGTTGGTGATGGTGCAGTCGATGTTCTCGGCGAGCGCCGGGGTGACCTCGATCGTGCCTGTGCCGAGCGCCGTCTTGTTGTTGGGTGAGCCGGCGACATCGGAGGTGCAGACCACCCCGGTCGGCATGTAACCGGGTACCGAGTTGTCTTCTGAAATCAGGCTAGGTGTGTCAGCCGGGAAGTTGGCGCTGACGCCCTGCGCGATCGGCGCGCCGTTGAGCGTCAGCTGGAAGTTGCCGGCAACCGCCGAACCACCGTTGTCGTTGACCACTGTCTTGTGGACCGTGATCGTCGGGGCGACGCACTGCGCGTCGTCGTCATCGCCATCGTCGTCACCATCGTGATCGCCATCGTCGTCACCATCGTGATCGCCATCGTGATCGCCATCGTGACTCCCGTCTTCGGTGCCAGCGTCGCTGCTGATGTCGCCGCCGTTGCTGCTGCCATCGACGATGGCGTACACCTTCTCGCTGTCTCCGTTGTCGGACAAATCGGACGAATCGCTCGAGTCGTCTTTCCCGTCGTCACCGTCGTGATCCGAGTCGTCTTTCCCGTCGTCACCGTCGTGATCCGAGTCGTCTTTCCCGTCGTCATCACCATCGTGATGACCATCGTCATCGCCGCGGTGATCACCATCGCCATCGTCATCGTCATCGTGATCGCCATCATGATCACCGTCGTGATCACCGTCGTCGTCCTCGCACTTGCTGCCTTCGTGGTCACCATCGTCATCGCCGTCGTCGTGACCGTCGTCGTCGGATCCGCTCTTCGGTGAGTCAGATCTCGACGTCGCGCTCGCAATGATCAACCCAGGGGTCGACACGACCATGCCGGCCATGAGTAATAGGAACGTGGTCACCAAAGCCACTATGCGAGACCGGCTCCCCCGCCTCGATGTCGCCGAACCGCCGCCTCGCGTGAGGTGCCTCATCGTTGTCCTTCCAGTTGCGGTTCCGACGCGTCGGAATGTCGCCTCTCGTGGTCGCTGTCAGAATAGTTGTTCTCACCAGGGGTGACGATAAGCCATTCGGCTCACTCACAGTGGGCACCCGCTCAAACGCTCAACGTGATAAATCACCACCAGGTCACGCACCGCGTTCGGCGCCGGCTGAATCGGGCGTCGTCCACGACACAGCATGGAAGGCTCCGAGGCCGCGCGGATCCAGCAACGCCTCGGCCTCGCGCGTCCTGCTGCGCATCGTCAGGGCAGCCACGTCGGGGCGCGCCGCGGCCACTGACCAGGCCTGCCGGCCCTCGTCGACAAGCTCGTCGATGCCCCACCTGCACAAGAACTCGGCTTGCAGTTCGATAGCGGTCGGGGGAGGCAACTGATCCACGCACACCTGGGCGGTGATGTCTTGGAGACCGGGGTTGCGAAGATAGTGTTCCCCGCGGCCCTGGTCGCGGTAGGTGCGCAGCCATTCACGCCATGGCCGCCCGATCAGTTCGGCGGTCGCCGTCGTGCAGTAGTCGAAGGCGATGACAGATCCTTGACGCAGCAATCGCTGCGCGCCAGCGACCCACGTTGCCGCAGAAGTCTCGATCGGCAGTCGTGTGCCGTGTTGGGCGTCGGACCGGCAACCAGTCCCATGCGAGGTCGGGCGCCAATGTGGACTCCACCAAGCCCGACTGGCGACCGCACGATACGGCCACCTCACGCCAACCGCCGTCGTACACGGCAAGGCGGAACGGAAGATTATCGAGGAGTTCGTTGGCGATCACGACCCCGTTGAAGCATCCCGAAGGCAACTCCGCCGACGACAGCACCCGGTCGGGATGCTGGCGTCGCTGGAGCGCGGAGCTCTCGACGGCTACGTAGCGGTCTCGCCACTGTGGCGCAGCGGCGATCACGCCGCGGGCGAGGGTGCCGGGTCCGGCACCACACTCGAAGATGGTGAAGTCGTCCGGTTCGCCGAGCCGACGAAATTCCGACTCGATCCACCGGGCCAGAACGGCGCCGAACAGCGGACCGACTTCTGGTGACGTGATGAAGTCGCCACGGCGTCCGGCTTGGCCTCCCGACGAGTAGAAGCCGTGCTCGCCGTACAGCGCAATGCGCATGTACTCGTCGAAGCGAATCGCTCCTCCGGCAGCGACGATCGCCGCCTCGATTTCGTCAGAGACCGAACGCACCAGCAAGCTCGGTGATGCCGCCGTATCCGGTCAACCCGGGCAGCACGCCAAGCACGACCGTAGCGACGCCCGTGATCGCCAGCGCGGCCTTGATGGAACCGTGGACCCTCACCGGGGTGACGTCGCCATCAGGCGCCGGCTTCATCCACATTTCACGCATGACGGTCACGTAGTACGCCGTTGCGATCACGACGTTGATGGCCGCAATCACAGCGATGCTGTACCCCCAGCCACTTCGAGCGGTCAGCACCGCATTGAACGCCCCGAACTTGGCGTACCAGCCACCGAGCGGGGGGATGCCCGCGAGTGATGCCAGGAATATCGTCATCAGCACCGCCAACCCCGGTGCGTACCCGAACAAACCTCCGTAGCTGGCGATCTCGCCACTGCGTGTCTTACGGCTGACCGCGATGATCACCGCGAAGGCCCCGAGGTTGGTGGCGGCGTAGATGATCAGATAGACGACGACGGCGCGCAGTGACGCCTCGGCAGAACCAGCCGAACCGGCGACGACGAGCGGCATGAGGATGAACCCACCCTGGCTGATGCTGGAGTAGGCGAACAAGCGAACGATGTTGGTCTGCCGTAATGCCAGCACATTGCCAACGGTCATGGTCAACGCGGAGAGCACCCAGATGAACGGGCGATACACATCGGTCGCGTGGGGGAAGGCAAGATAGACCAACAGCACGAGAGCCACGAAACCTGCGGCCTTCGACCCCACACTCAGGAAGGCCGTGACCGGTGTGGGTGCTCCCTCGTAGGTGTCCGGCGCCCAGGTGTGGAACGGCACCGCACTGACCTTGAACGCGAACCCGACGATGACGAACACCACGCCCATCACCTCGATGCCGCCGAACTGGCCCTTACCGGTGACGATCTCGCCGATCTTGGTGAGCTTGGTGCTGCCGGTGGCGCCGTACAGCAGGCTCATGCCGTACAGCATCACGGCGCTGGCGAACACGCCGAGCAGGAAGTACTTGACCCCGGCCTCGTTGCTCTTCCGGTCGCGTTTGCGCCATGCCGCCATCATGTAGGCAGGGATGGACAACAGCTCGAGGGCGACGAACACACTGATGAGATCTCGGGATGAGGACATCATCACCATGCCCAGGATGCTGCTGAGAAGCATCACGTAGTACTCGCCTTGGTGATAGCCCCCCTCTTCGATCTCGTGGGTCGACAGCAGCACCACGATGTAGCCGGTGAGCAAGAACAGGCCCTTGAGCACCAGGCTGAAGTTGTCGATCACGTAGCGGTCGTCGAACATCGCTCGCGGGGTGTCGCCGATCACGCTCAAGGTGACCACGGGTAGCAACGCTCCGAGGAAAACGAAGCCCGACAACGTTGCCAGTATCCATCGCTTGCTGTCGGCGATGAACAGGTCGACCAACAGAACCAGGCAGATCCCCGCAGCGAGCACGAACTCGGGCGCGAGCGCGTGATAATCGACGTGCGGTGAGACGAACCCCCCGGCGGCAATCAACGACGACAGCATCCGTTACTTCCTGAACACCGCTGTGAGTTGTTCGACGGCAGGATCCATCACCTTGAACATCAACTGCGGGTACACGCCGAACACGAGAATGGCGATCAGCAACGGTGTCCAGGCGATCCACTCGTAGATGTTGACGTCGTGGAAGTCGTCGTGGTGCTCGCTGTTGGCGGCGGCGCCTGCCGCGTGGGCATGCACACCACCGCCGAACTCCTCGGTTGGCACTCCGAACGCCGTGCGCTGATAGAGCCACAGCAGGTAGCCGGCGGCCAACACGGTGCCGAGCGCGGCGATGACCAGCAACGTGCGGAACAGCGCCAGGCTCAACCCATCGGCCGGGCTGTAGGCGCTGAGCAGGGCTGGGAACTCGCCCCAGAATCCGGCGAGGCCGGGCAATCCGAGCGATGCCATCGCGCAGAAACCAAGTATCCAACCGAGCCTCGGGATCTGGGTCAGCATGCCGCTGAGCCGGCTGATCTGCAGGGTATGGTAACGCTCCTTCACCGACCCGGCGAGGAAGAACAGCATGCCAGTGATGAGGCCGTGGGCGACCATACCGAACAACGCCGCCTCGATTCCCAGCGTCGTCAACGTGGCGATGCCGAGCATGACAAAGCCCATGTGAGCGACCGATGAGAACGCGATCAGGCGTTTCATGTCGGTCTGTGCCAAACAGCCGAGCGCGCCATAGATGATGCCGATCACCGCGAGTACTGCGATCACGGGAGCCCATTTCACCGCCGCCTGCGGAAGGAACGGCAGGGCAATGCGCACGAACCCGTACGTGCCGAGCTTCAGCAGGATCGCGGCAAGGATGACCGAGCCCACGGTGGGAGCTTCGGTGTGGGCGTCGGGCAACCAGGTGTGGAAGGGAAACATCGGCACCTTGACGGCGAAGCCGATGAACATCCCGGCGAAGATCCAGATCGCAGTGTTCTTGGCGACACCACCGCCATTCTCCAGGAACCACTGGAACTTGAAGGTGGCCAGTTCGGGGGTCGCACTGTTGTTCTTGGTGATGACGAACAAGGCGATGAAAGACACCAGCATCAACGCCGAACCGAACATGGTGTAGAGGAAAAACTTCAATGACGCGTATTGGCGGTTCTCGCCACCCCATACGCCGATCATGAAATACATCGGCAGCAGCACCAGTTCGAAGAACACGAAGAACAGGATCAGGTCCTGGGCGACGAACGTGCCGGCCATACCGGTCTGCAACACCAACATCAGGATGAAGAACGCCTTGGGATTACCCGGTGAAGGAACGTGGTCCAACGAGTAGATCATGACCAACAAGGTGATGACCATCGAGAGTATGTACAGAGGCAGGCTGATGCCGTCGAGACCGATGGTGTAGGTCGCCCTGATCGGACGGATCCAGCTGTTGGTGGTGAAGAACTGCAGCTTGCCGGACTGGTCGTAGTCGAACTGCGTCAACGTGTAGACGCCAACCGCCACTGTCGCCGCGGCGGTGACCATGGCGATGAGCTTCAACAATGCTTCGTCACGCTTCGGGATGAAGAGCATCACCAGCACGCCGGCCAGTGGCAAGAACGTGCCGAGGCTCAGCAGCCATTGTTGGTCTTGAAGTACGTCCATGTGGTTCCTCTAGCTGTTGACGAGTACGAGTACGAGAGCACCGACTGCAGCGCTGCTGAACAGCAGTGCTCCGTACATGCTGACCTTGCCTGATTGCATGGGTTGCAGTGCGCCACCCGTGCCGCGAGCGACTGTGCCGCTGCCGTTGACGGCGCCATCGACGACCCGCTGGTCGATGTTCTTGTACACCCAGTCGCCGGTCTTGCGACCACCGACGCCGACCGAGTTGACGACGCGATCGAGCACATGCTGGTTGGTCCAGTACGCCGCCGCTGCGATCGGGTGAGCGATGCCGTAGACGATGACCTTCTCATAGAGATAGTCGAGGTAGTACTTGTTGACAAGGAAGGTGTAGCCGGCACCGAGCAACGGTTGGCGTTGGGTGAGACCCTTCACCGGCGATGGGGCCTTTCCGTACAGCCGCTTGCACACCGCCAGGCTCACCAGGAAACCGGCAGCGACCAGAGCTATCGACGGCAGCGCGTTGACCCACTTGAACTCGGGTGCTTCGGGTACCTCGACACCGATCGAGGAGTGAATCCATCGATGGAAGAAGTCGGTCGCGAACGGGCTCGCCGCGGCATTGAGGTAGCCGGCGACCACGGCACAGAAACCGAGGATCAACAGCGGGACAGTGATGAGCCACGGCGAATCAGTGGGGGCGAACCCCAGTGGCCTGCCATGCGGCGGCTCGACGTCGTGGGTGTCGTGCACATTGTGTGCGGTGACGGCATGATCGTCGTCACCGTGAACGAAGTGAGCCGCGGCGCCGCGCGGCGCCCCGAAGAAGGTGAGGTAGGTGGCTCTCGTCATGTACGCGGTGGTCATGAACGCGCCGATCAACCCGATGACCATGAACACGCCGTAGTGGAAATGACCTGCGGAGTCGATGATCTCGTCTTTCGAGAAGAACCCGCTGAAGAACGGCACGCCGCACAGCGCGGCAGTTGACACCATCCACGTGCCGAAAGTGATGGGCATCTTGCGGGCCAGACCGCCCATGTCCTTCTTCATGTCGAAGCTGTGGTGGCTGCCGGTATATGAGACGGAGCCGGCGCACAGGAACAAGCAGCACTTGAAGAATGCGTGGGTGAAGATGTGGAACACGACGGGAACCCAGGCGCCCACGCCGAGACCCATCATCATGTAACCCAGTTGGCTGACCGTCGAGTACGCCAGGACCTTCTTGATGTCGTTCTGAACGAACGCCAACGCCGCGGCGATCACGATGGTGATACCGCCGATCACCGCGATCAGGTTGAAGTGCTGCCCAACCACGTTGATCATCAGCCCGACACGGAACACCGGGTACAGCCGCGCCACGAGGAACACACCGGCCACGACCATCGTCGACGAGTGCAGCAGCGAACTGACAGGCGTTGGGCCGGCCATCGCGTCCGGAAGCCACGTGTGCAGCGGGAACTGGCCGCTCTTGCCGATGCAGGCAATGAACAGCGCGACCGCGGACCACAACAGCACGGTGTGGCTCGTCGAAGGGTCGTTGGCCCATTCGTGCAGCCCGCTGATCGAGAACGTCCCGGCGGCCCCGAACATGATGGCCGTGCCGACGAGCATGCCGACGTCGCCGACACGGACGGTGAGGAACGCCTTCAGAGCGGCCTCGCTGTTGGCCCGTTCCTCCCACCAGTGCCCGATCAACAGGAACGAGCACAAGCCCATGATCTCCCAGCCGAGGATCAGCACCACCATGTTCTCGGCGAGCACCATCGTCAACATTCCGGCACTGAACAACGTGATCGAGGCGAAGAAGTGGGTGTATCGACGATCGCCACGCACGTACTCGAGCGAGTAGATCTGCACGAGCGTGGAGATGAACGACACCAGTAGCAGCATCATCACGGACAAGCCGTCGATGCGCTCGCCGATCCCGAACCTGACTCCCCCGCTCTGCCACCACGTCCAAGTCTCGATCACCGGTTCGGCTTCCACGACACCGCGCACGTGGTGGATCCATTGATACGTCGTGCCGACGGAGAGAACCAGTGACGCCACCATGCTGGCGATGCCGACCTCGGCGCCGGCCCACGGCAGGACTCGCTTGCCGTTGATCTCGAACTTGCCGAACAGGATGATGACGGCAAAGGCGATGCCCGGGATCAGCGGGATCAACCAGGCGTGTTCGAGGAACCAGCCGACGGTTTCTTCAGCGAGCATTCGCTCAGCCCTTCATTTCCGAGAGTTCGTCGAGCGAGATGCTCCTGCGGTTGCGATAGATCAGCAGCACCATCGCCAGACCCACGCCGACTTCGGCGGCTGCGACGGCGATGATGTACAAGGCGAAGACGTTGCCGTCGAGATTGCGGTACAGCTGACTGAACGCGAGCAGGTTGATGTTGACCGAGTTGAGGATCAGTTCGATCGCCATCAACACCATCACCGCGTTCTTGCGGGCGATCACGCCGTAGACACCGATGCAGAACAGCACGGCACCGAGCAGCAGGAACTCGTTGATCAGCACGACGACTCCTTCCCCATCAATCTTTCCGGGCTAGCACGATGGCGCCGACGACCGCCGCGAGGAGCACGAAGGACAACGCCTCGAATGGCAGCAGGAACGGTCTGAAGATGCTGTCGCTGAGCTCGGCCGTCGACACCGGCCGCGTCGGCTCGAGATGATCGGTGCCGAATCCGTCGATCAGCACGTACACCATCGCACCCAGCATCAGCAGCGCGACGGGGATCCCGAGTAACCAGTTCTTGTTGTTGAGGTCGGTCTCACGGCCGACACGGGCGCGGGTCAGCATGACACCGAACAGGAACAGGATCATCACCGCACCGATGTAGACCAGCACCTGGGTGACAGCGACGAACTCGGCAGCCAGCAGGAGGTACTGGGCGGCAGCGCCGGCCATGACGGCCACCAGCGACAACGCTGCGTGCACGACGTTGTTGCTGCGCACGACGTTGATGGCAGCAACGATCATGATCGCGGCGATGATGCCGAAGGCGACGTTCTGGGCGACGTTGAGGTCAGCGGCCAGCATCACTTCTTGCCCTTCTTGTCGGCGCCGACTTCCAGCTCCGGCGCCTCCGGCACGGTCTCCATCCACTCGCCGAGCTTCGTCTTGTCGTGCAACAGGTCGGCGATCCTCGGTTCGCTGTACTCGTACTCCGGGCTCCAGAAGAGCGCGTCGAACGGACAGACCTCGACGCAGATGCCGCAGTACATGCACAGCGCATAGTCGATGTCGAAGCGATCGAGCTTGTTGACCTTGCGCGGCGCACCCCCGGCGCGGCGCGGCGGAGCGAGCTCCTTGTGACCCTCGATGTAGATGCACCAGTCGGGACAGCTGCGGGCGCACAACATGCATGACGTGCAGTTGTCTTCGCGTAGGGCGATGACGCCGCGGGACCGGATCGGAGGTGCCTCCTTCTCGTGCGGGTACTGGACCGTGTTGGCACCGCCGCCCATCTTCTTCGGGGTCATCGTCTGAGCGAGCGTCTTGAACGTGACGCCGAGACCCTTCATCAGACCTGGAAGCTGTGGCTTGGCGGGCATCAGAACACCACCTTCAGCACGGCGGTGACCATGATGTTGAGCAGGGCGACCGGAATCAGCACCTTCCAGGCGAAACGTTGCAGCTGATCCTCACGGAAGCGGGGGTAGCTGAACCGGATCCACATGATCAAGAACGTCAGCACCAGCATCTTGGTGAACATGATCAACGGGCCGACGACGTTCATCCAGTCGGGCGACGTTGTCGACGGTCGTCCAGCCGAACCAGCTGAACGGCACCGCCCCAACCACCGAGGAACAGCACGCTGGCGATCAGCGCGAACACACCGGCCGTCGCGAACTCGGCGATGAAGAAGATCAGGAAGCGGAAACCGGAGTACTCGGTCATGTAGCCCGAGACCAGCTCGGACTCGGCGATCGGCATGTCGAACGGCGTCTGGGTGAGCTCGGCCTGCACGGCGATCATGAAGATCGCGAAGCCGACGAACTGGGTGAGGATGTACGGGTTGCCGAGACCGTTCCAGCCGAAGATCTCGCCGTCGTTCTGAGCCACGACGATGCTCTGCATGTTCATCGTCTCGGCCTGGATCACGACGCCGAGCACGGCCAGCACCATCGGCAACTCGTAGGCGATCAGCTGCCCGGCAGCACGCAGCCCACCGAGCAACGAGTACTTGTTGGCGCTCGACCAGCCGGCGATCAAGATGCCGAGCGTGCTGATGCTGCTGACGGCCAGCATGTAGAACACACCCGCGTCGAAGTCGGTGAAGTACGCGTCGGGACCGAACGGCACGACTGCGACGAGCAAGAAGGTGCTGACCAGCACGATCAGCGGCGCCATCTTGAAGATCCGCGTGTCGGCCTTGGCCGGCTGGATGTCTTCCTTCTGCAACCACTTGCCGACCTCGGCGAACAGCTGCATGGTGCCGTACGGACCTGCTTCCATCGGGCCGAGACGGCTCTGCATGAAGCTCATCATCTTGAACAGGAACAGGTAGACGATGGTGCCGGCCGGCAACAGCACGGCCACGATGCCGCCGAGTACGCGCAGCAACGACTGCGCCCAGTACGGGAGGTCGACCGCGAGCATCACCTATCGATGTCCCCGAGGATGAAGTACAGCGAGGCGAGGATCGAGATCACGTCGGGCACGTAGACGCCGCGCAGCACCCACGGCACGATCGAGATGTTGTTGAAGCTGGCCGAGCGGATCTTGACGCGGAACGGGCCGAGGTCACCCTTGCTGACGACGTAGTAGCCCATCTCACCGAGTGGGTTCTCGGTGCTGACCCAGGCTTCGCCCTCGGGCACCTTGATGATGCGCGGCACCTTGGCCATGACCGGCCCGCTGGGAATGCCGTCGAGCAGCTGGTCGACGATCTTGGTCGCCTCGCGCGTCTCCTGCAGGCGTACCCAGCAACGGGCGTAGCAGTCGCCGTCGGGGTGCGTCCACACCTTCCAGTCGACCTTGTCCCACGCCATCGGCAGCTTCTGATCGCGACGCAGGTCCCAGTCGACGCCGCTGGCGCGGAGGTTGGCGCCGCTGAGGCCGTACTGCTTGGCGACGTCAGCGGGGATCACGCCGATGCCGCGGAGCCGGCTCTGGAAGATCTCGTTGCCGAACAGCAGGTCGTCCATCTCGTCGCAGAAGTTGCGCAGCTTCTTCATCACCTGCTTGGTCTCGGTGATCCAACCAGCGGGCAGATCGTCCTTCAGGCCACCGATGCGATCGAAGTTGGGATGGAAGCGACCACCGGTAGCGGCTTCGATCAGGTTGAGCACGTACTCGCGGTCGCGGAACGCCATGAACACCGGCGTGATCGCGCCGAGTTGCACGCCGAGGTCGCCGAGGAACAAGCCGACGTTGGCGATGCGGCTGAGCTCGAACAGGATCGTGCGGATCCACTGGGCACGCGGTGGCGCCTCGATCTCCATCAGCTTCTCGGCGGCGAGGATGAACGGCACCTCGTTGGCGAAGCTGCCCAGCCAGTCGATGCGGTTGATCAGCGTCGTGACCTGCGGGAAGGTGCGGACCTCGGTGAGCTTCTCGTAGCCGCGGTGCATGTAGCCGGCGCTCGGCTCGGCCCAGACCACCTGCTCGCCGTCGAGGCGCACGATGATGCGCAGCGTGCCGTGCGTGGCCGGGTGCTGCGGCCCGATGTTGAGGGTCATGCCCTCGGTCTCGAGTTCGACGTTGAGTCGCGCGTCGGCCGCCTGCGCGGCGATGTAGCTCAGCTTCTGACGATCGGCGAGATCGGTCATGAGTCGCTCCTCGCTGCTCGGTCAGCGTCGTCGCCGGGCAAGCGGCTCGACGTCGACGATGCCCGGCCACGGCTTGACGATGCGCGCCAGCAGCGGGAAGTCCTTGCGCAACGGATGGCCCTCGAACTCCGTGGGCAGGTACATGTTGCGCAGATCGTTGTGACCGGCGAACCCGATGCCGAACATCTCGTGCGCTTCACGTTCGTGCCAGTTGGCGCCGGCGTACACCGAGATCCAGCTGTCGACGACGGGATCGTCGTCGGGCACGTCGGCCTTGATGGTGACGCCGAAGTGCTCCTTGATGTTGGTGACGCGGGCGAAGACCTGCATGCGTGTCTCGCCGCCGGTGTAGCCCTGACGGATGGTGTCGTCGCGCTCGGGCGGTGGTTGCGTCGGGTCGTCCTCGCCGCGTCCGAACGGGCTGGGCAACCAGTCGATGGCCGACAGGAAGCAGAAGTACTCGCAGCCGATCACATCGCGCAGGGCCATGCCGGCGGCACGCCAGGCGTCGGTGCGCACGCGCACCCAGACGTCGTCGCCAGGCTTGACCAGGCTGTCGAGCAGACCGTCGCCGAGGACATCGCGCAGCCGTTGGACGATGCCCTCGCGCAGCCCATCGCCCGGGAGTGCCAGGGTCTCGGTCTCCGCTGCCCGTGTCACTCAATTCGACCACCGCCGACCACGATCGGTTCGCGCATCGAGACGTCCTTGACCATCGGCTTGGTGCCCTCGCCGCGCCATCGAGCGCCCATGTCCTCGTTCTTGATCCGCTGTTGCAGCAAGACGATGCCCTCGAGCAGTGCCTCCGGCCGCGGCGGGCAGCCGGGCACGTAGATGTCGACCGGGATGATCTGGTCGACGCCCTTGGTGACCGAGTAGCTGTCCCAGTACGGCCCGCCACAGTTGGCGCACGAACCCATCGAGATGACGTACTTCGGTTCCGGCATCTGCTCGTAGAGGCGCTTGACGGCCGGAGCCATCTTGTCGGTGACCGTGCCGGAGACGACCACGAGATCGGCCTGGCGCGGACTCGCCGGCAGCGGGATGACGCCGAGGCGCATCACGTCGTAGCGCGGCGAACCGAAGGCGGCGCCCATCTCGATCGCACAGCAGGCCAATCCCCATTGATACACCCACAGGCTGTACGAACGGCCGAGGTTGAACAGCGACGTGAGCGGTTTGGGCATGCGCCCCTTGTCTACGAATCCCATGCGGTCACACCCAACGCAGCACGCCCTTGCGCCACGCATACACGAGACCAAGGAGCAGGACGAACACGAAGATCCCCATCTCGACCAGTCCGAACCCGGCGTAACGCTCGAGCTGCGTGGCCCACGGGAAGATGAACACGGCCTCGACGTCGAACACCACGAAGAGCAGGGCGAAGATGTAGTAGCGGACCTGGCTCTGCGACCAGCCGTCGCCGACCGGATCGACGCCGCTCTCGTAGGCCGTCAGCTTCTCGACGGAAGGCTTGTTGGGGCGAACCATCGCCGAGATGCCCAACAACAATCCGGCCAATAACAGGGCAATCGCCCCGAACAAGACGACGGTGAAGTAGTCGCGCAAGAAGTCCGACATCGCGGCCGACGCTACTACGCGGCGTGAATCGGCTCACAAACCCTCCTCCTCCCCCCGAAACTTTGTCGCTCTCGACGCTCTGAGCATGTCGAGAACGACAAAGGTGCACCACGGTCGCAGACCGATAGGTTCGGGGCACGGCTTCCCCCGGGATCATTTTCCGCGCTCGGAGGTCGCCATGCCTACCAATCACCCGCTCCTCGTCGCCTGGCTACGCGCTCATCACGGTGTCGTGCCTGGCCACCAACTTGGCCACCTCGGTGTCACTCGTGGCGGCCTGGCGGCAATGCTGGAATGCGGCGAGTTGATCGGCGGCTGGGAAGGCGTGTACAGGCACGTTCTGTGGCCCGACACGTTACTTTCGCGATGTACCGCCGTGTGCGCTGCGGATCCAGCGATTGTCGTCACCTGCGGTGGCGCGGCTCGGATTTGGAGATTTCGCCGATGCGCGCGGGTCGGTCTCCATGTCTCCGGAACTGGCACAGGGCTCCGATTCATCGATGGTCCGGTTCATCATCGCTGCCCGATCATGCCGGACGAGCACATTCACTGCCGGGACGACGGCATCCGTCTCACCAGTCCGGCCAGAACCGTGTTCGACTTGTCCAAACACCTCACGACCGACGACATCGAGAGTGTCATCGAACAGGGCCTGCGACGGTCGCTCTTCGACATCCCCACGCTGTACGGCGTGGCCGGCCACCTGTGCAGACGCGGTCGACCTGGATCAGCTGTGTTCGCAGCAGTGCTGGCCTCGAGGCCCACGTGGCAACGGCCGGCCGATTCGCATCCGGAGATCGAGTTGCGCCGAGCGTTGAGCGCTGTCGGCGTGCACCTCGAGCCACAACTGTCCCTCACCCTGGCCGATGGCAACATCGTGCACCCGGATCTCGGGGATCCACGTCTACATTTCTACATCGAGATAGACGACCACGAATGGCACGGCAGCCGGCTCGACGCCACCTACGATCGCCAGCGCGACCGCCTGGCCCGCCTTGCCGGCGCTCGAATCGAGCGAGTGAGCACAGACGAGATCGCAGCCCTGCCTCCCTCGCTGCTCACATCGTTGGTAACCGCGTACCAACAACAACGAGCTTTGTCGCTCCGAACATTCTGAGCGTGTTGCCAGCAACAAAGTTCGAGGGATCAGGGCGGCGGCAGGGACTGCGTGGCGTCGAGCCACCCGGACATGCCGGCTTGCACCATCTCCCTCGGCACGCTGGTGCCACCGGCGCCGTACGCCGCCCCGGATCTCGGTGGTGTCCCAACTCGCTCGCGTGCGTAGCCCACCGCGCCATGGAGAGCCTCTGCAAAGCGGTCCATCACGCCCGGTGCAGTGTTCGGCCGGGTGATGCAGAAGTGGATCGCCGGAGGGTTCTGCAGCCCATTCATCCGCCAGCTCTGCTGCGAGAGGTAGTCGTTCACGTGAAAGATGTCGACCTCGTCGCCGGGCGAGGCACGGAACGCCACATTGAAGAACGGATCTCCGATCACATCCAGTTCAGGATGCCCGGCGATTATCCCGCGCAACTCCGCCGCCGTACGGAAGATCTCGGCGGCGATGCGCGTGTAACCCTCACGGCCGAGCGACACCATTGCCGCCCATGCCGAGGCGATGATCCCGCCGGAGCGAGAACCGCTCATGCCCGGCGAGGTGTACAGCCCACCAGGCCAGTCAGGCGCCAGGAAGTACTGATGCCGCCGAAGCTCGGGCGTGCGGTACAGCAACACGCTGGATCCCTTCAGGGCGAAGCCGTACTTGTGCGTGTCGGCGCTGATCGACGTGACTCCGGGCAGGCGGAAATCGAACACCGGCACCGGATAGCCGAGGGACTCGCCCCAGCAGAGGATGAAGCCGCCGAGACAGCCGTCGACATGCAGGTTGATTCCGCTGTCGAGCGCAAGCGTCGACAGCTCCCCGATCGGGTCGATCAGACCGTGCGGATAGGTGCCGGCGGAGCCGACGAGAGCAACCGTGCTGGCATCGACAAGCGAATGAACCGAATCCATGTCGGCAATGAACTGGTCTGTCACCGAGGCCTTGCGCAACTCGATGCCGAAGTAATGCGCCCCTTTGTCGAGAGCCGGGTGCGCGGTCACCGGCAGGACGACGTTGGGGTTCGTGATCCCCCGCTCGCGGCCCCATTCTCGATACACGAGCAGCGGGTTCATCAGGCTCTCGGTGCCGCCGCTCGTCACGACGCCACACGGTTCCGGTGCATGCATGAGATCGGCCGTCATGGCGATGATCTCGCCTTCGAAACGTGTCGCACTGGGGTACACGTCACGCTGCAGCACGTTGGCGTGGCTGTAGTAGCCGAACACCTCGTTCAAGAACGCGTAGTGCTGATGATCGCCGGAATAGATCGAACCGCTGATCTTCCCATCGTCGGCGGCGGCGTCTTCGAGCGCTGACATCGCCCGGATCTCGCCGAGTATCTCGTCTCGACTGCGACCGACCTGCGGAAGACTGCGCTCGACTGCGTAACGGTCGATGTACGGATAGAGCCCCATCGCCGCAACCTACCAATCGTGTCAGTCACACCTCTTGTTGCGCAGCAGCGCCATGAGCGGACCACCGTGGTGGTGGTTGCCGCGGGCAATCTTCAAGGGGAGCATCCGCACCATGTCGTCGTCTCCCGCACGGCCCAAGACCACCACGTCGGCGTCGCCGGCAGCGACAGCAGGGATCCTGACAAGCCGAACCACCCGGCCCTTGCGATCAGCGTCGACGCTCAGCAGACGGACGACCTCGAGACTCGAAGACTGCAGCTGGATTGTGAGACGCGAGCCGGGTGTGAAGCCTGCAGCAGTGACCAGCGCGTACTCGTTCGGAGCAACGCACTGCGAGTCACCATGGCCACCCAACGCCTTGGCAGCTCCATCCGATGTGGGTTTGCGAACGGTCACGTGGAACGTGCCACTCGCCTTGTTGCCGGCCGAGTCGGTCGCTGAGCACGACACCCGGGTCCGGCCCTTGGGCATCGCCGACATCGGACCTGGGTTGCAGATCGACATCAGTGCCCCATCGATGTTGTCGGTGGCCAACGGCGGTGAGAAGAAGACCCACGCCGGCCGCTGCCCGCTGCGCTCGACGACCACATTGCGATGCTTCGCAACAGTGGGCGGCGTCGTGTCGGTCGATTTGGTCCCGTCGTTGTCGAGCACCGTCACGAGATTGCCACCGCCGACGAACCGGTAGGGGATGGCATCGGCAGCGTCCACCGAAACGGTGAAGAACTCGGTCGGCTCATCGATGGCGTCGTCGTCTATCGGGATGCGGATTTCGGTTGCGGTCTGTCCATCGGCGACTTCGATCATGAACGTGGACTGCGAGATCACCTCGCCGTCGGCCGTCTCGATCGCCAACGCGTGAGCCTGAAAGATCTGCGAACCGAATGGATTCGAGGACAGGCTGACCTGCAGCACTGCCTCGCCACCTTCTGTTACCGTCGGACGGCCGGTGATCTCCATGGTCGGAGGAGGCAACACGGTCACCGTCCAGATGCCGGTCGAGGTCGTCGTGCCGTCGGTGACGCTGTAGCTGACCGTCCGCTGGAACGGCTCGGTCGGCAACGGCGCCGGGTCGTAGTAACGGCTCGACGAGTATTCACACGTGAAATCGGTGACTGGGCCGGTGTCGCAACCGACCCAATCCTCGTTGACCGGCTGGGTGACGACCGTGAGGGGAGCGCCCTCGGGGTCCATTGCGGTGAAGTGGATCGTGTACGAGTCCTCGTAGTGAACGGTCAGGGAACCGCCGCCGACGACGGGCGCCTGGTTGCCCGCGGCGGAGACCTGTCCGCTGTCCAGCCCACCGACGAATGTGGTCGTCACGGCCACCGCCATGGCCAATGGCACAACTCGTGTTCTCATTTTCCGTCCCTTGCCTACGAGGCGCCCAGTGGGTGCCTGCCCGTTCCACCCATGGCATCGGCGCGGCGGTGGGCCAGGTTGACTCAAGTGTCGACGAACAAATGTTCAGAACTTGGTCAAGTTGACGAGCGCACGGTGAAGCTCGGTCAGCCGGGCAATGGCTGCATCCATGCTCTCCCGGTTCGCCGGATCGGGTTCGCGTACGGCACGAACCCGCAGCAGCGACGGCACGTCGTCGACGGACAGCATGCCGAGTGTCGAGAATGCCAGGAAGGCAGCACCGCGGGCATTGGTCACCCTCGGTTCCTCCAATTGATGGACGGGGCGATCCAGCGCGTCGGCGAGTATCTGCGCCCAGAGATCGCTCTGCGCACCGCCGCCGCCGAACCGGACCGAGCCGAAGTCATGACCGACGAACGATTCGAATGCCGGCCGCAACCACGCCAGATTGAGCGCGACACCCTCCATGACAGCGCGCACCAGGTGACGCCGGTCGTGGTGCAGTGCGAGGCCGCCGAAGGTGCCGCGGACATCGTCGTTGGGTCGTGGCGCGATCGAACCGAGCAGCCAGGGCAAGAAGTACACTCCCTCGGCGAGAGGTTCGATCACCTCGGCATCGACCACCGCCGCGGCGAAGGCATCGCCGTAGCCCAACAACCGCATCGCCCACTCCAGAGCCCGCCCGCCGACACCGTTCTCGGCCAGGACGTAGTACTTCCCGACCAGTGGGCTCGGTACGGCGAGGATTCCCGCACCCAGATCGCAGCGGTGCTCCTCGATATGGGTGACCATCACCGATGTCGTGCCAACGATGACGGACCCATCCCGGGCGGTGAGCGCCCCTGACCCGATGGCCGACGTGATCGAGTCGATCGTTCCCGTGGTCACGGGTGTCCCCTCGGCGATCCCCAGCTCGGCAGCCACTGCAGTCGTCAGGGGCCCGACGATGCTGTTCATCGGCAGCAACGGCGCCAGCTTGTCGGGGTCGAGCCCGGTCGCCGCGACCAGATCCGGGTCGTAATCCGTCAGACCCCAGGTTCGGTTGTCGCACACCATCTGCCCGAACATCGTCGACTGCGTCGCGGCGATACGGCCCGTCAGCCTGGCGTTGATGTAGTCCATGGGCTCGACGAAAGCGGCCGCCGCCGAATAGGCGTCGGGATGAAACTCGCGGAGTACATGAATGTGCGCGATGTCATCGGTGCCACTCGGTAGTGGGATCAACCCGTGCCGTTCGACGAACAACATGAACGACTCCTCGGTGAGCAGCGTCAGGTTGTGCTCTGCACCGCGGGAGTCCATCCACAACACGCACGGCCCGGTCGGCAACCCGTTGGCGTCGACCGGGATCACGCTCATGTACTGACTCGTCACGGCCACTGCCACGATCGGCGGAACCGGACTGGCGGCTTCGAGGGTCGCCCGAGTCGCGCTCACGATGGCCGTCCACATCTCCTCGGGATCCTGCTCTGCTCCGCCGCCCTGGAGGAACCGCGTCGCGACCGGCCGGCTCGACCATGCCACTGTCGTACCATCAGCAGCGACGAGAGCGACCTTCGGTCCCCCAGTGCCAAGGTCGATTGCAAGTACGCACTGAGTCGTCACGCGGCGAGGTTACGACGTGCTACACCGTTGGGTGTGAACGGGAGGGCAGACGTCGAGCGGCTCGTTCGCGAGAGCACCTTGTTCGCAGAAGGACCGGTACAAGTGCGTCCGCTGCACGGCGGGATCACCAACCGCAACTTCGTGGTGTCGACCGACCACGGCGAGTACGTCGTGCGCATCCCCGGCGAACGGACTGCGTTGCTCGGTATCGACCGGGCCTACGAGGCCGAGGCCGCACGACGCGCGGCAGAGCTCGGCATCGGCCCCGCTGTATTGGGGATGCTCGAGAAAGTCGGCACACTCGTCACCGAACTGGTCCAGGGTCATCATCTCGAGCCGACGCCCTTCGGGGAGCGACTCGTCGATGTCGTCGATCTGATCCACCGCTTCCACGACAGCGGACCGCTCGGCGGAGCGTTTCCGATTCATCGGATCGTCGAATGGCATGCCCGCGATGCCGCGGCGTACGGCGTGATGGCTCCACCTGCATACGAGCGGCTCCATCAACTCAGTCGGCGCATCGAAGCAGCCTTCGCCAGGTCCCCCATGCCGACGGTCCCGTGCCACAACGATCTGCTGCCCGGCAACATCTTGTTCGGCGACGACCGGGTGTGGCTGCTCGACTTCGAATACGCCGGGATGAACGACGTCTTCTTCGACCTCGGCAACCTCAGCGTCAACAGCGAACTCAGCCACGATGCCGAAGAACGCCTGCTCACGCTGTACTTCGGGCAGGTCACCAAGGCCTCGTGGGCACGGCTGCAGTTGATGAAGATGATGAGCGAGTTCCGTGAAGGGATGTGGGCCGTCGTACAACAAGCGATCAGCACGCTCGATACCGATTTCGTGTCGTACGCCAACGAACGCCTGGGTAGCTGCGAGCGCCTTGCCGGGCGACCGGATTTCGAGGGATGGCTCGCCGACGCGGCCAACCCGATCAGCTGACCCGTCAGTCAGCCCAGGGGCCGGTACCTGTCACCCGGTCGACGGAGATGTGCACGATGCGGCCGGCGGGCGGGTTGTCCATCGGGGGGAACTTCACGCCTTCACCGAGGAACCTCGGCGCCAAGCGTTGCAACAGATCCGCTGCCCCGCCCTCGGTGATCGTGGCGGTCCCGTGGATGACGGCGTAGTTGTCGAGGCCGATCGCGTTCGTTCCAGGGACCTCGATGCTCAACGCAACTCGATGGTCACGATCGATATTGCGCATCTTCTGGCCGGCGCCGAGATGGGCAACCAGGAGATCATCGCCATCGCGGCCGACCCAGATCAGGGTCACCTGCGGCGACCCGTCCGGGTTCAAGGTGATCAGGTGGCCATGGACGCCGGCGTCGATGGCCGCGGTGAGATCGGGATGAAGTTCCACGGTCGCGAACGTAGACGCGAGATGGGGCCGCCGTGAACGGCAGCCCCATCTCGATGTCGACGCAGGACGGTCATCTGATTGCGTCGAGCTCCCGCTCGATTTCCAACAGTTCTTCCTTTGTTCCTTGAACCTTCGGACCCGTGAACCACTTCTTGCCGCTGAAAGTCCAGTAGCCGGCCATGAAGAGAAAAGCCAGGATGATCAATGGCCCGGTGAAGTTGAAGTTGTTCTGCCGGAAGAAGCTGTTGCCTGGGCTGGCGAACTCGACGATCTCGTTGCCGCTGCCCCATATCGGCCAGAAGGGCCAGAAGATCGGCGAGAAGAACAGGATCGTGATGAAGGCGATCCACGCCAGCGCTGTCCAGCCGACGATCTTGTGGTGGCCCTTCAGGTTCCACGGCCCGACCTCGAAGTCGGGGTTGGTGAGTCGTAGATAGATCGGGATGGCATAGGCGATGTAGAGGCCGATGACGCAAATGCCGGTCATTGCGAAGAATGCGGTCGAGTATCGGCCGGCGCCTGTGCCCCTGATGTACAACGATGTCGCGCCGGTGATGGCCGACAATGTGACGCCGAGCCACACCGAGTTGGTTGGGGTGCGCGTCTTCCTGTTGATCTTGTGCCAGTGCTTCGACCCAGGCAGCGCACCATCACGGCTGAACGCGTAGATCATGCGGCTGTTGGCAGTGACCGACGCCAGCCCACAGAAGAACTGCCCGACGATGGCAATGAACACAATGAGCTTGGCAGCGCTCGTCCCGACCGCGTTGGAGATCAGTCTCGGCGCGGCGTTGACCAGGAACGGGTCCCCGGCGTCACCGAAGATGATGCCGACGTATGCATCCGTTTCGCCCTTCTTGGGCAGGGCAGAAATCATCGCCAAGTTCAAGACGATCGCCGCGATGGCAGAGATGTAGATCGCACGAACGATGGCTTTCGGTGCCTCTGTGCGGGCCCCCTTGGTCTCCTCGCTGACGTGGGCCGATGCATCGAAACCAGTGATGGTGTACTGCGCCAGCAGCAAGCCGAGTCCGAACAGGTAGGTCGTCACGAAGACGCCGCCTGTCCAACCGGTCAATCCAGGAGGCGCAGCATCGAACGCACCGCCGATTCCGCGCTTGTTGGTCGGTGCGATGAACAAGATCGCGCCGATGATGACCACCCCGACGACGTGCCACCACACGCTGATGTCACCCATGATCTTGACCACATCGATGCTGAAGGTGTTGAGCAAACCGTGAACGATCAGCACGATCAAGAAGATCACGAAGATGCCGAGCACCGTGAGCCGGTAGCTGTCGTCGAACATACGAATGAAGTAGGCGATGAAGATCGACAGCGCGTAGTCGACCGAGGCGATGACACCGATCTGACCGAGCAGGTTGAAGTATCCGGTGAACCACGACCAGCGTGCCGCGTTCTTGCGTGCCAGCTTGGCCGACCAGTAGTACAACCCGCCGGCGGTCGGATAGGCCGAGCAGATCTCACCCATCGCCATGCCGACAAGCAGGGCGAAGAACCCCACCACCACCCAGCCGATCATGATCACTCGTGGGCCGCTCGTGACCATGCCGAGCCAGAAGCTCGTCATGCCGCCTGCCAGGATCGAGATGATCGAGAAGCTGATGGCAAAGTTGCTGAACGTACCCATGCCGCGGTGCAACTCCTGGGCGTAGCCCATGGAATGCAGTTGGTCGCGATCTTCGTCCATGGTTGTCATGAAGGACCCCCAGTCCTGGCTCGCTGCGGCCCCCGGACGCACGGCGAACTCAGGCGATTGTCTAGCACGTGCCGCAACAGCGATCGCGCAGCCGCGCTCCCGCACGACTCCGCATTGATGTTCCACGTCGGGCCTGCCAGAATCGACCTGTCAAGGGGTGCACATGCGGATGGTGGGGCGAAGGTGACCGTGAACGAATCGACTGCGAACGGTCGCGAACTACCCGGCATCTTCGAGCTGTCCGACAAGTACATCATCGAGAGCGCTGCGCTCGACCCGATGTTGGCGTCGTTCTGGGGTATCCCCGGTCACGACGACGAGATGACGGACTACTCACCAGAGGGTTGGGCCGCCAGGCTCGCGCTCCAGCAACGAACACTCCGAGCCTTGTCACAGGTCGTCCCACGCGATCGCAACGATCGCATTGCCACCGAAGTCATGCGCGAACGGGTCCAAGCCGAGCGCGACCTGATCGAATCGGGCGAATACCACCGCTGGCTCTGCATCCTCAACGGCCATCACGAGTACGTCCGAGAGATCTTCGACTTCATGCCCCGCCAATCCGACGAGGAGTGGCGGAACGTTCAACGAAGGCTGGTGGCCGTCCCTCTGGCTCTCGACGGGCTGCGCGCCAGCTTTCTCCATGCAGCCGGCAAAGGTCAGGTGGCAGCACGGCGACAGGCCTTTGCCTGCGCAGCCCAATGTGAGGTGTGGGGTGGTCGCGATGGATACTTCAGCGAGTTGGCCACAGAGTGCTCCTCACTCGATCTGACCATTGAATCGGCGGCCGCCGCCGAGGCCTTCGTCGAGTTCGGGAGGTGGTTGCGCCACGACTACGCCGCCATGGCAACGCCACATGACCCGGTCGGCGCCGAGCGGTACCAGTTGTTCGTCCGCTATCACAATGGAACCGACCTCGATCTCGACGAGACCTATCAGTGGGGATGGGACGAGCTGCACCGCATCGAGGAACGCGTATCCTCCTTGGTCGAGCGGATCCTTCCTGGTGGTACTCGCGACGAATGCATCGATCGGTTGAACAGCGACCCCCGCTACGTGGTCGAGGGTGCCGACAACTTCGTCGCCTGGAACCAGGATGTCGTGGATCGAACGATCGAGGATCTCAACGGGGTGTACTTCGACATTCCCGAGCCGCTCCTGCGCTGCCAGGCGATGGGGGCGCCTGCAGGTGGCCCTGACACCACCTACTACACAGCCCCGAGCGAGGACTTCAGTCGACCAGGTCAGATCTGGCACCCGGTCGCCGGGAAGACCCACTTCACGCTGTGGGATGCGTTGTCGACCACGTACCACGAGAGTGTTCCCGGCCATCACCTCCAACTCGCCCAGATGATGTTCCAAGCGGATTCGTTGACCCGCTTCCAACGTCTCGGCGTGATGATCGCCGGTCACGGTGAAGGCTGGGCGCTGTACGCCGAACGGCTGATGCACGAACTCGGATATCTCGACGACCCGGCGTACGAATTGGGATGGCTCGCCGGTCAGTCGTTGCGAGCCGCGCGCGTGGTCGTCGACATCGGCGTGCATTGTGAGATGCTCATCCCCAGCAACGAGCGGTTCCACCCGGGTGAGCGGTGGCAGTCGGACATGGCGCTGTCGTTCCTGCTCGAGCGAACTGGCCATGCCGTCGAGTTCCTGAGGTCGGAGGTCGATCGTTATCTCGGCACACCCGGGCAGGCGATCTCCTACAAGGTCGGGGAACGGGTGTGGCTCGATGCCCGGGAACGGGCCCGACTACGCATGGGTGCCGCCTTCGACCTCAAGCACTTCCACCACGTCGCGCTCGGCATGGGAGCCATGAGCCTCGACCAGCTCAGCTCCGAGCTCGACACCATCGGCGCGCCAGACGACTACACCGAGCCGGCAACCTGATCGAGAAACCAGTCGACCAGGATGTCTGCGGCGGGCTGGCTTTCGGTCACATTTCGTCGTGATTCCTCGATCAGCTGGTCGGGCTTGATCCCGAACTTCAGCAGCTCGGAGGCGCCACCATCACTGGTGGCCCAACGGCGGATCATGGTCTCGTTGGCTTCGGGATGAAACTGGGTGGAGAAGTTACGGCCCATCCGCCAGGCTTGCGGCCCGACCACACTTCGAGCGAGCTCCTTCGACCCCGCCGGCACCGTGACGATGTCGTAGTGCCACTGCATCCACGGACCCTCGGCGATCACCTCGGGCACATCGCTGACGACCCGGCACCAACCGATCTCCGGATGACCTGCCCGGGCGACCGTGCCGCCGAGAGCGTGGGCCATGATCTGGTTGCCGTAGCAGATACCGAAGATCGGCACCCCCGCTGCGTCGGCCGCGCGAATCAGGTCGGCTTCACTTGCAACGGACTCGGCGACGTGTGGCCAGTACACACTCCACTCGCTACCGAGCGTCACCACCAAGTCGCCGCCTTCGAGGTTCGGCCAGTCGCCGAGGCTCTCGCGATGGCACTCGGTGAAGGAATATCCGTGCTGGCGAAAACGCTCGGCGACATAGCCACCATCGGTGTCCGTTGCATTGGCAATCAGCAGCGCACGCATGCGCACTACGGTACGCGCTGTCATGCCGGCTCCGAAGATTCCCAGTGCCGCGATCGATCGCGCCGCACAGGCTGGACGCGGCATCGTCACCCATACGCCAGTCACCGCTTCGGCTGCGCTGAGCGACCGATGTGGCGGCAACATCGTGCTCAAGGCGGAGAATCTCCAGCGGACCGGCAGCTTCAAGATCCGCGGGGCGATGAGCAAGTTGGCAGCACTCGGTGACGACGCCGCCACCGGTGTCACCGCGGGGAGCGCAGGCAACCATGCCCAGGCACTCGCCTTCGCGGCACGCCACGCCGGAGTGCCGTGCGAGATCTTCGTGCCCTCAGGGGCGCCGGTGTCGAAGATCGAGGCCTGCCGAGCCTACGGCGCGACCCTGATCGAGGGTGGCGATTCGCTCGACGAGGCTGTCGCCGCCGCACGCGAGCGCGCCACCGACACCGGGATGGTGTTCTGTCACCCGTACGACGATGTCGACGTCGTCGCCGGTCAGGCCACTCTCGGGCGTGAACTGATCGGCGACGTTCACGAGCTTCGCCGCGTCGTGGTGCCGTTGGGAGGAGGCGGACTGGCCTGCGGCATCGCCATCGCCGTGAAAGCTGGTGATCCGACCATCGAAGTGATCGGCGTGCAGGTTGCGGCCTGCGCCCCATACGCCCATCGATTGCCACCGAGTGGCCCGGTCGTCACACTCGCCGATGGGATTGCGGTGAAACGGCCGGGCGAGATCACCCAGCCGCTGGTCGAGCAATGGCTCGATGATGTGATCGTGGTCGAGGAGAACGCCATCGCCGATGCGATGGTCCTGCTGATGGAGCGAGCCAAGCTCTTCGTCGAAGGCGCTGGTGCGGTCGGGGTTGCCGCGTTGTTGTCACAACGACTCGCTCCCGCCCGCACCGGCGCGACCTGCGTCGTGTTGAGCGGCGGCAACGTCGATCTCGGAATCCTGCCGGGTCTGATCCGTCGTCACGAGACCCAGGCGGGCAGACGCCTGATCCTTTTGCGCGGATCAGTGACCGTCCCGGTGGCCTCGCCCGGCTGCTGACGCTGTTCGCCGAGCATGGTGCAAACCTGGTGGAGGTCGAGCACGTTCGCGAGGGCGTTGATCTCCACGTTCGCGAGACAGGAGTGCAAGCTGTTCTCGAGGTCCGCGGCCGAGGTCACGCCGAGTCGGTGGTTCGGGCGGCAACCGAAGCCGGCTATTCCATCGATGTGATCAACCAATCACCCAGCGCCGGCACTAGGTGGCAATGAACACGTTCTTCAGTTCGGTGTAGTGATTCGAGCACGTGCATCGAGTGCTCGCGACCGAGCCCACTTTGCTTGAACCCGCCGAACGGAGTGCTGTCGGGTCATCCGGCGCGTCGAGTCGCCTCGAGCACGTCGCCGAGTTGTGACACGATGTGACCCTTGTGCGGCGAGAACGACCCGTCGAACACCGCAGATCCGATGGTGAACGCATCGGCACCAGCGGCCGCCAGATCCTCGACCTGGCGAACCGTGGACACACTTCCGGCAACGACGAGGTAGCCCGACGTGCCGCGGCGTGCGGCGCGCACGAGTTCGAGGGGATCTGCATCCGTGGCGCGGTACGCCAGCAGATCGACGCCCGCACACCCGCGGCGGTCGAACTCCGCGCACTGCCGCTCGACGAGCTCCGGATCGCCGCCCAACGCCGTCGGGTGGCCGACCGGCAAACCCGGGAACGGTAGGTAATCGATGCCGGTTCCGGCGATGATCTGCATGGTGTCGTCGAGCTCGGTACCGCCCATCAACCGGTCGACGCCGATCTCCACTGCGGCTCGCGAACTACGCCTGCAACCCTCCGCCGAGGTGCTGACCACCTCGAGGTATGTCGTCACGCCGCTCGCGTGCATCCGCTTGTTCAGCTCGACAAGCGTAGGAAGATCGACACCGATGTCTTTGAACCCGGCATGTCGCAACCCGACATGCCGGATCGCGTCCCACGTTGCCAGGCAGTCGACGATGGTCTCGTCGGCACGGGTGAGCATGAAAATGAAATCCACCGAGTCTCGACTCCGTGTTCTCCGGCGGCTGTCTGGCTGCGTATCTGGCTGGGGGTCCGGGCAACACCTTGGCACATACACTTGACCTTGCATGAGTCAACCTCCTCCACTGATCGCGGTGTGCGCGCGGGTGCTGACCTTCAGCGATGAGGGCAAGCGCGACGCATTCTCCAGCAGTCAGCCCTACAGCCGTGCCATCGCCAGAGCCGGCGGTGTGCCCGTGCTGGTGCCACCGATCCACGAGTTGACGGTGAACGCCCTCACGGTGCTGCAGCACTTCGATGGCGTTCTGCTGCCCGGCGGCGGCGACATCGATCCGCGCTGCTACGGGCAAGATCCGACCGAGGAGTCGTTGTACGGGATCGTCGCCGCCAACGACGAACTCGACATGGCGGTCGCGACGGCCGCGCTCGAACTCGACCTGCCGATGCTGGCCCTCTGCCGCGGCATGCAGGTGCTGAACATCGTGCTCGGCGGCACGTTGGTGCAAGACATCGGCAACGACGAACACTGGATGCGTGAGCATTCGGTGAAGCTCGTCGAGGGGTCGATCGTCGCCGACCTGGTCGGCGACACGCATCTCGACCACTGCCACTCCGTGCACCATCAGGGAATCGGCGAACTGGGTGAAGGACTCGTGCCGATCGGATACTCCGAGGATGGTCAGTTGGAGGCCGTCGAGCTGCCGTCCAAGGCCTGGGTGGTCGGTCTCCAATGGCACCCCGAAGACACCGCAACCCGCCAGCCACAACAGCAGGCGATCTACGACGAGCTCGTGCGGCGGGCGGGTTTGCACTGAACCGATGAACCCGCTCGTCGTGATCGTTGGCCGCCAGTCGACCGAGGCGCCGGGGGTGCGGGGCGCGCCGTTCGCCGCGGCCCAGACCTACTTTCGGGCGATCCAACGGGCGGGGGGCATTCCACTGATGTTGCCGCCGATCCTCGACCTGGTCGATGACATCCCCTCGCTGCTGCGCCGTAGCGATGCAGTGGTGTTTCACGGTGGTGGCGACATCGATCCAGGCCGGTACGGACAAGAGGCGACGGAAGAATCGTTGTACGGCATGGTTCCCGAGCACGACGCCATCGAGCTGGCGATGGTCACTGCGGCGATCCAGTCCGACACGCCGGTGCTGGCGATCTGTCGCGGTTTGCAGGTCCTCAACGTCGCTCTCGGGGGCACGCTGGTGCAAGACATCGGCAACGAAGACCATTGGTTGCGTTTCACTGCCAACGACCTCGATCCAGGATCGCGTATCGCCAAGGCGATGGGCACCGAGACACCGGAGCGATGCCACTGCGTCCATCACCAGGCGCTCGATCGTCTCGGTGACGGGCTGCGGGTGGTCGGCCGTCACGCCGACGGCATCATCCACGGTGTCGAGCTGGACGGGGCGCGGTGGATCGTCGGCACGCAGTGGCATCCAGAGGATTCCGCTGCTGCCGATCCGCAGCAGCAGGGCCTGTTCGACGAATTGGTCCGCCAAGCCACCACCTGACCCCTCGCTCCACCACTCGGGCGCGAAACCAGAACTGCTAGCACTCACAGCGCGCCCGATGAGGATTCATGGGCGCGAAACAGGAAGTCCCAGTGCTGGAATCGCGCCCGTTGAGCTGGTCGGTTGGAATTGGCACCGGTGAAGATACGGTGCGCCTCCCGGCTCCCCCACAATTGCACGTCAACTCAGGGGGTCCGCATGTCAGCAACTTGGCGTCGCTCGATGGATGCGTGGTTCAGCGCGCATCTCGGCATCATCTCCGCAGCGAGGCTGGTGGAGTTCGGTTGCGGAGATCGCAACATCGCCGAAATGGTCAGCCGACACGAACTCGTCACGATGCTGCCGGGTGTGTTTCGCAGCGCGCAGTGGCCCTGCAATCGTGAGCAGCTGTTGGCCGCAGCATGCGCACGAAATTGTGCAGCACTCATCGGCTTCACCACCGCAGGCCAATCCTGGGGACTTCGGCGGATGACGGATCCGAGGATCCATGTTCTCATTCCTCATGGATGCTCACCCGAGATGGAAGGAATCGTCGTCCACCGATGCCGCAGAATCGACCCAACTGACATCGTCCAACGGCCGGACGGAATCCGACTGACCAGCCCGCCGCGCACATTGTTCGACAGTGCAGACATGATCGGGAGTGAGGCAACGACCTCGGTCCTCGAGCAGCTCCTCAACGAGCAACGGATCACCTTCGGCACCGTCGCCGACACGGTCAGGCGGCTGTACCACCCGAATCGCCCAGGATCCAAGACGATGCTCGACGTCGTCCGGTCGCGCCCGGCGTGGAGAGCTGCACTGCAATCCGATCTCGAGGTCAAAGTGCTCGAGGAGATCTCGATGCAGCGTCTTCCCGTCCCGGTCACGCAGTTCCGGATTCGTCTTCCAGATGGACGGGATATCGTCATCGATTTCGCCTGGCCGAACGCCAAACTGGCTGTCGAGGTCGACCGTCCTGCGTGGCACGCCGGCGCGGTTGACTCGCACGCGGACAAGGGCCGTGACCGGAAGCTGGCGACAATTGGCTGGACCTCGTCGCGCATCACAGACATCGACGTGAACCGTGGGCTCCGCGAGGCGGTGGCCGACATCGGCAGGATCCTCACCCGTCTCGACGCCGCTGCGTAGAGCGTGTACATCCCCGCCTGGGCGCGAAACCAGAACTGCCAGCACTCACAGCGCGCCCGATGAGGATTCATGGGCGCGAACACCGGAAGTCCCAGTGCTGGAATCGCGCCCAGAGCCGCCTGGCTGTGGGTCAGTTCGGGGGGAAGGCGGCCCTCGTGGCGTCGATCAGCCAACCGGGGAAGAAGCCGACGACGAGCGTGAACCCGACCGAGAGAGCCAGTGCAACACCGGTCCACACCGGTACTCGGACGGGTTCTCGGCGTTCGTCACCAGATTCGGGTTCGGTGACCCACATCGAGATCATGATCCGCAGGTACAAGAACGCAGCAATCACCGCGGCCACCATCGCGATGATGGCGATGGCGTAGCTGCGCTCCTCGACTGCGGCCTCGATCACACCGAACTTGGCGACGAAACCAGAGGTCAACGGCACGCCGGCCTGGGCCAGCAGCAGCACCGTCATGGCCAACGAGATCAGCGGATGAGCATTACCGAGTCCGCGGAACGACCCGAGATCGGTGGCGTTGTCGCCGGTGCGCGCGACCATGGTGACAACAGCGAACGTACCGATCACCAACACCGCGTAGAGCAACATGTACAGCAGAGCGGAAGATACGCCGGTGCCACTGTCGGGTTGGCCCGGATGATGAGACGCAGCCTCGACACCGACCAGGATGAAACCGGCGTGACTGATCGACGAGAAGGCAAGCATTCGCTTGACGTTGTTCTGCACGACAGCCATGACCGAGCCGACCACCACCGTCAGCACGGCTAGCACCCAAACGATCGGTCGGTAGTCGTCGTGCCAATGTGGGAGCGCATAGATCAACACGCGCAGCATGGCCGCGAACGCCGCGACCTTTCCGACCGAGGCCATGAACGACGTCACAGGCGACGGCGCGCCCTGGTACACGTCGGGAGCCCAGAAGTGGAATGGTACTGCGGTGACCTTGAATCCGAGGCCGACGAGCAGCAACGCCACGCCGGCGAGGATGAAGGCATCGTGGCGAACAGCCGGGATGTTGGCGTTGAAGGAGAACACGATCTTCGTGTAGTTGGTGCTACCCGCGATGCCGTAGACCATCGCGATTCCGTAGAGGAAGAATGCCGACGAGAAGCCTCCGAGCACGAAGTACTTGATGCCGCTTTCTTGACTCTCCATCCGCTTGCGATGGCTGGCGGCCAGGACGTACATGGCGATCGAAAGAATCTCCAAGCCGAGGAACAGCACGATCAGATCGTTTGCCGAGCCCATCACGATGCCGCCGATCGCAGCGAGGAGATACAGGGCGTAGACCTCGGGACCGTCGAGGTCTTCGTGGCGGAGATAGTCGTCCGTGACGAAGCCGACCAACATCACGGACGCAGAGATTGCGATGGTGATGAACATCGAGAACGCGTCGAACCGCAGTGCCCCGCCCAGCAGGATGGTGGCACCGCCATCGGTGATGTCGTCCCACAGGACGAAGCTCAGGATCATTGCCACCAGGCCTGCCGCTGACGTGAACAACGCGTAGAGATGGCGTGGCCAGCGCGGGACGAGCGCACCACCGACGAGCAGGATCATGGCAGCAGCGAGCAGCACCAGCATCGGGCTGAGCGCGAACCAGTCAATCGGGGGTCCGACCAGCGTCGGGTCAGCAGCGATCACGGCGCAACCCCGGACGGTTGCGGCTCGACGTACGACGTCTTCTCGCTGACATGTTCGATCAACTTCTTCACGCTCGGCTCGATGCGATCGAGCATCGGCTTGGGGTACAAGCCGGTGAACACGATCACGCCGATGAGCGGCAGCATCACCGCGGCCTCACGGGCCTTCAGCTCGCCGAAGCCCTTGTTGGCCTCATCGGGCTCGCCATGGAACACTCGTTGATAGGCCCATAGCAGGTACAACGCGGCAAGGATGACCCCGGTCGCGGCCACGACCGTCCACCACCTGGCTGTGAGGAACGACCCGATCAGTACCAGGTACTCGCCGATGAATCCGTTCAGGCCGGGCACGCCGATCGACGACAGCATGACCAACATGAACACCGCCGCGAAGATCGGGGCGACCTTCTGGAGACCCTTCAGGTCGGCGATGTTGCGGGTGTGACGGCGCTCGTAGATCATGCCGACCAGCAGGAACAGGGCGCCGGTCGACACCCCGTGGTTGATGTTCTGCATCACGCCACCGGTGATCGACTGGCTGGTCATGGCGAAGATTCCGAGCACGATGAAGCCGAGGTGAGCCACGGACGAGTAGGCCACCAAACGCTTCAGGTCCTTCTGCATCGTCGCCACAATCGCGCCGTAGGTGATGCCGATGACCCCGAGGGTCAGCCACAGACTGCGACTCCACAGTGCGGCCTCGGGAAACAGGAACACGCCGAAGCGCAGCAGGCCGTACGTGCCCAATTTCAGCATCACTCCGGCGAGGATCACCGAGCCACCTGTTGGCGCTTGCGTGTGTGCGTCGGGAAGCCAGGTGTGCAGTGGGAAGATCGGCACCTTGACGGCGAACGCGACGGCGAACGCGAAGAACAACCACCGACCCGTCGATGTGGCGAAGTCGGCCTTGGACAATTCGATGAGGTCGAAGGTCAGCGGCCCGCTGCCCTTGGCGAGGAACGCCGTGGCAATGATGCCGACGAGCAGGAACGCCGAACCGACCATTGTGAAGAGGAAGAACTTCATCGCCGCGTAGACGCGGCCCTCGTAGCCCCACCCGGCGATGAGGAAGTACATCGGCACCAGCACGATCTCGAAGAACACGAAGAACAAGAAGAGGTCGAGGCTGATGAAGCTGCCCATCAACCCGGCTTCCAACAGCAGCATCCAGGACAGGTACCGCTTCTGTTCGTGGTGCGGATCGACGCCGGCAATCACGAGCGGGAAGAGCACGCCGGTGAGGAGGAGAAGGAACAGAGAAATGCCGTCGACACCGAGATGCCACGAGATACCCCACGGCTTGATCCAGGTGTGCAGGCTCACGAACTGGAAGTCGGGGTCGGCCTTGTCGAAGGCGGCGACCAGCCAGATGCTCAACCCCAAGGTGAGCACGCTGGTCAACAACGCTATGAGCTTCACCCATTCCGGACGGCGATTGGAGAACGCGGCAACGACGATCGACCCGATTGCCGGCACCAGAACGAGCATGGTGAGGATGGGGAACGGGGTCACAGGTTGCCCCGCACGAGGATGATCCAGGCTAGTAACAGCACCACGCCGACGCCGATCGCCGCGGCGTAGTTGCGAACGTTGCCGCTCTGCACGGTGCGGATCCGTTGGGCGGTGCCGCGCACCAGCCGACCGACTCCGGTGACAGCCCCGTCGATGATCGCAGCGTCGTACCAGGCGACTCCATCGAAGGCCTTTCGACCCGGACCACCCATGAAGCGGCTGACCGTTGCGTCGTAGTACCAGCCCTCGGCAAGGACGACGGGCTCGACCGGCTTGGCCTTGTGCTTGGCGTAGATCATGATCGCTACCGCGATGCCGATGAGTGCGACCGCTGTCGCAATCAACGCCAGCGGCAGCTTCGCCGTCTCGCTCTCCGGGACACCGAGCACCGGCTCCAACCAAGTGGTGAGCCTCTCGGTCGTGTGCGACATCGGCATGTTGATCAAACCGATGAAGACCGACAAGGCCGCCAGCACGACAAGCGGCACGAGCATGATGGCCGGGCTCTCGTGCGGCTGGAAGTCGCCGTGAGCACCGTGTTCCTCGTGCGCATCGTGCCATCGGGCCTTGCCGTAGAACACCATGATCACCTGGCGCGTCATGTAGTACGCGGTCAGCAACGCCGTCACCAGACCGAGCACCCACAGCACGGGGCTCTTGTCGTAGGCGGCCAGGAGTATGTCGTCCTTACTCCAGAAGCCGGCAAACGGAGGTACGCCGGCAATGGCCAGCCAGCCGACGATGAACGTCGCCGCCGTGATCTGCATCAGCTTGCGCAGGGCGCCCATTCGACGCATGTCTTGCTCGTGATGCATGCCGTGGATGACTGAACCCGCTCCGAGGAACAGCAGCGCCTTGAAGCAGGCGTGGGTGACCATGTGGAACATCGCCGCCGTGTAGGCGCCTGATCCGACGGCCAGGAACATGTAGCCGAGCTGACTGACGGTCGAGTATGCCAATACCTTCTTGATGTCGTTCTGGGCGACGGCGATGGTTGCCGCGAACAGCGCAGTGGCGATGCCGACGATGGCGATGATGTTCGGCGCGTACGACGATGCCGCATCGAGCATCGGGCTCATGCGGCACATCAGGTACACACCGGCGGTGACCATGGTCGCGGCGTGGATCAGAGCTGATACGGGTGTCGGGCCCTCCATCGCGTCGGGCAGCCACAGGTAGAGGGGCAACTGAGCGCTCTTTCCACAGGCACCGACGAACGCAAACAGCGCGATGGCCGTCGCCGTCGTCTGGGCCATCGTGTGGGCAGCTGCATTGACACCGATGAAGCTGAGCGTGCCGGTGGCCTGGAAGGCGAAGAACATCGCCATCATGAAGCCCCAGTCGCCGACCCGGTTGGTGACGAACGCCTTCTTGCCAGCGGTCGCAGCGCTCTCCCGCTCGTGCCAGAAGGCGATCAGGAGGTAGCTGCAGGTGCCCACACCCTCCCAGCCGAGGAACGTGACCAGCATGTTCTCACCGAGCACCAGCACCAACATGCTGACGGCGAACAGGTTGAGGTACAGAAAGAACTTGGAGAACCGCGGGTCGCCGTGCATGTACCCGATGGCGTAGAGGTGGATGAGCGCGCCGATGCCTGTGACGAAGAGACACATCGTGATGCTGAGCGGGTCGGCCAGAAAGGCAAGGTCGACCCGCAACGAGCCGACCGGCACCCACGAGTACAGCTTGACGATGTGCTCGCGCTCCTCGGCCGACCTGGAGAGCAGATCGAGGAATACACCGATGCTCACGATGAAGGCAGCGCCACACATCAGTGTTGCCAGCCAACCCGACTTGGGGTCACCGAGTCGACGGCCGAACAACAGAATGATCACGAAGCCGGCGAGCGGTAACGCAGGGATCAACCAGACGAGATCCAGCATTGCTCAGCCCTTCATCTCCGCGAGGTCGTCGGCTGTGGCGTCGGGCTTGCGGCGCAAGATGGCGACGATGATGCCGAGGCCGACCACGACTTCGGCAGCGGCGACGACCATCACGAAGAACACCGTCGTCTGCCCGCCGATGTCGTCGAGCTTGTTGGCGAGGGCGACGAAGCTCAGATTGACCGCGTTCAGCATCAGTTCGACGCACATCAGCATGACCAGCGGATTGCGACGCACCAACACACCGACGGTGCCGATGCCGAACAGCACCGAGGCCAGCACCAGATACCACGTGGTGGTCGGGACGGCGACGGCGATCATGTCGACGACTCCGGATTACTCCTGGGTGCCCGGCGGGCCAGCAGCACGGTGCCGACGACTGCGATCACCAGTAGGACAGACGTGAGTTCGAAAGCGAGCACGTGATCGCTGAACAGATCGCGGGCGAGTGCGCGGATGTTGTTGTCGTGAGCGTTTGTCAGCGCACCGACGGCAGTGACGGCGTCGCTCTGCTGAGGTTTGGCCAGACCGATGTTGTCTCGTGACGAGATGGCCGCGAAGGCGATCAGTCCGATCACGCCACCGCCCACGAAGACCGCAACCTTGCGCTGCAACTTGAACGGCTCGATTTGCAGGTCCTCGGCCTTGTCGACTCCGAGCAGCATGATGACGAACAGGAACAGCACCACGATCGCCCCGGCGTAGACGATCACCTGGACCGCGGCCAGGAACGGAGCTTCTTGCGATACGTACATCACCGCCACCCCGAACAACGTGAGGATCAGACTGAGCGCGGCATGCACCGGATGCGACCGGGTCACCACCCCGACCGCTCCGGCCAGGATCATCAGGGCAGCACAGATGAAGACGAACAACTGCATCAGGGAGCGCTCTCCTCTGGGTCGCGGACTCCGTAACCGAGTTCGCTGCTCCAACCGACCTGGCCGACGAAATCGGCGTCACCGCCGGGCGACGTAGCCCGCATCCACCCGCTGGTGTGCTGATCCTCACCCGGTCGCCAGTCCTCCCATGGCAGATGCTTCGGCTTGCCTTCGTCGTCGACCACCAACTCGTCCTTGGTGTACACCGCGTCGCGACGGTTGGTGAAGCTGAACTCGAACAGCTTCGACTCGGTGATCGCCTCTGTGGGGCAGGCCTCGACGCAGAGGTCGCAATGGATGCAACGCAGGTAGTTGATCTCGTAGACGAACCCGTAGCGCTCGCCCGGTGAGGTTGGATCTTGCGGATCGTTGTCGGCCCCCCGCACATGGATGCACTTGGCCGGGCACACGCCGGCACACAGTTCGCAGCCGATGCACTTCTCCATGCCGTCTTCGTACCGGTTGAGGACATGACGTCCGTGCATGCGTTCGGGCTTGTCGATCTTCTCGTCGCGACCCAGGGTGTCCTTGCCCTTCTTGGCAACCCGACCACCCGAATACGACGTCGTGACCCGCTTACCACCGAACAACCGGTGCTGCCTAGCGGTGATCAGGAACCCTTCGAGATAGCCCATCAGAACATCGCCCCCTCTCGTTCGCGGTTGCGTGCACTGACCTTGGCAGCCCAGCTCAGAAGCCCACCCGCGACCGCCAGCACGGCCAGGGCGATGACGGCGGCCATCGTCTTGTGCAACCTCGTCCAGCCTTGATCTCCACCGATGCGCAGGAGCGCCAACAACATGAACCATCCGAGCGCCACAGGGATCATCACCTTCCAACCGAGGTTCATCAACTGGTCGTAGCGCAACCGTGGCAACGTCGCTCGGAACCACACGTAGACATAGAGGAACACGAGCAGCTTGAGGAGGAACCACGCCGTTCCCGAGAGCGGGCCGAGGAACGACAGGATGTTCTCGTTGCCGGCGATCCTCAGTGGCTGCGGACCACCGAAGAACAAGGTGACGATCACAGCGCTCATCGTGACGGTGTTCATGAATTCGGCGAGGAAGAAGAGCGCGAACCGGATGCTGGAGTACTCCGTGTTGAACCCGCCGACCAACTCCTGCTCGGCTTCGACGAGGTCGAACGGTGGCCGGTTCAACTCGGCGGTCGCTGCGATCATGAAGATCACGAACGGCACGAACGCGGTGGCGACCACGTTCCACGTTCGGAGGGTCGATTGGCTGAAGACGATGCCGCTGGTGCTGAGTGTGCCGGAAACCAGGATGACCGCGGCCATGCTGAGCCCGAGGGCGGCTTCGTAGCTGACCATCTGGGCCGATGCACGCACCGAACCGAGCAGCGGGTACTTGGAGCCGCTCGCCCAGCCGGCGAGCATGATGCCGTAGACCGCGATCGAGCTGAGCGCCAACAACAGAAGAACACCGATCGGCGGGTCGGCCAACTGCATCTTGGTGACGTGGTCGAACCACACGACCTCACCCGTCTTACCACCGCTGAAGTCGCCCCCGAGGGGAATGATGGTCCACACCAAGAACGCAGGCACGAAGGCCAGGTACGGGGCCAGCTTGAACACGAAGCGATCGCTCTTGTCGGGGATGAGATCTTCCTTGAAGAACAGCTTGATGCCATCGGCGAGCGTCTGCAGGATGCCGATCGGACCGGCCTTGTTCGGTCCGATGCGGTTCTGCATGCCGGCGATCACCTTGCGTTCGAACCAGACCATCAACATCGTCGCGACGAGACCGACAACGAAGATGACGATCACCTTCATCAGCACGATCGCCACGGCGCCGGTCGTGAGATCGTCGAGCAGATTGTCGAGAGCCAACATCAGAATGTCTCCACGCGCACGTCGGTGACAACTTCGGTCGAGTCGATCAGTTCACCGATGCTGGGGCCCGGTTGGTTGAATGGAACCCACGCTGAGCCGCGAACGACCGCATCGTCGGCGACGATCTTGAACACCATCGAAGCCCGCCTGCTGGTGACCTTGACGTCGGCGCCGTCGGTCGAACCGACACGTTCCACATCGAGCGGATGCATGTGCACCTCGGAGCCCATCGGTAAGTGCGCCAGCGAGGGCGACTTGGCCGTGCCGACGGCGTTGTCGTACAGCTTGCGACTGACGACGAGGCGGTAGTCATAGCTGATGCGCTCGTCGACTTTCGAGAGTCGTGCCGTGGCCGGCGGCAGCGAGCCCGTGCAGACGATGCCATCGCGGGCGCTGCGCAACGCGGCGACGGTCGCGCCGTCGAAGCCGGAGACGTTGGCGGCGATCGCCTCGGTGAGCTCGTCGACCGACGACACGCCGAGGTCGCCGCCGAGGAGTTCGGCAAGTTCGGCGGCAATCATCCAGTCGGGACGGCTGGTGCCGCGCGGGGTGACCTTCTGGGAGAGCGTCGTCACCCGACCCTCGATGTTGGTGGTCGTGCCGCTCTTCTCGCTGTAGGCCGCCGCGGCAAGCACCACATCGGCAGGCGAGCTCGACTTGGTGAGAAACGTGTCGATGGCGATGATCCGCGGGGCTCCGGCCATCATCCGCCGGGCGAGGTCGCTGTCGGGGAAATCGGCCAGCGGATCGCACCCGAGCAGTACCAGGCACTCGATCCTGCCCGATGCCGCAGCATCGGCAATGCCGAGCACGGTCATGCCGCCCTCGCCCGGGACAAGCCCCATCTCGATGGCGCCGACGATGTTGCCACGACGCATCGCCGGCAGCACCTTTGATCCCGGGGCCAATTCCAGGGCGGCGATCACGCCGTTGCCGACCTCGCGCGGGTGCTCGGCCAGGTTGGCCCGGCCGGCAATGATCACCACGTTTCCCTTGGCCAGCTGGCGGACGATGTCTGGGTCGGCGTTGCACGCGGCAACAGCCTCTGTGACACCACCTGCCTGATATTCGATTGTCTTCCACGCATCTGGAGTGAGGCCGCCGCGCTTCTGGACGAACTCGATGATGCGGCTCCGACGCTTCTGGGCGGCATCGCGCAGCCGCAGGTAGAGAACCGGCAGCTCTTCCTTGAGATCCGGAGCGATCAGGATGATCGTCGCCGCGTTGGCTGCCTCGTCGATGGTCGCCCGATCGAAACCGAGCAGGTTGATCTGCGCACCGTCGCCCATCTGCGGGTACACGTGCGGTGTACCGATGACGTCGTGGGCGAGACGGGCCCAGGCGTAAGCGTCTTCGTTGGAGCCACGGGCACCGCCGAGCACGGCAATAGAACCGGCGCCACCGGCGGCCTTGGCTTCGGAGATCAGTTCCGCGGCGCGGGCAAGTGCCGCATTCCACGTCGTCGGTTGCAGCTCGTCGCCGACGCGGACGAGCGGCGACCCCAACCGGTCGGGACTGTTGACCGCCTCGAAGTTGAACCGGCCCCGGTCGCAGAGCCAACCCCAGTTGACCGGATCGCTGTCGACACCCTGGTACCGCAGCAACTCGTCGTGACTCGATTGCACGACGGTGCGGCAACCCACTGCACAGGTGGTGCACGTGCTCTCGGTCTGCTCGAGATCCCACGGGCGGGCCTTGAACCTGTAGGGCTTGGCCGTGAGGGCGCCGACCGGGCAGATCTGCACGGCGTTGCCGCTGAAGTAGCTGACGAACGGTTCGTCAGGAAAGGTCGTGATCTGCGTGTCGTTGCCGCGACTGGCGAAGTGGATCAGGGCGTCGCCGGCGACCTCGTCGGCAAATCGGGTACAGCGATCGCACAGGATGCAACGCTCACGGTCGAGCAGCACCAGATCGCTGATCGGGATCGGCTTCTCGAAATGGCGCTTCTCCTCGATGTATCGGCTTTCGCCCGGCCCGTGGCTGAACGCCTGATCCTGCAAAGGGCATTCGCCGCCCTTGTCACAGACCGGGCAGTCGAGCGGATGGTTGGCGAGCAGCAACTCGATGATGCCTTCCTGGGCCGCCAGTGCTGCCTCGCTCTGGGTGTTGACCACCATGCCGGGCGCGACCGTGACCATGCACGACGGCTGCAGAGCCGGACCGCGCCCGGTGTCGATGTCGACCAGACACATTCGGCACATTCCGACCGAACTCATTCGCTCGTGGTAGCAGAACCTGGGGATGTAATCACCGACACGTTGGGCGGCGGCGATGACCAGATCGCCCTTCTTCGCCACGACTTCACGCCCGTTGATCGTGACCAGGACATCGTCGGGGTTGGTGGCTGCCACCGGGGCGGTACCCGACTCAGTGGTGCTCATCGCCTGCTCCAACCGCTACGGGGATGAGGTTGCGCTGCACGAGCTTGGCTTCGAACTCGTCGCGGAACAAGGTGAGCGCCGAATGGACCGGCGCATAGGCCGACGGCCCGACGAAGCAGATCGTCGTCATCTTGTACGGGAACGGCACGGCGTCGAGGCCGAGACGTTCGCTGGCGGCGTGGGGGAAAGCGCCCGGGCAGATCGTCTCACCGACCTCGAGCAACTGCTCGAGGTCGCGCTCGGTACCGTGGCCGTCGACGATCCGGCGCATGATCCGCTCCAGCCACGTGCCACCCTCGCGGCACGGCACGCACTTGCCGCACGACTCGTGGGCGTAGAAGCGGGTCAGGGTCAGCGCTGCCGCCGGGATGTCGGTGGTGTCGTCCATCACCATGACCGCCCCGGAGCCGAGCATCGAGCCGGCGGCACCGACCAGCTTGCCCTCGAACGGCAGGTCGAGTTGATCGGGAAGGAACCACGTCGCCGAGCCACCACCGGGAACGAACGCCTTGAGCTGGTTGTCGTCGCGGATACCGTCACAGAATTCCTCGCCGTACAACAGGTCGCGGAACGTCGTCGTGCCGTTGATGATCTCGAAGACACCCGGGCGTTTCACGTGCCCGGAGACGGCAACCATGCGCGTGCCCGGCGATGTCGGCGTGCCGATCGATGTGTACGCCTCGACGCCATGCTGCATCAACCACGGCAGGTTGGCCAGGGTCTCGACGTTGTTGACAATCGTCGGTTTGCCGTACAGCCCGATCGCCGCAGGGAAGAACGGCGGCTTCAGGCGGGGCATGCCGCGGTTGCCCTCGAGGCTCTCGATGAGCGCCGTCTCCTCGCCGACGACGTATGCCCCGGCACCCCAGTGGAGCACGATGTCGACGCTGAAGTCGGTGCCGAGGATGTTCTTGCCGACGTACCCGGCGGCATAGGCCTCGTTCAGCGCCGTGGCAACGCGTTCTTGGGCGAACGCCATCTCACCGCGGATGTACAAGAAGCACTGCGACAAACCTGCGGCATAGCACGCGATGAGGCTGCCCTCGATCAGCTGGTGCGGATCGATTTCCATCAACAGGCGGTCCTTGTAGGTACCCGGCTCGCTCTCGTCGCCGTTGACGACCAGATATCTCGGCCACACAGCTTTCGGTGTGAGACCCCATTTGACGCCGGCCGGGAACCCGGCGCCACCGCGACCGAGCACCGTCGCGCCCGTGACGTCGGCGTGCACATCGACCGGCGACTTGGCCAGTGCGGCCTGCAACCCCTTGTAGCCGTCGGTGGCCAGGTAGCGCTGCAGCGTGTGGGCGTCGTCGTACTCGAATCTCGACGTGACGATGCGCGGTCGGTCGCCGGCGACGAACCCGGCGGCGTGCGGGTAGGTGGTGCCGATCATTGCTGTGCCTCGGCCGGGGCCGGCATCCACACAGGTGCCGTTGTGACGTCCTCGGGTGGGATCGCGCCGACCGAACGATCCGAGGGGATGTGCTGGCGGACGCGCGCGACGGTGCCGTGCGGAGGCACGTCGCCGTCGAGGCGCCCGTTGCGCAGGTCATCGATGAGAGCGTCGAGATCGGTGGGAGTGACGCGGTAGCGATGGCGATAGTTGACCTGCAGGCATGGCGCCTCGGTACATGCCGCCTGGCACTCGGCGTGCTCCAGCGTGAACAAGCCATCGGGTGTGGTGCTGCCGGCCTTGATGCCCAGGTGCTGCTCGGCGTGGTGCATCAACTCGTCGGCACCCAGCAGTGCACACGACATGGTGCCGCAGATGTTGATCAAGTACTTGCCGACCGGCTCGAACTTGAACATCTCGTAGAACGTCGCCGTGCCCAGGACCTCTGCCGATGTGGCGCCGACCAGCTCACCGATGTGCTTGATGGCCTCATTGGTGACGTAACCGTCTTGTTGCTGGGCGAGGTGCAGCAGCGGGATCGTGGCCGAGCGGGCCTTCGGGTAGCGCCCGATGATCTCCTTGGCGTACACGACGTTCGCCTCGTTCAAGCGTGCCATTACCTATCCACCTCGCCGAGAACGGGGTCGACCGAGGAGATCACGGCGACAGCGTCGGCGATGAACCCGCCGCGCAGCATGTGCGGCATGCATTGGATATTGACGAAGCTCGGAGCCCGAACATGCATGCGGTACGGCGTCGCCGAGCCGTCGCTGGCGATGTAGCAACCGATCTCCCCACGCGGGCTCTCGATCGCGACATACACCTCGCCCTCGGGCACCTTGAACCCTTCGGTGAAGATCTTGAAGTGGTGGATCAGCGCTTCCATCGATTCGTCGATGCGGGCCCGCGGCGGGGGCGTGACCTTCTTGTCCTGGATCCGGTAGTCACCGCCAGGCATGCGATCGAGGATCTGGCGGACGATCCTCATGCTCTCGCGGACCTCATTGAGCCGGATGGCATAGCGGTCGAAACAATCGCCGTAGGAGCCGACGATCACGTCGAACTCGAGTTCGTCGTAGTGCAGGTACGGCATGTCGCGACGGAGGTCCCATGCGGTGCCGGTGCTGCGCAGGATCGGTCCGGTCGCGCCGAGGGCGATGGCTTCCTGAGCAGTGATCACGCCAACGCCCTGCAGGCGCTCACGCCAGATCGGCTGACCGGTCATCAAGATGTCGTACTCGGCGAGCCGTGGCGTGATGAGGTCGAGCAGCCGCAAGACATCATCGCGCCAACCGGCGGGCAGGTCCGCGGCGACGCCTCCGGGGCGGATGAAGTTGTGGTTCATCCGCAGGCCGGTGACCTTCTGGAAGAAGCGCAACACCTCTTCTCGTTCACGCCAGCCGTAGATCATCATCGACACCGCGCCGATGTCCATCCCGTTCGTCGCCAGGAACAGCAAGTGGCTGCTCATTCGGTTCAGCTCGCTGAGCAGCATGCGCATCCACACGGCACGCTCGGGGATGTCGCCATCGATGCCGAGCAGCTTTTCGGTGGCCATCGAGAACACGAGTTCGTTGTTCAGCGGGCTGACGTAGTCCATGCGTGTGACGTTGGTGCCGCCCTGCATGTACGTGAGGTTCTCGCCGGTCTTCTCCATGCCAGTGTGGAGATATCCGATGATCGGCTTGCACCGCAGCACCTCCTCGCCGCGCAGTTCGAGCATCAACCGCAGCACACCGTGGGTGCTCGGGTGCTGTGGCCCCATGTTGATGATCATCGTCTGATCTTCCGAAGGATCGACGGGTACATCGCCGAGCTTGGCGGCCTCGGCCTCGCTCATCCGCAGGACCGATCCGACCTCGCGCAGCAACTCGCGAGCAGTAAGTGCGCTCCGCGGCTTGAGGCCCTGCTCGGGCTCGTTGCCGGCGCGGATCGTGTCGACAATGCTCATGAGCGGTCCCCGAAGTCGGCGGAGAACTGCACCGGGATCGCGCCGCGGTCGTAGTCCTTGCGGAGCGGGTGCCCGTCCCAATCCTCCGGCATCAAGATCCGGGTGAGGTCGGGGTGGTTGGTGAATGTGATGCCGAACATGTCGAACACCTCGCGTTCCATCGCCTCCGTGCCGGGATGAATATCGAAGAGCGAGTCGATCGAGGGATCGTCGGCGGGCACCTGAACGCGCAGTCGAATCCGCTGGCGAGCAGTGAGCGACAACAGATTGACCACGACCTCGAACCGTTCGGCGATGACGCCATCGGGCATCGCCCGCTGGGGCATCAGCAGGTAGTCGGTCGCGGTGAGATCGACGCACATCTCGTAGCCCTCGTCGAGCAGCATGCGGATGACTTCGACGTACTGCTCGCGGGTGGGGTGCAGCACTGCCTGGCCGCAGCTGTCGGTCAGTGGACAGCCGTGCATCGACGGCGGCTCAGGAATCGGGGCGGCCTCGTCGGGCGGTGTGGCAGAGGTGTCGCTCATCGGTCACCGCGTTCCGAGCAGGACGGGGATCGACTCGGCCCCGGAGGGAATCTCCTGGACATGGACGTTGGCGCCGGCACCCGAGTCGGCGCGGCGCTTCATCAACTCGCCATCCTCGATGAGCTGATGCAGCGTCTCGATGGCGTGGATCAATGTCTCGGGCGTCGGGGGACAGCCCGGTGCATAGACATCGACCGGCACGACCTGATCGACACCTTGCACGATGGCGTAGTTGTTGAACATCCCGCCAGTCGATGCGCACACACCCATCGAGATGACCCATTTGGGCTCCATCATCTGGTCGTACACCTGACGCAACACCGGAGCCATCTTCTGGCTGACACGACCGGCAACGATCATGATGTCGGCCTGGCGCGGCGAGGCTCGGAAAACCTCCATGCCGAAGCGGCTGAGGTCGTAATGAGCGGCGCCGGTCGCCATCATCTCGATCGCGCAGCATGCCAGGCCGAACGACGCCGGCCAGCTGCTGCGGCTGCGCGACCACTTGACGAGATCCTCGATCCTGGCGGTGATGACGTTGTGCTCGAGACCTCCGAGACCGTCGTTCTGGATGTTGCGGATCAGGCTCATGCCGCAGTCGTTTCGTCACTGCGGCCTTCGGTTCCGACGCGGCGAATGGTCGTGCCGAGGGTGCGGTCAGCCGACACGGTGGCGTCGAGGCGACGGTGCTTCTGCACCGGACCCCAATCCAGCGCACCGCGGGCAACGACATAGACGAACGCGCCGAAGAACACGACGCTGAAGGCCAGCATCTCCCAGAACGCGTAGGTGCCGAGGAACGTGCGATCGACGGCGAACGGATAGATGAAGATCAGTTCGATGTCGAACATCACGAACAGCATCGCAACGACGTAGAACGTGACCGGGAATCGCTCCGGTGGTTCACGGCTTGGCACGATGCCGCATTCGTATGGAGCCGATTTCGCCGAGGAAGGACGGCGCGGCGCCAGGAGGCGCGAAGCGAAGAAGCTCAGCGCGCCGAACAGCGTGGCGAGCACCAACAGGCACACGACCGGCAGGTACTGACCCATCAGGTCGCCTGTGCAGAAGCGGGTTGAGCTGGTGACGTCTGGGCGGGCAACGCTCGCTGCGAACGGTTGGCCAGCACGCGACGATCACGAATGTGCAACAGGTAGCAGAGCATCAAGAACACGGCGAGCGAACCGATGGTGATGAACCCCGCTGGCTTCCGCTTGGCCCCGAGATCGCGGATCATGTAAACGTACCGTCGCTCACGAGTCGTGTCGATCTCGGGTTTGGCCGGCGCCCGACCGGGCTCGTCACGTTGCTTCACCAACGGAGCCATCTCGACGACTGCGTAGCGCGGCGAGTGAAGGAATGCCAGAAAGTCGAGCCTGCCATTGAGCATCTGCGGCGAACGCTCGCCACCCTTGTCGAAGACGTTGACCACCTGGAACTCGCCGTTGGCCATCGCCTTCGATTCCTCGAGCATCACGCTGGCGGCAGCACCGGCCTGCTGGAACGATGGCACCGACGATTCGAGCTGCCGCCAACCCTCAGTGACGAACTGGTCGGCCACAGCCGCCGCAGTCGCGGTCGGGTCGGCGCCGCCCTCGACGGCCACAGGGGCATCAAGGGGACCGTCGCCACTGAGCGCGTCCGTGGTCAGCACCGTGCGCCCACTGATTGGCGCCCACGACGCCTCGGGGCCGAGTAGGCCCTTGCCGTACGACCACCAGATCGCCCCCATCAGGAAAAGCCACCCGGTGAGCCCGGCCAAGGCCACGAGGAAACCGAGCCGGGCTCCGAGGTTGGTGCTGAGGATGAAGTAGATGCTGCCGCAGAACGTGAAGACAGCGATGATCGTGATGAGGATGCCGCGCAGCTCAGGCTGCCACCCGATGGCGAGAACGGCGCACATCACAGACTCCGCACGTATTCGACGATGGCTTTGATCTGCTCGTCGGTCAGCATGGCGCCGAAGCCTGGCATGCGGCCGGTGCCCTGTCCCTGCTTGCCATAGCGCTGACCCTGCTCCGAACCACTCTTGACGAAGTTGATCATGTCCTGCTCGAGCGGGAAGTGGGAGGCCGTCGAACCACCGGTGAGGTTCCATCCGAATGCGCCCTGGCCCGTCACAGTCGGACTGCCGTAACTCCACCCCTCGGTGTGGCAACGAGCGCAGCTGTAGGCACCGCTGTTGATGTCGAGGTTGAACAGGGCTTCGCCCATCGCCGCGTCGACCGACGGGTACTTACCGGCGTCGACAAGCTTCTGTGCCGCAGACTTGGCAGCCTTGTCGATCTTGGCCTTCTCGTCGGCAGGCAGTGTGCCTCCGTCGCAGACCTTCAGTTTGGTCAGATCTGTGAGCCCCGAAGCCGGCTCGAAGGCAGGTTCGGTCAGACAGCCTTCGGGCTCGAGCTGTATGGAACGCAGGTACGCGATGATCGTCTCGATCTGCTGCTGGTTCATCGGCCCACCACCGATGGTTCCCCAAGCTGACATCGGCGAGAACGTTCGACCGTAGTTGAGGATGAAACGCACCTCGTCGCCGGTGAAGCGGTACAGCACCGCGTTCAAGGCCGGCGCGTACCAGTTGACGGCCTTCACCTCGCCGGTCTTCGGGTCAGTGACCGCCGTCGGGGCCTGACCTCCGGTGGCCTTCATGCCGCCGTGGCAGCCGGCGCAGTTGAACCCACCGTTGGCAGTGGTCTCGAACAGGCCCCGCCCCCACTCGACGAATTGTCGTTCCTTGTCGCTGACCGCGCCGGCCTGGCGTCCGGGCTCCAGGATCCAGTAGAGCGGTAGACCGATGACCATCGTCACCAGCAGCAGGAACGCGAAGAAGCTGACGCGTGTGAGCCGCGAACCTTCCAGCGTCTCGTCGTCGTAGTACGGCCGGCGATTGGGGGCCAACTCGATCTCGGAACCGATCTCGGCTCTGGCCGCGCTGCGGTTGGCAAAGTAGTAGATCACCCAGCCGACCAGGCTGATGACGAGGATGACCCATGCGATTGCCGTCGTCGCCAAGGCGATCATCCGTGGCCACCTCCGCCACCGATGCAGTGCGGCCCCTCGGCCTCTTGGCCGGTGGTGTTGGTACCGATCGGCGGCCCTGGGATGACCGTGCCGGTGTCGATGACCACATCACCGGTATTGGACACGGACAGGACGAAGTGATCCATTCCGCGCGGGGCCGGGCCACCTTTCTTCTCACCAACGCGGTTGTACTGCGAACCATGACAGGGACATTCGAACCACTGGCTACTGACGCAGGACGGCACGCGACACCCGAGGTGCGGGCACTTCTGGTACAGCGCCACCAGTCCGCTCTCCATGCCGTCGAGCACCGGGGTGTAGGCGGACACACCCTTGGCTTTCGGGACGGCGTCGATCGGATACTGCGTGACCCACGAACGCGCTGTTGCGTTGTAGAAGAAGCCACCGCTGGATCGGATGCTCGAAATCACGTCGTCGATCTTGCCGACGTTGATCTTTCCGCCGAACCCGCCCTGGGCGGTCGGCCACAAGAAGGCGACGAAGCCGGCAGCGGCGAAGGTGGTGAGGCCGGCGCCGGTCAGGCTGATCGTCGCCCGGTTCAGGAACTGGCGGCGGCTGACGCCAATGGCGTCCTCGTCGGGTGGCACCCACACCACGGGTGCCGACGGTTCTGCGGGGACGATGCTGTCGCCGCGGGCGTCGCTGACGGCGCGTTCGACGGCGCGGCCACTCTGCACCGGCGGCAGATCGATCTCGGCATCCTTGTCGCGGCGTCGCGTCTCACGACTCAACGCCCCCGCGCCGCGAACGTCGGCTCGGCGAGCCGAGGTGACGAGCACGATGGCGGCCAGGACGACCAGGGCTACGACGGCGATGGCGATGATGGCTGCGGAACTCATCGTGCGTACCTCACAGATCGAAGAACAAGCCGTCGCGCCACGGCAAGGTGAAGTTGAAGCCGGGTCCACGGAAGAACGACCCGATGATCACGAGCACGGCCCAGAACATGATGTGCACGGTCATCAACGAGATGGCGAACTTGCGGTCTTCAGGTTTGTTGGACGGGTTCTTGTCGATGTACGGGGCGAAGATCAACACGATCAATCCGACCCCGGGGATGGTCACGCCGGCGATCATCGGGTGGAACATCGTCAGCAGTTCCTGCAATCCGAGGAAGTACCAAGGCGCCTTGGACGGGTTCGGTGTGCGGTTCGGATTGGCCTGCTGCAGCAGCGGGGCGTTCACCCAGATCGAGAAGAAGAAGGTGAACGCCGTGCAGGCCAGGGCGGCAACGAACTCGGCTGCGAGCAGGTGAGGCCACGTGTGCACCTTGTCGATCGGTGAGGCCTTCACGTCTTGTATCGAGCCGCTCTTGACGACCGTCAGCAAGCGCTGCGTGTGCCCTCCGGGCCCAGCGCCGATCGGCACTCCACCCGCGCTGGGGCCACCGGCGACGACGCTGGCAACCTTCTCCTGCACAGCGACGGCGCCACCACCGGACTCGCTGCCGGCTCCTTCCGACACTTCGCCTCGTTGGGCCTTGGCGGCCTTGCTGCGCTCGAGCAGGTGCGCCGGGATACGCGGATCGGAGGCTGCCGCGGGAGCTTCTGCGGCAGCGGCCGGTGTCTCGGCGGCTGCTGCTGGAGCGGCCTCGGCTTCTGCCTTTCGCCGCGCCTGCTGTGCCCGCTTGAGGAGGTGTTCTGGGATCTCGGTCATGTCACCTCAGCCCTCTCACAACGGCCCCGAGATTCCACCGTCTTTGCGGACACGCCAGAAGTGGATCGCCATGAAGATGACGATGACGAACGGCAGCATCAACACGTGCAGGACGTACCAACGAAGCAGGGTTTCGGATCCGATCTCCTTGCCGCCGAGCAGCACGAAGCGCACCTGCGTACCGAGCACGGGGGTGTAGCCCATCATGTTGGTGCCCACGGTCACTGCCCACAGGGCCAACTGGTCCCATGGCAGTAGGTAGCCGGTGAAGCTCAGCAGCAACGTCAGCATGAGCAGCACAACACCGATCACCCAGTTGAACTCGCGCGGCGCCTTGTAGGCCCCGTGATAGAAGACCCTGGCCATGTGTAAGAACACGCTGAGCACCATCAGGTGCGCGCCCCATCGGTGCATGTTGCGCACAAGTAACCCGAACGCCACTGATGTCTGCAGGTTGGAGATGTCGTTCCACGCGGCGACGTCGGTGGGGCGATAGAAGAACATCAAGAAAATTCCGGTGACGGTGAGCAGGATGAACAAGAAGAAGCTCAACCCACCGAGGCACAGGGTGTAGCTGACCTTCACGGCGTGGCGCTTCACCTTCACCGGGTGGAGGTGGTAGAGCACCGAGTTCATCACGACGTAACTGCGGTTGCGCGGCGAATCGGTGTAGCCCTTGCGGAAGATCGAACCAGGTCGGAAAATCGAGTTCCAGGCCTGGCTGCCCTGAGTGCCACCCCACACCTTGGCGAGGCGATCCTTCATCGTCGTCTTCGGCCGTTCGTCGAGGATGTTTGCCATTGGTCGATACCCCTAGAGCCGCATGCCGTAGGCATAGCCATGGTTGTTGGTGCGCACGTGCGAGTCGCCACTCTTGTCGGGAGCACCCGCTCTGCCCAAAATGATCACACCGGTCGGACAGCGGTCGACGCACAACGCACAGCGGGTGCAGATGTCGTCGTCGATGATGAACAAGACCTTGTCGCTGGGATCCTCACCGGGCAACTCGGTGCCCGTGGCCTCGACGATTGCGTCGGGCGTGACCATGTGGATGCACTTCCACGGGCAGATGTCGACGCAGCCCTCGCACATGATGCACTCGGTCTGGTCGATGTGGATGAACTGCTTGGGTTTGACGGCTTTCGACAAGTAATCGGCGTCGACCTCGACGAGCTGGTACTCGTCGGTGTACGGCATCATCGGCGGGTTGGCGTCGGTGCGGGCCATACGCGCTAGCCCTTCTTCACCAATGGACGGCCGTATGTGCTGGTGGCGAGTTCGGTGCTGGGCTTGGCGTCGCCACGCTTCTGCCACATCGACCACAGGTAGAGAATGAGGCCGAAGTACCACACGTGCAGCAGGACCACGACGGTGTCGCGGACTGCTTCGTACGAAATGGTGAAGGGGAAGTTCCCGCCGGACGCCTGTGGCTTCAGCACATCGTACGGGCCGTAGATGATCTTGCTCTTCGACCAGCCGAGGTTGCGGTCGGCGTGGTCGATCCACTGGTGCGGGACGACGCCGAAGGCGATGAACATCACGCCGAAGACATAGACCGAGGCGAGCATCGCCTCGCCCCACGACACCGGCGTGCCTTTCGGTCGTCGCTTCGCGTAGGGGATCGCCATGAGCGCCAGACCGGTCGACAGCACGAACGTGAACAGGAATGCCTGATTGACGCCTGGCCATTTGAGGATGTCGATCGCGATCAGCACAACGGCTGCCTTCCGTGTTCGCTCCGAATGTGAACTGCTGCACAAACTGTAGTCACCGGCGCAACACCGACCGCCATTTCGGCGAGCGGACGCGCAGGTTCGGGTTCCGGTCTACCACGCGTGATGACGACAATCGACCGGTTGTGAATTCGTGCACGCCGCGTCGGCAATTCGGCGAGAGGATTTCCTGATCTCGGCGTGCCGGCGTCTATCGTGGGCACTCGTGACCGAAATTCCCGAGCACCTGCTGAAGCGCAGCAAAGCCGCACGAACACAGGCCGAAGGAGGCCCCGCGCCAGCCGAGAGCGCGGCCGCGGACCCCAGCGGCGCGTCGGGTGCCGCGTCGGCAGCCGCACCGGCCGTGCCGACTCAACCCGCTGCGCAACCCGTGCCCGCCGGTCCACCTCCCCCCGAGCCCGACATCCCCGTCGTGGCCGCCGCCAAGGCCCGCAAGAAGATCCCGTTCTGGGCGTTCGCCACGCTCAGCACGTTGCCGTTGTGGGCGTTCATGTACGTTCGCGCCCTCACGCCCGCGACCGAGAAGGTCGCCGGTCCGCTCGGAGAAGGCGCAACCGTGTACACAGGTTGCTCGAGCTGCCATGGCTCCAACGGTGAAGGAGGCGTCGGCTACGCGTTTGCCGGTGGCGAAGTGCTCAAGACCTTCCCGCACATCGAGGATCAGCTGCGCTGGGTGTACGCCGGCACCGACGCCTACGTCGCCGCTGGCGTGCAGGTCTACGGCGACCCCGACCGCGCCGGTGGCGCACACGTCACGAAGGCGAAGGGTGTCATGCCCCAGCAAGGTGCCAAGTTCGGCGGCGCACTCACCGAGGCGCAGATCCTGGCGGTCGTCTGCCACGAGCGATTCACAGTAGGTGGCGCCGACCCAGCGGGCGTCAACCAGGAGGAGTTCGAAAACTGGTGTGCCGTCGACTCCCCGGCGTGGACGGCCTTGGAGGACGGCTCGGCCACGTTCGACAACATCGACACCAAAGTGACAGGTGCGATCAAGGTCGGTACCGAGCCGAAGGCCGGCTCTCCCGCCGGCACCTGAGTGACGCCATCGACCGACATACTGGTGATCGGCGGCGGCCCCGCAGGCGCCTCCGCCGCATATTGGCTAGCCCGTTACGGCCACGACGTCACCGTCGTCGAACGCAAGTCGTTCCCCCGTGAGAAGACGTGCGGCGACGGACTGACCCCTCGTGCGGTTCATCAGTTGAACGAGATGGGTCTCGCCGACCAGTTGACACCCTTCCATCGATACAACGGGTTGCGAGCCACGGGCATGGGTCGCCAGTTGGAGTTGCAGTGGCCGGCGCATCCGGTGTATCCGCAGTACGGCTACGTCGTGCGCCGCCGTGAACTCGACATCATGGTTGCCCGCAACGCCGTGGTCGCCGGCGCGACTCTGCTGGAGGGGCACGAAGCACTGCAACCAATCGTCGATCGAGGTTTCGTCCGCGGCGCCACGGTGCAACCGCTGGAAGGTGAGCCGTTCGAGATCCGAGCCCGCTACGTCGTGGTGGCCGATGGCGCCAACAGCCGCTTCGGACGTTCGCTCGGTACGTTCCGCACCCGTGAGTGGCCGTACGGCACGGCGATTCGCACCTATTGGGAGACACCTCGTCACGCCGAGCCTTGGATCGAATCGGCACTCGACGTCAAGGATCGCAACGGCAACCCGATGCCGGGCTATGGCTGGATCTTCCCGGTGGGCGACGGCACCGTCAACATCGGCGTCGGTCTGCTGTCGACGTTTCGTGAGTTCAAGAGCGTCAACACCACGCACCTCCTCGACGCCTACGCCCACCAAGTCGCCGAGCGCTGGGAGATCAACCCCGACCAGCCGGAATGCAAGGCCACCAGCGGGCGCATCCCAATGGGCGGTTCCGTCGGTCCCAAGGCCGGTCCGTCGTACCTCGTGATCGGCGACGCGTCCGGAGCGGTCAACCCGTTCAACGGCGAAGGCATCGACTACGCCTACGAGACCGCGCGGATGGCGGCCATGGTGCTGCACGAGGCGCTGGACGCCGGTGATCCGACTGTGCTGCAGCGCTACCCGTCGCTGCTCGATGCCGAGTACGGCGAGTACTTCAAGGTTGCCCGGCTGTTCGCCAGGGTCATCGGCCGACCGGCGTTGATGCGCGAGTTGACGCGGGCCGGCATGCACAGTCGCACCTTGATGGAGTGGGTGCTGCGGATCATGGCCAACCTGTTGCGCCCCGACGAACTGGGCCCCGCCGAGTTGGCCTACAAGGCCGCCGCCAAGTTGGTCAAGTTGGCCCCCAACGCGTGAGCCGAGTGGAGTCCCGGCCCCCTCTGGGTGCCGGGACGCCACTAGTCTCACCCCAGACTGGCAATCAGGGTCGCCGGCGCGGCGCGTAGTGCTTCGGTGGCCGGCGAGGACGGCAGCGCATCGCACGCCTCGACCGCCCGTTGCGCCCATTCCTGTGCAGTCGAGAATGCCGAGGCGATGCCGCCGTTGTCGCGAACGATTCCCAGCGCCTTTTCGCGTTCGGCGGTGTCGAGCGGCTTGCCGAGTAGTGCCAGTAACTCCATCGCCGGCACGCCACCAGTCTGCAGGGTACGCATGACCGGCAGCGTGTACACACCTTCGACCATGTCGTGACCTGCGGGCTTGCCGAGTTGGTCGTCGGTCGAGGTGATGTCGAGCAGGTCGTCGACTATCTGGAAGACATTGCCGTACGCCTCGCCGTAGTCCGTGAGTGCTTCGGTCAGTGGATCATCGAACCCGGCTACGAGTCCGCCGATTCGCGCCGCGGTCGCATAGAGGGATGCCGTCTTGCCGCTGATCGACGCCATGTAACTCGACTCGGGCCGCGCCGAGTTGTACGTGTGACGCAATTCCTCGATCTGTCCCTCGCACAACCGACCGATGGTGCGCGCCAACAACCCGGCGACCTCGGTGCCCAGCGAGGCAGCGATTTCGGATGCCCGGGACAACAGGAAGTCGCCGGCGAGGATGGCCTGCAGGTTGCCCCACTTGGCGTTGACCGTATCGACACCGCGTCTGGTGCTTGCCTCGTCCATCACGTCGTCGTGGTACAGCGAACCGGTCTGCACCAGTTCGCAGGCGATCCCACCCTGGATCGAGCGCTCCCTGAGCTCTGGATCGGTCGGGCCGACCACCTGCGCCGCAACCATGGTGAGCAACGGTCGCAGCCGCTTGCCACCGGCGATGATCAGGTGCGACGCGATCTCGTTGAGATACGGATCGGGCGTGTGCACGGACTCGACGAGGGCCGCCTCGATGCGTTGGACATCGTCGGCAGTGACCGCTAGGGAGAAGAACAGCGAGGGCGCCACGGCGTCAGGCTAGCCACCGACCCGGATGACACGGGAAGTACTGATAGGTCCGGAGACCCAACGAGGCCAAGCAGCACGACAGCTCGCGCGACACGCCGATACACTTCCATCATGTTTGAACGCTTCACCGATCGGGCACGGCGGGTCGTGGTCCTGGCACAGGAGGAAGCTCGGCTGCTGAGCCACAGCTACATCGGCACCGAACACATCCTCCTCGGACTCATCCATGAGGGTGAAGGGGTCGCTGCCAAGGCGCTCGAGAGTTTGGGCATCTCGCTCGAGGCCGTGCGCAATCAGGTCGAAGAAATCATCGGGCAAGGTGGCACGTCACCGTCGGGTCACATCCCGTTCACGCCTCGAGCCAAGAAGGTGCTCGAGCTGTCGTTGCGCGAGGCGCTGCAACTCGGCCACAACTACATCGGCACCGAACACATTCTCCTCGGCCTCATACGCGAGGGCGAGGGTGTAGCCGCACAGGTGCTCGTCAAGCTCGGCGCCGATCTCTCGCGCGGTCCGCCAACAGGTCATCCAGCTCCTCAGTGGCTACCAGGGTGGCGCCCAGGGCAAGGGCGAGCCACAGGCCACGGCTGCCGGATCGCAGGGCAAGGAAGACACGCCGAGCGACAAGGGCAACAGCCAGATCCTCGACCAGTTCGGTCGCAACCTCACCCAACTCGCCCGCGAGAAGAAGCTCGATCCCGTCATCGGCCGCAGCCGCGAGCTCGAGCGGGTCATGCAGATCCTCAGCCGTCGCACGAAGAACAACCCCGTGCTGATCGGCGAACCGGGTGTCGGCAAGACCGCGATCGTCGAGGGTCTCGCCCAGAAGATCGTCAGCAACGACATTCCCGACACGTTGCGCAACAAGCAGCTGTACACACTCGACCTCGGTGCGCTCGTCGCCGGCAGCCGCTACCGCGGCGATTTCGAGGAGCGACTGAAGAAGGTGCTCAAGGAGATCAAGACACGCGGTGACATCGTGCTGTTCATCGACGAGATCCACACCCTCGTCGGCGCCGGTGCGGCCGAGGGAGCCATCGACGCGGCGTCCATTCTCAAGCCGATGCTGGCTCGTGGCGAGCTGCAGACCATCGGCGCCACGACTCTCGACGAGTACCGCAAGCACCTGGAGAAAGATGCCGCACTCGAGCGGCGATTCCAGCCGGTGCGTGTCGAGGAGCCGACGTTGGCCATGACGATCGAGATCTTGAAGGGTGTGCGCGAGAAGTACGAGGCGCATCACCGGGTCACCATCACCGACCAGGCAATCGTCGCCGCGGCCAACCTCTCGGACCGCTACATCAGCGACCGTCACCTGCCCGACAAGGCGATCGACCTCATCGACGAGGCCGGCGCCCGTCTGCGCATCAAGCGCATGGGCACCCCACCCGACCTCAAAGAGATCGAGCGCAAACTCACCGAGGTCCAAGAATCCAAGAAGCGTGCCGTCGAAGAGCAGCAGTTCGAAGAAGCCGGCCGTCTGCGCGACCAAGAGAAGTCGCTGCTCGACGAGAAGGCTGTCAAGGAGACCGAAGTCAAGGCCAGCGGCGTCGACCTGTTCGACGAGGTCGACGAGGAAGCCATTGCCGAGGTGCTCAGCATCTGGACCGGGATCCCCGTCTACAAGCTCACCGAGGAGGAGACCGCCAAGCTGCTCAACATGGAAGCCGAGTTGCACAAGCGGATCATCGGCCAGGAGAACGCCATCAAGGCGGTCAGCCAGAGCGTGCGCCGCACCCGAGCGGGTCTGAAGGACCCGAAGCGGCCCAGCGGCTCGTTCATCTTCCTCGGGCCGACCGGCGTCGGCAAGACCGAGCTGGCCAAGACCCTCGCCGAGTTCTTGTTCGGCGACGAGAACTCGCTCATCGCTCTCGACATGAGCGAGTACATGGAGAAGCACACGGTCAGCCGTCTGGTTGGCGCGCCTCCAGGGTACGTCGGGTACGAAGAGGGCGGTCAGCTCACCGAGGCGGTGCGTCGCAAGCCATTCAGCGTCGTGCTGTTCGACGAGATCGAAAAAGCCCACCCCGACGTGTTCAACACACTGCTCCAGATCTTGGAGGAGGGTCGTCTCACCGACAGCCAGGGCCGCACCGTCGACTTCCGCAACACAGTCCTGATCATGACCAGCAACCTGGGCACCGCCGACCTGCGCAAGGCCAACGTCGGGTTCACCAAGGTCGACTCGGCGATGAGTTACGAGAGGATGAAGGACAAGGTCAACGATGCGTTGAAGACCCACTTCCGTCCCGAGTTCCTGAACCGCATCGACGAGGTGATCGTCTTCCACGAGCTCGCTCGCGAAGAAGTGATCGAGATGGTCGACCTCATGACCAAGCGCCTCACCGGCCAGCTCGAGGGGCAGGGCCTGGGCATCGAGCTCACCCAGACCGCCAAGGAGCTGTTGGCGGAGAAGGGGTACGACCCGCAGCTCGGGGCGCGTCCGTTGCGTCGGGCGATCCAGCGGATGATCGAAGACGTGCTCAGCGAGAAGATCCTCTACAAGGAGTTCCACGCCGGCGACATCATCGTCGTCGACACCGAGGACGATCCCGAGAAGCCCGGCGAGAAGAAGCTCAAGTTCACCTCGGTCGAGGGCTTCCTGCCTCCGACCGCCGTAGAACTCGCTGCTACCGGCGCCCCCGAGGCACCGGATCCCACGCTGCCCACCGAATAGGCGTCAGCCGACCACGGCGACCCGAGTGACTTCGGCGCGCTCCCCGATCGGACGTTCGGCGAGAAGGTGGCCGTCGGCCGAGACGAGCGTCATGCGACGCGTACCGACGATCACGATGCGCCCGTCGTCCAACACTGTCAGTGCCTCGATGTCCATGTCCCACGTGAACGACTCCCGAATCTCGAGGGTGACCGGGTCGAGACGGAAGAGCTTGCCGCCGAGGGCCACCACCACTTCGCCGTTCGACGCTCCGATGGCGACACGTGATGACTCAGCGCTGAGCGCAGCCGTCGCTCGCGCCGTGGGCATGGGAAGGCTCACGTCGGTGAGATCGTCGACCACGTACCCGGCGACGCCGCCCGTGCTGGAAGCGGCGTACACCCGCGTGCCATCAGGGCTGACCGCCAACGCCCCGGGATGATCGGCCAGACCAAGCTCCGGCGGCACGTCGAGGCACCACACCCCGTTGATCAGACCGAGGGTGTGGATGAAGGCGCCGAGGTCTTCCCCGCCCTCCGTCGCATCCTGGTACAAGGTGAACAGGAGCTGGTGTAGCGGCTCGAACACGGCGGTTCGACTCACGGCCGTCATCACCTCGTCGACAGTCTCGGCCTTGTTGCGCAGGTTCAGCGGCAGCCCGAGCTGCCCTGTCGCAGTATCGATCACCCGCACGCGATACGTGTCCTTGGCCAAGTACTCGATGACGAACACGCCGATCGGCAGCCCGTCACCCTCGGGCACATAGGCGTTGGCGAACGCCTCGGGGACGACGTGGGAGTCGAACGTCCAGCGGCGCGTCTCGCCTCTCGCCGGGGTTGCCAGGACGACCGTCGTCGAGTTCGGAGCAGACTGGATCAACGCGACCAACTTGCCGTCCTGGGCGACCGCGGTTGGGCGGAAGTCACCATCGATCATGACTTCGCCCGTGATGACATCGGTCCGAAGGTCGTGCCACTCGACCATGGTGCGGCCGTGCAGCGGTGACGCGCTGACGACGACCTTGCCCGTCGGTGCCATGACACCGGGCGTCACGATCGGGTCTTCGTCTGGTGAGAACGTGACCACCCGGCCATCCTTGGTCGTCAATGCCAGTCGGGCGGGAAACGCTGCCTGCGCATCCACGATTCCTGGAGTCGTCGACGCCTGGTCCGTCGATGCAGTGTCTTTCAACGCCAACTCGGTCGATGCGGGAGCGGACTGGAGCGGCGCTGGCGCGTCACTCGACTGCGATGCCCCGGCAGCACCGCACGAGCAGAGCAGAAACGTGAGAGCGATCGTCGTCTTCATGCACATCTGACACCACCGCTCGGCTTCTCGTTCCGATGTTGCCTAGGTTGGCCGCATGGCTACGTACGGACTACAACTGCCCGACTTCTCGTGGATCGTCGATGCCGACCCACCGACCACGATGGATCGTCTGCGCTCTGCCGCCGAGGCGGCCGAGGACGCCGGTTTCTCGTCGTTGTGGGTGATGGATCACCTGCTTCAACTCCCACCACTCGGCGGTCCGGCGGCATCGATCCTCGAGGGCTATGTGACCCTTGGCGCGCTTGCCGCCGTGACCAAGCGAGTTGAACTCGGCACACTTGTCACCGGTGTCACCTATCGCAACCCTGCGCATCTGGCCAAGCAGATCGCCTCGTTGGATGCGTTGTCCGGCGGACGGGTCATCCTCGGGATCGGCGCTGCGTGGTACGACGTCGAGCACACGGCATACGGCTGGGATTTCCCACCGGTCAAGGAACGGTTCCAAAGGCTGGGCGAAGCCGTCGCTATCTGCAGAGGAATGTTCGACAACGAGACCTTCAGCTTCAGCGGCCACCACTACAGCGTCGCCGACGCCAGAGTTGTGCCGCGACCGCAACGGCGCATCCCGATCATGATCGGTGGCAGTGGTGAGAAGAAGACGCTGCGGATGGTCGCCGAATTCGCCGACCTGTGCAACATCGGTGGCACCGCCGGGGTGTTCGGCCGCAAGCTGGCCATCCTCGACCAGCACTGCGCCGACCTCGGCAGAGATCCCAGGGCTGTGAAACGAACGGCGATGGCCAGCCTGTTCGTCTCACCCAACGATGCCGAGCGCGATGGCCTCCGGGAGTTGCTGGGCTACGACTCCAACAGCGAGGTCCGCGACCGGATGATCATCGCCACTGCCGGCGAGGCTGCCGAGAACATCGCCGCAATCGTGGCAGCCGGCGCCGACGAGGTGATCGTCAATCTCCCGCTGATCAAGTCGGTCGACGCGATCCACGCCGCAGCCGAGGTGCTCAGAGCCGGCACCACCTGACTCCCGACCACCTCAGCCAACTTTGTCGTTCCGAGCATGCTCAGCCTGTTGAGAGCAACAAAGTTCGATCATGTCACGGTGGCGGCGATGCGCAACGCCGTGGGCAACGTGACATCGGCCTCGATACGGTAGACGTGACCGTCGCGCTGCCACAGCAGCGTGTTGGTGGCCAGTCGCAGCGTGTCGGGTTGGATCAGTTCACCCACCTGGAAGAACAGTTGATGTGGCGAGCCCTCGATCCAGAACCCGTCTGCCCCGCCGACATCGACCGGCTGCAGTGTTGCCGTGTCACCGAGCGTTTTGCCGAACAAGCCCTCGTTGATCGATGCTGGCATCACCGAGACCAGGGCACCAACACCCGTGACGTCGGATTGTGGAAGCAGTTCGGACGGCGCATACACCAGGACGATCTGCCCAGAGTCCGGCGGTTGCACGACGTGAATCGACTGCGGAGCTCCGAGCAACGCCGGAGTCGGGTCGGCAAGACCCGTCCGCGACATCGCCTGGTCGATCGTCACCGACGGACCGAGATCCAGTTCCGGGTTGGCAATCGTGGTTGGGGATCCCGTGACCGTCGTGGGTGTTGCCGTCGCGGGTGATGCCGGTACGGTCACGCCTGGTTCGATGCGCACGCTGTCGAAGCCCAACCAGCGAGCGACGGCGCGTCGTGGGCCGGGAAGAGCGATCATGACAACCGCGAGCACCACGACCAGTGCTCCGGCGAGACGCAGTACCCGGCCACTCGCCGGACGCCGTGCCGGCTCGTCGATTCGACGCATGACGTCGGCGACCAGCGACTCGCCGCCGGGGATCTCCAGCCGGGCCGCCAGTTCGTCGAGTGACCGTTCGAGATCGATCATCGTTGCTCCAGTTCGGTGCGCATACGGGCCAAGGCCCTGGCGGTTCTCGATTTCACGGTGCCAGTGGCGACATCGAGGGCACGCGCCGTCTCGGCCTCCGACAGTCCGGCGAAGTACCGGTAGGCCAGTACCTGGCGATCACGTGCCCCGATCCGGCCGAGCGCCATTCCCAGGTCGCGGGCGTCATCCGCGTCGAGCGCGCTCACCTCCGGATCACGCGCCGCGCCGATCACCCAGGACCCGTAGCGTTGCTCACGTTGTCGACGTCGAGCCCGGCTGCGCAACACGTTCTTGGCCTCGTTGGCGACAATGCGCAGCATCCACGGCCGAACCATGGCGGGATCGGCGAGCCTCGGCAGCGATCGATGGGCTTTCACAAAGGCCTCCTGGGCTATGTCGGCGGCGTCCTCGACCGAACCGCTGATCGCCGCGGCCAGCCGCATCGCGGCCGCCTGGTACCGACCAACGAGCGCGCCGAAGGCGGTGTCGTCACCGGCGCGAGCGCGGGTGACGAGTTCGATGTCAGAGGGCTGTGTTCGTTCTGTGGTCATGGTCGACGAGTTGTCCTTCTTGACACCTCCGGCGTCCACCAGGTTCCACATGCCACAATCGGGACACTATGCGCAGAGGGCTCATCGTGATTGCTGTGATGTTGCTGGCTGCGTGCCACGTCGACGCGACTGTCGACATCTCGATGGACGCCGACGGGAGTGGCACCATCACCGTCACAGCTGTCGCCGATGCGGACGTGGTCAGCCAGGCACCGGGGCTCGCCGAGGACCTCCGCTTCGACGACGCCGAGACCGCCGGATGGACGGTCACCGAACCCGTCGCCACCGCTGATGGCGGCCTGCAGGTCGAACTGTCCCATGACTTCGCCAACCCTGAGGAAGCGACCGCCCTCCTGCAGTCGATCAACGGTTCCGGCGGACCCTTGCACGGGGTGGTGCTGAGCCGGGGGATCGACGAGCGGGGCACGATCGTTTCGCTGACAGGATCGCTGCGAATCGACGGGTTGGCAGCGTTCGCCGACCCAGATGTGCTCGCCGCCATCGGCGCCACGCCATACGCAGAACAGGTTGCCGCGTCGAGTTCCAGCCCCAACCAGGCCGTCGGCGTGACAGTGCGGGCAGACCTCCCCGGAAAGATCTCCACGGCGACGGGCATCGTGGAGGACGGAAGTGTGTCGTGGATCGTGCCACTCGACGGCTCGCAGGTCGACCTGGGCACGACGGCGACCGACGATCACGGCACCGCCAGGATCTGGGGAGTCGCATCCAATGTGGCACTCATCGCTCTCGTGGGCTGGTGCATCGTCGCCGCGGCCTTCATCACCTGGGTCGTGCGCCAGCGCCGGCGCCGCATCCATCACCGCAGCTCACGGACCGTGTAACACCCGTTCCCTAGGGTGTCGGACAGATGTCGAAGCTCCGTCTCGTCTACCGCTGCGGCGAATGCACCACCGCCTACCCCCAATGGGCCGGGCGGTGCTCGTCGTGCGGCGCGTGGAACTCGATGGTAGAAGATGTCGAGGGCCCGGATCCCGACCTCGCCACGCTGATCTTCGCCAGTTCCAACAGCACGCCGATGCCGATCGCCGAGGTCGACGCGCTGGTCGGCGGCCCGCGATCAACAGGCATCGACGAGCTCGATCGGGTGCTCGGCGGTGGCCTCGTCGCAGGGTCTGTCAGCCTGTTGGCCGGCGAACCGGGGATCGGCAAGAGCACGCTGCTCCTGCAGTTGGCTGCGGCATGGCCCGTGCGAACGCTCTACGTCAGCGCCGAAGAGAGCGCTCAGCAAGTGCGGCTGCGCGCCGAACGGCTGGGTGCGCTCGGCCCCAACCTGTGGTTGCTGGCCGAGACGTCGCTCCCCCACGTCATTGCCGCTCTCGACACCGTGCAGCCTCAACTCGTCATCATCGACAGCATCCAGTCGGTGGCCGACCCCGACCTCGGATCCGCGCCGGGCAGTGTCGTGCAGGTTCGCGGCTGCACTCACCAACTCGTCACCCAGGCCAAGACTCGCGGCATTCCGATGATGCTCGTCGGCCACGTCACCAAAGACGGTGGGCTCGCCGGTCCCCGCGTGCTCGAACACGTCGTCGATACGGTGCTCAGCTTCGAAGGCGACCGTCACCACGCGCTGCGCCTGCTGCGCGCTGTCAAACACCGCTTCGGGTCCACCAACGAGTTGGGTGTGTTCGAGATGGTCGAGTGCGGCTTGGTGGGCGTGCCCGACGCCAGCAGTCTGTTCCTCACCGACAGGCGCACCGGAGTCGCCGGCTCGGCGGTCACCCCGACGCTCGAAGGTCACCGGCCACTGCTGGTCGAGGTTCAGGCGTTGACCAACAAGGTCAACCCCGGTGTGCCGCCCCGGCGGAGTGCTCAGGGGCTCGACCCCGGTCGCCTCGCCCTGTTGCTCGCCGTGCTCGAACGGCGCGCCCGCCTGCCGATGGGTCAACACGAAGTCTTCGCCTCGGCGGTCGGGGGTGTGCGGCTGACCGAGCCCGGCAGTGATCTGCCGATGTGCCTTGCCATCGTCAGCGCACTGGTCGACCGTCCGCTCCCGCCCGACGTCATCTCCTTCGGCGAGGTCGGGCTGGCCGGCGAGTTGCGTCAGGTCGCCCACGCGTCGCGCCGCCTCGGCGAGGCCGCCCGACTGGGGTTCACTCGGGCGATCGTTCCAGCCAATTCCGCAAACGGCGTCGATGGCATTTCATTGATCCGCGTCGCCACCCTCACCGAGGCGTTGGTGGCCTTGGGATTACACGGGGCTCGGTCCAAGTAGTATCTCTCCATGACGACGTCCGGGCCGCCCTCCGATGCCCTGCACGCCGCGCTGGCAACTGTCGCCCCGGGCACACCGCTTCGCGACGGCATCGAACGCATCGTTCGGGCCAAGATGGGCGCGCTGCTGATTCTCGGCGACGGACCCGACGTGCTGGCGATCTGCAGCGGTGGCTTCCTGCTCGACGCCCCGTTCAGCCCGCAGCGCCTCAGCGAGTTGGCCAAGATGGACGGAGCGATCATCCTCGGCTCGAGGGGTCAGCGGCTGGCCCGGGCCAACGTGCATCTCGTGCCCGACCCGTCGGTGGCGACCAGCGAAACCGGCACTCGGCACCGCACTGCCGAGCGCGTCGCCCGCTCGATCCCGGTCGCGGTCGTCAGCGTCAGCGAGGAGATGGGCGTCATCACCGTCTACGCCGGCGGTATGAAGCACCAACTCCAAGACATCGGCCGCCTCGTCGATCGGGCCAACCAAGCACTGCAGACGCTGGAGCGCTACAAGGTGCGCCTCGACGACACGTTGGCGAATCTCACTGCACTCGAACTCGAAGACGTCGCCACGGTCCGCGACGTTGCCTCCGTCGTGCAGCGCGGCGAAATGGTGCGGCGTATCTCCGCCGAGATCGAAACGATGATCGTCGAACTGGGTGTCGACGCCCGTCTCCTGCGACTGCAGGTCGACGAGGTGTACGGCGAGATCAATCACGAACTCGAACTGGTCCTGGCCGACTACCCGCGGATCGCCGACAACTGGGCCGGGCATGGTCTCAACGGCGACTCCCCGGCATCACCGCGAGGCCTGCGTCTGCTCACCAGGGTGCCGCGGATCACCCCGCAACTGGCCAACGCCATCGTCGAGCACTTCGGCGATCTGGCCAAGCTGCAGCGAGCCACCGCCGCAGAGATCGCCCAGGTGGAGGGCATGGACGGTTCGCTTGCCTCGGCGGTCAAGGAGACTCTCAATCGAATCACAGAATCAAGCATCCTCGACCAGTTCGCCTGATCCCCGATCAGGTGGGCAGGTACCTCGCCCCACGACCTGTGCCGTCGACGCTCACCGATCCATCGTCGATCAGTTTGATCAAATGGGAGAGCACGCTGCGGGCTGCCGGCTTGTGTAGTTCCTCGCGAACATCGGCGTACATCATCTTGACCATTGCCTCGATGTCGGAGACGCCGGACCGGACTGCGCCGAGGACCTGCGCCTCGCGTTCGAGGCGGTGCCCGAGAAACGCTTCCAGAAATGGCTTCGGTGACATCACAGGAGCGCCGTGCGTGGGCCACAGCGAGGCGTCGTCGCGCCCCATCACCTTGCGCAACGAGTCGATGTAGGCACGCATGTCGCCGTCGGGCGGCGACACGACGGTTGTGCTCCAACCCATGACGTGATCTCCCGTGAACAGTGCCCGCTCCTCGTCCAGCGCGTAACACATGTGGTTCGAGGTGTGACCCGGTGTGTGCACGGCGCGCATCGTCCACCCGGCGCCCATCGCCGCAACCTCGCCGTCGCCAACGCGCACGTCGGGCTCGAACTCCGTGTCAGTGGATTCCTCCAACATCACGGCGTCATCATCCGGTTCGGCATCATTCGGTTCGTCGAACTCGGCGGCGAACTCGAAACGCGCATGTGGCCCGAAGGCGATCGTGGGCGCACCAGTCTCGTCGCGCAGCCACGCGGCCAACGGGGAGTGATCGGAATGGCAATGGGTGACCAGGATCGCCCGAACTCGTGTGCCGTCGAGAGCGGCGGCAAGCGCCTCGCGGTGGTCATCGAGTTGGGGGCCGGGATCGATGACGGCCACGTCGCCGGTTCCGACGATGTACGTGCCGGTGCCCAAGTAGGTGTACTTCGACGGATTGTTGGCGATCACACGGCGGACCAACGGGGAAACCGGCACCGCCAAGCCGTACCGAGGCTCACCGAGGGTGACGAACGGGATGGCGCTCATCGGCCAACCCTACGGCGCGATCGCCCGCACCTCGCCGACGTGGCGTCCGTGGCCGAGGATCCACTCGGTGACGAGCGGTTCGACCGCCGACGTGTCGATGCCCAGGGCCTGCAATCCAGCGACCATCACCGCCGGTCGTGCCCGGTTGGCCCCGTCGGCGATCTTCAGCGCGATCGTGCGGCCATCGGGCAGCGCCGCAGCGAACACACCGTCAGCACCGTCTTTTGCCATCAGCCCTGGAACATTGCGCATGAAACGGGTGACATCGCGACCGTCACCGCCGACCATGTCAGGGTGATCAGTCATGCATCGGTAGACGGCGTCACCGGCGCTGCCGGCATCGCCGGTGGCGATCGTGCGGAAGCTACGAGCCAGGCCGAGGAGCGAGATCACGTGAGCCGGCGCGCCGCAACCGTCGATCCCGATATGGCTGTGAGGCTCGGCGGCGAGGTCCTCGATCGTCGATGTGATGCGTTGTTGTAGCGGATGCTCGGATGACAGGTATCCAGCATCGGTCGGCCAACCGTTGATCACGCTCGTGGCCAGCATCCCACTGTGCTTGCCGCTGCAGTCCATCTGCAGTGGTGTGCGTCCGCCGCCCCGACGCAGTACCTCTTCGGCGGCCGCCTCGTCGAGTGGAAGATCGGCGGTATTCGCCAACGAATGCTCATCCAGACCCGCGGTCGCCAGGATTCGCCGTACGGCGTCGAGATGCCGGGGCGTGCCGTCGTGGCTGGCACACACCAGCGCCAGCAGTTCGGGAGGCAGCCGAAGCCCGGCACGTACCATTGCTACCGCCTGCATCGGTTTGCTCGACGACCGTGGATAGATCGCTGTGGCGGGGTCGCCGACGGCGAACTCGATCTGCCCGGTCGACGAGAGGCCGACGACTGCGCCGTAATGCACCGACTCGTCGCACCCGCTGCGGCGGGTGATCGCAACGGGAACGAACGACTCAGGGGTCGGCACTGGTGCTGCTGTTCTCGTCGCGCTTGCGCCGAGACCGACGAGACGGATGCTTGCCGGGCTGAGTGGTGGTGAGGTGGCTGTCGATCACTTCATGTCGCTCACCGAGGTTGCTGACCACCGCTTGAGCCATCGCAGCAGCGGGAATCGCCAGGATCGCGCCGACTGCGCCGAGCACGGCAGCTCCGGCAATGGCCGACCCGAAGGCGATCGCAGGGTGCAGGTCCATCGTGCGAGCGGTGACGCGGGGAAGCAGGAAGTAGTTCTCCACCTGTTGATACAGGACGACGAAGATCAAGATGACCAATGCCTTCGGCGGCGAGTCGACGAACTCCACCAACACCGGCAGCGCTCCGGCGATGTACGTTCCGACCACCGGTAGGAATTGGCTGATCAAACCAACCCACAGGGCCATCGCCACCGGCGCCTGGATGCCGATGGCCTGGAAGATGATCCAGTGGAAGAAGGCCGACAACCCGGCAAGTAGGGCTCGCGAGTACAGATACCCACCGGTCTTGTCGATGGCCAACTCCCACCCGCCGAGCACACGTTGCTGGCGGTCCGCGCGCAACCTGCTGCAAATCGCCCGCCGGAACTTCGGCCCGTCAGCGACGAGATAGAAGGTGAACAGGAGCACCGACAACCCCTTCACCAGAACGCCGAGCGCGGTCACTGACAGGTCGACGACCTTGCCCTGCTGGCTGCGGATGAATCGTTGCACTACACCGTTCTCGTCATTGATCGAAGAGATCACCTGGGTCGCGTTGATATTGGTGTCGAACTTGTCGTTGAGGAAGTTCACCGTGCGGTTGACGTATTTCTCTGAGTTGCCGAGTAGCTCAGCTATCTGTTGGCCGACGAGCGTGCCGATTGCCACGACGAACACGAGGAACCCGAAGAACACCCCGACGAGGATGAGGGCGGTGGAGGTGCCGCGCCGCCAGCCACGCACGGCCAAGCGATTGACGCCGGGTTCGATCGCCAACGACAGGAACAACGACACCAGGAGCAGGAGGAACAGGGCCGACAGGCTGCTCCACACCGAACGAGTGACGACGGTGGCGATGAAGCCGAGCCAGAAGATGGCTACGGCTTTCCACACCCAGCGGGGCATGTGCTCAGGCGGCAACCATGGCTGGGATTCTGACATCAATGCCGAGCGTAGTGACCGACCGCGTCGCGAAGGGTGGAGGCCAGGTCTCCGCGCGGCATCACCTCGACCCTGTCGAGTCCCAGCCAGCGGGCCATCGAGTGCAATTCCGGCGCCAGATCGTCGGCCAGCGCTCCGGCCGGAACGCCCGGTTCGGTGTACGAGCCCTGCACCAGGAGCACCCCACCCTGCCGGTCGGCCTTCATGTCGAGGCGGCCCACGACGCTGTCGCCCCACAGGATCGGCAACACGTAGTAGCCGTAGATCCGTTTCGGTTGTGGTGTGTAGATCTCGATGCGGTAATGGAACCCGAACAATCGGTGGGTCCTCTCTCGATTCCACACCACCGGATCGAACGGGCTCAAGAGAGCGCAGGCATTGATCCGCCTGGCAATGCGGGCCTGGTGGTGCAGATAGGCCGGTTGCGCCCAACCCTCGACCTGCACAGGTAACAACGTCCCTTCCTCGACCAGTTCGGCGACCAATGGCTTGCACGGCGGGTTCTTCTGGCGGTGGTAGTCGGTGAGATCGGTGAAGGTGCCGATTCCGTGGTGACGTGCCGCGAGCTCGAGCAGTTGCTTACGGGCGTCGCGCTCCGGCACCGGAGGGCGGGCGAGCACTTCGGTGGGGATGATCCGCTCGGTGAGGTCATAGATGCGGGCGAAGTCGCTGGGCCGGCGGGTCGCCGATATCTGGCCGTTCCAGAAGAGGTGCTCGAGAGCGATCTTGCCGTCGTCCCAATCCCACCACGTGCCCTTCTTACCGACCCGTTCGGACAGGTCCCCCGAGGCGACCGGACCGTCGTCGACGATCCGCTGGTAGACCTCGTCGATGAATCCTGGACGTCGCTTCGTCAAGGTCCAGTAGCGCGCCCACTTGTGATCGCCGGCCATTTGCCAGCGGTGGAGGTGATAGTGGGCCATGTCGACGTGCGACGCCTCGTGCACCCAATACTCGAACACTTCGCCCGCATTGGTCGCATCGCTGATCATGCTGCGTGGATGCGGGCCGAGACGGGCGAACAGCGGCAACTCCTGACTGCGCACCAAGACGTTGACCGAGTCGATCTGGATCAACCCCATCCGATCGAGTGCACGGCGGAAGTGTCGTCGATCGACGCGCCCCTTGGGTCGAGGGTCGGCAAATCCCTGCGCGGCAAGGGCGATACGCCGCGCCGTCGCCAGCGAGACCTTCTCGGCGGCCACCTGTTCAGTCGGCGACGGTGATGGTGACCGAATTGATCACCACGTCGGTGCGTGGTCGATCGCTGCGATCGGTTTCGACCTTGTGCATCGCATCGACGACCTCCAGGCCCTTCACGACCTGCCCGAAGTGGTTGTACTGCGGCGGCAGACCGACACCGCTGGGGCCACTGATGAGGAAGAACTGGCTTCCGTTGGTATTCGGCCCGGCATTGGCCATGGCCATCGAACCGATCTGGTAGCGCTGCTTGACGGGTTCGTCGGCGAAGCGATAGCCAGGCCCGCCCCGGCCGGTACCCGTGGGGTCGCCGCCCTGACACATGAAGCCGTTGATGATGCGGTGGAAGACGACCCCGTCGTAGTAGTGCTGTGCGGCGAGGAACACGAAGTTGTTGACCGTAAGGGGAGCATTGATCGCGTCGAGAGCAATGACCAAGGTGCCCATGCTGGTGTCCATCGTTGCGGTGTACCGCTTGGTGGTGTCGATGCCCATCTCGGGTGCGGAATCGAACTGCTGCTTGCGCGGCGCGGAACCATCGAGGGCGGGGAAGGGGGTAGCCATGGGTCGACACGCTACCTGGCCTGGTCTATCGTGCGGACGGTGAAACCCTGGGTGCGGGTGGTGGCGGCGGTGGTCGCGGTCGCGCTGGCGACGCCGCTGGTGTCGCCGCTGGTGTCGAGGTCGACCGTGCGGCTGATGGCCTGGTACACCAACTTCTGACCGACGCGATGAGAGGTGAGCCGTCCGGCTCGGCTCATCTGTCATCGCGCCGGCTCTGGGGTCGGTCAGGGGTTTCGGAAGTTGTAGTCGGCGATCAGGGCGTCGGCCTGTTGCGCACCAGCCGCCAGGCTGGAGGCGACGTCGGCCCCGCCGAAGATCGCCGCGACAGCCTGGGCCGTCACGGTGCGTACCTCGCGGAGCGGGCCGACGACGGGACCGACCGACGTGGGCACGTCGGGCGACGACAACAACTGGTCGTAGGGCACCGCGAACCGCGGATCAGTCGCCAACGTGGTCTTCAACGGGTCAAGGGTCAAGGCATCGGTGCGCACCGGCACGTAACCGGTCGCCGACGACCACTGGCTCTGTTGTTGCGCCGCGGTGAGATAGGTGATGAAGTCCCATGCAGCCGCGGTCCGCACGTCGTCGCCGGAATCAACCACATACAACGACGCGCCACCGACGAGCGCGCCGGGCTTGCCGTCGGGCCCGGGCATTGCCGCGACACCGACATCGTCGCCGGCGATGTGCGGGAACTGGCCACCACCCAGGATGCTGATCACCGGACCGATCGCCGCTGAGGTGGCGATCGTCATCGCCGCTGGTTCTGTCGAGTCGGCGAGCTTCAACAAGTTGTCGAACCCCCCCGTGTTGTCACCGACGTTGAACGCCAACCCATCCTGGATCATCGACTGCAGGAAGGTGAGCAGTGATCGTCCGGTGGGGCTGTCGTACAGCACCTTCGTGGCCCGCGCCGTTCGGCCGTTCTGGTTGTCGGCGTAGAACTCGCCGGCCTTGGCAAACCACTGCTCGAGGTACCAACCACCGCCGGAGTCGAAGTTCGAGTCCAGCGCCAGCCCGTACTTCGCCGCACCCGAGTTGACGATCGCCTCGCTGTCGGCGCGCATCTCCTCGAGTGACTCCGGTGGCTGCTCCGGGTCGAGTCCTGCCGCGACGAACATCTTCTTGTTGTAGAACAGCACGGGGTTGGAGATGTTGAACGGCATCGACCACTGCACACCCTGGGTCGCCCATGCATCGAGGACCGTCGGCAGGAACGCGCTGGTGTCGTAGCCACTCGACTTGATGCAGGCCTCGACCGGCACGACCGACTTCGTGTCGACGATGGTCTGCACCATGTACTCGGGCATCTGCACCAGATCGGGGCGGCTTCCTTGTCCGGATTGCAGGTACTTGTCGATGGTCTGCTCGTAGCTCGCCTCGATCAGCGTGACCTTGACCTTCGATTGCGCGGCGTTGTACGCATCGGCGAGCTTCTGCAGCTCGTCACGAGGGGGGCCGTTGAGACCGATCCAGAACGTGATCTCGACCGGACCGGGTGCGGAATCCAACGCATCGGTCGGGCAGTTCGGCAACGTGTCGAGCACGGCCGCGGTCGTGGTCGGCGCAATCGTCGTCTGCACCGGCGGCAGCGTCTCGCCAACCGGCAGCGTCTCGCCCGGTGCAAGCGTGATCGGTGACGGCTGCGTGGACGCGGTCGGTGGTTGACGACCGGCTGTGATGATCGACTGGCCCGAACCGCACGACGTTGCCACGAGCAACGCCGACGTCAACAGGCCGAGCCGCGTCATCCTTTGACCGCACCTGCCGTGAGCCCGCGAACCAACTGACGCTGGAAGGCAATCAGGATGACGAAGATCGGCACGACGGCAATCACGGCGCCGGCGGTGACCAGGTTGAGCGTGTCGACGTCACCGGTCTTCAACCGTTCCAGCCCGATCTGGATGGTGCGATGAGCATCGTCGGTGATGATCGCCTGCGGCCACAGGTATTGGTTCCACGTGCCGAGGAACGTGAACAGCCCCAGGGCGCCGAGGGTCGGCCGGCACAGCGGCACGGCTACTTCCCACAGGAACCTGAAATGGCCGACGCCGTCGAGAGCCGCTGCCTCGCGCAGGTCCTTCGGCACGGTGAGGAACACCTGACGCACCAGGAACGTGCCGAACGTCGTGGCCAGCAACGGCACGATCAGGCCCTGATAGCTGTTGATCCAGCCCAGTGAATCGATGGTGCGCTGATTGACGACAACAGTCAGTTCGGCCGGCACCAGCAACGTTGCCAGGAAGAAGCCGAACACCACGCCCTTGCCTGGAAAAGTGAGGAAGGCAAACGCGTAGGCGGCGAGAACGCTGGTGATTATCACACCGAAGGTCACGACCACGGATACCACGACGCTGTTCAGCAACAGCCTCCCGAGGTCGCCGATCCGCCACGCTGCTCGCAACGTGTCGAGCGTCAAGTCGATGGGCAGGAGTGACCTCGGATGGTCGATCGCGTCGGGGCCACTCTTCAGCGCCTGCATCAACGCTGCGTAGATCGGGAAGAGAACCAGGAAGGCGAGGAAGATCAGGAGCGCGTACCGCCCCACCCTGCGAGCGCCGTGGAGGGCCTCGGTGGCACCGGTGCCGGCCGCCCCTGTGTCAGCTGGCATAGTGCACCCGTTTGTCGAGACCGCGGAACTGCACGAAGGCGAGCACCAGCAACACGAAGAAAAGCAGCACGGCGGCGGTCGACTTGAGCCCGATGTCGTTCTTTACCAACGACGTCTGTCCGTAGATCAGATAGGCCACGGTCTCCGTGGGGCGCTGCGGATCAGGCCCGCCCTGCGTCAGCAGGGCAGGCTCGGCATAAGCCTGATAGGCGCGAGTGGTGAGCACGACAGTCGTGAACAGGATCGTCGGGCCGAGCATCGGCAGCGTGACATTGGTGAACCGCATCCATCCACCCGCGCCGTCGACGTACGCGCTCTCGTACAGCTCTCGGGGAATCCCCTGCAGCGCCGCCGTCATCACGATGAACGTGAATCCGAGGCTGGCCCAGATGCTGCTGAGGGCGATGGCCGGCAGCGCCGTGCCGGCGTCACGCAACAACCCAGGTTGCTTCAGGGACGGGATGATGCCGTGGAACAGATCGGGGAGCACCCCGACCTCGGGCTGCAGGAGCACGAACCACAACAGGCTGGCGACGGCAACGCTCGTGGCCACCGTCGAACTGAACACCGTGCGGAACACGCCGATGCCACGGAGTTGCTTATCGGCGAGCACGGCGAGGCCGATGCCCAACGCCAACCCGATCGGCACGGTCATCAACGCCAGCCGCGTCGTGTTGGCCAGCGAGTGCTGGAACTCGTTGCTGCGAAAGACGTCGACGTACTGGCCCCACCCACCTTCGCGGCAGCGTCTTCCCGTTGCATCGCATCGCAGGTGGCCGAGCTGGATCGCCCGCACCAGCGGGTAGACGACGAACGTCCCGAGGACGATCGCCGAGGGGGCGAGCATGGCGACGGCGATGGGAACGTCGCGCCACTTCTTCATCGGTCGATCCTGCGTTCGGTGACCGGGTCGAAACGATGCCGATGAACCTCGGTCGCCTCGAGGCGGATCTCCTCGCCGTTCGATGGCACAGGAGCTTCGGCGTCCTGGCGAAGGACGACACGGGTGCCGCTCGCGTCACAGATCAGCAGTGTTTCGTGACCGAGCTGTTCGACCATCCGCACCGTCGCCGGCAGCCCGCCTTCCGACACGATGCGCAGGTGCTCGGGGCGAACGCCGACCAGCAAGTCGCTGCGCTCGAACAGTCCCACCGGCATCACGTTCATCGGTGGGGTGCCGATGAACCTGGCGACGAACACGGTCTCAGGTTTGGCGTACACGTCCTGCGGGGTGCCGATCTGCTGCAGTTGACCGCGGCTCATCACCGCAACGCGCGTGCCCATGGTCATCGCTTCGACCTGATCGTGCGTCACGTAGATGATCGTGGCGTCGAGACGGCGATGCAGGTCGACAAGTTCAGCGCGGGTCTCGCCGCGCAGCTTGGCATCGAGGTTCGACAGGGGCTCGTCCATGCAGAACACAGCCGGTTGGCGGACGATGGCGCGAGCCAGAGCGACACGTTGACGCTGACCGCCGCTGAGCTGGCCGGGCTTGCGGTCGAGATACTCGCTGAGCCCCAACGCCTCGGCGGCCGACTTGGCCTTGACGCCACGATCGGCCTTCGACTCGCCGCGCACTTTCAAGGGGAACTCGATGTTGGCCTGAACGGTCTTGTGCGGGTACAGCGCATAGCTCTGGAAGACCATCGCCACGTCGCGCAGCTTGGGCTCGACATCGTTGACATTGGTGTTGCCGATGAAGATGTCGCCGCTGGTCGGCGTCTCCAATCCGGCGACCATTCGCAGCAACGTGCTCTTGCCGCAACCGGACGGGCCGAGCAGGATCATGAATTCGTGATCCTCGATCTCGATCGACACATCGTCGACCGCTCTCAGCTCTCCGGAGCCCTCCCCGAACGATTTCGTGATGTGCTCGAGACGAACCTGGGCCACGGCCGAACAGTAGGTCATCCCCGTTTCGACGGGCGCGAAACAGGAACACCCGCTTCCGGAATCGCGCCCGTAGAGACCGTTCGGGCGCGCTGTGAGCATTGGGAGTTCCGGAATCGCGCCCAACGCGGGGCGGGTGCGGTGGGACGGTGGCGATACGATTCCCGACGATGAGCGACGCCTTCAATCCTCCGCTCGATCTCGACGCCATCGAGCGCGACCTCGCCGACGTCGAGGTCGCTCTTGCTCGGCTCGACGCCGGCACGTATTGGATCGACGAGGTCACCGGCGCCGAGTTGCCGCACGACATGCTTGCAGCCAACCCGACGGCGCGCCGACTGGCGTGAGCCGACGGGTCCGTTGGCGTCGCACCGCAAGAGTGTGGCGGCTCACCGTTCGCAACGGCGTCCGTTTCGTCATGCACCGGGCGCGTCGGCTGGGCAACAGCGGCGAACGGCGCGACGAGCTCGACCAGCAGTTCGTTATTCGCACGTCGGAAGACGTCGCCCGCGAGTTGGGCAACATGAAAGGGGCGCTGATGAAGTTCGGGCAGCTGCTCAGCTTCATCATGGAGGCGCTTCCCGACGAGGCCCAGAATGCGCTGGCGACGTTGCAGTCCGACGCCAAGCCGATGGCCCCGGGACTGGCCGCCAAGATGGTGACCGACGAACTCGGCGCGCCGCCCGAGCGCATTTTCCTCGATTGGCAGAGCGTGCCGGTCGCCGCGGCCAGCGTCGGCCAGGTGCACCGCGCCGTCACCCACGACGGTCGCGAGGTAGCCGTGAAGGTCCAGTATCCGGGCGTGGCCGAGTCCATCGAGGCCGACCTCGACAACGCCGAGGCCTTCTACCGACTCGGCACGGCCTTTGTTCTGAAAGGGCTCGACGCCAAGGCTTTGGTCGACGAGCTACGCACCCGCATGCGCGACGAGCTCGACTACACCCTGGAAGCGCGAAGTCAAACCGAGTTCGGCACCCACTTCGCAGGCCATCCATTCGTGACCATCCCAGCGGTCGACCTGGCGACCAGCACCAAGCGGATCCTGACGACGGAGTGGGTCGAGGCGATGTCGTGGGCCGAGTTCGAGTCGACTGCTCAGACCGTGGCCCGCCATCACGCAGGCGAGTCGATCTGGCGGTTCGCCCAACATGCGATCCACCGCCTCGGAGCTTTCAACGGCGACCCGCACCCGGGCAACTACCGGTTCGGCAGCAATGGCAGCGTCACCTTCTTGGACTTCGGCCTGGTGAAGCGATGGACTCCCGGGGAATGGGAACAGCTCTCGCCGAGCGTCGACGCCATCGTTGTGCACCGCGACCCCGATCGGCTCGTCGCAGTGATGGAGGACATCGGTTTTCTCCGCACCGGCCACGGTCTCGATCCACAACGGGTGTACGACTACGTCAGCACGCCGTACACGCCATACCTCAGCGACACATTCACGTTCACCCGCAATTTCGTCCGCAATGCGATGGCGACGATCATCGACGTCAAAGGTCCGCATGCCGACGTGATCGAACAGCTCAACATGCCGCCGAGCTTCGTGATCCTCGACCGAGTCGTATGGGGCGTCAGCGCGATCCTCGGCAGGTTGGAGGTCACGGCTCCGTGGCGGGCAATGTTGCTGGAGTACTGCGACGGCGGTCCGCCGGCCACCCCGCTAGGCGAAGCAGAACGGGACTGGATGTCGTCGGCCCGGCGCAACTGACGCATTCTCCATGTTCGTCCGGCGCGAGTCCCGCCCGCTACTGTCCGTTGGCCGAACGTCAGAGGGGGCAACGTGGCCGATCCGCACAAACCGAGAGCACCGTTCGCGCCGTGGGACCGGCGCGTGCTCCCTGGAGCATTCGACGTCGAGGAGTCGGCACGACGTGTCGGCAACTACAAATGGGCGGAGATGAGGTTGTTCGAGGCACTCGGCGGCTGGGTCGCCACCGTTCCGGAACTCGACGTGAAGATGCGCCTCGGCACGCATTGCTACAAGCACGCGTGGCACGCCGAGTTGTGGCACAAGAGGTTGCCGGAGCTGCGCGAGATGAACCCCGATCGGCTCACCCAACCGGCCAACGAGGCAATGGTCCGGTTCGTCGAAGCGATGACCGAGCCGGAAGCGCCCGACATGACGGTCGAAAAGCTGGTCGGCGTCTACCGGGTGTTCATTCCCCACTTCATCGCCGCGTACACCTACCACCGCAACAACACCAGCGAGATCACCGACGCGCCCACGATCCGTTCGATCAACTTCATCCTCCAAGACGAATTCGACGACTGGCGTGACGGCGAGATGCTGCTGCAGTCGCTGATCGAAACTCCTGAGGAGGTCGACCGGGCCACAGCGCACCAGGCGCGCCTGCAGAAATTGATGGTGGAGGCCGGTGGAATCGCCGGGCCCGGCACGATCGGAGCACAGGGATGACGGCATGAGCGTGTCGGTCACCCCACAGCAGTTCAACTACGTCGCGTTCGATGCCGACCTGATCCAACGGGTCGCCGAGGAGTTGTTGTCGTCGCTCGGCCTCGCGGACCGCGACGTGCACATCGAGGTCGACGAGACCACGCCACTGGCGCGTACTGCGCGTCGAGATCGGCGAGACGATCTCGATCCGTGTCGAGAGTGGCGCATTCGAAGACACCAAACGCCCACGCCAGCAGAGTGAGACCACGACAGCCACCTCGCTCGGCCGGGTGTTGTTGCGGGTGCGCGATCGGCTGACCGGCGGCTTCGGCGAGGCCCCGCCCGACGACGAACTCACACTGGCGCAGATGGCGGCATGGGAGACCTACTGCGTCGGTCGGCTGGAGCGCCTTGGGGTGCCGGCGAACCAGCAGCGCTGGCGGTACAACTTCCGCAACCGGCACGGATTCACCGACCAGGTCGACATCGCCTTCGATCGACTGTGGGCGAGCGACGGTCTGACATGGGCAGAGCTCCAGGCCATCGGCGCCGACCTGTGACGCCGGGACAAGGTGCTGGTTGGGCCGCGAGACTCCGACGATGACCGAGACATCGCTGCTCGACATCGACGTCAACGGGGTGACCCTGCGGGTGCACCAGGCAGGCGATCCCGCGAACCCGACAGTTGTGCTGTGTCACGGCTTCCCGGAGCTGGCCTACTCGTGGCGCCACCAGATGGCACCCCTGGCCGATGCCGGGTTCCACGTGATCGCCCCTGATCAACGCGGCTACGGTCATTCGTCCGCTCCACAGGAGATCGAGGCCTATGGCATCGGCGAGCTCACAGACGACCTGCTGGACTTGCTCGATCATTTCGGCAAGGACGACGCTGCCTTCGTGGGTCACGACTGGGGGGCGCTGATCGTGTGGGATCTGGCTCGTTTGCACCCTCAGCGTGTTCGCTCGGTCGTGGGTGTCAGCGTGCCCTTCGTCCAGTGGCCGGCTCCGCCCACACAGCTGATGAAAATGCTCTATGGCGACCGCTTCTTCTACATCCTGTACTTCCAGGATCCAGGTGTCGCCGAGGCCGAACTTGACGCCGATGCCCTCGACTCGATGGCCAAGGTCATGTTCGGCGCCAGCGGAGTGGGGTTCGGTGGGCGCAACAGATCGGCCGAACTTCCACCGATGAAGGGCACCGGCTTCCTGACGATGATGCCCGAGCCCCCGGCGCGGCCGTTCGTCGGTCCCGAGGGCCCGTGGCTGACCGAGGCCGACCTACAGACCTATGCCGCGGAGTTCTCCCACAGCGGTTTCTTCGGGCCGGTCAGCTACTACCGCAACCTCGACGCCAACTTCGACATCGTCAAGGACCTCGGCCCGGAGCGTCTGACGATGCCCGTCTACTTCATCGGCGGGACGCACGATGTGGTCAACGTGATGGACCCGTCGGGCATCCAGCGAATGCAGAACCTGCTGCCCGACTACCGCGGTTCGACCGTGCTCGAAGGCGTCGGTCACTGGACGCAGCAGGAAGCACCGGCAGCGTTCACCAGCGCGCTGCTGGGTTTCTTGAAGAGCGTGTAGTCGACCGCGCCGTCAGCGGCGAGCGAGATTGCTGAGCAGGCGCAGCATCTCGAGGTACAGCCACACCAGGGTGACGATCAGGGCCGTCGCCGCAAACCACTCCATGCCCTTCGGCAGACCCTGCTTGGCACCTCGCTCGATGAAGTCGAAGTCGAGAGCCAGGTTCATTGCTGCCAGGCCGGCGGCGAACAGGCTGAAGGCGATGCCGAACCAGCTACCCGAGTGCAGGAACGGGACATCGCCACCGAACAGGTTGATGACCAGCGCCACCAGGTAAAACGCCATGAGACCCAACGTCGCGGTGATGATGATCCTGCGGAACTTGTCGGTGACCTTGATGATCTGGGTGCGGTACAACACCAGCATCACGACGAACACACCGAGCGTGGCGCCGATGGCCTGCACCACGATGCCATCCCTGTAGTTCTCGTATGCCTTGGAGATCACACCCAGGAAGAAGCCCTCGCCGAGGGCGTAGATCGGTGCGAGTACCTTGGCCATCGTCGGCTTGAAGTACATGGCGATGACGCAGGCGAAGCCGATGAGCATTCCGACCAGCGCCAGTGCGGGGAAACCGCTGGCGCCGGCGCTGTTGTCGGGTCCCATCTGCCAGCCGACGGTCGCGGCCGCGAGGAGCAGCACCATCAACACGCCGGAGGCACTGAGCGTGCCGCTGACGGTCATGACCTGGCCGGACCAGGGACTGACCGGGCCGTCGGTGATCGGCGCGGCGCGGGTGGACGCGTCGGGTGCCGCCCAGCCTGGGTCTTGCACTGCCTTGTTCCAACTGCGGTCGTTGAGCATTGGACTTGCCATGTACGCCTCCTTGGGCGAACGAGTTACAACGTCGAACGTTACAGCCGGATCTGTGTCTTGTGCATGCGGTGTCGGTCAGAGCAGGTCGTGCGCGCTCGGCCCATCCCACAGGTCGATGTCGGGCGCCGAGATCAGCAACCCGTTGCACGACGTGGCCATCTCGACCATCACCTCACTGTCGAAGTGCGCCTGCTGGGCCACCGCCGAATCCCACTTGTGGACGATCAGGTATCGACCGGGCTGGGTCACCGAGGCACACAGATCGACGTTGCGGCAACCGGGTTGCATCCGAGTGAGCACGACATACTTCGAGAGCACCCCGAGCAACGTTTCGGCGTCGGCGGCGTCGAAGCGCATCGTCACGATCACCAGATCGATGTCGCCGAAATCCGCGACGCCGGAATGCAGCGGGCCCGCCATGCCCGCGAACGATACAGCGTGCGCCTGTATCACAATCCTTGATGCAATCCTTTCTGCAGGACGATTTGACAAGACCGGGTGTGAGGTGCTTGACCTCGTGGGTATCGTGAGTCAACTGCCGCTCGGGTTACCGAGAGGTGAACAAACTCACCGTTCGAGGAGCATTCGTGGCGAAAGATCGAGTAGAGCGCGACGAAGAAGACCTGGTCCGCCTCTATCTGACCGATATCGGTCAATACATGTTGCTCACCAAGGACGATGAAGTTCGGCTCGCCAAACAGATCGAGGCCGGTAAGGCTGCGATCGACGAGCTCGATCAGACCGGCAAGGAGCTGACCGCCGCCAAGAAGCGTGAACTGCGACGTGCGGCACGCGAGGGTGAAGATGCCGAACGGGCGTTCGTGCAGTCCAACCTGCGGCTGGTGGTGTCGATCGCCAAGAAGTACCAGGCATCGGGACTGCCGCTGCTCGATCTGATCCAGGAGGGCAACCTCGGGCTGATGCACGCTGTCGAGAAGTTCGACTGGCGCAAGGGCTTCAAGTTCTCCACGTACGCAACGTGGTGGATCCGTCAGGCAATCACCCGCGGCATCGCCAACACCGGGCGCACGATCCGTCTGCCGGTCCATGCCGGCGACACGCTTGGCCCGCCTGCAGAAGGCGCGCAGCCGACTGGAGCTCAAACTCGGTCGTCCGGCGACGCTGTCGGAATTGGCCAGGGAAGTCGAGATGCCCGAGGACAAGGTCACCGAGGCATTGCGTTTCGCCGCCGAGCCGCTGTCACTCAGCGAGCCGTTGCGCGAGGACGGTGACGCCGAACTGGGAGATGTGGTCGAAGACCGTTCGGCCGAGTCCCCGTTCGAGGTCGCCGCCACCGCTCTGCTCCCTGAGGAGATCGCTCGTCTGTTGGCGCCACTCGACGAGCGCGAGCGGGAGATCCTCAAGCTGCGCTTCGGTCTCGACCGCGGCGAGCCGCGCACTCTGGAAGAGGTCGGCGAGCACTTCAACCTCACACGCGAGCGCATCCGCCAGATCGAGGCCAGGGCGATGAGCAAGCTCCGTCACCCATCGAGCGACACCGGCGCCCGCGATCTCCTCGCCGTCTGACCGGCCCCAGTTGGGTCATGCCTGACACATGATCGAAGTCCGCGAAGCCACGATCGACGATGCCGACGCGATCGCCACCGCGCACATCGACGCGTGGCGGGCGGGCTATCGCGGCGTTGTCCCCGACGAATACCTCGACTCCGACGAGTTCGCCACCAGCCGCCGCGAGCGCTGGCAGGCATGGACCTGGCAGTCGATCGCCGAATCCCGGCTCTTCGTCGTCACGATCCAAGGTCGGGTCGTCGGTTTCGGGCACGCCGGACCCGAACGGATCGATCCCGTATGCGATCAGAGTGGTACGGACACCGTGGCCGAGGCCAGCGACGTCGGCCGCGGCGAGGTGTACGGCTTCTACCTCCACCCCACTGTGTGGGGCAGCGGCGGCGCCGGTGCACTGATGAGCCGGTGCGAGGAGTTCCTCCGTGACGAGGGGTTCACCTCGGCCGTGCTGTGGGTGCTGCGCGACAACCCGCGGGCACGGGCGTTCTACGAGAAGGCCGGCTGGCACTTCACCGGGCAGGAGTCGAACTTCTCACCACCAGGTTCTCCCGACCCAGCCCTTCCGGAAGTGCAATACGAGGCCAGGCTGTAGCTCAAGTTACGAAGCATTTCGTTCGATATCTCTGTCGTGGAGTTGCTGCCCAATTCGATGACGTTTCGCGTGATCTCGACCCTCGACGTCACCGACGAGAGTCAGATACCGGTCGACTTCACCGGCCGTGTCCGACGATCGTTCAACGGGGCAGAGTCCTATATCGCCTGGTTCACCGCCGGACGGCTCGACAACCCAGGCCGAAATCATCCCGCCTATCGCAGATTCCGCGCCGATGGGCAGGTCAAGTATGAGATGTTCTACGAGAACGGGCTGCTCCAGGATCCGACCGACCGTGACGCGGCCGTGCGCGGGTACTTCGCCAATGGACACCTGCATTACGAGGAGCACTACCGAGACGGCAAGCGCAGTGATGCCGGCAACGGCAACCCGGCCGTGTCGAAGTGGCGGTCGGACGGCACGCTGCGCCATCAACTCCGCTACCGCAACGGCAAGCGAATCACCGGTCGCCATACGTGATCGACCGCTAGGGTCCTTCTCGTGGAAGGGGCCCATGATCTCGGCGGCATCGGCGGGTTCGGATCTGTGCGCACCGCCGATGGGGAGCTGACCCACCATGAATCGTGGGAGCTCCGGGCCCAGATGCTGGCACTCGCCGCCTGCCGAGGCGCGCGACCGTGGATCGAGGGCCTCGATCCGGCCACCTATCTGACGACGTCGTACTACGGTCGCTGGCTGCTGGCCGGCGAGCGGGCAGCAATCGCCAACGGGATCGTTTCCAGTGATCTCCTGGCTGACTGGCAACGACGTGTGGGCGACGGCGAGGCAATCCCGGTCGTCCATGACGAGGCGCTGCGTTCCAGGGGAGAGCAGGCCATGCTTGTCCCTGCACCGAGGTCGCCGGCTCAGGACCCCAGCTTTGCGTTGGGAGACACCGTTCGGGTCAAGCGCGTCTACGAACCGAATCGGCATCACCGCATTCCGCGCTACGTCCGCGGGGTGCTCGGCACGATCGAGACGATCTGCGGGGAGGACCACATTGCCGGGCATCGCGACAACGACGTCGAGCCGTTCTACACCGTGCGGTTCTCGTCAGGCGACGTATGGGGCGAACGCCAAGACGAAGCGCCCTTCGTCATCCTCGTCGACCTGTGGCAGAGCTACCTCGAAGGAGTGCCGTCCACATGACTGATCACGATCACGCTCACGATCACGGGCATTCGCATCACGAGACACCGAAGTCCCGCCGGCCGCGCTCCGAGTTCGAGTTGCGCACGATGGCGCTCGAAGCGGCGCTCACCGAGAAGGGCATCGTCAGCACCGACTCGATCGACGCGTTCGTCGAGATCATCGAGCAGCGAATGGGACCGCACCTCGGTGCGCAGGTCGTCGCTCGCGCCTGGGTCGACCCGGCCTACAAGGCCCGGCTGCTTGCCGACGCCAACGCGGCGATGTCGGAGCTCGGCATCGCCGGCGCCGAGGGCGACAACGTGCGCGTGGTCGAGAACACCGCCGATGTGCACAACTTGGTCGTGTGCACATTGTGTTCGTGCTACCCGTGGCCACTGCTCGGAGCACCTCCGATCTGGTACAAGAGCTACGCCTATCGTGCCCGGGCGGTGGCCGAACCACGTGCCGTCCTCGCCGAGTGGAACACCGAGCTCGACCCCTCGGTCGAGGTTCGGGTGTGGGATTCCTCGGCCGAGGTGAGATACCTCGTGCTACCGGAACGCCCCAGCGATACCGAGCACATGAGCGAGGCCGAGCTGGCGACTCTGGTCAGCCGCAACTCGATGATCGGCGTCACCCGAGCTAGCGCGCCGGCGGCTGGAAGCTGAGCAGGCGATCCCGAAGGACTGACCACTGGTCCATCGGGAGCTCGTGCCCGGCGAGCGCCGCTCCGCCAGCGTCGAACGAGCGGACACCCCACGCCACGGGAACGTCTCCCGACCACACGCGGTAGAGCTCGACATGGGCTGCCGGTTCGATGTCGAGTACATCGGCGAGGACCGCTCGATCATTCGCCAGTGGCACGACTTCGATGTCGATCCCGCCTTCGTCATATCGATAGGCCGCGACGTGTGCGCGTTCGCTCGTGAGATCGGCAACGGTCACCAGTTCGTGCTCGGCGACGAGTCGCTCGAGAGCAACGACCCACGACTCGTAGTAGGGCCGGCCCGGTTCCTCGGCGATTGCTGCGATCAGCAATTCGCGGAACGCATCCCATGGCAACCCGCGTTGCTCGACGATGTCGAGCGCCAGGCCGAACGCCCGACCCTCCCAGGGCGCGGCGAACACGGGCTCGCCCGCCGACGTCGGCGGCAGTGCTCCCGCCAGGCTTGCCGCTGCGGCACGCACCGTTTCAGGACTTGCAGTCACGTCACGTCGACGATTCGCTCGAGCACGTACCCGTCGTGGGCGAGGAGTTGGCCAGGTACATCGGTCACGCTGGTCAGGCTTCCGACTGGAGGAGGAGTTCGATCTTGTCGAGCGCTGCTCGCTGCTCGGCCACGAGAGCTTTTAGGTGTTCGATCCTCTGTTGTCCGTCGTCACCCGCACCCTCGGGCTCGGTCGCAGGTGGCTTTTCGGGTGGCGTGAGGAAGATGTTGGCGAGATAACCGGTGAACGTGCCGAAGATTCCGACGCCGATGACGATGATGAGCGCGCCGGCAACTCGACCGACGTTGGTCACCGGGAACTGGTCGCCGTACCCGACGGTGGAGATGGTCACGATCACGTACCAGATGGCATCGGACCCTGTCGTGATGTTGGCACCCTCCGCATACTGTTCGATGCGGAGCACTATGAGGCTTCCGAACTCGAGCACCAGGATGCCCATCAACAGCAAGCTGAGCAGCGCGCTGCCGGCCCGGTCCTTGACCAAGGTGCGGCCGATCGTCTTGATGCCGTGCTCTCGAAGGAGACGGAAGACACGCACCAGGCGGAAAATTCGCAGTACCTTGAACTGCTCGAAGGGCAGGCTGGCCAGCAGGTCCGCCCAGCCGAACTGACGGAAGAAGTACTGCGACTTCGACTCTGCGGTGAGCAGCCGGTACGTGAAGTCGCCGAGGAAGATGACGCTCAAGAGCCCGTTCATGACGGTGAGCACAGAGTCGAGGTTCGCATCCTCGAGCGCGTAGAGCAGGACGATGTTGACTATCGACAGGATCGACAAGATCCCGACGAATATCTCGTACCCGGTGTTCTTGAGTTCCTTGTCGTTCCCCTCACCGGCCATGGACGGACTCCCGTTTTCTCGTTCACCGTGTGGCCGATCCTGGTGATTGGCGGAGGTGGACGGGAATCGAACCCGCCAGACGGGGATCGCCCGTCTCGGCCGCTTTGAAGGCGGTGGAGCCCACCAGGTGCCCAGACACCTCCGGCAGTGACCCTAGCGTCCGATATGTCATCGAGAACTCGTCGCGCCGCGTTGGCATGCCGAGCGGGCTGTCGATAGGTTCCGCCTTGGCTTCCCCCAATTCGTAGCGCTCGGTTCGTTGGGGGTGGAGTCACGTGATTGTTTGCTGGGCCGCGAAGGGCGGCAGCGGTACCACGGTGGTCGCTTGTGCCATGGCGTTGGGTTCGGCCCTCGGCCAGCCGGCGACGTTGGTCGATCTCAGCGGCGACAGCGCCACGGCGCTCGGGCTGGCCGAGCCGGCAGGGCCCGGCGTCGTCGACTGGCTGGCATCACCAACGGCCGGGCCGACAGACCTGGCCCAGCTGGCCGTGACGATCCGCGACAACGTGCGCCTGATCCCACGCGGCACGGTCGACCCGCCGGCCGATCAATGGTCGCGACTCGCCAAGGCGTTGGGCGGTTCGGCGACGGTGATCATCGACGCCGGGACCGGGTACCCGCCCAGGGCGCTCCACGACGCGGCCGAACACTCGCTGCTCGTCACCCGGCCGTGCTACCTCGCCTTGCGTCGCGCCCAGCAACTCGACATCCGCCCCACTGGAATCGTGCTGGTCGACGAACCCGGTAGAGCGCTCACCTCGAGCGACGTCGAGCATGCACTCGGAGTCCCCGTCGTCGCCGAGGTCCGACTCGACCCCGCCGTGGCCCGCGCCGTCGACGCCGGTCTGCTCATCGCCCGGTTGCCGCGATCGCTCATCGCCTCGCTGCGGAGCGCAGCGTGATCGATGTCATCGCCGAGCGATCACCACTCGGTGGTCTCGAACGGTGGCTCGGCGACGGGGCGATCGACGAGATCATCGTCAACGGCCGCGGCGACGTGTGGATCGAGACAGCGGGCGCCTTGATTCGAGTGGCGACGATGAGCTCCCCGGCCGTGACCACGGCCCTCGAACACATTCTCCGCCCCATCGGGCGACGCATCGACCGTTCGAACCCGACGGTCGATGCTCGCCTCCCCGACGGCTCGCGGGTGTGTGCCGTCATCGAGCCCATTGCAGTGGATGGCCCATGCCTGACCATTCGCCGGTTTGCCGTGCAGTCGCTCCCGCTCTCGGCGTTCGCCGCTCCGGACGTCGTCGAACTGCTGCAGACGATCGTCGCGGCGCGCTGCAACGTGCTGGTCAGCGGAGCCACCTCCTCGGGCAAGACAACGCTGCTCAATGCACTCGCGGCGTTGGTGCCGGCGACGGAACGGATCATCACTCTCGAAGACATCGCCGAGCTTCGGCTGCCCCATCCGCACGTGGTTCGTCTGGAAACCCGGCCACCGTCGGCAGAGGGCTCCGGTGAGGTCACACTTGCTCACTTGTTGCGCACGGCGTTGCGCATGCGCCCCGACCGGCTGGTCCTGGGTGAGGTGCGCGGTGCCGAGGCTGTGCAACTCGTGCAAGCCATGAACACCGGCCACGACGGTTCGATGTCTACCGTGCACGCCAACTCGGCGGTCGAAGCCGTGGCCCGAGTTTGCTCGCTGGTGCTGCAGGAGGTTCGTGGCTGGCCGCTCGAGGCGATCCATGACCAGATTCGTCGATCGATCGACGTCGTCATCCACGTCGGCCGTTCCACCGACAACCGCAGGCAGATCTTCGAGGTGTGCGAGACCGACCAGGCGGCCGCCGGTGTGCAGCTGGTCCGTGTGGCCGATCGCTCTGCCGTCGTCGCCACGCTTCGGCGGGCCCGCCGATGATCGTCGCATGGATGCTCGGCATCCTCGTCGTGCTGGTCACCGCGCCTGCAGCGCGTTGGTTTCGGAGCGTGCCGCGTCACAGCTCTGGTGAGACTCTGGGCCCGCGCGACGGTCGGCCGACACCCGACTACGCATCACTGCTCGACTCCGTCGCCCGTCAGGTTCGTAGCGGATCAAGCCTGACAAGCGCGGTCATCGACGAGATCGATGTGTCGTCGTCGCTCGGCGTGGTGGTCGATCGTCTGACGGCAGGACGTTCGCTCGCCGAGGCGCTGTCCGCAGTAGATCTCGATGAAGCCGATGTTGCGCTCACCGTGCAAGCGTTGTCGGCCACGGCGCATCTCGGTGGTCCGATCGCGGCCACGCTCGACGAGGCAGCCGCTGTGCTGCGCGAGCGCGTCGCGGGGCGCGCCGAGCGGCGGGCACACGGCGCGCAGGCCCGCCTCAGCGCCCGCGTGCTGACGATCGTTCCCCTCGGGTTCGCCGCGTGGAGCGCCGTCGCCAGCCAACGAACCCGCGACGTCTACGTCACCACCACTGCCGGGGGCATCAGCGCCCTGTGTGGTATCGCCCTCAACCTCACCGGGTGGCACTGGATGAGACGAATCGCCGATCCGACGTGATGGTTGCCGTCGGCGCTGCGATCGTCGTGACGCTCATCTGCTCGCTGTTGCGCCCCAAGCCGGCAGGGCGCGCTGCTTCGAGAAGACGGCGCGCTCGACGGTGCCCATGGGTGGTGCTCGGCGTGGCCGCGGTGGTCTATTCACCGGTACTCAGCGCAGCTATGGCGATCGGCGTCGGTCTGTGGCGTCACTGGATGGGCCTTCGGCGTGCCGCACAAATGACCCACAGCACGGTGGCGGCGTTCCCCAACGCGCTCGATCTTCTGGTTCTCTCGATCCGAGCCGGCTACCTGCCCGCCCAGGCCGTCGTCGAGATCGTTCCGTTCCTACCTACACCGCTCCACCCAGCGTTCGTCGCCGTTGGCCAGGCGATGCACCGCGGTGAACGATTCGCCGACGCGCTGGATCAGCTGCCTGCCCGGCTCGGCCCGGTCGCACAGCCGCTCGTCGACTCGTTGTCGGCAGCCGATCGCTACGGGTTACCCCTTGCACCGGTGCTCGAGCGATTGTCGTTCGAAGCCCGCCAACAACGCCGCCGCGATGCCGAGGCCGCCGCCCGCGAGCTGCCGGTGCGACTCGCCATGCCGCTCGTGCTGTGCACCCTGCCGTCATTCGTCCTGTTGGCCATCGTCCCATTGCTCCTCGGAGCCCTGTCGTCGCTGCATATCTGAGGCGACCGAACCCACCATCGCCAGAACGGGGCTCAACATGAGAAGAATGTTCGTACGGCTGCATCGTTCGTGTCTCCGCGGCAACGACGATGGTCAGGCCACCACCGAGTACGCCCTCGTCATGCTCGGCGCGGCGCTCGTCGCCCTCCTCGTCGTCGGCTGGGCCACCAGCGGCGGTGGTGCCGGGAAGATCGGGCACCTGTTCGACCGGGTCATCGATGCGGTCACGGGCAAGCTCTGACATGTCCGACCGTGGCCAGGCCGCGGTCGAGCTGGCCTTGTGCCTACCGCTGCTGTTCATCTTCCTGCTCGGAATCGTTCAGTTGGTCGTGATCGTCCGCGATCAGCTGGCGGTGCAGCTCGCCGCACGCGAGGCAGCCCGCGCCGCCGCCGTAGCAGAGCCGTCGGCCGCATCCGCCGAGGCAGCCGCGACACAGGCGATCTCCCTCCGTCCCCTGGCCGTCGCAGCCCGCTCGTCGGCGACGGCCGTCACTATCACAGTCAGCCACGTGACCCGCACCGATGTGCCACTGATCGGAGCTCTGCTTCCCGACATCACGGTTACCGCCGCCGCAACAATGGCGCTCGAACCTCCCTGAGGTCGTAGCGTTCACGCATGGACTTGTCGACGAGCACCATCGTGGTCGGCGACGACGCCGTCATCACCCTCTCCGGAGAGGTTGATCTGGCCACCATCCCACTACTGCACGACGCGTTGACCAAGGCGCTCGCTCATCACCCCAACCGCACGATCATCATCGATCTCGACGCCGTCACGGTCCTCGATGACACGGGCCTGGGTGTGCTGCTCGGCGCTGCCGGTGCCGCCCGCCAGACCGGTGCAGACCTGACCGTGGTGTGCAACAACGTGCGTCTCCGCGAACGACTCGACCGAACCGGGTTCAGCCGCGCCATCGTGGTGCGCGACCGCACATCGAGGTAGCGCGGCTTGCGTTCGGGGTGACGGTCAGGCACGATGCGCACGTGACTAGTCGGGTGATCGACGCTCGTCGGGCGATCATGGCCCTTGCGGGATTTGTACTCGGTGTCATCCTCACCAAGGCCTTCGGAGTCGCCGGATTCATCGCGCTGCTGGTGCTGTTCTTCATCGGCATTCCACTCTTCGCCGTGATCAGCGTCAGACGGTCCGCACGACCGTCGAGCAAGCAGTCGGCGCCATAGCTGCGCGACGGTTCGGCCTTTCACCCGGAACTTTGTCGCTGCGAACAGGCGGATTCAGGTGGTGGCCGCGACAAGCGCATTGAATCGTTCTGCTGGAGTATCCCACGCCAGTGACTCGCGCGGTCGACCGTTGAGCAGTCGGGCGTAGTGATCGAGGTCGGCTTGGGTGAGGTTGGTCATGTCGCTGCCCTTGGGGATGAACTGGCGCACAAGCCCGTTCCATTGCTCGTTGCTGCCACGTTGCCAGGGGCTGTGCGGATCGCAGAAGTACACCGGGATGTCCGTGGCGATGGTGAACGTGGCGTGATGGGCCATCTCTGTGCCTTGATCCCAGGTCAGTGAGCGGGCCAGCTCACGCGGCAAGTTGATGACATGCTCGACGAGCCGCTCGGCGACGTGGTCAGCGGTTCGGTTGTCCACCTTGATCAGCATCCCCACCCGCGTTGATCGCTCCACCAGGGTGGCAACAGCACTGGTTTTGCCTGCTCCGATGATCAAATCGCCTTCCCAGTGTCCGGGCACAGCACGATCGGCGGCCTCGGCGGGCCGCTCGGAGATGTTCACCATTGCCGGGATCCGAGCACCCCGGCCGACACCGGAGGTGCGGTGCTGGGGCCGGCGTTGAACCCGCCCGAGTTTGAGCGCTCGGACCAGCTCGTTACGCAGCTCACCTTTGGCCTGGACGTAGATCGCCTGATAGATCGCTTCGTGCGACACCCACCACTGTGGCTCGTCGCGATGGTCGCGTCGCAACCGCTTGGCCACCGATCGAGGCGACCAGCGTTGCGTGATGATCAGCCGACACACCTCATCCCACAACCACGGGCGTCTGCTCGATCCATGACTGCTTGGCTCGGCGAGCTTGCTCATCGGCGCGGTTCTGTGCCGGCCACGCCGCGATACACCTGTCGATCCACCGTTCTCGTTGGATCTACGCCCGACCGACCGTTCCTCGATGACAACCGATCTGTGCCAGCAATCGTCGCGTCGCTCAGATCAAGGTTCGCATACCCAGCCACACCGTCTCTCGATCCTCGGCGAGGCGTTCGCCGTAGCGGATCGAGGTGAACTGGCTGCCGGCGTCGGAATGGGCGACGAGTCCTTCGAGGCGGGTGCCGCGCGACCAGCAGGCCATCTCCAAGGCGTCGAGGACCATGTCGGTTCGCATGTGCGCGGCGACTCGCCAACCGACGATCGTTCGGCTGAACGCGTCGACGATGAAGCACACGTAGGCGACTCCTGACCAGGTCGGCACGTAGGTCAGATCGGTGACCCACAACTGGTTCGGTTGCTGCGCGGTGAAGTCTCGCCGGACCAGATCCGGTGCCCGATCAGCGGCCGGGTCCGAACGCGTCGTGCGATAGCGCCGGCCGCGACGCACGCCATGAATGCCCAGCTCACCCATCAGATGAGCGACCTGATCGCGACCGACCGTGTGGCCGGCGCGTTGCGCCGCTTTCCACAACTTGCGCGCCCCATAGACGCGATAGTTCGCCATCCACAACCCGAGCAGGATCGGCATCAACACCGCATGCCGATGCTGCTCGAGCCGATAGTGGACGCGATTTGGCTGACCAGTACGTCGATGGGGCGATCTTGCAACCGTGCTCAGACAGCACCGCGCAGATCGGCTCGACCCCAAACTCGCCGCGATAGGCATCGATGTAATCGACCATCACTTCGGTGGGCGGTCGAGCTCCGCCGCGAAGAAAGCCGACGCCGACTTCAAGATCGCGTTCGCTCGACGCAACTCGCGGACCTCTTGTTCCAACCGGCGGATCTTGGCGTGCTCCTCAGTCGATGTCCCCGGCCGCTCGCCGGTATCGATCTCGGACTGCACCACCCACTTGCGCACCGACTCGACCCCGAAGCCGAGCTGACGAGCAACCTTCACGACAGCGCCGTGATGCTCATCGTGCTGCTGGTGCTGTTCTTCATCGGCATTCCACTCTTCGCCGTGATCAGCGTCAGACGGTCCGCACGACCGTCGAGCAAGCCGTCGTCGCGATAGCTGCGCGACGGTTTCGCCGTTTCACCCACAACTTCGTGGCCCGCTGGGCGTGGGCATGGTGCCGGTCGGCCGTCGAGCGACGTCACCTCAGCCGCGGCCGCCACCCGGTGCGATCGCGGCCGGCGCGTCCATGCGGAAGTTGGGATCGTGACGGCGCAGCTCACGACGGGCGATCGTCATCTTGTGCACCTCGTCGGGCCCGTCGGCGAGCCGCAGCGTTCGCTGATGCGCATACATCTGCGCCAATGGCCAGTCGTCGCTGAGACCACCGGCGCCATGAACCTGCATTGCCCGATCGATGATCCTCAACGCCACGTTGGGCGCTGCCACCTTGATGGCGCTGATCTCGACCGCCGCTGCCTTGTTGCCGACCGTGTCCATCATCCAGGCCGTCTTCAACGTCAGCAGTCGGACCATCTCCAGGTCGATTCGCGACTCGGCGATCCAGTCCATGATGTTGCTCCGCTCGGCGAGGCGGCGGCCGAACGTGGTACGCGTCAACGCCCGCTGGCAGAGCAGTTCCAGCGCACGCTCGGCGGCACCGATCGAGCGCATGCAGTGGTGGATGCGGCCTGGCCCCAGGCGCGCCTGGCTGATGGCGAAGCCGTCGCCGTCGTTGGCTATGAGGTTGCTGGCCGGCACCCGGCAGTTCTCGAAGAGCAGCTCGGCGTGGCCTTCGGGGTCCTTGTAGCCGAACACCGGCAAAGCCCGCACGACAGTCATGCCCGGGGTGCCCATCGGCACCAGGATCTGGCTCTGTTGCCGGTGTGGAGAGGCCGACACGTCGGTCTTTCCCATCACGATGAAGATCTTGCAGTTGGGATGCATCGCGCCGGTGATCCACCACTTGCGACCGTTCAGCACGTAGTCGTCGCCATCGCGGTCGATGCTGAGCTGGATGTTGGTGGCATCGCTCGAGGCGACATCCGGCTCGGTCATCGCGAACGCCGAGCGGATCACACCGTCGAGTAACGGACGCAGCCACATGTCCTTCTGCTCGGCTGTGCCGAACATCGTCAGCACCTCCATGTTGCCGGTGTCGGGCGCCGAGCAGTTACAGGCCTCGCTGGCGATGGTGCTGCGACCCATGATCTCGGCCAGTGGCGCGTACTCGGCGTTGGTCAGACCCGGGCCCCAGTCCTTGTGGGGTTGGAACAGGTTCCACAGCCCACGCTTGCGGGCCTCGGTCTTCAACTTCTCCATCACCGCCGGATGGTGGTGTGGGTTCCCGCTGGCGACCAACTGCTCGTGGTAGACGGGCTCGTTGGGATAGATGCACTCGTCCATGAAGGCCAGCAAGGTCTCCCGGTACTCGTTGCAGCGGTCGGTGAAAGCGAATTCCATCTCGCAAACGTAGAACGCCAGGTCCGATCTTGTGGCACTCACTGCCAAGTGCGTGCGTCAGCGACCTCGATCACCGGCGGTGTCGGTCGCCTCGCTGGCCCGCAGAAGCCGCGGACCCATCAACTTCGCGCTCAGGTGATCGCCGGCTGTGACCGGCGGGTACCGAGGTGGGTCGCCGGCACTCGTGCAGGTCGGAAGGCACTCGATCACTGCGTCCCAGTTCCCGTCGAGGAAGAAGGCCGCGCTACGGCGCACAGCCGGCCCGTCGACCACCAGAGGCGGCGGCACGACTCGATGCACGGTCGAGCGCCACTGGTCGTTGGTCCACTGCGCCGTCAGGTCGCCGAGGTTGATCACCAATGCATCGTCCGCCGGGATCACGTCGATCCATCGGCCATCGGGCGCGACGATCTGCAATCCGGCGACCGGCTCCGCGTACAACACCGTCACGATTCCATAGTCGGTGTGCGCACCCATGCGCTGCTGGCCCGGAAGTGGGTCCCGTTCGCCAGCACGCCGCTCGTAGCGGATGGCGCGCATGGTGGTGGTCGAGCGGTCGACGAACGGCGCGAACCAACCATCGGGAAGACCGAGGGCGACGGCGAACACCTCGGTCAGGGTGAGCGCCACACGACGCGCCGCCTGGAAGTAGCTGACAAGTGCTTGGCGGAGATCGGCGGGGTGGGCCGGCCAGATGTTGCGGGCAAATGCGCCGCCTTCCTGAGCGGCGTAGAACGGATCGGCATAGTCGACCTCGTCCTCGCCGATGTTGAACGCTTCGAACAGATCGGGCGGGGCATCGCGTCCGATGCTGTACGACAGCGCCTCGGAACCGCGCGCCGCGTAGCCGCGGTTGATCGCCGGGTCCGTTGGTGTGCAGCGCTGCTTGATCGCGGTCGGCTGGGCGAAGAAGTCGGTGCTCGCCGCGACCATCGCATCGATGCGCTCCCGTGGCAGACGGTGACCGACGATCTGGAAGAATCCGAATTCCCGTGCGGCAGCATCGACTGCCCGGCCAACGGAACGACGATCGGCCGCGCTGGCCCACCACGGTTCGAGATCGATGATGGGGATGTGTGTCGCCGGCCGGGTCATCGTGTCACTTCACCCGAATCTTGCGCACGCCGCGTCGATCCTGCGCTTTGAGCTGGGCCCTCTGTTCTTCCTCCAACGCAAGCTCCTCGGCGACCAGTCGCTTCATGCTGGCCAGACGCAGCGGATCGAGACGACCGTCGGCGATCGCCGCTTGCACGGCGCATCCCGGCTCGTCCTCGTGCTTGCAGTCGCGGAAGCGGCAGTCGTCCATCAAGTCGAACACGTCGGCGAAGGCACGTTCGATTCCTCGTCCACTGCTCCACAGACTCACCGCACGTACGCCGGGAGTGTCGATCAACCAGCCGCCGCCTGGCAGCCGCACCAGTTCCGTCGCGACGGTCGTGTGTCGACCCCGGCCGTCGCCTTCGCGTACCGCAGCAGTGGCCTGCGCGCCGCGCCCGACCAGGGCATTGATCAGCGTGCTCTTGCCCACACCGCTGGCCCCGAGCAAAGCGATCGTGGCGTTGCCGGCAGCAAGCGCGGCCAGGGCGTCGACGCCCTCGCCGCTGATCCCACTGGCGGTGAGCACGGACACCCCTGGGGCAGCCGCGTGGAGCGACCCGACCGATGTCGCCGGATCGTCGACCAGGTCGCGCTTGGTCAGGACGACGACCGGGCGGGCGCCGCTGTCCCAGGCCAGCACCAACTCGCGTTCCAACCGGCGCTGGTTTGGTGGCGATGTCAGGGCATGCACCAGCATCACCACATCGATGTTGGCGGCGATGGTCTGCGACTCGGCGCGGTTGCCCTCGAACGAGGCCCGGCGCACGAACGCACTGCGCCTGGGCAACACCGCCTCGACGCGATCGAGCTCGATCGACGGCACGACCCAATCGCCGACGGCGACGTCGGCGCCGATGTTGCGAACGCGCAGCGGCTCGCCTTCGAGTGCGCGCAACACCGTGCTCCAGCCCCGATCGAGACGGGTGACCCTGCCCGGTAGTTCGGCGAGCCCGAGGGCACGCCACGACGCCTCGAGCTCCTCACTCCACCCGAGTCGAAAGTCACACCGTTCGTCGATACCGCTGAGGGTAGCGTCGCGCCCGAGGCAACAGCCGACGGCCGAGTGGTCGTCGCACGAAAATGGAGGGGTCCCAACGTGCTCGCTCGTTTAGCTCGATTCAGCTTTCGCAAGCGTCGAATCATGGTGTTCGCCATCTGGCTGCCACTGCTGATCGGAATCTTCGCCGTCGGTGGTGCGATCGGCAGCGACTACCACACCGACTTCAACCTGCCGAACAGCGACTCGAAGGTCGTACAGGATGCGTTGGAGAGCGGAGGAAACGAGGAAGACGCCGGTTGGACGGCGCAGATCGTGTTCACCTCACCCAACGGCACCGACGATCCTGCTGTCAAGGCGGCAATGGAGCCGTTGTTCGCCGAGGTCGACAAGATCGAGGGCGTCAAGGTCGTCAGCCCGTACAGTCCCGAGGGCGCCTCGTTCAACAGCCAGACCAAGCCGATTTCCTTCGCCCAGCTCAGCCTGACCCAACGCAGCCAATCGGAGACCATCAAGCTGGCCGACGAGATCCAGGACCTCGGCGATCAGGTCGTGCTTCCCCCCGGTTTGGAGATCGAGTACGGAAGCGAACTGTTCGCCGGGTTCGAGCTGCCCGAAAGTGAGATCCTCGGCATCCTCGCCGCGGTGATGATCCTGCTCGTCGCCTTCGGCTCGGTGGTCGCCATGGGCCTGCCGATCGGCACCGCGCTGTTCGGCCTCGGCGTCGGCGCCGGCCTGCTCGGCATCATCTCCAACGTGTTCGGCATGCCCGAGTTCTCGCCGCAGATCGCGGCGATGATCGGGATCGGCGTGGGCATCGACTACGCCCTGTTCATCGTCACCCGGTACCGCGAGAACTTCCATGCCGGAATAGAGCCGGAAGAGGCCGTCGTTCAGGCGGTGGATACGTCCGGCCGGGCGGTCATCTTCGCCGGCATCACCGTGATGATCTCGTTGCTCGGTCTTTTCATCATCGGGCTCTCCTTCGTGCGCGGGTTGGCCGTTGCCAGTGCCGTCAGCGTGCTGGTCATGATGGTGGCGGCCATCACGTTGCTCCCCGCCCTGATCGGCTTCGCCGGCAAGCGTGTCGAAGAGACCTCCCGTGCCGCTGCCATTGCAGTGGCCGCCTTCGTGGTGCTGGCGATGGCCGGCGTGTTCACCGGTATTCCCCTGGGCGTTGCGCTCCTCAGCGCCTTCGCCTTCGCCTTTGTCGTGATGGGGGTCAGCTTCCTGTCGTTCGGCAAGGCCCTCCGCAAGCACCTTCCCCACCACCACGCCAAGCCGCGCGAGCAGCAGTACTGGTACCTATGGAGCCGCTTCATCCAACGTCGCCCGTGGCCGCCGCTGCTGATTGGAACCGGTTTGTTGCTGTTGCTGGCACTGCCGCTGTTCTCGATCCGCCTCGGCTTCGGCGACACCGGCAACCTCAAGGAAGACGAGACGGCGCGCAAGGCATACGACCTCATGGCCGAGGGGTTCGGCGCAGGCAGCAGCGGCCCGCTGTTCCTGGTCAGCACCGATCCGGCAATGACAGCCGAGACGGCGACACTCGTCGACGCGGCCCTCGCTGCCGACACCGGCATCACCTTCGCTACCCCGGGCACGGAGGTCTCGCAGGGAACATGGTTCTGGCAGGCCTATCCGGTCAGCTCGCCGCAAGACGAGGCCACCACCGAGCTCGTCAATCGGCTCCGCACTACCGAATTGCCGGCGACCGGTGTCGATGTCCGGGTCGGCGGCAGTTCGGCCGCCAGCATCGATTTCGCCGACTACCTCGCCGGGCGTCTGCCCCTCCTGATCGGTGCCGTGCTGATCCTCAGCTTCTTGCTGCTGATGGTCGTTTTCCGCAGTGTGCTGGTCCCGCTCAAGGCCGTGATCATGAACCTGCTGTCGGTCAGCGCGGCCTACGGCATCATCGTCGCGATCTTCCAGTGGGGGTGGGGTAAAGACCTGTTCGGTATCGGCAAGGAAGGCCCGATCGACGCCTGGATCCCGATGATGCTCTTCGCGATCACCTTCGGCCTGTCGATGGACTACGAGGTGTTCCTGCTGTCGCGGATGAAAGAGGCGTACGACCGAACTGGCGACAACGCCGAGGCGGTTGCCGACGGTCTAGCCGTCACGGCTCGGGTCATCACCGCCGCGGCACTGATCATGGTGTGCGTCTTCTCGGCGTTCGTCCTCGGCGACAATCGCAGCCTGAAGCTGTTCGGGCTCGGTCTTGCTTCGGCAGTCCTGGTCGATGCCACTGTCGTCCGAATGGTCCTGGTACCAGCGACGATGGAACTTCTGGGTGACCGTAACTGGTGGCTGCCGAAGTGGCTCGACAAGCTGCTGCCACACATCAACGTGGAAGGCCACCCCAGCGACGAGCCGGAGCCCGAGCCGCAGACGGAGTCGGTGCTCGTCTGAGGTTCCGAACGGGGGCGCCTTGACAAGCACCCCCGTCATCACGTAGCGATACGCACGCCATGGCCAAACCACTTGTCATCGTCGAATCGCCTGCGAAGGCCAAGACCATCTCCAAGTTCCTGGGGAGTGCGTTCGATGTGCGCGCCTCGGTCGGGCATGTCGCTGACCTGCCCAGCAAGGGTCTGTCGATCGATGTCGACAACGGCTTCAAGCCGACGTACGAGTTGACCGTGCGCGGCGCGGCAGGTGGTGAAAGACCTGCGTGTGCTGATGAAAGACGCCAGTGAGCTGTACCTCGCCACTGACGAGGACCGCGAGGGCGAGGCCATCAGCTGGCACCTGCTGGAGTACCTGAAACCGAAGATCCCGGTGAAACGCATGGTCTTCCACGAGATCACCAAAACCGCCATCGACCATGCCGTCAGCAACCCGCGTGGCATCGACTACGGTCTGGTCGACGCAGCAGAGACCCGGCGGTTGCTCGATCGCCTCTATGGCTACGAGGTGTCGCCGGTGCTGTGGCGGCGCGTCAACCGTGGGCTGTCGGCGGGACGCGTGCAGAGCCCGTCGGTGCGCCTGATCGTTGAACGCGAGCGCGAGCGCATCGCATTCGTGCAGGCCGGCTATTGGGATATCGAGCTGCTCACTGCCACGTCACCGGCGTTCACGGCAACGCTCGTCACCCTCGACGATGCCAAGGTCGCCACCGGCAGGGACTTCGACAGTGACGGTCACGTCCAGAACTCGTCACGGCAGGTCGTGGTCGTTCTCGACGAGCCACGTGCCCGAGCCTTGGCCGACATGCTGGGGAGCGCCGAGTTCACCGTGCGCTCCGTCGAGGAACGACCGTACCGAAGCGCACCGAAGGCGCCGTTCATGACGTCGACACTCCAGCAGGAAGGTGGGCGCAAACTGCGGCTCAGCGCTTCGCAGGTCATGCGGGTCGCTCAGGGGTTGTACGAGCGCGGCTACATCACTTACATGCGAACCGACAACGTCACGCTCAGCGACGAGGCGTTGTCGGCGGTGCGCGCCGAAGTGAAGCGTGGCTACGGCGACAAGTTCCTGTCGCCATCGCCACGCCAGTTCTCATCGAAGATCAAGAACGCCCAGGAAGCCCACGAGGCGATCCGGCCGTCCACACCGCTACGCAGCCCCGACTCACTGGCCGCCGAGTTGAACGGTCAAGAATTGTCGATGTACCGCTTGATCTGGCAGCGAACGTTGGCATCGCAGATGGCCGACGCAACAGGCACGACGATGACGGTGCGACTTGGTGCAATCGCCGCCGACCCGTCCCGGGAGGGCGCGGCCACCGACGCGGTGTTCTCGGCCAGCGGCACGACGATCAGCTTCGCCGGCTACCGCCAGGTGTACGTCGAGTCGGTTGACGACAGCGAGGCCACCGACGACGAGCGTGAGGCACTGCTTCCGCCGCTCACCGTCGGGGCCACGGTCAGCGTCGAGTCGCTGACACCCAACGGCCACACCACGTCGCCTCCGGCGCGCTATACCGAGGCATCACTCGTCAAACGGCTCGAGGAGCTCGGCATCGGCCGGCCGTCGACGTGGGCATCGATCATCCAGACGGTGCAGGACCGCGGCTACGTGTGGAAGAAAGGCCAGGCACTCGTGCCGACATGGACGGCATTCGCCGTCGTCGGATTGATGGAAAAGCACTTCGGCGAACTGGTCGACTACGCCTTCACGGCACGAATCGAGGAAGACCTCGACTCGATAGCCCGCAACGAGCGCCAAAAGCAGGACTGGCTGCAGCATTTCTATTTCGGTGACGCAGACGACAAGCTGCCAGGCCTGAAGCGACTCGTCGAGGAGAACCTCGACGAGATCGACGCCGCCGAGATCAACACGTTCCAGATCGGCCACGACCCCGACGGCAACGAGATCATCGTCAAGCCGGGAAAGTACGGCCCCTACGTCAAGCGCGGCGACGACACCGCAAGCGTGCCCGACGACCTCACCCCCGACGAGCTGACCGTCGAGATGGCGCTGAAGTTGCTGTCGTTGCCGAAGAGCGACGAACCGATCGGCGAACTCGACGGAGTTCCGGTGTACGCCAAGAACGGCCGCTACGGGCCGTACGTCCAATGGGGCTCGCCCGACAACCTGCCGCCAGGCCTGGACAAGCCGCGGATGGCCAGCCTGTTCAAGACGATGGTCTTGGAGCGGATCACCGTCGATGAGGCCGAGGAGCTGTTGCAGCTACCACGCACGCTCGGTGTCGACCCGTCGGATGGTGAGACGATCACCGCCAACAACGGCCGCTACGGGCCATACGTGCAAAAGGGCAAGGACTTCCGCAACATCACCAACGAAGAGCAGTTGCTGACCATCACGCTCGATCAGGCAATCGCGATCTTCTCGCAGCCGAAGGTCTTCCGGCGTGGCGGCGGCGCCAACATGGCAGCCAAGGGTCCGCTGCGTGAGTTCGGCAACGACCCGGCAAGTGGCCGGCCGGTGGTGGCCAAGGACGGCAAGTTCGGTGTCTACGTCACGGACGGCGAGACCAACGCGTCGCTGTCGAAGGGCGACCGGCTCGATGCCATGCCACCGGAACGGGCCTACGAGCTGTTGGCCATCCGACGCGAAGCCATCATCGAGAAGGGCGGAGCGCCGGCTACAAAGGCCCGCGCCACGAAGAAGTCTGCGACCAAGAAAGCATCGAGCCCGCGCAAGGCCACCGCCAAGAAGAAGGTCTGAGAGGTCGCCCTGCGATGCGAGCCGCTGGTCACAAGTTCAGGGGGCCAAATCGGGCCATCGCCGTGCCGATCGTGTGGACCGTGCTCGGGATCGTTCTGGCGATTGCGACGAACTCGCCGACCTATGGGGTCCTGATGTCGGTGTTCTTCGGGGCATTCCTGATCCTCATCGTGCGCAGCTGGCCGATCGTCAACGGAACGACATTCAGGGTGGGCAATTCATGCGTCGACTTCGCCGCTTACGGAATCGCCACCATCAGTGCGGTCAAGCCACCGATGGCTGGGCGGCAGCTCATCGTGGTCGTCTCGTCGCCATCCGTGCGCCGCATCGCGGCTCATGTGTGCACCAGGTCGAGCCTCGTGTACCGACCGGCGGACTACGCCGCGCTGAGCGCCGCTCTGCGATCGAAATCCTCCCTCGTCCGGGTCGCCGACCAGCTCGACTATCTGGTTGGCGCGACGAAGCAGGAGCGTGATGCGTACTTCGAGCAGCTCCGCGGCGCCGCTACCTGACGCCGACCAGCCGGGGACTACCACGATATGGTGCGCCGGGTATGACAACGGGTCGCTACATCGCCCTCGAGGGCGCCGAGGGTACGGGCAAGAGCACGCACGCCGCCCGGCTGGCGACGTCGCTCGGCGCGGTGCTGACCCGCGAGACGGGCGGTACCGACATCGGCGCGCGAATTCGCATGATCCTCCACGACACGTCGCTGACTCATCTCTCGCATCGCGCCGAGGCCCTGCTCACCGCCGCCGACCGCGCCCAGCACATCGACGAGGTCGTCGCCCCGGCGCTGACGGCCGGACGTCACGTAGTCAGTGATCGAAGCGTGTTCTCGACGTTGGCCTACCAGGGTTACGGCCGTTGTCTGCCGGTCGATGAGATCCGCCAGATCAACCAGTGGGCCGTGAGTTCGTGGTGGCCCGATCTGGTGGTGTTGATCGACACCCCACCAGAGGTGCTCGAACGGCGCATGCGCGGACGGCAACTCGACCGCTTCGAACGCGAAGACGACGGCTTCCATGAACGTGTACGCGACGGGTTCCGGACGATGGCAGCAGAGGACCCAGAGCGATGGGTGGTGATCGACGGCGGCGCCAGCATGGAAGAAGTCGGCGCCGGCATCCGCCGCGCCGCGGCCGAACGGCTGGGGCTGTGAATTGACGGCGGGGTCGGTGTGGTCCGGTGTGGTCGGCCAGGAGCAAGCCGTCCGCAGGTTGACGCAGGTCGCTGCCGATCCCGTTCATGCCTATCTCTTCGTCGGGCCGCCAGGCTCGACCAAGGACGAGGCCAGCCGCTCGTTCGCCGCGCTGTTGATGGCCGGCGTCGACGATCCATCGCACCGTGATGCGCGATTGGCCCTCGCCGGTGACCATCCCGACGTGCGCGAGGTCCACCGCCAAGGCGCTCGCATCTCGGCCGATCAGGTTGCCGACATCATCCGCAATGCCTCGATGTCACCCGTCGAAGGCAGGCGCAAGGTGATGATCCTTCACGACTTCCACTTGCTCGACGCCTCCGCCGCTGCACGGCTCCTGAAGACGCTGGAGGAGCCACCGGAGAGCACCATCTTCATCGTCCTCGCCGATCAGGTCACCCCGGAGCTGATCACGATCGCGTCGAGATGCGTGCGGATCGTCTTCGCCGCGCTGTCCAACGACGCAGTCGCCGCCCAACTCGTCGAATCGGGTATCGACCCCGACACGGCCGAGGTGGTCGCCCAAGCAGCGGAAGGGAACCTCACCAGAGCTCGGGTGCTGGCGACCGACACCGGTCTGATGGGCCGGCGCGATGCCTTCGCCGGGCTCGCCGGGCGCCTCGACGGCACGGGCACGACGGTGGTCAAGCTGTGTACCGAACTGCTTGCTCTCATCGACGCCTCTGCTGCGCCTCTCGCCGCGCGACAGGCCGACGAACTCGCCGCACTCGAATCTCGGGTCGCGGCGACGGGCGAGCGAGGCAGCGGCCGCAAGGGCCTGGAGGACAACCACAAGCGAGAGCTGCGACGTCACCGGGTCGATGAGCTGCGCAGCGGGCTCGGAGTGCTCGCCGGGGCGTATCGCGACGCATTGGTCGAAGGTCGCCTGCCGCGCCCCGATGCGGGCGTCACCGCCGTGACCCGCATCCACGCCTCACTCGAGGCAATGGAGCGCAATCCGAACGAGACGTTGTTGTTGCAGGCACTGCTCCTCGACCTGCCGTCGCTCTAGAGCTCTCGAGCCTGGCCTGCCCAGTTTCAAGGGCCCGGTTCAGCAGTTCAGTTCGAGAGCAGCGGTCGCAGGAGGTGATTGATCTCTCCGGCGTTCTCGCGGGGCGGTTGTGCCTCGGCGACCGGCTCGGCCTCGGTGTCCGGCTGTGCTTCGAGCATGTGCTGTTGCAGCCCAGTCGGCGGAGGGAGTGGCGCCGGCAAGTTCGACAGCGAGCCAGTGTCAGCCGCCACGAGAGCGGGCACGGCCGCGGGCGGTCCCGGCGCGGTCAGGGCATCGCGACGTTCCGCGATCGCGACCTCGGTCGGTTGCCGCTCGAACTCGGCGAGTGCAGTCATCGCCACTGCCGAGAGCGGCTTGAAGAACAGATAGCCCTGCGCGAACTCGCACCCGAGCCTGGCCAGTTCGAGCGCCTGGCACTCGGTCTCGACGCCCTCGGCGACCGTCTGCAGGCCCAGGTTCCGGGCCATGTTGACGATGGTGTTGGCCAGCGCCTGGCTGCGAGTCTCGTCGACGGATTGAACGAACTCCTTGTCGATCTTGATGATGTCGAGTGGCAGGCGTTGCACGTAGGCCAGCGAGCTGTACCCGGTTCCGAAGTCGTCGAGCGCCGTGCGAATGCCGAAGGAACGCAGTTCGCTGAGCTGTCTGGTGGCGACCTCGCTGTCATCGATCAGGGTCGATTCGGTGATCTCCAGAACCAGTCGATCAGCAGCCAGTCCGCTCAAACTCAGGCTGCGGCGTACGCCATCGACGAAGGCCGCTTCGCGCAACTGCACCCCCGATACGTTGACCGTCACGAACATCGATTCGTCGGCCCAACCAACGGCCGACATGCACGCCTGATCGATGGCCCACGCGCCGATCGGGATGATCACACCGGTCTGCTCGGCAAGCGGGATGAAGTCGTTCGGTGGAACGTTGCCAAAGATGTGGTGGTCCCACCTCAGCAACGCCTCGGCGCCGACCGTACGGCCATCGGACAGGCGCACGATCGGTTGGTAGACGAGATACAGCTGGTCGCGCCCCAGCGCAGCCATGAGATCCCGCTTGTACTCGTTGCGCCGCTCGGTCTGACGACCAAGGTCGGCGTCGAAGCCCTCGACCTGTCCTTTACCCAACTGCTTGGCCCGGTACATCGCCAGGTCGGCGTGGCGCATGAGGTCAGATGCACTGTTCTTGGGCTCGGCAACAGCAATGCCGATGCACCCGCTCACCGAGACCGACTGGAAGTCGTTGACCTGGATGGAATCCCTGAGGTCCCCGATCGCCTGCTGTGCCAGAACGCTCGCCTCGGCCGTCGAGGATTCGACGAGCATGATGCCGAACTCGTCCCCACCGAGGCGAGCGACGAGGTTCGACGCGTTTGCGAAGCGAATCTTGAGACGATCCGCCACCGTGCGCAGCAAGACATCGCCGGCTGAGTGACCGAGCCCGTCGTTGATCGCCTTGAAGTCGTCCAGATCGAGGAACATGACGGTCGGGAGATTGCCCTGTTGGAGCTCATCGCTGACCCGTGTGAGGAAGTTGGCGCGGTTGGCCAGGCCGGTCAACGAGTCATGGTCGGCGCGATAGCTGAGCTGACGTTCCAGAGTGCGGTTGGCCGTCACGTCGCGGAGCGTCAGCACGATTCCGGCAACGGCGATGTTCGACATCAAGTTCACCGCCGAGAGTTCCATGGTGCGCCGCTCGCCGTCGGCATGCAACGCCGACACCTCGACCGTCAGCGACCCGTCTGCCGGAAGCTGTTTGACGTCCGACCACAGGTCCGGACGCGACTCACCGGTCGCCCGAAGATCGATGGACTCGATCACCTTGCCCACCCACTCTTCGCCGTCGTAGCCGAGCACGGTCTGCAGCGCGGGGCTCGTGTACGAAATCTGCCCGTCGGCGTCGACCAGTACGACGACATCGGAAGAACGCTCGACCAACGACGCCAGACGGTCGTTGCCACGACGTTCGGTCAGGTTGCGCACGCTGACGGCTAATCCCCACAACCGGGTCAGGGCCAGCAACGACACCACGGCAGCGATGCCCGCGGCGAACAACACCGTCGAGTGCTTCGCGTTGTCGTTCATCAGCACGCTGATCAACACGACTTGCGGGGCCAGGGCGGAGAGCACGATGGAGATCAAGCGAGCCCGGCTCAACCGCACCGCGTGATGGGCGACGTGCGCATGCTCGCTGTTACGCCGGTCGAGAGCCGCCCACACAAGGAATGCAAACGACGCTGCCATGACCAAGTTGGAGACCGTGGAAGAGACCTGACCGGTACCGACCTCTCCCCAGTAGCCCATCATGTTCGCCGTAAAACGGCTGACGAGTGCCAACTGCAGGGCGAGGAACGACCAGCTACGTGCTCGGTACCCGAGCGACAGCCGGGCTCCGAGTGCCACGAGCACCAGGTCAGAGGCCGGGAGACTGAGCGAGAGCAACCGACCGGAGGAGTCGAGTGGCGACCGGGTCAACGCCGGCTCGACGACGGCAACCCACATCACCAATGCCGTGGCCAGTGCGACGATGCTGGATTCGACCGCCAGGTATCGATCCCGGATCGGCGAACGATCGGCGATCATCGCCAGCAGCGCCAGCGCCACCAACGTTCGATCGGGAGCGCGCATCACGCTCGACAGCTCGACCGCGTTGTCCAGACCGAACGACGACTGCCACAGGAGCAGGGCATATGACGCCGCAGTCATGGCGCACGAACCGGCGATCGCGACCCACGCGATCCGATCACCGCGCTGACGCCAGCGCGACCCGGTGATCGCCGCGACCGCGGCGATCACCGGCGGGCCGACCATCCACCGGCTTCCGGGAACCCAGGCGTTGCGCACCTGCCAGCCGTAGACGGCCGCGGCAATGCCGATGCACGCCACCAGACCGACCCGCCACCACTTCACGAGGTGATGATCGGCAAGATCTCCTCAAGGTTGAGTAAGTCACACGGTCGTAGTTTCGGCCGGTCAGGACGCGGCCGACGCGGACCAGATTTCGGACGTCATCGCCTGGCACGTCACGCTACGATGCACGCCGCGCCCAGGTAGCTCAGTCGGTAGAGCAACGCACTCGTAATGCGTAGGTCGTGGGTTCGATTCCCACCTTGGGCTCCCCTTCGAGCCGACTCTGGGCCGCGCCTGTGAGGTTTACAGGCCATCGCATCTGGGCAATCGTGGCTCATGATCAACAATCCTTCGGACAACACCACGCTGAGCGCCGTACTCGCCGGCTACGAACACAGTGAATTCGAGGGGTCGTTCTCACCGATGAACGACGAAAGGATCGAATGCCTCAGCTGCGGCTCGACCCTCGCAGCTTCACAGTGCAGCATGGCGAGCGTTCGGCGGCTGGAGGGCGCGTCCGATCCCGACGACATGATCGCCGTGGTGGCTATCACCTGCCCGAAGTGTGCCACCAAGGGCGTTCTGGTGCTTGGTTACGGACCGATGGCCTCGGCCGAGGACAACGACATCCTGGCCGCGCTGCACGATGGCCGAGGGGAGGCGTCATTACAGCCTGATGCCAGCCCCAGCGATGCAGCCACGCCAACCCTCGAGAGCGCCGACATGCAGTCGGCCGATGTCGCCAATGGCGAGCGGCCGTCGTAGGTGCTCACGGATCAGATGGGATGTACGACCGTCGAGCGCTGCATGTATCGAGGGAGCAACACCTCGGCGAGAACGACCATCAATCCACCGAGCACCATCAGCCATGCGAATCCACTCTCGAGCGCCAGGTTGTTCTGGAAGGACTCGGACTGAACTGCACCGACGAATGCCGCGATTCCGAGGACCGATCCGAAGAACAGCGCACCGCTTCGTGAGCGCGTTGCACCGCTGAGCATCAAGCTGCCACCGAGAACGACCTCGATGAGGCCAAGGGTCGTCGTGTGCGTGAAGCCCAGCACGCTCACCACCGGTGTGTCCATCGGGCCATCGATCCCTCCGCGGGTGACCGCCAACAGGCCGACCAACAACACGAACAGACCGACGAGTGTGGCGACGATCGAGTCCGGGGCAACACTTCGTGAATACGACCTGCGAGCCCATCTCGGCGTCAGCGGAACGAACGTAGCCACCGTTTCAACCACCGCTGACGCTGGGGCCGATTCATCCGGTTCGACTACCGGCGGGGCGCCGATCTCCGGGGCCGCCACCTCGGGTGCCACGACCTGTTCGGTGACGACGGTTCCTGCACACGCCGGATTGGAGGTCATCGGTTCGACCATCACCGCTGAGGCCCTCATGGGCTCACCGAGCAGTGGCCCACCGCTGGGGAAGTCGGAGTCATTGGACATGTGTTGTCTCCAGTTCTCAGGCGAACCCATTCATCGTGGTCCGCTACATCTCACCGAAGTGTTTCCATGATGGGTTCGCCGTAAACACGAGCACGAGTCGAAGAGGGTGCTGGCTGTCAGTCAGTTGGCGGAACCAGCCTTCTTTGCGGCAGCGATCCTGTCGCCGAGCTCGAGCCATTCCTCCCGTGAGAGCTTCTCCTTCAACTTCGGAAACACCTCGGTCTCCTCTTCCCTGATGTGATGCGTGAGACCACCGAGCAGAGACTCGGCGGCAGCACCGAACCCTGGCGCTTCGACCAAGTCGCACATCGTGGTGACACCGTCGCGGGCGAGATCGTGCTCGGTGTCTGCTTCGGTTCGTACCTCCGCGCCCTCCTCCCTCTGGACAAGGGGATACACCAACTTCTCCTCGATCTGCATGTGCAGTGCGAGGGCCTTCGTCACCGCGTCGACCATGGCTTGTCGCTGCTTGCCCTTTTTCGAGTCACCGAGCTTCTCGAGGAGTTCTTTCGCCTCTCGGTGGTCGTCCTTCAAGATGGTCATCGGATCGTTCATTGCGCTCTCCTTCTCTCGACGCACTCGGGGCCGAGCGCCAGAGACACATACCCGATCGATGTGCCACTAAACACCGGTTTGGAGATGGATCGTTGGGGGTATCACCAACGCCATGGTCTTCGAGGTCGGGTGTCCGTGGGCGTGATCAAATCATTGTGGGCATCGATCCAGGGCGACCCAGTGTTCATGCGCCGGGTCAACGGATGGCTGACGATCTTCTGGATCGCGATGATCCCGGTGTCCATCGCCTTCGGACTGCTGAGCAGCGTTGCCTATGTGTCGGCATTGTCGCTGTGGGCGCTGGTGTCGGGGCATTGGTCCGCATGGCAGGCCGCCAGGGTCGAGGTCGAACAGGCGGCCGAGGCCGAAGACCTTCAATCCAATCCGATCGAGAGGCGGGTCGTCGAGAAGATGATCGAGCAGACCAACGTCATGCCGGCCGACGGCAACGCTGCCTCGACGACCTGACATACAGGCCGACCCGGTGACCATCGTGCCGCCGTTCAACGACGTTTCCATCGATGTCACAGAGTCCGCTGTTGTGGAACGGTGGCGGTCAGGCCATCATTGCCCCGTGCTTCGCGAAGGAGGACGGGATCGGGATGACCGACGTTCGTACCTCACCGCGGCCCTGGCGACATGCGCTGCCATCGCGATCGTCGACGTTTCCTCGAGTTCCCTGATACTTGTCCCGGTGCTCGCACTTGCTCCCTTGGTGGCCTGCCCTGGCGGTACGCGACGCGACACCATCACCGTGGCCGTCGTTGCCGCCGCACTCGCCATCGCCCTCGGATGGGTCGACGGAATCGCGGGCACCAAACGTCACTGGGTCGGAGTTGCAACCACCGTCCTCGGTGGCGCGCTTGCCGTGTGGATCACAACGACCCGCGAGGCACGGGATCGCCAGCTGGCCGAATCTGTTCCGAAGGTTCGGCGAGCAGACCGACTGAAGGCCGCGCTGGCAACGGGCCGGATGGGCGAATGGTCATGGGACAGTCGCTCCGGGTCGGTCACCTGGGACGCCTACACGGCAATGCTGTTCGGACTTGCAGATGGTGAGTTCGGTGGCACGTTCGACGAGTGGATCGTGCACGTCGACGAGCGAGACCGGGCAATGGTCCGACAAGCCGTCGCCAACGGCGTCGCCCAACGCGAGCCATTCCGGTTCGATCATCGATGCGTTTGGCCTGACGGAAGCGTTCACTGGATCGAAGGGATCGGCGATGTGATCGTCGCCGATCCCAGCGGCGAGGTCATCGGTGCGTTCGGCCTGGCGATCGATGTCGACGATCGCCATCGCGAGGTCGAGGAACGAAATCGATTGCTCGAGGCCGAACGCCACCAGCGTGAGCGGATGGAGTTTCTGGCCAAGGTGAACGACGTACTGGCATATTCGTTCGACACCGCTGAAATCGTGCAACGCGTCACTCAGTCGGTGGTTCCCGAACTTGCGGAATGGTGTTCGATCGTCGTGTCCGTCGACCGTCGTCGCGACAGACCTTCGATCACGGTCGCACACCGCGACCCTGACAAGATCAAGTGGGCCGAGCAGTTGCAGCGCGACTACCCCTACGATCCCGACTCGAGGTGGGGGGCGGCAGGCGTGATCCACTCCGGTCGGCGTGAGGTCGTCGAACGCATCGATCCCGCGCTGTTCTCGCTTCCCGGCGGCGACGTGCTGCGCGAGGTCGGGTTGCAATCGGTTGTCACCGTGCCAATTGTCGGCGCGCTCGGGACCCTGGGCGCGTTGCAACTGGTTCGCTGCGATGGCCAGCAACCGTTCTTGCGATCCGAGATCGAACTCGTCGACGAGCTGGCCGCGCGGCTCGGCGCCGCGTTGAACAGTGCATTGCTGTTCGATCGCCAGACGCGTAGCCGGCTGGCTCTCGAGACTCTCCAGCAGGTCAGCGGCCGGATCGCGTCGGTGGCGACGACCTCGAGGATCGTGCACGAGGTACTGACCCACGGCTCGGCTGGTATCCGCGCATCCGGGGCTGCGCTGCTCTTGCTCGACGACGACGGTGAACTGACGGTGAAGGAGGCGACGACGAATGTGACGCATCGAAAGGTCGAATTGGCTGTCGCGCAGCGGGCGATCGATGCAGGTTCGGTCGTCGTGGCCGAGAGCGATCTCGTCGGATCCCTGGGTGGTGCGCTCGGTGTGCCCCTGCAGATCATGAATCGAATCATCGGGTCACTCGTGTTCACGTTCAACGAAGATCGGGAATTCACTCCGGAGGAGTTGTCGATGCTGGTGACGCTCGGTTCGCGGTGCGCCGGCGCGTTGGAGCGTGCCTCGCTCTACGAGCACAACCGAGACATCGCCCTGACCTTTCAGCGTCGTCTCATGCCAGCATTGCCACGCACGCCCGATTGGATCGACGTCGCTGCGGGTTATCGACCGGCGACCGGGATGGCAATCGGCGGCGACTGGTATCAGGTTCTCGATGCGGGCGGCGGGCGCGTCGCCGCGGTAGTGGGCGACGCGGTCGGGCACGGGCTCGTCGCCGCGGCAGCGATGGGTCAACTCCGCGCCTCGATCGCCACCGCCGCCGCCAATGACCCTGAGCCGAACGTCGCCATCGCGGCGGTCGACCTGTTTGCCGTGCAGGGTACCGACACCATGGGTGCGTCGGTTGCCTACGTGTTGTTCGATCCCGACGGGCACGCCAGGTATGCGAGTGCCGGTCACGTGCCCGTGGTGTGGGTCCCGGCCGATGGCGACTGCGAGCTGTTGGAGGCTGGTCGGCGGCCGCTCCTGGGGTTCAATGTCCCGGATGGAAACAACCCAACGGCCGAGTTCAGGTTCCGCTCGGGCGATACCGCAGTGATGTTTACCGATGGGCTCGTCGAACGTCGCGGCGAGACGATCGACGACGGGCTGAAGCGGTTGCTCGACATCGTCGACGCGACACGCCACATGTCGCCACAAAAGATGTGCACATCCCTGCTCGAGGGACTGACAGACGGATACGAACCCGACGACGACATCGCCGTGCTGGTGATCCGACGCAACTGACGACCTGTTGCTGCCGCGCCGGGCATCGCCAACGCGGCAGCTCACGAGTTGAGGTGGTACCCCGACTGGAGCCGGGCCAAACACCAAACCGAACGCTCAGCCTGAGGCGTGTTTGTTCAAGGTCACTCCGTCGCTCGCGAACTCGTAGCTATCGACCACAGAGCGGAGGATGTTGGCGGCAAGCTCGTCCGGCTCGACATCGACGGGCCCCGACTCGCGTGTGAGCCTGACGGTCAGCTGACTGCCGTCGAGTCGAAACGTCGCGCGCATCCGATCGCCGACATGATGCTCAGCGAGCAAGGAGAAGACTTCGTCGAGAGCGAGCCGCAGATCATCGATCTCGTCGACCGAGAAACCCGCATCTGCGCCGAGTGAGGCAGCGATCATCCGCACGGTCGACGCGTACCGGGTCCGCAGCGGCACGATCACTTCGAAGTGATCATCCTCGAATGAGGTCGGTTCGAGCTCGGTGGCCATCGTGGCCAACGATATCCGCGGCGGAGGTCCAGACGTTGGCCGACTGTTGGGGGTTGCCGGGGTCGACCGTTTGGTCGGGCCGGGAACGGGTACCCCCTGGTTCATGCCCACTGCTGGGACACCCGTCAGGGTCGCGCTGGTGAATGACTACGAGATCATCGTGCAAGGCCTTGCGGCGATGCTCGCACCGTTCTCGGATCGAGTACGAGTCGTCGACCTGAACGTCGGCACCGAGCCTCGACAGAGTGCTGACGTAGCCCTGTTCGACACCTTTGCCGGGCGCCGCCATGCGATTGATCGGGCTCGTGACATGGTGCGAGCGGGACACGTCGATCATGTGCTGCTGTATACGTGGGATGCCGCACCGGAGTTCCTGTCCCTCGCCGAGGATGCTGGCGTGTCGGGGGTGGCACTCAAGGCGCACGACGGCGCAGAGCTCGTCGAGGTGATCGAACGTGTGGCCAACGGCGAACGGGTCGGGCTCGACAGCGCGCACCGCGGTCGCCATGCGCGTGCGCCGGACGCACTGTCTACTCGCGAGCAGGAGGTGCTCGCCTTGATCGCACTTGGCATGAGCAACGCTGAGATCGGTAGGGAGCTCTTCTTGTCGATCGACACGGTGAAGACGTACGTTCGGCGACTGTACGCAAAGCTCGGTGTCAAGAATCGAGCTCAAGCAGCCCTGCGAGCCGCCGGTCACCATGTCCTGCCTCCCGAAGCGCGAAGCCCGCGCCACCTAAACTGATCGATGCCATGAGCCACGAACCGTCCCCGGACCTCGTCCTTCTCGACCGCGAGTATGACGGCACGACGAGCACGTTGCGGGGCGCCCGCAACGACGTCGTCGAAGTGCTCGGAACGCATCTGTCGGACCAGGATCTGCTGGACCGTGCCGAGCTCGTGGTCAGCGAACTCGCCACGAACGCGATCCAGGCCTCCCCGGGTAGTGCTTACAGCGTGCGCGTCTCGATGGCGGCTGATGGCTCGGTCGTCCTCGCTGTCACCAGCTCCATCGAGCGCGATGGGCCACTTCCACGCTCAGCATGGGGGCCTGCTTTTCCCCAGGCTCTCCGCGGTAGGGGCCTGTTGATCGTCGACGCGTTGACCGACGAGGTCGACGTCCGGCGGTCGCCCGCCGGCACCCTCGTGGTGACCGCGACCTTTCGAACCGCCCGCGTCGGCTGATCCATCGGTCTCCACAGAGATTTCACCGCCGGATAGCGTGAGGGCCGATGGCCCCCCAAGCCGACCTGGACGATCTCGAACTCTTCGTTGAGTTCGCTTCGACACGCCATCGTTCGTTGCGAAACCAACTAGTCGAACGCCATATGGGGCTGGCGGCCCACATCGCCAAGCGATTCGGCCGGCCCGGTGTCGCCAATGACGATCTGCGCCAGGTGGCCATGCTCGGGCTCGTCAAAGCTGTCGATCGTTTCGATCCTGACTACGGCGTACCGTTCGCCGCCTTCGCCGGCAGCACGATCGAGGGCGAGCTGAAACGCCACTTTCGTGACCACAGCTGGGTGGTTCGCGTGCCACGGTCAGCGAAGGATCTGCATCTGCTGGTGCGTCAGGCCAATGACCAACTCGTTCAGCAATTGGGGCGGTCGCCATCGGTCGACGAGATTGCGACACACCTCAAAGTGGACCGCGACGACGTGCTGCGCGGGCTGGCGGCCTCATCGGCGTACCACGTCGGCACGATTCATCCTGGTGGCACCGACGGAGAAGCGGAGACTCCGCTCGATCGCATCGACGCGCTCGCGTCCGACGAGGCGGGCTACGAGCACGCCGCCGACGCCGACCTGGTGAGTCGGTTGCTGGCGCAGCTACCGGAACGAGAGCAGAAGATCGTCAGACTCCGCTTCTACGAGCAGCAATCGCAGCAGGAAATTGCCGCAGCTGTCGGCGTCTCGCAGATGCAGGTGTCGCGCCTGCTCCGTGCGTCGTTCGAGAAGCTCCGCGAGTGGGCCGACGACGAGGGCCACATGTAGCGGCCTGACGTCACCCGAAGGGGTGATCATCGGAGTCTCAGGTAGTAACCCTCACGCTCCACCGAGTACCTTTCGAGCCATGTCCGACCCCGGTGCCCGCCTCGATATCTCCGCCACCTCGACGGGGTGGGAAGTGCGCGGCGAACTCGACGCCCACACTGCTCCGACCCTGGAAGCAGCGATGAAAGAGCTGCCAGTGGGCGTGGTCACCGTTGACGTGGCCGGCGTCTCCTTCATGGACTCCAGCGGTCTTCGAGTCCTGCTGGAGGCCGCCACGCGAGCGCGCGAGGCGAGTGGCGATCTGGTGATCGTCCACTCCACCCCGGGCATCGCCCGCCTGGTCGAGATCAGTGGGCTCGGCGGTCAACTACGTCTCGACGACTGACGCGTCAGGTCGACCGGCTGAACAGCGAGTATCCACCGGGGCCAACGAGGCATCCGGCGATGATCAGAACGATCCCGAAGATGATCTGACCCTGGATCAGTTGAACGATTCCGACGATGACGAGCACCACGGCGATCAACCAGAGAAGGGTTCCCTTCATGTGACTCTCCTTTCGTTGCCAGGAGGTCTTCCCGGCGATGTTCCGTTCCAAACATCGCCCTGAGAACCGAGCGAGACGGGCACCGCGACATTGCTCGGCACGTGTTTGGGCGACTCTGGGGACGGGTACGTCGGAGCCGGAGGTATTGCCATGAAGCGCATGCACGACGTAGCGACGCGGATCGAGAAGTTCGATGCACTCGACACCATCGCCGAACCACTCGGCGACACGGTCAAGAAGCTGATCCCACCGGGACGGTTGAAGGATCTGCTCAGCGGGACGTGGCTCGGTCATTCACTCCATCCACTGCTCACGGACGTGCCGATCGGCGCGTTCACCGGCGCCACCCTGCTCGATCTGGTTGGCGGACGTCGCGCCCGGCTAGCGGCCAATCTGCTCGCGACCGTCGGCGTGGTCTCCACGGTCCCGACGGCATCAGCCGGCTTGGCTGACTGGTCCGACACCTCTGGACCCGGTCGTCGGATCGGTGTCGTTCACGCGGCAGCGAACCTCGTAGGAATCGGATTCTTCATCGCATCCATTTCGGCCCGCCGACGAAGCAGCCGACGCGTCGGCAACCGCACTCGGCCTCATGGGAATGGGAGCGATGTCGATCGGCGGCTACCTCGGCGGGCATCTCACCTTCGTTCGCGGGGTCGGTGTCAACCACACCTTCATGGAGGAACCGTCTACGGACTGGACGATCGCACTGCCAAGCGACGAACTGAGAGATGGCGTGCCCAAACTCGTCGATGTCGACGGGATACCGACGCTGCTCTATCGGCCGGGCGAGACGCCCTACGCTCTCAGCAACCGGTGCACGCACGCCGGCGGCCCCCTCAACGAGGGTGAGTTCGGCGAGTCCCGAAAAGGCGCGCCGTGCGTCACGTGCCCATGGCACCAAAGCGTGTTCCGGCTTCGAGACGGAGCTGCGTTGCATGGACCCGCATCAGTGCCTCAACCGACGTACGACGTCCAGGTGACCGGCGACAAGATCACCGTGCGACCGCGCTGAGCACCACGACATCTGCTCGTTCGGTTCTGCGGGCCGATTACCGGCCGACGGCTTGCTCCAGCTGGGCCTTGTTCATCCTCGATCGGCCACGGATGCCCTTCTGGCGAGCCTCGTTGTACAGCTGATCCCTGGTACGGCCGCGGCTGCCGCCGTGCGACCGCAGCCCGCCGCGACGGCCCGATGATATGTCGTTGATCGAACTCCGGCTGCTCACCTTGGCCTCTCCGGCACGGGCGCGCTCCTTGTTGACCGTGCGTGCAGCGATTTCTTCAGCATCATCTTCGCTCTCGCCCCGATCACGGAGCCCCTCCTTGATGTGTTGGTACTGGCGTTCTCGCTTGTCGCTCCATCCTGGTTGCGGCATCTTGCTGCTCCTTTTCCGCACCGGTCTTCCCGGATTCGGTTGGTGATTCCGAACTCCGACGTACCCGACCGGAACGCAACGCAAACCCGTTTGTTCTCCGAGTTTTCCGACTCTCGGCGCGCCCCGGTGCCGCTTGTACTGTTGCTTTCCTCATGGAAACCTCGGTCGATCTGCAGGAGCGCGAGATGTACGAACTCGCTGTTCGCATCGGTGCATCCTGGGTGCAGATCCGTCGCGGGGCGGCGATGGGTGCCCTCCGCGAGTATCTGCTCGGCAGCGGCGAAGCGGCGCTCGAGCAGGGGCAGATGGATTCGCTCGACCTGCTCGCCCGACAGCCGTCGTGGCGGATGAGCGATCTGGCCGACGCGCTGCGCATCGACCCTTCCACTGCCACCCGCGCGGTGAATCGCCTGGTCATCTCGGGACTCGCCGTACGCTCTGCCCACGACGACGACGGACGCGTGGTGATGGTCGAGATCACCGATGCAGGTCGATTGCGGCACGCCGAGGTCCACGCTCGGCGGGGTCAGCTGATGACGCACATGCTCGGTGCGTTCGCGCCGGAGGAGCGCCCGATCCTGGCCGACATGCTCGAACGCTTCGTCTCGGCCGTCGACGAGTTCGTCGGAGCTCTCGCCGAGATCCCCGAACCTTCGCCGGCAGCCACCCTCTGACCGTCGCTCCGACGCCACATCGGCGGTGGCAGCGCGACAACTGTCGAGGGCTAGGGTCGCCACGTGGCAGACCGGACCGAGTTCACCGAGCAGGCGATGCAATACGCTCCGCAGCTGTACAGCGCCGCGCTCAGAATGACCCGCAACTCTGCCGACGCGGAGGATCTCGTGCAGGAGACATACCTGCGCGCCTACCGCAGTTATGCGGGATTCGAAGAAGGCACCAACCTGCGAGCGTGGCTCTTCCGGATCATGACCAATCAGTTCATCAACACCTATCGCGCCAAGCAGCGCCGACCCATCGAGAGCGACCTCGACGATGTCGAGGATCTCTACCTGTACCGCAGGGTCGGCAACCTCGGGGCCCTGAGTCGCAGCGCAGAAGACACCCTGTTCGAACTCTTCACCGACGAGGAGGTCAAGACGGCACTCGAGGAGCTGCCGGACGTGTTTCGTGTTCCCGTCCTGCTGGCCGATGTCGAGGGCTTCTCCTACAAAGAGATCGCCGAGATGACCGACGTGCCGATCGGTACAGTGATGTCACGACTCCATCGGGGAAGAAAAGCGATGCACAAGAAGTTGTACGACTTTGCCGAGCAGCGCGGTCTCATCGCTGTCGGTGACGACGAGCAAGTGAAAGAGCCGACCAATGGATAATTGCAGTGAGACCATCCGAGAGCTCGAGGCCTTTCTCGATGGGGCGCTGTCGGAAGACGGACACCGGGCCATCCACGCGCATCTCGAAGGGTGCACCGATTGTCTGCAGGCCTTCGACTTTCACGCCGAGCTGCGCACTGTCATCGCTGCGAAATGCCACAACGACGAAATGCCCCCCGGCCTGCTGTCGCGAATCGAGCAGTGCTTCAACGAAGACTTCGACGGCGACGGCCACATCGGCTGACTCACGGCACCGAGGACGGCAAAGTTCACGGGTTTGACGGGTGCTGGCTACGCTGGCCGTCATGACAGCGGTCATCTTCCACTACTGGCTCGGCCTCCTCCTGCTGGCTGTCTCGATCCTGGCGGTCGTCGGTCTGATCGGCGGCTACCTGAAGAAGGTCACCGCATCGCAGTACCCCTCCAAGCGCAACCGCGAAGAGTAAACCGGTCGCATCGTGGCTGCCGCAGAGTCGCCGATCGACTGGCGACGCGCCGAGCAGGTGGCCACGATTATCGCCGCCCGCCACGCCGACACTGCCGATGTCGGCAATGTCGACCTGTCGGCGATGATCCCCCGATTGGAGGATCAGATCGAATCGACCACCGGTCTGCGGTCGCTCGCCGGGCCGGCCATGGTCGAGGTCATCGATCGTCCGACCTGGATCCGGGCCAACATCGCCTCGTTCCAGCACCTGCTCGCCCCGCTGATCGAGGAGTGGTCGGAGAAGATCTCCGACGAAGGGCGTGGCGGCAGGCATCGGCCGCCACGTTGTCGGTTCGGAGCTCGGTGTGCTGCTCGGTTGGATGAGCAATCGCGTGCTCGGCCAGTACGACCTGCTCTTGGGTCGCGACGACGTGGACGACGCGGTGTACATGGTCGGACCCAACCTCGCCGGGTTGGAGAAGCGGTTCGGGTTCGACCCACACGAGTTCCGCACGTGGGTGCTGCTCCACGAGCTGACCCACCGCGCTCAGTTCACCGGTGTGCCATGGATGCGCGACCACTTCACGGGCCTGGTCGACACCAGTGTTCGCCTTGCCAACCCCGATCCACGTCGGATTGCCGATGCGGTGCGCGAAGCTTTCGCCGACCGAGACAGGGCGCGCCAGCACGTCCGCGACAGCGGCGTGTTCGGCCTGATCGCCTCGCCGGAGCAACGCCTGATCATCCAACAGATCTCTGGTTTGATGTCGCTTCTCGAGGGCCACGGCGACGTGACCATGAACCGCGCCGTGGGCGACCTGGTGCCTTCCGCGACCAGGTTCAACACCGTATTACAGGCCCGGCGACGTCGATCCAACCCGTTCACCAGGTTGACACTGCGCCTGACGGGCATCGAGGGCAAGCTCAACCAGTACGCGGCGGGCGAACGATTCATCGGCGCGATCGAAGCCGAGGGTGGCCAGCGCGTCGTCGATGTCTGTTGGAGGATTCCCGACAACCTCCCCTCGATGGAGGAGATCCGCAGCCCTCAGCAGTGGCTCGATCGCACTGGGGCTCTCGTTGGTTGACCCTTCGCCTGCCACGCAGAACTTGCTGGCGAAGTGCACGTTCCCACCTTCCGGCACAGACGTCACCTGTGCGGTGTCGGGTGGTGCCGACTCCATGGCGCTGATGGTGCTGGCCGTTGCCGCCGGCTGCTGCGTGACCGCCGTGCACGTCGACCATCGGCTTCGATCGGGCTCGGGTGCCGAGGCCGACGTCGTGGCAGCAGCGGCGGAACGATTCGGAGCGCGGTTTCGCCGCGAATCGATCGAGATGGTTGCCGGACCGAACCAAGAGGCAAGGGCGCGCCAGGCCCGCTACGCGGTGCTGCCGGACGACGTGATGACCGGTCACACCGCCGACGACCAGGCCGAGACCGTCCTGCTCAACCTGATGCGCGGCGCGTCCAGCAGCGGGCTGGCGGCGATGCGTCCCGGCCCACGCCGGCCGCTACTTGCCCTTCGCCGCACGACCACGGCCGCCTTGTGCCGCGAGGCGGGGATCTCCGTCATCGATGATCCGTCCAATCGTGACCCCGCCTTCCTGCGCAATCGCGTCCGTCACGAGCTGTTGCCGGCCATGAACGCCATGGCCAACCGCGACCTGGTGCCAGTGCTGACCCGTCAGGCCGGACTGCTGCGCGACGACGCCGACCTGCTCGACGAACTGGCCGCGGCGCTCGACCCGACCGACGCCAAGGGGCTGATCGCTGCGCCATTACCCCTGGCCAGGCGCGCCGTGCGACGATGGCTGACCATTGACCATCCGCCGGACGCGGCAACCGTCGAGCGGGTCATGCGTGTTGCCGGTGGTCAGGCCAGCGGGTGCGACATCGGCTCCGGGCGTCGAGTCGAACGATCGCGGCAACGATTACGGCTGCTGGGCGAACCAACGGTGATGCCCAGCAGGTAGCCTCGCCTTCCGAATGTTTGCGCTCGATGGAGGTAACTGCTGATGCCGCCGAGGCTTCGGGGCAAGTGGGCGCTGGGCATCACCCCTCGCAACTTCACCTGGATCATGAAGGACAAACTCGCCGTTTGCGAGCGTCCCGGCGGGTACGGCGACAATCATCGTCGCGTCCGCCGCCAGGAGGAGATCATCTGGCTGCGAGAGAACGGCTTCGGCTGCCTCATCAGCATCATCCCGGCCCCGCACAACCTTCACAACTACGACGAACTCGCCCTGCCCTACCTGCACAGACCGTTCACCGGTGTCGACGATCTCGGGCAGTGGCTACGCAACTTCTATGTCGAGCTGGGCGCTCTCCTGGAGGGCAGCACCAAGGTCGTCGTGCACAACGAGCCCGTCGACGACCGCCTGATCGGGATCATGGGTGGCTACATCCGCTGGAGCGGGCTCGTCGACGACCCGTCACAGGCGATTGCCATCACCGAGCGCATCGCCGGTCGTCAGCTCGATCCCTTCGCTCGCGAAGTGATCCTGATGGTGCACCAGCTCCGTTAGACCCCGCTCGGCGCGACCACCCGGCGCGGCCGGACGTCGGCCGGCAGGTTCGAAGTGTCCCTGCGATGGGCCCGTGGCGTCGCCGCGACGGCAGGCGGTGCAGGCGCGTCGGTCGCCGGTGTCGTTGTCGCCGGTGTCGTTGTCGCCGGTGTCGTGTCGGTCGGTGCCGTGGTGGTCGGTGCTGCAGGCGTGGTGGTCGGCGTAGCGGGCACCACACCATTGGGCTGTGCAGGCACCGTCGTGGTCTTGCACCCGTCGACCGCCCTGACGATCGGCGTCGGGTTGACGGAGGCCCCGCCGCCTGGGTGGATTTCGAAGTGCAGGTGCGGGATCGGCGCGTTCCCTGTCATGCCGACCTGGCCGATGATCTGACCGGCTTTCACAGCGGAGCCGACCACCAAGCCCGGCGCAAATGCACTGAGGTGGGCGTAGAAGAAGTAGGTGCCGTCGACACCGGTCAATCGCCAACCGTCTCCTGACAGCGAGCCCGGCGAGTTGAAGTACTGCTTGGTCAGGGTGCCGTCCTTGACTGCGTAGACCCACTGGCCGGCTTTGGCAATGATGTCGACGCCTTCGTGTACCCGCCCACCGGCCCGCGGCGCAGCGTAGGTATCAGAGAACGAGCAGAGTCCCTGCGCCGGAAAGGCATCGATCGCCACAGCAGCGGCGATCACCGCCGGGGTGGCCGGCACGGGGGTGGCCGGCACGGGGGTGGTGACGGTCGGTGCGGCGCCGGGCGCTGCCAGTGGAAGGCACAACGTCTGACCGGGATGGATCACGGTGGAGGTGGTCGCCGCGTTGGCGCTCACCAAGGCGGCCATCTTGATCTTGACCCGGGACGCGATCAAGCTCCACGAATCACCGCTGACCACGGTATATGTCGCTCCGGGGCACGCCGGGGCAACCTTCGACGGGCCCACCGCCTTGGCAACCTGGCTCACCGGCACGATGCCGACCACGAACATCACGACGGCGAAGAGCCAGCGGCAACGTGCGGTAGTACCACGCGCCATCGCCCCACTGTGTTGATCGGATACGAACCGCATCCGGCTCTCCCTTCGTCAGCTACGGATATCGGTCGACTTGACAAGCCCCTTGAGCGACCTGCCGCCGCCACCACTCCTCCCCCTCCGAATCCACTCCACGGGCCCATCACCCGGTAACGTGCTCCTCATGCGCGGGCAAAGAGTGCTCGTCAGCGGGATGGGCGGAGAACTGGGTTCTCTGATCGCGTCACTGCTCGAAGCCGAGCCCTGGGTGGGCTCGATCCTTGGAATTGACGTCGATCCACCAAGGCGACGACTGCGTCGCAGCGAGTTTCACCTCATCGATCCCAGTGATCGCCAGCGGATTGTCGACGTCATCACGCCTTTCGATCCACACGTGCTGGTGCACGTGGCGGTATGGGAGCCCGACGCCCGCGCCGGCGCGGCCGCGGCCAAGCGGCTCACCCGCGAGGCGGCAACATCGATCATCGCCGCCGCGGCGGAGTGCCCGTCGCTCGAGGGCATCGTCGTGCGGAGCGGAATCGAGATCTACGGCCGCGGCCGCGGCGCACTGACGCGACCCGACGAAGACGCCCCGACCCGACCGACGAGCGAGTACGGTCGCATGGTCGCCGACATCGAAGCAACGGCGCACACCGTCGGCGAACGCGTCGGCGTGGCCGTCAGCGCCCTCCGTCTGGCACCCGTGCTCGGCCCCCACGTGCCGAGCCCGCTCGGCCGGGTGCTGCGGCAACCCGTCGTGCCGTTCAGCATCCTCGCCGACTCGCCGTTCACTGTGACCCTCGACTCCGATGCGGCGCGGGCCTTCGTGGCCGCTGCCGAGCAGCGTCCTCAAGGTCCGCTCAACGTCGTCGCCGTCGGCGCCATCACCACTCTCCAAGCGATCTCGCAGGGCCGCCGGCTTCCACTGCCATTGTTCGGGCCGGAGTGGCGCGTCGCCCGCCAGCTCAGCCACCTCTTCGGAGCACCTTTGCCCGAGCACGTGATGGAGTTGATCCATCGTGGCCGTCTGGCCGACGGTGCACGATTGACCACGACCCTCGGCATCACACCGCGCGTGACCACTCAGGAGGTGATCGATCGCTTGTTCAAGTGGGAGGCGATCGTGCGCATTCCGGCGAGTCAGGCGGCTTGACCATGAACCCCGTCGTCCGTCTTCCCCGAGCTTGGTATCAGGCAGATTCGGTCGACGAGTGGGGCCGCGATGCGCATCTCATCGAGCTCCTCTCGCCGACGGCGACGCTGCGCTGGGATGTGAGCGTGGGCGGTATCCACCATCTGCCGAAGCGCGGTGGGGCATTGCTCGTGACCAACTCGCGGCGATTCTCGCTCAGCTCGATCTACACAGCGTGGGCGCTGAGCCAGGCAACCGCTCGCCCCGTGCGCTTCGGTGGGCGGCCCGACATCGCACCGCTCGGGCCATTGCTGCAGCGGCTCGGTGGGTTGCTCGACAAGCCCGAGGAGATTCGCGGGGCGTTGCGCGCCGGCGAGTTGGTGGTCGTGTCGGCCAAGGGCACCAGCAACCCGCGTCATGCCGGCCCGGTCGACCACGACAAGATCGGTAGCTGCCATCACCAGCGGCACCCCGGTGTTCCCGGTTGCATCGATGAGCAGCACCGTTCGGCCGCACCGCCCGCGTCGAAGTCGGTCCGCAGGTTCGACCGCATCGGAAACGGCGAGGGCCGCTGGCCGATCTCGAGCTGGCGGATCTCACGCAGCGACACATCCAACGGATGCTCGATGGTCTTGGCGGGTTGCACACCGGCGTAGCCCCCATCGATTGGCTGGCGGAGGGCTGATGCCGTACGCACGCGCCACTGACGGAGCCCGGATCCACTACGAGGCATTCGGGCGACGCGACGCACCTGCCGTGCTGATGATCCAAGGCCTCGGCGCCGACAAGCACGGGTGGGACATGCAGCGCTTCGTGCTGGCGCGCAGCTACCGGGTGATCGCGTTCGACAACCGGGGTGCGGGTCGCAGCGACAAGCCGTTCGGTGTCTACTCGATCGAGCAGATGGCCGACGATGCCGTCGCCGTTCTCGACGAGGTCGAAGTGGTCGCGGCGCACGTCGTCGGGGCCTCGATGGGCGGGGCGATCAGCCAACTGATGACCGTGCGCCACCCCACCAGAGTGCTGTCGCTGACGCTCGCCTGCACCGCCTGTCGCAACCAGCCATGGCGACGCGAACTGCTCGAGCGTTGGATGTCGACGGCGCAGGAGCGTGGCATGGGCAGCGATGACCAGCGAGGCCGCCCGCTGGGTGATGGCCCCTCGCTCGTTCCGACGTCTCCTGCCTACGTTCGGCTGGCTCGGGCCGCTGGCGATGGGACGCCCGACCCATTCGTTCGTCGCCCAGGTCCGGGCCATCCTGGCGGCGGCCGACGAGCTCGCCGACGAACTGCACCGCATCGATGTTCCGACCCTGGTGGTCGTCGGCAACCAAGACATCCTGACGCCGCGGGGCGACAGCGAAGAGATCGCCGATCGCATCCCGGGCGCCGAACTGGTAGTCATCTCCGGCGCCGCTCACGGGTTCATGGTCGAACACGCCAGCACCTTCAACAAGATCCTCAAGGATTTCCTGCAGCGCGTCAGCAAGCTCCAACCGGCGGCATGATCGCGTACGACGCCGATCTGCGGAACCTGCTCACCGCCAACCTCGCCAGACATCACGTCACAACGATCCCGCCGGATGGCCGACGCCGCGCCGCGGTTGCCGTTGTGGTCGTCGACAGTGCGGTCGATCCAGAAGGCGGACCAGATGGCGACACGCCGTATGCGGCGCTCGACATGTCGGCCGTGCCTGGCGACATCGACGGCTTCGACGGCCGGATCGAGGGTGTGTCAGGCGGCGCCGCATTCCTGCTGTGCCTTCGGGCACCGACGATGAATCGTCACGCCGGGCAATGGGCATTGCCGGGCGGGAGAATCGACCACGGTGAAACGGCCCGAGCGGCGGCACTTCGGGAGATCGACGAGGAGCTGGAGTTCTCGGTCCGACCATCCGACGTACTCGGCACCCTCGACGATTACCCGACCAGATCCGGTTTCGTCATCACGCCGATCGTGGTGTGGGGCGGACGGGACGTGCAGATGTCTCCCGACCCACGAGAGGTCGCCCGCGTGCTGCAGGTGGGCCTTCACGAGTTGTGTCGCGCCGACTCGCCCCGATACGTCTCGATCCCTGAGAGCGACCGTCCAGTGGTGCAGCTACCGATCGGGCGTGACCTCGTCCACGCTCCCACCGGAGCCGTGCTCCTGCAATTCCGCTGGGTTGCGCTCGAGGGTCGGGCCGGGGCACGGGTCAGCGAACTCGAACAACCGGTCTTTGCCTGGCGCTGACCCGCCGCCCGATCACCCCCTTGGGCACACAAGCCCGGCTCCAGCGCTCTCTCGAATCGTCCGTAACGAAACTCGCTGTCGTCTGAATCAGTTCTGGGTGCCAGGGTCGTTTCCCGAGCAGAGGCTTTGGCGATGTTTGGCACCCAGATCCGCGGCACATCAGATGTCATATCGTCACTGACGATTCACGAGGGTTTGATGAAGGGCGGCATCACGCCGACGGGGATCAACCGCGACCGGAGTGGCCGAAACCCCCTCCACGATCGTCACCGTCGAGCGAGTCGACCACGTGCCAGCCGACCTCCTCGACACGCTGGATGACGAGTTGGGCGAGGCGGTCGCCACGGTTGACGACGAACGGTCGCGTCGGGTCGGTGTTCAGCAACACCACCTTGATCTCGCCGCGGTACGCCGAATCGATCAGCCCCGGCGTGTTGGCCAAGGTCAGGCCGTGATTCAAGGCGTTGCCGCTGCGCGGCAGCACGAAGCCGGCGTAGCCGATGGGGACGGCGATCGAGATACCCGTCGGCATCAACAGCCGTCCACCGGAGGGCGGCACGACACCGTGTTCACGTGCCCTCAGATCGAGGCCGGCATCGCCGGGGTGGGCATAGGAGGGAAGAGGCAGGTCGGGGTCGAGTCGAACGATCGGCACGGAGAGCACAACCTGCGACTCTGCCACACCCCGGTGCTCGCTGGCTACGCTCCGATGGATGCCTTCGCCTCCCCGACCGCCGAGCGTCGACGCGCTGGCGCGGGTGATGGCCGAAAGTGGCCTGCCGCACGCGGTGTGCGTCGAGCTTGCCCGCCAGGCCGTCGCCGACGGGCCGGCGAGCTACGAGCGTTCCGCCGCGCTCACTCGCGCCAATGCGTTCGCCCGTTCCCTTCTGGGCCCGGTGATCAACGCGACCGGGGTGCTTCTGCACACCAACCTCGGGCGTTCACCGCTCGAGATCAAGCATCCCCCGACGGCGATCAACATCGAGTTCGACCTCCAGACCGGTGAACGCGGCTCTCGGCAGCAGGCGGTCGGCACGTTGTTGGCAATGTTGACCGGCGCCGAAGCGGCCATGGTCGTCAACAACAACGCCGCAGCCGTGCTCCTCGTGCTCGCCGCGGTCGCCCATGATCGCCAGGTCGTCGTCAGCCGCGGGGAGAGCGTCGAGATCGGTGGTGGCTTTCGCATCCCTGACGTGATGGAGCAGTCAGGCGCTGATCTGGTCGATGTCGGCACCACGAATCGCACTCGGCTTGCCGACTATCGCAGGGCGATCGGGAGGCGAAACGCCGATGTCGCTGCCGTCCTCAAGGTTCACCCGAGCAACTTTCGCGTCGAGGGGTTCGTCGAAGGGACCTCGGTCGCGGAACTGTCGACGCTCGGTGTTCCCGTGATCGCCGACATCGGCAGTGGGTTGATCGACGCCAACTGCCCGTGGCTCGGCGGGCCCCCGCCGGCCTGGCTGCACGGCGAGCCGGCCGCTCGCCAGTCCCTCGACGACGGTGCAGCGCTGATCACGTTCAGCGGCGACAAGCTGTTCGGCGGTCCGCAGGCAGGCATCATCGCCGGTCGAGCGGACCTGATTGCCCGGTGTGCGCAGCATCCGCTGGCACGGGCGTTGCGACCCGGGGCCCACGTGCTGACCGCCGTGCAGCGCACGACATTGGCCTATCTCGACAGGACCGCCACCACCGAGATCCCGTTCTGGACGATGGTCGCGGCCACCACCGACGAGCTGCAGACCCGCGCCGGCGAGATCATCGCCGCGGCAGGTGTTGGCGAGATCGAACCGACCCAGGCGATCCCCGGCGCCGGCTCTGCCCCCGGCACCACGATTCCATCCATCGGCATCCGCATTGCCGGCGACCAGCTCGCCGTCCTGAGATCCTGCGTACCACCGGTCGTCGCCCGCACTCGCGACGGGTCGACCTTGCTCGACCTTCGTACCGTCGAACCCGGCAGCGATGGCGCTGTGGCCGCGGCGCTGCGGCGATGCGCGTAGTTGCGACCGCAGGTCACGTCGACCACGGCAAGTCGTCGCTGGTCGAGGCGCTCACCGGCACCAACCCTGATCGCTTCGAGGAGGAACGCAGTCGCGGGCTGACCATCGACCTCGGCTTCGCCCACACGACGCTTCCCAGCGGCGCCGGCATCAGTTTCATCGACGTGCCCGGCCACGTCAGGTTCCTGCGCAACATGTTGGCGGGCGTCGGAGGTGTCGATGCATGCATGTTCGTCGTGGCCGCCACCGAGGGGTGGAAGCCGCAGAGCGAGGAGCACCTGCGGATCCTCGAAATGGTCGGGCTGGGCCACGGAATCATCGCCCTGACCAAGGTCGACCTCGTCGACGACGAGTGGCGACAACTGCAGGAGCTGGACGTCCGCGATCGACTTGCCGGATCGTTCCTGGCCGATGCCGCGATCGTGCCGGTCAGCGTGACCGCAGGCACGGGGGTCGACGAGCTTCGCGATGCGCTCGACGCACTCGTCCACCACACGCCCGCGTCGATCGATCGCCGGCGCCCGCGCCTGTGGGTGGACCGCGTGTTCGCCGCAAAGGGCAGCGGAACGGTGGTCACCGGCACGCTCACCGGCGGCCCGTTGCGCACCGACCAACAGGTGCACACCGCCGGGCGCTCCGTGCGAGTTCGCGCCGTGCAATCGCACGGTCACAGCACCGATTCGATCGGACCAGGCAACCGGGTCGCGCTGAACCTCGTCGGCGTCGACCACACCGAGCTGGAACGCGGCGATGCAGTGATCCTTGCCGATCAGTGGCGACCGACGCTGCGTTTCGATGCCACCCTTCACGTCCTGGCGGCTGTCCATCACCAGGTCTCGCGGCGGGGTGCATACCTCGCCTACATCGGCTCGGGTGAGTTTCCCGTCAAGCTACGTGTGCTCGGAAGCGACGCCATCCCACCGGGTGGGAACGGGCTGGTTCGGCTGCACCTGGCCAAGCCGCTTCCGCTCATCTCGGGTGATCGATTCGTGCTGCGCGAATCCGGCCGCGACGAGACCATCGGTGGCGGTGAGGTGCTCGACGTCGCGCCGGTCCTGCCCGCCTCGAAGGCCAGACCCGACCGATCGGTCGATCGCGTGATCGCCGAGCGCGGCTGGGTCACCGCCGATGATCTCGAGGCGCTCACGGGCGAGCGGCGTGAACCCATACTCGGCCACGCAGTGGTGTCTCCCACCTGGTTGCAGGCGACGAGTGACGACGTGCGGGCACGAATCGAAGCAGCGGGAGACCTGGGACTAGACATCGCCGAACTCGACGATCGCCAGCGCATGGTCGCCGGCTCCCTCGACGGCATCACGGTGGATTCGGGACGGGCGCGGCTGGCCCACACCCGCGATCCACTCGATGACCATCCGTTCGTCGCTGCACTTCTGGCCGGTGGCGTCGCTCCACCGGAGCCCGCCGGTATCGACAGGATTCAGCTACGCGAACTGGTGCGGCGCAAGCTGGTGATCGAGCGTGACGGCGTGTATTTCCATCCGGCGACGATCGACAAGGTCGCTGCGGCCGCGGCTCGCCTGCTTCAAGCGCACCCCGACGGGTTCACGGTTGCCCAACTGCGCGACGACCTGGGTATCTCCCGCAAGTACGCACTGCCGCTGGTTGGCGAGCTCGACGCCCGCGGCATCACCCGACGGCGGGGCGACCTGCGGGTGGCGGGTCCCCGCTTGCCCGGCGCCGACGTAGGCTCGGCACCCGCCTGATTCCGCGTTGCTTGGTGTGTTCCAACCCGCGTTCGAGGTCGCGGGCCGCTTTGGCAACGCGCACGTCGTTGGTGATCACCTCTCCGAAGTGCTGGGGGTCGGCGAGCAACCAGCTGTGGGATCCTTCGACAACCGTGCCCTCCACACCCGACGCGACGCACATTGCCTCGAACGACTCACGAGGAATGATGCCGTCGCGGGTGCCCCACAGGATGGTGATCGGCAGGCCGCGATCGCGGACCCGTTCCAGTTCGACTCGCAGATCGACTCGCCGAGCGAGGTTGGCGACGCGCACGATCGCTCGCGGATTGCGCAGCAGGTTGGGCAGCAGGTCTTCGACCACCACAGGTAACACGCGTGTCGCCTGACGCACCGGCCACACGTCACTCGGGAAGTGCAGCCCCCAGTCCCACAGGGGCCTCTCCGAGATGCTGCGCAAGCTGCGTCCGCTGCGCCACGCCGAACCACCGATCGAGTTCACCAACACGAGCGAACGCGCTCGCGACGGCATGTCGTAGGCAAGTTTGATGGCCACGCCGCCACCGAAGGAATGACCGACCAGCACCGCCGGTTCCTCGATCCCCAAGACATCGAGAAGGTCGGCGATCCATTTGGCGTACCCGCTCATCGAGAACGCTTCACCCGACAGATCGCCGCTCCCACCGAAGCCGGGCATCGACGGTGCGATCACCATGCAACCCTGGTCGGCAATCTCCTCGATCACACGGCGATAGGTGTGCTGTGCCAGCGCCCAGCCGTGCAGCAGGACCACGGGCATGCCCTCCCCCGCCATGCTGTACGCCGCGGGGCGGCCCTGCACCCACGTTCGTTGGTCGACGACGATCACAAGTCAGGAGCTCTACTGCTTGACCCGGCGCTCGCGGTAGTCACGGGCAGCGCCCTCCTCGGGCTCGACCTCCAGCGTGACTCCGTCGATGGCGACCACCTTCAACGCTGCGCCGGCGGCGATGGGCGTGGCGCGATTGGTGCGAGCACGCCAGCGTGCGCCGCTGACCGTGGCCACACCTTCCGGGTCGATCGAGGAGGCCGCCGTGCCGTCGTGACCGATCATCCACTCGCGGCCGATGGTAGGGGTGGCAAATCGGGTGCGGACCATCGAGGGCATCCCGACGATGAACGTCAACATCACTCCGACGACGGCGACGATCAACGTGATCCATCCGAGTTTCAGATCGTTTCCCGGCACCGGTGTGTAGAGATACCACGCCCCGATGATGAAGAGCACGATGCCCACAGCGGTCCACAACCTGGGAATCCCGACCTGCACATCGATCGCGAACGCGAGCATCGAGAGCACCAACAGCGCCACGGCAGCCGGTCGGGCCGGGAGTGCGCTGAGTCCGTAACAGCCCAACACGACGCAGACTGCGCCGACCCCGCCGGCGATGCCGACCCCGGCAGTGAAGAACTCGAAGATCAGCAACGCCAGACCGATGATGAACAGCAGGAACGCCATGGGTGGGCTGGCAACTGTGTGCATGACTTCTTCGAGCAGGCCGAGACCGCTGAACACCGGCACGGTGGAAACGTTCTGCTCAACACCCTTGTCGTCGAGTTGCGTGACCACGGTGTTGACGAGGTGACCATCGATCGTCTGGTCGTCCATCGCCAGCACCATGTTGCGCACCGTGGGCACGCCTTGATCGGTGGTGTCGAGCTTCGAACACCCGGCGGCGCGAGCCTCGTTGAAGCTCATCGAGCCGTTCACCAACTGATCAGTAGCAGGGCCGAAGCTGATCGGGGCGCCGTTGACCGTCAATGGCGTGCTGATGTAGCCGATGCGGCTCCCGCCAACCATTGCCGTGACATCGGCGACGGCCAGCAACTGCGCCTGCAGACCGTAGGCGCGCGACGAGCGTGAGGGGCCGACCCAGATCCCGATCGGCACCGTGGCATCGGCGACCCGTTGCAGAAGCTCAGTCATCTCGTCGGTCGACACCACCGCACCGCGGCTGGTGACCTGCAGGATCAAGGCCGCCGAACCATTGGACTCGCTGCGCTCGATGGCCTCGCCGATCGAGCGGACGACGATCTTGTCGAAGATCCCCGACACCTGCAACACGTCGACCGGCGCAAGCTGCGACGCATCGGTTTCGTCACCGACCGCCGGCGCCGGTGTGGTGACCGGCGTCGTTGCCGGCGACGACGCATGAGCTGAGGGTGACAACAGCGACAGACCCGCCAGCCCGATAAGGGGCGCGATGAGAATGGTGATCGCTAGTCTGCGCACAAGTGCCTCCGAAGAGCGTGAATCCGCTGCAGTTCCTGACCGACGCCCACGTTGCCATCGTTGCTGGCAAGGGGGGCGTCGGGAAGACCACGGTAACCGCGGTTTTGGCTCGCGCGGCAGCCGATCGGGGACTTCGTGTGCTCGTCGTCGAGCTCGACGGCAAGCCGACCCTGGCCTCGCTGGTGGGCGACGACATCCACTGCCTCGCGCTCGACTCCGACCGCAGCGCTCGCCGAGTACCTCGACACCCACGGACTCGGTCGCGTCGCCAAACGACTGGCCACGAGCGGCGTGATCGAAGTCGTGGCCACGGCGGCACCTGGCATCGACGACATCGTCGTGCTCGGCAAGATCAAGCAACTCGAACAAACCGGCTCCTACGACCTGATCGTCGTCGACGGCCCCGCCGCCGGTCACGCCGTCACGTTCCTGATGGCGCCGGCCAACTTGTTGAAGCTGGTGCGCGGCGGACCGATACGGAGCCAGGCCGCCGACGTCGCCGAGCTGTTGTTCGACCCGACGACGCAGCCAGGTGATCCTGGTGACGCTGCCCGAGACCACACCGGTCAACGAGGTCATCGAGACGGCGAACGCGCTGGAGCACGAAGGCGGTCTGCGGCTCGGGCCTGTCGTGGTCAATGCCTTCGACGAGGGCGACGATCTGCCGGCAGAGCTGGCTCCGCTCGAGCACGCCGCTACGTGCCGCGGCCGACTTCCGCAACGCCGCGGCGCGAGCTCCATCGGCGCGAGACGTTGCGGCTCGCCGGGGCGCTCGACCTCGAACAGCTACGCCTGCCGCTCGTTGCCTCCCCGGCTCTCGGCAGCGACGCGATCGAGGAGCTGGCCGATGCGCCTGGGGAAGCAGGAATGAGCGACCTCGACGCCTTGATCTCGACGGCCGACGTCGTGGTGTGCTGCGGCTCCGGCGGAGTCGGCAAGACCACCTCGGCGGCGGCGCTCGGGCTGCAGGCGGCGCGCGCAACGGACGCCGCTGTGTCGTCGTCACCATCGATCCTGCCAAGCGGCTCGCCGATGCACTCGGAGTGCCCGGGGGGTTGACCAACGATCCGATCCGGCTCACGTCAGGGGTCTGCGACGGTCCCGGCGAGTTGTGGGCGCTGATGCTCGACACGGCCACGACCTTCGACGGACTGGTCCTGGCCAACGCGACCGACTCCCGAGCAGGCACAGCGAATCCTGACCAATTCGTTCTACCGCAACATCGCCGGTTCGCTCGGCGGCACTCAGGAGTACATGGCTGCCGAGCGACTGCTGGCGCTGCACCTCGACGACCGCTTCGACGTCGTCATCGTCGACACCCCACCGACGCGCAACGCTCTCGACTTCCTCGACGCGCCGCGCACGCTGGCCCGATTCCTCGATCACCCGATGTTCAAGTTGATGATGATGCCGACGCGCCGTGGCCTGCGTGTGCTGAGCATCGCCGCCCAGCCTCTGTTGCGCTCGATCGGCAAGGTGATCGGTACCGAGGTACTGGCCGACGCCGTCGCGTTCTTCCAGTCGTTCGACGGGATGGAGACCGGGTTCCGCCAACGCGCCGACGACGTGATCGAACTCCTTCACGGTGAGACCACACGCTTCGTGCTGGTGGCCTCGCCGCGTGTCGACACCATCGACGAAGCCCGCTTCTTCGCCGAGCGTTTGGTCGAGAAGGATCTCGGCAGTCGGTGCCGTCATCGTCAACCGGGCGACACCCGACTTCGGCGTGCCGACCGGCAACGCCCACGCGGTGCCCAGAGTGCCACGCTGTACGACAACCAGGCGGAACTGCACGCGCTGTCGATCGGCGAGCACGAGAACATCTCCCCGCTGGTCGACGAGACGGGGCAGGCAGCCGACCTGGGTACCGCTGCTGCCCGGCGACGTACACGACCTCGACGGTCTCGACCAGATCCGCTCCTTGCTGTTCGCTGGCTCCGCGCTCCGGTGACGAGCCGGTAGGGTCGACGCCGTGCACATCTTGGTGGGCACCGACGCCGACCACGTTCTCAACGACATCGCCGCCGCGCTCGGCGGGCCCGATGTGTCGTTCACCGTGTGCCGCAACGGCCGCGACGTCGCCGGCGTCGTCAAGCAGCGCACGCCCGACCTCGTCGTGCTCGATCTGCAGATCGGCTCGATGGGTGGAATGGCCGTCACGATGAGCGCTGCGCCTCGACGAGAGCGCTGGGGCTCTGCCCCACGTGACGGTGCTGATGCTGCTCGATCGCCAGGCCGACGTCCACCTCGCCAAGCGCTGTGCGGCCGATCGCTACCTGGTGAAGCCGCTCGACCCGCTGAGCCTGAAGCGAGCGGCGCGGGCGATCCTCGACCGGCGCCGCCGAGCCGCCCCACTGGAATCGCCTGAGGAAGTACCGGCCACCGTCGGGTAGATTGCTCGGGCACTTACGGGGTGTAGCGCAGCTTGGTTAGCGTGCCACGTTCGGGACGTGGAGGTCGGGAGTTCAAATCTCCCCACCCCGACCAGCGAAGGCCTTCCGGCCTCAGCGAGTCACCGATTCTCCGCCGCTTCCGGAGACTCGGTGACTGGCTCACGCGGGCCCAGGACCTCGAAACTCCCGTGGGCGACGAAGCCTCCGTCCAGAACGAGCGTGGCACCATTCACGTATCGAAGCTCGGGAGAGCACAGCAGCGCGATCGCATTGCCCACGTCGTCGACGGTGCCGATGCGTCCCAAAGGCACGCGCTGCGCCACCTGCTCCATGCTGAAGTTTCCCGTTCGTTGCGCGGTACGGAGCAACTCCGTATCGATGTACCCGGGCGCGATCCCCACGACACGTACACCCGCGCGACCCCACTCGACGGCGAGTGCCTTGGTGAGTCCCTCGACGGCGTGCTTGGAGCTCGTGTAGGCAACTCGACCGGGAGAACCGATCTGGCCATGGATGGAGCTGACGTTGACGATCACCCCGCCGCCGTGTTTCATCATGACCCGGGCTGCTGCCTGGGCTCCGAAGAAGGCTGACCGGACGTTCGTGCGGAACACGTCGTCCCACTCCTCGACGGAGATCGTGAGCGAGTCCTTCACCAGCGGACGTCCGGCGTTGTTGACCCACGCTGCCAACCGGGACGGATGTCGAGCGGCCACCTCGGCGACGTGCTCGAGTTGGTCGACATCGGCGACGTCGGCCATGAGCCATCGAGCCTCGATGCCCTCCGAGATCAGACTCGCCTCGGCGACGCGACCGGACGCCTCGGATCGGGAGCAGATGAGCACGCGCCAACCGCGTCGTCCCAAGGCCTCGGCTGTGGCCAAACCGATCCCGGCGCTTCCGCCCGTAACCACCGCCAGCGGCGGCAACTCCTCTTCGGCCACGAGCCGACCTCCTGATTCAAACGCTGGACTTCTCCGTCACCTTCGATGATCACCCTAGAACCCCCACCGCTAGCCTCGCTGCGTGGACCTCGACGACCTCCAACGCCAGATCGACGCAACCTTCGGCGAGCGCGATCGGGCTCGCGGGGTGCCGAGCTCCGTCGCCTGGCTGGCCGAGGAGGTCGGCGAACTGGCCCAGGCCGTGCGCAAGGGCTCGCACGAGCAGCAAGTGCATGAGTTCGCCGACGTGTTGGCGTGGCTGGCGTCGCTGGCCAACCAGCTCGGTGTGAACCTCGGCGAGGCATCGCAGCGCTACGCCAACGGCTGTCCGCGTTGCGTCTCGATTCCCTGCGCCTGCGACTAGAGGAACAGCTCGGCGATCTGCACGGCGTTGAGCGCGGCACCCTTGCGGAGGTTGTCGTTGCTGACGAACAGCGCCAGGCCACGACCCCCGTCGATCGAGGTGTCCTGGCGAATGCGCCCTACGTAGCTGGGATCCTGACCTGCGGCTTCGAGAGGCGTCGGCACGTCGCTGAGTACGACGCCGGGCGCGACCCCGAGTACTTCGATCGCCCGTGCCACGGTGATCGGCCGTTCGAATTCGGCATTGATGCTCAGTGAGTGCCCGGTGAACACGGGCACCCGCACGCACGTACCGCTGACCCGCAAGTCGGGGATGGCCAGGATCTTGCGGCTCTCGTTGCGCAGCTTCTGCTCTTCGTCGGTCTCCAACGAACCGTCATCGACGTACTTGCCGGCGTACGGCAGCACGTTGAAGGCGATCGGTTTGGCGAACTTGTTCGGCGACGGGAACGGCACGGCAGCACCGTCGTGGGTCAGCAATCGGGCGTGATCGACCACCTCACGAACCTGCTTGTCGAGCTCGTCGACCCCGGCCAGACCTGCGCCACTGACCGCCTGGTAGGTGGCCGCGATCATCCGCACCAGACCGGCCTCGTCGTGCAACGGCTTGAGCACCGGCATGGCAGCCATCGTGGTGCAGTTGGGGTTGGCGATGATCCCCTTGCGGGCGTTGGCGATCTCACCAGGATTGACCTCGCTGACGATCAGCGGAACATCGGGATCCATCCGCCACGCCGACGAGTTGTCGATCACGATCACACCGGCGGCGGCGAACCTCGGTGCCAACTCACGCGACGATGTGGCCCCCGACGAGAACAGGGCGATGTCGAGGCCGGTCGGATCGGCGATCGCCGCATCCTCGACCGTGATCCGCTCGCCCTTCCACTCCAAGGTGGTGCCTGCGGAGCGGGCCGAGGCGAAGTAGCGGATCTGCGAGACGGGAAAGCTGCGTTCAGCCAGGACCTGACGCATGACCGCGCCGACCTGGCCGGTTGCACCGACGACACCAATCTTCATGTCCCAAAGGCTAACGCCGGGCCACCACCCGTGCCCCCCGAATTTCGCCCCCGAAGCCCGGCGATGAGACGTGAGCCTCCCGGCGCGGCTCATCACTCATCGCAATGGGTCAGCGGACTGTGGCGACGAGCCACCAGTGACTGCGGTGCACGCCTTCGAATGTCTCCTCGGACGCGCCGTCGATGGCAAAGCTGTGGCGTTTCGGGGATCGGAAGAGCTGGACATGGCTCAACTTCGAACTGACGGCTGCCATCACCTCGTTCGGTGAGAGACGGTTGGCCTGCCACCCGAGTCGGGCGACGGAACGGCGCTTGGAGATGGCCGGGCCGAGTTTGGGGACTCGCCACAACGCACGCACGATCTTGCCGGCGGGCCACAGCATGACGTCGCTGGCCGTCCAGGTGCGGTAGTTCAGCACCACGTGACCGCCGGTGTGCACCACCCGCACGGCCTCGGCCGTCAACGCCAACGCGTCGTCGTGGTGACAATGCTGGAACGTGATGTAGCTGAAGGCCAGGTCGGCCGTGTCGTCGGCCAGGGCGATGCTGCGGCCATCGGCGACCGGGCTCGTCTGCAACCGCTCGGGACGGCCGAACTGGGCGACGGTTTCGCGACACCGTTCGAGGAACGCGGCATCGAGATCGCACGCAACCACTCGCCCGAACAGCCGGGTGAAGCTGGCGGTCATGCGCCCGATCCCTGAACCGATCTCGACGAGTGTCTGCGAGCCGTGCGGATCGTCGCCCAACCCGAAGGCAGTCAGATAGGCGAGCGTCTCGTGGTTGCCGGTATCGACGAACTCGGCCAGGTTGAGATCGCTGCCGGTCTGATTGTTGAACACCCATCCTGTCTCACGCACCACTTCATCGGCTGATCGCTTCTGTTCGGAGGTGGTGCCCGCAGCTCGCCACGGGACGTGATTGCGTCGCATACGGCGTTGGCTACTTCCGCTCCGGCAACGGGGCGGAGTAGGCCTGGCCGGAATCGAGCCCGAACGCGGTGTGCAGCGCCCGAGCAGCCCGCTCGAGATCGGCGAATGCTGTGACCACGCTGATGCGGATGGTCGAGGTCGAGATCATCTCGATGTTGACCGACTCGTCGGCCAGGGTGCGGAACATCTTGGCAGCAATTCCCGGACTGGTCTTCATGCCCGCGCCGACGAGGCTGATCTTGGCGATGTCGTCGTCGTGGTTGACACCGCTGGCGCCGATCTCGGCTGCGACACGACTGACGATCGACTCGGCCGTCGCCATGTCGGCCTTCGGCATGGTGAAGCTGATGTCGGTCTTGCCGTCCTGCGACGTGTTCTGCACGATCATGTCAACGTTGACGTTGGCCGCGGCGAGCGGCTCGAACAGCGCGGCCGAGATGCCGGGCCGGTCGGGGACGGCGATGATGGTCACCTTCGATTCGCTGGTGTCGGTGACCACACCCGAGATGATCGGCTCTTCCATGCTTGGCTCCTGATCGGTGACCCATGTGCCCGGCTCCCACGTGAAGGCCGAGCGGACATGAATGGGGACGTTGTGGTTGCGGGCGAACTCGACGCTGCGGAGCGCCAGAACCTTGCTGCCTGCGCCGGCCATTTCGAGCATTTCGTCGAAGTTGACGTGGGCCAGCTTGCGAGCCTGCGGCACGATGCGCGGGTCGGCGGAGAACACGCCGGTGACATCGGTGTAGATCTCGCAACTGTCGGCGCCCAGCGACGCAGCGAGCGCGACCGCCGTCGTATCGCTTCCGCCGCGCCCGAGCGACGTGATCTCCTTATGCAGGCTGATGCCCTGGAATCCGGCGACGACGCACACCTTGCCGGCGGCCAGCCCCTCGCGCACACGATCGCCCTTGACCTCCAGGATCTTCGCCTTGGTGTGCACCGCGTCGGTGATGATGCCGGCCTGACTGCCGGTGAAGCTGACCGCTTCGATGCCGAGGTCGGCCAGTGCCATGCACAGCAGCGACATCGACACGCGTTCGCCCGTGGTGATCAACATGTCCATTTCGCGGCCGGGTTGGGTCTTCGACACCTCGTTGGCCAGCTTGATGAGGTTGTCGGTGGTCTTGCCCATCGCGCTCGGCACGACGACGACATCGTGGCCGTGGCGGCGGGTGAAGGCGACGTTCTCGGCGACGGCACGCATGCGATCGGGGTCGGCGACGGAGGTACCGCCGTATTTCTGAACGATCAGGGCCACGGGGTCCACAGGTTAGCGAGTTCGTGCCGAACGTCGTGCGGCGTTGCATGACGACAGCAGCATTTCCGCTCAGCATTCGCCCAGACGCGGCGTTAGTGTCGAATGTCGTGCTCGGTCGCGTGTTGGACGATTCCTACGCCCCCGAGGTGCGGCACAATCTCACGGCCTTCGCCGCTGCCCGAACGACGTCCAACGCCTGCTACCGCTTCGTCGGGCCCTTCATCGCCACGATCGCCCGGGGACTGGACGTGCGTCTGGCCGACATCGGGGTGGCGATCGCCATCTCCGAGCTGTTCGGGCTCGCTTCACCGATGATCGGCCGCGTGGTCGATCGACTGGGTGCCCGCCGCGCCGTCGTCATCGGAGTCTGCGCGGTGATCACCGGAACCCTCATGGCCGCGGCGACGCAAGGGGTGGCGATGCTGACTGTCGCCCTGGTGGTCATCGGGCAGGGAAACACCACCTTCTACCTGGGGATCGGCGCCTGGATCGCCAAGCACGTGCCCTACGACCGCCGCGGGCGCGTGACGGGCCTGATCGAGGTGTCGTGGGCCTTCGGACTGCTGATCGGGGTCACCCTGATGGGCCTGGTGACCGCCGTTTCGAACTGGCGGGTGGGTTACCTCACAGGTGCGGTCGCCATGACCTGCATGGCCTTCGTGGTGATCGGTCGAATCGAGTCGCCGTCCCCGCAGCCCCGGCACAGTGCCGCACACCCCCGAGCGGCGCACGGTCGCCTCATTCCCCGCGGTTGGCTGGTGCTGATGTCCGGCTTCGCGATCACCGCGGCCAGTCATACGCTGATCGTCACCTTCGGGAGCTGGCTGGAGGACGAGTTCGGGCTGACGCCTGCCGGACTATCGGTGGTCACGTTCCTGCTCGGCGCCAGTGAATTGATCGCCACGCTGTCGGTCGCCCGCTTCACCGATGTCTGGGGCAAGCGTCGTTCGGTCGCGATGGGTGCGGCATTGATGGTCCCGGCAAGTGCAGGCCTGGCGCTGGGGCACCAGCACCTCGTGCTCGGCGTCGCCCTGTTGGCGATCGGTGTTCTGGGCTTCGAGTTCTCCGTCGTCAGTGCGATCTCGCTCGGTACGGGCCTGGTCCCCGGTGCGCCGGCACGCGGGCTCGGGCTGCTGATCGGCGTCGACACGATCGGACGAGCCGTGATGTCGGTGCCGGCGACTCGTATGTACTCCAGTTACGGCATCGGTTGGCCGGCAGCCATCGCCGCGGCCCTGGCATCCGTGGGCGTCGTCACGATCACCTTGTCGGCGACTGGCCGCCGCGGCTGATCATCCGCGATATGCGTTGGTGATCGGCAGACGGCGATCTTTGCCGAAGGCCTTCAGGCTCACACGTACCCCTGGCGGGCACTGGCGTCGCTTGTACTCCATCACGTCGACGAGGCGAGTGATGCGCCGAACCATCGCCTCGTCGTGGCCGAGCTCGATGATCTCCGATGCGGTGCGGTCTTCCTCGACGTACAGCTCGAGGATCGGATCGAGCAGCTCGTACGGCGGCAGGCTCTGGTCGTCGCGCTGGTCGGCGCGCAGCTCTGCCGACGGCGGTTTGGTGATCACATTCTCGCTGATGACGTCGCGCCCGGCACGCCGGTTGTAGTACCGACACAGCTCGTAGACCCGAGTCTTCAACACGTCCTTGATGACACCGTAGCCACCGACCGAATCGCCGTACAGCGTGAAGTAGCCCACGGCCATCTCGCTCTTGTTGCCGGTGGTCAACACCATCCAACCGAACTTGTTCGACAGCGCCATCAGCGTCGCCCCGCGAACCCGGCTCTGCAGGTTCTCCTCGGTGAGATCGGCAGGCTTGCCAGTGAACGATTGCGCTGTCATGTCGAGGTAGGCAGTGAACGCCGGCTCGATGGCGATGGTGCGAAAATCGATGCCGAGCGCGAGCGCCAGATCGGCGGCATCGCTCTTCGAGCCCTCACTCGAATAGCGCGACGGCATCGAGACACCATGAACGTGGTCGGCGCCGAGGGCGTCGACGGCGATGCACGCCACCAGGGTGGAATCGATGCCGCCCGAAAGGCCGACGACGACATCGGTGAAGCCGTTCTTGCGCACGTAATCACCCGTGCCGAGCACCAGCGCCTCGTACAACTCGCCGTCGGCGGCCAGCTTGGGCGCGATCCGGCGAAGCCGCGGGCGTGACATCGCGCCCGAGGGGGGCGTCGGAGACGTGGACGAGCGGCATCTCGACCTCCGTGCGCCGGCCGCGCGGATCGAGCAGCCGCTTGCGGTAGACGGGCTCGATGTGCACATCGGTGATCAACAACTCCTCGACGAACTGCGCGGCACGTGCAACGAGGTTGCCGTCGGCATCGAAGACCATCGATCCACCGTCGAAGACCAGCTCGTCCTGCCCACACACCTGGTTGACGTAGACGAGGGCACAACTGGCGTCGGCAGCGCGGGTGGCCAGCATCCGTTCGCGGTCGGCCGCCTTGCCGAAGTGATAGGGCGACCCGTTGATGTTGATGTTCAACTCGGCACCGCCGGCAGCCTGGTCGGCGAGCGGACCGGTCGGGCTCCACACGTCTTCACAGATGCTGATGCCGACCTTGACGCCGCCGATCACGTACAACTCGTACGGGTCGCTGGCGGCACCAGGTGTGAAGTAGCGGGCCTCGTCGAAGACGGCGTAGTTCGGCAGCAACCGCTTGCGGTAAGTGCCCAGAACCTCGCCGTTGGCGCAGATCGCGGCCGCGTTGTAGATGTCGCGGTCGGCGGCAACGTAGCCGACCACTGCAGCGCATCGACCGGTGTGCGCCGCCACCTTGGCCAGCGCTTCGAGGTTGTCGGCGACGAACCCCGCCTTCAACACCAGATCCTCCGGCGGATACCCCGTGATCGCCAGTTCGGTGAACGCGACGATGTCGCAACCGGCGGCTTCGGCACGGTCGTAGGCAGCGACGATCCTGGCGACGTTGCCGTCGAGGTCGCCGACTTTCGGGTTCAGTTGTGCAAGGGCGATACGCAGGCCGGCCACACCGAAAGGCTACCGATCAGCCGCCTTCGAAGTAGCCGGGAGTGTCGACCACCAGGTCGGTTGCCATCAGCGTGTAGTAGCTCATCGTCGCCGGAGCCGCACTCATGCGGGTGAACGACAGAACGGCATGGATCTGGGAGGCAGCGTTGGTGTTGCCGGCGCTGACCACCGGCAAGGCACCCCCGGGGTACGGCGTGACGAACCCCGGGGTGGCGTTGTCGACGATGGTGATGTTGTGGGCCATCGCCCCGGCATTCGCCGGAACAGAGAGCGGATCGATCGTGGCCGTCGTCTCGCCCGGCAATCTGCCGAAACCGAGCCCGACGCGAGTGTCGACTTCACGGATCGGCTGGATCACACGGAAGCGGCCAACGGTCGCGAGCGGCGACGCTGCCGAGGTGAAGTACCCGGCGACATCGACGGCGACGTCGGGCACCGACAACAGGTGGAAGTCGACCGTGCCGTCGGTGCCCACGGGCACCACTACCAGGTTGGCTCGGATGTCGCCGAAGCCGCTGGTGTTGATGTGCGACGATCCCGAGAACGGCGCGCCACCGGGGCTGGCGCTCAACCACCCGCCGCCGTTGCCTGGCGCCGTCACCGCGGTGACAACGAGAACTGCGGCATCCATCGCCGCCACGGTCGGCATGCCTCCTCGGAGAGCCACCGGCACCCGAACGTACGGGTACTGGGGTCCAGCGCCCCGCGTGTATTGATTGGTCGACGAGACTGCCTCACGCGTGTCGCTGATGCGTGTCGGCACGACGGCCACGAATCTGCCGGCACCCACTGCGCCGGGTGCAACGGTGAAGTGGCCGAGAACGTCGATCACCACGTGTGCGGTGGAGAAGGCGTAGATCAGAATGCCGCCGTTCGCATCGACCGGCACCACGGCCGAGTTGGCCACAACCTCTCCGGGGACCGCGTTGAGGTTCGAGGCCAGCGGCACGCGCGCTCCGACCAGCCCACGCCGTGAGATAGCCCGGGGTGCTCGGTGCAACGAAGGCAAAGTTGACGAGCACCGCTTTGGTCACGGTCGGGTCGAATCCCATCGGCACGTATCGCGTTGCGCCGGCCCGCACGGGTTTGGCGCCCGCCGACGGCAGGCGGGTGTCGAGTACGCGGTTCCCCGGCGGCACGGCGACGAAGGCGAGCGAGCCGGGGCTGGCGAATGGCGTCGTCGGACGGGTGATCTTGCGTACCGCCCCGCCGGTGAGCGTGTAGTACAGCGCGATGCTGTCGCCGGTCGTGACGAACGCCATGTCGGCGATGCCACCGACACCGCTCGCGAACGGGCGTGGCGTAGTCGATCGTCCCGTTGGCGCGGCGCAACCACATGTTGCCGCTTCCGGCGTCGGCGAACAGGTAGCCGCCGTCGTACTCGGCCGGCCAATGACCATTGGGGATGAACGCGCCGGCCGTGATGACCTGGCCGATGGAGCGCGGGTAATCGGTGATCGGATCCGTGAATCCTGCGGGCAGCGACGGGTTCGGGCACGGTGGGTTCTGGCCGATCGGACACTGGCCCTCGCGGAGGGGCCACCCGTAGTTCGCGCCGATCGCGCCGAGGTCGACCTCTTCGCGGGTGCCCTGACCGACGTCGTTGATGAAGAACCGTGTCGGGTCCAGTGTTGGGATCGAACGCGAACCGGAACGGGTTGCGCAAGCCCCACGCGTAGATCTCCTGGCACCAGCTGGTGGGCGTGGAAGGCAGATTCCCGCGAAGCACGACAGCTCTCCGAGCCGGGCCCGCTGATGGGGTTGCCGGGGGCCGGGTCGCCGGTCGACGGCACCACGCGCAGGATCTTGCCGTTGAGCAGGCTGAGATCCTGGGCGGCATCGTTCGGGCTGGATCCACCACGAGGGTCGGCGCCGGCGTCGCCGACGGAGATGTACAGGAAGCCGTCGCCACCGATCTCGACGTCGCCGCCGTTGTGATTGCCGGCGTTCGAGGAGATGTTGTCGACCAGGACGAGTTCGCTGTTGGGATCGATCGCGTCACCCGACATCGTGAATCGGCTGACCCGATTGACACATCCACCAGGAGCACCCGGACTGGGTCGGGTGAAGTACAGGTAGAGGAAGCCGTTGGCCTTGAAGTCCTGATCGAGTGCGACGCCGAGCAACCCGCGCTCGCCACCGTTGCATGGCGACAGGGCCATCGTCAACGCCGGAGTGGGCAGCAGCACGTCGCCGCGGATCAAGCGCACCGAGCCGGATTGCACCAGCACCAGCACCGTCCCGTCGGGCAGGCCGACGATGCCGGTCGAGGCCCCCAGCGTCGCCACCGGAGAGTCGGTGAAACCAGCGGGGACGACGGCCGCGGCGACCTTCGTGACATCGAGACCGACCACCGGAACCACGATCGACGTGATCAACAAGGCAACCGCTGCGCACTTTCGCATATCGAGCCCCTTCAGCTCAGCGCCCGCGGACGAAGGTAACACGCCTCAGGTCAGCACACCGGGTCGCCCGGCAGTACCCCTGCCACCGCCAGTTGGTACGTGACGTCTCCCTCTGTGAAGTACGTGTTCTGCTTGGCATCGAGGAACAGCGACCCGACCGAGGCGGCGTCGACGCGGGCACAGGTCGTGGCCGACGCGAGCGATACACCGGCATCGACAGGCCACGGCACGACCGTCGGCGCCGGTTGCTGACCGTTGAGCTCGGCGGGATCGATCGCCCTGGCCTGAAATCGGTAGATGGTCGGAACGAATGGCTGCTCGACCCCGAGATTGGCCGCTCCGGCCGCGGTCTCGACGTCGGAGAGTGCCGTCGTTGCGTCGAGCAGGTTCTGGCGAGCGTCACTCTCCGGGTTGCCCGTGCCGAGGGCGTAGGCGGAGTGCACGAACGTGTCGTCTGCGGCGTTGATCGTGAGCACGGTGTTCGGCGCATCGGCCACGTTGTCGCCTCCGGTGTAGTCGGGTGGTGCCGCCAGCAAGCCGGCACTCTCGGGCGACGCCGAGCATCGCCTGCAGCCCGTCTTCGGTGATGCTGCGCACCATCAAGGTGGGCAGGAGCGGACCCGGGAAGACAGCCGGAATGATCCCGGGTGTGAACACCCGCCCGTCGCCGCTCACGAGCAACGACGGGGTGTTGACGAAGGCGAATCCGGCCGGCACGAAACCCCCCTCGTACGACAGCTTCAGCACGACGTCGTCGGCGCCGGTCGGATGGGCGATACCCGCCGGCACGGTCGCTGTGGTTCCCTGGTCCAGTGTCGGATCAGGCGTCGGCTCCGTTCCCGTTGCATCCTGGTCGGGATCGCCACAGGAGGCGAGCGCGACGAGGACCGGGGTGGCGGCCATGGTGGCGAGAAATGAGCGGCGGTTCATGCCTTCTTCGACGTCCGTTTCGGTGGTGCGGTTCCCTCGGTGCCTAGCATCCGGTGTGATGTCCGCGTTGTTCGACCTTACCGACAAGAAGGCGCTCGTCACCGGTGGTGGTCGCGGGCTGGGCCGGGCGATCGCCGTCGGGCTCGCCCAACACGGCGCCGACGTGGCCGTGACCAGCCGCACCGTCAGCGAGTTGGAGGAAACAGCACGAGGAGATCCGCGGCGTCGGGCGCGACTGTCTGGTCGTCCCGGGCGACGCATCGCACAAAGCGGAGATCGACCGAGTCGTCGACGAGGTCGCGGCCAGCTGGGGCCGAATCGACATCCTGGTCAACAACGCCGGTGTCGACGCGGCCGGGCCGGCGATCGACTACACCGAGGCAGATTGGGACTTCGTGCTCGACGTCAACCTGAAGGCGTACTTCTTCTTCGCCCAGGCCGTCGCCAAGGTGATGATCGCCAACGGTGGCGGCGCGATCGTCAACAACTCGTCGATCTGCGGCCAGGTGGCCGTCAAGAACATCTCGGCCTACAACATCTCCAAGGGTGGCGTGAACATGCTGACCAAGTCGCTGGCGCTCGAATGGGCAGGTCACGGCATCCGCGTCAACGCGTTCTCCCCGGCCTACATGGAGGTGTTCATGCCCGGCGCGGCCGGTGAGCACGACGAGGCCAAGGAGCAAGCCGTGCGCGATCTCACACCACTGGCCCGGCGCGGACGCCCCGACGAACTCGTCGGCCCGGTGGTCTTCCTGGTCTCGCCGGCATCGTCGTACGTCACCGGCGAAGTACTGATGGTCGACGGCGGCTGGACCATCAGATGAGGTTTGGTCGATGAGGACTGGTCGGTGATGGACAAGACCGAGATCTTCGACTACATGGCCGCCAACGGCCACGAGAAGGTGCTGTGTTTCCAGAACGAGGACGTCGGGCCTGCGTGCCGTGCTGGCGATCCACTCGACCGTGCTCGGCCCGGCCGCCGGCGGGTGCCGGATGTGGACCTACACCGACGACCTGGCGGCGATGGAGGATGCACTGCGACTGTCCAAGGGAATGACCTACAAGTACGCCGCGGCGGGCATCAACCTGGGTGGCGGCAAGATCGTGGTGATCGGCGATCCCAAGCGTCGACAGGGCCGGGAGATGCTGTTCAGGGCACTCGGGCGGTTCATCGATTCACTCGGCGGCGAGTACCTCACCGGTGAAGACGTCGGCACGACACTGCAGGACATGGATCACATGCGTACCGAGACGCGAAATGTGATCACCCTGCCCGAGTCGGCCGGTGGTGCCGGGCCGATCGGGCCGGCAACGGCGTTCGGCGTGCTGCAAGCGATGCGAGCATGCGTCGAGCAACAGTCGGGATCGCCGTCGCTGAACGGTAAACGAGTGCTCGTGCAGGGTCTCGGGGCGGTCGGTGTCCCGATGGTCGATCTCCTCGTCGGCGAGGGTGCCACGGTGATCGTCAGTGACATCGACCCGGCAAAGGTCGCCGCGATGGTCGCCGCGCACGGGGTGACCTCGATCGCCGCGGCCGACGTCGCCGCAGCCGACATCGACGTGTACTGCCCCTGCGCGCTGGGGGCGACGATCAACGACGAGTCGATCGAGGTCCTGAAGGCGTCGATCGTCTGCGGTTCGGCCAACAACCAACTCGCCGAGCCGCGCCACGGCGACGAACTTGCAGCGGCGTGGAGTGTTGTACGCACCTGACTACATCGCCAACGCCGGTGGAACGGTCTTCGACACCGACCGGTTGTGGGGCGGTGTCAACAAGGACCGCGGGATGGCCAAGGTGGCCCAGATCTACGAACGAATGCACGAGGTCTTCGACGATCTCGAAGACCGAGGGCATCGCCACCCACGCCGCAGCGGATCGGCTGGCAGAGGCCAGGATCAACGCCTACCGTGACATCAAGCGGGTCCACGGGTTCGATCAGGGCCAACGCGTCACGATCTGAACTGCGGCCCTGGTCCGGGCCCAACTTCACACAGCGTTCACAGTTCGGCAATGGCTTGGAAACTGCCGAACTGGCACTATTTCCCGGTCCCGATCGCGGCGCGCCCGCGATCCCGAGAACGAAGGAACTTCGTGGCCTACCAAGCTGAATACATCTGGCTCGACGGCACAGAGCCGACCCCATTGCTGCGCTCCAAGACAAAGATCGTGGGCGATGGCAAGAAGCCCCCGATCTGGGGCTTCGACGGGTCGTCGACCAACCAGGCGACCGGCGAGCACAGCGACTGCGTCCTGCGTCCCGTCTTCACCTGCCCGGACCCACTGCGTGGCGGCGACAACATCCTCGTGTTGTGCGACGTGCTGAACGCCTCCGACATGAAGCCGCACCCGACCAACACCCGGTCCCACTGCGAGAAGGTCGCCAAGAAGTACGCCAAGCATGAGATGATCTACGGCATCGAGCAGGAATACACCATGCTCAAGGCCGACGGCACGCCGTTCGGCTTCCCGAGGGACGGCTTCCCCGCCCCGCAGGGTCCGTACTACTGCGGTGTCGGCACCGGCCGGGTGATCGGTCGTGAGATCATCGAGGAGCACACCCAGGCCTGCATCGACGCCGGGCTGATGATCGAAGGCACCAATGCCGAGGTGATGCCCGGCCAGTGGGAGTTCCAGATCGGCGCCGCCGACGCCTTGACCGTCAGCGACCAGCTGTACGTCGGTCGCTGGCTGCTGCACCGCATCGCCGAGGACTACGACGTGATCATCAGCTTCGACGCCAAGCCGGTCAAGGGCGACTGGAACGGTGCCGGAGCGCACACCAACTTCTCGACCAAGGCGATGCGCGAGGGCTACGGCGCGATCGAGGCGGCATGCAAGGCGATCGGCAAGCGGGTCGAAGCCCACATCAAGGGCTACGGCGCCGACATCGAGAGCCGGCTCACCGGTGCCCACGAGACGGCCCCGTACAACAAGTTCAGCTACGGCGTGTCGAACCGCGGAGCGAGCATCCGCATCCCGTGGCAGGTCGCCCGCGACGGCAAGGGTTATGCAGAGGACCGCCGGCCGAACTCCAACTGCGATCCGTACACGGTCACCCGCCTCATCCTCGAGAGCGTTTGCGCCTAATTGCTGCACGTCGATGATTTGCCTCACCCGTTCGAGCTCTCCCCGGGAGCTCGAACGGGTTCGGTCTTTTCGTGGGACTAGATTTGCCGAACGACAAGGAATCCTCTGATGCTTGAACAGCAACGCGACTACGTACTGCACACGGTGGAGGAACGCGGGGTACGACTGATCCGGTTGTGGTTCACCGACGTGCTCGGCAGCTTGAAGAGCTTCGCGATCAGCCCGGCCGAACTCGAGAACGCCCTCGAGGACGGCATGACCTTCGACGGTTCCTCGATCGACGGGTTCGGACGCACGCTGGAGAGCGACGTGCTGGCAATGCCCGACGCCAACACGTTCGAGGTCCTGCCGTGGGGCGACGAGCCAAAAGGCCAGAGGGCGACAGAGGCCCGCGTCTTCTGCGACATCCACAACCTCGACGGCACGCCGTTCGAAGGTGACCCACGGCAGGTGCTGCGACGCAACCTGCACACCGCACACGAGCGCGGCTACACCTTCTTCGTCGCTCCCGACATCGAGTTCTTCTACTTCTCGCCACCGGAGAAGGGCCAAGCGCCGGTACCACTCGACGAGGGTGGTTTCTTCGATCTGACCACCACCGATGTGGCCGGCACGCTCCGCAAACAGACCATCCGCACGCTGGAGACGATGAGTATCCCGGTGGAGTACAGCTTCCACGAGGACGCGCCGAGTCAGCACGAGATCGACCTGCGCCACACCGACGCGCTGACGATGGCCGACAGCATCATGACGTTTCGGCTGGTCGTCAAGGAGGTCGCCGCCAGCCAGGGGGTGCACGCCACGTTCATGCCCAAACCACTCGAGAGCGTGCAGGGCAGCGGCATGCACGTGCACCTGTCGCTGTTCGACGGCGACGACAACGCCTTCTACTCCGCCGACGACGGGTACAACCTCTCGCCACTCGCCAAGCACTTCATGGCGGGCCTGCTCCGACACGCGGCGGAGATCACGGCGATCACCAATCAAACCGTCAACAGCTACAAACGCCTCGTACCCGGTTTCGAGGCGCCGGTCCACGTCAGTTGGGCGCGCAACAACCGCAGTGGTCTGGTGCGGGTCCCGATCGCCAAGCGTGGCAATCCCAGCGCGACACGGATCGAGTTCCGCTCGCCGGACCCGGCCTGCAACCCGTACCTGGCGTTCTCGGTCATGCTCGCCGCCGGAATGCGCGGCATCACCGAAGGCTACGAATTGCCCGCCGAGGCCGACAGCAACCTGTTCGAGATGGGCGATGCCGAACTGGCCAAGCTCGGAATCGACCTGGTTCCGCAATCGCTCAGCGATGCGCTCCGGGTCATGGAGCAGTCGGCGCTGGTGCACGAAGCGCTCGGCGAGCACATCTTCGAGTGGTTCTTGCGCAACAAGCGCAGCGAATGGCGCTCCTACAAGACCCATGTCAGTGCCTTCGAGCACGACCGCTACCTGCGGGCGCTGTAACGCCGTCGTGATGGAACAACTCGTCGTCTACCCGGAGCCACCACCGCCGGATCTGGCGCGTACCCTGGACCTCGGCGGATACAGGTGGAAGGCGGTCTCATCGCCCGAAGATGCCGCCAGCCACGAGCCGCCGGCAGGGTGGTCCGGGGCGATCGTGGCCTGCGACACCGACCCGGAGGGCGCCTGGGCGATGTGCCGGGCGCTGCGCAAACGTGACGACCCGACACGGCTCCTGCTGCTGCTCACCGGGGCGCAATTGAGTGAGTTGGAACTCCGCGACGATCTCTACGACGACTTCTGCCTCACCCCGTTCCACCCCGTCGAGGTCGAGGCCCGTCTACGTCATCTGCTGTTCCAGGGTTTCGCCCAGGTGAAGGCCGAGACGGTCGAGTACAGTGGGCTGGCGCTCAACGTCGAGACCTACCAGGCCACCATCGAGGGACGTCCACTCGATCTCACGTACATGGAGTACGAGTTGCTCAAGTTCCTCGCCCAGAACCCGGGCAAGGTGTTCACTCGGGAGATCCTGTTGTCGAGGGTGTGGGGATACGAGTACTACGGCGGAGCCCGCACCGTCGACGTGCATGTGCGCCGTCTGCGGGCCAAGCTCGGTGAGGAGCAAGCCAACCTGATCCAGACCGTTCGCTCGGTCGGCTACCGCTTCGGCCAGAGCCGCTGGGGTTCCTGACCAGTTCAGCCGAGCGCAGCCGACACCAGATCGGCGAATACGACAGTGCCCTTCTGGTTGGGGTGGATGTGATCGGTTCGCAGGATCTTCTCTTTCGGATCCGACGCCAGATCGAACCACGACACCACCGTGGCGTTGCCGCGCGCTCGCGGCGCGGTCGCGTAGCACCAGGTTGAACATCTTGGTGCCGGCCAGTTGGTTCGGGTTGTAGACATCGACCCAGACGATCGGCACCTCGACATCGGGCATCGACATCATCTGATCGATGAGATCGGCGTAGGCCGAAGCGTCGTCATACTTGCCGACGTCGTTGGTGCCCATCGCGATGGCCCAGACATCGGGCTCGACGCCTTCGGAGATCATCGTGAAGAGCGTCTTGACACCCGACAACGGCTGGCCCTTGCCGTCTCCGACAGCGATCCGTCTGCTGACCTCGGCCTCGATGGCGATCTCGGTGAAGCCCTGCTGGCCGAGCGCCTCTGTCAGCGACTTCGAGGATGCCTTGGTGATGGAGTCACCCACCATCGCGAACTTGGTGCGGTTGGCCGCGGCAGCGGGAAGGGCCCCGACGCCCGCCGATGCGTCGCCGGTTCCGTTCCTGTCGGATGCCGACGAGTGGACGTCACTGTCGACACACGCCGCGAGCACGGCGAGCAATCCCGTCGATGCACCGGCGCGCAACAGACTTCGCCGACTGATATGCATGCCAACAGTCTGGCTGATGGAACGAGGTTTGAGGCGTCATCCCACGAGCGGTCCACATGACGCGCTAGTCGACGAGACGTTGAATTCGAGCTGCGTGCCGGGTGTGTTGTCGGAGGATGTCGTCGAGGTCGCGGTGGACGATGTTGCCTTCGCGCACGATGCTTCGTCCGTTGACGATGGTGTGCCATGCCGAGACGGGCCCGCAGCGCAGCCAGGCCTCGATCGGGTCGGCAAGTGCACCGGCGAACGACGGCCCGGTCAGCCGCCAGACAGCGAGGTCGGCGACGGCGCCCGGCTGGATCACACCGATCTCACCGAGGCGACCGAGGCACGCTGCGCCGCCGACCGTGGCACATTCGAGTGCCATCCGCGCCGTGCCGGCCTGCGCGCCGTCGCTCAACTTGGCCAGGAGCATTGCCTGTCGGGCCTCCAACCACAGCGACGCGCTGTCGGCCGACGACGACCCGTCGACGCCCAGCCCGACCGACACTCCGGCCGCACGCAGCCGCACCACGGGAGCGATTCCCGACGAGAGGATCAGGTTGCTGCTCGGGCAGTGGGCGACGCCGACGCCGCCTTCGGCGAGCCGGGTGATCTCGCTGTGGTTGGGCATGACACAGTGGGCAACCCAGGTTCGCTCGCTGCACCACCCCGTGCGTTCCAGATACTCCATCGGGCGGCAACCGAAGCGGTCGATCGAGAACGCATCGTCCTCGGCGTTCTCCGCGAAGTGGGTGTGCAGGCGAACGTCGAGGCGCTCGGCGAGCTCGGCCGAGCGCACCATCAGCGCCTCGGTCACGCTGAACGGGCTGCACGGCGCCAGCGCCACCCGCACCATCGCCCCGTGGGATCGATCGTGATGGCGGGCAACGGCCTGCTCGCTGGCGGCCAGGATCTCGTCGTCGTCGGCGACGACATCGTCAGGTGGCAGCCCTCCGTCCTTCTCGCTCAACGACATCGAACCCCGCGTCGGGTGGAACCGCATCCCGATCTCGGCGGCCGCCGCAATCTCGGCCGACAGCAGGTCGCCGGCGCCGCGAGGATGCAGGTAGAGGTGATCGGCAGACGTCGTGCACCCGCTGAACGCGAGTTCGGCGAGGCCGACGAACGCGCTCGTATACACCGATTCCTCGTCGATCGCCCGCCACAACGGGTACAGCGATTGCAGCCAACCGAACAACGGCTTGTCGGTCATCGGCGGATAGGCGCGGGTCAGGTTCTGGAACATGTGGTGGTGGGTGTTGATCAGTCCTGGTGTGACGAGACAGTCGCTGGCGTCGATGGTCTCGCTTGCCGGCGGTGCGGCATCGGCGGAGCCGCCGACCGCGGTGATCAACCCGCCGTCGATGGCCACCCAGCCACCGGCCAGTTCACGCCGTCCGGCGTCGAGTGTGGCGAGCAGTCGCGCATTGCGGATCAGCAGATCTGACACTGTTCAGGCCCGCACTCAGACCAACGAGTCGACGATGATCCGGATGTCGTCGATCGAGGTCAGCGGATTGATGATGCACAGCCGCAGGACCACCTCTCGATTCCACGACGTCGGAGTGACGAAGGCCAAGCCGTCGGCGAGCATGCGATCACTCCATGCCTGATAATCGGCCGGAGTCCAACCGCGGCGGCGGAACAGCAGCACGCTCAGCTCGGGTTCCATGATCAGCTCGAGGTGATCGGCCTCGTCGATGAGCCGTGCCCCTTGTCGGGTGACGTCGAGCGCCGTCTCGATGGCGTCGCGATAGGCCTCGGTGCCGTGAGTTGCCAGACTGAACCAGAACGGCAGACCACGGGCGCGGCGTGACAGGTGGTGGGCAAAGTCGCTCGGGTTCCATTCGAAGTCGTCGCTGTCGTCTCCGCTGTGCAGGACATCGAGATACTCGGCGTGCTGCGTGTGCGCAGCCCGCCCGACGTTCGGGTCGCGATAAACCAGCGCGCAGCAGTCGAACGGGGCGAACAACCACTTGTGCGGATCGACGATGAAGCTGTCGGCATGCTCGATGCCGCGAAAGCGATCGCGCACGCTCGGCGCGGCCAAGCCGGCACCGCCGTACGCACCGTCGACGTGCATCCAGACGCCGAACTCGGCGCACACGTCGGCGACGCCGGCGAGGTCGTCGATCACGCCCGCATTGGTGGTGCCGGCCGTCGTCACGATCGCGAACACGTTGTCGCGATCGTCGGCCGACAATCCCATCAGCTCGTCGCGCAGGGCCTTACCCCACATCCGTCCGTGGTCGTCGGCCGGCACCAAGACGATGTCGGCATCGATCGCCCTAGCGGCCGAGGCAACGCTGGAATGGGCTCCCTTGCAGGTCACCATCACCCCGCGGGTGCGATCGCGATCGCCAGTCGGCGCGGTGTCGCCAACGGAACCGTGCCGCGATCAGCGCGCTGAGATTGCCGGCGGTGCCTCCGGTGACGAACACTCCGCCGGCCGTATCGGGAAAGCCGACCAGGTCGGCGATGTAGCGCAACGCCTCGTTCTCGGCGTACACCGCGCCACCGCCTTCGAGCCACGACCCGCCGTAGATGCTCGATGCCCCGACGACCAGATCGAACAGGATCGACGCCTCGGTCGGGGCGGCGGGTACGAACGACAGGAACCGCGGGTGGTCGATCGAGATGCTCGCCGGGCCGAGCACGTCGGCGAAGATGCGCAGCGCCTCGAGGCCACCGATGCCCTTGGCGGTGATCGTCTTGCCGGCCATGGCCCGCAACTCGGCCGAAGGTCGGGTCTTGTCGAGCGGTGGCGGGTCGAGACGCATGCGCTCGACGGCGTACCGCACGACGGCCTGCGTCAACACCTCGGTCGACGAATCGTGACGATGCATGGTCACACGTTGAGATCGAGCAGTTCGCTGCCCTCGTGGCGGACCTCGGCATCGTGGTTGAGGACCACGCCGAGCACCACCGCAATGACCGCGCTGCCCATGCACACCAGCACCGGCAGGAGCAGGAGCACGACGACGATTGCGATTGCGCCAGGCACGGCGGTCACCCTACTGGCTTGTACGCCCAGGCCTCAATCTCCACTGCGCCGCCGGCGGGCAACGCGGCGACGCCGATGGTGCTGCGCGCCGGGCGATGCGTCGCCGAAGCCCTCGACGTAGGCCTCGTTGAACGTCGCGAAGGTGTCCATGTCGGTGAGGAAGCACAGCGTCTTGGCGACGTCGGAGAGCGATGCCCCGACGCTGGCCAGCTGGTCCTCCAGGTTCTCGACCGCCTTGGCCGTCTGGGCGGCGACGCCACCGCTGACGAGCGCGCCGTCCTGCAGGCCGAGTTGGCCGCTGACGATGATCCAGTCACCGGCGCGAACGACGGGGGTATACGGGCCGAGAGGTTTGCTCATGTGGGCATCGTAGGCACAACTCGTACACTGGCGGAGATGTCGATGTCGCGGCGCAATCTCCTTGCCGGCGCCGGTGCACTCCTCGTCCTGGCAGCATGTGGCGACGACTCCTCCGCAGGTTCGGGCACTCCGACCGCTGGTTCCACCGGCGATTCGACCGGAGGTGGGAACGGCACCGAACCCGACCCTGGTACCACGGGGTTCACCGTCGCCCAGCGATATCCGAGCAACACGTTCGTGCCGGGCAAGGTTCGCCTGCCGATCTCGCTCGCCGACAAGGGCAGCCTGCTGAACACCGGTCCGGCAGTCCTCAACGGTCGGGTGCTCGACGCCAACGACCAGCAGATCGCGACGGTCAGCGCGCCGATCCGCTCGACCGACATGGTGATTCCCGTATTGGGCGTTCAACGTCGAGATCGACCAGCCGGGCACGTACACGCTGCGCCTCGACGGCGACGATGGCTTCGGTGCCGCGTTCCTCGTCAGCGATCCCACCCAGGTGACCGTCCCGTACGTCGGGTCACTGCTGCCGCCGTTCGACACTCCGACGGTCGACGATCACCGCGGCGTCGAGCCGTACTGCACGCTGACGCCGAGCCCGTGCCCACTCCACGCCGTGACCCTCACCCAGGCGCTGGCATCGGGCAAGCCGGTCGGCTACATGGTCGGCACGCCCGCGCACTGCCAGACCGGCACGTGTGCGCCCGGTCTGGAGTTTCTGGTCAAGTCGCACGAGCGGCTCGGTGACGAGATCGTGATGGTGCACGCCGACGTCTACTCCGACGATGCCGCCACCACGATTGCGCCGGCAGTCGACGCGCTCGGGCTGGACTACGAGCCGGTGCTCTACCTGGTCGGACCCGACGGAATCGTTCACGATCGCATCGACGTGATCTGGGATCAGACCGAACTCGACGAGCGGCTCGACGCGTTCTTGGCTGAGCGCTCAGCTGAAGCTCGACCCGCAGCCGCACGTGCGGCTGGCGTTGGGATTGTTGATCGAGAAGCCCGGCCTGGTTGAGGCCGTCCTTGTAGTCGAGCGTGGCGCCCTGCAGCATCTGCGCCGATGCCGAATCGACGACGACGTTGACGGTCGCCCCAGGATTGCCGAACGTGGCCTTCTCGTCGTCGGCGGCGACGTCGCCGTCGAAGAACATCTCGTACGAGAATCCGCTGCATCCGCCGGGGCGTACAGCGACGCGCAGGGCAAGATCGAGATCGCCTTCGGCCTCGAGCAGTTCCTTGACCTTGACGGCGGCGGTATCGGTGAGCGTGATCACGGTGTTGGCTCCTCCTACGGTTCGAAAGTCATTGTAACGACCTGTAACCGTACAATTGATGTTGTGATTCCCAGCCCGCCCGATGTCGAAACGGTCACGGAGCTGCTGCGCGTCGGTGATCGACCCCGAACTCGGCGCCGACATCGTCACGCTGGGCATGGTTCCGTCGGTCGACGTGACCGACGATGGCGTGGTCACCGTCGGTGTCAAGCTGACGATCGGCGGCTGCCCGCTGCGCGCCCAGATCAAGAAGGACGTCGAGACCAGGGTTGCCGTGCACCCCGGTGTGACCAAGGTCAAGATCGACTGGGGCGAGATGACCAGCGAAGAGCGATCAGACGGTCATGCTCAAGGCGCGCTGGAACGCACGCGAGAACGCGCCGAACACCGAAGTAGCTGCATCGACGCGGATCCTGGCGATCGCCAGCGGCAAGGGTGGAGTCGGCAAATCGTCGGTCACCGTCAACCTCGCCGCGGCGATCGCTGCCGAAGGGTTCACCGTCGGTGTGCTCGACGCCGACATCTGGGGCTTCTCGGTGCCGCGTCTGCTCGGCATCGACGACCGGCTCGAGGCCGAGACCGTCGAGGGCCGCGACAAGCCGATGATCATCCCGCGGACGTTGCCCGTGGGGCGCGGGGTGTTGAAGGTCGTCAGCACGGGATTTCTCGTCGAGGAAGACACGGCCTTGATGTGGCGGGGGCTGATGCTCAACAAGGCAGTCGAGCAGTTCCTGCGCGATGTGCACTGGGGCGACCTCGACTACCTGTTCATCGACATGCCGCCGGGAACCGGCGACGTGCAGATGGGTCTTGGCGCGGATGTTGCCGCGCACCGATCTGCTGATCGTCACGACTCCCGCCATCGCGGCTCAGAAGGTCGCGGCGCGGGCCGCCGACATGGCCCGGCGCAGCTTCCTGCGGGTATGCGGCGTGATCGAGAACATGTCGTCGTTCACGTGCGAGCACGGAGTCGAGTACCCATTGTTCGGAACCGGAGGTGGCCAGGCTCTGGCCGACGAGATCGGTGTCGAGCTGCTCGGTCGCGTGCCGCTCGAACCGGCCGTGGCGGCCGGTGGCGATGCCGGCCGCCCGGTGGCGATCGACGGCAACGGGTTGGCGGCCGAAGAGTTCCGGGCGATCGCCCGCAAGATCGTCGACGAGGTCGCACCGCCGGTCAACATGGCGGGGTGCTCGGCGCGGATGTTGTCGATGGTCGCCGCGGCGCTCGACGCCGCCGATCAGACCAAGTCGGCGTAGTCGTCGTCGCCTGGGAGTGACACGCCGCTGATCCGCCCGTCCGGCGATCGGCGCAGCCTTGGCATGATCGGCGTCGGCCGGCCGAGCCGTCTCGCTGAAGCCATGACCGACGCGGCGTTGTCGTGGGTGACGAGGTACTCGAGGCTCTTGATGGTAGGTGGCATCATGGTCAGTTCGCGTTCGCGTTTCGCGGTGCAACGCCTCGGCGGGTGACACCCACGCGCTGGCGATCGTCTCGTTGTCGTCGTGTCGCGAGGTTTGGCCGGGCGGGGCGACCGCGACGAAGAAGCGTGTGTCGAATCGACGCGAGGATTCTCCGACCGGGGTGATCCAGTGGCTCACCCAGACCAGATCATCGATCGCCGGTCGGAGCTGGTGCTGATCGCACAGGGCCCGAAGGTCGACGGCTCCGTCGTAGACGGCCTGACGGTGGGCCAACGCCGGGTGGCCGTCGCGTGACCATGGCTCCCGATTCGTCGACGGCGAGCAGGACACCGGCTTCCTCGTAGCATTCTCGGATCGCGGCGATCACGTAACCCTGATCGCCCTCACCGTCGGCTTCGTCGACCTTGCCGCCGGGAAACACGTACATTCCGCCGGCGAACGCTGCCGCTGTCGTGCGCCGCAGCATGAAGACCTCGACTCCGGCGTGCGCGTCGCGCAGCAGCATCACCGTAGCTGCGGGTTTGGCGGGGACGTCGGATTGGGCCATTGCGGGCGACGGTAACGCGTTGCGTAGTCTTCCTGCTCGTGTTGGTGTGGATGGATCTCGAGATGACCGGTCTAGATCCGGGACGTCATGTCATCGTCGAGATCGCCACGTTGGTGACCGACGACGACCTGAACATCGTTGCCGAGGGCCCCGACCTGGTCGTTCATCAAGACGAAGCGGCGCTTGCCGAGATGGATCCTGTCGTCGTCGAGATGCACACGAAGAGCGGACTGCTCGACGCCATCCGCGCCTCGACCATGTCGCTGGCCGATGCCGGCGCGCAGACGTTGGAATTCATCAAGATGCATGTCACCGAGGCACGGCGTGTGCCGTTGTGTGGCAACTCGATCGGCATGGATCGGCGATTCCTCGCCGCCTACCTGCCGGAGATCGAGGAGTACCTGCACTATCGAAGCGTGGATGTCAGCACCATCAAGGAGCTGGTCAAGCGGTGGTATCCGGCGCTCAACAGCAGCCGACCACGTAAGGCTGGCTCGCATCGAGCACTCGACGACATCCGCGAGAGCATCGCCGAGATGAAGTTCTACCGTGAGAACGTGTTCGTGCCGGCGGTCGCCGAGGCGGCCGAGGCGGCCGAGCCGGTCACGGCGAGTTCGCCCGAATCCACCTGAGCGCGTCGGCCGGCGGGATGCGCTTCTCGCGGATGTCGTCGAGCAGCGATCGCAGTCGAGCGAGTTCGTTCGATGGACTGATTCCGTACCGAAGGGGATTGGAGTCGCTCACCGCCGTGCAGACCCGACAGGCCCGCGGATGCAGCGCCGTGAAGTACTGGCCGGCGTCGGGGGCGCAAGCAGACCGCAGAACGTTTCGCGCCGCCGACCTTCCGGTCTGACGTTCGTACGCAAGGCGTGGGTCTTGCCGAAGGGGGCGATCGACCCGCCTCGCTCGTAGCCGGTTCCCGACCAGAAATCGCCCGCCACCTGGCCCGGTAGGGGCCGCACGGTGCGCTGATGTTCGAAACCGTGGCGGTGCTCGTAGGCACGTTGGCGACAGGCGTGTCTGCAATACAGGCGAGGACGACCCGGGCGGCGGGCGATCGCGAACTCGGTGGCGCACCATGAACAAGGGCGGTGCGTGGGGCGTGGCTGGACGATGCGAGGCATGTTCGACGTTGTACGCCGAGGGTGTGACAACGCAACGTCGACTGACTCGCTGCAGCCTCGGTCCACCCGAGTCTCGACCCGGCGATCCGTCGTGCATCCGCCAGTTCCACTCGTCGCGAATCGTCCGTGACGAAACGAATCTGGCGGCACCCGATTCGTCACCGTCGCGAATCGTCCGTGACGAAACGAATCTGGCGGCACCCGATTCGTCACCGTCGCGAATCGTCCGTGACGAAACATGGAACTGGCGGCACCCGATTCGTCACGGACGATTCACGAGGAATCGACGTGGCCGGTGGAAGGTCGGCGCGGCGCGGTTCCGGACGGGCGGAGGCTCAGGCCGGCGGGCGCCCGATCCGAAAGGCGACGTGGCACTGATCGTGTTCGTCCACGAGCCATCCGTCGCACCCACCGGCTTGTTCAGTCGTACCGCGGCGCAGCATCACCCCGGGGTCGATCGGAGATCGATATTCGACCTCGACTCGCAGGGGCGCCCGCAGTCTCCTCCGCGTCGCCAACTCCTCCTCGACGACGACAAACGCGACGGCATTGTTGACGTGCTCCATGACATCGAAGTCCGCGAAACGCACCGGCCAGTCGGTCATCGCCACGTCGGCGGGCGGGCCACCCAGCGTCAACCGCGACGTCACCGATCGACCATCAGCGGCCTCGGTAAAGATCTCCTCGAACGCCGCCGGTGGTGGCAACGGGCGAAGCGTTTCGGCATCGAGGTGGACCCAGAGCGTGGCCGAACGCAGCGAACCTCCCTCGGTACCCTCGATGTCGACCCGCCGCTCCGCCCACCGCGAACCAATGCCCGAACACCAAGTCAGCAGGTCGAGTGGTTCGAGGTACGTCGGAAACCGCAGCACGTCGATCACGGTTCGGCGTACTACCCAGGTCATCTGTGCCAAACCGGCGTCGCGGGTGTCGTCGTCGGAAACGTCCTGCAGATAGCGGGCCGCGGCGTCCAGGCGCAGGCGCCCCCCAGGTGAGCAATCGCCGAGTCGGACGCGTCGTTCGCCGCGAAAGGTACGCCCGCCACCCGGTCGCCCCACCATCTCGAACATCAGCCGACAATAAATGAGTTGACGCAGCCACGAAGATCTGGTTGCCTATCTTTCGACTTGGCACATCTGTGCCTGGCCGACGAAACAAGGAAGGTACCTGGAAGCAATGAGCACGACGTTCGCAACACAACTGGCCCCGGTGGCCGGTGGCGCGCGCCCGTGCGACGGGCTCGTCCATGGCTACCAGTGGCGTGCAGCAGCCCCGTCCGGCATGAACAGCAGCTTCATGAACGAGACGACTATCAAGCACCCCGCCCGACACCTCGGGAAGCAACCGACGTAACAACAGCTACGTCGAGAGCATCCGCTCCGAGGCCGTCGGGATCCGATCCCGGCGGTCTTTCTGCTTTTCCACCCCTTCCCACTCGTCCGAGAGGAACCACCCGAAATGTACGCAATCGACATCAACCGAGACATCGACATCGAGTTCGCCGAACTGGTCGAGCCGGTCGCCGTTCGCGCCCCCAAGCCGCGCTGCGCCGACGGTCACGGCACCCTCACCCACCTCTTCTTCTCGGACATCCCGCTCGACATCGCCCGGGCCAAGGCCATCTGCAGCCGATGCTCCCTCGCTGCCGATTGCCTTGACGGTGCGATCGAGAGGGCCGAACCCTGGGGTGTGTGGGGAGGCGAGCTCATCGAAAGCGGTCGCGTCGTGGTCAACAAACGACCACGTGGACGTCCGCCCAAGAACCCCCGCCCGGCCGTGGTGATCGACGAGGTGCCAATCCCCCCGCACCTCGTTGCCTAGGCCGGGCGGGGCAGACCGTCGCTAACCTTCAGAGACGTGACGGTCAACAAGCGGCTGCTGTTCGGCTCGTTGGCGGTGGCGGCCATGATCGTGGTCACGGCTGCTGCCGTTGCGGCCAATCGCGACGGCGACGACATCACCATCAGTTCGGCCAACGATCTCTCCCCGTCGATCGGCACGAACGCCGCCGTCACCGGTCGGACATTTCCGACTGTCAACATCCAGACCCTCACGGGCGACGCGTTCCCCACGGCTGAACTCGTGGGCAAACCACTGATCGTCAACTTCTGGTACTCCACGTGCGCGCCATGCAAACGCGAACTCCCGGCTTTCGCGGCGATGCACGCCAAGTTCGGTGACCAGGTGAGGTTCGTCGGCGTCGACACTCTGCCGCCTTCGCAAGGCGAGGAGGCGTTCGCACGCGACAAGGGCGTGCAGTATGAATTGCTGTACGACCCCGACGGCGAACTCACAACAGCAGTTGGCATCGCCACCTCCCCGCAGACCCTGTTCATCGATCCCAGCGGCAAGATCGTCGAACAAACCGGTGAACTGACGGCGGACAAGCTGGAAGCTCTGATCAGGAACACGCTGCTGTGATCGCCCTCGATGCCCGGCTGGCAACGTCCTTCTCCGCCGGCCTGCTGGCCGCGATCAATCCATGTGGCTTTGTTCTACTTCCGACCTACCTCGTCTACTTCCTCGGTATGGAGAACCTCCGTCCGGGAACGGAGCGCGCGTCGACGCTCCGGGCAGTGAAGGTCAGCCTCGCCGTATCCGCCGGCTTCATGAGCATCTTCGTGGTCATCGGTGCCGCCACCAAGGTGTCGACGAACTGGTTCGTGGAGAAGGCCCAATGGGTCTCGCTGGTGATCGGCATCGCTCTGGTCGTACTCGGGATCGCCATGCTCTTCGGATACCGCGTGCCCTTCACCACACCGACGCTCGACGTCGGTCACCGCGACCGCAGTGTTCGGTCGATGTACGTGTTCGGGTTGGCCTACGCGATCGCGTCGATCGGCTGCACGATCGCCCCTTTCACCGGCGTGGTGTTGGGCAGCTTCAGTACCAACGGACTTCGCACGGGCGTCGCTGCCATCGCCCTCTACGGGATCGGGATGGCCCTCGTCGTGACTGCGCTCACGGTGACACTCGCGTTCGCCAACACAGCCCTGTTGCGCGTCTTGAGACGTGGTATGGCCTGGTTCGAACAGGTTGCCGGCGTGTTGTTGATACTCACAGGGCTCTATCTGTGTTGGTATTGGTACAGCAGTCTCACCGACGGCACTGGTGGGACTGTTGTCGCCAAGGCAGACGATTGGCAGAGCAAGCTCTCCAACTTCGTGCTGGAGCATCAATCGGCAGTCGTCACTGTTGGCACAATCGTGATCGTGGCCGCAGTCGTCACCGCCTTCAGGCTGCAACGTAACGAGCCGGCGTCGTGACCGACCCATTTGCCGAACTGCTGGCCACGACCGGCGTAGAAGAAGTCTGCGAACTCCGCAGCCGCATCGGATTCATGGCCTTTCACGGGGGATCCCTCGAGGAACAGACCGACGTCGTCGCATCGCATGCCGCGGCGAGAAGCGGCGCCAGCTACTACGGCGTACTGCAGCCCGACGATCTCCAATGGCACATCCCGTCGCACCGGGTCACCCCGCGGTCGTCAGCTCAACTGGCGGCCTTCATCGATCACGTCGACATCGTCATCACGATTCACGGCTTCGGTCGCCGCGACAACTTCACCTCGCTGCTCCTCGGTGGCCAGAACCGTCATCTTGCCGATCACGTCGCCGGGCACCTACGGCCTCGCCTTCCCGAGTACAAGATCGTCACCGAACTCGACCGGATTCCGAAAGACCTGCGTGGCTTGCATCCGGACAACCCGGTGAACCTGCCTCCGCAGAAGGGCGTCCAGATCGAGCTACCCCCGCGCATCCGCGGCTCGAGTCCGATCTGGCAGAACTGGGACCACACCACAATGGTTCCGCACATGGCTTCCTTGATCGACGGTCTGGTCGACGCTACGGCGATGTGGGCTACGGCGCCAACCGCTCGATGACCCACGCACCGTCTGCATCGCGGCGATAACGCACCCGGTCGTGGAGCCGGCTGGGACGTCCCTGCCAGAACTCGTACGAAACCGGACGGAGCATCCACCCACCCCAGTAGGCAGGACGCGGCACCTGATCGACGTTGGCAAACGTCTGCTCGAACTTGGCGACGCGGTCTTCCAACGACGCCCGATCGGGCAAGACCTGTGACTGTGGCGACGACCACGCCCCGATCTGCGATGCCCGCGGCCTGGACCCGTAGTACTCGTCGCTCTCCGCCTCCGGCAGTCGCTCGACGAACCCGATGACACGCACCTGCCGGTGTAGTTGCAGCCAGGTGAACAGCATCGCCGCCCGGGGCTCGGCAGCTAGCTGGGTGCTCTTGGCCGACTCGTAGTTGGTGAAGAACGAGAAGCCGCGCTCATCGGCGCCGCGCACCAGCAAGTAGCGCGATTGCGGCCAGCCCTCGAAGTCGATCGTGGACAGCACGAAGGCGTTCGGTTCGACACAATCGGCCTGCGCCGCCTGGTCGTACCACTGCTGCCACTGCACGATCGGGTCGGAGTCGACATCGGCGACATCGAGCCCCTCCGACTCGTAGTCGGCGCGCCGCGATGCCCAGTCGCTCATCGCCCCGTGATCCGCTCGACACCGCGCATGTAGGGATGCAGGACCTCTGGCACGGTCACGCTCCCGTCGGACTCGCGATAGTTCTCGACGATCGCTGCCCACACTCGCGGAACAGCCAGCGCCGAGCCGTTGAGCGTATGGGCGATCTGCGTCCCCTTCTGACCTGCAACTCGGAACCGGATGTCGGCTCGGCGCGACTTGGTAGTCACTGAACCACGAGATCGAGGAAACCTCCAGCCAGGCGTCGCACCCCGGCGCATAGACCTCGATGTCGAAGCTGCGGTGGTGGCTCTGGCCCATGTCGCCTGTGCATATCTCGATGATCCGGTACGGAAGGCCGAGCCCGACGATCAATGCCTCGGCGCGACCCATCATCTCGACCAGCAACTCCGGTGCTTGCTCCGGCATCGCCACGGCGAGGATCTCGACCTTGTCGAACTCGTGAGCCCGCAACATGCCGCGAGTGTCGCGGCCGGCCGATCCTGCCTCGCGGCGGTAGCAGGGTGTGTACGCCATCATCTTCAACGGGAATTGCTCGGCATCGACCACTTCCCCGGCGTAGATCGAGGTCAACGGCACCTCGGCGGTCGGGATGCACCACAAATCGTCGCGCTCGATGTTGTAGGCATCGTCAGCGAACTTCGGCAACTGACCCGTCGACGTCAGCGTCGCCGTGGTGACCAGCGAGGGCGGACGGATCTCCTCGAACTCATCGACGTTGCGGTCCAGGGCGTACTGACACAACGCCCGGGCCAGGGCGGCCCCATTGCCGCGTTGCATCGTGAACATCGCCCCGCTGATCTTGGTGGCCCGCTCGTTGTCGAGGATGCCGAGCGTCGCGCCGGTCTCCCAGTGAGGTACCCGACGATGTGCCGGGAACTCGACGTCCAGGCCGACCGGACCCTTGACAACCGGGTTGTCGAGGTCGCCGGCACCGTCGGGAGCATCGGGATGAGGGAGGTTGGGGATGCGCAACAACAGTTCTCGCAGATCACCCTGGACGACGTCGAACTCGTTGGCCAGCACGCGCTCCTCGTCACCGAGGGCCCGACTGCGGAGCTGCTGCTCTTCGGCGCCGGCCACGTCGCCGCTACGGCGAAGCTCGGCGACGTGCTTGGAGAGTTCGTTGACCTCGGCGCGAATTGCATCACGCTTGGCGACGATGTCGCGGGACAGGGCATCGAACGCGATCGCCCTGTCGAGTTGATCGAGCACCTCGGTCTGACCGCGGCGGGCCAGAGCAGAGCGCGTCGCCTCAGGGTCGGTGCGCAACAGACGAACATCGATCACAGATCGGAGAGGTTATCCGTGCTCAGCGGCTGAGGGCGTAGGCGCTTCCTGGCGGCAGCGTCCCGACGACCTGATGTGGTCACCGGCGCCTGACGAAGATTGACGAACTTGCGCCCGGTGCGAAGACCATGGTTTCGCAGTCGTCGGGCGAAGTCGAGATCGTCGATCGTCGTCACCCGCTCGTCGAACCCACCGATCGCATCGAAGTCGTCGCGACGGCACCAGTACATCCCGCCACCCAGCCCGTTGAGATAGGACGTCAACCTGCTGATGGCCATTGCCATGTCGATCGCCAGCGAACGTCGTTCGGAATGTTGGATCGCCCCTCCTCCGACGTAGCACCCGGTCGCCAGCAGCCGCTCGATCTCCGCAAAGGCAACAGGCGACATCACCCGGTCGGCATCGATCGTCACCAGGATCTGCCCCGCGCTCACGTGTGCGCCCGCGTTGCGAGCGGTGGCGATGGTTGACGATCCAACCGTGACGACGACCGCGCCCAGCGCTGCGGCGACCCGTGCCGGCGACGCGTCGCCATCACGGACCACGACAACCACCTCGGTCTCGGTATGGACCGCGTCCGCGGCCCGGGCGACGGCGCGCAGGCAGCGACTCAGATCGGCCTGCTCATCGAGAGCGGACACCACCACGGAGAACCGTGTCATGTCCCATTGATCGGCCCGATCGGACCGTGACTTGATCGCGAATTCGGCCGGATGGTCGCCTAGGGTCGCACGCTGTGGCCGCCGTAGAAGTCGAGCAACTGACGGTTCGTCATGGAGACGTGCTGGCCGTCGATGGCATCTCGTTCACTGCCGAGGCCGGTCAGGTCACGACGGTGCTCGGCCCGAATGGCGCCGGCAAGACCTCGACGATCGAGGTCTGCGAGGGCTACGGGCGACCGACGACAGGAACGGTGCGGGTACTCGGGTTCGACCCGGCGACGCATCAACGCCAGCTCAGCAAACGGATGGGAGTGATGCTCCAGGAGGGGGGCATCTACCCGGGATCGGGCGTACTGGAGACCGTGCGGCACTACGCCGGTCTCTACGGCAACGGCGCCGATGCAGGTGCGCTGGTCGAGGCTGTCGGGTTGACCGACAGGAGCAAGGCGATCTGGAAACGGCTGTCGGGCGGCGAACGACAGCGTTTGTCGCTGGCGCTGGCGCTCGCTGCCGAACCCGACGTCGCCTTCCTCGACGAGCCGACGTCGGGCGTCGATGTGAACGGGCGCGATGCGATCCGCTGCATCATCCGCGGGCTGGCGTCGAACGGCTGCGCCGTGGTGCTCGCCACACACGAACTCGACGAAGCCGAGCGCTTGGCCGATCGCATGGTGATCATCGACCACGGGTCGTTGATAGCCGACGGCACTCTGGCCGAGCTGCGCAGAGGTCACGACGAGATCCGCTTTCGCAGCGACCCGGAGCTCGATCTCCGCGAACTCGCCGCTGCGACGGGCATCGTCGCCAGCAAGGTCGGCCACGACGAGTACGTCATCGACGCCCCGCCTCAGCCGCGCCTGATGGCCCAACTGGGCGGCTGGTTGGCCGAGGGTGGCTACCCCCTGCACGACATGCGCGCCGGCGGGCAACGTCTGGAAGACGTGTTCCGTCGGCTCACCGGTGGTGACGGCTGATGAAGTTGGTTCTCATCCAACTGCGTGCCGAAATCCGACGTGTGGCCGGCAACGGCGAACAATTGCTGCTGACTCTCGGCATCCCGGTGCTGTTGCTTGTGTTTTTCAGCGCCGTCGACGTTCTACCGACCGGTACGAATGAGCCGATCGACTTCCTCGCCCCCGGCATCCTCGCCCTGGCGACGATGAGCACGGCAATGGTCAGTCTCGGCATCGGTACCGGATTCGAACGCAGCTATCACGTGCTCAAACGGTTGGGAGCCACACCCCTGGGCCGACCGCGGTTGATCGCCGCCAAGATCGGGTCGGTGATCGCTGTCGAGATCGTGCAGTTCGCGGTGCTGTTGCCGGTCGCCTTCCTGCTCGGCTGGAACCCGGATTCGCCGAATTGGTTACTCGCCGTCCTCGGCGTCATCGTCGGCACGATGGCTTTCGCCGGTATCGGCCTGACCCTCGCCGGCACCCTGCCCGGTGAGATCAACCTTGCCGCGCAGAACGGGTTGTATCTCGTCCTGCTACTGCTCGGCGGCATGGTCATCCCGTTTGCCGAGCTCCCCGGAGCGGTTCGCTCCGTCGCCTATGCGCTGCCATCCGGTGCTCTCGCCGATGTGCTCCGCGAGACCCTGAGCGATGCCGGCACGCAGCCCGCACGATCATGGGTCGTGCTGTGCGTCTGGGCGGTCGTGACCCCGGTGCTGGCCTCACGCCTGTTCCGCTGGGATTAGTTTGGCGGTCTAGCGGATCTTTTCGGACGGAGCAGGAGTGCTGTCGAACTCCGTCTTGACCTGCTCGAAGGTCAACGGCGCCCGGCGATAGCTGTTGTCTTCCTTCCACGTCGTGGCGAAGCGCTTGAAGAAGTAGAAGACCACCAGCGACCACAGGAAGATCGAACCGCCGATCTTCATGATCGCCCCGGCCAACTGCTGGTCGTCTGTCGGGCTGATGCCCCACACCCGCACCGGCTGGTTGTAGTGCTTGTAGACGACGCCTTCTGCAAAGGTCAACCAGCCGGCCGGCACGGTGGGCACGACGCTCTGCAGGAACAGGTAGATCGGCTTGGCGGCGTTGCTCATGCGCAATTCGGGGAACGGCCCGACGACAGGCATCCACATCAACACCGCCGTGAGCACCAGCAACAGGTGCAGGGAGTAGTGCAACGGTGCACTCTGCACCGACGCGTTGACGACCGGCGGGATGTGGGTGACCATCACCACGACGTTGAACACCACGGCGGCGACCACCGGCTTGGTCATGAACGCGACGACTCGATACGTGCGGCCGGTTCCGACGAGCAGACGCATCAACCATGTCGGTGTGGCCAGCAGCACCAGTGGTGGCATGAAGTAGCTCAGCATCATGTGCTGCAGCATGTGCGCCGAGTAGAGGTAGTCCTCGGCGATCTGGTGGATCGGCCAGGTGCTGGCGGTGGAGAGCAACACCATCGCCCCGCCGAAGCACCACACGTGCGCCCGGGTGACAACGGGCTGGCCCTCGGGAACCGCCCGCGGGCCGATCACGCGGATCGCGTAGATGTAGGCAGCGATCAGGAAGGCGACGAGCAGGTAGACCTCGGGGTTGGCCTGGAACCTCCACGGATCGGCGAAGGTCGCGCCAAGCATCGGTCAGGTGCCAGGGTCGAAGAAGCGGAACGTCAAGAGTGCGACGATGTACACCACCAGCGCCAGGATCAAGCCCGAGTAGAACAACATGCTGAAGATCTTGTTGTCGTACCTGAGATGCATGAACACCGAAACGACCGTCAGAAACTTGACGACCATCAGGATCATCAGGATCGGCATGTACCACGAGTGAAGATCGAGGTAGTAGAGGGCGACCTCGAGGGCCGTGACGACCGCCAGGGCGGCGGCAACCTTGATGTAGAAGCTGTTCGGTTTGTGACCATGGGTGTCGTCGTGGCCAGCGTGCTCAGCGTGTTCGACGTGCTCGGTGGTAGTCATCGGGCGGACCTCATGCCGGGATCAGGTAGACGAGGGTGAAGATGACGATCCAGACGATATCGACGAAGTGCCAGTAGAGACCCACCAACTCGACGACTTCGGCTTTGTCACCGGGCACCTTGCTGCGCGAGATGATGCCGACGACCGCCATCAACATGATGATTCCGACCGTCACGTGGATCCCGTGGAACCCGGTCAATGTGTAGAAGCTCGAGCTGAACAGGCTGGTCGTGAAGCCGATGCCCTCGTGGTAGAACGAGGTGAACTCGTAGACCTGGGCACCGACGAAGGTGGCGCCGAGCAGGGCCGTCACCGTGAGCCAGATCCGGGTCAGGCGGTCGTCGCGTTGCTGGGCAGCGCTCACCGCGAGCACCATTGTCAACGAGCTCATCAGCAGCACGAAGGTCGACACCGACGTCAACGGAATGTCCCAGAGCTGAGCCGGGCCAGGGGTGCCGGTGTGGCGGCCGCGGTAGAGCATGTAGGTCGAGATCAGACCGCCGAACAGCAAGCACTCGCTGCCGAGGAACAGCCACATCGCCAGCTTGTTGTTGCTGAGCCCTGTCGTGCTGTGCAGGACGCCGTGCTCATTGTCGCCATGCCCGGTGTCGCCGTGGCCGGTGGCGGGGTGATCATCCGGCGCGGGAGTCTCGATGAGAGTTGCCTCAGACACTGGCGAGCTCCTTGCCTGGTTCTCCACCTTGCAAGGGCGGGTCGTAGTCGCTGTCATCGGCGACCGACGGCTCGAGCGCCCAGGCGAATATGGCCAGCAGCAGGATGAACCCGCCGGCGACGGCCAGCACGGTCGAGTAGATGATGCCGTAGGCCATGATCGGCAAGGCGATGGCCACCACCATGGGCCAATACGACGGCGACGGCATGTGGATGTGCTTGTCGGCGTTGGCCTCTTGCTCGGCCAGCAGTTCCTCGGCGGTGCAAATCTTGTGCAGTCGTGGCCCGGCGTCGGTGTCAACTTCTTCGTACTTCATGTGGAAGAACTCGTCGAGGGCGTGCACCTGGGGGATGACGTCGAAGTTGTGCTCTTTCGGCGGGTTGGTGGTGAGCCATTCGAGGCTGCGCGCATCCCACGGATCGAGTGGTGAAGCGGCACCCTTGCGGGTCGTGTGCCACACGTTGACCAGGAAGAAGAATATTCCAAGCGCCAGCAGGTAGGAGCCGATGCTGGCAACCGTGTTCCAGAAGTGGAGGTTGAAGAAGCCCTCACCCGTGAGGTTCTCGGGATAGACGACCATGCGACGCGGTTGGCCTTGCAAACCCATGATGTGCATCGGTCCGAAGGTCAGGTTCATACCGATGACCATGAACCAGAAGTTCCACTTACCGAGCCTTTCGTTGAGCAGCTTGCCGAACATCTTCGGCCACCAGTAGTAGAAGCCGGCGAAGATGCCGAAGACTGCGCCACCGAACAACACATAATGGAAGTGGGCGACGATGTAGTAGGTGTCGGTCTGCTGGGTGTCGGATGGCGACACCGCGTGGGTGACGCCTGACAAACCGCCGATGGTGAACTCGACGATCAAACCGATCGCGAACAGCATCGCCGTCGTGAAGTGGAGCTTGCCGCCCCACATCGTGAGCGTCCAGTTGACGATCTTCACGCCGGTCGGAATCGCGATCAACATCGTGCTGACCGAGAACACCGCGACGCTGACCGGACCGAGACCACTGGCGAACATGTGGTGGGCCCACACACCCCACCCGACGAAGCCGATGGCCGCTCCTGAGAACACCACGAACTTGTACCCGAAGAGCGGTTTTCGACTGAACACCGGCAGCACCTCGCTGACGATGCCGAAGCTGGGCAAGATGAGGATGTACACCTCCGGATGTCCGAATATCCAGAACAAGTGCTGCCACAGCAATGGGTCGGCTCCGGCGTCGACGTTGAAGAACTGGGCACCGAAGTTGCGCTGGAACATCAGCAGGAACAAGGCCACGGTGATGACCGGGATCGCGAACACCAGCAGGAACTGCACGACGAGGATCATCCAGGTGAAGATCGGCATCTTCATCAGGCTCATGCCCGGCGCACGCATGTTGAGGACGGTGACGATCAGGTTGATCGCGCCGGTGAGCGAGGCGATGCCGGTGATCTGCAGACCGAGCGACCAGAAGTCGACGCCGTGGGAAGGCGAGAACAAGGCGTTGGCATTGGGCTGGTACATGAACCAGCCACCGTCGGCCGCACCGCCGAGGATCCACGACGTGTTCAAGAAGATGCCGCCGAACAAGAAGCACCAGAAACCGAAGGCATTGAGCCGTGGGAACGCCACGTCGCGGGCGCCGATCTGCAACGGCACGAAGTAGTTGGCCCACCCCGCCGCCATCGGCATGACGAACAAGAACACCATGGTGGTGGCGTGCATCGTGAACATCTGGTTGTAGACGCTGGCGCTGAGCACGGTGTTGTCGGGCATGGCCAACTGCGTGCGGATCAGCAGCGCCTCGATGCCCCCGACGAGGAAGAAGAACATGGCCGACACGCCGTACATGAGGCCGAGCTTCTTGTGGTCGACGGTGAACAGCCAGGAGCGCCACCCGGTGGTCGAGACCGGGCGGCGATAGATGCCATAGGTCGACGACGGACCGACGAACTGCGGCGCTTCGCCGCCGGCTAGGGCTGGAACTGTGGAGGGTCGTTCGATGATGGCCATCTGGGATCTTCCTTACTTCCGCTCGAGTAGGTAGGCGATGATCTCGTCGATCTGGTCGTCGGTGAGATTGAGGTTCGGCATGCCGCGGTACTTCCCACCGTTCTGTGTCTTGTCTGCTTCGCTGGCATACATCGGTTTCTTCGCGGGCGCGTTGCGTATCCACTCACGCAGGTCGGATTCGTTGAAACAATCCGGCGTGACCCCCTGCAGATACAGGGCACCGAACTCGTCAGGCGGCGCGTCGCGCAGTGCGGTGCGGCATTCATCGGTCAACAGATCCCATGTCGCCCCGGCGAACGTGGTTCGCGACATCAGATGGGTGAGCTGTGGTGCATTACCAGACACGATGTACAGATCCGGTTGGGCGATGACGGGCTTGTCGGAGTTCGTGCCGTCGGCGTTCTCCTCCATCAGTCCATTGACCTGGTGGCAGCGCGAACACTGCGTGCGGAAGGTGTCTTCGCCCTTCAACGCCAGCGCATCGGTCGGCTTTGTTGCGAGCGTCAATTGGTTGCCCACCCAGGTGCCGAAGTCGGCGACAGTGAGGGCGACCGCGTTCATCCGCATTCGGGCATGGCTGAGCCCACAGAACTCGGTGCATTGTCCGGCATAGATGCCTGGCTGATCGGCCTCCATTCGCAGCGGGTGGATGCGACCGGGCACGGCGTCGCGCTTTCCGTTGAGCCGGGGGATCCAGTACGAGTGGATGACGTCGTTGCTGGTGATTCGCAACAGCACATTCACCTGGGTGGGAATCACGAGCTCGCCACTGGTGACGACCGGTTCGGCGATCTCGACCCCGCCGCACGTCTGCACCGGGTATTCGTACTCCCACCACCACTGCTGGCCGGTGATGTTGACGATGCATTGCGTGTCGCTGGTGTTGGCCAGCGAGAACACCGTGCTCACTGTAGGGATGCCGATCGCGATCAGGATGATCGCGGGAAGGATGGTCAGCCCGATCTCGAGGGTCGGGTTGCCATGCGACTGCTTGGGCATCTCCTGCCCACGGTCGCGGAACCGGATGACGACGTAGATGATGACCACGAAGACGATGACGAGGATGATCCCGGCGATCATGAAGACCCACCACTGCAGGTCCTGGATCTCTTGGGCATTCGAGCCGGCCGGCTGCCACGTGTCTTGCGGAGCATCGCGGGCACAGCCGCCGAGCGCCACCGCCGCACCGAGAAGCGCGAGGCCAAGGCCCAATCGCTGTTTCACAGATCGCACCGTACTCACTGGCTGATCGACTCCGCTCATCACTCAGGGAACCTGGATTTCGACCGGGGGCGTGTCGACGCCGGGAACGGTGAAGGTGTACGGCTGACTACTGGCGATCGATGGTTTCGGCAGGACGAACGACAGGAACTGGACGCCATCGTTGCCCCGCACCAGTGTCGTGCAGACTCTCGGCCGTTGCTTGACGATGGTTCCGTTGACGTCTTGTTCGAACTCGCCCATGTTGACCGTGAGTCGTCGCTTCTCGGGATCGCGGTTCTTGAAGATCACGTTGACGACATTGCCACGCGAGACGGTGACCGGGTTCTGGTTACCATCGACGGCCTGCTCGTGTGCCGTGAGCTGGCCGTCTTCGAGCACGACAGTGAGGGCAACGCCGGCTTTGGCCGCCACCGCCTGCGAACCCTTGTGGTCGATCTCGGCTTGGGTGCCGGGGCCCTCCTCGGCCAACAGGCATGCCGCGCTGTTGTCGGTGTTGGTGGTCGGATGGGTCTCGATGGTGCGCTGTCCGTCGATGGCCATCACGGCGCCGGTGCTGACCAGACCAAGCAGAGCGATCGTACACAGCCCGGCGACGACCCCCGCCTTGAGGCCAGGCTTCGCCGCCAACAAGAACCCGCCGACCAAGACCAGTGCGCCGGCGATGAGGAACACCACTGGACCGCCGCTCTTGTCGATCCACAACATGATGCGCGAGAACGAATAGATGATCACCCCGAGACCGACGGCAGCGAGCACCGGAAACTCGATCGGGTGGAGCATGCGCTTGCGCACGTCGGCGTTGTAGGCGGGATCGGCCGACGCCCGCTCGCTCCAGCTCTGAACCATCCACTCGACCGCTGCGGCCAGGAGCAGGAGCACTCCCGCCTTGAAAACGATCGGCTTGGATTGGGCGCCGACAGCAAGCGCTCCGACAGCCACCGCCGCGACGGCGGGCCACATGCTGCGTTGCGCCGGTGGCCGGGCGGCCGGAGACTCGGTCGCCGCGTTCTCGGACATCGCCGACACATTGCAGTCGCGGACGTAGTAGTTGATGCCGAACAGGAAGGCAAACGCCACGGCCGCGCTGATCAGGCCGATCACGCCGAGCCAGGCGGAGGAACCGCCCATACATACGCCGACGACGACGGCGGCGACGACCGACAAGACGGTGGCCCCGATGAACAGTTTGGATCCAGTGGTGAACATTCGTGCCCTTCCGCCTACTTCGTCACGTAGACCACGAACCAGAGTGCGAAGAACGACGCACCGAGGAAGTACCAATACAAAGCGTGCGCTGACACGATCTCACGATCTTCGATACGTCCACCCAGGTATCGAAACGCTGTGACGGCGCTGAGCCCGATGCCGATGACCACGAGCGCGATGTAGGTGCCGGTGATCGCGTAGAACATCGTGTTGAAAGCCGTGGCGCCCTTCGGCGTGACCGGCATGTTCATCCGGACGTAGATGTACGCCTGGGCGTTGACGATCGCCACGCCGAGGATGCCGACGAGGGCGAGCGCCAAAGCAGTGTGGCTTCGGGCATCGCGGCGGGCGGAATACACCGCAAACTGGCCGAGAATGCAGATCGGGACGAAAGTCAGCAGCATGGTGTTGGCCGGCACCAGCGGCACCTTGACGCCCTTGGGAACCCAGGGACCATGGTCGGCAACCGCCAAGGCGTCGTGGCGGAACCGCAGCCACAGCGCAAGCATCGCGCCGACGAGGGATGCGGCGGCCGCGCAGCTCAACGCGGTGCCCACGAACAGTTGCCGACGGGGAGCAGGTGGTGCGGCAGATGGCAGAGCGAGCATCAGGGAACTCTCCGTGGCTTCAGGTCGAGCAGCGGTTCAGCGGACGACACGGAGTGCATGTCGGCGAAGTTGGCGAAGGGGGCCGGCGATGATGTTGCCCACTCGAGCGTCTGCCCGTCCCATGGGTCATCGCCTGCTGCCGCACCCTTCGCGAACGATCGCACGGCGAGGCCGACGAAACCCAGCACGGTGACGAACATCAGGACGTGGCCGGCGGTGGCGACACCGTTCCAGAGGTTCTGCGGACCCGAGTAGTCGAACTCGCTGGCGTTGGCCGGCTGATCGGCGAACCCGGCGACGAGATACGGCGAGGCGGCCAGCACCGTGGCGATGAACCCGAGTGCCGCCAGCGGCAACACCTGCTTGTCGGGGATCCGGCGACCCCACAACTTCGGGCCCCAGTAGGCGATGGCGCCGAGGCCGCCGAGCACCGCTCCGTACAGCACGTACAGCCACGTGCCTTCCTCGAACACCGTGCCGGCGAGTTGGAAGTCGCCGATGTTGTAGACCGCGTTGGCGCAGATGCCGACGAACACCAGCAGGCCGCCGAGCAGGCCGAACACCAACGGTGCTGTGACCCGTGGCTTCCCGGCTCGCAGCGCATGCGCGCCCAGGACCATGACGATGAAGGCTCCGAGTACCGGCAGCAGGTCGAACAGAGCGTAGGGAATCACGGCGTTGAGCCAGCCGCGAAACGACGTGTGAACGATCGAGGGTGGCAAGACGACAGGTTGCTGCAGCACACCTCCGAGCGCCGCTGTGATGCCGACCAGGGCGATGCCGCTGAACATCGCGCCTCGCGCCGGTAGCCGATGGCCGCTGGCGACGGCGATCACCTCGGCGACAAAACCGAACACTGGCAGCGTGTAGACGAACGTGGCCGGCTGGGTGAACCCGAATCCGATCCAGTCCATGATCGCCTTGTTGCCGCCGAAGCCGACACGTCCGTAGCGGTAGTCGACGTACGTGAAGATGAGGGCGCCGATGATCGCCGGCAACACCAAGAGCAGGCCGAGGGCGGAGACCAGGACAGACCAGCTGAACGGCGGTACCCGGCGCATGTTCATGCCCGGGGCGCGGGTGGTGAGCACGGTGGTGGCCAGTGCAACGGCGGCAGCGATCAATCCGAGGACCAGCACCATCAGGCTGACCATGTACAACCCGACGTACTTGGCATCACCTCCGCCGGGACCACCGTTGGCGGCAACCGACATCACGACCAGGACGGAGCCGACCAACCATGTCCAGAAGCCCGCAGCGGCAAGTCTGGGGAAAGTCAGCGAACGGGCGCCGAGCTGCAACGGGACGACGGCGATGGAGATGCCGAGCACCAGCGGAAGCAAGACGATGAATGTCAGCCCGACTCGATACACGTCGAACAACTGCGGGATCGAGTTGACGTCGAACATCGCCGCCTGCGCGTCGATCCGTTCGATGCCCAGCAACGCGGCGACAACGATCACGGCAAGAGTGGCCACGAGCGACCCGGCAATGAAGAGCCGACCAATTCGCTTGTGGTCGGTCGTGGTCAACCAATCGACCACCGATGCCGGGTGGGCCGCGGACGACGCAACGCCAGTCTCGGCGCCTGCTGCGTGCGTATCGATGGTGGTCATGGGCAGCGAACTCTTTTCGGTTCGGGCGCGCTGGCACGCGCCCGATTCGGTGCTCGATCGGTTGGAGACGATTGGATTACACCTGCGAGATTACCCATAGCTCGGCGCGCGGGCGGAAATCCTCAGATGCCCGACCGAACCAGGATGTCGACCGTCATGGCCGCGAACAGCAACGTGACGTAGGTGATGCTGAACCCGAACACGCGCATGGATCGCTGCGGGGTGGGATTTTTGCCGAGATCGACGGCGCTCCACAGGAAGAGACCGCCCGCGACCACGGCCGTGACGATGTAGATCGGACCGAGCTGGGCGACGGGAACCAGCACGAGGGTGAAGGCCACCATCGCGATGGTGTAGCCGACCATCTTGCGGACGGTGACCTCGGCCGTATCGACTGCCGGCAACATCGGAACGTTGGCGGCCCGATAGTCGTCGGCGTAGCGGATGGCCAATGCCCAGAAGTGCGGCGGCGTCCACAGGAACATCACGACGAAGAGCACGATCGGCGCCCAGGTGAGGTCGTTGCGCACCGCTGCCCAGCCGACCAGAACCGGCACGGCACCCGCCGCACCACCGATGACGATGTTCTGCGTGCTGGTGCGCTTCAACCACATCGTGTAGACGAATACGTAGAACAGGGTGGCCGCGAGGGCCAGGACCGCGGCGAGCAGATTGGCACCGGCCCACAACACACCGAAGGCGACGACTTCGAGCAGCAGGGCGAAGATCAGCGCCTGACGTGGCCTGATCAAGCCGGTGACCAGGGGTCGACCCTGCGTGCGCGGCATCAGGGTGTCGATATCGCGATCGACGACCATGTTGATGGCGTTGGCGCCACCCGCTGCCAGCGTGCCACCCACCAGCGTGACGCCGACCAGTGACCACGCCGGCCAGCCGCGTTGTGCCAGGACCATGGTCGGTACCGTGGTGATCAACAGCAACTCGATGATCCGCGGCTTGGTCAGCGCCACATACCCACCGACGACGGTGGTTGGGGTACGACGCGACCCGTGGGCAATTCCGTTGCGGCCCATCCTTGCCGGCGCCAACCGGGATGGAACGAGGGGGCGAGCGCCGACAGCCATGGCACCATCGTACGGGCGTCCGATCAGAGCGGCCAAGCGGCAGAATGTGAACATGGCTCCAACGCCCGCCCCGATCGAACTCGATCTGCCGGGCATCGACGACGACACGGTGCCCGACCGACCATGGATCGTGCTGGTCTGGAACGATCCGATCAACCTCATGAGCTATGTCACCTTCGTGTTCCAGAAGGTCTTCGGCTACAGCTTGGAGAAGGCGACATCGTTGATGCTCGACGTCCACGAGAAAGGTCGCGCTGTCGTCTCGAGCGGCGCACGGGAGAAGGCCGAGATCGACGTCTTCCGCCTGCACGAGCACGGCTTGTGGGCCACGATGCAGCAAGACGACTGATGGCACGAAGGCGCGCATTCATCCCACCGATCGAACGCGTTCGAGACGGATTCGCGTTCAACATCGGCGATGAGGAACGCCAGCTCGTCGCCCGATTGTTGACCGAGCTGAGCCAGTTGCTGATGGGGGAGCCCGACGACCCTCGACTCGTCCGCATGTTCCCGCCTGCCTACCACCTCGCCGACGATGCCGAAGCCGACGCCGAGTACCAGCGACTGATGCGCGAAGACCTCGTGGCGTCGCGGCTTTCCGGGATCACTGCAGTCAATGCCGCCTTGCAGGCGCCGGGCCCGGTCAGCGAGGAGGAGATGATCGCGTTCGTGCAGGCGATCAACGGCCTGCGCCTCGTGCTCGGAACGATGCTCGACGTCAGCGAAGACCTCGATCCCGACGACATCGACGACGGTGATCCGCTGGCGGGCGAACACCACCTCTACAACTTCTTGAGCTGGCTGCTCGACTGGGCCGTACGCGCCCTCAGTGAGCCAATCAGTCAGCGGGAAACATGAAACATCCGACGGCGTCGGGTCCGGTGTAGACACCGATGCTCGGCCCGATCCGGTAGCGAACGACCTCCAGCACGTTGTCCGATCGACCGACGGCGGCGACAAGGGCCTCGGTGAGCGGCTCGGCAGATCGGCTGGCAAGCCCGACGGCGACCTTCAGGCGTGGTCCCCACCCGACAGCTATGGCGGCCATCGAGTCCACCGCATCGACCATGGTGTCGACCCGTGACACCACCGAGATCTGGCCACCGATCATCGTCAGGATGGGGATGCGACAGGACCCTTCAGCGCCGGTCGAATCAGCGCCGGTCGAATCAGCACCGGTCGAATCGGCGTCGGGCTCATCGATGTCGTATCGCGGCGCACTTCCACCTGTTCTGATGAAGTCCAACTCGCTCATCGCGAAGGCCATGCCGATGCGCGATGCAAGCGACTCGGCGACCTGCACCGCTTCGTCGAGGCTCGCGCCATTGTCCACGGCAGTCGCGGCCGCCCACACGCAGCAGCTGACCCCGAAGCTCGCAGTGCCGGAATCGACCAATCGCACCGGCACCGGCAGTGATCGCGTGGCCAGACGCGCCGCGTTCAACGTGCCCGATGCGGCTGCGGTCACATGGATCGACAAGATCTCGTCGCACCCACGTTTCAGCAACGATTCGTACGCCGCTGCGAACTGCCCCGGACTCGGCTGACTGGTAGTCAGGCAGGGGCGCGGGTCGGCGCTGATCATCTCGTAGAAGTCGTCAGGATCGAGGTCGACACCCTCCAGGTAGTCGAGATCCCCGATCGTCACCGTGAGCGGAACGACCTCGATCGCGTAGCGCTCGGCAAGCGACGACGGGAGCTGTGAGTTGGAGTCGGTGCAGATGCCGATCATTCTCGGAACGCCCCCATCGGATCACCGATGGACGTCGCTTCAGCTGTCCGGCCGACACGCATGCGCGCAGGATAAACCAACGGCCACCTCGTGTCGTGTGCCGTCCGGTGAGAAATCGTCAAGTGTTGGTCACCGGGCGAGTCCGGTCAGCCAGGTCGGCAGACGAGTCGGCCGACCCGTGGCCGAGATGCAACCGTGCACGGTGACCGCCGTTGCCCTGACCTCGGCGTCGACAGTCAGGAGGTATGCCATCTGGAACGACGTCCGCGATGCCGAGGCCAATTGGAGGTGCACGTCGACCACTTCGTCGAATCGCAGCGGGTTGCGGTAACGGACGAAGCATTCGAGCACGGCGTAGTCGATGCCCTCGGAACGCATCTCGACATACGGATGACCGAGATCGCGGAGATAGGCGACCCGAGTCTCCTCGAGATAGGGCAGATAGCGACTGTGATGAACGATTCCCATCGCGTCGGTTTCGGCGAATCGAACCCGGATTCGATGGGTGAACGGGTAGACCGTCGCGTCGAGCGACGGTTCCACGGACAAACGCATCGGGCGCACCGTAGCCTGCCCGACCCGAATCAGCTGGCGCGATTCTGCGGACCTGCTGGTATTGTTGCGACGCTCTCAACCGGAACAAGAATCCCTAGCCCCCATCGTCTAGTGGCCTAGGACACCACCCTTTCAAGGTGGCGGCACGGGTTCGAATCCCGTTGGGGGTGCTGGTCAGATTGGTCACAGTCTGGTCCCGTGGTGAAGCTGGAGTTCACGCCGGCCTGTCAAGCCGGAGGTCGCGGGTTCGAGTCCCGTCGGGACCGCTCAAGCCTTCGGGTTTGAAGTGGTTGAATACAAGTACGGTCGAGTAGCTCAGTCGGCAGAGCACACGCCTGAAAAGCGTGGGGTCACCGGATCGACGCCGGTCTCGACCACCACCATTGGCGGTCGCCGGTAGCAAAATGGGTCAAATGGCCTACGTTGCTATCGGCGTTTCGCCGTCAGGGCTCACCGTTGCCGCCGGTAGCCTCGCCGCGTGGCCCTCACGCCAACCGATCACGAACCTCGGCGTGCGCCGGCGATGAGCGACGCGGCGCGGCCACCGCTCGAGCGTCAACTCGTCGAGGCGTTGCAGGGTTTGGACTCGTTCGCCCGACCACCAGCACCTCGCTCGCCGGACACGAGCGACGGCCTTGAATCGTGCCCCGTCGATCTCGCTCGGCTCTACGACGTGCAACTCGCAAGTCGGCACTGTGACCTCGCCGCCCGCTCGCTGCGGGCGCAGGGCAAGGGGTACTACACGATCGGGTCCGCCGGGCACGAGAGCAACGCCGTCGTAGCCATGGCGACACGAGCGACCGACCCCGCCCTCCTGCACTACCGCAGCGGTGCCTTCTACCTCGCACGCGCTGGCATCGACGGCGTCAACGACATCCTGGCCGGCGTGGTCGCCGCAACGAGCGAACCGATCTCTGGGGGGCGGCACAAGGTGTTCGGCCGCCACGATCTGGCGATCATCCCGCAGACCTCGACCATCGCCTCGCATCTGCCGCGCGCCGTCGGTGTGGCGTTCGCCATCGATCGGGCCGCGAAGCTCAAGGTGGCATCGCCGTGGCCTCGGGACGCCATCACCATTTGTAGCTTCGGTGACGCCTCGACGAACCACTCGGTTGCCACCGGCGCGTTCAACGCGGCGATCTACTGTGCCTACCAAGGTCTGCCGTTGCCCCTGTTGTTCGTGTGCGAGGACAACGGGCTGGGGATCAGCGTGCGCACCCCGACCGGTTGGGTCGAATCGGCCTTCGGTTCCCGGCCGCACCTGAGGTACGTCGGTGTCGACGGCGATGATCCCGTGGCCGTTGCCGAGACCACATCGACCGTGGCGGAGTGGGTGCGCAGATGGCGCAAACCGGCGTTCTTGCACCTGCGCACCGTGCGCTACGGCGGTCATGCCGGAACCGACGTCGAAGCCGCTTATCGCTCGGCCGCCGAGATCCGCGCCGACGCCGATCGCGACCCGATCGTCGGCACGGCCAGAGCGCTGTTGGCCATCGGATGGTCGACGGACGCGCTCCTGCGCCGACACGACGAGGTCGCCGACATGGTGCAGTTGGTCTCCGCCGAACTGGCCGATGCCGACCAGCTGACGGCCGCCGATGATGTCATGCGGCCGCTGGCAATACGGCGTCCCGACCAGGTCGCCCGCCTGGCCGCGGAGTGGTCACCACCTGCGGCTGACAACGAGCCAGTGACGTTCGCCCAGGCCGTCAACACGACGCTGGCCACCCTGCTCGACTGCCAGCCCAACGTCTTGGTCTTCGGCGAAGACGTTGCGGCCAAGGGAGGTGTCTACGGCGTCACCAAAGGCCTCCTCGCCAAGGCCGGTGCCGGCCGTGTCTTCGACACCCTGCTCGACGAAACCTCGATCCTCGGGCTGGCCAACGGCAGCGCGATCAGCGGCTTCGTGCCGATCCCGGAGATCGAGTACCTCGCCTACCTGCACAACGCCGAGGACCAGTTGCGAGGCGAAGCCGCGACGCTGTCGTTCTTCTCCAACGGCCAATACCGCAACGGCCTGGTCGTGCGCGTCGCCGGATATGGATACCAGGAGGGTTTCGGCGGACATTTCCACAACGACGACGCCGTCGCCGTCCTGCGCGACATCCCCGGGCTCGTCGTCGCCTCTCCCTCGCGACCGGACGACGCCGCGGCGATGCTGACCACCTGTGTCGCTGCGGCGCAGGTCGACGGAACGGTCTCGGTGTTCCTCGAGCCGATCGCCAGATACCACACCCAGGATCTGTACGAGATCGGCGATCGGGAATGGATGGCCGCGATACGGGCCGAGCACGTCGCGATCGGGTCGGCGAGGACCTACGGGCAGGGTCTCGATCTGACCATCATCACTTGTGGGAACGGCGTGCTGATGAGCCTGCGCGTCGCTCGTCGCCTGGCCGGGCGCGGCGTCGGGGTGCGTGTCGTCGACGTTCGCTGGCTGTCACCGCTGCCGATCGATGATCTCATCCGCGAGACCCACGCAACACGCGCCGTTCTGGTTGCGGACGAAACCCGTGCCAGCGGCGGGTGGAGCGAGGGTGTCGTCACCGCGCTCGTGGACGGCGGTATCACTACCAGAATCGGCAGGGTGACCAGCAAGGACAGCTTCATCCCACTCGGCGACGCGGCCAAACTCGTGCTTCTCAGCGAAGACGAGATCGAGGCCGCCGCCTATCGCTTGCTACACAGCTGAGACCGGCCGAACCGAGGAACCCGAGTCGACCAGGCGCGTACCGATACCATCACGGTGAGCGGGCGCGATGACGTCGCGTCCGGAGCGACGAAGGGTGACGGAATGAACAGGCGAACGGTTGTCTCGGCGTCAGTCGTCCTCGTGATCACGTTGGCCTCGTGCGGGGGCGACAGCTCGGGCCCGACCACAGCCATATACAGCGACCAACTGGCAGGTGTGTGTCGGACCATCGGCCGCGGTGTCGGGAATCTCGACGCCGCCACGTCTCTCGACGAGGTGCGCAGCAATGCCTCCGACGCCTCGGCGCTGTACGAGGACGGGCTCAACGAGTTGAAGAAGTTGACCATTCCTTCGAGCGACACGCAATTCGCTGCAGACGTCGAAGACTTGATCGCCAGCTTCGAAGACCAACTCGACACCCTCGACGCCATCGCCAAGTCCGCCAAGGAGGGCGACCTGGAGGCCGTCGACGCCAAGATCGACAAGCTCAGCGGCCAGGCGGCCGACAGCAACGATCTCGCCGACAGCCTCGACATCAGTCGTTGCCAGCTCGACCCGGTTTTCGCGGCTGTGCCGCCGACCACCGAGCCCGATGTGCCACTGACCTTGCCCATCCCCCCGACAGCTCGCCGAGACGATCCCTGCCGAGACCATTGCGCCCGACACCATCCCGTTCGACACGACTCCGCTCACCAGCAACAAGGAGATCCTGACATCCACCGATCTGGTCCCCCTCGGCGACTACACCTTCGCCGACGCGCCCGAATCGGCCGTCAGCGGCTTCCAGACCCTGCTCGACCTGGCACCGTCGATCGCCGCCCAATCCGGACGCATCAGCGGTGTCGACGTGATCGATTCGAGCGGCCAGACGATGGGCCGGGTGTTCGCCTTCGAATCCGACACCGACCCGCTCACGCCGGGCTCGTTCGAGGAGGTCACGCCCTATTTCACCGGCGACGTGCCCACCACACCGAAGACCATCGGGACACTCGAGGGCCAGACCTGGAGTGATCCTGACGGTACGGCCCATTTCCTGCTCGGTGTGTCCAACGTCGTGCTCTGGGCACTGGCCCCGTCGGCCGACCTGCTCGAGCCGACGCTCCAAGCCTGGGGCGAGAGCATCTCGCAGTAACGCACACGTGCCTCTCCAGCTCACGTTCGTCACCTCCGCCAAACGCCAGATCGATCTCCCCGACTCCCCGGTCGAGGTCGCGTTCGTCGGGCGTTCCAACGTGGGCAAGTCGTCGCTCATCAACGCCCTCGCCAATCGCCGGCAGCTCGCCAAGGTCTCCAACACTCCTGGCCGCACGCAGCTGATCAACCTGTTCACGTTGCCAACGGGTGCGACCGTCGTCGATCTGCCTGGCTACGGGTACGCCAAGGTGCCGGGCCGCGAGAGGTCCACGTGGCAGGCGATGATCGAGGGTTACCTGCTGGATCGTGAGCCGTTGGCGCTGGTCTTCGTGCTGGTCGACGGCGAGATCGGCCCGACCAAGCTCGACCTGCAGATGCTGGCCTGGCTGCAGGGCAACGCTGTGCCGTACCAGATCGTGGCGACCAAGCTCGACAAGGTCAAGCCCTCGAAATTGGCCGGTCGGCGCCAACAGCTGGCGCGGGCCTGTCAGCTCGACGAAGCCGACGTGATGTGGGTCAGCGCCAGCAAGGGCACGGGGATCGATCGCCTGCAGGCGCACGTCAACTCGGTGTTGGCGGAGTGAGTCGAACATCTCAAGGCTACCCATTGCGTCAAGCTCACCACGTGGAGTAGTCTTGAGGTTCGTGGGACGGGAGAGTAGAGGAACTGGCTTGATGACACGCCTTGGCTACGTACCCGAGGCTTCACGCTCGGAGAAGGTGCGCTGGCTGGTGGCGCGTTGCGAGCCGCTCCTGCTGGTGGCACTCTGTGCCCACTACCTCCTGCGCACGTACGTGTGGCGGCCGGTGTCGATCCCGGTGTTGATCGCCGCCGTCGCCGGCCTTGCGCTTGGCCTGTTCGGTCTGGTCCATGCGACGAGCACCAAGCTCGGGCTGGTACGCGCCACCGTGGCCACCGCGCTGCTCATGGCCATGTCGCTGGTACTTCCGGATCACCTCGTCGATCTGGTGCCGTGGTTCGCGATCCTCGGGATCGGCTATCCACTGGTGTTCGGTCTGCGCCGGGCATACCCGTTCATCATCGCCAATTCGATCGGGGTCGGCCGGGCAGCGACAACCGTGTTCGGCGTGTCATCGGGTCTACTCCGAGTTCCCGTGGTCCTGATCGGGGGGATCTTGGCCGGCTTGATCGCCGACGCACTCGAAGAGGCCACGAAGTCGGCGACGACGGCCACTCGCGACGCCGTGCGCGCCAAGACCAGCGAGAACTACCTGCGCACCGTGCTCAACACGGCGCCGATCGGGATCCTGGTGATCGGCAGCGAGCTCGAGGACTCCTTCATGAACGCCCGGATCGCCGAGTTCCTCGACACGGCGCCGGTGCTCAGCGATGTCGAGGCGCTGCGGGCCTACCTCGATCCTGCCGACCAATACATCTTCGAAGAGATCCGCGCCAAGGTGGCCGCCGGCGAGACTGCCACCTACAGCTGCCGGCTCCAACTGCCCGAGCTCGGGCCCCGCAACGTCCAGATCGTGGCTGCTCCGGCCATCGACGACAACGGCCACCACACCGGCACCGTCGTCATCGTCCGCGACATGAACGACGAAGTCGGTCGGCGCCGGGAGATGGAACGGTTCCGGGCTGTGGCCGACGCGACGACCGATCTCGTGGCCATCGCCTCGTTCGGCGACGGCACCAACTACCTCAACCCGGCCGGTGAGCGATTCTTCGGCGCCAACCCGTTGAACCGCAACGACACCTTGAAGTTCATCCCCGAGGAGTACCGCGAGACGATGTTCGCCGAGATCGGTGAGGCGATCCGCGACGGTGGGACGTGGAGCGGCGAGATCGAGATGGTCGATCAGGACGGCGAGCGACACCCGATGTCGGGCGTCGCCGTCGGCATCCGTGACGAGCAGGGACAGCTCGAGGGCTTCGCGGTGACCTACCGCGACCTGTCGGATCGCAAGCGGCTCGAGGCCCGGCTGGCCCACGACGCCGGCCACGATGCGCTGACCGGCCTGCCGAACCGTCAGCAGCTCTTCCACCTGCTGACCAACACGATCGGCGATCGCGAACGCATGGCCGTGATGTTCTGCGACCTCGACGACTTCAAAGTCGTCAACGACAGCCTCGGTCACTCCGTCGGCGACCGGCTGCTGCAGGTCGTCGCCGATCGGCTGCAGACCGCGACCCGAGGCGGCGACATCGTCGGGCGCCTCGGCGGCGACGAGTTCCTGGTCGTGTGCCGCAACATCGGCACCGATCTCGAGGTCGCCGCCATCGCCGATCGCCTGCTGTCGGCCGTCAAGGCGCCGATCAGCCTCGACGGTCGCGAGCACGTCGTGTCGATGAGCGTCGGCGTCGCCTTCGGCATCGGCTCCGATCCGGCCAACGAGATCGTCCAGCGCGCCGACCTGGCGATGTATGCCGCCAAGCAGGCCGGCCGGCGGCGGATTGCGCTGTTCGACCAGACGATGCGCCGCCAGGTCGACGACCGGCTCGACATGGAGCGCGAGCTGCGCGCCGCCTTCCGCGACAACCAGCTGTCGTTGCACTACCAACCGATCGTCAACACCGGCAGCCGCGAGGTGCTGGGCTTCGAAGCGCTCGTCAGATGGCAGCATCCGACCCGCGGCCTGATCCTGCCGGGCAAGTTCATGCCGATCATCGAGAGCGCGCGGGTTCTCGATCCAGCTGGGCGAATTCGTGCTCAACGAGGCCACCCGAGCGGCCTCGCTGCTGCGATTGCGCTCGCCGAACCTCAGCATGTCGATCAACCTCTCGTCCGCCGAGCTGAACAACGGCGACCTGGTCGAGAACGTCGCCAAGGCCATCACCCGCGCCGGCATCGGTGCCTCGGCACTGACCATCGAGATCACCGAAGACATCGTGATGGCCGACATCGTCGCCGCCAAGCCGCAGCTCGACGAGCTGCACGGGCTCGGCGTGCGCATCGCGATCGACGACTTCGGCACCGGCTACTCGAACCTGGCGCTGCTGCGGCAGTTCGCCGCCGACTTCGTCAAGATCGATCGCAGCCTGATCAGCGGCCTCGACGCCGGAGCGCGGAGGCAGCGAGTTCGTGCGGCTGATCCTGTCGCTGGCCCACGAGCTGGGGTTTGCCCCGATCGCCGAGGGTGTCGAGACCGAGGCCCAGCTCGACGAACTGCGCCGCCTCGAGTGCAAGATGGCGCAAGGATTCCTGTTCGCCAAGCCGATGACACTGGCCGATGCGCTGGCCTTCGCCAGCAGTGGGGCGTACGGACAGCGAGTGTGACGTCTGCCGGTAGACTGGGACCCGGGAACACGTCGCTGACAAATCATCGGCCGACAAGGTAGGCGGCATGGCACAGTTGCAGAAGGTGAGCTGGCGAACGGTAGGCTATGCCGCGCTCGGCACCATCGTGGCCATCTGCATCGTCGTCGCGATCGTCAACAGCGACGGTGTCCGCCCGACCTCGTTGACCTCCAACGCGGCGACGCGGTGGCTGGTCGACCAGGTCAACGGCAATGTCGTGCTGGTCGACGGCTTGGCCGGCCGGGTGCTCGCCAAGATCGACACCGAATCGGATTCGAGCGACGAGGTCGCTGTGCAGGGCGCCGGCGGCGCATTCCTGGTGACTCCGGACGCAGGGTTCGGTGCGCACCATCTCGACCGCCAAGTTGCAGCTGGGAACACCGCAGACCGTGGCAACGCTGGCCGAGGACGGCGCCAAGTTCGCGTCGGCGACAGTGGTCTGACCGTCGTCAGCTCGGTCACCAACGAAGCCAGCGTCGTGGCCGTCGACGACGTGTCGCGCGGCCGATCGAGGTCCCCAAAGCCGACGATCACTCATTGCCACCGACGGCAGCATGTGGCTCTTCACCGACACCGAGGCGACCCACGTCAACGTCGACGAATCGAGCAAGAGCGTGCCGCTGCGCAGCGCACGCACCCTGACAACCACGGTCGGCGCTCATGGCGTTGTGTACGACGGCAACACCCGGACGGTGCGCTGGCTCGACGGTGCCGACGTGTGCTCGACACGATCCCCAACGCCACCGAGGCCGTTCTGCAAGAGCCCGGCGACGACGCCCCGTGCGTGTGGGTGGGCGTCGGCGACACGCTGGTGTGCGTCGGGGCCGATGGCATCGACCAGCAACTCTCCATCGACGGCCTGAACATCGGCAGCGACGACCGGCTGGCGGTTGCCGGGCCGACCGCCGTCGTGGTGCGGGACAACAACGAGGTCAATCGGATCGACCTCGAGACGAGAAGATGGTCACCACCGATGACCGACCCGACCGTGCGAATCGGTGGCGCCCGAACTGGTGATCACTGCCAGCGGCGACCTGATCTGGCTCGACGATCAGGCCGGCCAGTCGCCTGGGTCGTCCACCGGTTCGGGATCAACACGATCAACAAGAACGACGAGGCCCCGCAGTTCGACGCCCAGGGTCAGGTCGTCGAGCAGGCCGGCCCCGACTCGAACGGCGAGTCATCGAGCGCCGGCGACCAAGCCGGTGACGACGACGAGCCTCCGCCCGCCGACGACAACGGCCACGACGACCCACCGAATGCCATCGACGATTCGGTCACGGCCCGCGCCGGCAACACGGTCACCATTCCCGTCACGGCCAACGACTACGACCCCGACGGCGATCCCATCGCCGTCGTCTCGGTCGGCGACGTCGACAAGGCCGGCCACGGCACCACCGACGTGCTCGACGGCACCTCCGTCGCCTACGTGCCCGACCTCGGGTACAGCGGCACCGACTCGTTCGACTACACGATCGTCGACCCGCAGGGAAACACCGCCTCGGCAACCGTGAACGTCGAGCTGTTCGCCGCCGACAGCCCCAACCGTCCCCCCATCGCCCGGCCCGACCAGGTCAAGACTCGAGTCGGCCGTCCGGTCATCATCGACGTACTGGGCAACGACATCGACCCCGAGCGCGACATGTTGACGGTTTCGACGTTCCGGGAGAACAGCGGAGCCACCATCACTGCGGCGACGGGCCCGACCGGGCTTCCGGCGCTGTTGTACGACCCGCCGCCGGGCCGTCCTGGTATCTACACGTTCACCTACCAGGCGGCCGATCCGCAGGGTGGCACCAGCGCGAAGACCGTGGTCACGGTCGAGGTCACCAGCAGCGACGCAACCAACGATCCACCAGTTGCCAAGAACGACGCCATCCGACTGCCGGTCGGTTCCACGAAGCCGATCAACGTCAAGGCCAACGACAGTGATCCCGACGGCGATGACCTGACCATCACCGCCTTCACGCCAGCGCCTTCGGGTATCGAGGCCAAGGTCCTCGGTCAACAGCTGAGCATCACCCTGCAGCCTGGGGCGCAGCCCCTGTCGGTCGTCAACTACTGGTTGAACGACGGCAACGGTCACAAGGTGGTCGGTCACGTCCTGGTCGTGAGGATCAACGACACGGCTGTCAACCGTCCACCTGTTGCCAACCCCGACGCTGAGCGCGTCGTGCTCGGCAACACGGTGAAGATCGCGGTCACGACCAACGACATCGACCCCGACAACGACACGATTCGCCTCCTCACCGTCGACCAACCGGCAGATGGAGGCGGTTCGGCAAGGGTCGAAGGCAACTCGGTTCGCTTCACGCCCAACCTGCCCGAGATCACCGAGCCGACACCTGTCATTTTCACGTACCGCATCACCGACGGCAAGGGCAACGAGGTCCAGGGCACGGTCACGATCACGGTGCTGGTCGAGGCCCTCCCAGCCGCACCGTACGCCCGTGACGACTTCGCCGACACGGTGACCGACAAGCCGGTCAACATCGATGTCCTGGCCAACGACAGCGACCCGTCGGGCGGCACACCGAGCCTTCGCGGTGATCCGGTCTGCCTCAACGGCGGAACCGCAACCAAGACCGATGACCAGCGAGTCGCGTTCACCCCGCCGCTCGGGGCAGTGGGTACCTTCCGATGCAAGTACTCCGTCAGAAGTGTCGGCGGCCTCGGTGCCGAAGCATCGATCATCGTCACCGTCGCGTCAGCTCCTCCCGGCAACCACGCGCCTACGGTCAACGCGTCACAGACACAGCAAGAGGTCAAAATCGGCGCGTCGCTCACGCTGAATGCCAACAGCATCGCCAGTGACGACGACGGCGACAGCCTGGTGTTCGCCTCTGTCAGCAAGCCCGCTCACGGCGACACGACCTTCACGCAGAAGGCCGCCAGCTTCGTGTACACAGCGCCGCCAACCGGCTCGGCCGACAACACGCCCGACGCCGACAGCCTCGATGTCACGATCAGCGACGGGCACGACGGCAACGTCCGCACGACGATCTCGATCCGGATCATCGACGACACCCCGACCAGCACACCACCGCTGACGCACGACATTCCGCTTGCCGCGACGGTCGACGAGACCACCCGGTTCGACGTGGTAGCCGAGTTGCGCGACGCCAATCCCGGGACCACGCTCACACTCGTATCCGCAGTGCCCGCCTCCCCGACGCCAGACGCCGCGGTGGCCACCAGCGGCGGCACGAGCGTCGTCATCACGCCGCGGGCCGCCGGCAATCTGTCCATCACCTACGTGGTCGAGAACGACAGCAAGCTACGGGCGTCCGGAAAGCTCAACGTGGCCATCGCCGAAGCGCCGCCGGTCAACCCACCACCGGTTGCAGTCGCCGACGAGCTCACCGTGGCCAGCGGTGGGGTCGGTAGCGTCGATCTGCTGGCCAACGACCTCGGCATCGCCGACACCGGCGACAGCCCCTCGGTGACGCTGGTCAACCGGCCGCCCACGAGCTTTGGCACCGTCGAGGTCCACAACGGGATCCTCACGATGACCGCCGGCTCCGGACCATCAGGCGGATCCGCGACGATCCGCTACCAGGTCGGTGACGGCAGCGGCCAGACGAGCCAAGCCAATGTCGCGCTCACGATCCAGCCGTGCTCGGACAGCGCACCCGTAGTCAATTCAGCCCAAGTCTTCACCCCGTACGAGACGCCGATCGCCATCGATCTGCGGCCCCTCGTGGTCTCGGGGAACTTCGTCCCGGGAAGCATCAGCGGCGCCGGCCTGACAGGTCCCACGGGCACATACACGCCACCGGTCGGAATGAACAGCTCAGAACTGGTCACGTTCGCCGTCGCCAACGGCTGCGAAGAGGTCGCCCATGGAGTGTTGACGATCGATGTCAACCGACCCCCGGTGGGCGGCACCATCGCCCGCAACTTGTCGCCCGGCGACTCGTTGACACTGACGGTCAACGATCTCGCTTCCGACGACGAGGCGTTGAGCATCTCGGAACTCGGCAGCACTGCCCCCTCGTGGGTGACGATCGTCGATTCAACCACGATCAACATCTCGCCGCCCAACAACACGGCCAGTGGCGACTACAACTTCACTGCCAACGTCCACGACCTGGGTTTCCTCACTGCGACGGCGTCGATCCGGCTATCGATCACCAACCTGCCACCGACCGCCCTCGCCGACGCCTACACGACGGAATTCTCGCAGTACACGTTCGACCCGACCGTGAACGACTTCGATTCCGAGCCGGGTCCACTCGCCGTCCAGATCATCACACCGCTCGGGGGACCCGCCGAGATTCTCGGCCATGTCGGCAACATCTACACCGTCAGCCTCCCGCATGGCATCTCGACGTTCAACTACACCATCGTCGACAGCGGAGGGATGACCGCGTCGTCGACCATTACGATCACGTCCAACCGCCCGCCGACCGTAGGCGACATCGTCGACTCGACCAATCAGCCGACGATCGATCTGTCGCTGTTGCCGACCGATCCAGACGGCGACGCGCTCGACGTCTCCTGCCCCTCCACAGCGATCTTCGACGTCGCGGTCATACCCGATCCGAGCCCGAGCAACCCTGCCGAGGTGACGCTCCACGTCACCGTGATACCCGAACACTTCACGGATACTTCGTCGTTCACGTGCACGGTGACGGACCCCTTCGGTGCCAAGGCGAGCGCCACGGTTACGCTGACGATCACCGACTGAGGTCTCCCGACCGACAATCGCTGTTCAGCGCAGCGGCGACTGCGTGCGGCGGCGCAACGAACGGGTGCTGAGCCACCACTTCCAACGCCACCATCGCGACGACGAGTTGCGGATGCTCGACTCGACCATCCTCAACTGATCGACGGCATCGGCCGCCCGCTGCGGGTCGCACGAGGCTGTCGCGAACGTGACTGCGTCGGCGTGACGTTGCAGTCGGCCGAGGGGCGGGCCTGCCGCCGGTTGGGTCTTGACGCCGGCCTCGACGAGTTCGGCGTTGGTGTGGCTGGGCTGCAACGTGGCACCGGCGTCGACCAGAGCGTCGGTGGCGAGCGTCCACGCCGTGGTGACTCGACGCGCCGGGTCGGGTGCTTTCAGACCTCTGCGCCGGCGCAACTTCTTCCAGGTGACAACGATGGCGAAGATGGCGAGCGGCCACAGCAACAACCCGGTGAACAGACCCCCGCGAAGAGCCCAGATCCGCACCGCCGACCACCTGCCGGGCTCTGCGGGAAGCGGCGGCGCCTCGACGGGGTCGTTGGTGTCGGCCGGCTCGACCTGCGGCTGTTCGAGTGGTTGCTGCGCCGGAGGCGTCTCGGCGACACCGGAGGGCTTCGGCTGCGACTGACCGAGATCGGAATCCGGGGGAAGCACATCGACCGCTACCCATCCCGTGGCCGTTCGCACCTCGGGCCAGGCAAGCGCGTCGTCCGTGTTGACAAAGCCCGAGCTGGGCGCCAGGTCGACCTTGTATCCGGTAGCGATCCGGGTGTCGACCCCGAGGCTGCGGGCAAGTAGCACGAAGCCGGTGACGAACTGTTCGAGGTTGCCGACCGTGGAATCGTCGCGAAGAAAGCTGTCGACCAGAGTCAGGGACACACCACCGGGTGTTTCCGAGTTGTAGATGTAGTCGTCGTGCAGGGTGCCCGCCAACTTGGCCAACCTCTCGGCGATGGTGCCAGTCGGGGCCATCGTCTGAGCCAGCGAGGCGTACGAGTTCTCGATCTCAGTTGGTTGAATGGTCGCGATCACACCAGCGGTTGCCGGATCGAACTCCTCGAGCGGCTCGACGATGAACGTGGTGACGGCCGGGCGATCAGTGCCGACGATTCTGACCACGCGATTTTCGGGATCGGTCTCGACCGGGCTGCTGCTACTCAGGATCCGCCCCGGTGTGATCCACAGCTCGGTGTCGGCTCGTGGCGCGGTCACGGTCACGGACACGGTCTTCGCACCGCTCGCCGTCGTAAGTCGGTTCCCTGCCGGTGTGAGACGGCCCGTGGTCGACCACGACTCCCCGTTGTAGACGTCGAGGACGGCCGTCCGCCAGAGGGGCAACTGGTCGAGCGCGGGCGATTCGACTTCGTACAGCGGCACCGGAGGTTTGGCTGCGAGTTGGGCCGAGACATCGGCCAGAGGATCTAGCAGCGACAGCTCGCTGTTCGCGGCCGCGCCGTGGCGCGGATCGGCCCGATCGGCGACGGCCACCGACACACCAACGGTCGTGGTCAAGGCGGCGAGCCCGGCGGCCACGGCGACCAGCAGTCCGGATCGCACGCTGGCGACACGATCGTCGAGCCCGATCCACAACAGGGCGAACGACGCCAAGGCGGCCAGCAAGACTGCCTGCCACTGTGGTCCGTCGGGAGAGCCAATGGCGATCATCGCCACCATCGCGACCACCAATGGTGCGATCGCCAATGCTCGCCACCTGAATCGCATGGCGAGCTCGACCGACACGGCCGAGGCGACGAAGATCAGACCTGCAAGCGCGACGAAGATCGTCGGGAAACGCGGGCTCGGCCAAGAAGTGGTGACGACCTGACGAGGTCCGTCGAGCAGGCCGCGGACGAAATCGGCAGACGTTCCATCGGCCAAATAGGCGACGAGCAGTCCGCATCCTACGAACGCCACCACCTGACCGGCGGCTCGGGCGATGAGCGGCAGGCGGGCCAGGAGCCAGCCGACCAGCACGGCCGCCGCCGCGGGTATCAACAGGATGGGTTCGAAGCGGGTACCGACGACTCGTGCCCCGCTGAGGGCGAGCCCGCAGGCGAACACCAGCACCGCAAGAGCGCGCACGAGACGACGCCCGTTGGTCAGACGCGGTCCGCGGGCTAGTTCCACTGCGCCCACCGCTCGGCGAACTGTGCAGCATCGTTGGCTGCGATGGCCGGGCAGCCGAGACCGACGGTCTCGGCGCCGACCCCGATCCTGGCCACGCTGATCTGGTCGCCGTGCGAGAAGATCGTCGAGGGTCCCCTCGGACCGGTGATGATCAATACGGCCACGCCACCGATGCCACCCGTGAACAGACTGGCAACCGAGAGCACGTCGGTACCGCTGCCCTGCTGCAACGGGGTCAACAGATCGAGCATCTCGGACTGATCGACCAGCGGGTACGGCCGCCCTGCGCGGAGTCGTGATGTCGAACGGACGACCACGTCGAGCCCCGATCGGAGCGCAAAGGCAGCCACGCTGGCACCGGCATCGACGATCTCTTCGAAGTCGTCCTCGGATGCCACTTCGCTCGAGGTGTCGATCACGACCGTGAACTCGTGACGGCGGAGGTCGACGAACTCGCGGATCATGAGCGTTGCGGCGCGGGCCGAGGTCGGCCAGTGGATCAAGCGGGTGTCATCGCCGTACTGATACTCACGAAGCGATTGGAACCCCGATTGCGGGTCACCGGACGGCCGGCGCAGAACGGCGTCGTTGGTGATCACCCGTACCGCGCCCGAGGCTGTGATCAGCGGATAGACACGCGGATGGACGACGACGGTGCCGATCTGCCCCAATGGACGGGTGGCCGCGGCCAGACCGAGCTGATCAGTGCGCTCGAACGACAACGGTCCGATCGGAAAGATGCCCCGCCGTCTGGTGGCGAACTCGGCGTCGACCTCGTGACGGGTCATCCGCGGCAGCGTCGGCACGTTGAACGACTGGTGGCGCCCCTGGAACTCGTCGGTCAAGCGTGTCGAGCCGAGCCTGTGTTGAGTCTGGTTGAAGATCTGATAGCGAACATGCACATTCTCACCGCGGGCCACCCGAGCGGTGATCAGCCGCCGACGGGCGGTGTGCCGCGTAGGTCGCCTCGACGTGTACAGCGCCAGAGCGACGGCAACGAGGCCTGCGGCGGCGAGAGCGAGCAGCTCTTCATAGCTCCACAGCAACCCGAACAACGCACAGATCACCGAGCCGATCAGCAACCCGAGCCCGGTGCGAGTCAGCATGCTTCATCCCTCGCGGTGACGGGGTACTGCGATGTCGTCGACGATCTCGGCCAGGACCTGCTCGCTGCGCACACCGCGAAGCTCGGCCTCGGAGCTCAACGAGATGCGGTGTCCGAACACCGGCTCGACGAGCGTCTTGATGTCGTCCGGCGTCACGTAGCCGCGCTGTTCCGAGGCGGCGTATGCCTTGGCGACGCGCATCAGCGACAGTGTGCCACGAGTCGAGACACCGAGCCGCAGGTCGGGGTGAGCACGTGTGGCGTTGGCCAGGCGAACGATGTAGTCGTTGATGCTGTGCACGACCTCGATCTGCTCGATGGCTGCGATCAGCTGCTCGAGTTGGGTGGCGTTGGTGACCGCGGGCACGCCGCGATCTCTGTTCTCGCGGCGGTACGACTCGAGCACGACGACCTCGGTTGCCTGGTCGGCGTAACCGAGCGACAGCTTCATGGCGAAGCGGTCGAGCTGTACGTCGGGCAGCGGGAACGTACCGTGGAAGTCGCGCGGATTCTGCGTGGCGATGACGAAGAACGGTCGTGGAACGAGGTGGGGAACACCGTCGGCTGTGACCTGGCGCTCCTCCATCACCTCGAGCAGTGCCGACTGGGTCTTCGGGCTGGCTCGGTTGATCTCGTCGCCGATCAGCACGTTGGTGAAAACCGGACCCTGACGGAACGAGAACGACGAGGTGCGCTGGTCGAAGACCATGACACCGGTGATGTCGCTGGGCAGCAGGTCGGGAGTGAACTGCACCCGCTTCCACGAGCCGGCGATGGAGCCGGCGATAGCCTTGGCCATCGATGTCTTGCCGGTGCCGGGCACATCGTCGATCAGGAGGTGACCCTCGGTGAGGAGGCAGCACAATGCCAACCGAATCGACTCGGCCTTGCCACGCACGATGCTCTCGACATTGTCGATCAAGGCGTGAAATACACTGGCTACCTGGTCCGCCATCGTCGGAGATGCTATCGCTCATCTATCCTACGTGCGGGTACCGCCACACCATGAAGACCAGAACTTGACGTTGTCTTGAATTTTGAGGTTATCCAGTGGATCTGTCGTACCGATAACAACATCATGAGGCCCGCGACCGTCCCCGAGCCCCTCGTCGTCCTACGGTCGCGCCCGAGCTCATGGACCTGATCGTTTCGACACCGCAGGGTGAGGCCGAGATCTCGGTCAATGCCGTCCACGAATCCGTCACCATCGGTGACCTGCTGAATCGGGTGCTCAATTCGGCACCGCCCAATCTCGTCTACATCGACGGGCGCCCGACCCCCGTCGGTACGTTGCTGAGCGCCGCCGGGCTCGTGACCGGGACCGTCATCGACATCACCGCACCCACCGAGAGGTCGCAGGAGAGCGAGATCACGTTGGTCCAAGCCGCCGGTGAAGGTGGCGGCAATCGCCGACCCCTGGAACCCGGCCGGTACTCGCTCGGCACCGCCCGGCGGGCCAATGTCGCTCCGCTGACGTTCAGCCAGGTCCTGGTGCCACGCTGTGAGCTCGTCGTCGAACACACCGGCACCGTCACCGTCACCGCCAACCAAGGTGACCTCGACGGTCAACTGGCGACCTATCCGGCACAGTGGGAGCAACAGCGGTTACGCATCGGCCATCGGGTCTTCCGGCTCGACCCGATGATCCATGACCGAGCCGAATCGTTGACGGCAACGCCGTTGGGGGAGCTCAACTTCCTACGCACACCCCGCAACGAGGCCGTTGCAGAACCCGAACCGAATGGTGTGGCACGCAACGGCAACCGGCGCCTGCGCCGCGGACGCAGTCGAATCGAGCCGCCTCAAGAACCGGCGGCCACGGTCGATCCAGCGCGGCTCGCCTTCCAGACCGAGCTCGACAACATCCGCCGAACGCACCTCGACCTGGCCGAGGTCGTGCGCCGGGCAACGCAGCTCTCGGTACACCTGTGGGAGCGCCGACCTGCGGATGACGACGCGTTCCTGTTCAGCGTCGGCCTCGCCGATCAACCCTGGACGGCCGACAGCGGCGTGCCGGGCGATCGCCGCGATCTGGCATTGCTGCCGTCAGTGCCGGTCCTGGTGGATCTGGTCAACCAGCGCGGTGTTGGTTTCGCCAGCACGCCACCGCAGGCTCGGGCTGCGGCACGGGCGCTGGTGCTGCAGGCGTGCGTCGCCCACAGCCCAGCCGATCTCGACGTCGTCGTGCTGGCGACACCCGCCGGTGCGGCTCGTTGGGAATGGATCAAGTGGCTGCCGCACTCCCGGGGTTCCCATGGCATTCAGCTCTTGAGCGATGACGAGGCCATCACCGACTGGGTCAACTCCCAACGGACTCTGACCACGGTCGTCGCCTCCATCCAGTCCCTCGGTCGTCCGATAACACCCAACCGGCTGACGCTGGCCGTCATCGACGACCCTGCGCTGTGGCGCGGACGGTCGGCGATGCTGCGCGGGCTGTTCGCCGAGGCTCAGCTCCCGGTCCGCTTCGTTGCAATTACCGATCGGGCCGACGACGTTCCGGCGGTGTGCACGACGGTCGTGCGCATCGAGGCGAACGGCTCCGCGGAGGTCGATTATCCGATCAGCGGACCGACGATCACCGATGTCGTGCCGTTCGTGCTCGAGCACGATGTAGCCGTCGCCGCGGCACGCAAGCTCAGCCCGCTCGAGGACCACACGGCTCAACTGTTCACCAAGGCAGTCCTACCACCCATTGCTTCGCTGACGTCGCTCATCGATCCCGACGGCCTCGACGCAGGTCGGATCGTCGAGCGGTGGGCGACAAGCCGCAGGAACCGCCGCCTGCGAATTGCACTGGGCATGGGCGAATCGGGTCCGGTCGAACTCGATCTTGCCGAGGACGGTCCGCACGTACTGATCGTCGGGGCATCGCGTTCAGGGAAGACCGATTTGATGCGGACGATGATCGCGTCGCTGATCGCCGTCGACGATCCTTCGGCCGTCAACATCATCTGCATCGAACCCTCTGACGGTTCATCATTCGGAGCCTTTGAAGGTGTCGACCACGTCGTCGGTGCCGTCCGCGAGTTCGACGAGCACCGTGGCGTCCGATTGCTTCGTGCCCTGCAGTCCGAGACGAGTCGCCGGACACGACTGCTGTCGGAGGTGCACGCCGCGAACCTCGCTGAGTACCAGGTCGCCGAGCAACACGCAGCCGAGAGCGGACTTGGTGCCTTTGCCTCCATTCCCCGGCTGGTCATCGTCGTCGACGATGCTGACGACGTGATGGCGCGCCATGCCGCATTCCTGCCACAACTCATCGAGCTCGCCGAGAACTCCCGTCATCTCGGACTCCATTTGATCGTCACTGCCGAGGAGATGTCCCGCCCGATCGAACGAACACTGAGATCGTTCGCCAACATCCGGATCGGCTTGCGAATGAACGATCCGGCGGAAGCCGTCGCACTGGTGGCGAGCCGAGAACCGGTCCAGATCTCGCTGCACACACCCGGACGCGGGGCGATGAGGATCGGAGACGCCGATGCGCTTCAGGTGCAATTCGCGTCGGCGGCGGCGGCGTCAGGGGATCTGCTGGAGATCACCCCGTTCATCCTCGCCCGGGATCTCAACGCCGCCGAGCGCAAGGTCACGTCGCGGCCGACCAACCTCGGATCGGAGCTCCCTCCGCAGGGCGGACTTCGCCACCTCGTCGACGTCGTTGCCACAGCGTCAGCTAACCGCGCCGATGGACAGCGGCGGCAAATCCTTTGTCCTGAGCTGCCCACCGACCTGCCATACGAGCAGATCGCGAACGCGCCGGCCGCCGACGGTGCCGCATTCGCACTCAGCGATCTTCCCGATGATCACACGCAGAATGTTCGCCAGTGGAACCCGGCACACGACGGGAACGTGCTCATCATCGGTGGTAGCCCGGCTGAGCGTTCGAACAGCCTCGCCACCATGCTCGTTGCCGCCATCGATCGCTTCCCGGCGGATCGGCTTCACGGCTACGTGATCGACTGTGCCGCCGGTCAACCCAGCACGTTGGGAGCTTTGGAGCAGCTCCCCGCGTGCGGTGCCGTTGCCTCGACCGACGATCCCGACCGCATCCTCAGGGTGCTCGTCCGCCTCAACGCAGAACTCGACCGCCGCGGTGCGCGCGACCAGGCATCGACCGAGCCACACATCGTGCTGGTCGTCAACGATGTCGGCACCCTGCTGCGTCATCTCGAACCGGGCGGAGAATTCGAGCAAGGGCGCGACATGCTCGATTGGATCGTCAGCAACGGTCCGCTCCACGGAATCACGTCGCTGATGAGCTCGCCCGGCGAACACGGTGCGCCGGCGCGGATGCTCGGTCAGTTCCAGCAACGCATCATCTTGCACCTCGACGACCGGAGCGCGTACAGGGCACTCGAGATCGAGTCCGGTCGGATCCCGTCGGCGGCGCCCGGGCGGGCGATCACCCTGCCTGACATGGTCGAGGTGCAGATCGCCTCGATCGCCGACCTCGCCGAGGCGGTTGCCGAGCGTCGCGTCGGTCCCGACGCCGGGCACGGACCGGTCGTTGTGGCCCGCTCGCCCGAGGGCGTGTCTCTGGCCGAACTCAGCAGGTCTGCCTCGTACCATCACGATCGTTGGCGGCTTCCGGCGGGCCTCGATACCCGAACCCTCCAACCCGGGGTGTTGCAGCTTCAAGCACCTGGTGGCGCGCTCATCCTCGGCGATGCCGGCACCGGCAAGACAACGTTGCTGACCAACCTCGCACGGTGCGCGTTGGGCGTCGATGCCGCGGTCGACATCCACGCCATCGCCTCGACGTGGAGCCCACTCTTGCTGCTCCCGGGGCTGACCAGCGCCACCACGATGGCTGGGATCGACCGTTGGGCCGACGAGTTCTTCGACCGCACCGACCGAGCCAGACTTGTTTTCGTCGATGACGCCGACCGCCTGGAGGGCGGCGCTTTCGAACGACTGGCAGAGTTCAGCAACCCCCATCTCGTCGTCGTGGCCGCGGGACGCACCCGAGACCTCGAACTCGCTACGCACTGGACGGTGCCGCTCCGTCGCTCGCGCGCTGCGGTCATCCTGCGACCGCTGGCGGGAGACGGCGCCATGTTCGGCCTGCATCTTCTGGTCACGTCCTCGCATCCGGGTCTCGGTCGCGGGCTGCTCATCGACAACGACGCCACGACACCGATTCTTGTCGCCGGTTCGAGCGACGCCGAGGAGCACTCCTCATGATGCGCCGCGGCGACGGGATCGGTATCGAAGTACTGCCCGATGCGCTGCGCGGCGTGCGGTTGCAGCAGGATGCCCCCGGTCGCGTGGCCAAGGTGGCCGGTGTCGCCTGCGACACCAACAACGACCTCCTGCTGCTCGACGGCCTCACCAGGCTCCGCAGCCTTCTCGACGAGGACGGCCAACCGACGCGTGTTTGTCTGTGGAGCCATGACTGCTACATCCAGTCGCTCGACATCACCGGGTGGAGTACGACCGAGTTGAACCTCCACCGCTCGAAGCTCGTCGACATTTCGGCAACGATCGAGATGACGTCCAGCGCCCGCCGGCTTCTCGCTCACCTGCGGACAGACATGATTCGCCACCGACGCGTCGAGCGCTTCGTTCGCCAGGCGGGATTCGATCTGGAATCCATCGAACCGACACCGATGGCGGTCGCTCGGCTGGTCCCCGCGTACACGATGCGTCTGATCGGCAGCCGGGGCGAAGCGCAGCCGTGGATGGCGGTCGTGCACGATCGCACCGTGTTGGCTGCAGCCCCGGTGGTCGAGTCAAGCACCGATTCGCGCCGCACCGAGCTGCTGGCAGCCAGTTGGTCGGCACCGATCGAGGATCTGCGCGAGCGACTGCTCACGCCTGCCGAGCTCTCTGCGACCGTCAACCAACCGGCGGGCATCGCCGTGTCGCTCGGTCTCAGCCTGGTCGGCGATACCTACCCCGAGTTCCCTGACACGCACCCGGCGTGGGGGCCCCGTCTGGCTGGTGCTCTGGGTTCGGCGGTCGCGGCCGCCGGTCTTGCCGGACGGGTGCACCAAGTGCAACCACTTGTCGCACCACACGCCTTCAGCGACGACGGTGGCGTGTGGGTGATCGAGCGCATCGGCGATGTCGCACCCTTGGTGCAGCCACCGACCCAGCGGCGAAGGTGGCGCAGGTCTCCGAGCAGCTCGCTGCAATGATCAACCGGCGGTGCTGACCGCCTCGGCGACGATCTCGTGAACGAGGTCGCCCGTCAACTCGTCGTGCTCGCACAAGGCATCGGCAACAGCCAGTAGGGCGACTCGGTGCTCGAGCAGCATGCAGGCCGACTTGTCGGCGGCCTTGTGCAAGATGTCGTCGGCCTGCACCCGAGAACGTTCGTCGGCCAACACCTTGGCAGCCATATTGCCCGACATGGGCATCTCGGCGGCCTCGAGGCTCAACAAACTGTCGCCGGCACCGACCAAGCCGATCAACTGCGCAGCGATGTTGGTTGCTGCCGCCAGGTCCGAGGCGATTCCCGTCGACGCCTCGCCGTACTCCTGGATCTCGGCAGCTCTTCCGGCGAGGGCAACGACGATGAGGTCGTGGAGCTCCGACGGTGTGCGCAGGTGCCGTTCCTCGCCGTCGTCGTGGGCAACCAGGCCCAGCGAGCTCGACCGGCGCAGGATCGAGGCAACTCGAACGTCGCGGCCGACCAGCACGGCGATCACCGCGTGACCTGCCTCGTGCACGGCGATCCGGCGTCGCTCGTCGGGCAGGTAGCCGACATCCTGGGCGAGACCGACTTCGACGATCATCTGCGCCTCGACGAGGTCCTCGATGTTCAGTGCCCTGCGTCCACCGCGGAGGGCGATGATCAGGGCCTCGTCGAGCAGCCGCTCGATCCGAACAGGGCTGTAGCCGGCAGTTCGGTCGGCGATGATGACGGCGTTGACCGAATCTTCGTGCGACTTCTTCGCCAGGTAGTAGGAGGCGATCGCGATGCGATCGTTGCGCGGTGGCAGATCGAAATGGATCGTGCGGTCGAACCGACCTGGTCGCATCAGAGCCGGATCAAGGCCATCAGCGCGGTTGGTAGCGGCAAAGACCAAGACGTTGGCCGGCTTCGACCTCGGCCGTGGCAGCGCCCTCGCCGGAGGCAGCAGCAGGTTGAACCAATCGATCAGCTTCCCCTTCAGCTTGTCGCTCCCGGTTGGAAGATCGAAGCTCTGCATCTGCACGAGCAGTTCGTTGACGATTCCTGCCGCGCCTTCACGCATGCCTCCGGTGCCCATGCCCGACCGGGCCATGCCGATGGCGTCGAACTCCTCGATGAACCCGATTGCGCCACCCTCGGCCCGCGCCGCCTTGCGCAGAGCCTTGAAGAACTGACGGATCTTGCGGTTGGTCATTCCGTAGAAGTGCGACTGGAACTCGCTGGCCGACACGAACAGGAACGGAACCTCCGCTTCCGCAGCGATGGCCTTGGCCAGGTAGGTCTTGCCAGTACCCGGGGCTCCCTCGAACAGCACACCGCGACGCGATGACCCGCCCATCTCGTCGGCGAACGTCTCGTGATTGAGGAACAGGTTCAATGTGTCGATCGCCTCACGACGTGTTGCATCGGCGCCGACGACATCGGCAAGACGAATGGTCGAGTCCGAGGGACGCAACATCGTGTGCGGAGACTTCCCCGACGCCATCATCGGGATCATCATCATCCCGGTGATCATGATCAACATCAGCCCGAGGATGGCCAGTTCCGGACTGTTGGTGATGACCGAGGGGATACCCAGGTGAACGGGGTTCCCACTGAGTTCGCGAAACCAGAACCAGGCGACCGGCACGCCGAGGATCACGACGAGGCGGGCGAGACGCCGCTGACGCCTGCGCTCACGATTGGCACTGGCGTCGACCTTCTGGCCGCGCAACACGGCTCCGTGCTGCATCTGGGTGATGTCCATCAAACCGACCCCCGCTTTGTCGTCGAACTCATGGAGGTCACAGTACCCAATTGACACAGAGTGTGCAAATGGTTCACTTTGGGTGGTCATCCGTTGTACGGCAAGCACTTCCGATTGACAACTTCTTGAGGTTCGAACTGACAGTTTTCCCCACTGAGCTGCGGCTATTCCTCGACCGTCGGCCGCTTCCTGGTTTGTTTGCGTTCGGCGGTGCGCCGTTTGCTGGCCAGTCGCTTGCGAACAGCCGACGCTGATGGTCGCGTCGCCCGACGAGCGGGCGGGGGCGGTTTGGCGGCCTCGTCGAGGCGTTCCAACACCGCCGCCCAGGCCGCCGCCCGATTGCGGAACTGCGAGCGCGACGCTGCCGAGGATGCGCTGATCGTCGGTCCGGCAACGGCCAGCACCCGATCACGGACCGCTGGACTCAGCCCGGCACGGTCGACCTCGATGGTGACCGTCACGGCGGTATCGGAGGTGTTGGCGTGTTGCCCACCAGGTCCACCCGAGCGTGTGGCGAGCCACGACACGGCATCGGCTGCGACGGCCAAGCCCCGCTGAGTCCGGTACACACCGTCGACAGGTTCCACTACTCCATTGTGCCCACGAAGATGTCCGTGGGGCGGCGTCCCCGTGGCCGGGACCGGTGACTCACGGATTAGCGTTCCGAACGTGGACCCGTGGGAACAGTTGCTCGAGGGAATCGACCTTCCCTTTCACCGCGACCTGACTGTGCCGACCCTGACGGAGGTCACGCTGCCGATCCCCCACCCGAAACCGGTCGCCGACGTCGAAGCGCTCGCCCACGAACAGGTCGTTCAGCGGTTGGCGGGTTCGGTGAGCCAGGGCATGACGGTTGCTGTCGGCGCCGGCAGCCGCGGACTCGTCGAGCGTGTCGCCCTGCTGCGTGGCGCGATCAGTGGCCTACGGGCCCTCGGTGCCGAGCCGTTCGTCGTGCCCGCGATGGGCAGCCACGGTGGAGCCACGGCCGAGGGCCAACGGGCGATGCTGGAAACCCTGGGCATGACCGAGGACGCGATCGAGTGCGAGATACGAGCCACGATGGACACCGTCGAGGTCGCCAGAACACCCGACGGCATGCCCTTGTACCTCGACCGAAATGCCGCTGGGGCCGACCGGATCATGCCGGTCAACCGGATCAAGCCGCACACGTGCTTCAAGGGCCCGATCGAGAGCGGGCTGACCAAGATGGCAGTCGTCGGGTTCGGGAAGCAACCGGGCGCCGCCCAGATCCACGCGTGCGGGCCGATCGAGATGCGCAACCGTCTGCTCAACGGCATCGCCGCGTTGAAGAGCACCGGTCGTCTGCTCGGTGGCGTCGGATCGCTGGAGTCGGCAGGCGGTGAGGTGGTCACGGTTCGAGCACTCACCGTCGACGAGGTCGGCGGCGACGTCGAGATCACACTCACCGACGAAGCCCGCGACCTCGTACCTCCGTTGCCGTTCCCGGTCATCGACGTGTTGATCATCGAACAGGGCGGCAAGGACATCAGCGGCACCACGCTCGACCCCAATGTCACCGGGCGTTTCTGGGTACACGGCCTCCCAGACGCCGAGTCGCCACGCGTCAGCACCATCGTGTTGCTCGGGATCACCGAGGCATCGGGCGGCAACGTGCTGGGGATCGGGTTCGCCGACTTCATCCCGGCGTCGGTCGCTGCCGGCATCAACTGGCAGAAGACCTACGTCAACTGCTTCACCGCCGGCCCTTCGGGTGTGCGCCGCAGCCGCATGCCGATGGTTCTGCCGACCGAGCAGGACTGCATCAAGGCTGCGCTCAGCATGTGTGGCAAGGCCGTCGACGAGCCCAAGAACGTGGTGCGCATCCGCAGCACGCTGCACCTGACCCGCTGCTGGGTCAGCGCGCCAGCTCCTCGACGCGCTCCCCGCCGGCGCCACCATCGTCTCCTGACCCGTCGGGCGCGCTGTGAGCAGGCGGGGTTCCGGTATCGCGCCCGACCCGGGGGGTTGTCAGGCGCGGCGGGTCTCGGCGGCGTCGAGTTGGGCGCGGGTCAACAGTGACGTCATTGTCAGGCCTTCTGCGGCAAGAGCCGCACCCTGATCCGGGCTGCGATCGATCACGCAGACAACATGCTCGACGATTGCTCCGAGGGATCGCAGTTGCCCGGTGGAGATGACGACCTGACCGCCGGTGGTGATCACGTCCTCGATCACGGTCACTCGCTGCCCGCGGATCTCGGCACCCTCGGCGAGTCTCGCCGTGCCGTATGTCTTGGCCTCCTTGCGCACGAATGCAGCGGGGAGTCCGGTGCGCAGCGACAGCGCTGTGGCGATCGGTACCCCTCCGAGCTCCAGCCCGGCGAGAACCTGTGTGCCCGGATGCAACAGCGGCACCATTGCCTCGGCGATGTCGGCCAGCAGCACCGGATCGGCCTCGAAGCGGTACTTGTCGAAGTATTCCGTCGCGATCTGACCGGACCGGAGAGTGAACGTGCCTGTGAGCCGGGCTATGGAGTTGACCCGCTGGGCGAGTGAATCAAAGGCCATGGTCGCCAGTCTGTTCAGCGCGCCTGCCACGCATCAACACCTCCTGAGCCACGGTTGCCACGTGCACGCCATCGGCAGCAAAGACGTGGCCGATCGCCAGCCCGCGCCCACCGACGAAGGCGTGGCAGGTGAAGTCGTGGAGGTGCCACCGGTCTGCGTGCACGGGACGATGGAACCACATCGTGTGATCGAGGCTGGCAGTGAACCGGCCGTCGTCCTGGATCTCGGTGGCGGCGCGCACTGCATCGGTCGGAAGATCGTCGGAGAGGTACGCGAGCCAGCAACGATGCAACAGTTGAGCGTCGCCCAACGGAGCATTGACCTTCATCCACGCCAACGTTCGACCCGCACCGGGACGGGCGACGGACGACGACCACGTCGCGGGCACGAATCGCCGATCGAACGACGGTGTCCACGTCGTCGACTCCAACGAGCCCGGCTCCGGAACCCCGGCATCCATGGTGATCGCCTGGAGATCCATCGACACCTCTGGACGCTGGAACGACGCCTCGAGATTGAGGATCGCGCCGATCGCCTGGCGGGCGATCACCCGTCTGGTCGAGAAGCTGCGCCCGTTGCGAATGCGGTCGACTTCGAACCGGATCGGCTCCGTATGGTCACCACGTCGGATGAAATAAGAGCGCAACGAATGAACCTCGAGATCGGCGTCAACGGTGCTGGCCGCGGCGCGAAGACCCTGGGCGACGATCTGCCCGCCGTACAATCCGCCCCACGGATACTGCGGGCCAATTCCGACGAAAGTATCGGCCCCGTGTGCCTCCAGATCGAAGAGTCGGCTGAGATCCATCGCCGAGAGCGTAACTATTGAGTTTGAAGAATATGAAACTATGATGTGACGCATGGCAAAAAGAGGGCCCAAAGGGCCGATGACCGATGAGCACAAAGCCGCGCTGGCGATGGGGCGCAACGAAGGCAATGCCGTTCGCAACTATCTCGAAGCGCTGCGCAACAACAAGCCCAAGCGCGGTCGGCGACGCACGCGTGAATCGATCGCCGCCCGACTGTCGGCAATCGATGCCGAATTGGATGTGGCCGATCCCATGAGCGAGCTCCGCCTTCGTCAGGAACGCCGCGATCTGCAGGCCGAACTGGCATCGATGGGCGAGAAGGTCGACATCAGCGCATTGGAGGACGGATTCGTCGCTGTCGGGAAGTCGTACAGTGCCCGACAGGGCATCTCCTACGCCACCTGGCGCGAGATCGGTGTCGACGCCGCCGTGCTCAAGCGCGCCGGCATCTCCCGTTCGGATTGACGAGGGTTCAGGCCGACGACCATTCAGGCGATGGCGTCGACGGCGTTGAACACGGCTCCGCTGTGGCGCAGCGAGCGCTGGAGATCGAATGCCTCATCCAACAATTCGGCCGCAACGATGACCCGCGGATCGGCGTCGAGCAACCCACGGAACGAACGTTTTTCGCGCCATGCCATGGTGGCATTTTCTTGCACGATGCGGTAGGCCTCATCTCGACCAAGCCCGCCCTGGACCAGGGCCAGCAGCACCGGCTGACTGAACACCAGGCCGAAACTGGCATCGAGATTGGCTTGCATCCGATCGGGAAACACTTGCAATCCCGCCAGCAATCCTTGCATGCGTCGCATCACGTAATAAGCCATCAACGAGCTATCCGGAAGAATGATTCGCTCGACAGAACTGTGCGAGATATCGCGTTCGTGCCACAGCGCGACGTCCTGCATTCCGGCTTGGAGATTGCTGCGGAGCACTCGCGACAGGCCACTGATCGTCTCGGCGCTGATCGGGTTCCGCTTGTGCGGCATCGCACTGGAGCCCTTCTGACCCGGCTTGAAGCCTTCCTGCACCTCACCGACTTCGGTCCGCTGCAGGTGACGTAACTCGACGGCGATCATCTCCATCGTCGCTCCCACCGAGGCACAGGCCCACAGGTACTCGGCATGTCGATCGCGGGCGATCACCTGCGTCGCCGGAACCGGCGCAAGGCCGAGGCGCTCGCCGACAAGGGCTTCGACGGAGGGATCGATGTTGGAGTACGTGCCGACCGCGCCGCTGAGCTTGCAGACCGCGATTGCGTCCCGGGCGGCACGAAGGCGGGCGCGATCGCGATCGATCTGCAACGCCCACAACGCCACCTTGGCGCCGAACGTGGTCGGCTCGGCGTGAATGCCGTGAGTTCGCCCGATCATCACCGTCCGACGATGGGTGCGCGCCAGGTCGATCACCGTCGTCAACAACGCCGACGATGCTCCGATCAGTAGATCGGCGGCATCGCGTAGGGCCCAACACCATGCTGTGTCGACGACGTCGCTGGACGTCAGCCCGTAGTGGATCCAGGCACCGGCGGGTTGACCGATGGCGCCTTGGACCACATCGACGAATGCCGCCACGTCGTGATCGGTGATGGCCTCGCGATCGCTGACTGCCTGCACGAACGCCGCGTCGACCAGTGGCGCTTTGGTCCGACATGCGACGGCGTCGTCGGGTGGCACGATGCCGAGGACAGCATGGGCCTCGGTGGCCAACAACTCGATCTCGACGTAGCGACCGAAGCGGGTGGTGTCGGAGAAGACCGCTGCCATCTCCGGCAGCGAGTACCGATCGATCACTGCCACTCCAGCACGGCGTCGCGGGCCGGACCGGTGCCGACGATACGTACAGGAACTCCCACCTCGGCCTCGACGAGCGCCACGAACCTCGCCGCCTGGGGCGGAAGATCGGACCGGCTACGCACCGCGGAGATGTCGCAGAGCCAGCCCTCCAGCACGGCGTAGATCGGTCTGCGATCGTTGTCGTACTCGGTACAGACCTTGATCTCGGCGAACGTGTCGAGCACGTCGAGTTTGGTGAGGGCAACTTCGGTGAGCGAGTTGATCCGCACCGCTTTGCGCAACATCACGCAGTCGAGCCAGCCCGTACGGCGCCGGCGACCTGTGACGGTGCCGAACTCATGGCCGATGTCGACCAGCTTGGCGCCGACCTCGTCGAGCAGTTCGGTGGGGAACGGCCCACTACCGACACGAGTGGTGTAGGCCTTGGTGATCCCGACGATGCGGGTGAGATACAGCGGGCCGATGCCCGTTCCCACGCATGCCCCGCCAGCGGTTGGGTTTGACGAGGTGACGAACGGATAGGTGCCGTGATCGAGGTCGAGGAACGTCGCCTGCGCTCCCTCCAGCAGCAGATGATCGTCGCGGTCGAGGGCGTCGTGCAGCAGTTGCACCGTGTCGGTCACGTAGGGGGCGAGTCGTCGACCGAGTGTCGTGAACCGCTCGACGAGATCGTCGACGTCGAGCGGCTGACCGCCGAGGGCGACGATCTCGGCGTTGTGGCTGACGGCGCGGTCCTTGACCGCAGCCGCGAACCCGGCCGGGTCGAGCACTTCTCCGGCACGCACACCTTCGCGGCGAGCCTTGTCGGCATACGCGGGGCCGATGCCCTTCAACGTCGTACCGATACGGGCGTCGCCACGGCCTGCTTCGTACAACGCGTCGAGCGCCTGGTGCCACGGGAAGATCAGATGGGCCTGACTGCTGACGAGCAACTTGGCGCAGCTGACTCCGCGGCCCTCGAGCGTGTCGATCTCATTGAACAGCGTGGGCATATCGATGACCACGCCGTTGCCGATCACGGGGATCACGTGCGGATACAGCACACCGGAAGGGACGAGCTGCAACGCGTACCGCTCGGTGCCGACGACGACGGTGTGTCCGGCATTGTGACCACCCTGATATCGCACGACATGAGTGTGTTCACTGGCGAGCAGGTCGATGACTTTGGCTTTGCCCTCATCGCCCCATTGGGCTCCAACGACGACGGTGACGGGCATGGCGAGACGCTCCTAGCGGCTTCGGGCGGAACGTGGGTGAATCCTACCCGATACCCTCGTCGCTCATGTCGGTGCTGCGCTCGATGATCTGGTCGGCGATGGACGAGGAGGCCCGCCGCGCCCTGTGTGCCCGCGGCTTGGAAGCCATCTTCGACTCCGACCTCAAAGCAGCGATCGGTCGGATCATCGACGACGTCCGGACCAACGGCGACGAAGCGGTGTGCCGCGCTCTGCGCGAGTTCGATCGCGTTTCGCTGGATCCACAGCAGTTGCGGGCGACCACCGACGAGATCGCCGACGCCGAGGTGAGCTCCGACGTCGATCGGGCTATCGACGACGCCATCGTGCACCTTCGGGCCTTCAACGCGCAGGTGATGTCGCGCGCCGCGGACTGGAGCTTCGAAAGCGAACCGGGTCTGTCGGTGGGCGAGAAGATCACCCCGATCAGCTCGGCCGGCCTGTTCGTGCCCAGTGGCAAGGCCAGCTATCCAAGCGTCGCGTATCAGTTGGGTGTGCCGGCGACTGTCGCCGGCGTACCGGAACTCGCCCTCGTCGTGCCCCCGATGCCCGACGGTGGCGCGCGCATCGATCCGGCGGTGCTGGTCGTCTGTCGCAAGCTGGGGATCGACAACGTGTTTCGGGTCAACGGCCCGGCGGGTGTCGCCGCACTGGGATTCGGCACCGAGTCGATCCCTCGTGTCCGCAAGATCGTCGGACCCGGCAGTCCACCGGTGGCGTGCGCCCAGGTCGAGATGCAGCGTTACGGGGTGGCGACGATGATGATCCTCGGGCCGACCGAGAGCCTGATCATCGCCGATGACTCAGCCGATCCGCGGTTCGTGGCGGCCGATCTGCTCAACGAGGCCGAGCACGGCAACGATTCCGCCGTGGTGTTGGTGACGCTGTCGATCCAACTGCGTGACCAGGTCGAGCGCGAGCTCCAGAGCCAGATCGTCGATCTTCCTACTCCTCGCGCGGAAGCGGCCCGTGCCGCGCTCGGCGTCAACGGCGGGTGCGTGATCGTCGCCGATCTGGCCGAGGCCGCCGCCGTCACCAATCGTTGGGCACCCGAGCACCTGCAGATCGCAGTCGATCCAGACTCCGAGTCCGGACTGCTCGACTCATTGGTCAATGCCGGTGAGATCCTCGTCGGCCAGCACACGCTGTTCTCCGCCGGCAACTTCGTCATCGGCTGCCCCGCCAGCCTGCCGACAGGGGGCTTCGCCCATGTCTCCAGCGGGATCACCGCCGACGCATTCCTCAAGCGCACCGCCGTTGCTCGAGCCGATGCCGACGCACTGCAGCGGATGACACCGACGATCGTGTCGATGAGCAATCACGAAGGGTTCGTCGCTCACGCCAACGCGGCGCTGATCCGGCGCCGCTGAACGCTCAATTCACCGGGCGGCGCCGGCGCCGACCTGCCAACAGCATCAGCAGACCGCCGATGCCGATCAACTCGGCCGAGAGGGCGACCTTCGGGCCGACATTCCCGCCCGTTCCCGGTAGCGCGGCCCGGCTGAGGAGGACGGTGTTGGAATCGACGGAGATGCCGGCTGCACCGATCGGCTGCGCGGTGGCGTGTGCCTGGTTGACGATCACCTTGGCAACCAGATCGGCGGCCGTCACAGTGTGAACCGCGATGCAGGTCAGGCTCTGACCCGGTGCCAGACTTCTCGGAGTACAGCCGACCAGGACCGCGTTGGCATCGGTGAGCGCCACGTCGGCCAGGGTGACGTTGCCGGTGTTGGTCGCCGAGATGGTGTACGAGATCGTCACACCGGCCTTGGAGAAGCTGGCGCTCGATGTCGATTTCGTCAGCGTCAATGCCGGGGTGCGTGTTGCCGGCACGACTACAGCGAGACTGCTCGAGGTGACCGCCGAGCCGGTCGGCGACACACCGTTCACCGAGGCAATGTTGGTCACCGCACCGCCGTCGAGGTCGGCCTGCGTCACGACGTGCACTGCCGAGCAGGTCATGGTCTGACCCGGGGCAAGCGTGGCGGGAGCGCAAGCACCAACGGTGGCGTTGGGATCGGAGATCGTCACGCCGGTCAGCACGGCGCTGCCGGTGTTCATGGCGACGAGGGTGTACGTCAACACCGCGCCCACGGTGGAATACGACGTCACGGTCGTCGTCTTGGTGATCGACAACGAGCCGCTCACGGAAACGATCGGACTGACATCGACGCTCGCCGAGGCCTGGGCAGCGATCGGCGAACTCGCTGATCCGGCCGTAGCAGTGACCACGTTGAGAATCGGGCCCGAGGCGGCAGGGGCGGCCTGCACCACCAGTGTGACGGTCACCGATCCACCGGCCGGCAGGTCAGCGGTGAGCAACGGCGAACCCGTCCCCGTGGCGAGGCCGCACACGCCACCGGCACTGCCGAGGCACGTCCACGACAGAGCGATGAGGCCTGCGGGAACAGGATCGGAGATCACGACACCGTCCAGCCGGGCCGGGCCGGCGTTGCTGACCACGATGTCGTACGAGAACGTGTCACCCGGTGTCACCGACGAGGCGCTGGCCGTTTTCTGCACCGAAAGCGCTGCGGAGAAGTCCACGCCGATGGTGGCCGAGGCGCTGTTGTTCGTCGGATCCGGATCGACGGTGCTCGGTCCGACCGTCGCCGTCGCCATGTTCACGATCGGGCTCGCTGCCGAGACGGTCGCCGCCGTCGTGATCGTGAAGGTCGCCGATCCACCGGCGGCAAGATCGATCGTCGTGCTGACGTCGCCTGTGCCGCTGGCAGGGCAGGACGAGCCGGGGGACGCCGAGCAGACCCACGTGGTGTTGCCGAGACCGGCGGGCATGGTGTCGAGAACGGTCACGCCGCTGGCCGGGTCGGGGCCGTTGTCGGTGACGACGACCGTATAGCTGAACGACTGGCCCGCCGGTACCGTTGCCGCCGACGCCACTTTGGTCACTGCGAGGTCGGCGGTGAAGACCAAGGTGTCGCTGTCGCTCGCCACGTTGTTCGACGGATCGGGATCGACGGTGCCCGCGGCAACCGTCGCCGACACCGTGTTGGTCAACGTTCCGGCAGACGCACCGGCCTGGAGTGACACCGTGAATGTCACGAGTCCGCCGGCGCCGACATTGACGGTGGTGTTGATCGCCCCGCTGCCGGCCGCGGCCGAGCACGACGAACCGGCCGCCGCCGAGCAGACCCACGAGGCCGTGGTCACCCCGGCCGGCAGCGGGTCGGTGATCGTCACACCCGCGGCTACGGAGGGTCCGGCATTGGCGACGGTGATGGTGTACGCCGACGTCGCACCCGGCGACTGCGACGTGACTCCATTCGACTTCGCCACGGAAACATCGGCAACAGGGCCGAGCGTGTCGGAGTCGGTCGCCGTGTTGTCGGCACCGTCGGGATCGGTGACACCGGTCGGTGGCGTGATCGTTGCTGTATTCACCAGCGTGCCGGTGGCGTTCGGCGCCACCGTTCCGCCGACCGTCACCACAGCACTGGCACCAACGGCGAGGTCGAGATTCACGGCCACATTGCCGGTACCGGACACCGTGCCGCAGGCTGCGCCGGGCGACGGTGTGCACGTCCAGGTGGCGCCGGAGATCACAGCGGGGATCACATCGGTCAGCGATGCCGCGGTGACGGCTGATGGACCGTCGTTGACGACGGTGATCACATAGCTGACCGGCTGTCCCGGGGTGACAGCAGCAACGTTGTCGGTCTTGGTGACGCTGAGGTCGGCAACCATGTCGACGTCGGTGAGGTCGGTCGAAACGTTGTTGGTCAGGTCGGAGTCGACAACCCCTGTCGGAAGCGCGACCGATGCAGTGTTCGAGAGGGTGCCCACTGCACCTGCTGCGACCACTGCCGTGACCGTGTATGTGATCGTGCTCGCTGCCGGCATGTCGACGAACTCGTTGATCGAGCCGGATCCTGTCGTCGATCCGCAGACGGCCGAGCCGGTCGGGAGGCACGACCAGGTGGCGCCGACCAGCCCGGCGGGGAGAGCGTCGATCACCTGGATGCCGTCGATCTGCGAAGGGCCCGGATTGGTGACGACGATCGTGTACGTCGTCGACGTGCCGGCGACGATGGTGGACACGCCGTCGGTCTTGGTGATCGACACGTCACCGAGTCCGTTGACGGTCGTCGTATCAGTGGCGACGTTGTCGGCGCTCATCGGGTCGACAACGCCCGGCGGGGCGGTGACGACCGCCATGTTGGTGACCGTGCCGAGTTGGTTCGCGGCGATCGTGGCACCGATCGTGAACACTGCCGACTCACCGACCGCCAGATCGACCGAAGTGACGATGTCACCGGATCCGCTCGCTGCAGCGCACCTCGAGTTGGGGGCTGCCGTGCAGGTCCACACCACCGCGGTCAAACCACCTGGCATCACATCGGTGACGGATGCTCCCACGACGGCCGATGGACCGTTGTTGGTGACGACGACGTTGTAGCTGACCGGATCGCCGGGCAGCGCCGAGACCAGACCGTCGTTCTTGGTGATGGCAAGGTCGGCAATCGGCGTGAGGGCGTCGCTGTCGGTAGCCACGTCGTTTGCCGCGTTCGTGTCGATCACACCAGCCGGCGCGGCCACTGTGGCTGAGTTGACCACGAAGCCGACGGCTGCCGGGTCGATGGCGGCGACGACGTCGATCGTGATCGAGCCACCGGCGGGAAGCGTGGCGAGCAGCGAGACGTCGCCGGAGCCGCTCGCCGTTCCGCAGGTCGCACCGCCCGCGGCGTTGCACACCCAGTTGGCAGCAACGATTCCTGCAGGCAAGAAGTCGTTGACGTCGGCACCGGCGACCGTCGACGGCCCGCTGTTGGCCACCGTGATCGTGTATGTCGTGGAGGTGCCGGGCACCACCGCAGTCACACCATCGGTCTTGGTGATCGACAGATCGACCGACGGGGTCAAGGTGTCGATGTCGGTGGACGTGTTGTCGGTCGGGTCGATGTCCACCACGCCGACCGGTGCGGCAACCGTCGCCGTGTTCGTGACTGTGCCCGTCGCCCCGGCTGCAACGTCGGCAGTGAGGGTGTAGGTGACCGTCGCCCCCGGCGGCAGCGTTGCCGTCGTGGCGAGCGCGCCGGTTCCCGCAGCCGTACCGCAGACACCGCCGGTAGTGCCGGCGCACGTCCAGGTGGCGTTGCCCAGCACGGCCGGCAGCGCGTCGGTGACCGCTGCCCCGGCGACGGCCGACGGACCAGCGTTGGCGACGACGATGGAGTATGTGATCGGTGTACCTGGCACCGCGGATGCGGCGCCGTCGGTCTTGACGATGCTGAGATTGACCTGCGGGGTCAGTACATCGGTGTCGGTGGCCGAATCGTTGGCCGGGTTCGTGTCAGTGGTGCCCGCTGCCGGCGTGACCGTTGCGGTGTTGACGAGCAAGCCGACGGCCGATGGCGACACGGTCGCCGTCACGATGTACGTCACAGTGCCACCGGCTCCGAGGGTGACGATCTGATCGATCGACCCGGAGCCGGACGGGGCACCGCACGACGAACCAGGGGTCGCGGCACACGTCCAAGTCGCGCCGGAGAGCGTCGTCGGCAGACCGTCGAGCACCCGCGAACCCACAGCGGCCGACGGGCCTCCGTTGGTGACGATGATCGTGTAGGTGATCGGCCCGCCCGGGACTGCGCCCGGCTGCGAGTCAGTCTTGCTGACCGCCAGGTCGACCGCGGGGGTGAGGCTGGTGACGTCCGTCGCCGAGTCATTGGCCGCGTTCGTGTCGCCGAAGCCGGCGGGGATGGACAGCGTCGCCGTATTGCTCAACGTGCCGGCGGCAGCGGGAGCGATCGTTGCAGTCACGACGAACGAGACGGTGCCACCGGCCGCGACGCTGACCAATTGGGCGATGTTGCCGGCGCCGCTCGCGTTGCCGCACACAGAACCGACTGTCGCCGTGCACGACCAGGTGACACTGGTCAACGACGCCGGCATGATGTCGTTGACGCTGACCCCGGCAGCCGCCGATGGGCCGCTGTTGGTGACATCGATGGTGTACGACGTGACCGCGCCCGGTACGGCCGAGGTCAGTCCGTCCGTCTTGGTGATCGACAGATCGCCGATCGGATCGACCTGGGTGCTATCAGTGGCCGCGTTGTTAGCGCTGTTCGGGTCCGTTGCGCCGGCAGGAGCGTCGATCCGCGCTGTGTTGGTGATCGTGCCCGCCGTCGCCGTGACGGTCGCCGTGACAGTGAACGTCACCGAGGCGCTGACCGGAAGATCGACGAGTTCGTTGAGGCTCCCGCTGCCGGATGTAGTGCACGCACCGCCACCTGACGCCGCGCAGGTCCAGCCGACACCGGCGAGGCCGGCAGGCATCGCGTCGCTGACCACAGCACCAATGACTGTCGAGGGGCCTGCGTTGGTCACGACGATCTGGTAGGTCAGCGGGTCGCCCGGTCGAGTGTTGGTGTCATTGTCGGTCTTGGTGATCGCCAGGTCGGCCACTGGGTCCAGCGTGTCGCTGTCGACGGACGTGTTGTTGGCCGGGTTGGGGTCGTTGGCACCCGCCGGCGGAGTGACACTGGCGGCGTTGGTGATCGATCCGGTGGCCGCGCTGGACACGGTGCCGTTGACGATGAATGTCGCGGTGCCGCCAACGGCCAGGTCGACCGCGACGAACATGCTGCCCGAGCCCGACGCCGGGCAGGCGGCATTGACGGCCGCACACGTCCACGACGCTCCGAGGAGCGACGACGGGAAGGTATCGGTGACAGTCGCACCGAGGACCGCCGACGGGCCGGCATTCGACACCACCACCGTGTACGACACCGCAGTACCCGGCACCTCCGACAACACACCATCCGACTTCGTCACCGACAGATCAGCCGTCGGCACCAACGAGTCGACATCACTCGCCGAGTTGTTCGACAGATCCGGATCCGTGACACCGGGAGCCGACACCGACGCCGAGTTGACCAACGAACCAGACGCATCCGCAGCCAGATCACCCGACACCGTGTACGTCACCGACCCACCAGACACCAGATTCACCGAATCGGACACATCACCGATACCCGACGGCGCACACACCCCTCCTACAGCAACACACGACCACACCACGTTCGACAGCGACAACGGCAACACATCCGTCACCGACGCACCCACCACATCCGACGGACCGGCATTCGACACCACCACCGTGTACGACACCGCAGTACCCGGCACCTCCGACAACACACCATCCGACTTCGTCACCGACAGATCAGCCGTCGGCACCAACGAGTCGACATCACTCGCCGAGTTGTTCGACAGATCCGGATCCGTGACACCGGGAGCCGACACCGACGCCGAGTTGACCAACGAACCAGACGCATCCGCAGCCAGATCACCCGACACCGTGTACGTCACCGACCCACCAGACACCAGATTCACCGAATCGGACACATCACCGATACCCGACGGCGCACACACCCCTCCTACAGCAACACACGACCACACCACGTTCGACAGCGACAACGGCAACACATCCGTCACCGACGCACCCACCACATCCGACGGACCGGCATTCGACACCACCACCGTGTACGACACCGCAGTACCCGGCACCTCCGACAACACACCATCCGACTTCGTCACCGACAGATCAGCTACGGCGACGACGTCGGTCGTGTCGGTGGCGGTGTTGTTGGCCGGTGTGGGATCGACGCCCGGGCCGGGCATGGAGACGGTCGCCGTGTTCGACAAGGTGCCCGTGAACCCAGCGCCGATCGTGGCAATGACGGTGAACGTGGCTTGTCCGCCGGCGAGCAGATCGACGGAAGCGCCGATGTCGCCGGCTCCGTTGGCTGCGCCACACGCCGACCCGCCGGAGGCCGCGCAACTCCACGTCACGCCGCCCAAGGATGCCGGCATGACGTCGGCCACCGGCGCCCCGGTGATCCTCGACGGCCCGGCATTGAGGACAACAACCGTGTACGTCACAGTGGTGCCGGCGATGTCGGTGAGGTTGCCGTCGGTCTTGGTGATCGACAGGTCGGCCTTCGGGTTGACCGTCGTCGTGTCGGTGGCCGAGTTGTCGGCCGGGTTGGGATCATTGGCGCCCGCCGGTGCCGTGACGGTGGCCGAGTTGGTGATCGCACCGGTTGCCGAGTTACCCACGGTTCCGGTCACCGAGAACGTGACCGTGCCACCAACGGCCACACTGATCGTCTCGTTCAACGAGCCGGTTCCACCGGCCGGGCACGCGCCGCCGAGCGCGGCACATGTCCAGGTGACCCCGGTGAGTGAGGCGGGCACGACGTCGGTCACCGTGGCACCGCCAGCGTCGGATGGGCCGGCGTTGGAGACGGCGACGGTATAGATCACGACATCACCTGGCAACGCCGAGTTCAGGCCGTCGGTTTTGGTGACTGCGAGGTCGGTGACCGGGGCAGTCGTATCGGTGTCGGTCGCCACGTTGTCGAGGAGGTTCGGGTCGATGACGCCGAGCGGAGCTGCAATGCTCGCCGTGTTGACGAGGTCGGTGGTCAATCCCGGGTCGACCGTGCCGGTGAGCGTGAACGTCACCGATCCGCCGACGGGAAGGGTGACCAGTTGGTTGATCGGGGCCGCGCCGGCCGACAAGGCACACTGCCCACCACTTGCCCCGGCGCAGGACCATGTCGCGCCGGTGACACCTGCCGGCGGGAGATCGGTGACCGTCGCGCCGATCACGTTGGAGGGACCGGCGTTCGAGGCGACGATCGTGTACGACACCACGCCACCGGGCGTCACAGTGGCCGAACCGTCGGTCTTGGTGATCGACAGGTCGGCGACGAGCAGCATCGTGTCGGTGTCACTGGCCGTGTTGTTGATCGGGTTCGGGTCGGTCACGCTGCCGAGAGGCACCACCACAGCGATGTTGGTGACAGGCCCGGTCGTGGCCGCGTCGACCGCCATCGCCACGGTGAACGTCACCGACGCACCGCTGGCCAGATCGACGGTGGTTGAAATGTCACCAATTCCGGTCGGGTCGGTGCACGTCGCCCCGGCCGCAACCGCGCACGACCACGATGTGAACGCGGTACCAGCCGGCGCCGAATCGACAACGGCGGCCCCCGAGACGTCCGACGGGCCCACGTTGGTGACGACGATCGTGTACGTCGATGTCGTCCCTGGCGTCGCGGTCAGCGAGCCGTCGGTCTTGGTGATGCTGAGATCGGCGATGGCGACGACGGTGTCGACGTCGGTGGCCGAGTCGTTCGCCGAGTTCGGGTCGGTCACGCCCGCTGGCGCAGTGACAGACGCTGTGTTGGTCACGAGGCCGGAAGCTGCTGCGTCGATGTCGACGACCACTGTGAAGGTGGCCGTCGAACCTGACGCGAGATTGACGGCGGTGGCGATCGGGCCGGTGCCAGAGGGAACGCAAGCGGCTCCTGCACTCGGGGTACACGTCCAGCTCATCGATGTCGCGCCGGCCGGAAGGGGATCGGTGACCGTGGCCCCGACAACGTTCGACGGCCCGTTGTTCGCGACGACGACGTCGTAGGTCGTGGTGCCACCAGCCACGGCCGTGAGCGTGAAGTCGTCCTTGGTGATTGCCAGGTCGGCGCGCCGTTCGATCATGGTCACATCCGTCGCCGAGTTGTTGCCGGGCGTCGGGTCGACCGTGCCAACCGGCATCGTCACCGTCGCCGTGTTCGAGAGCAGTCCGGGTGCTGCCGACGGGTTGACGGTGCCCGTGATCGAGAACGTCGCCAGTCCACCGGGGGCCAGATCGACGGGGATGTTGATGCTGCCGACGCCGCTGGGACTGCCGCAGGCCGAGCCTGGGGTCGCTGAGCAGGTCCATGTCGCGCCGACCAGCACTGCAGGAATCGCGTCGGTCACGGTCGCTGCACCGATCGGTGACGGCCCGGCATTTCCGGCGACGACCGTGTAGGTGACCACGTCACCGGCCGCGACGGTGGTGAGTCCGTCGGTCTTGGTGATCGACAGATCCGCTGTCGGGGTGATGGAGGTGGTATCGGTAGCGACGTTGTCGACAGGGTCGGGGTCACTGACACCGGTCGGCGCATCGAGCTGCGCGGTGTTGGTGACGACGCCGGTGGTGGCGGTGATCGACGTCGTCACCGTGAACGTTGCGGTCGCGCCGACCGCCAGCCCGACGACGGAGTTGATGTTGCCGACGCCCGAGGCGACACACGTTGCACCCGGCGATGGTGCACATGTCCACGATGCCGCTGCCAGTCCTGCAGGCAGCACATCGATCACAGGTGCGCCGGTCACGGCCGACGGACCGGCGTTGCCGACCACGATCGTGTAGGTGATCGGATCACCCGGCTGGGCAGTGCTGAGACCGTCGGTCTTGGTGATCGACAGATCGGCCACGGGGTTCAAGGTGTCGGTATCGGTGGCGGTGTTGTTGCCGGCCACGGGATCGATGACGGTGCCTGGCGCGGTGATCGTGACCGTGTTTGCAAGTGTGGACGTAGCCATCGGCGACACCGTTGCCGAGATCGTGAACGTCGCCGTGCCGCCCACGACGAGAGCGATGCTGGCGACGATGTCACCGCTGCCGCTCACCGGGCAGGTGCCGCCGACAGCGGTGCAGGTCCAGGTGGCCGCGAGCAGATCGGACGGAACGAGGTCGGTCACGGTCGCGCCCGCCACAGCCGACGGCCCGGCGTTGGAGGCCACGACCGTGTAGGTCACCGGGGTTCCCGGCACGACGTTGACTTGTCCATCGGTCTTGGTGATCATCAGGTCGGCACGCGGGGTCAGGGTGTCGGTGTCGGTTGAGGAGTTGTCGGTGGGATCAGGATCGGTAGTTCCGGGGGCATCGCGACCGTTGCGATGTTGACCAATGTCCCGGTGGCCGATGATTCGATCGTCGCGGTCACGGTATACGTGACCGCGGCGCCTGCCGGCAGGGTGACCACGTCGGCGATGCTCCCGACTCCGGCAGCGGTGCAGAGCCCGCCGCTCGTACCGCCGCAGGTCCAGCTCGAGCCGACCAGCGCCGCGGGAAGGAGATCCGTGACTGTGGCACCGACCGCATCGGAGGGTCCAGCGTTGCTGGCCACGACGGTATATGTGATCGAAGTGCCGGGCACCGCGTTGACGACGCCGTCGGACTTCGTGATCGACAGATCCGAGCTCGGGTTCAGCGTGTCCGTGTCGATGGCCGAGTTGTTACCGGGTGTCGGGTCGGTGACACCGCCGGGAGCCGCGACCGAGGCCGAGTTGACCAACGTGCCCGCGGCGGCGCTGGAGATGTCGACGGTGACCTGGTAGGAGGCCTGCCCGCCGGGCAGCATCGAGATCGAGTCGACAACGGGGCCACTGCCCGATGTGGTGCACGTGGAGCCTGCCGATGCTGTGCAGGTCCAGTTGATCGCGGTTGCTCCGGCGGGCAGGGCGTCGGACACTGCCGCGCCCGTGACCGCCGATGGACCAGCATTGACGACCGACACCGTGTACACCGTGGAGTCACCCGGCGTAGCGACAAGCGTGCCGTCGGTCTTGGTGATCGACAGGTCGGCCTCGGTCACGATCGAGGTGACGTCGACTGCAGAGTTGTTGCTCGGGGTCGGGTCGACGCCGATGCCAGGCATGGCCACCGATGCAGTGTTCGACAGCAGTCCGGTGAAGGCCGGGTTGATGATCGCATCGACGACGAACGTCGCCTCTCCGCCCGCCAGCATGTCGACGGTAGTAGCGATGTCACCGGTTCCGGTTGTCGCATCGCACGTCGAGAAGGCCGACGATGTGCACGTCCACGACACTGCCAAGAGCGCGGCCGGCATCGTGTCGACCACGGGCGCGTTCTGAAGCGCCGAGGGCCCGTTGTTGGTGACGACGATGGAGTACTGGATCGACGTTCCGGCGACATCCGTGGTGTTGCCGTCGGTCTTGGTGATCGAGAGGTCGGCCTTCGGGTTGATCGTCGTCGAAGCCGAAGCCGTGTTGTCCGCCGGATCGGGATCGATGGCTCCCGCAGGGGTGGCGACGTCGGCGGTGTTGACGATCGTTCCGGTCGCGGTTGCGGCAACGGTGCCTGTGAGGGTGAACGACACGCTGCCGCCACTGACCAGGCTGACGGTCGCCGAGATGTCGCCGCTGACCGGGCCGGACAGACCGCAGCTGCCGCCGGCCAGCGGCGTGCATGTCCATGACGCACCGACCACGTCCAAGGGCACGATGTCACTGACCACGGCGTCGGTGATGTCGGACGGTCCGGCGTTGCCGACGACGATGGTGTATGCGAGGGCATCGCCAGGCAACGCCGTGGTCAGGTCGACGGTCTTGGTGATCGAGAGATCACTGACCCGAGCCAGCGTGTCGGTGTCGATTGCGTTGTTGTCGGCCGGATTCGGATCGGTCGCGCCGGCCGGCGGGTCGATCGACACGGCGTTGGCCAGCGGCGCCGTGGACGACGCGTCGAGTGTGCCGCTCAGGGTGAACGTGACCGCGCTCCCGACGGGAAGGTCGACGTGTTCGGCGATCGCCCCCGCACCGCCGGAGTTGGCGCACGAGGCGCCGCCTGTGGCCGCGCACGACCACGTCCCGCCGCCGAGCTCGACGGGCGGGTTGTCTCTGACGAGGGCGCCGGTGATGTCGGACGGGCCGTTGTTGGCGGCAACGATCTGGTAGCTGACCGGCATTCCCGGTGTCGCCGTCGCGGCAAAGTCGGTCTTGGTGATCGACAAATCGGCGACCCGAGCCAACGTGTCGACATCGGTGGCGGAGTTGTTGGCCAGCGCAGGGTCGGTGACGCCGACAGGAGGACCGAACGTCGCCGTGTTGACCAGGTTGGCAGTGGCCGACGAGGCGAGCGTCGCGGTGATCGTGAACGTAGCCGTGGCGCCGACCGTCAACGACACGGCGCTGCTGATGTTCCCGATGCCCGAGGCCGCGGGGCAGGAACCGGAGCCGCTCACCGAGCACGTCCACGTGACGCCCGAGAGGCTGACCGGGAGGGCATCGAGGACGGTTGCGCCGACGACATCCGACGGCCCGGCGTTCGACACAGTGACCGTATAGATCACCGGTGCGCCCGGTGTCGCCGTCGGTGAGAAGTCGTCCTTGGTGATCGAGAGGTCAGCCACGGGATCGAGGGTGTCGCTGTCGGTCGCGGCATTGTTGCCCGGCACCGTGTCGGTCACCCCAGACGGCACGGCAACGGTGGCACCGTTGACCAGGGTGCCGAGCGCAGAAGCGGCGATCGTGGCATCGACGGTGAACGTGGCCGTGCCACCGGCGAGCAGGTTGACCAGTGCGTTGACGTCGCCCGACCCTGTGCCCGGGCACGCCGAGCCGATGGAGGCAGCGCACGTCCACGTGGCGCCGATCAGCTGGGGTGGCAACGCGTCGGCGACCGTTGCGCCTGACACGTTGGATGGGCCGTCGTTGGTGACGACGATTGCATACTGGATTGCCTGACCCGGGGTCACCGAGCTGACACCATCGCTCTTGACGATCCCCAGGTCAGCATGCACCTCGATCGTCGTGGTGTCGGTTGCGCTGTTGTTCGCCGGCGTCGGATCGACCGACCCGACAGGCATCGACACGGTCGCGGTGTTCGTCAGCGTGCCGGCGGGCGTCGACGGGTCGACGGTGGCGGAGACCGTGAAGGTCGCCGTACCCGATGCGGAGAGGGTGACGAGCTCGTCGAGGTTGCCCGAACCGCCTGACGTGCAGCTCGAACCGGCGGATGCCGTGCACGTCCAGGTCACGCCGGAGAGGCTCAGTGGCACGGCGTCAGTGACCTGTGCGTCGGTGATCGTCGATGGGCCTACGTTGGTGACGACGATCGTGTAGGTCTCGTTGGCGCCGGCAGAGTTTGAGGCCAATCCATCGGTCTTGGTGACGATCAGGTCGGCTGTCGGAGTCACCGTCGTGGTGTCGGTGGCGGTGTTGTCGCCGGGGGTGAGTTCGAGCACGCCGGGCGGGGCGTCGATCGTTGCCGTGTTGGCGATCACCCCGGCTGCCGAGGCCACTACCGTTGCCGAGACCGTGAAGGCCGCCGTGCCACCCGGGAGCAGCGACACCGTCGTACCGATCGCGTTGCCCGATCCGGCGGCCGGACACGACGAGCCGGCGGACGCCGTACACGTCCATGACACGCCGGTCAGCGTGGCTGGGACGATGTCGGAGAACGGGGCGTTCACGACAGCGGACGGTCCGCCGTTGGAAACCGCGATCTGATAGGTCACGATGTCGCCCGGCTGCGCAGTCAGGTCGTTGTCCGTCTTGGTGACCGAGAGGTCGGCCTCGGGCGTCAGCGTGTCGACGTCGGTGGCAGCGTTGTTCCCGGCGTTCGGGTCCGTGGTCGACGGCGGTGCAGAGACTGTCGCTGTGTTCGTCAGCGCACCGGTCGCCGATGCGTCGACGTCGGCGGTCACCGTAAAGGTCGCCGTGCCACCGGCGATCAGGCTGACGGCGGTGTTGATGTCCCCGATGCCGCCCGCCGGACAACTGCCGCCAACAGCGACGCAGCTCCACGCTGCGTTCGAGAGATTGGCGGGGAACACGTCGATCACGGAGGCGCCGACGACATCGGACGGCCCGTTGTTGGCGACGATCACCGTATAGGTCACTGGCGCGCCGGGGACCGCCGTGGAGGTTGCGTCGGTCTTGGTGATCGACAGGTCAGAGCGAGGGGTCAGCGTGTCGGAATCGACGGCGGAATCGTTGGACGGGATCGGGTCGGTCGTGCCGGCCGTCGCCGCGACGGTGGCGGTGTTGGACAGCGTGCCGGTCGCGCCGGATGCAATGGTGGCCGATACGACATAGGTGACGATGGCACCGACGGGCAGGTCGACGACATCGTTGAGCGGGCCGGTGCCACTCGGCGTGCACGGACCCGTGCAGGCCCAGCTGACCCCGGTGAGTCCGGCCGGGAACGAATCGATCACCGTGGCTGCAATCGCATCGGATGGACCGTTGTTGGTGGCCACGACCGTGTACGTGATGGTGGTGCCGGGTACAGCCGTGAGCGAACCATCCGTCTTGGTGATCGCCAGGTCTGTCTCGGCGACGAGGGCGTCGGTGTCGGTGGCCGTGTTGTCGAGCGGGCTCGTCTCCGTCACTGTCGCCGGCATCGTCGCCATTGCGATGTTCGTCAGCGTGCCGGTCGCTGCGGCACCGATGTCGACCGTGACGACGTACGTCACCTCGCCGCCCGGCAGGAGATCGACGCCGTCGGTGATCGCGCCGCTTGCCGAAGGTGTGCACGACGACCCGGCCGTCGACGAGCACGTCCAGTTCATCGCTGTCCCGCCGACCGGCAAGGCGTCGGTGACCGTTGCGCCCGTCACAGCGCTCGGCCCGGCGTTGCCGACGGTGACGGTGTAGGTCGTGAAGGCTCCCGGTGTGGCCGTGTTCGTTCCATCGGACTTGGTGACGACCAGGTTGGCTTGGGCAACGATGGTGGTGTCGTCGATCGACGTGTTGTTCGCCGGGTCGTCGATCGTGCCCGGCGGCGCAGTGACGGTCGCCGCGTTCGACAGCAGCCCGGTGAATGTCGAGTCGATGGTGCCGGTGACCGTGAACGTCGCTGACTCGCCGGACGGCAGATCGACGGTGGTGCTGACATCGCCGGCCGTCGGACCGGCATCAGCGCAACTACCGGCACCGGTGGCGACGCAGGTCCACGAGGCATTGGTGAACCCCGGCGGCAGCAAGTCGTCGACGGCGGCGCCGACTACCGCTGATGGCCCGGAGTTGGTGACGACGATGGTGTAGGTCGACGACGTGCCGGCGACATCGGTGGCCTGTCCATCGGTCTTGCTGATGGACAGCGCTGCGGTCGTGGTGACGGCGGTGGAGTCGGTGGCTGCGTTGTCGGCGCTGTCGGTCTCGGTCACACCCGCCGGTGCGGACACGGTTGCAGTGTTGATCACCGAGCCGACAGTCGAGCCGGTGATGGTTCCCGTGACAGTGAACTGCACGGAACCGTTGACGTCGAGATCGACTGTGGAGTTGATGTCACCGGCAACCGGACCGCCGTTGTCACAGTGGCCGCCGACTGCGTCGGTGCACGTCCACGTCACACCGGTGAGGCCGGCCGGAACGGTGTCGACGACCTGTGCGTCGGCGACCGAGGACGGCCCAGCGTTGGCGACCACGATCGTGTAGGTGATCGTGTCGAGCGGGTTGGCGATGCCGAGTCCATCTGTCTTGGTGATCGACAGGTCGACCTCGGGGGTCAGCGGATCGCTGTCGGTCGCGGCGTTGTTCCCAGCAACGGGATCGGTGACACCCACCGGTGCTGTCACCGTCGCGGTGTTGTCGATGCTGCCGGTTACAGCTGCGGCAACCGTGCCCGTAACGGCGTAGGTGACGCTCGCGCCGACTGGCAGGTTCACGGAGTCGCTGATCATCCCTGCGCCTGATGCGGTGCAACTTCCACCGCCCGTCGCGGCACACGTCCATGTCATGCCGACGAGCGATGGCGGCAGGTTGTCGGTGATCGTCGCCCCGACCACTGCCGACGGGCCGCTGTTCGAGGCCGTGATCGTGTAGCTGATCGGAGTGCCGGGCACCACCGACGTCAGCGAGTTGGTCTTGGTGATCGACAGATCGGCGGTGGGGACGAGCGCGTCCGTATCGGTGGCCGAGTTGTTCGCCGGGGTCGGATCGACGACGCCGGCCGCCGGTGCCGCTGTCGCCGTGTTGCTCAGCGTCCCGGTTGCGGCTGCGCCGATCGCGGCGACGACCGTGAACGTGGCGGTCGTGCCGACCGGCAGGTTGACGGTGCTGTTGATCGACCCGCTTCCACTGGCTGTCGAGCAACCTGCACCGGCGCTCGGCGAGCACGTCCACGAAATGAACGAGGCACCAATGGGCTGGGCATCGGCGATGACGGTGGCCGGTGCGTTGGAGGGACCGTTGTTGGCGACCGTGACGGTGTAGGTCGTCGACTGGCCAGGGATCACCGAGGCGACCCCGTCGGTCTTGGTGACCACCAGGTCGGCGCTCGGTGTCAGCGTGTCGACATCGGTCGCCGAGTCGTTCGCCGCGTTCGTGTCGGTCACGCCGAGCGGAACGGCGACGGTTGCAGTGTTCGTGAGGGTGCCGGTGGCCGCGGCGACGATCGCCGCGGTGACGGTGTAGGTGACCGAGGCACCGACGGGCAGATCGACATTGCTGCTGATCGAGCCGCTGCCGGCCGGCGGGCAGACACCGCCACCGGCTCCGATGCACGTCCAGGTCATCGAGGCCACACCCGTGGGCATCGTGTCGGTCACCGCGGCACTGGTGACGCTCGAGGGACCCGAATTGGTGACCACGACGGCGTAGCTGGTCGATTGACCGGGGACGGCGGTAGCTGTTCCGTCGGTCTTGGTGATCGTCAGATCGGTCTGGGGTGTGACGCCGGTGAGGTCGGTCGCCGTGTTGTTGGCCGGCGTCGGATCGGTGACCGTGCCGGGCAGGGTGATGGTCGCCGTGTTGGAGATCGTGCCGGTGGCGGAGGCGATGACGGTGGCCGAGATCGAGAACGTGGTCGAGCCACCGGGGGCCAGCGTGACCGCGGCGGAGACGTTGCCGCTGCCCGACGCCGGGCACGACGACCCGACGCTGGCCGAACACGTCCACGTCACGGCCGAGAGGCTGGGCGGAACGGTGTCGGTCACGGTCGCACCGGTCACTGTCGACGGGCCGGGGTTCGTTGCGACAACGGTGTACGTGACCGCCGTGCCGGGCACCACCGTGCTGAGGCCGTCGGTCTTGGATATCGAGACGTCGGCCGTCGGCGTGAGCGTGTCGATGTCGCTGGCCGAGTTGTCGGCCGACGAGGGGTCCGTGACGCCGGCGGGTGCGAGCACCGTCGCGGTGTTGGTGAGCGAACCGGTGGCGGTCGAGGAGACCCCGACCACGATGGTGTATGTCACCGTCGCGCCAGCGGTGATGGTGGCAGTGGTCGACAATGGCATCGCGCCGGACGCCGATCCACAACTGGCACCGACCGAGGCAACGCATGTCCACGATCCCGATGTCGCACCTGCCGGGAGCGCATCGGTGACCGGCGCGTTGACCGCCGTCGATGGTCCGGCGTTGCCGACGACGACCGTGTACGTCGTGCTCTGGCCAGGAATGACGGAGGCGACCCCGTCGGTCTTGGTGATCGACAGGTCAGCGGTCGGACTCAACGTGTCGGTGTCCGTTGCCGAGTTGTTTGCAGGGGTCGGGTCCGTGACACCGCCTGGCACATTGATCGACGCAGTGTTGACGAGGTTGCCCGTGGCGCCCGCGGCCACCATTCCGGTGACCGTGAACGTCGCCGTGGCGCCGACCGGTAGATCGACGGTGGTGCTGATGTTTCCGCTGCCGCTGCTCGCCGCGCACGACCCACCACCGGCGGGCACGCACGACCACGTCACGCCGGTCACAGATGCCGGCACCGTGTCGGTCACGCTTGCCGCGGTGACCGCCGATGGGCCGGCATTGGTGGCGGCGATCGTGTACGTCACCGACGTTCCCGGAATCTCGGTGGTAGTCCCATCGGTCTTGGTGATCGACAGATCGGCAGTCGGGGTCAGCGTGTCTGTGTCGGTTGCCGAGTTGTTCGCCGGCGTCGGATCCGTCACCCCGGCTGGAGGGGCAACAGTGGCCGTGTTGACCAATAGTGCCCGTCGCCGCGGCGGAGATCGATCCGCTGACGGTGAACGTGACCGAGGCACCGACCGGCAGGTTCACCGCGGCGTTGATGCTGCCACTCCCGCTCGCCGGGCACGATCCGCCGGCTGCTCCGCGTGCAAGTCCAGGTGACGCCGCTCAACGCGGCCGGCATCGTGTCGGTCACGGTGGCCGCGGTCACGGCCGAGGGGCCGGCGTTGGCGGCAACGATCGTGTAGGTCACCGATGGTTCCCGGCACCTCGGTTCCCACGCCATCCGTCTTGCTGATCGACAGATCGGCAGTCGGGGCGAGGGTGTCGGTGTCGGTCGCCGAATTGTTGGCCGGCGTCGGGTCCGTCACCCCGGCAGGCGCGGCGACCGCGGCAGTGTTGACGAGGTTCCCGGTGGCTGAAGCATTCACCGTGCCGGTCACGGTGAACGTCGCCGAACCGCCCACTGGCAGGTCAACGGATGCGTTGATGTTGCCGCTGCCGCTTGCCGGGCAGGTTCCCCCACCACTCGCCGAGCAGGTCCACGTTGCGCCCGTGATCGCAGCCGGCAGCGAGTCGGTGACGGTCGCCGCCGTAACAGCCGAGGGACCGGTGTTCGCGGCGACGATCGTGTACGTCACCGACGTTCCCGGAATCTCGGTGGTAGTCCCGTCGGTCTTGGTGATCGACAGATCCGCAGTCGGGGTCAACGTGTCAGTGTCCGTCGCCGAGTTGTTCGCCGGCGTCGGATCGATGGTTCCACCGGGCAGGGCGATCGTGGCGGTGTTGGTCAATGAGCCGGTTGCGCTCGCCGAGATCGTTCCGCTGACCGTGAATGTCGCCGTACCACCGGCCAGCAGCGTGACCAAGGCATTGATCGACCCGGAACCAGATGCGGGGCACGACGAGCCGGCCGAGGCGGCGCACGTCCACGTGACGCCGGACAGCGAAGCGGGCATCGTGTCGGTGACCGTCGCCGCGCTGATCGTCGAGGGACCGGCGTTCGAGGCAACGATCGTGTAGGTCACCGAGGTGCCCGGCACTTCCGAGATCGCACCGTCGGTCTTGGTGATCACCAGGTCTGCCGTAGGTGTCAACGAGTCGGTGTCCGTGGCACTGTTGTTGCCGGACGCAGGATCGGTCACGCCGGCCCCCACCGAGACCGTTGCGGTGTTGGTCAGCGATCCCGTCGCGCCAGCGGCAACCGTGGCACTGACGGTGAACGTCGCCGTGCCACCGACGGGCAGATCGATCGTCGCGTTGATGCTGCCCGAGCCCGATGCCGGGCACGTGGCTCCGCCGGCGACTGCACATGTCCACGTCGCCCCCGTCAGTGTCGCCGGGAAGTTGTCGGTCAGGTTGGATGCAGGGGCTGCGGACGGACCGCCATTCGAGGCGACGATCGTGTACGTCACCGAGGTGCCCGGCACTTCCGAGATCGCACCGTCGGTCTTGGTGACCGAGATGTCGGCGCCTGGTGTCAGGGTGTCGGTGTCGGTGGCCGAGTTGTTGGCGCCAGTGGGATCGCTGCTGCCTGCCGGCGCGGCGATCGTGGCCGTGTTCACCAGCGAGCCGGTCGCCGCGGGTGAGATGGTTCCGGTCACCGTGAACGTCGCCGTGCCGGCGATCCCCAAATTGACGGTGGCATTCACGTTGCCACTGCCCGAGGCAGGGCAACTCGATCCGGCGGTTGCCGTGCACGTCCATGTGGTGCCTGAGACGCTTGGTGGCACAGTGTCGGCGACGGTCGCTGCGGTGATCACCGACGGGCCGGTGTTCGACGCCACGATCGTATACGTCACACTCTGGCCGGGGATTGCCGAGGAGATGCCGTCGGTCTTGGTGATCGACAGGTCACCGGTGGGTGTCAGCGTGTCGGTGTCGGTGGCAGTGTTGTTGGCGGGCGTCGGATCCGTCACTGCCGCCGGGGCCGTGATGGTCGCCGTATTGGACAGGTTGCCGGTTGCCGTAGTCGCGATCGTGGCGGTGAGGGTGAACGTTGCCGTGCCACCGGGGGCGAGGGTGACGGCAGCGTTGATGTTGCCACTGCCCGAGGCAGGACAGCTCGAACCGGGTGTTGGCGAGCAGGTCCAAGTGGCCCCTGACAGCACAGCCGGCACGGTGTCGGCGACAGTCGCACTGGTCGCCGTCGACGGGCCGGCATTGGACGCGACGATCGTGTAGGTCACTGTCGTGCCCGGGACCTCACCGGTGGCACCGTCGGTCTTGGTGATCGACAGATCGGCAGTCGGGACGAGCGTGTCGGTGTCGGTGGCCGAGTTGTTGGCCGCGGTCGGGTCCGTGATCCCGGCGGCGACCGCAGCGGTAGCCGTGTTGGCCAGCGACCCAGTGGCCGTCGATGACACAGTTGCGGTCAGCGTGAACGTCGCCGTGCCGCTGGGCAACAGATCGACGGTCGTGCTGATGTTTCCCGATCCCGACGCCGGGCAGGTCGACCCGGCCGAGGCAGCGCACACCCAACTAGCCCCTGACAGGACAGCGGGCAACGTGTCGGTGACGGCCGTGGCCAGCGCTGCCGATGGACCCGCGTTCGAGGCGACGATCGTGTACGTCACGGTGGAGCCGGGGATTGCCGTCGTGCTGCCGTCGGTCTTGGTGATCGACACGTCGGCGCGGCGGGTGATCGTGGTGGTGTCGGTCGCTGTGTTGTTGGCCGCGGTCGGATCGCTTGCGCCGCCCGGCAGCGCCACGGTGGCCGTGTTCGACACCGTGCCGGTTGCCGTCGACACCACCGTCGCCGTGACCGTGAACGTGACCGAACCGGCAGCAAGGATGTTGACCGAGGCGGAGATGTTTCCCGAGCCGGACGCCGGGCAACTCGACCCCGCCGACGCAACGCACGTCCACGTGGCGCCCGTCAGGCTGGCCGGGAACGTGTCGCTGACGGTTGCCGCGGTGATCGCCGACGGGCCGGCGTTCGAGGCGACGATCGTGTAGGTCAGGCCGGTCCCGGCGTTGACAGTCGTGAGACCGTCGGTCTTCGTGATCGACAGGTCGGCGGTTGGTGTCAAGGTGTCGGTGTCGGTGGCTGTGTTGTTCGCCGAGTTGGTCTCGACGACCCCGGCCGGTGCGGCGATGGTGACCGAGTTGGCCAGCGACCCGGTGGCCGTCGCGGCAACCGCGACGGTGACCGTGTATGTCACCGAGCCGCTCGGCGACAGGGTCGCCGTCGTCGACATCGGCATCGTGCCGCTCGCAGCCCCACACGTCCCTCCACTTCCGGCGACGCATGTCCATGTACCCGACGTGGTGCCGGTCGGCAGCGCGTCGGTGATCGGCGCGGCTGTTGCCGTCGACGGGCCGGCGTTCGACGCCACGATGGTGTAGGTGACGTTGGTGCCCGGTATGGCCGACGTCACCCCGTCGGTCTTGGTGACGCCGAGGTTGACGCGCGGCTCGGCGAGCACGGCCGAGGTCGCCGTGTTGTCAGCAGCGTTGAGCTCGGGAATCGCCGCGGGTCCGGCGACGGTCGCTGTGTTGGTGAGCGTTCCGGTGAACGTCGGAGCCAGCGTCGCCGTGATGACGTACGTGGCGGAGTCCCCGATCTCGAGGTTGGCGGTGGTGCTCAGCGAGCCACTGCCGCTCGCCGTGCAACTCGACCCGGCCGAAGCGATGCACGTCCATGTCGCCGAGCTGAGCCCGGCAGGGAGCGTGTCGGTCACCACGATCGGCGCCGTGCCGGTCCGCGGATACGGGCCCTTGTTGGTGGCCACGACGGTGTATGTCACTGTTTGGCCGGGGATCACCGGGCTCGAACCGACCGACTTGGTGACGCTCACGTCGATGCACTGCGATCCGGTGTTGGTCCCTGTGGCGTCGCTCATGACCGCGGTGGTCGACGAACCGCCGGCACTGCCGCTCGTTGCTCCGTAGGCGCTGCCCGTCGGCACATGAATCCCATTGGCGCCGGCCGTCACTGCCGTGGCTGCCGTGGCCGACGACGTGATCACCCGGCCACCGCCGCCTCCGCCCCCGGGACCGTGTTGGTCGGCGTGGGTCTCGTTGCCGCCTGCACCACCGCGTGCTCTCGCCGTCAGGCCAGCTATGCCGCTCGCTGCCCCGGTCAACGTGGTGAGCACCACGATCGAGCCGCCGGCCCCACCACCGCCACTGCCGTCCTGACCGCTTACATTGCCGGGTGCACCGTCGGCGGTGATCGTCCCGGTTCCCGACAGGCTTCCGGCGCGAACGAGCACGATGCCACCGCCGGCGCCACCGGAGGATGAGAGAACCGCATTGTTGTCGCTTCCGGCGCCACCCCCGCCACCGAGGAATACGCGGCCCGCAGTACCCGGTACCACCGCGCCGCCATAGCCCCCACGGGCCAGGTTCGACGACCAGGTGTTGCCACCCACGCCGCCGGCTCCACCGTTGCCGCCACCGCCGCCCCCGGAGTTCTGGCCGTTCGACACCGGATCGCCGTCGGTGCCGCCGCCGCCGGCGTTGCCCGGCGCGCCGCGGGCGAAGTCGCCGTTCGGATATCCGTTGCCCACAGTGTCGGCAGCGCCGGTGGTCCACTTGGCGGTGCCCGCGATGCCTTCGGCCTTCTGACCGTTGGCGGCGCTGGCCGTGGCCGTTCGGTAGTCGGTGTTGGCCAAGCCGGTGGTGCCGCCGCGACTGCGCTGCAGGCCGGGTCGGAAACCCTGCCCGCTGACGTCGATGGCGGCCCCGTTGAGGTTGAGGTCGCTGGCCACGTCGAGCACGACGATGCCGCCGCTCGAGCCGTCCCATGCCACTGCCGACGGCGGCGTGGCGGCGCTGAGGGTCGCCGACGAGTACTGCGGCACCCGCACGATCTGGAACCGCTGTTGTCCTTGGGTCGGCGTCTCGTTGGCGTTGACGTAGCCGTTGACAAGTCCGCCGTTGGCGCCTGCTCCGTTGAGCCCGATGACCGCCCCGGCGACCGACCTCACCGTGGCGTATTCGTACTGCCCGGCGATGAACGAGGCGTTGTTGAGGAATCCCGAGGCGGTCGCGGACACCACGCCGTCCCCGTAGGTGTTGGTGTTGGTCGAATCGATCTGCGCGCCCTGCATCTGCACGACCAGCACGAGATCACCGACAGCGATGGGCGTGGCGGAGCCACGGCTCGTCCCGACCGTGACGGTCGTGTTCGCCGTACCCGCAATGACCGCAGTCTGCGCCGGGTAGTACGTGTTGATCACGCCGCTCGCGGTCGTGGTGCCGGTCAGCGGCGGCGTGGCACACAGCGCCGCAGCGGCAGCGGATCCCACGAACAACCCGTTGCCGACGAGCACGGACGCACCGATGAGTGCGGTCGCGAGTGCGCTGCGTCGGAGACCCGAGAATCGGGGCGCGCCGTGGGGCGTGGAGTTTTCGTCAGGCATGTGGAAACAGGCCCGCCAGTGGAGTGGATGCTAGTGAGCCTGATCCCGGGCGCGCCGTATCAGCGATTGCGCTGAGGCGACCGAGTTGTGAGTCCGTCCTTCGGACTGCACGTCTCGCGTCCCGCATCATGACATGCATCGTCATTCTCACCAGGGGTTTCATCGGCAATCTTGTGGCAACCTTGACAATTCGACATGTGCTGTTAACTTGCATATATGCATATGTGCAGATGCTCCGAGGAGACCTGGTCAGCGGACTCGAGTTCGCCACGTTCCGATCCGGTCGCTCGATGAGCGACCTGCCGCCGCCTACCGCCTTTGCACCCCTTGGCGAGGTGATCACCGTCGCCCACACCAAGGGCGGCACCGGCAAGACCTCCCTCACCTTCAACCTCGCCTATGCCTTGTCGACGTGCGGCGCCCGGGTACTGGTGATCGACCTCGACCAACAAACGGGCCAGTCCGTGTTCCTCGGCAACACCCCTCCGCGCCGTGCGCCGAACACCCGCGATGTCGCTGATGTCGGTGCCGTGCTGCTCGGCCGCGCTGCACTCGAGGATGCCTTGATCCGCCAGGTTCACCCCAATCTCGACGTGCTTCCGGCCGACGAGGTGTCGATGGGCCAGGCGGGACGGCAGCTCAACGATCCGTGGGTGCGCAGTCGCCTCATCGACATCCTCGAGGCGACGCGCGTCGAGTGGGACATCGTGCTCGTCGACACGCCCGGGCATCAGTCGGCCGTCGTCGCCGCGGCACTCGCCGGATCGGCGGGGGTCATCGTGCCGATGGTCCCCGAAGCCGGGCCGGTGACCGAGCTGCCGACCATTCTCAACACCATTCGCCTCGCAGCCGATCTCAACTCCCGGCTCGAGGTCTATGGCATCATCAAGATGCGCGTGTGGGGCACCAGCCTCTACCGGCGCGTCGCCGAGGAGGAGATTCGCGAGATCGCCGAGCGCTACGAGGTGCCGTTGTTCCGCAACAAGATTCCCGAGGATGCCAAGTTCGGCGAAGCCCACCTCGTCGGTCTTCCAGTGGGCGCTTACCACCACACCGCCCGATCATCGACGGCCTACCGACACGTCGCCTACGAGCTGATCCAACGGCGCGGATGGCGCTTCCGGGTGCCGGAGTTGGTGTGATGGCCACTTCGAAGCGCGACGAACTGGCCAAGCGGTTCGCCGACCGCCTGCGACAGGCGCCGCCGCGTGGGAGTACCTCGGCCGAGCACACGCATCGGTCGCGACAGACAGGCGAGCCACTCGGTCGCGGCGCGGCGGGTGGGCGCCTACGCGGTCACTTGGTCCCCTATTCGTTGCACGCCGATGCCCGCCGCCTGAAGTTGTCGGAACAGACTCGGCGTGGCACCAGGTTCACGTGGGACGAAGTTGTTGCCGAGGCCCTCGAGTTGTTGTTCGCCCAACGCACCGCGACTGCCAAGCGCGTGAGCGAGGTCCGCCGGATGGCCGACGACTCCACCGCTGGTCCCCGTCTGGTTCAGGCGACGATCCCGCTCGATCTGGATCAGGCGCTCGGCGAACTTCGCCTCGACCTGTCCGACGAGCTCGGTCGCGATGTCTCGTATGAGCAACTGTGGGCAGCGGCTCTGCTGATCTGGCTCGACGAGTACCGCTAGGAGCGGTCTCGATGTCGGGCCATCCGTAGCAGCAGCAGGTCGTAGATGATCTTCAACGATCCGCCGATGATCAAGGGCCAACCGAACGTCGAACGGTCGAGCATCCATCCTGCGGCCAGCGGGGGCAACGCCGATGCCAGGCTGCGCGGCACGTTGGTCACACTCGCCGCCGCAGCGCGCTCTGCGGGGGTGACCACCGACATGACGTAGGCATTGCGAATCGGCACATCCATGCCCGACACCAGGCTGCGACCGATCAGGCAGGCGACCGCCAACGGCGCGTTGGACATCAGTGCCGCGGCGATCAACAGGATCTGACCGGGGAGGTGGGTGTAGGCCATCGTGCGCAACGGACCGATGCGGCGCTCGATACGCACGGCGACAAAACCTGACGCCGCCGAGAAGATCTGCATGATCGCCAGCACGACGCCGGCCCCGCCGACCGAGAAGCCGTGGGCACGAAGAAGCCACAGCACCAACAGCGACTGCACCACGAAGCCGCCACCGAAGCTGTCGAGGGTGAACAGGGCGGCCAACTTGTAGACGATGCGCTTCGACGGGCCGAGTGGCGTCGGCGCCGTCGACTGGGCTTTCGCCTCGACCTGTGGCGACACGGCCGCATAGACCGTCAGCATGGCCACGCCCGAACAGGCGTAGATCACGAACGCCGAGCTGGCCTGCCAATGAAGTCGGGCCGGCAGTCCCGCCGAGAGCGCGCCGAGCGCGGCCAACGACCCACCGAAGAACGAATAGCGGGCAAAGGCGTTGGAGCGGTGCTCCTCGGACGTGGTGAGCGGGAGCAGCGACTGCTCGATCGGCTGGACGACGTTGACGTCGCCGCCACCCGGGTTCATCGTGCCGATCACACCGACCACCAGCAACACCGCGAACGTCGTCGACGTGGCGTACACCATGCCAGTGACGATCATCAGCAGTGCACCTGTGCGCAGCAGCAGGCGGCGCGAGAATCGCCATCCCCAGGTGCCGGTGAACATCGTCAGCACCGCCGAGCCGAGCAGCATGCCGGTGACGATCATCCCGATTCGGGTTGCGCTGTACCCGAGCTCGTTACCGAGGTACCCGGCCAGCGAGGCGGCCACCAGACCGTCGCCGTACCCGCGCAAACTGCGGGTGGCGATCAGGCGCCGCCCGTCGGGGTTGATCATCACCCCCTCTCTAGCCGACCGTCGACCGATTCCCCCGTTCGGGTACGACGTCTACACGGTCAGCGTGAGATGTCCATCGACGGAATCGACGGTGATCGTGTCGCCGTCGACCGCCTTGCCCTCCAGGATCAGCATCGCCGCCGGGTCGCTGATCTCGCGTTGGATCACACGCTTCAACGGCCGGGCACCGAACGACGGGTCGTAGCCGTCGTGGGCGAGCTGGGCCATCGCCGCATCGGTGACCGCCAACGTGAGACGCCGATCGGCCATTCGCTTGCGCAGATGCTCGAGCTGGATGGTGACGATGCGGGCCAGATCCTCTTCGGTCAGCGATCGGAAACGGATGATGTCGTCGACGCGGTTGATGAACTCCGGCTTGAAGAACGACAGACGGATCACCCGGCAAGTTGCTGGTCATCACCAACACGACGTTGGTGAAATTGACCGTGCGGCCCTGCCCATCGGTGAGCCGACCATCGTCCAGTACCTGGAGCAAGACGTTGAACACGTCGGGGTGGGCCTTTTCGATCTCGTCGAGCAACACCACGCTGTACGGACGGCGACGCACGGCCTCGGTGAGCTGGCCGCCCTCGTCGTATCCGACGTAGCCGGGGGGTGCACCGATCAGGCGACTGACGGAGAACTTCTCCATGTACTCGCCCATGTCGATGCGCACCATCGCGTGATCGTCGTCGAACAGGTACTCGGCCACGGCGCGGGCGAGTTCGGTCTTGCCCACCCCGGTCGGCCCGAGGAACATGAACGAACCGATCGGGCGGTTCGGGTCGCTGAGCCCGGCTCGCGAGCGCCGGATCGCATTGGCGACAGCGGCGACGGCGTCGTCTTGGCCGATCACCCGTTGATGGAGGAGTTCTTCGAGCTGGACGAGCTTGGTCAGCTCACCTTCCATCAGCCGGCTGACCGGCACACCGGTCCACTTGCTGACGACCTCGGCGACGTCCTCGGCGTCGACCTCTTCTTTCAGCATGCGGGTTGCCGGACTGCAACTCGTCGAGATGACTGGTGGCCTCGGCGATGCGCCGCTCCAGCTCGGGCATGCGCCCGTAGCGGATCTCCGCAGCGACGGCGAGGTCGGTCTCGCGTTCGAGCTGTTGACCGAGTTGACCGAGCTCTTCCTTGAGCGAGCGGATGGCGTCGATCGCCTGCTTCTCGCCTTCCCAGTGCTGCTTCATCTGGTGCACCTGGGCATTGAGCGAGGCGAGCTCATCGACCAGCGAAGTCGAGCCGCTCCTTCGAGGCCGCGTCGGTCTCGTTCTCCAGGCGACCTGCTCGATCTCCAGTTGCAGGATGCGACGCTGGACGATGTCGATCTCGGTGGGGAGCGAGTCGATCTCGATGCGCAGCTTGCTGGCGGCCTCGTCGATGAGGTCGATGGCCTTGTCGGGCAGGAAGCGATTGGTGAGATAGCGGTTCGACAGCACCGCCGCGCTGACCAACGCAGAGTCCTGGATGCGCACACCGTGGTGCACCTCGTAGCGCTCCTTCAAGCCTCGCAGGATGCCGATGGTGTCCTCGACGCTGGGCTCGCCGACGTAGACCTGCTGGAAGCGCCGCTCGAGTGCGGGGTCCTTCTCGACGTGCTTGCGGTACTCGTCGAGCGTCGTGGCGCCGATCATCTTCAGTTCGCCGCGGGCCAGCATCGGCTTGATCATGTTGCCGGCGTCCATCGCTCCTTCGGCCGCACCAGCACCGACGATGGTGTGCAACTCGTCGACGAAGGTGATGACCTCGCCGGCGGCGTCGGTGATCTCCTTCAGGACAGCCTTCAGTCGCTCCTCGAACTCGCCCCGATACTTGGCACCGGCCAGCATCGAACCGATGTCGAGTGAAATCAGTCGTTTGCTCTTCAACCCCTCGGGCACGTCACCGTCGGCGATTCGGCGGGCCAGCCCATCGACGATGGCGGTCTTGCCGACGCCGGGCTCGCCGATCAGCACAGGGTTGTTCTTGGTCCGCCGGCTGAGCACCTGGATGACGCGGCGGATCTCGTCGTCGCGGCCGATCACCGGATCGATCTTGCCGTCGCGGGCCCGCTGGGTGAGGTCCTGGCCGTACTTCTCGAGCGCGGCGAAGTTCTCCTCGGGGTTCTGGCTGGTGACTCGATGGCTGCCGCGCACCTCCTTGAGGGCTTGCAACAACTCCTCGCTGCCGACACCCAGCCGCTGGTTCATGGCCAGCAGCAGGTGCTCGACCGACAAGAAGTCGTCCTTCAAGTCCTTCTGGTAGGACTCGGCGTTCTGGACGATGTTGTTGAGCTCGCGGTTGACGTGCGGCTCGGCGCCGCCGTAGGCCTTCGGCAGGTTCTGGACGGCCTCGTCAGCCTTGTTGCGCACCATCAACGGGGCCAGCCCGAGCCTGGCCAGGACGGCGGGCACGATGGTGTCGTCTTGACGCATCATCGCCGCCATCAGGTGATCGGGAGTGAGCTCGGGGTTGCTGAGCGCCTTGGCCTGATCGATCGCCGCGGCGAAGGCCTCATTCGTCTTGAGGGTCCATTTCTTCGGATCGAACGCCACGAACTTTGCCTCTCAGCCGGTTACCAACAGAAATCTTGAGTCGAAGTCTATCAACTTTGATCGAAGCGTCAAACGCCTGCATCCCAGAATCGCTTGCCGGGAGCGACCAGTGTGGTCGAGACCGCCGACGTCAACGTCAACGCGACCCGGACATGTAACGGTCGCGCAGCGCCCTGACCGTGGGCCCAGCGAGAGTGCCCGAGTCGAGGAGTTGTTCGAGGGTCATCGTGGCGAAGGTGCCCTCGTCGGCGAGCATGGCACGGTAGCGGGCACAGGCATCGACGGCGTCGCAGTTCCCGGCGGGGTGCACGACCACATACCGGCCCCACGTCCAGCTGCCGCTGGGGTGCTGCAGCATGGAGAACAACAGGAGATGTTCGATCCACATCTCGCACAGATCGCCGCGCTCCTTCAGCCTGTCGATCGCGCCCGGCAGCGAACACCCCGGACCGCTGGGCGACCTCGTCCGTAACGGACCAGGTTCTCGGGTCGGGGGGTTTCCGCCTTGTTGCGCTCGTGGTACTTGGCGCTGACGGCGACGATGCCGCTGCTGCCGTCGTCGAGGTCGAGGATGATCAGAGTGGCGAACGAGCGCAAGCTGTTGATGTAGGCCGGGTCGAACCAGCCGGGCGAGTGGGCGAAGCGCAGCTCGCTGACGCGCCCGGGGGCGTCGGGGATCCAGCCGTGCACTGCACGGTCGGCCAGGCCGAGGTCGGCAGCGAGGTCACCGAACAGGTTGAACGACAACGCCAGCGACGACAGCAGGTCGGCCCACAAACGTTGGTGGTCGAGACTCTGCCGCGCCTCGACGTACTCGGTGCGGGCACGGGCAGCCTCCAACGCGGCGGCGGTGAGGAAGTTGGCGCCGGTGTCGCGGGCGTAGTCGAGCGGCAACCGGCTCCCTACCAGCCGGGTCCGCGGATCACCGGGTTTCGGGTCAATCGGTTGGGTCCCGATCGGATGCCGGTTGGCCTCGCGCCAGCGAGCCTGGTGGTAGCGGGCCTGGCGACGGAACGCCGTCATCGCCGGTCGGCGCGGCACTTGATCGTCGGACTCCCAGCAGAACGCTGCTTGGAGCTCCTCCTTGGTGGGCGGTGCCATCAACGCTCCAGCATACGAACCGGGCGCCGACGACTTCGTCACGCTGCAGCACAAAGGATGGCCGGCCCACCAGACTGTGGTGGTGCTCCCCCGCCTGATCGCCACCGACCTCGACGGCACGTTGTTGAACAGCCACGGTGAACTGTCGCCGCGTACCATCGTGGCCCTGCGCGCCGCCCATGCCGCCGGTGTGATCGTGGTCTTCGCCACTGGCCGACCACCGATCGTCGCGGCGCGCGAGGTTGCCGCCGTGGGCCCGGCCGTCGGCTACGGCGTGATGGCCAATGGGGCGATGATCTGTTCCCTGCCCGACGGCGAGCCGTTGTTCACCATCGGCTTCCCGAGCGCGCTGGCTGTCGCCGCGATCGGGCGGCTGCGGGCCCACGACCCGCTGTTCGGGTTCGCCCTGGCCACCGACGTCGGGTTCACCGAGGAGGTGGGCTTCGCCGAGCGAATGCCCGTGCATCACCTCAATGAAACGGTCGACGACGTGTTGTGCGGGCACGACGAGGCCACCGAGGCCATCAAGCTGCTGGCATTCCACCACGAGCATTCCGCAGTGGAACTGCTCGACATCATCCCGCCGATCGTCGGCGACGGATCTGGTCGTCAGCCACATGGGCACCGAGGCTGTCGAGCTCGGCCCCGTCGGTGCCGACAAAGGCGCCGGGCTCCGCTGGCTGTGCTCCCACTTGTCGATCGAGGCTGCCGAGGTGTTGGTGTTCGGCGACGAGATCAACGACCTGGCGATGTTCGAGTTCGCCGGCCGCTCGGTCGCTGTCGCCAACGCCGCTCCGTCGGTGCGGGCGGCGGCTTCAGACGTGACGGAATCGAACGACGACGATGGCGTAGCCCTGGTCATCGAGGCCCTCCTGGCCGATGAGAGATGAGCCGGTGTGCTTCGCACACTTCTCATCGCGCCGGACGCGGTCGCCGCGATGAGGATCGGCCGAGACCGGCACGCCGGGCCCGGCGACTCATCTCTCATCGCACGGTGTCAGCGGGGGCACGATGACGTCGACAGCTCGGTGCCGGTGAGATCGCGAATGCTCACACCCTTGGTGTCCGCCGTGGTACGACGGATGAACAGCTCGTACGGCGCGTCGCCCGTCATCTCGACCACCCCGTCGACGCGCAGCTCCCCCCTCGACCGTGGGTCACGCGAGCCGTCGTCACGGAACGAACCACCGAACTCGATCATCACCGTCGTGGCTGCGTCGGGGTTGCCATCGGGGGCGATCGCCACGAGGCGGTAGTACATCGATTGATCGCTGTAGGTGGCCGACACGACCAGGTCGGGAACGCCGTCGCCGATCAGATCGACCAGAACGGCGCTGCCACGCTGTGGTGGTGGTGCAGGCGACACTGCGTTGTTCGCGGTGATCAGCTGAATGACCGCGGTGACCGAGGGATCGGTCAGCGGCACCGGCGTCGGCGTCGGTGGCTGCAGTGGCCAGTTCGGTGCCTCGACCCACAGCCCCAGCGGTTCGGCGTTGTCGCCAGCGCGCGGCTGCACTGCAATGGGACATGTCGCCGAGATCTCCGTGGCGTCGAGTGGGCGGACCTGGGCGCTGAACTGCGAACCGACGAAGTTCACGACCGACCACATCTGCACCGGTCCCTGACGGAGTTGTGACACGGCGTCACCCTGGTAGGCCGCGAACCCGGTAGGAGAGATGTGTCCCAGCGGGTACCCGTCGGCGAACACCATGTGATCGCCGACGACGGCAACCGCCGTGGTCGTGGGAGCGCTCGTGGTCGTCGTGACCGGGATCGTCGTCGTGGTGGTCGTCGATGTCGTGGTCGACGACGTCGTCGACGCCAATGTCGGCAATGCGGACACGTCGATACGCGAGTCCTGCCACTGCGACAGCACATAGGAGACGGCTCCACCGGTGACCAGCGCGGTCACCACGAGTAGCACGATGCCGACGCTGCGGTTGGAGCGCCCGGCGTAGTAGGCGCGGCGCTCCTGGTCCGGATCGGGAGGATCCCACATATGCGACATTTCGCTCCAGTCTTGCGCACGATGACGCCGGGATCGGCGCGCACCCCCCTCGTACACTCGAGGAGTGCCGATCCGAACCAACGCCGCGCCGACGCCCGGATTGCAGCTGACCTGGCTCGATGGCGAGGTCGTGGCCTGGCAACCGGGCCGCGGGGTCTACGGCGGCAATTTGCAGGCGGTCGTCAGGTCGACGTTCGGTCGTCCGCAGACGGCACCGACCAACAACATGCGGGTCGTGCGCATGGCGCTGCCCGACGGCGAGCAACAGGTGATGTGCCAACGACTCACGGTGGCATCCCTCGCCGCGCTCGGCCAGCTCGACGCCCTGGGCAGCGACGTCGGCGCGTCGGTCGGTTGGCTCGGGGCGGCCTACTCGGTTGCCATCCGACTCGTCACCGGCGGCCGGGTATTGCCACAGCTCACCGATACCGGCATGGGCTGGTGGGTTGCGCGATGGCGGCCGCTTCGCGCCGACCTCGCTGCCCCGGTCGCCGAACTGGCCGCCACCCAACCTCCGGTGGTGGCCGTCGCCAGCCCCGGGTTCACCGCCGAGGAGCTCACGACGGTGATCATCGACTCGTTCGTCGATCAGACCGCTCGGTTGCTCCTGGCCGGCGCCGGCTGGCACGCTCCGATCACCGATACCCGCCGCCTCGCTGCCCGCGCCACCCGCGCCACCACCAGAGCCCTCAGTGCGCCTGTGGGCGAGTTCCGAGCCGATCCCGATCTCGGTGAGGCACTCGACGATCTGGCGACGCTCTTCGACCAGGCCATCCGCCGCGCCGAGGGCGAGCCGGTTGTTCGAGCACGACTGAGACTGGCGCTACCCGACGACCCGCAGGGCGACTGGCCACTCTCGCTGGAGCTGGTCGATCCCGATGATCGCAGTCGATGGTGCGCTGCGATCGATGTCGCCGAGGGTGCTCCGGCGGCGTTGAGCTTGGCGGGCGACCAACGGTTTCTCCCGATGCTCGGCAACTGCATCGCTACCGCCCGGGTCGACATCGAGATGCTCGCACCATGGCTGTCGCCGTGGCTCACGTCGTGGGCCGTCGGCCTGACGGCCGGGATCGACCTCGACACCGCTGCCGCCACGCTCGAAGCGGTCGACGCCCTGGCGGCAGTCGACATCGAGGTGCTGACGCCCGAACGGCTCACCCGGCGATCGGCGACCACCAAGGGTGTCGCCCAGCCGAGAGACGCCTCCGGGACCGGACGATTCGGCGCCGCGGCGATCATTGACTGGACCGTGGTGGTCGACGACACACCGATCGACGAAGCCCTGCTCGAACGCGCCGCGGCATCGGGTGCTGGTTTGATCAACGTCAACGGGCGCTGGGTGCGGCTCGACCGCACCGAGGCGCGCCGCGCCCTTGCCAATCTCGCCGAACATCGACGCGACCACGCCGAGCTGTCGGCGCTCGAACTGTTGCAGCTCGCTGCGGAGCTGGCGGCCGCCGAGGAGGCCGGGCGCACCGACGCCAGCACGCCGGCGATTGCCGCCACCGGGTGGCTCGGCGACCTGCTCGAGGGTCTTCCCGACGCCACCTTGGCCGAAGGAATCGAGCCCCCCGGGTTCATGGCCACGCTGCGGCCGTATCAACGGCGGGGGCTCGGTTGGCTGCAGTTTCTCCATCGTGTCGGCCTCGGTGGCTGCCTGGCCGACGACATGGGCCTCGGCAAGACACCCACCACGCTCGCCCACCTTGCCGCGCTGCCGGGCCCGCACCTGGTGATCTGCCCCTTGTCGGTCGTGCGCAACTGGGAGGCGGAGTCGGCGCGGTTCGCGCCCATGCTGCGTGTCGCCGTGCATCACGGCACTGGTCGCAGCGATGCGTCCACGTTCGCCAACGTCGTCGCCCAGCACGACCTGGTCATCACCACCTACCACGTCGCTGCACGCGACATCGACACGCTCAAAGCCGTCCGCTGGACAGCAGTCGTCTTCGACGAGGCGCAAGCGGTCAAGAACCCCGAGACCCGCACGGCCAAGGCGTTGCGAACTCTGCCCGCCGAGCAGCACATCGCCCTGACCGGCACGCCAGTGGAGAACCGTCTCAGCGAGCTGTGGTCGATCATGTCGATGGTCACGCCGGGACTGCTCGGCAACCTCAACCAGTTCCGTCATCGATTCGCCACACCGATCGAGCGCAATCGCGATCTCGTGGCAGCGGCAGCATTGCGACAGCTGACGTCACCGTTCCTCCTACGGCGGACCAAGGCCGACAAGTCGCTCGTGCCCGACCTGCCCGACAAGGTCGAGCAGTTGGCCTGGGCGTCGCTCACCCGCGAACAGGCGAGCATGTACCAGGGTGTCGTCGATCACTTGCTGGCCGACGCCCAACAGGCCACCGGTATGCGCCGCCGCGGCTTGGTGCTGGCAGCGCTGACCCGCCTGAAGCAGATCTGCAACCATCCGGCGCACGCGCTCGGCGACGGATCCCGGCTCGGCGGACGGTCCGGCAAATTGACCCGCTTCGACGAACTGATCACCGACCTGCTCGATGCCGAGCGAGCAGGCCCTGGTGTTCACGCAATTCCGCGAGATGGGTCTGCTTCTGCAACGCCACCTCCACGAGCGTTTCGCCTTGTCGACGCCCTTCTTGCACGGTGGCGTTTCCAAGACCGGACGCGATCGAATGGTCGACCAGTTCCAATCGGGATCCGCATCACCGCTGCTGCTGGTGTCGCTGAAGGCCGGCGGTACCGGGCTCAATCTCACCGCGGCGTCACGCGTCGTGCATTACGACCGCTGGTGGAACCCCGCTGTCGAAGATCAGGCCACGGATCGAGCGTGGCGGATCGGGCAACGGCGATCCGTGTTCGTCCACAAGCTGGTCTGCCAGGGCACAATCGAAGAACGAGTCGACGCAATGATCAACGACAAGCGGGCGCTCGCAGACGCAGTCGTCGGCACCACCGGCGAGGCGTGGCTCAGCGAACTCTCGACCGACGAGTTGCGCGACCTGATCGTGCTCGACCATCACGCGGTGCGGGGCACATGAGCATCGTCATCACGCCGGGACCTGCGCAACCGCGCCGGGAACCGACACCGGCGGGCCGGCTCGCGGCGTCACTGCTGTCCGTCACGGTCGCCGGGCTCGCCGACCCTCAACGCTTCCGGCGGGGCAAGGCCTATCTCGCCGACCATGCCGTCACCCGACTGGAGCTGTCCGACGGCGTGCTGCTGGCAACCGTGGTCGGCGGTCGCCCCGAGGCCTACCACGTCACGGTCACCGTCGAGACCGTCGCCCGCCCCGACGACCTCGGGCAGGTGCCCGAACGTACCCACGTCGCCCGCCTGATCCCTCGGGGTGAGGAGCTGCTGTCTTCGTGCACTTGCCCCGATTGGGACGATCCCTGTAAGCACGCCGTGGCAGCCTTGCTCGCGCTCTCCGCCGAGCTCGGGTCCCGACCCGAGCTGTTGGTCGTTTGGCGTTGCGGCGACGTCGACACCAGACCTCGTACCAAGGTCGGGTCGCGGGCGCGAACCGATCGCCACCTCCGCCTCGTGCCACCTGCTCCACCGCCGTCACCCTTCACCACCGAGGCGTGGAGCGAGTTCGTGGGCGATGGACTGGGCACACCGCACTGCACCGTCGAGCCCGGGGCACTGGCGCTGCCGACGATGCATTTGGATCGCACGGATGTGGCAGACGTGATCCGCTCGGCCTGGCGAGCACTCAGCCAGTTCGATCCGACGCACCAGTCGCCGCACGGACCATGAAAACGCGAGCGAGCCCAACCCTCCCGGGTTGGGCTCGTTGCGGCTGTATCGGAGATGGGATCAGCCGGCGACCGAGGCTGTCGTGGTCGCCGGGACAACTGCCGGCTGGCCGGTGGGCGGTGGGCCCTGATGCCCGCCACCTCCCGGACCGCCGACCGGCATGTCCTCGATCGCCGTAACGGCGAAGCTGGCATCGATCTTGACCACGACTCGAGTCCCGTCGGCCTTGGTCACGTGAGCCTCGTACGGCGAACCGTCGGAGTCGGTCTCGACCCGGTCAACCGTGCCATCGGGAACGGCGGCCTGCGCAGCAGCCGTCACGCTCGTCGCGATGTCGCCTTCGAGGGCGGTTTCACCCGCACCAGGACCGCCCGGACCGCCGGGGTGGCCGCCTTGGGGCTGATCGAGCGTGGCGGTGACCGTGTAGTCGGCACCGACTTGGACGATCACGTGCGAGCCGTCGGCCGTGGTCACGTGCGCTTCGTACACACCGTCGTTGTCGGTCTCGACCCGATCGATCGTTCCATCGGGCACTGCAGCCTGCGCGGCAGCGGTGACCTGGGCGGCCACGTCGCCGTCGAGAGGAGTTTCCGGGCTTTCCGGGCCAGCCGGGTCGGTGGCCGGGTCGGTGGCGGTGTCGGTCGCGGTTGTGTCGGGAGTGGCAACCACCGCCACGCTGTTCGATGCGGCCGACGTCGCGCCGGGCGCACCCAGCACGGAGCCGGCGAGGACTCCACCGGTGAGCGCCAGTCCGACGACCATCGCTCCAACTTTCATGTTCTTTCCAATCATCACAAGTCCTTTCGAGGGGTTGGGGGTGATGTGAGTTGAACCATCGCATCGCTTCCTGGGACGATCCTCCGAGTGCTCGGGGAGGTTCCGCAGAGTTCCCCGCAGAGCACCGGCTCGCCGGTCCGGCCGCTCGCGCGTTCCGGTCCTCGCGAATCGTCAGTGACGATACGAACCGTGGCGCGCCGGCGATCCGCGAAACAGGGGCCCGGCCGCATCGAGACTCGGGAGGGAGGCAAGTCTCGGGGCCAGGCCCCTGTTCGGGCCGGGAGATCAATTGAGCGGAGTCGGATCGTGCGGGTTCAGCTTCCGGCGGTGGTGGTGTCGGCAGCAGCCGCCGGTGTCGCGGCTTGCGCCGTGGCGGCCGTGCTCGCAGTGGTGCTCGCTGTCGTGGCGGCTGCAGTCGTGGCGGTAGTTGCCACAGTGGCCGTCGACGCCAAGTCGGCGCTGGCCGCGGTGTCAGCCGTTGCACCACTCGATGCACCCGCTGCCATGCAGCCACTGAGGATCGCCGCAGCGGCGAAGCCTGCAGCGCCCGTTACCCGCCGGGCCCGACGTGCCGGATGTGGACGGCGGCGGCGTGCAGGGCGAGTCTCGCTGGGGATCGGGATGTTCAGCTCGGTGTTCATGGGTTCATCATCGACAATGACCCTGGGAGGTTCCTCAGAACACGCTCCGTTGTCGCGCCGACTTTGCTGGACGTCAGCGCGGCGAGGTCAGCAGCTCGTGCCGCTCGGCTTGGTTCAGGCGCACGAACGTGAGAGCGGTGATCAACGCCGTGACCACGATGACGCTCGCTCGCAACAACGATGTCGAGCGGTCCGTGCCCACCGAGAGGGCGTGCACCGTGGTGAGCAGGAACAACGGGAAGCTGAGGTAGTGGATGAGCCGCCACGTGCGCTTGGAGATCCGCTTGCGGGCCAGCGAGGTCAGTTCGACCGCCAGCAGCAGGTAGAGAGCGACCACGCCCCACGCCACGGCCACTGGGTGCCACGCCCCGGTGAACGGCACGAGCACCTCGACCAGGCCGAAATGCACGTAGGAATCGAGGATCAGCGAACCCACATGGATCCCGGTGAACAACAGCGCCAAGCCACCGAGGAACCGGTGCAGGTCGAGAATCCAGTTCGGTCTCGGGCGACCGCGCAGCACTTTGGTCGACAGCGCCAGACCCCACAACACACTGCCCGCCAACAGCGCCCACGCCACGATCCCGCCACTGCGGGCGACGTACCACCACAGTTCGTTGTTCATGATCCTTCGATTCGGGCGAGGTGGCCGATGTCGGCCGGCAACGGGGTCGCGCCGGTGAACGCGACGAAGCCGGGGGTGGTTCGGATGACTCCGGTCGCGGCGATCGTCAAGGCCTGGACCTGGCTGTCATCGATGATGTCGAAGGCCCACCGCGATCCACGAAGTAGGACGGCCTTGGCAAGGACTTCGGCGATCCAAGCCTCACCGGCGATGACGGTCGTCAACTCGAGGTCACTCTCGGACGACTCACCGGTGACCGGATCGATCAGGTGATGACGCTGCTGACCGTCGATGCTCCACCGGCGGCGCAACGTCGTCGAGGTGGCCATCGCGCCGGCGTGCAGGCCGACCATTGCGATGGGCTCGGCGATCAGCGGATGCTCGATGGCGATCGTCCACGGGCCGCCCTGCGGGCTTTCACCGGCGAGGCGTAGATCGCCGCCGAGGTTCACGCATGCGCCCTGCGCGCCGCCCGCAAGGATCTCGCCGATCACGATGTCGGCCGCCAGACCTTTGCCGATGCCACCCGGATCGAATCCGGTGCCGGACGGGAGACGGACCGTGCACCCATCGACGGTGATGTCGGTGCAGCCGATCAGCAAAGGGCTGCTCGCAGATTCTCGGCCGGCACGCATCTGGTCGAAGCTGACGTCGTACCCGGCGCGTAGTACGGCTCCGAGTACGGTCGGGTCGAAGCTCCCGCCGGTCAGCCGCCATGCTTCGATCGCCCGCTCGACGAGCAGCGCTGTCTCTGCAGACACGGTGACGTCCTGGCCGGCGCGCCGGTTGAGCTCGCAGATCTCGCTCGTGTCGATGAATCGGCTCCACAACCGTTCGAGCTGTTCGATGCGGTGCCCGGCATCGTCGAGCAGATGATCGGGTCCGCCGACGACGATGAGGTGGGCGTCGGATCCCATCGCCCGGAAGCGGCACTCGTTGAACATCTCAGCTCCCGTGGCTCGACGAATTGGGTTGCGCAGGGGGAGCCGGTCGAGCCCTGGTCGTTTGGGTGGTCTGCTGCGTCGTGGCCGGAGTCGTCGCTGGGGTCGTCGTCGCTGGAGTCGTCGTCGCTGGAGTCGTCGTCGGTGTCAGGGTGGTGACCGGCACCGTCGGTGTCACACCCACGGGCTGTTCTACTGGTGTCTCGACCGTTTGGCTCGATGGGTTCCCGGCGGCGACAGTCGCCATGAAGCCCACGATTGCAGCCGACGACGCCAAGGCCGCCAACCCGGCGAATCGACGCGCGGTGTGCGCCGGCCGGTGCTGCGGGGGCGGGCCATGCTTGATCAGCGGATCGCCCGGCGGCCCCCAGACGGGGTGGTCAAGTGCCGTACGATTTGCTGGCGGTGTCGCTGGTTCCATGCAGGCATCGTCGTCGGCAAACCTCAGAACACCCTGGGAAGCCGCTCGGGCTTCGCTGGGAATGGCGCTAGCGCGGCAACCGCATGCTGTAGCCGACGCCGCGCACGGTGTGGATCAACGGCGGATCGATGTCGTCGATCTTGTGCCGGAGGTAGCTGATGTAGGTCTCCAGCACACTGGCGTTGCCGGCAAAGGTGTAGTCCCACACGGCCTCGAGGATCTGATCACGGGTCAGCACCCGCTTTGCATTCGACAGCAGGTAGTGCAACAGCTTGTATTCGGTCGGGGTCAGATCGATGAACTTGCCGCCGCGCCACACATCACGGGTCTCCTCGTCGAGCGCCAGGTCGTGGAACGTGAGAGTGTGCGTACGGTTGGCCGTGCCGCCGGTTCGGCGCAGCACCGCCTTGACCCGTTCGACGAGCTCCTCGACCGAGAAGGGCTTGGTGACGTAGTCATCGACACCGAGTCGTAGACCTTCGACCTTGTCGACGGTCGCGTCGCGTGCCGTGAGGAAGATGATGGGGATGCGCGTCGCCGCACCTTCACTCTGCCGCAGACGCTTGGCCACTTCGAATCCGTCGAGATCAGGCAACATCACGTCGAGCAGTACGAGGTCGGGTCGCCTGGCCTCTATTGCGGCAAGCGCGGCGCGACCGGACGCAACGCGCTGGACCTCGAAGCCGTGGATGCCGAGCGCCATCGCCACCAATTCGGTGATGTGCTCCTCGTCGTCGACGGCGAGGACATGAGGTTTCGGCGATGTCGAGTCCGACAACGGGAGTGCTCCTTGGTCGTGGCGCGGTGCTTGGCACCATAGCGGTGCGTTTACCACCGCCCGTCCATCGAACCAGATCCCAAGCACATTCCCAGGTTGCTCTGAGGATTACGGGGCATGATGGTCACGTGCCGCACCAGGGCGTTCTCGCATGAGCTTGCGGGCCAAACTCGTCAGCGTGCTCGGCGTGTTGCTGGCGGTGGGCCTGTTGGCATTCGGAGTCGGTACGTACAACCGTTACTCGACGGCCGAGTACCGCAAGCTCGACGACCGCTTGCGCAGCGCGGCCCCCGCTGCCGAGCGATACCTGCACGGCGTTGCCGGCCTCGATCCAGGAGGCGGTCCGGGTGACAGGGACGGGCCCGACTCGCGTTCGCTCGGCATCGGTTCGTATGCCGAGTTGCGCGACTCCGACGGGCAGGTTCTCGCCCAGTCGCAGACGACGAACGTTCCCGACCTGCCGAGCGATCTCCCGCCGCTCGACCAGCCCTTCACCGTCGGCTCGTCGACCGGCACGGGTGACTGGCGGGCTCTTGGCACCGCCGATTCTCGCTACCCCGGCAACATCGTCATCGTCGCCAACCCTCTCGGCGACGTGTCCGAGTCGTTGCGTGGCCTCATCATCATCGAGACGATCACCGGTCTTGTGCTGCTTGCGCTCCTGACCATCGGCTCGTGGCTGATCCTGAGACGCGGGCTGCGTCCGCTGGAGGGGATGGCAGTTGCGGCCGGTTCGATCCATGAGGGAGACATGTCTGTTCGGGTGACGCCCAGCGACGGGCGCGGTGAGGTCGGCCAACTCGGCCTCGCCCTCAACGAGATGCTCGACAACCTGCAAGGGGCCTTCGCCGCGCAGAAGGAATCGGAGAACAAGTTGCGCCAGTTCCTGGCCGACGCCTCGCACGAGCTGAGAACACCACTGACGTCGATCCAGGGCTTTGCGGAGCTGTTTCGCCTAGGTGTCGCCCACGAGCATGTCGATCAAGACGTCATCATGCGCCGCATCGAGGAGGAGTCGGAGCGTATGCGCACCCTCGTCGACGACCTGTTGCTGCTGGCCCGCCTCGACGAGCGGCGCGAGATCGAGCCGACGCCTGTCGACCTGGCCGTGTTGGCTGCTGACGCCTGCAGCGACGCCGTTGCCGCGGACCCCGACCGAACGATCACTCTCGACGCGCCCCACTCGGTCGTCGTCGATGGCGTGCAGGACCACCTCCGTCAGGCCATCGCCAACCTCGTCTCCAACGCACTGAGTCACACACCTAGCGGTACGCCCGTCGAGGTCTCGGCCTTGGCCAGGGACGGTCAGGCCCTGGTGACCGTCCGCGATCACGGTCCCGGTCTCAGCGACGAAGCCTTGCAGCATTCCTTCGATCGATTCTGGCGAGCCGACCCATCGCGGGTCGGGCCGAGGGCCGGTCTCGGGTTGTCGATCGTGTCGGCCATCGCCGAGTCGCATCACGGCACCGCAACCGCGGCCAATCACCCAGAGGGTGGCGCGATCTTCACCCTTCGCCTACCCCTCGGTGACGCGCCGTTTGGTGCCGTGCCACCGGCAAGCCGAGCTCACCCGGTGTCAGCTCGATCTACCGAGGCGTGAGCCACCGAACACCGACACCTCTTGGTGCAGCGGCACGAGATCGCGGCGCGGCGATCGGCGATCGGCTTCGGCCAACGCTGATGACGCCACCTGGCGAAGTTCGGCATTCTCCGCTCGCAACTGCTCGTTCTCGAGCTCGAGTTGCATCACTCGGCGGATGCCTTCGAGGTTCATACCTTCGGAGGCCAGCTCGCTGATCCGGCGGAGGCATTCGATGTCGACGTCGCTGTACCGACGATTGCCGCCTTGCGTGCGGGCCGGCAGCACCAGACCACGACGTTCGTAGATTCGCAGTGTCTGTGGGTGCATGCCGGCGAGCTCGGCGGCAACCGAGATCACGTAGACGGCGTGGTTTTGAGATCGCATGGTCACGACTCCAATCGAGTCCTGGGTGAAACGGTAGTCGCCGCGGCAAGAGCCTCGACGGCAACGCGTTGCTGTTCGGTGAGTTCGGTGGGTACTTCCACGTCGACGGTCACGATCAGGTCGCCCGTCGCTTTCTTGGTGACGATTCCCTTGCCCTTGACACGGTGGCGCGAGCCCGACGGGGTACCGGGCCGCAGGCGCAACATGACGCGTGGACCATCCAGCGTCGGTACATCGACGTCGCCCCCGAGGGCAGCCTCGGTGAACGTCACCGGCACCCTGACGGTGAGGTTGTTGCCGTCCCGCCCGAAGAGGCGGTGCGGGGCGACGTGGCATTCGACGATCAGGTCGCCGGCCGGACCACCATTGCGGCCCGGCGCGCCGCGGCCCTTGAGGCGGATCCGCTGGCCGTCGGCGACTCCTGCGGGAATGCGCGCCTGCACCTCGCGCGGGCGACGCTCGGTGCCTGTTCCACGACACGTCGGGCACGGATCGGTGATCATCACACCGCGGCCACCGCAGACCCGACAGGTCGAGGAGAACGAGAACAGCCCTTGGTTGTCGTCGACGACACCGCGACCGCCGCACTGCGAGCACACGGTGGGGTGCGAGCCGGGCTTGGCTCCGCTGCCGTGACACGTGGAGCACTGCGCATCGCTGGTGAGGAAGAGGGTGGTGGTGAGACCTTTCACCGCGTCGGCGAAGTCGAGACTGAGGGTGGCCTCGACATCGGCACCACGCTGTGGGCCGGCGGCAGCAGATGGTCCACCACCGCGCCGACCGCGGCCGAACATCTGCCCGAGAATGTCGCCGAGCCCCTCGCTGCCGACGTTGAAGTTGTAGCCCGTCGGACCGCCGGGCCCGCCCTGGAAGCCGCCGATCGGGCCGAGCTTGCGGATCTCGTCGTACTCCTTGCGCTTGGCGTCGTCACCAAGCACGTCGTAGGCAGCGCTGACATCCTTGAACCGCTCCTCGGCCGCGTCGTCGCCGGGGTGGGTGTCAGGATGGCTGCCGCGGGCCAGCTTGCGGTAGGCCTTGGTGATGTCTTTCGAGGTGGCGTCGTCGCTGACACCCAGGACCTTGTAGTAGTCCTTTTCGTACCACTCACGCTGCGCTGCCACCGCTCATCACCTCCTCTGCCAACTCTCGTGCACCGCCAGGCCGGCGCGCCTTGCGTCAGCCGCGGACCTTGACCATCGCTGGTCGAAGGACCTTGCCGTTCCAGATGTAGCCGGAACGCAAGACCTCGCTGACGACCGGCTCGCCGTCGCCAGGCTCGTGCAGCACAGCGTCGGCGAGGTGTGGGTCGAACGGCTGCTCGTGCAGGTTCATCGACTCGAGACCCTGCTTCTTCAGTTCGCTGAGCATCAGGTTGAACAACGGCTCGATCTCGGCGGGGTGCTGTAGGAATGCCGCCTCGCAGGCGTCGAGCACGGGAAGCAGCGACTCGGCCAAGCGGCCGGTGCTGCGATCGACCTCGTCGGCATGCTGAGCGGTCATCCGTCGACGGTAGTTCTCGAAGTCGGCCGCGATTCGCTGGGCCCGATCCCGCCACTCGTTCCGCTCGGCCAACGCCAGTTCCAGTTCAGTCAACGGCGCTTCGGCCAACGCCCCGTCGGCCAACGCCTCTGTGGATAGCTCGGGAGCTTCGTCCTCGAACTCCGCCTCGCCCACAGTCACCTGCACTTCGGGCGATTCGACGACGGCATCTTCTCCGGTGTCAGGACCCTCCGCAGAGGGGGTCGCGGTGACGTCACTCATGCTTCTTCGACAATCTCCGCATCGACGATGTCGTCGTCACTGCTCGACGCGCCACCGGTCTGACCCGACGCCGACGAACCGGCAGCGTTCTCGTCGCGCGCCGCGGACTCGTACAGCTTCTGACTGAAGGCCTGGCTGGCGGTCATCAGCTTTTCGTGACCGGCACGGATGGCATCCATGTCGTTGCCGGCGAGCGCTGTCTTCAACTCGGCCAACGGACCCTCGACCGTCGCCTTCTCGGCGTCGTCGACCTTGTCGGCGTTGTCGCGGAGCACCTTCTCCATCTGGTAGACGAGCGAGTCGGCGTTGTTGCGGATCTCGGCCTCTTCACGACGCTTGCGGTCGTCCTCGGCGTGGGCCTCGGCGTCGCGGATCATCTGGTCGATGTCTTTCTTGTCGAGCGTCGACTGACCGGTGATGGTCATCGACTGCACCTTGCCGGTCGCCCGGTCCTTGGCGCTGACGTGGACGATGCCGTTTGCATCGATGTCGAACGTGACTTCGATCTGCGGCACCCCGCGTGGTGCCGGCGGCAGGTCGACCAGCTGGAACTTGCCGAGCGTCTTGTTGTAGCCGGCCATCTCGCGCTCGCCCTGCAGGACGTGGATCTCCACGCTGGGCTGCATGTCGTCGGCGGTGGTGAACACCTCGGTGCGCTTCGTCGGGATCGTGGTGTTGCGCTCGATCAGCTTGGTCATGACGCCACCCTTGGTCTCGATACCAAGGCTGAGTGGCGTGACGTCGAGCAACAGCACGTCCTTCACGTCGCCGCGCAGCACGCCGGCCTGCACCGCCGCGCCGACAGCGACCACCTCGTCGGGATTGACGCTCTTGTTCGGCTCCTTGCCCGTCAGGCTCACGACCAGGTCGACGACGGCCGGCATTCGCGTCGAACCGCCGACCAGGATCACGTGGTTGAGTTCGCCCTTGCTGATGCCTGCGTCCTTCAACGCCTGCTCGAAGGGGATCCGGCAACGCTCGATGAGGTCGGCGGTCATCTCCTGGAACTTGGCGCGGGTCAGTGACTCGTCGAGGTGCAGCGGGCCCTCCGCCGTCGCGGTGATGAACGGCAGGTTGATCTGTGTCTGCTGCACCTGGCTGAGTTCGATCTTGGCCTTCTCGGAGGCTTCCTTGAGCCGCTGTCCGGCCATGCGGTCGGCCGAGAGATCGACGCCGTGGGCGGACTTGAACTGCTGCACGAGCCAGTCGATGATGCGCTGATCCCAATCGTCGCCACCGAGATGGGTGTCGCCGTGGGTGCTCTTGACTTCGAACACGCCGTCGCCGATCTCGAGCACCGACACGTCGAACGTGCCACCGCCGAGGTCGAACACCAGGACCTTCTCGTCTTCAGCACTCTTGTCGAGGCCGTAGGCGAGTGCCGCCGCGGTGGGCTCGTTGATGATGCGCAGCACGTCGAGCCCGGCGATCGCCCCGGCCTCTTTGGTAGCTGTTCGCTGGGCATCGTCGAAGTACGCCGGCACCGTGATGACGGCCTGGGTGACGGTGTCGCCGAGGTAGGCCTCGGCGTCGCGCTTCAGCTTCATCAGCGTGCGGGCGCTGATCTCTTGAGCCGTGTAGTGCTTGCCGTCGATGTCGGGGCTCTTCCAGCCCTCGCCCATGTGTCGCTTGATGCTGCGGAACGTGCGGTCGGAGTTGGTGATCGCCTGACGTTTGGCAACCTCGCCGACCAGCACTTCGCCGGCCTTGGAGAAGGCAACGACCGACGGTGTGGTTCGGGCGCCTTCGGAGTTGGGGATGACGACTGGGTCGCCGGCCTCGAGAACGGCGACGACGGAGTTGGTGGTACCGAGGTCGATTCCGACTGCCTTGGCCATGGGGGTTGCTCCTTGTTTGAAAGGTCGGGTGTTCGAGCTGGAGAGCGCAAACTTGAGTGAACGTAACGCAAGTTTACGGATCAGGGGGGCGGCCTGGCAACATCGACAGAGAAATCTTGAGTCGATCTGACTAAAGATCTGGGGAGGCTCCGCCTCCCAGAACGCCAATCGGCCCGGTCGAATTCCGTCACGGACGATTCAGGAAGGCTGGAGTGCGCTTGGTGGTGCGACAATGATCGCGTGCTGACCGAGGAGCAACTCGATCGATTTCACACCGACGGCTTCGTTCTGGTGCCAGACGTCCTGACAGCCGACGAGGTGGAGGTCTTGCGGAACGGCGTCTGGGAGAACTTTCCGACGCCCGAGCAGTACTTCGGCGACCCGGTGGCGTTCGCCCACCTGACCGACACTCCGTTCGCCGGCCTGGCCAACTTCCCCTGGGCGTCACCGGAGCTCAACCGGTTGGTCGCCCATCCACGGATCCTGGCGATCGTCAGGCAGATCCTGGGCCTCGACGACATCCGGCTCTACAAGGGCGAGCTGTGGGCCAAGTACGCCGGCAACACCGACTACGACCAGCACCACCATCGCGATTTCGGCAACCACACGCTGGTGGTTCCCAGCGTCGAGCGTCGCTGGATGCAGGTGACGACGTTCACCTACCTCTGCGACGTCGACGAACACAACGGTGCTACGGCCGCCGTGCCGAAGCAGTCACTCGGCGCACATCCCGCTCGGCCTGCGGCGAACCCAGCCGGGCGAACTCCGCGACCGCGAGGTGCTGGCCTGTGGCAAGGCCGGCACGACGCTGGTCTACTCGACCGAGGTCTTCCACCGGGCGACGTCGCTCAAGGCGCCCGACGCGTCGCGCTTCACGATCCTGGCCGACTACAAGGCCGCCGACGCCACCTGGACCAACAAGCACGCCTTCGGACACCTCGGGCAACGCCCGGAGATGATCGAGTTCGTCACCAACGTCGACCCCGACGTGCGAACTCTGCATCGACATCCCCGCACCCGGCCATCCCTACTGGACCGAGCAGACGATCGACGACATGGAAGTGCGCTACCCCGGCATCGACATGGACCCGTACCGCTCCGCCGACCACTCGGCCCCGCTTGGTGTATAGTTGGTGTATGTCACGCACCAATGTCGACATCGACGACGAGGCGTGCGCGCAGGTCATGCGCATGTACAACCTGGATTCCAAGCGCGAGGCCATCAACCTGGCGCTTCGCAAGCTGGCCGTCATTCCGATGACCAAGGAAGAGGCGATGGCGATGCACGGCTTCTGGAAGGACCGTCCGCTCGACGATCCGATCGTGCTCGTCGACGACACCTTGCACCACTGGCAGACCGATGCTGATCGCTGATACGTCGGCGTGGATCGAATGGCTTCGGCGCCCGCGGCAGCGCCGCCGACTGGGCGTTCGACTCAGCCTTCGCCAACGATCTCGTCGTCCTTACCGAGCCAGTCAAGGCTGAACTGCTGACGGGTGCCCGCGATCGCGACGGAGGTCGGCACCCTGCGCCGCCTGCTCGAAACAGTCGACTTCGAACTCGTTCATCCGCGCGACGACTTCGAGTCGGCCACCGAGTTGTTCCACACAGCTCGCCAAGCGAGGGCGTCACCGTTCGGGGCGTGATGGATTGCCTGATCGCGGCGATGGCGCTTCGGCTCGACCTGCCGCTGCTCCATCACGATCGCGACTTCGCCCGTATGGCGCCGGTGATCAATCTGCCGCAGGCACCTGGTTCGCTCGTCCTGACCTGAACGCTACTGTCCGGGGCATGCAGCTCTCCGACCTGTGTATCTTCACCGAGCCCCAGCAAGGCGCCTCCTACGACACGTTGCTGGCCGTCGCCCAGCGGACCGAGGCACTGGGGTTCGGTGGGTTCTTCCGAAGCGACCACTACTCGTGATGGGTGATGCCGATGGTCTTCCCGGGACCGACCGACGCATGGGTCACGCTTGCCGGGCTGGCCCGCGAGACCTCGACGATCCGACTCGGAACCCTGGTCACGCCGGTCACCTTCCGTGGTCCCGGGCTGCTGGCCATCAGCGTCGCCCAGGTCGACCAGATGAGCGGTGGCCGAGTCGAACTGGGTATCGGCGCCGGATGGTACGAGGCAGAACACACCGCCTACGGGTTCGACTTTCCTGCCACATCCGCACCGATTCGACAACCTCGCCGACCAATTGGCGATCATCGACGGGCTGTGGAGCACACCCGTCGGCGAGACCTTCAGTTACGCCGGCACCGTTCACAGCGTCACCGACTCGCCAGGTCTACCCAAACCCCTCCAGCAATCGGTGCCGATCATCATCGGTGGCGGCGGCCCATCCCGCACGCCGTCGCTGGCCGCCCGGTACGCAACTGAGTACAACGTCCGCGTTCGTCTCCGTGGACGAATTCACCAAACGCAAGACCCGAGTCGAGAAAGCATGCGCGGCGATCGAGCGGAAGGGGCCATCCGCTACTCGGCGGCGCTCGTCGTGTGTGCCGGCGGGACCGACGCCGAGGTGGCCCGCCGCGCCGCGGCCATCGGCCAGCGAACCCGACGAACTTCGCCAGAACGGCGCGGCAGGGTCCGCAGACGAGACGGCGTCCACGATTCGGCGCTTCATCGACGCCGGCGCCGAGCGGATCTACCTCCAGGTGCTCGACCTGTCAGACCTCGACCATCTCGACTTCATCGCCAATGAGGTCGCTCCACGGCTGCGTTGAGCAGTCGAACGTCGACCAGGACCAGTTGGTGGTCGTCGCCCCATCCGCGTAGGAGATGCGCGCACCGAGTCCGTATTCGTCGAGTACGGCCATGGCTGCAGCGCCGCGGACCATCACGGCCTTCGTCCACACTTCGGCCCATGCCGCTGTGCCGGCGACCACCGTGACCGCGACGATCTCGCGGGTGTGGTGCGCCGGGCGCCCCGTCGCCGGATCGAGCAAGTGATGCCGCTCCTCGCCATCCTCGCCGTTCCATCGGCGTCGGAGTGTTCCCGAGGTGGCAGCACCACCCCCGACCATCATCAGTTGACAGTCCTCGATGTCGAGGTGCACCGGGTTGGCGACGCCGATCAGCCAACCACCGGCCTGCGGTGCCACGCCGCGGACGGCGACATCGCCGCCGATCGCCACCGATGCTCCATCCGCACCGCCGTCGATGAGATAGCCGGCGACCAGGTCGGCGGCAAGACCCTTGCCGATCCCGCCGGGATCGAGACACATTCCCTGCGGGGCGCGCACAAGGTGGCGTTCGTGATCGACTGCCAGTTGGTCGAGATCGCCACGAAGCAGCGCTGCGGGAGGCAGCGACGTGACCACCGAGGGATCATGCCAACTGGCGCCGTAGCCGAGGCCGACCAGCGGGACCAGCAGCGTTGGGTCGAACGCGCCCGCCGTGGCTCGCCAACCGTCGAGCATCGCTTGTAAGAGCACGATCGTCGTCGGGTCGACGTGAACGGTCGACCCGGCGGCGTGGTTCAAACGACTGATGTCGCTCTCTGACAGGAAGCGACTCCAGCACCGTTCGAGATGATCGATCGAGGTCCTGGCCAGATCGAGCAACTGTGGCGATCCGCCGACAACCACGACGTCGACGGCACATCCCATCGCCCGCCACGATCCGGAGTGAACAACACTCGACACAGATCAGCCGGATGACTTCGTAGTGGTGTTCGACGCGGCGTTGGCAGCAGGCCTCTGCGCCGCCGCCTGGGCGACAGGCACCGCGACCGGGATCACAATCGGAGCGGCGGCTGTCGGAACCGGTGCGGGCTGGGTCGTCGCCGGTTCGGCAACGACGGCCTGAGCGGCGACCACTACGGGAGCAGCCTGGGCAACGGCCGGCTGAGCGGGGATCGCCTGGGCGACCGATGTGACCGCCTGTTCGACCGGGGCAGCGCTCTGGGCGACGCCCGGACCAGTTGGCCAACCCATCGCCGCGACCAGGCCGAACATGGCGGTGGTCGAGAGTCCTGCGCTGAGGATCTTGGCCGAGCTCGCCGGCTTCTGGCGCTTCGTCTGCCCTGGCGAACGCAAGGCCGCCAGGCGCTCGGCGTGGGCTGGTGGGCGGGAATCAATTTGGGGGGCCGGGAGAGGATCAATCATCGTCGCCACCGTGGTCGTCATCATCGCCATCGTCGCCGCCGCTGTGGCGACCGCCACCGTGGTCGTCGTCGACCGAGGTGTTCGTCGCTGACAGATCGTGAGACTCGACCGAGGTCGTCACCACGCCGAACAGAAGGTTGGCGTGGAACTCGACCTCGATGGCGCCTGACTGGAACTTGACCTCCACGTTGTTGGCGTCCTGCGATTCGGTCTCGGTGACGGTCCAGCCGTCGGTAGGGGTGACACCGACGATCGTCAACACGTCACCCGCCGTGTCGAGCGTGACCGTGCCGGAATCGCCGATCGCGTACGCAGCCTGCGTGGCTGCGGGGGCTGCCGGCGGTGGCGTCTCGACGACGGGAGCGGCGACCGGCGGAGTGGTCTCGACCGGAGCGGCTATGACCAGTGGGGCGGTCTCGGGCGGCACCGAGGCGGCATCGGCCACCTGCGGAGAGGGCGAAGCGCTGCCGCTCAGCACCTGTGTGTTGACCAGGGCTGCCGCCGAGCCGGCTACCAAGACCCCCGCCAGCGAGATCACCGTCACAATCCTCGTCCTCATCGTCCTCGACCCTTCTGTCGTCCCGGTCGCGTCGACCGCATGCCCACACGGTACGAAACCGGCTTCCAAGGGACTGGCCGCGATTATCCAAGATTTGTCCAAGAAAGCCACGGGGTAGTGGCCGCCTTGTCACAATGACGAGGTGAAGCTGCTGCTCGTCGAGGACGACAAGGCCATTGCCGACACGCTGATCGAAGGGCTCACCGCAGCCGGTCACACACGTCGTCCACGTCACCACCGGTGCCGGAGCGCTGGCCGAACGCGGTCAGGAACTGGTGCTCCTCGACCTCGGCCTGCCCGACATGGATGGACGCGACGTCTGTCGCGAACTTCGTCAGCGATCATCGACGCCGATCATCATGCTGACTGCCCGCAGCGAGGAGTTCGACCGCGTTCTGGGGCTCGAACTCGGTGCCGACGACTACGTCACCAAGCCGTTCAGCCTGCGCGAGCTCATCGCTCGAATTCGGGCGGTCAGCCGGAGAACGCTCGACGGCGCACCCGACGACGAACGCGAGTCGACCATGCCGCAGATGATCGGGACGATGGAGCTCGACCGCCGCACCCGACGTGTTCGCATCGAAGGCGAGGAGGTGGCGCTGACGGCGAAGGAATTCGACCTGCTGGCGTTCCTTGCCAACGACGTCGGGGCCGTGCTCACGCGGACCGAGATCCTCGAAACCGTGTGGGACGCCCACTGGTACGGCCCCACCAAGACCGTCGACGCGCACGTTGCCTCACTGCGCAAGAAGCTCGGCGATCACGGTTGGATCGAGGCCGTCCGCGGCGTCGGATTCCGCTTGGAACCTCCGTTGTGAGATGGCGGCTGATCGCTGCCTTCGTCGGGGTGACGATCGTCATCCTCGCAGCACAGAACATCCCACTGGCCCGATATCTCCGCACCGTCGAAACCGAGCGCGAGCTGGCCTCGATCCAGCGTGATGCGTTCATCCTCGGTGGAGCATCGGAGGACGCCTTGTCGTCCGGCAGTCCGACGAGCCAGGCAGACCTGCAGACGAGCGTCGACGTGTACCGGGCCAACACCGGCGCGCGAGGTGGTGGTCACAGACGGCGACGGGACTGCCGTCGCCGTGTCGGGCGACGAGGCCCGCCGTGGCGACGACTACTCGACACGACCTGAGATCGCGACAGCGCTGGCTGGGAATCCGACATCAGGGCGAAGGCCATCGACGACGCTCGGCGGCGACATCGTCTACGTCGCCGTGCCGGTGTTGTCGGGAGCCCAACTCGTCGGCGTCGTCCGGTTGACGTATCCGGCGACGACGATCGACAACCGCGTGTCCGACAAGGTCCGCGGCATCCTCGTGGTGGGACTGATCTCGTTGGCCACCATGGCGTTGGCGGCAGCGCTGATGGCCACGACCATCGTCAGGCCGCTGCGCCGGCTGCAGCGCGCCACCGAGCAGGTTGCCGCCGGTGACTTCGACAGTCGGGCGGAGATCAACGAGGGTGCGCCGGAGATCCGTGGCTTGGCAACCTCGTTCAACACGATGACGGAGAGGATCTCGACGCTGGTCGAGCGGCAACGGTCGTTCGCCGGCGACGCCTCCCACCAACTGCGCACGCCCCTGACGGCGCTCCGCCTGCAGCTCGAACGCGCCGCCGTCAACATCGACACCGACCCGGCGGCGGCCCGCGGCGACATCGAGGCTGCCAGCGAGGAGACCGAGCGGCTGCAGCGTCTCGTCGAAGGTCTGCTGATGCTGGCCCGGGCCGATCAGCGCGGAGTGGCGACGTCGATCATCGATGTCGCCGACATCGCCACCGAACGCGCCGCCATCTGGGCGCCACTCGCCGACGAGCGAGGCGTCAGGTTGACGGCCGGACGCATCGACACCGTGTCGGCCCGGGCCGTGCCCGGTGCGCTGGAGCAGATCATCGACAACTACATCGACAACGCGCTCAACGCCGGCGCCGCGGGCAACGAGATCACTGTGTCGGTCGGTGCAGACAACGGCTGGGCAGCTGTCCACGTGACCGATCGCGGTCCCGGTATGTCCACCGATCAGCTGGAGCACGCGTTCGATCGGTTCTGGCGGGCCTCGAGCGCATCGCCGGACGGTTCGGGTCTCGGACTGGCGATCGTGCGTCAGCTCGCCGACGCCAGCGGAGGCGAGGTGGCCCTGGCCAATCGAGGCGACGGCGGGCTCGACGCCAGTGTTCGCCTACCCCTCGCCTGACCGGCCTTGCCCGAGCGTGCCGTCGGGACTACTTGTTTCCTGCGACCAGTCGGTTCAGCAACAGGTCGAGGTGCCCCCACGTGATGCAGTAGTTACGGTCGTATCCGCCCGAGTGATGCACCGAATGGTGCTCCTTGGAGAGCACGATGCCCCGCCGCTGGGCAACGCCGACCAGACGCGGCACGGTCGGCATGTGTGCCCACTTGTGCAGCTGGTTGGTCATGATCACACCGGCGACGAGAGCGACGATGAACACGCCGGTGTACGGATGGCTGGTGATGTCGAGGAAGAAGAACACGGGGATGATCACGGGAAGGCAGACGAACACGTTGTCGCCGTTGACGGCGATGAAGTCGCCGTGTGTCATCTCCATTGGATCGACGTGGTGATCGCGGAACGGCTTGACGAACTTCTGACCGATCACGGGCGTGTCGGGCGAGCCGAAGTTGTCGAGGAGGTAGTGGACGATCCCCGAGGCCAGATCGGAGACTGCGTACGCGGCCAGCACGAGGCCGACGATCAGGAGCGCGATCGGCCACGACAACCGGTCGGAGACCTCGACGACCACTCGCCAGGTGAGGGCCGCGGCGAAGGCGACGAACGTACTGACCGAGACAAGTTCGAAAACTCGATGACTCGTCGGGTAGTCGTAGGTGCCGAGCACCCTTGGATCATTACCGGTGCTGCGAGGAGATCGCTACCCCAGCCACCAGTGAGCGGCCAGCAGTTCGGCGACGACCACCTCGGTGAGCAGAGCCACGATCGGATCACCGTCGCCTGGATATCGCACTCCGACGCCGCCCTCGGCGGCATTCGCCGAGTCACCGACAGTGACAACGTGGCTGTGGCGCTCCGACATCCACCGCAGGGCATCGGCGTCGAACCGGGATCCGCTGAAGAGCAACGCCCTGTAGTCGAGAGTCTTGGTCAGGTACACGTCGACGTGATTCCAATCACCGGTCTCGCAACCGTCGGCGGCACGGCGCGGGCCTTCGCGAACCATCAAGGCACCCTGCAGCGCCGAGCCGAGACGCTCAGCCGGGGCCAGGAGCCACAGCCCTTCGGTCCCGTCGATCATTTCGAGTACCGGCGGCATCCAGCCGTCGCGCCGGTCGAGGAGGTAGGCGATTGCTGCCGCGCTTCTGCGGACACGTTCGCCGAGCCGGAGATCAACGTCGGCCAACTGCTGCTCCAACGCCAGCAGCGCCACGAGCGTGTGCAGATACGTGCGACAGGCCACGCCGCCGCCCTCATCGCCCGCGTGCATCAACACGGTCTGACCGGTCGGCAACGACACCGACTCTTCGTTGGTGAGGGCGATGGTGCGACTGATCCCGTCGTGCGCGGCCAGCAGCGCGCGTGTTTCGGTGCTGCGACCCGAGGCGGTGACGCCGATCACAGTGAGCTTCGCATCCGGCGGATACGTCGCCTCGACCGACGCGAGTTCGGCGACGGCGGCGATGCCGTGGCGGCGCAACCGGCGGGCAGCGACGTCGGCGGCAAACCACGACGAGCCCATCCCCGTGAGGACGATCGGACCGTCACCCACATCCGGCCACCTCGGCAGTTGGTCGAGCAGAGCCAGCAGCGTGGCCGGCTTCAGCTCGAGATCGGCGAGGAAGGCTGCCGCGTCCACGACGCCGAACCTATCCGCTGACGCCCAGCAGCCCCGGCAATGCGGCATCGGCGACGTAACGCCAGTGCGGCAGATAGTTGATCGAGTACGCGTACTCGTGCAACTCCTGGGCTACCCGAAAGGCCAGCAGCAAGTCGGAGTCGACGATGTGCACCGACGTGTAGGCGTCGACGGCAGCACGACTTGCGTCGGCGATGAATCGGTCGACGTCCGTCGCGCGGTCCGGGTCGTCGACGCTTGACGACCACTGCGCCGACGTGCTCGATCGACTGGACCATCGACGCCACGTCGCGTAGCGGCGACTGTGGTCGGGCCCGCGCCTGCGCGTCCTGCAGCGGGTTGCCGTCGAAGTCGGTGACCAGCATCGTTGCCCCGGCGCGCAGGAACTGCCCGGCATGCAGATCGCCGTGGATCCGATGGCCGGCCGCCTGACCGATGTCGCTCAACGGCTGCAGGATCACCGCGACCCGGTGTGGGTCGAGCCACTCCAATCCGTCGAGGCGACTGGTTGCAAGATGCAGATCGCGCCATCGCCTGCTCGGCGACAGCCCCGATCTCGACCGTCGACGGCTGCAGATCGACGAGTGCGGTGTGCAATCGAGCCGTGATCGCTCCCATTCGACGGGCTGACTCGATCAGGTCGGCGAGGGCCAGTTTGCCGTCGATCCACGCCTCGACATCGTCGACGTACCAATCCCACCCGTCGAGCGGCTCCCGACAGGTACGAGGTGATGATGGCGTGAACCATCCCGTCACGTTCGTCCACACCGAGGAACGCCGGCATCTCGTCGAAACCGGCGGTCGCCAGATGGCGGATCAGCTGCACGCCCGGATGAGGTGTCGGGACAGGAGGACGCAGCCATTTGACCACGAGCGACTCGTCGACGACCACGCTCAGATTGGTCTGATCGACCGTGACGGGCCGCTCGACGGAACAACGCCGACCGAGCAAGCGTTCAGCCAGTTCGATCGAGGCGCCTGCTGTCACGCTAGAACGGTAGCCATGGCCACCTTCTTGTTCATGCCGGAGAGCGCCTACGGGCCGACGAACAACTGCATCGGTATCGGCGACATCCTGCGTCAGCAACGGTCATCGTGTCGTCTTCGCCGCCGAGGCGTCGTGGGCCGGTCGGCTGGAGCCGCTCGGGTTCGTCGAGGATCTCGTCGACCTCGCCCCGCCGCCGCCGCCCGACGCGCCGCGAACAGGCAGCCGGCCAGTTCTGGACCGACTTCATCCGCGACACCAAGCCGGTGTTCCGCACCTCGACGTTCGATCAGCTCAGCGGTTTCATGCAGCCGACCTGGCAGGCATTGATCGACGGGGCCAGGTACTGCGAGCCGCAATTGAAAGAGATCATCGACCGCCACCGACCTGACGTGATCATCGAGGACAACGTCAACTGTTTCCCGGCACTGACCACTGCGGGCGTGCCATTCGTGCGGATCGTCAGCTGTCAACCGTTGGAGATGAAAGGTGCTGCACATCCCCCCGACCTACAGCGGACTGCCGGCCGACGATCGCAGCAGAATGGGATGCGTTTCGCGACGAGTACGACCGCACCCACCGACCGATGTGGCAGGCGTACAACGACTGGGTGCAGTCGTGTGGTGCCCGCCCGCTGGCGGACCTGGAGTTCGTCCACGAGAGCATGGACCTCAACCTGTACATCTATCCAGAGGTCATCGACTACACCGATCGGAGACCACTCGGCCCGACCTGGCATCGCCTCGACTCATCGGTCCGGGCCACCGACGCGCCCTTCGACGTGCCCGCCGAGCTCGGCACCACTGGCGCGCTCATCTACCTGTCACTCGGATCGCTCGGCTCGGCCGACGTCGAACTGATGCAACGGCTGATCGACGTGCTCGGCCGTACCCCGCACCGCTACATCGTCTCCAAAGGTCCGCTGCACGACACCTTCGACCTGCCCTCCAACATGTGGGGCGCCCAGCAGGTGCCGCAGACCAACGTGCTGCCAGAGGTCGATCTGGTCATCACCCACGGCGGCAACAACACGACCACCGAGTGTTTCCACTTCGGCAAACCGATGGTGGTGCTGCCGCTGTTCTGGGATCAATACGACAACGCCCAACGCGTCCACGAGACCGGCTACGGAGTGCGGCTCCCCACCTACACCTTTGAGCGAGGCCGACCTGATCGGTGCCGTCGATCGACTCCTCGCCGATGACGATCTGCAGACCCGAATGGCCGCCAACGGCGCAGTGATCCGCTCGCGCAACGGAACCCAGCGCGCTGCCGATCTGATCGAAGCCCTGGCCTGCTGAGGTCCGCACACTGGCTTCACCGAGCCGTCGGGCAAGAAGGCCACGACCACGGCGGTAGAATCAGTTTCTCTCATGCCGGTCCCCGCGACGTCCGACAAGGGCGTTCATCAACTCGCCGCGAAGGATCGCCATGCCTACATCAAAGACCGCATCAGCTACCTCCAAACCAGCCACCACCAAGCCGGCCACTGCCAAACCAGCCACCAGGCGAAGCAAGGCGGCAGCGGTGCCCGTCGAAGATCCCACGACCAGCGAGGGCGTCGCCCAGGCGATCCGCGTCGCGTCGATCGATCTGACCCCGTCCGTCAACCGCATCATGAACGCCGGACTCCACGAGGCCGCGGCCTTCCGGGCGATCACGCTGTTCCGCGACTCGCTGGGAGTCCCCGGAGATCCAAACCGCTACCCGGTCAACGCCATCGAGGCCGGCCGCCTCGTGCCCGAGGTGGTCTAACCGTACCCAGGCTCAACGGGCGCGGCTTCGGAACTCGGGCTGCAGTTTTCGCGCCCACAGAGGCACATCGGGCGCGAGAACAGCGCCTCGACTGCTGGTTCCGCGCCCGACGACTCGAGGCGGGTTGTTGACGATCAGTGCCGGTCGAGCTTCCGGCGGTTGGATGTCAGGCGGTGACCGCTAGGCGATCAACCGCCTGTGCGACCAGCGGGTCGACGGTGACGGTGCCGCCCTCGATCGCCCGCGCCAGATCGGCGCGCATTTCGTGCTCCCAGAACCGTTCGAGGTGCGACGCGACCGCCACGACGGCGATGTCGGCCGTCTCGTGCGCGAACTGCCGAGCGATCTGGTTGGCCATGCGCACCAACGCGCTGAGACGGTGCTCAGGGTGATCCAGTTCCACCGTTGCAACTGAGTGGCCTGGGGTGACCTGCACCGCGGTGACCTTGTACTCCGGGCAGTTGGTGGCCCAGTCGCTCCACTCGGTCGTCACGACGTTGGCGCCGCTGACGGGATGGTGGAACGTCGTGTAGACGACACCTTGAGGCATGCGATCGGAGATCGCCGCATGCAGCGTGGTCACACCGACCCGGCTGGCCAGTGTGACCTCGTCACCATCGTTGATGCCGCGTTCCTCCGCATCGTGCGGATGGATCTCGAGGATGTCCTCGGGGTGCCATAGGACATTGTCGGTGCGTCTCGTCTGCGCGCCGACGTTGTACTGGCTGAGGATCCGTCCAGTAGTCAACAGCAGCGGGAAGCGGCGGTTGGAACGCTCTTCGGTGGCCACATACGGCGTGGCGTTGAACTTGCCGAGGCCGCGCACGAACGTGCCTTCGTGCATGATCGGTGTGCCGAACGGGCGCTGTGCGTTACAGGGCCACTGCACGCTGCCGACCTCATCGAGCTTGGCGAATGAGACCCCGGCGAACGTCGGCGTGAGCTGGGCGATCTCGTCCATGATTTCGCTGGCCTGGTGGTAGTGCATCGGAGCACCGAGGGCAGCAGCGAGTTCGCACGCCACCTCCCACTCCTGCTTGCCGCAGCGGGAGCGCATGACGGGTCGCACACGATTGATCCGCCGCTCGGCGTTGGTGAACGTGCCGTCTTTCTCCAGGAACGACGTTCCCGGGAAGAACACGTGGGCGAGCTTGGCCGTCTCGTTGACGAACAGGTCCTGGACCACCAGCAGCTCGAGCGAACGCAGCGCAGTCATGACGTGCACGGTGTTGGGATCGCTCTGGGCGATGTCTTCGCCCTGCACGAACAGCCCTTTGAAGTGGCCGTCGATGGCCGCATCGAACATGTTGGGGATGCGCAGGCCGGGCTCGGACTGGATGGCATGACCCCACAGCTCTTCGAACATCGTCCGCACGCCGTCGTCGCTGACGTGTCGGTAGCCCGACAGTTCGTGCGGGAACGAGCCCATGTCGCACGAACCCTGGACGTTGTTCTGACCGCGCAACGGGTTGACCCCGACCCCGTCGCGACCGAGGTTGCCGGTAGCCATCGCCAGGTTGGCCATGCCCATCACCATCGTGCTGCCCTGGCTGTGCTCGGTGACGCCGAGGCCGTAATAGATCGCCCCGTTGCCGCCAGTGGCGTACAAGCGGGCAGCCGCCCGAACATCGGCCGCGAGTACCCCGGTGTGCAGCTCCATCGCCTCCGGGCTGTTCTCGGGCAGCGCGACGAATTCGGCCCACGCCGCAAAGTTGGCCGGGTCGCAGCGCTCGGCGACGAAGCGATGGTCGACGAGATCCTCGGTGACGATCACGTGGGCCAACGCGTTGACGATCGCCACGTTGGTGCCCGGGCGAAGCTGCAGGAAGTGCTGAGCCTCGACATGGGCGCTGCGGACGAGGTCGATACGACGCGGGTCGACGACGATCAATTTGGCACCGTCGCGCAGGCGCTTCTTCATTCGTGAGGCGAACACCGGGTGGGCATCGGTCGGGTTGGCGCCGATCAGCAAGATGACATCGGCCTGCTCGACCGACTTGAAGTCCTGCGTACCCGCTGAGGTGCCGAACGCCGAGTTCAACCCGAATCCGGTGGGCGAGTGACAGACGCGGGCACAGGTGTCGACGTTGTTGTTGCCGAATGCGGTGCGCACCATCTTCTGCACGACGAACACCTCCTCGTTGGTGCATCGCGACGAGGTGATGCCTCCGATCGCTGCGTTGCCATGCCGAGCCTGGATGTCGAGGAACTTGGCAGCGGTGTAGGCGATGGCTTCGTCCCAAGACACGATGCGCCACTCGTCGTCGATGCTCTCGCGGATCATCGGCTCGAGCATGCGGTCCGGATGGCTGGCGTAGCCCCAGGCGAAGCGACCCTTCACGCAGGAGTGGCCTTCGTTGGCGCCACCATCCTTGTACGGCACCATCCGCACGACCTGCTCACCTTGCATCTCGGCCTTGAACGAGCAGCCGACACCGCAGTACGCGCATGTCGTCAGCACTGTGCGGCGTGGCTGACCGAGTTCGATGACGGTGTTCTCGGTGAGGGTCGCGGTCGGGCACACCTGCACACAGGCGCCGCACGACACACACGGCGAGTCGAGGAACGAGCCGTTGGCACCAGCGGCCACGCGCGAGCCGAAGCCGCGGCCCTCGATCGTGAGGGCGAACGTACCCTGCACCTCCTCGCAGGCGCGCACGCAACGCGAGCAGACGATGCACTTCGACGAATCGAAGGTGAAGTACGGGTTGGACGTGTCCTTGTCGAGACCGAGGTGGTTGTCGCCGGCGTAGCCGTATCGAACATCGCGCAAACCGACGGCGCCGGCCATGTCCTGCAACTCGCAGTCGCCATTTGCGGCACAGGTGAGGCAGTCGAGGGGGTGGTCGCTGATGTACAGCTCCATCACGCCGCGGCGCAAGCGCTCGAGCTTCGGTGATTGCGTGGTGATCTGCATGCCCGACGCGGCGGGCGTGGTGCACGATGCCGGTGCTCCCTTGCGGCCTTCGATCTCGACCAGGCACAGTCGACACGAGCCGAACGCGTCGAGGCTGTCGGTGGCGCACAACTTCGGAATGTCGATACCCACGAGTGCCGCGGCGCGCATCACCGACGTGCCTTCCGGCACCAGCACCGTGAGCCCGTCGACGGTGACCTCCACCGTGGCGGGTGCCGGCTCGCGCAGTTGACGATCGGGGGCCGGTGTACCGAGATCGTGATCACCGCGGAAGGTGGTATCCGGCATGCCGGTGAGAATGTCCATGCTGAGCGTCATACGGTCGCTCCTATCGGGCGGTGGAAATCGTCGGTGAAGTGGATGAGCGCGCTTCGCACCGGCAGTGGTGTGAGGCCACCCATCGCGCACAGAGAAGCATCGGCCATGACGTCGCACAGGTCGACGAGTGTGGCGACGTCGGTGTCGCGGGCGTCGGGGCCGTCGGCGCCGGCGAGGATCTTGTCGATCAACTCGACACCACGTGTGCTGCCGATGCGGCAGGGGGTGCATTTGCCGCACGACTCGACCGCACAGAACTCCATCGCGAACCGGGCCTGGGCGGCCATGTCGACGGTGTCGTCGAAGACCACGATGCCGCCATGGCCCAGCAACGCGTCGGCAGCTGCGAAGGCCTCGTAATCCATCGGCAGGTCGAGGCGAACGCTGGGCAGGTAGGAGCCCAGCGGGCCGCCGACCTGGATGGCTCGCAGCGGCCGGCCGCTGTCAGTACCACCGCCGATCTCGATCACCAGCTCGCCCAGCGTGATACCGAACGCCGTCTCGACGATGCCGCCGCGGGCGATGTTTCCGGCGAGCTGGAACACTTGCGTGCCGCGGCTGCGGCCGGTGCCGAGTGCCGCGTAGGCCGCGGCACCGTCGGCGAGGATGGCCGGCACGGTGGCGAGGGTGAGCACGTTGTTGACGATTGTCGGTTTGCCGAACAGGCCTTCCAATGCGGGGAGCGGTGGTTTGGCACGCACCACACCACGTTTGCCCTCGAGGCTGTCGAGCATGGCCGTCTCCTCGCCGCAGATGTAGGCGCCGGCGCCGACGCGCACGTGGATGCGGAAGGCGAACCCGCTGCCGAGCACGCTGTCGCCGAGCCATCCACATTGCTCAGCGGACGCGATGGCCGCGTGCAACGCCTCGACGGCATCCGGGTACTCGCTGCGTACGTAGATGAAGCCGTCGCTTGCACCGACTGCCCAACCGGCGATCGTCATGCCTTCGAGCAGCGTGAACGGATCACCTTCCATCAACATGCGATCGGCGAAGGTTCCGCTGTCGCCTTCGTCGGCGTTGCAGACGATGTACTTCGGGGTCCCCGGGGCGTCGAGCACGGTACGCCATTTGATGCCAGTGGGGAAGGCTGCGCCGCCGCGGCCACGCAGGCCACTGTCGGTCACCTCGGTGACGACGTCGCCGGGTTGCATCTGCAGCGCCTTGCGCAGTGCGACGAGCCCGCCATTGGCCGCGTAGTCGTCGGTCGAGCGAGGGTCGACGACACCAACGCGCCGGAACGTAACGCGCTGCTGGCGAGCCATCCACGGCAGTTGGTCGGTGAGGCCGAGCCGCAGCGGATGATCGCCGGCGACGAGCAGCCCGGCATCGATCAAGCCCGGCACGTCGTCGGGACTGACCGGGCCGTAGGCGACGCGACCCTGAGCGGTGGCGACCTCGATCATCGGCTCCAGCCACAACATGCCGCGCGACCCGTTGCGCACGACGTGCACACCGGGCTGGGCGGCGAGGGCCGCGGCGACGTCGTCGGCGCCGGCGGAGCGGGCCGCCGCATCGCGGGGCACGTACACGACGACACCTTCGACGCTGCCGGACCCGACGGGCCCGGCCGACGCGGTGGCGTGCGTCGCCTGGTTGATGATCTGCCGGATGGCGACCTCGTCGACCCGGGCGAACAGGCGGCCATCGACGGCCACCGACGGGCCGAGCGCGCAATTGCCGAGACAGAAGACCTCGTCGATCTCGACGGCTACGCCGGCCGCCAACCCCGTGGCCAACTCGGTGGCTTTCGCAAGCAGCCCATCGGCCCCGCGAGCCTGACACGCCTCTGCCCGGCAGACCTGCACGACTGGGCCGGCGGGCGGCGCCGTGCGGAAATCCTTGTAGAAGCTGATCACACCATGGACCTCGGTCACGGTGATGTTGAAGACGTCGGCGAGCAGCGGGATCGCTTGGCGATCGATGTACCCGAAGCTGTGCTGCAGGGCATGGAGTGCCGGCATCAGGCCGCCTGGCCACGTGCCGAACGGTCGCACGACGGCGTCCAGCTCGGCGTCGGTCACGGTGACATCCACAGCACGCGATCGTACGGCATAAACAGCACAATCGAACCGCGAATGAGCGCCGAGGGCGTCCGACGTCACCAGTGGTGAGAGTCAACGGAAAGGGGCTGGATGCCTCGGCTGCGCCCGGGAGCTATCTGACGCTCGCGCGCGCATGGAAGGCCGGCGACCGCGTGGAGATGGAGCTTCCGATGCATCTGCGCATGGAGTCCATGCCTGACGAGCCCGGAACGCAGGCGTATCTCTATGGACCGCTCGTGCTGGCTGGCGATCTCGGAAACGACGGGCTGACGGTCGCCGCACATCGTCGGGCCGAATCTCCGTGTGGGGGCGCCTGATGTCGAGCAGCACGGATCGCCACTTGGACCTGTCAACAGGACACCGCCCGTGCCCGGGATCGAGATTACGGCATTTCGGGCCGCCGGGCCGGACCCGATGTCCTGGATCGGCAGGCGACCGACCAGGCCCACGTCTTTCGGACGGTCGGGCAAAGGAAGGATGTGACGCTGGTTCCGCTCAACCGGCTGTTCGACAGGCGCTACTCGGTGTACTGGCAGGTCACTTCCTGAGTGGACCTCTCACAACTTCACGATCGCCGCTCCGTCGAAGCGCACCGACTGCGTGCGAGCTTCTCCCGCGACGCGGATGTTCATTAGCCGCGACGATGATCCGATCATCCGCGAGCCGGGCGCGAGCGACATTCTGAGCGTGCGCGCGGCATCCTGCCACTGCATCTCGAGGCGCATGAAGGCGCCGCGCCTGTACCTCAACGAGATCCCATCGTCGTCGTACAATTGCGACGTTCCATCCGCGCCGGGATAGACGACGAGCGTCAGCGGAGCAGCGACGGCCTCGCCGGTGTACAGCCTGATTGGATCGAGCGGGATCACCGCGCCCGCTCGCACATACAGAGGCATCGTCTCCAGGTCCACGCGCCGCTCGATGTCGCGCCCCCCATCGACACCCTCCTCGGTCCAGAAATCGAACCAGACGCCGCGCGGCAGGTAGACGCTGCGGGCGGTGGCGCCTCTCTCGACGACTGGCGCCACCAGGATGTCACGGCCCCACAAATACTGATCGCCCGCGGCAACGGCCCGCGCGTCGTCAGGATAGTGAAGCCACATTGCGCGAACCATCGGAAGACCAGTGCCGCCACACTGCCACGCGGCGGTATAGCTGTAGGGCAGCAGCCGATACCGAGCTCCAGGTGCTTGCGGCAGATCGGCTCGACGTGCGGATTGTGCAGCTCGCTCGCATCAGGGTGGGCCGCGCCGTCGGCGTAGCCTCGAAGCTCCATCGGTCCGGGCTCGCCGGTGTTCCAGCCCCACGGCAGCCGCAGGTGCCAGTCGCGGCCGTGTGCACGAAACAGCGGACAGAATGCACCGAACTGAAACCATCGCACGTGCAGCTCGCCCGTGTCATCCGCTGTCGGAACAAAGCCGCCGATGTCGGTGCCCCAGAACGGGATTCCCGAGAGGCCCGTATTGACCGCGATCGGCACGTGCGTGCGCAGCGTCTCCCACGTCGAATACACGTCGCCCGACCAGAATAGAAACGCACCATACCGCTGCATCCCTGCGTAACCATTGCGATGGAGCGCAAAGGGACGTTCGCCCGGACGCCAGCGCTGCGAGCCTTCCCAGTAGTGCGATGCGCCCGCCAGCCGCGACGGCGCATCGAGGCCATCACCCTGGTCGGGCCACCAGCCGTCGATGCCGGCGTCGAAAACGCTCTTGTGGTGCGGCCAGTAGCAGCCGACGGTGCGCTGTTCGGGCCAGCGATCGCTCGCGTCGCGGCCGCTCGGTTCGGGATGCGCGCAGAAATCCGAACGACGCCAGTGAGATGGCGGCCCTCCATGACCGTGTGCAGCACGAGCTTGTAGTGCATCGCGTGCAGCTGGTCGATCGTGCCCCGCGGGTCCGGAAGTCCCGGGGTGCCAGGTGAACTCACCGTTCCGCGTATTCCAGCCCGATGGCGTGAACTCGGTTCCGAGATAGATCAGCGCGTCGCACGGCAGTTTCTTCTCGCGGAATGTACCGCGCGACCCCAAGCACTTCGTCGGGTCCGCCGAGCGTGCGGTGCGACTGCATGTAGCCAAACGTCCACCGCGCCGGCAATTCTGCCAGGCCGGTGATGGCCGCGTAGTCGCGATTTGCATGATGGTGGCCGGCTCACTCGACGCCACGATGAACACGTCGAGAGGCAGCAGGTCGGCCGCGCTGAAGCCGACCTTCGGAATCCCGTGAAGTCGAACGCGCCCAGGGGCCGGTGAACGTAGACGCCCCATCCATCCGTGCCGACCAGCCACTGGATCGGGACGCGCCCGCCGTGCGTGCGCAGGCGTACCCCTCCTGGCCGTTCCGCATCTCGTCGATCGATCCCCTGCGATCGAACTGCGGTCCGCCTTCGCCGAGGCCGAGCAGGGGCCCGCGCCCGAGCAGGAACGACAGCGTGCCAGCGTTCGGGTCCGCGCGGAGCTGCTGGACGAGCTGAGCTCCGGATCGCACCGAGGACGGTGCGATCCTGCGCGACTTCCACTTCGAGTTCGGAGACACCATGTCGCGCGGGGCGGCCGACCGCTCTCTCTGGCCACTCCTGACGCACCAACGCCCCGTCGTCGGGCACGTGCCGGGCCGCCGCCGAGGCGCGTGGAAGGAAAAGCAGCCGTACGGCGGTCGGGCTGACTTCCTGCGCCGCGACGTCAAAGGCACCAGCATCGATGCGAATCAGCGCGCCGGCGCTGAGCGCCGCACCTTTGAGCAGCGCGCGACGTGTGAGCACGCGCCTATTCTCCACCGGCGCCATGATTTCAGCGCGCGAGAGTTGCAGCCGATTTCTGGGCGATGCCCGCCAACCAGTTCGGTGCCTGCGCCGGCACGATCCCGAACTGCCTGCCGCTCATGAAGGGATGGAACTTCATACTGCGGCTCTACCGGCCACGTCCCGAGATCCTGAACGGTTCGTGGAAGTTCCCGTAGGCGACGCCGGCGGGTTCGTAAGGCCCCGCCCGCGCGTCAGCGGCTGGACGCACCATCGGCGGGCGACGCCTGGCCGACAACCCGATGATGCGGCAGGTGGGACGGAATCGGCCGCGAGTGGAGCAGGCGCTCGCCGTCGTAATGCGGTAGTGCCCAGCCAGTTCGAAAGGCTGGCCCTCGAGAGGCACGTACTTGGAGAGACGCGCCGAGTCCGCGACGGTGACGGCAACCAGCGTGCCCGGCACCGGCTCGTGTTCAGGCACCTGCGGGCTCGACAATTGGAGCACGCGATCGGCCGTGAGCCCGCGTCGCAACGCGGGATCGAGGTAGAACACCAGCGATCCCCGGCGTTGCTCGACCAGCCACAACTCCGGCGGGAATTGCCCCGAGCGGTTGAGCGCCTGGGCCAAATCGCGCGCCGTCGTGACGGCCGCCACGGGTGGCACCAGGATCCCCAGTGCCACAACGAGTGTCGCCGCGGTCAGACTGGCGCCGAGCGCGGCTGCCTTGTCCAGTCGACGGGCTGCCAGGCGCGCAGCAGTCCACCAGCCGGCGGCGATGGTCAGGGCCACGACCCACATCCACCCCACGTGCGGGACCGGGAACTTTGCCGGCGCAAACACGAGCGCCGCGGGAAGGATTACTGCGCCGATGCCGGCCTGGACGATCCGCATCCTCGCAAACCAGCGGGAGGAATCTCTGCTCCCGCGATCCAGCCACGCCGAGCCATGCCACGGCCGCCAGCAACGCAATCGCCGGGAACACCGGCAGCGCATAAGTGAGCAGCTTCGACTTCGACAGGCTGAGGAACAGCGTCCCCGTCAGCAGCAGGCTCCAGCCGAGGCGCGTGGCGTCGCCGAGCCGCTGCTCCGTGGCCTCGTCGCGCGCGCGGGATCGGAGACGGGCGAGCGAGAACGGCGCATAGAGAATCACGGCAGGCCCCCGCCGAGAACGACCGGCAGGTAGTAGTACCACACCGCTTTGCCGTGGCGCTGCGTCGTGGTGACGGCCCCGAGCACGTGGCGCTCGAACAAGTAGTACTTCAGGTAGCCAGGCTGCGCGTGTTCCATCGCCAGGAAGGCCGGCGCCGCAATGGCCGAGGCGAGCGCGAGCGCCAGTACACCGCCAAGGACGACAGCGAAATTGAGGCGGCGCTCGAGGAGGCACACGGTGGCGTGCGCCAGGCCAACGATCGCAACCCCGGCCAGCCCCTTGGTGACCATCGCGAGCCCGAGACACACGGCGGCGGCCAAAGACCAGCCGAGCACTGTGACCGCGCGCGGGCTACGTGCGGCGCGCCAGAAGGCCAGCAGCGCTCCGTTGGTGAACGGCACGAGCCGCAAGGTCGTGCACCGGCACCTGCATCAGGCCGATGGGCAGGGCCAGCGTCGCGTAGAAGATGCCTGCGAGCCATCCACCCCGCCTCCCGAGGATCGTGCCTGCCAGCAACCCCGTGGTGATCGCGGCGAGCAGGCCGAACGCCAGTCCGGGAGCCCGTACGGCCGGCTCGGAAAAACCCAGCGACCGGAGCGAGCCCGCCATCGCCAGGAAGAAGAACACGGGCTTGTCGGGAAACACCTCCCCGAGAAACCGCGGCACGATGTAGTCACCGCGCTCCACCATCTCCTGCGCGATGGCTGCGTGAAGGCCCTCGTCCGGATCGATCAGCGGGTGATGCAGCGTGAGCGGGAAGATGAAGAGCGCAACGCCGAGGAGGAACAGGGAGGCGAAGAGAGCCCGTCCGTTCATAAGAGGAAGAATAGGAGGCGGAATCAGTCACCGGGTCCGCCCGGACTCACTCCAGGCCGGGCCCCGCCACGGGCGCTTCCCTCCTACCACGTTGGCGACCGACCGCGTCGGATTCAACAACACCGCCAGCGTGTTGCCCCAGTACAAGTGGTTGCGTCTCACGCGATCGATGATGTGGAGCCGGGCGGCG
>CAVYZS010000010.1:0-346199 GCA_963773085.1 Ilumatobacteraceae bacterium | reverse complement strand
AGCAGCAAAGTACCGCGAGCGGCTGGCGACCGCCGCCGACGCTCTTGATCGAGGGCGCTTCGACGATGCCCGACGGATGGTCCAACCGGTGCTGCGTGACCTTCCGACGATGGCGTTCGGTCACGAGATTGCCGGGCTGGCGTTGTACCGCACGGGGCAGTGGCGAAAGGCTGCAGCTGAATTGGAGGTCGCCAGGCAACTCGACCGCACCTTGAACCACCACGCCGTTCTGGCGGACTGCTACCGGGCGCTCAAGCGCTACGACCTCGTCGACCAGCTCTGGCTCGAGGTGCGCGAGGGTTCCCCGGGACCGGAGCTGATGGCCGAGAGCCGGATCGTCGCTGCCGGAGCGATGGCCGATCGGGGTGATTTGAAGGGTGCGCTGAAGCTGATGGAGCGGGGCGCCGACGTGCCCAAGAAGGTCCGCGAACACCACCTGCGGCAGTGGTATGTGCTCGGTGACCTTCACGACCGCTCCGGCGACATCATCAAGGCTCGCCGATTCTTCGGAATGATCGCCGAGATCGACCCACGGTTCGCCGACGTCACCGATCGGCTCCACGGCCTGGGTAGATAGGGCGGAAACCCGGCCCGCGGTATCACATCACAGCGTATTGCTACGGCACGGTTGCTACGGCACGGTTGCTACGGCTGGGTTGGTACGGTGTGCTCGTAGATCCAGATTGCGACTTCCCCCGAACAATTCAGCAAAGTGCGCCCACGTGCGGCGTGTCGGAGGTCGTCCATCATGAACGTTGTCTTCTTGCAGGGTCGCTTGTCGAGCGATCCGGTGCTACGAGAGCTCTCGTCCGGTAGCCGCCTGTTGTCGTTGGAGGTGACGACCACCAGCGATGTCGGGACGGCCAACGTTCCTGTCGCCTGGTTCGATCCGCCGGTGATCCCCGACTGGGGTGCAGGCGTCGACATAGTTGTGCGCGGCGTGGTCAAGCGGCGCTTCTATCGTGGCCCGTCGGGCACTCAGAGCCGTACCGAGGTCGTTGCCATCGAGGTCTGCGAGATCACCAAGCGGCGTTTGGCACAACGCGTCCTTGAACGTACTGTCAACGCCCTCGGTGCTGCGTAGCTCGGCACGGTACGATCAAAGGGCTGCACCACCACGTGGTGGTGCCGACCCACGATGGGTCGTGAACGAATTTCGAGGAGTGTCGTGGACGTGTCCACCCTGCTCGGCGCCGACGCCGAGATGTTGTTGAACCATGTGTGTGCCGGTGTCCCACGCGAGCAATTGATGCTCGCCGGTCCGGACTTTCTCGATCGGTCGTTGGCGATCTCCGACCGATCGCCGGCTGTCCTGCGCAGTCTCGGGCAGCTCTACGGTCACGGCCGTCTGGCGAACACGGGCTATCTGTCGATCCTGCCCGTCGACCAAGGCATCGAACATTCCGCGGCGGCGTCGTTCGCTCCCAACCCGTTGTACTTCGACCCTGCCAACATCGTCGAGCTGGCGATCGAGGGTGGGTGCAACGCGGTGGCGACGACGTTCGGTGTGCTCGGCGCGATCAGCCGGAAGTACGCCCATCGCATTCCGTTCATCGTCAAGGTCAACCACAACGAGCTGTTGACATATCCCAACAAGGCGGATCAGGTGATGTTCGGTTCCGCCAAGCAGGCCTTCGATCTCGGCGCCTCTGGCGTCGGCGCAACGATCTACTTCGGTTCCGACAACAGCACCCGCCAACTCCAAGAGGTCTCGAAGTCCTTCAAGGAGGCCCACGACCTCGGCATGTTCACCGTTCTGTGGTGCTACACACGTAACCAAGCCTTCAAGGTCGAGGGCGTCAACTACGAGGTGTCCGCCGACCTCACCGGTCAGGCCAATCATCTCGGCGTCACGATCGAGGCCGACATCATCAAGCAGAAGCAGCCGGAGAACAACGGCGGGTACAACGCGCTCAGCGGGCTCTCGACGAGTTCGTACGGTAAGACCAATCCCTTGGTGTACGACAAGCTGACTACGGATCATCCCATCGATCTCGCCCGTTGGCAGGTAGTGAACTGTTACATGGGCCGCATCGGTTTGATCAACAGCGGAGGTGAGAGCAAGGGCGACGGCGATCTTGCCGCGGCGGTGCGGACTGCCGTGATCAACAAGCGTGCAGGTGGCCAAGGCCTGATTTCCGGCCGAAAGTCGTTTCAACGGCCGATGTCAGAGGGCGCGGCGTTGCTCAATGCGATTCAGGATGTCTACCTCGACGCCTCGATCACGGTTGCCTGAGTGGTCTGATCACCAGACCGGTTCGCAGCTTCGGGGTGAAGAAGGTCGACTTCGGTGGCATCAGCAGACGTTCGATCGCCGTGCGCCGAATCTCGTCGATGCCCGTCGGACGGATCAGTACGGCCACGTCGGCCTCGCGTCGACTGAGCAGATCGATCACGTTCTGGACCCCGTGCTGGTAGCCGACATCGATCATCTCACCATCGTCGCCGTGCAGGTCGGTGAGCGCGTGTTCGAGGTAGGCGCCGTCGAGTGCCCGAACCCCTTCGAAGGTGACCGGCGATGGCGTGAGCCAGGTGCCGGTCCCGTCGGGACGCACGATGCACATCGCCCCACGATCGATCGTCTCGGCGGCGACGCGCCCGGTGATGGTTCCGGCGTCTTCGATGGTGCCGTACGACGACAGGTGAGCAGTAAGGGCGCCAGCGGTGATTCCCCGGTATACGCGGTGGATCGGGTCGATGCTCAACTGCTCACCGATGAGTTCGGCGACGTAGGCCATGGTCAACTCGGCATCTGTGTCCATGTGACCGGTTGCACCGCGCACCTCGTCGCGATACGTGCGGCTGATCGCGTATCGGTGATGGCCATCGGCGATCAACACCGGGCTCGCGGCTACGGCCGCGCTGATCGCTTCCATGCGACCGGCGTCGACGACTCGCTCGACGAGGTGAACGACGCCCTGCTCGTCGACGCATCGCCCCACCGGTTCGCCCTGATCCTCGAGTAACCCGGTCAACCCGAGGGTCAACGACAGGCCCCACACCGGCGAGAGATTCGAATGCGTCGCACGGGTGAGATCGAGTCGATCGGTCTTGGCCTTTGGGGTCGTGCGCTCATGGGGCAGGACTCCATCGGCTCCCTCGTCGACGACCTCGAGCGCCCCGATGACCCCGACGGTGCGTCGTTGGCGACCAGTGCTGTCGGTGAATTCCATGCGGTACAGCGTGAGCGAGGGCGATGCGTCGCTCAGCAGCACACCGTCGCTGATCCACCTCGTCAGGCGAGATGCAGCGAGGTCATATCGACGCGGGCCGTCGCGATCGAGTGGAACGTCGATCGCCACGATGTTGTGGTCGTGGCGGGCCAGCAGAGTGTCGACGTCGACAGATGAAAGTACGTCGTACGGCGGAGCTGTCACCTCGTCGAGGGGTTCGCGACGGGCGTAGCGCAGGGCGGCAAACGGTTCGAATCGGGGCACGCCTACAGGTTGGCATCTGGCATGCCAACATGGCCAGGTGCAGCAGCCCTCCGGTGCCTCGCCGTCGCCCGACGGTCCATGCGTCGTACTTTGTGATCTCGACGGTGTCGTCTGGTTGGCGCACCAACCGATTCCCGGTTCGGTCGACGCAGATCGCCCACTTGCGAGCCGCCGGTCACCGAGTTCTGTTCGTCACCAACAACTCAGCGGCTCGCGTCGAAGTGCAGGAGGAATCGCTGCTGGCCATCGGCATTCCGGCCGCCGGCGACGTCTTGACCTCGGCAACCGCCGCGGCGCTGCTGATCGAGCCCGATGAGCGGGTGCTGGTGTGCGGCGGCGAGGGAGTCGCCGAGGCGGTGGTCGGACGAGGTGCGGTCGTCGTGCTCGACGATCGTGCCGACGATGTCGATGTGGTTGTCGTCGGCTTTCACCGCACGTTCGACTACGAGGCCATGCTCCGTGCCAGTCGTGCTGTGCGAAACGGTGCCCGCCTCATCGGCACGAACGATGACGCCACATACCCGACACCCGATGGTCCGATTCCCGGTGGTGGAGCGATCCTGGCCTCGATCGTCACCGCCTCGGGTGTTACGCCGATCGTTGCCGGGAAACCGCACGAGCCGATGGCCGCGTTGGTACGGGCGACGATCGGCGACCTGGCAGCGCGAGGCGCGGTGATGGTCGGTGATCGACCGGAGACGGATGGATTGATGGCGGCGACGCTCGGCTGTCGCTACGCGCACGTCGAGTCGGGAATCACCGCACCCGGCGCAGCGGTCGCGCCACGCCCCGATCTGACCGCCGCGGATCTCGCGGGAGTGGCAAAGGTCCTGATTGCGCAGGGTGTCAGCGGCGGTAGGCTGCCCGGATGAAAGGTTCCGAAACCCTCAAACGACTTCTCGACACCGGTGTGGAGTTCACCGACATGTCACAGAAGAACGCCGAAAAGATCGTCTCCGACTTCGTCAAGGCCGGTGAACTGCGCCGCAAGGACGCCGAGAAGACGATTCAGAATCTGGTCGATCGTGGCCGCGCCCAGACCGAGCACTTCGTCAGCCTGATCCAGGCCGAGGTTTCCAAGCAGCTCGGCCGCTTCGCCCACCGTCTCGACGAGGTCGAAGTGCGGCGTCGAAGAGGCTGCCGGCAAGCTCGGCCTGGCTTCGAAGGCGACAGCCAAGAAGGCTGCCACGAAGTCGCCGGCCGCAGGACCATCGGGCGTCGCCAAGGTTGTCGCCCGCAAGGCTCCGGCCAAGAAGGCTCCGGCCAAGAAGGCTGCAGCCAAGAAGGCGCCTGCAGCCAAGAAGGCTCCGGCCAAGAAGGCTCCGGCCAAGAAGGCGCCTGCAGCGAAGAAGGCTCCGGCCAAGAAGGCTCCGGCCAAGAAGGCTCCGGCCAAGAAGGCGCCTGCAGCGCAGTAGAACATGTCGAGGCGCCAGCGGCTGGACGCCGACATGGTGCGCCGTCGGCTGGTACTCAGCAGGGTCGAGGCGGGGCGTGCAATCGAGGCCGGGCTCGTCCTCGTCAACGGTTCGATGGCCGACAAGCCCGCCAGGCTCGTCGACCCCGGTGACGCTGTCGTCCTGCAGGGTCCGCGTTCACGGTTCGTCAGTCGTGGCGGAGACAAACTCGACGCTGCGCTCGTACTCGTTCGCAATCGATGTCACCGGTCTGCGTGTGCTCGATGCCGGCGCGTCGACAGGCGGCTTCTCCGATTGTCTGCTACAACGCGGCGCTGACCACGTCGTGGCGCTCGACGTCGGACATGGACAGTTACACCCGAAGATCCGCAATGACCGGCGGGTGACCGTGCTCGAGAGGTTTCACGTCCGCGACCTCACAGCAGAATCGATCGGTGGCGAGGTCGACCTCGTGGTGGCCGACCTGTCGTTCATCTCCGTCATCCGTGTCCTGCCACAGCTGATCTCCGTGTGCCGTCCCCATGGTGAGATGGTGCTGCTCGTCAAGCCGCAGTTCGAGGCAGGCAAGGCGGAAGTCGATCGTGGAAGCGGCGTGATACGCGATCCCGCCGTCCACCGACGCGTTTGCGACGAGGTTTCGGTTGCGCTGGTCGGTAATGGTTGCGACGTTCTGGCTTGGGCGGACTCACCGCTCACCGGCGCGCAGGGCAACCGCGAGTTCCTTGTGCACGCCCGTCTCGGTCGAGCAGGATCTTCCCCATGACAGACGTGCTGTTGGTGGCTCACCACGACAGGCTCGAGGCAGCCGCTCTCGCCAGACTGGCAGCGACGTGGCTGGCCGAGCACGGTCACTCGGCCTGGATGACACCCGGAGACGCCGAGCCGCTCGACCTGCTCGATCTGATCAGCGAGCGGCGACCCGAATCCGCCGGCTTGGCCCTGAGCATCGGTGGCGATGGCACGATGCTGCGAGCGGTCAAGATGCTCGGCGACGCGGGGGTCCCGATCATCGGCGTCAACGTCGGGCTGCTCGGCTATCTCACCGAGGTCGAACCTCCGGCGCTCACGATGGCGTTGGAGCGTTGGGCTGCGGGCTCGGAGGTCGGTGAGTGGCGGATCGAAGAGCGGATGATGCTCGATGCAACGTTGCGTCGCGTCGGCTCCGACGAGAGCGAGACGTGGACAGCCCTGAACGAGGCGGTGATCGAGAAGCAGGAGGCCGGTCACACCGTGCGGCTGCTCGTGCGAATCGACGGCGCGGCGTTCACCTCGTATGCCGCAGACGGGCTGATCATTGCCACACCGACGGGGTCGACTGCGTACTCGCTGTCGGCTCGCGGCCCGGTGGTGTCACCGAAGCATCGTGCGTTGTTGCTCACGCCGGTCTCGCCGCACATGTTGTTCGATCGCTCACTCGTGCTCGACCCCGACGAAGAGGTCGAGATCGAGGTCAGCGGCCACCGGGCAGCCGCGCTCTCGATAGACGGCCAGACGGCGGCAAGCCTCGCCGAGGGCGACACCGTCGTCGTCCGCGCCTCGACAGCAGTGGCCCGTTTCGTGCGGTTCGGCGAGCGTCGCTTCCATCAGATCCTGAAGACCAAGTTCGGCTTGTCGGATCGCTGATGCTCCACGAGTTGCGCATCGAATCCATGGGTGTGATCGAAGCACTCGATCTCGTACTGCTGCCCGGATTGACCGCCTTCACCGGCGAGACCGGCGCCGGCAAGACGATGTTGGTCGAGGCGATCAATCTGTTGGTGGGCGGGCGCGCTGATCCGACCATTGTTCGACCGGGGGCCGCCGAGGCCCGAGTCGAGGGCCGATTCGTCGTCGGCGAGGACGAATACATCGTGTCGCGGGTCATCCCGTCCGATGGCCGATCGAGGGCCTATGTCAACGGTCGCCTGGCCACGGCCACCACCCTTGCCGAGTTGGGGGCGCGCACCGTCGACCTCCACGGACAGCACGCCCACCAGAGCCTGCTGTCGACAACCGCACAGCGCGAGGCGCTTGATCGCTACTGCTCCACGGACCTCGAACCATTGCGCGCTGCACGCGCCCAACTCACCGAGATCGATGCGTCCCTAGCGGCGTTGGGCGGCGATCAACGCTCGCGTGCGCGTGAGGTCGATCTCCTGCGCTTCCAGGTGGGAGAACTGGCCAGCGCCGCGGTGGTCGATGCCGACGAGGACGAGCAGCTCCGAGCGGAGGAAGACGCACTCGCCGACGCGGCCGCCCACCGCGAGGCGGGTCAGTCGGCGCTCGAGGCGCTGACGGGAGAAGGCCGAGACGGTGGCAACACGGCCGTAGCCGACGGGATCGCCGCAGCGCTTCGTTCGTTGAGCGGCCGGGCGCCGTTCGACGACTTCAGCGCCCGGTTGCACGCCTTGGCGGCCGAGGTGAGCGATGTCGGGCGCGACCTGAGGGCATTGACGGAGAATCTGGAAGAGAATCCCGAGCGGCTGGCCGAGATCCGCGGGCGGCGTCAGTTGCTGCACGACCTGAGGCGTAAGTACGGCGATTCGCTGGCCGAAGTGATCACATTCCGACTCGAGGCCGAAGAACGCCTCGCTGAGCTGGAGAGCTATGAACAGCGTGTTCTCGCGTTGGAACAACAACGTTCGGCGGCCGCGGCGGCCGAACGGCGCGCCGCGCAAGCGGTCGCCTCGGCCCGCCGCGCCGGCGCGTCCGGCTTGGCGACAGCAGTTCGTGACGTCGTTCGCGCCTTGGCCATGCCTCACGCCGAGATGGACGTCGCCGTCGGCGACGAGGCACCCGGCGACGACGTCACCTTCCTCATCGCCGTCAACCCCGGTCTACCGATGTTGCCTCTCTCACGTGTGGCCAGCGGCGGCGAACTGGCCAGGACGATGCTGGCGTTACGCCTGGTCTTGACCGAGGCACCGGAAACGCTCGTGTTCGACGAGGTCGACGCCGGGATCGGCGGGACCGCGGCAACTGCCGTGGGCGAGTCGCTCGCTCGGCTCGGTCGGCGTCATCAAGTTCTGGTGGTCACCCACCTTGCCCAGGTGGCGGCGTTGGCCGACACTCAGATCCTCGTGACCAAGACCGTGGTAGCCGGTGCGGATCATGCCGGTGTGGATCACGACGGTACGACCACAACCGCAACCGCGAGGATCGTGGTTGGCGACCAGCGAGTCGACGAGATCGCCCGGATGTTGAGTGGCGATCGGGGAGGGGATTCGGCCCGAGTTCATGCCGCGGAGCTACTCGGTGATCGGTTGCGTCTTCGGTAGCGGTCGGTTGTGAATGAGTCGAAGGATCTGGCTGGCGGCCAGGAAGATGATCGCGCCACCGACTGCGTCGAGCCAGTAGTGGTTGGCAGTGACCACGATCGCCAGCAGCGTGAGCAGCGGGTAGATCACACTCAACGCCCGCACACTGCGGTGCCTGGCGAATGACCACAACAACGTTCCGCACCAGAGTGCCCAGCCGAAGTGCAGGCTGGGCATCGCCGCGAAGGGGTTGGCGATGGCTTTCGCCGCGCTGGAGTGATACGACCAGAGCCCGCCGACCGTGTCGAGCGTGTCGACGAAGCACCTGCGGCCGATGGGCAATTTGCATGGGTAGACCCTGGGCGGAGCCAGAGGGAAGGCGAAGTATCCGATCAGGGCCAACGCTGTGGTCAGACCCAAGAGGTTGCGGTACTGCCGGTAATGCTCGTGCCGTCGGAGGTACACCCAAACCAACAGTCCAGCCGTGATGACGAAGTGCAGCGTTCCGTAGTAGACGTTCATGATCTTGATGAACCATCTCGCGTCGAGGAACGCCCTTTGAACAGTGGATTCGGTGAAGATGTGCAGCCACCGTTCGAGAGCGACGATGTGGTTGGCGTTTGCAAAGGCTCGCGGGTTCGTGTCCCCGGGGAACGCGAAGCGACGGATCAGCTCGTAGGTGTAATAGAACGCGACGACGATCGCTAGTTCGCGCAACCAGTGCGATCGTGGGGCCGGAACAGTCTCCGTCAGATCACGGTGCGCCTCGGAGGGAATCCAATCCCTCAACTGGCGGCTTTCCATCCGAGTCAGCTTAGGCAGATCCGTCCACGTCCTGGCCACCATCGTCGGTCACACCCGGATACAGCCAAGTCGATGTCGTTGTCAGGCAACGACGAGCGCGGGATCCACGCGTGCGGCTCGCGGCGCGGTATGCTGCTGTCCCGTTGTCAGTTCGCCTGAGACGGAGGTCTTCGCCCAATGCCGAAGCACATTTTCGTGACCGGAGGCGTTGCCAGCTCCCTCGGAAAGGGTCTCACCGCGTCATCGCTGGGCCGGCTGTTGAAGCTGCGAGGCCTGCGGGTGACGATGCAGAAGCTCGATCCGTACATCAACGTCGATCCAGGCACGATGAACCCGTTCGAGCACGGCGAGGTGTTCGTCACCGACGATGGTGGCGAGACCGACCTCGATCTCGGTCACTACGAGCGGTTCATCGACGAGCCGTTGACGCGCAACTCCAACGCCACGACAGGATCCATCTACCAGGCCGTGCTCGCAGCCGAGCGCCGCGGCGACTACCTCGGCAAGACCGTGCAGGTCATCCCGCACATCACCGACGAGATCAAGCGTCGGATCCACCGGCTGGCCACCGACGACGTCGACGTGGTGATCACCGAAGTCGGCGGCACGGTCGGCGACATCGAGATCCTCCCGTTCCTCGAGGCGATCCGCCAGTTCCGCAAGGAGGCCGGGCGCGACAACGTCTGCTACCTCCACGTCACCCTGGTGCCGTTCATCGGGCCGTCCGGAGAGCAGAAGACCAAGCCGACGCAACACTCGGTCACCGAGTTGCGCAGCCGTGGCATCCAACCCGATGTGATCGTGTGTCGCAGCGAGGAGCCACTCAGCGACAACCTCAAGCGCAAGATCTCCAACCTGTGCGACGTCGACGAGCGGGCAGTCGTCAACGCCGCCGACGCCCGCAACATCTACGAACTGCCGTTGATCCTCCACGACGAGGGCCTCGACGACGTGGTCTGCGACGTGCTGCGCCTCGAGGCACCCGTCGACCTGGCCCCGTGGCAGGCAGTCGTCTCGATGATCGAAGAGGCCGCCAAGCCGGTGAAGATCGGCCTGATCGGCAAGTACATCAGCCTGCCCGACGCCTACCTCTCGGTCGTCGAGAGCCTCAAGCACGCCGGGTTCCACCACGGCGCCAAGGTCGAGATCGACTGGATCCAGGCCGAAGATGTCGAGGGCCTGCTGGCCGCCGGTCGGCTCGCCGATCTCGACGGCATGCTGATCCCAGGAGGCTTCGGCGAGCGTGGGTTCGAGGGCAAGATCGCCGCTGCCGGTTTCGCCCGCGAGAACGACATCCCGTGTCTCGGGATCTGTCTCGGTCTGCAGGCGATGACCATCGACTTCGCTCGCAACGTGATGAACCTCACCGGCGCCAACTCGACCGAGATGGATCCTGACACGCCGCATCCGGTGATCGCCCTGATGCACGATCAACGCGACGTCGTCGACAAGGGCGGTACCCAGCGTCTCGGTGCGTACTACGCCATCCTCGAGCCGGACACCCGGGTCTACCGGGCCTATGGCGAACCCGTGGTCAGCGAACGGCACCGCCACCGCTGGGAGTTGAACGCCCAGTTGAAGCCGAAGCTCGAAGCGGCCGGGCTGCGCTGCAGCGGGCTCTCGCCGGATCGTCGTCTGGTCGAGTTCATCGAGCTCGACGATCATCCGTTCTGGGTCGGCACGCAGGCCCACCCCGAGTTCAAGAGCCGTCCCGACCGTCCTCACCCGCTGTTCCGCGAACTGGTGTACGCCGCGTTGGCCCGGCGCGAATCACGAGCGCCGCACCTGTTCGTCGTCGACGAGACGAGTTCGTCAGTCGCATGAACGCCGCTCGAGTCGCGTGAGCTCGTCGCCGCCGCGTTTCGCCACCTCGGCGATCGACTCGTGCATCAGGGCTACATCTGGCACGTCGCCGTCAGCACCTTCGAGGCGCCGGACGGTGAGCTGTTCGAGCGCGATGTCATCCGCTCGCCTGGCGCCGTGGGTGTCGTGCCGTTGCTGTTCGACGCGGATGTCCCGACGGTGGTGTTCGTCCGTCAGTATCGTGGGCCGCTCGATCGCTATGTGCTGGAGATCCCCGCCGGCATGCGTGACGTACCCGATGAGCCACCTGAGATCACCGCCGAGCGCGAACTGATCGAGGAGGCCGGGTTGTCGGCAGGTCGGCTCGAGTACCTCACGCACTTCTACTCGTCGGCCGGTATGACCGACTCGGACCTGCACCTCTATCTGGCGACCGAGCTCTCGCCGGTCGACCGCGAGGTTCACGGTCCTGAGGAGACCCATATGGACGTGCTGCACCTGCCCCTGTCGGAGGCGGTCGACATGGTGGTGCGTGGCGAGATCCACGACGCCAAGACGGTGATCGGGTTGCTGCTCGTCGATCGCCGGTCTACGTGAGGGCAGTCTTTGTCCGGGGCCGTGATGACGGCCGCATCGACGACGATGCTTCCACTGGAGGTCGAGGAGTTCCTGTCGTGGATGGTCACCGAACGCGGTAGGTCGGCAAACACCCTGGCCGCCTACCGGCGCGACCTCCACGGGCTACTGGTCGTGGTTGGTGGCTCGCGGAACGACGTTGCACGATGTCGACCGTGTTGCGCTCGATGCCTTCGTCAGCGAGCGCAGGGCGGCTGGTGGCGCAGCATCATCGGTCGCCCGCCAAGTTGCGGCAATCAGGATGCTGCATCGATTCCTGGCCGAGGAAGGACTGCGCGCGCGACGATCCGACCGTCGACATCGAAGGCATCCGCGTGCCTGCCGGCATCCCTCACCCGTTGTCGGAGGCCGAGGTCGCAGCGCTGCTTGCCGCGCCGACGACCAACGAACCGGTGGGGTTGCGAGATCGCGCCCTGCTGGAACTGCTCTACGCCACCGGGGCGCGGATCTCCGAGGCCTGTGGGCTGTCGCTCGGCGACTTCGATCACGACGAGCAGCTGGTCCGCCTGTTCGGCAAGGGATCCAAGGAGCGGATCGTGCCGTACGGTCGTCACGCTGCCGCAGCATTGGCGGAGTGGCTCGGTCCGTCCGGACGCCCGCACCTGGAGCCCGAGCGCTGGGCACGTCGCGGCGACGCCGAGGCGGTGTTCTTGAACATGCGTGGTGCCCGCCTGTCGCGGCAGGCGGCGTGGGCGATCGTGAAGAAGTACGGCGACCGCATCGGCCTCGGCCACAAGCTGTCGCCTCACGTGTTGCGACACTCGTGCGCGACTCACCTCCTCGACCACGGTGCCGACCTGCGCATCGTCCAGGAACTCCTCGGCCATGCGTCGATCTCGACGACCCAGGTCTACACGAGGGTCAGCCAGGAGCGAATGTTCGATGTCTATCGCTCGGCGCATCCGCGCGCGCTCGGACGATGAGCGCATCGAGTCGCCGGGCCGAACTCGCTCACCTCACCCGACGCTTCGTGTCGTCGCTGTCGCGCCGTGAGCCCGACGCTGCGGACACGACCTGGGCCGAGTCACAGCTTCGTCACCGGCGAAGTGCAGCTCTGGCGTCGTCTGACAGCACCCGACCGACGCCACGCGATCATGGTCGCCCGCCGATTCGAGTCGATGGGCGATTCATGGTCGCGCGACGAGGTGGCTGGCGCGCTGCTGCACGATGTCGGCAAGCTCGACTCCGGTCTCGGCACGATCGGTCGCGTCGTCGCCACCATCGTCGGTCCGCGAACCGATCGCTTTCGCCGGTATCACGACCACGAACGAATCGGTGCCGACATGCTCGACGCGGCCGGCTCGTCGGACATCACCATCGAGCTGGTGCGCGGCCGCGGTCGCGCGGCCGCAGCGCTCGCCGACGCCGACCACATCTGAGGTAGCCGTCGCCCTCGAACTTCGTCGCTGGGAACATGTCCAGCATGTTGAGCAGCGACAAGAGTCCGGTCAGCGGGGGAGGAAGCCGATCGCCTCGTAGGCCCGGTCGAACGTGGCGGCGGCGACCGCGGTGGCCTTGTCGGCGCCCTTGTGCAGCAGCGAGGCGAGTTCGCCGCGGTCGGTCATCAACTCGTTGTAGCGCGGCTGGATCGGGCGCAGCATCTCGACGACCGCATCTCCGGCATCGGTCTTCAACGGGCCGTACTGGGTGTACTTGCCGGCCAGCTCCTGCGGAGTCGAGCCGATGCACACCGCCAGGATCTCGAGCAGGTTCGATACGCCCGGCTTGGTCACCCGGTCGAACCGCACCTCGTTGTCGCTGTCGGTGACCGCTCGCTTGAACTTGCGCGCCACGGTTGCGGGGTCGTCCATCATCATGATGCAGCCGGCATCGCTGTCGGCCGACTTGCTCATCTTCGACGTCGGGTCCTGCAGATCCATCACCCGTGCGCCGGCCTTCGGCGTGACGGCCCGCGGGATCACGAACGTGTCGCCGAAGCGATGGTTGAAGCGCATCGCCACATCGCGTGTGATCTCGATGTGCTGACGCTGGTCCTCGCCGACCGGCACCTCGTCGGCGTCGTACAGGACGATGTCGGCGGCCTGCAGCGCCGGGTAGGTGAACAGCCCGGCGGAGATGAAGTCGCCCTCGCGCTTGGCCGACTTGTCCTTGAACTGTGTCATGCGGCTCAATTCGCCGAACGACACCGTGCACTCCATCACCCAGCACAGCTGGCTGTGCTGCACGACGTGGCTCTGCACGAAGACCGTGGCGACATCGGGATCGAGCCCGATGGCGAACAGCATCGCCGCCAGCCGCACCGTGGTATCGCCGATCACACCCGGTTCCTCGGTGACGGTGAGGGCGTGCAGGTCGACGATCCCGTGGAACGCGTCGGCGTCGTGCTGGCCGTTCACCCAGTTGCGCAAGGCCCCGAGGTAGTTGCCGAGATGGACTTCGCCGGTGGGTTGGATGCACGACAGCACGCGGGTCACGGCGCGCCAGGCTAGTGGCGAGCTAGCCTGAACCCGTATGGCATTTGCGGTGGCAACCCCCGTCTTCGAGGGGCCATTCGACCTGCTGCTGCACCTGATCCTCAAAGAGCAGGTCGACATCTACGAGGTGTCGCTCGAGCCGAATCGTCGATGCCTACCTGGACGAGATCGAGCGTCTGCAGGTCATCGATCTCGACATCGCCACCGAGTTCTTGCTGATCGCCGCGACGCTCGTCGAGCTGAAGGCGCGCCGACTGCTGCCGGGTCGCGACGACGTCGATCTCGACGACGAACTGGCGTTGTGGGAGGAGCGTGACCTGCTGCTGGCCCGCCTGCTCGAGTGCAAGACGTTCAAGGACGTCGCCGGCGTGTTCAGCCGACTGGCCGACGACGCCGATCGCACCTATCCGCGCACGGCCGGCGCCGACGAGCGCTTCGACGAGCTGATGCCCGACCTGCTCGAGGGTGTGACCGGCAAGCGCCTGCACGGCGCATATCTGCGTGCCGTGACACCCAGGCCGGTGCCGCGAATCGATCTGTTCCACGTCGCTCCCATTCGCGCCAGCGTCGCCGACGCGGTCGCCGAACTGGTCGACGAACTGCCACGCGCCGGGCGGATCTCGTTCCGGCGGCTCACCAGCGGCCTGGTCGAGCGGCTCGACGTGATCGTTCGCTTCCTGGCGCTGCTGGAGCTGTTCAAGCAGGGTGTGATCGAACTCGACCAGGACGAGCATCTTCGGCGAGATCGACGTGCTCTGGACCGGTGGACTCGAACCGGTCGCGGCCGGGTCGATCGCCATCGACGACTACGAGGGCTGAGACCATGAACGAAATCGACAGCGAGACGGTGCGGGCCATCGAGGCGATCGTGATGGTCGCCGTCGAGCCGGTCGCCCCCGACCTGCTCGCCCAGCTGCTCGAGCAGCCGACCGCCGTCATCGAGCGGCTGTGCGTCGAACTGGCTGCCGCCTACGACGAGGCCGGCCACGGATTCCAACTGGTCAAGGTCGCCGGCGGGTACCGCTACCAGTCGCATGCCGATCTGGCGCCGTACGTCGAGCGGTTCCTGCTCGACGGTCAGCGGGCCCGGATGAGCGCTGCGGCGCTGGAGACGCTGGCGATCGTGGCCTACAAGCAGCCGCTGTCGCGTGGCTCAGATCGCCTCGATCCGGGGTGTCGATCCCGACGGTGTGCTGCGCACGTTGCAGGCTCGCGGCTACGTCACCGAGGTGGCCCGCGACCCCGGTCCTGGCCAGGCGATCCTGTACGGCACGACCCCCTCGTTCCTCGAGAAGCTCGGCCTCAACTCGCTGGCCGACCTGCCGCCGATCGCCGAGTTCGTGCCCGGTGCCGATGTCGTCGAGGCGCTCGAGTACGGGCTGCGCATCGACGTACCCGCCCCTGATGCCCCAGCTTGAGCCTCCGCTCTGGGAGCAGTTGGCGGCCAAGAACGCGGCGCTTCCGCAGGGTGAGCGCCTGCAGAAGGTGCTGGCAGTCCGCGGCTGGGGCAGCCGGCGGGTCTGCGAGGACCTGATCACCGCCGGACGTGTCACCGTCAACGGCGAGATCGCCGTGCTCGGCCGGCGCGTCGACACCGATCACGACCTCGTCGAGGTCGACGGTGTGCCGATCGGCGTCAAGCCCGGGCTCGTGTACTACCTGCTCAACAAGCCGGCCGGCGTCGTCACCACCGCCAGCGATACCCACGGTCGCCCGACCGTCGTCGACATGGTCCCGACTGAGCCGCGCGTCTATCCGGTCGGCCGACTCGACATCGACACCGAAGGGCTGCTGCTGCTGACCAACGACGGTGACCTCGCCCAGCGGCTGACGCACCCCAGCCACGGTGTCGAAAAGGAGTACCTCGCCGAGGTGTCGGGTGGCAACGTCGCTCAGGGCAAGCTGCGCCGACTGCGCGAAGGAATCGAGCTCGACGACGGCATGACGGCGCCGGCCAAGGTGTCGCAACCGAGCCCCGGTGTGCTGCGCCTGACGATCCACGAGGGCCGCAACCGACAGGTGCGACGGATGTGCGAGGCGATCGGCCATCCCGTGAACCGCCTGGTGCGGGTGCGGATCGGCCCGTTGCGCGATGCGACCCTCGGTCCCGGAGAGTGGCGCGAGCTCACCACCGGTGAGGTCAAGGCCCTGATCGAAAGCGTCGGCGCCGCCGGCTCGCAGCTACGCTGACCGCCCGTGAGCAGCGCTCGGCGTGCCAACGTGGCTGGTCTCGGCCTGATCGGTGGCTCGATCGCGCTCGCCTTGCGCGACCGAGGGCTGGTACGTGACCGGCGACGACCTCGACCCGATGCGGATCGAGCGGGCGCTGACGATGCGGGCCATCGATGCCGGCGGATTCGACCCCGAGGCCGACATCACCTTCGTGGCCACGCCCGTGCTCGCGATCGTCGATCAGGTCAAGCGGGCGCTGGCCGACTCGACGGGCCTGGTCACCGATGTCGGCAGCGTCAAGGGTGGGATCGCCGCGGCCATCGACGATCCGCGCTTCGTCGGTGGTCACCCGATGGCCGGTAGCGAGCTCGACGGATTCGATGGCGCCGACGCGTCGATGTTCGAGGGTGCGGTGTGGGTGCTGACCCCATCGTCGACGACCGCCGACAGCACGTTCAGCAAGGTGGCCGCAGTCGTTGCCGAACTGGGCGCCGATGTCGTCGCCCTGCCCGCCGATCGTCACGACCAGGTCGTGGCCGTGATCAGTCACGTGCCTCACCTCGCCGCGGCGACGCTGATGGGACTGGCCAGCGACCGTGCCGAGGAGCACGCCGCGCTGCTGCGCCTGGCTGCCGGCGGCTTTCGCGACATGACCCGCATCGCCTCCGGTCATCCGGCGATCTGGCTCGACATCTGTGCCGAGAACCGACCGGCAATCCTGTCTGCGCTCGACGGACTGATCGACGGACTCGAGTCGATGCGCGACGTCGTCGACCGCGACGACCGTAGTGCGCTGTTCGACCGCCTTCAACACGCTCGCGACGCTCGAGCCAACCTGCCGAGCAGGGTCAATCAGCCGAGCGAGTTGGCCGAGGTGCGCATTCCCATACCCGACCGCCCGGGCGCCGCCGCCGAGGTGTTCACCCTCGCCGCCGAGCTGGGCGTCAACATCGCCAGCTTCGAAGTGGTGCACAGCGTCGAGGGCAACCGCGGCGTCGCCGTCGTGCTCGTCGATGTGGCCACCGCCGATCTGTACCGCGGCGGGTTGATGGCCCGCGGCTATCGCCCGGCAGTCCAACGGCTGGGATAGTGGCCACTCACTTCGTCATCCCACTGCTTCAACCGCTCGACGCAGTCGTCGCCGTGCCTGGCTCGAAGAGCATTGCCAACCGCGCCCTGGTCTGCGCGGCGCTCGCCGAGGGAACGTCGACACTCGGCAACCTCCCCGACGGTGACGACACCGAGGCCATGCTGACGTGCCTCGAGGCACTGGGCATCGGAATAGTCCGGGCCGATGTTTCGTCCGGGGTCACGACGATCACGGGCACGGCTGGTGTGCTACGACCCGAGCGGCCCACCTGCACGCCCGGCTCGCCGGCACGACATCGCGTTTCATCACCGCCGTTGCGCGCTCGGATCCGGGACCTACACGATCGATGGCGATCCGTCACTGCGCGCCCGTCCGATGGCGCCATTGCACGAGGCGCTCGTCGCCCTCGGAGCGACCGTTGACACGGAGGGTCGCGCTGGACACCTGCCGGTCACGGTCAGCGGGCCGCTGTCGGGCGCCCACCACGTCGAGCTGCCCGGCGACATCAGCAGCCAGTTCCTGACGGCGCTGATGCTGATCGGTCCGTACATCCCCGGTGGGCTACGCCTCGACATCACCACTCCGCTCGTCTCGCGTCCGTACCTGGAGATCACCAGAGCGGTCATGGCCGATTTCGGCCACGATGCGGTGACGATCGGCGATCGTCGCATCGAAGTCGCTCCGGGTCGCTACCACGGCTGCGACTACGCGATCGAACCCGATGCCAGTTCGGCCAGCTACCCGCTCGCGGCGGCAGCGATCTGTGGTGGTCGAGTCGAGGTCCGCGGACTGACCGAGGCGTCGGTGCAGGGCGATGCCGGCTTCTGCGATGTACTGGCGGCGATGGGCTGCACGACGACCCGGGACGGTGGCTCGACGCGTCGTCGAAGGTGGCGAACATCTCGAGGGCATCGACATCGACATGGTCGACCTCTCCGATCTGGTGCCGACGCTCGCTGCCGTCGCCGCGTTCGCAACCAGCCCGACGCGGATACGCGGTGTCGGATTCATCCGCTCCAAGGAGAGCGACCGGCTCGGCGATCTCTGCACGGAGCTGCGCCGCCTCGGAGCCAGGGCTAGCGAGACCGACGATGGCCTGACCATCGAGCCATCCCACCTGCACGGATCACGAGTCGGCACCCACCACGACCATCGGCTGGCCATGGCGTTCGGCCTGATCGGGCTGCGCGTCCCCGGTGTCGAGATCGACGACCCGGATGTGGTATCCAAGAGCTGGCCAGGATACTGGGCCATGCTCGGGGGCCTGGGGCTAGTGACTAGGTGAAGGACGCAGAGCAACGCGGTGAGCGACAGAGTGGTCATTGCCGCATTCGATGTCGACGGCACGTTGACGACCCGCGACTGCGTTCGGCCGTTCCTCGAGCGCGCTGCCGGCCGTCGTCGCTTGCTGACTGCAGTGCTGCGTCGCCCGCTGGCAAGCATTGCCGCCGTGGCCCGACGAGATCGGGACCGGTTCAAGGAGATCATCGTCGGCGGAGCGTTGCGCGGCAAGCTGATCACCGATGTCGAGGCGATCGGCGAGCAGTTCGCCCAGTACGTGCTGGTCAACTGGCTGCGGCCGGACACGCTGCGCCGTTTGCGGTGGCATCAGCAGTCCGGTCATCGCACGGTGATCGTGTCCGCGTCGTTGGCCGCGTATCTGCGGCCGCTCGCGCTGCGCCTCGGTATCGACGACGTGCTGTGCACCGACTCGACACGCTCCGGCGAGCGGTACGGCGACCGGCTCGTGGGGCCCAACTGCCGCGCAGACGAAAAGCGCCGTCGACTCGACCAGTGGTTGGAGGAACGGCGATGGGTCCACGCAGAGGTATGGGCCTACGGCGACAGCGCCGGCGACCGCGAGTTGCTGGCCCGCGCTGATCACGCCGTGTGGGTCAATGGTGCGACCATCTCGGAGAGACCCGAGGTGGTTACTGGATGACTGCAGTCCTCCTCCGACAGGCACGTCCGAAGCAGTGGGTCAAGAACCTGTTGGTGTTCGCTGCGCCCGGCGCGGCCGGGGTGCTCAACCAGAAGTCATCGTTGTGGGCGACCATTGTCATCTTCGTCGCGTTCTGTCTCGCCAGCAGCGGAACCTACTTCTGGAACGACCTCCTCGACGCCGACAACGACCGTAACCATCCGATCAAGCAGCACCGCCCGATCGCCAGCGGTGCGATATCGGTCGGTGTCGGTCGGATCGTCGGCACGCTCCTGCTCGTCGCCGGAATCGGCCTCGCTGCCACCACACGCTGGCAGGCGGCCGTCGTCGTCGCCGCCTACGTCGTGCTGACCTCGTTGTACAGCACTGTGCTCAAGCACATCGCAGTCGTCGATCTCGTGGCAGTCGCTGCCGGATTCGTGCTGCGCGCCGTTGGGGGTGCCGTCGCGACCGATGTGCAGATGAGCAAATGGTTCTCGCTGACCATCTCCTTCGCTTCGCTGTTCATCGTGGCCGGCAAGCGCTACGCCGAGTTGCGTGACCTCGGTGACGATGCCCAGACACGGGCGACGCTCGACGACTACTCCCTGGGCTTCCTGCGAATCGTGTTGTCGGTCAGTTGCGGCGCAGCCCTGGTGACGTACTGCATCTGGGCGTTCGACAGGCCCGAGTTGGCGGCCACGACATGGCCCTTCTACGAGCTGTCCATCATCCCGATGGGCACCGCCTTGCTGCGGTACACGTTGATCCTCGAGCAAGGTCACGGGGCCGCGCCGGAGGAGATCTTCGCCCACGATCGCGTCCTGCAGATACTCGGCTTGATCTGGATCACGGTGTTCGCGATCGGTGTCTACTTCGCGTGACCAGTCGTTCGCTCGACGAGGTGTTGTCCGTCGTGGCCGATGTTGACGGCTGGCTGTCGCCGGATCAGGCGGCCAGGCTCTACAGTGCAGCGGCGGCTACTCGCTCAGGCGAGCAGATCGTCGAGATCGGCAGCTTCCGCGGCCGAAGCACGATCGTGCTGGCCTCCGCTGCACCGCACGACGTGCCGATCGTGGCCATCGATCCCCACGCCGGCACCGACCGTGGCCCAGAGGAGATCAGCGGCTTCGAAGCACAGGCCGGCGGCGACCACGAGGTGTTCGCGGCGAACCTCGTCGCGGCCGGTGTCGCCGATCGCGTCCGTCACGTACGCAACTTCAGCGACCACGCACACGACGCCGTCGACGGTTCGATCGCGGTGTTGTACATCGACGGTGCCCACCGGTACACACCGGCACGATCCGACATCCGCAGCTGGGGCGCACGAGTCGAGATAGGCGGGACGATGCTGATCCACGACTCGTTCTCCTCAGTGGGAGTGACGTTGGCGATCGGGCGTGAACTGGTGTGCGGACGCCGATTCCGCTACATCGGTCGGTCACGCTCGCTGGCGGAGTACCGAGCGGACCTCGACAACAGTTCTCGTGCTCGCACGGTCAACGCCTGCCGACAGATCGCCCAGCTGCCGTGGTTTGTCAAGAACGTCGGGCTCAAGGTGTTGTTGAAGCTCCGACTCGGTGGCCTGATCAGCAAACTGATCGGCCATCGTCCAGAGTGGCCGTACTAGGAGATCAACCCGTCGGCTTTTCGCCGGTCCACGTTGCGATGAGATCGGCGTAGGCATTCTTCGCCTCATCGGTACGGAGGTGGATACCATCCGTCGACATCCCCGGGACATGGGGGGCGAGTGCGTCCCAGTAGCCGACATTGACGTTCGGGTACTTGCCGGGTAGGGCGACGATTCGGGCGTTGTTGTCGGGCACCCAAGGTCGATCGGCGCGTACCGTGAGGAACCACACGGACTTCACTTCTTCGGGCGGAAGGTTGGCCATGATCGCTGCGAAGTTCTCGTCCGAGACCTCGCCATTCGTGCCGATGTGGATCACCACCGTGTTTCCGAGCCGCCCGGAGGCGCGAAGCTGGGCGATGACGTCGACGACTTCGCCACCCTGGCGACTCTGGGCTGCATCGACGACGAAGCCCGCGGCCTCCAACTGCGACTTGGCACCCAGCATCACGGACTCACCGATCGCAACCGGAGGTCGTTGGTCGAGGGGGAGCGTCGTGCTGGTCGTGGTCGGCGCCACAGTTGTCGGCGTCGTACTTTCGACGACCCCCGAAAGCGTGGTGCCGTCCGGCACGGAGTCCGGAGGCGCAAGCGAATCGGTTGCCGCTGTGGCGGCGGCGAGATCACATTCGACCTGTCCGACGCACAGGTTCGGAGCCACGGCGATGCTGACGGTCGCAAACACCACCAGGGCCAACCCGACGACGGACACTCCTACCATGCGGCGCCGGCGGCGATACACGTCAGCAGTTCGTCGTCGCCGATCGTGCATGATCTCGGCGAGTCGGCCCTGGCGAATCGGTATCTCGACGAAGCGATAACTCGCCTCGGTGATCGGGATCGTCAAGATCATCGCGATCACGAACTGCCTCATGCTGAGCGGCTGACCGGCCTCGCCACGCAGGATCTGATAGATCGGCCAGCTGAACAGGTACAAGCCGTAGCTCCGCGTGCCCACCCAGTTCAGGGCGGGAGTGCCCAGTAGCCGACCGAGCGAACTCCGTTCGTGGGTGACCGCAGCGATCACGGCGACGCTGGCGACTGCGGTCAGGAAGAATCCGCCGCGAAAGAGCGCCGAATCGAATCGGATGCCGAACTTCAGACCGCTTTCGCTCAGCCACAGGCCCCACATCAACCATCCCAGGATCACCAGGCCGATCACACCGAGCCCGTCGAGTAGCCCCGAACGGTGGCGCATCGGCCCGCGCATCAGCGCCTGCGGGCGCCACACCATGGCGAAGGCCGAACCGAGCAACAGCCCACCGGCACGGGTGAACGTGCTCAGGTAGAGCGACTCATTGATGCTGATGCATCGGCCGAACAGTGTCCAATATCCCTGCCGTTGGTCAGCCGTGCACGTTGCCGCCACGTCTCCGGCATGGAAGAGCACCGCCATCAGCAGGGCGACTGCAACGCTCGCCCCGGCGAACCACAGGGCCAGGCGCGGCAGGTCGCGGCCGGAACGGCGCATCAGGACGGCCACCATCACCAGTGGCCAGATCAGGTAGAACTGCTCCTCGACCGCCAGCGACCACAGGTGGCGGAGCGGAACGAACGCTTCGTTCGCCGTATACCCCTGTCCGACCACGATCTGGTACCAGTTGCTGGCGTAGAGGATGCCACCGGCGAAGTCACCTCTGGTGCGACCCATCGGCGTTCGCCTGAACAGGGTCATGTACACGGCCAACCCGGCCAGCATCACGAACAACGGCGGCAGCAGGCGTCGGAAGCGTCGCCTCCAGAACTGGCCGAGATCGATGCGGCCTCGACGTTCGTGCTCGCCGACCAACAGCAGGGTGATGAGGTACCCGCTGATGACGAAGAACATCTCGACGCCGAGGAAACCTCCAGGGAGCCACTCGTGGTTGGCGTGATAGATCATCACCGCGACGACAGCGATTGCCCGCATCCCGTCGAGCCCCGGCAAATAGGGCAGGCGACCGATCTGCAACGGTGGACGCGTGACCGAGGTAGACATCGAGCCACCAGTATCCCTGACGATGGCTCCGCTGACGCGGATGGACATCTCCGTGCCCACGCCACTCGGGCGCGAAAGCCGACGTCGTGATGCTGGTTTCGCGCCCGACAAGACGTCATGGGCGCGAGAAGTGCAGCCCGACTGCCGAAGTCGCGCCCGCGCCGACCGAGGAACCGCTCGGGCGGAAGAGGCGACGGGTAGGATCATCCAGCGTGTCGAACCCATCCCGAGCCCACCTGTGGGGCTGGGGACGCACCAACCCCACCGTTGCCGACGAATTACACGTTGCCTCACAAGCTGTCGCCGCGGCGCTGAAAGAGGTCGGTTCCCGTGGGGCGTTGGCCAGGGGCCTCGGAAGGAGCTACGGCGACGCGGCACAGAACGGCGGAGGATTGGTGCTCCGTCTCGCGTCCGGCGCCGCCGACATCGTGCTCGAGGCCTCGACGGGTCTGGTCACCGTCGGTGCGGGCGTCAGCATCGATGCGCTGCTGGGCGCGATCGTGCCCCGAGGTTTCTTTCTTCCGGTGACGCCTGGCACCAGATTCGTGACGATCGGCGGTGCCATAGCCAGCGACATACACGGCAAGAACCATCACGTCGATGGCTCGATCGGCAGCTACATCGAGGCAATCACCCTGATGCTGGCCGACGGCTCGACCACGGTCATCGGTCCTCGTCACTACCCGGCGCTGTTCTGGGCGACCATCGGGGGCATGGGCCTGACCGGGATGATGCTCGATGCCACGATCCGCCTCCTTCCGATCGAGACCAGCCGCATGCGAGTCGATACGGCGCGAATCGCCGACCTCGACACGTTGCTGGCGACGATGACCGATGGCGACGATCGCGTGCGCTACAGCGTCGCCTGGATCGATCTCCTGGCCAAGGGCCGTCACCTCGGGCGCAGTGTGCTGAGCCGCGGCGATCACGCCCGCCTCGATCGATCTCGAAGCCCAGCACGCCGGCGCACCGCTTGCCTACGGCCCGCATCAACTGTTCGCTGTGCCTCCGCTCGTTCCACCGATGGGCGTGCTCAATCACGCCACCGTTGCTGCCTTCAACGAGTTCTGGTTCCGCAAAGCACCAGCGAGCCGCAGCGGTCAGATCCAAGGCATCGGTGCGTTCTTCCACCCTCTCGATCTCGTTGGGTCGTGGAACCGACTGTACGGCCGCCGTGGGATGGTCCAGTACCAGTTCGTCGTTCCGTTCGGCGAGGAGGACGCATTGCGCACCGTCGTCGAGCGGCTCTCGGCCAGCGGTGCCGCCAGCTTCTTGGCCGTGCTCAAGCGTTTCGGCGCGGCCAACGCCGCCCCACTCAGCTTCCCCAGTGCCGGTTGGACGCTGGCCCTCGACGTGCCCGGCGGCTCACACGATCTCGGTGACCTCCTGCATGGGCTCGACCGGATCGTGCTCGATGCCGGCGGCCGTCACTACTTCGCCAAAGATGCACACATGACCCCAGAAGCCGTACGTCGGGGCTACCCACGCCTCGATGAATGGAAGTCGATCCGCGAGGAGGTCGACCCGAATCGAGTGTGGCAGAGCGACCTCGGTCGGCGTCTCGGCCTGATCTGACCCCGAACGACACAGGAGTCCCATGGAGAACGCGCTCGGCGAACCGCAAACCATCGTGCTACTCGGAGGCACCAGTGAGATCGGGTTGGCCATCGTGCGTTCCCTTCTCAGCCCGACGACGCGAATGTTGTGCTTGCCTGTCGGAATCTCGATGCCGGCGAACAAACGGCGCGGGCTCTGGGCCACGATTCCCTCACGGTAGAGGTTGTCCCGTTCGACGGAGCCGTGACCAACTCTCATCCGGAGTTTGCCCGGTCGGTGTCTGCGAAGTACGGCGACATCGACGTGGCCATCGTCGCGTTCGGCCTTCTGGGCGACGGAACCGTCACGTCGGTCGACTCGGCCGCGGCGACCGAGGTTGCTCACATCAACTTCACCGGCGTCGTGTCGAGCACGATCGCGATCGCCAACCAGATGCGCCGTCAAGGTCATGGGTCGATCGTGATTCTCAGCAGTGTGGCGGGGGAGCGGGTGCGTCGGGCAAACCCTGTCTACGGCGCGACCAAGGCGGGCATCGACGGGTTTGCCCAGGGGCTCGGGGACGCCCTCGCCGACGATGGTGTGCACATGCTGATCGTTCGACCAGGGTTCGTGCATTCGAAGATGACCACCGGGATGAAGGCCACGCCATTTGCATCCACACCCGAACAGGTGGCCGAGGCTACGGTCAAGGCGTTGCGTTCCAAACGTCGCATCGTGTGGGTCCCGGGATTGCTTCGTGTCGTGTTCGCTGTTCTTCGCCATCTACCCGGTCCGGTGTGGAGACGTCTGCCTCTTGGCTGACGACATGCACCTACCCATCGATCAACTCGCCGACGAGTTGATCGCCGTCGGTGTGCGCCGTGTGCACGTTCTGGCCTGGCGCGACCTCGATGACCCCGATGCCGGCGGGTCCGAGGTGCATGCTGACGAGTTCATGCGTCGCTGGGCCGCGGTCGGACTCGACATCACGCATCGCACGTCCGCCGCCATTGGCCAACCACCGACGGCAACTCGTCACGGCTACCGGGTCGTTCGGCGCGGCAGCCGCTACTCGGTGTTCCCGCGAGCGGTCGCGAGCGAGTGGGTGCATCGGATGGGTCGCTACGACGCCCTGGTCGAGGTGTGGAATGGCGTGCCATGGATGAGCCCGCTGTGGTGCCGCAAGCCACACATCACCTTCCTCCACCACGTGCACGGCCCGATGTGGGACCAGCTCCTGCCAAGGCCACTGGCGGGTGTCGGCCGAGCCCTCGAAGCGCGCTTCGCTCCGCCGTTCTACCGGCGCACGATGACCCTCACCCCATCGGAGGCTACGCGCCACGACTTGTTGGGCCTCGGCTTCCGTCCCGATCATGTCGTCGCCGTGAACAACGGCGTCGACGAACGCTTTCAGCCGGGTGGGCAGCGTTCGCGATCGCCACTCGTGGTGTGTGTCGGCCGGCTCGCACCGGTGAAACGTCAGGAGGAACTGATCGAGGCTGCCGTCATCGCCCGCGAGCGAGTCGCCGATCTGCAGTTGATCATCGTCGGTGATGGCCCACTCCGCCCGGCGCTGGAAGCGCGTGTCGCCGCTCACGACGCAGGAGCATGGATCACGTTGGCAGGTCGACTCAGCCACGCCGACCTGATCGACGTCTACCGGCGTGCCTGGCTGGTCAGCAGCGCATCGCTGGCCGAAGGCTGGGGGCTCACGATCACCGAAGCAGCAGCGTGCGGCACACCGGCTGTAGCCACCGACGTGAGCGGCCATCGAAGCAGCGTCGTCGATGGCGTGACAGGAGTGTTGGCGCCGCTCGACCGGCTCGGCGAGACGCTGGCCGACGTCTTGCTCGACCACGACCGACGGCGTGCCCTCGCCGCGGCGGCCGTCGCTCGCGCCCACACGCTGACATGGGATGCATCCGCACGTGGAATCCTCGCTGTGCTTCATGGCCAGGTTCGCCTCCGCCATGCCGAACCAGGCGCTCAGTAGGGTCACCTTGATCGACGGCGAGACACCGGAACTGAACGACAGGTGGACCACCCGCGCGACGATCGCCCTGCTGGTCGCGGTCGCGCTGCCACTCGGCGTTGCACTGGTCAGCGTCAGTCGGGAGAGGTGGTACCCCACCGGCGACATGGCCCAGGCCGAACTGCACGTCGCTGGGTTCTTCCGTCACCCGCCGCTGGTCGGCGCGGCCGGGCGAATCGGCTCGATACTCGCCCCGTACGGTCAGGGATCGCATCCCGGGCCGGCGTTGTGGGTCGCGTTGTTGCCGGTGTATCTCCTGACGGGCAGATCGTCGTTCGGCATCGAACTAGCGATGACGTTGCTCCAGCTCGCCTTCATCGTCGCCACGGTGCTCATCGTCCGGCGGGTGTACGGCGCGATCGGCGGGCTCGTCGTCGCTGCGTTCGCAGCCGTGCTCGTCCACGCGCTCGGGCCGGCGCCGTTCATCGAACCGTGGAACCCATGGGGAGCTCTCTTCGCGTTCTTCTGCTTCGTGTCCTTGTGCTGGGGGCTGATGTGCGGGCACCACCGCTTCTTGCCCGGGGCCGCATTTACCGGGTTCTTCGCAGTCCAGTGTCACGCCGGATACGCCGCCTTGGTCGGTGTGACGCTGCTCGCGATGGTCGGCTTGGTCGTCCGGCAGTGGCACGCGGCCGGCGCCCGCACCGATGAGGCCGCTGACTGCGACGACGAGCAGGCCGATCCCGGTGCCTCCCGTTCGGCGATCCTTCGTTCGGCGTGGATCGCGGTCGCCGTGACGGTCGCAATGTGGCTCCCGCCCGTCGTCGACCAGATGCGGCGGACGCCGGGCAACCTGCGCATACTCTGGGACCACTTCACAGCAACGACGGAGGCCGACGGCTCACCGCGTGTCTTCGTCGGCGGGTCATCGGCTCTCAAGGCTTTCGCCGGCGAGTTCGCCGTACCCGGCCCCTGGATACGCGGCGCGTTCCGGCAGCCGACGGATTCGCCGAACGTCTTCACGTTCGCCCTCGCTGTGATGATCGTGGGAGCGATCGTCGTCGTGCTCGTCCGCCGCCGCGGACTTCCCGAGCGGGGAGTCCTCATCAGACTGTTCGGACTGCTCGGCATGTTGACTGTCGTCGGCATCTTCTCGATGTCGCGAATCTTCGGCGAGTTCTACGACTACGTGATCCGCTGGTGGTGGGTCATCGTCGCCTGGGTCTTCGTAGCGCTGCGCGCTCGCGCTCGCCCAATTCGTCCGCGAGCGATGGGTCGCGGTTTCTGCGCTGGTACTCGGGCTGGTCATGTCGGGCCTCGCCACCGCTCATGCGATCGGCGAGCAGAACCCCGGTCCACGCAACTCCCGCCTGGTCGGCGGCGTGGTGCCGCAGATCACCGACGACCTTGACCCCAGCGACCACTACCTGATCCGCTGGCACGACCCGGCCACCCTTGGTGGCGTGCCGTTCGGGATGCTGCTCGAATTGGAGAAGGAGGGTTTCCACGTCGGCGTCGATGCACCCAGCAGCGCCGGCGCCCTGCCTCACCGGGTCCTGCCCGAAGCCAGCGCCAACTCGGTGCTCTGGGTGATACTCGGTGACAACAACATCGCCCGGATGCGAGCGCAGACAGATGCCATCGAACTCGGGTACTTCGACCAGCGCTCGCCGGCCGAGATCGCCGAATCCGACGCGCTCCGCCGGCATCTGGACGAGCGACTCCGCGAGCTGGACCTGGAGTGCCTGGTGCCGGTGCTCGACTCGCAGTACGGACAGGCGTCGTTCGTGCTCGGCGGCGCTCCCGTTCCACAGGATGTGGCCGACACAGCGGGGGCCTACAACCTCCTCGGGTTGCCGGTCGCGGTGTTCGAACTCCCGCCGTTTGTCGCCCCGTTCCAGCCACAGCAGTCGACCTGCTAGGTCGATCGTGCGGAGCGGTCGGCTTGGCTGAGGGGTACGCTCGCAGCCCGTGCGTACCGTCGTCGTGTTGCCGACCTACAACGAGGCCGAGAACATCGTCGGGTTCCTTCGCGCCGTGCGCCAGTCCGCACCCGACGTCGACATCTTGGTCGTCGACGACAACAGTCCCGATGGAACAGCAGCACTTGCCGAGGAGACGGCCTCCGAACGCGGCCGGATCAAGGTGCTCCGTCGGCCGGGGAAGCTCGGCCTGGGTGCGGCCTACCGCCACGGCTTCACCACCGCCTTCGACGAGGGCTACGAGGCGATCGTGTCGATGGACTCCGACTTTTCACATGATCCCGAGGTCATCCCGACGATGTTGGGGCTCCTTGGCGAGGGCGCAGACGCCGTGATCGGGTCGCGCTACGTTCCGGGCGGCGCAACCGTCGACTGGCCGTTGCGTCGTCGAGTGCTGTCCAAGTGGGGAAATCGCTACACCGCGGCGTTGCTGCGCCTGCCTGTGAGCGACTGCACGTCGGGCTACCGCGCCTATCGCGCCGAGGCCTTGCGAGCGATCAACCCGGCGACCACGACCGCAGAGGGGTACGCCTTCCTGACCGAACTGGTGCGCAAGTTGATCGCCAACGGCGCAACGATCGTCGAGACCCCGATCGTGTTTCGTGATCGTCGCTTCGGGACGTCGAAGATGTCGGGGCGGATCATCGCCGAATCGATGTTGCTCGTCACCAAGTGGGGGCTGTTCGACCGCACCCCGAACCGTCAACCACCCGTGCGGTAGACCTTCGCAGTCAGCACCTCGCCATCGCCCGTCCGTAGGTCGGGGCGGACGATGTCGTCGAAGTGGATCACGCGGCGATGCTTGCGGCGTCGCAGCGGCAGCGTGAGCGCCGCAGTCAACACACGGCCCGCCACTGTCTCGCCGCCGCGATGGTGGGCATCGCTGTGAGCGGCAGCGGCTATCAACTGTTCGGGCGGTGAGCCCTCGACGAGGTACGCCACCGAGGCACTCCAGGGCAGTTCGATGATGCGGTCGTCGAGGTGCCTGTCGAGCAGATCCGCCAGTGGCTGGCGCATCCCGCTGCTGGTGAGGTATCGGTCGACGTCGGCATCGAAGTATGCCGTCGACTTGGCCGTGAAGACGAGCACACCGTCCTGCAACGTCACCCACCACAAATGGCTCGGAAAGTCGACGATCTTGGCGCTCGCGGCTTCCGGCACCTCGATGTAGCCGGCCTTGGCAACACGGGTCAACTCGCGGATGACGGCGTCGGGGTGCACGACGTGCTCGAGCACGTGCGAACAGATGGCGTAGTCGAACGCCGCATCGGCGAACGGCATGTCGGCGGCGTCGGCGTCGAACAGAGGTCGGTCGACGCGGGCCGACGACGCACCGGAGCGCTGCCCGGCGTGGTCGTCGCCGATGAAGCGATCGAGGAGCACATCGGCACGCCAGTGCGGCTTGTCGCCGCTGCCGACATCGAGCACCAGAGCGGTGTGATCGACGGGAATGGCGATTCGTCGCCGATGGAACGACCGCAGCTGCGACAACAGCCTCATGACGAGCACCGATGGAACAGCCGAACCAACCCGTTCTGGTAGCTCCTGACTTCACAGAAGTTGTCGTGCAGCACCTGGTTGGGCACATCCGATCCGAAGTCCATCGAGCTGTTCGGCTCGCGCCAACCATCCCAGAAGCTGGTCAGGATCACCCAATCCGAGGAAGCAACTTCCGACGCCAGTCGAGAACCCGGTGCATTGGCCAACCCTGGATCCATTTCGATGAAGTACGTCGCCGGGGTCAGCTCGGGGAACATGTAGTAGAAGAACGCATCGCTGTACCACGTCCGACGGAGATCGCTCGGTCCGACCAGCAGCCGCTCACCCGGCTTCGACAGCGTGGCGAGATCGGCAATCACGTCGCGACTCGCGAGGTACGGCCCGAAGTCGCCGAGGTAGAAGCGGCGACCGTCGCGCGAGACGGGAAACGGTGTCTGCACGTTGCCGGCACTCACTCTCGTGTGCAAGAGGTAGTAGCGGAACGTGAACAGCGGCGCGACGACCATCGTGAGCGCGAGCACCGCGGCCACGCCCACCGCCACACGTTGGCGCACAGTGCTGAGCGGATGTCGGTACCGCATGTACTCGACGACGGCGATGATCAGCAGCGGAAAGGAGACGCACGTGACCCACGCCAGGTGCGTCGAATCGGGCCGCTGCAGTGCCTGAGGCACCACACCGATGCTGAACAAGGCCCCGCACAGCAACGTTGCAGCTCGTTGCGTGTGCTCCCGGCGCCACAGACGAACGGCGACCCAGAGAAGGACGAGGGGAATCACGAGCATCGCCAAGAACCACAGGAACAGGGACTTCTCGGCCGAGAGAGCCGGCAGCCTCCACCACGGCGGCACCAGCTCGGCGATGGCCTGCAGCGATCCGTCGAGGTGATTCCACGACGGTGGCCGCGGCAGCTCGCGCCCGGCACGCAGCTTGAACACCGGATCGATGATCATGCCTCGGAAGGCCGTGCTCGGACCCACCATCGCGATGTGGATCCACATGGGCACCAAACCGACGAGGAAGGCAGGCGCAAACGTTCGCCACCGGCGATTGCGCCACAGATACCAGCCGTACACGAGGCCGAGGGCAAGGGCCAGATCCGGTCGGTATGTCAGCGCCAATCCAGCCAAGACTCCGGCCGTGATCAGTGATGGGCGGGGGTTGACCACGCTGCGGGCGCGGAGGGCAAAGACAATGCTCCACAAGCAGAGTGCGAGACCACCGTTCCACGCCATCGCCGTCAGTCCGATCGGAGTGAGCACGTAGAACACCGCCAATCCACCGACGGCGGCGGCCGCGATACGCCCCCAGGGTCGAGCCAGGGCGAACAGGGCGAAGATGATTCCGAGGTGCTGGATGAGACCGAACGTTCGCTCGGACTCCAACGAGAGGCCGAAGAGTTTGAACCAGCCCATCAGCACCTGCAGCGCGCCGGGGCCGTACAGATGCAGGAAATCGCGGTTCGGGAGGTCTCCTTTGAGCATGCGCTCCGGGAAGACCATCATGAACGCCTCTTCCATGGTGCCGCCGGTCGTGTGATACAGCCCGCGGAGTGGCAGGGCGATCAGTGCGCAGACGAATCCGATCGCGCCCCACGTCGCCAGGGCACCTCGTTGCCATGCTCCGGCCAATCGTGGGCGGAGCCCTCCTCTCCCGCCGAGCACGAACGGCGCACCGTCCAACGTCTCGCTCGGGCCACGGGCGAGCCATCGGCGGGCAACTGCGAGGACCGGTACCAGACCGACCGCGCCGAGCACGCACAGGGCCGGTTCAGCAGGGGCGCGGAACCGCACGGTTCCGTAGGTGTAGGCCGACGTGATGGTGACCGCGACGAATGGCACCACGAGCGGGAGCACGGGAGTCCGGCGACGACGCATCGAGACGACACCAACGATCGACAACCCGGCGAGGCCATAGAACATCAACAGACCCATCGTGCTGGCATCGCGATCACGACCCTCGATGCCCCCCAACGTCACGTTCTGCAGCGGTCGGAACAATTCCCACTGGCGCAGGACGCGCAGAGTCATCACCCGGGGCAGTTCTCCGACGTGCTCGCGTGCATAGTCGAACCCCAGCGAGCGCCAGTAGAGCGCCGTCTGCGACTCGTCGCCGGGCGGGTCACCCTGCGCCTCGCGGACCTTCTGCTGACACTGATAGTCCCAGTACCCGACGAACTGGCCGTTGTATGCCGTCGGGCAGTTGGCGTACACCATCACCTCGTTGCCGTTGGTCGACAACGGCACGAACTCCTCGAACGTCGTGGCATTGCGGATCATCCACGGAGCAAGCACCGCCACACAGGCGGCACCCGTCACGAGCAGGTGCCGAAACCGCGCCCCGGGTGACAGCGATCGGGTGAGCACGATCCACGGCAGGGCGAGCAGCGGGAGGAGCAGCACGCCTTCGCCGCGAGCGAGTGCGGCAAGTCCGATAACCGCACCGAACAGCGCCGCCGTCGCCAACCGCGGGTGATCGCGCCAGCGATAGGCGACGATCATCGTCACGGTCACGAGCAACGCCATCAGCCCCTCGGGGTACAACAAGCTGTCGATCAACCACAGGTTGGGATAGACCGCGGCAAACGATGCTGCCGCCAATCCGACGATCGGTCCGCCGACGCGCCTGCCGAGGATTCCGACTGCCAGTACCACCGCTGTGCCGATGACGATCGACATCATCTTGTGATCGAAGTAGCTGGTCCCACCGAGCCGGGAGCTGACGGAGAGCACCACCGGATACAGCGGGCCGTGGAAGGCGCTCGGCCGATGGGCCTCGAACGCAATCCAGTTCAGTGGTTCTGGGAAGCCGCGTCCACGAGCGAGCACGTTGGCAGTGGTGTGGTAGAAGAGCGGATCGCCACCGTCCGTACGCTCCGGCGCGACAGTCAGCAAGGTGATGACACGGACGAAGAACCCGGTGGCGACGACGGCGGGCAGCGCCATTCGCGATCGGACGATCATTCGCCATTCGCCATGCCTGAGCAGGCCGACGAGGCCGACGGCGGAGACCACGACGACGCCAAAGGCGCCGGCGATCAGGAGTGACCAGACCAAGGGTGCAACCAGGTTGCCGTTCAGGAACACGGCTCCGTCGAATTCGATCACCCGCTCGTGGTACTGGCGAGCGACCAACGTGAACGCCGGTTCGCCGACCAGGAATATGCCCGGAGCGGCGATCGCCATCACACGGGTCATTCGGGGCGCATGCCGGGTCGTGAAGATCGGTGTCACTATGCAGGCCGCGCCCAGCACACCGACCGAGAAGATCGCTGCGGCGATGGCATGTACGTGGATTTCGACCGCCGATCCGAGTAGTGGCGACCGTGGCAGTCCAAGAACGAACGCTGCCGCCAGAAACGACGTGAGCGCGACCACCAGGCCGCCGAGTCGCAACCGTCGTCGTACACCGATGTCGGTGATCGAATGGTCGGCCAGGGCTACACACAGGCCGACCGCGACCAGGTCGAGGTGGTTGGGGAACCAGCTCAGCGGACCGAACAAGGCGATGTGTCCGGTGGTAGTGCAGACTGTCCGATAGGCAAACGCCGCACCGACGAGACCGGCGGGGACGAGCCATGATCCTCGCCGCGAGCGGGCGAGGCCTACCAACGCGGGCATCACCATCACGGTGAGAACCATGGTCAGCAGCAGCACGCCGGAGGCAAGGCCCTGCACAGGGGCACCCAGACCACGGAAGATGACCAGCGTCGACAGCAATCGTCGGGGAGAGAACTGGACGTGCAGCGCTGCTTTGGCGAACCCGATCGTCAGGATCCAACCGATGTACACCGCAGGTACCCAGCCGATCCGTGAAGGCACAGACCGGCGACCGGCCAGCTCGCGTCGGGCGCTCACGAACGCAACGAGTGCGATCAGCAGGGGAGCGGCGAGATCGAACCGGGCGAGGATCGACCCGCGGTGTCCACCCGACAGACTGCCGCCGGCGATTGCGACCCGCTGCACCAACAAGGCAGCCGAGGCGAACGCAACGATCACGCCGGCGCGCAGCGGCCATCGCGTCGCAGACGAGTCTCCCACGGCTGCCGACCATACTCGCCTGCTACCCTCGCCACCTGGTGAGTCGTGCACGTCGTCGGGTCCGGGAGCTGGTCTCCTCACCATCGAGGATCGTGGCCGTTGGTTTGATCGCCGCGGCACTGGTGTGGTGGCAGTGGCCGACGATCGCCGGCCACGACGACCGCACCGATGTCGTGCTGCTGACCGATGGATTTCTGACGTCGACGGAGCGTCCGGTGACCTACCGCATCCACGAAGACGGTCGCAGCCTCCGTTGGGACAGCGGCGCGACCTCGTGGTGCGATGCTGCCGACGCCGTTCGCCGGGTCGAGGACGAATTCGATCCCGGGGTCATCGTGCTGTCGTTCGGCGATGCAACGGGCTGCGATTCCACCGCACTCACGAATGCGGTCGCCGCCGCCCACGGTCACCGGGTGGTGATCGTCGCCCAGCCGGGCCGCAGCGGCATCGAGGCCTCTGCCGATCGCGCCGGGGCCACATTGGTCGATCCGACGCGGTACATCGGCGACCAGCTGTCGGCTACATCGATGCCCTGCCAGTGGTGGGAGTCCTGCACGGTCGACGGAACTGTCGCCGTGCGCGATCCCGACGGCGCGCTCACAGCGGAGGGCGGCGACCGGGTCGCTCGGATTCTCGTCGCCGAACTGCCGTGACGAGGTCGATCAGGGAAGCGCGGCACAGATGCCGGCCGGGTTGGTGTAGCGAGGGTCGTCGACCCAGTCACCGGCTGCCCATTCCGACGGCGGAGCGGGAACAAAGCCGGCGAACCGCTTCTCCAGCTCGCCGGTCAGCCAAACTGCGTACATCGCTGCACCGGACGGGCACACGTGGGCGCCATCAGGCTTTCGCTCGGGAACCTTGTCGCCGTTCACATCCTGGGTGAACTCGGGCCCCCATGCCCCGTCGCTGTGCAGCACGAGGACCTGGCCGGGGTGCTCGGCCGCGATCTCGTTCATGACGCCGGTCAAGCTGTCGAGTTGCGCATTTTGTTGATCGGCGCGCAACGGCGGGAGGGTGATCAGGGCCAATCGGGCGCCCTCGCCCAGCACCATGTCGGTGAAGCGCCGATATGCGACCCGCTGCTGATCAGGCGTCGCAAAGTCCCACATCGATGCCTGGTACAGCACGAGGTCGGGCTGGAAGTCGACCACCGCCTTGTCGATGTCCACCGTGGACTCGTATCTCGTGTCGAGCAGACCCGCACCCGGTGAGACGTAACTGCCGATCGGTATTTTGCCGGCATACATTGCTGCGGCTACCGCCGGCCATTCGTCGAAGGCAAGCGAATCGCCGACCATCAAGACTCGCCTGACCCCGGCGAGCAACGTGGTGGTGGGTGGGCTGGTAGTAGTGAGAGCAGTACTGGTCGCAACGGCACCGGCGACGACGGGGGCAGTGACGGGCGTGGCGGCAACAGAGGCAGCGGTGGTCGCGGGCGGACCACTGGTCGCGGACAGAGCTGTGGTCGACGTGAACTGGTCGAGGGAGAATTCGGCCGGTGCGATCGCCGGGCGTGGAACCATCAGCCAGAAACCTCCGACAAGGGCCGAGACACTGATCAAGGCCATCACACCGGTGCGACCTCGCGCCCACCTGGCCCTGAACCGGATCGGGTCCTCGACGAGTCGCATGGAGATCGCCGCGGCGACGATGGACAGACCGATCCGCATGCTCGTCAACGGCCACCCCGACATCCCGGTGCGCTGCTCTGACAACAGGGCGTAGATCGGCCAATGCCACAGATACAGGCTGTAGGACAGCACACCGATCACGCGAATGGGCGTCCAGCCAATTCCACGCGAGATTGCCGCATCCGGCCGCGCTGCACAGCCAGCGACGAGGACAGCCGACAGGAGTGAATGGGCGAAGAGGCCTCCTCGGAACAGCCAGGGCGAACCAGGCCCGTCGATGAGGAGCCAGGAGAGCCCGATCACCGTTGCCACTGCGGCAGCAGCGGCAGTGAAGCCGCCTGACAGACGCGCGGTCCATCTGATCGCCACGGCGCGAAATGGCGCTGTCGCGAACAACGCCCCGAGCAGGAGGCTGCTGGCCCTTGTGTCGGTGCCGATGTACACCCGGGTCGGGTCTGACAGGTCGAACAGCCTGATCATTTGGATCAACGACAGGAGCGAGGCCCCTACGCAGACGACGATGACCGTCCGATGCACGTTGCGACTGCGCCAGGCGATCAGGGCCATCACCACTGGCCAGATCACGTAGAACTGTTCCTCGATGGCCAGGCTCCACAGATGGCCGAACAGGCGCGGCAGTTCGAACGAGGCCCAGTAGTCGCGCTGACCGGCGATGGCATGCCAGTTGGCCAGGTAGACCTGCGCCCACGGGCCGTCGTCGAGCGTCGCCGCCCGTTCCGGCACGGTCGCCACGACCGTGGCGATCACCGTGACAGCGACCAACAACAACAGGACCGCTGGCAGCAGGCGGCGGAACCGCCGCCCCCAGAAGGCGAGCACGTCGACTCGCTCCTTCGAGTCGACCTCGGCGAGCAACAATGACGTGATCAGGAACCCGGACAGGGCAAAGAACAAGTCGACGCCGAGGAAGCCACCTTGGAGCTTGCCGGCATGGAAGAGGAGCACGGCGATGACCGCCAAGCCGCGGAGCCCGTCGAGGGCAGCAACGTGAGGGCGACGCTTCTCGCCATCCGCGACATGTTGCGGTGGCGCCGCCGTCGACAGCGCCATCTACGACCGCTGCGCGACAACCAGCAGGGACTGACCGAACGGCGGCCGCACTACGCGCTCGACACGACGGATGACGGGGATGAAGTAGCGGTCGTAGATCGAGGCCAGGCGGCCCGCCGTGGGGGTGCGTCGAAGCACGCGTACGACCAGCCACCAGGCGAAGAAGCCCGGCATGTTGTTGTACCTCGCCGAGACCTGCTGAAACCCGACGTGGTGGACGAGGGCCAACAACTCGTTGCGGCGGTACCTGCGGTAATGACCGATTCGTTGATCGAACTTGCTGTACAGCGCCTCGAACGCGGGCACCCAGAGCACCATCTTGCCGCCTGGCGCCAGCGACTCGTGGATGTCACCGAGAGCCCGGTGATCGTCGGGGATGTGCTCGAGCACGTTGAGCAGGACGACGGTGTCGTACGAGCCGGGAGCCGCCGTGCCGTCGAGCTGAGCGTTGACGACGACCACGTTCGGATGATCCTTGAGCCGCTCGCGCAACGCTTCGCTGTGCGCCGTCGACGGCTCGAGAGCCGTGAGGTGACCGTGGTCCGCGAAATACTCCGAATACGTGCCTCGTCCGGCGCCGACTTCGAGAATTCTGCCAGTGACATGCGGGCCGATGAGGTCGAGGATCCACGCCGAGTAGTTCTTGGCCTGTTCGAGGGCGTCGAGGACCTCGGTCGAGGTCGTCGTCGGCTTCGTCGAACGACGCCGGTGTGCGTGGAATCGGCTCACGCCGGAAGCGGATTGCGCATCAGTGAGGGCGACGAAAGCGGTCGCCGAGCCTCGAGTAGCGCACGATGCAGTACACGGCCCGTGCCGCGTCACGCCTTCCGATCTTCTTGCCGTCGGCGTATGTGCGCCCGGAGTAGGAGACACCGACCTCGTAGATCCTCCATCCGCCCTTGGCGACCTTGGCGGTGATCTCCGGTTCGAACCCGAAGCGATCCTCTTCGATCGTGATCGACTGAATGACCTCGCGACGGAACAGCTTGTAGCAGGTCTCCATGTCCGACAGGTTGAGGCCGGTGAACATGTTCGAGAGGAGGGTCAGCATCCGGTTGCCCAGCGAGTGCCAGAAGTACAACACCCTGTGTGGCCGACCGGATTGGAACCTGGATCCGAAGACCACGTCGGCCTTGTCATCGAGGATGGGCGGCAACAGGTCGCCGAACTCGTCGGGGTCGTATTCGAGGTCGGCGTCTTGCACGATGACGTAGTCCGACGTGGCGATCACGAACCCGGTGCGTAGAGCGGCGCCCTTGCCCTGGTTCTGTTCGTGGAGCACGACGTGGATCGTCGGGTCGTCGATCGCAGCCAGGATCTGGACCGTTCCGTCGGTCGAGCCGTCGTCGACAACGATGATCTCGCGTACCCACGGCGAGTCGGAAACGCGTTTGAGCAGCGTGAGGATCGTACCCTGCTCGTTGTAGCACGGCACGACCACCGACAGGCACGGTCGCGGGACGTGTGACACGAGGATTCAGGTTAGTTGCTCAGGCTCATCACCAGGACACTCGTCGAGGATCGTGGCGACCAGCAGCAGGACGACGACGAACAATCCGAGGCGGTGCAGGTCGTCGAAAGCCGCCGGCCACGACGGGTTGGCGACGAGACGATACCGCAACTGGCGCCGGATGATCAGCGCTCCCACGCCAGAAACGAGTGCGATGGAGGCCACGCCTGCCACTTGCGGGCGTTCGAGGACGACGATGACCACACCGACGACGGCCGCCAGCACCGCATATGTAGGGGAGATGGTGATGAATGTCAGGGCGATGAGCGCAATCGCCGCAACCACCGAGCGTCGGCGGCCCACCGGTTCGATCGGCCAGTACGGAACGGGTGCAGTCGGTGTCGACATGGTCTCGGAGGATCGGTCGCGCCGTGCCAACCCAACGGCGACCAGCACTGCGCACGCCAGCACTGCCAGGACAGCGAGGATCATGCCGATCCACATGGTCCGCTGCGGCGTCCACGTCATGGTCACTGTCACCGGCGAGGTCGAGCCGGGCAACCACCAACCGTTGAACCCGCCCGAGATCTGCCGTGGTGGACCAAGGTCGGTGCCATCGGCGATTGCTTCCCAGCCCTCGTTGAGGCCCTCGCCGAGGATCAACCAGCACCCAGCAGCGCAGTCCGACACCGTCGCAGTGCGTGTGGTGCGGCTGCGAGTCGTCGTCACCGTCGGGTGGGTACTGGCGGTGGGTGGCTCACCGCTGCGCAGCACGATCCGGTCGATGTCGATTCCGGTCGTCTGGCCGGCCGCGGTCGAGATTCGATGCGTACCGGCACCCAGGTGAAGGGTCGATGACAGGCACGGGTGCACGTCGACCGCCGCTCCTTCCAGCAGCTGGGTCATCGCCGCGGCATCGACAGAAACCGCGAGTGGCTCGCCATCGATCTCGACGAGGTCGGTCCTGCACTCGACCGGGGTGATCGCTGGGCGTGGTGCAGCAATCGATGGCGCCTCGATCTCCCTGATGGAGACCGGGAGCACCGTCGTCTCGGCATAGCGTCGGTCGACGGTGGTGCGTGGTGCGATGTCGTCGATCGTCAGCGAAAGTGTCGCCGCCGTGGCCTCGGGGAACTGGATCCGGCTGCGACCCGTGTCGTCGGGAGCGGGTACGTCCAGCACGGTCGGGACCCCGTCGATGGTCACGGTGACACGCGTGATCGTGCTGTGTTCTTCATCGACGGCCTGTGTCAACACCAAGGCCGTGGTCGGGACCGTCGGATCGAGTGGGATGTTCAAGCTCGAACCGATCACATCGGAAAACGGTGACGTCCATGCCGTCGCCGGATCGCCGTCGACGGCTCGCGCCCCGATCGAATGTGGATCGCCGGTCAGTCGTCGATTCGAGGTCGCTGTGTCGACCCCGGCAAGGCCGTTGAGGGTCGCGTCGGAGGCTCGAGCGTTGCGGCGAACCGTGACAGTCGCGGCGAAGTCACGAGCCGAGGCGAGGGTGAACTGGCGAAGTAGTTGCGGCTCGGGGTCGCTGCGCCAACGATTGAGCGGGTCGGTGCGCAAACGGGTCAGCACGATCGCCAGCGGCGTACCGGTCGAAACAGCGTCGGTGTCCGACGGGACGGTCACCACCTCGCGATGCGCGCCGAGACCGAGTTCGGCGAACCCGACGGCGGAAGGCCCAGGATCGGTGCCACCGGGACGATCCGCGACCGACATGATCGTGATGCGCACGAACGTCGAACCGGGCGGGACCTCCATGACGTTGGCCCGTGTCCCGCAACGATGTCTCGTCGAGATCGACGAGACGTGGCGCGGCGCCGTCGTACTCGAGGAGCACGGAGGAGATGACGCGTGAGGCGCCGGGCTGCTGCGATTGCAGCAGGGAAAGGCTCGAGATGTCACCCGTCACCTCGATGCGTTGCCCGATCGGACTGAAGCGATCGCCGACGAGCCACGCAGTCGTCGGGTCTCCATCGACAGCCATCGCCGGGCGATCCTCGGGCCGGTAGGCGAACGGCTCGCCGTAGCCCGTCGCACGTACCTCCAACCCCTCGAGGGCGGCAGTGGTCTGATGCTCACTGGATTGATCGGTGAACACCGGTAGGCGTTGATCAGCGGTGTCGGGTCGCAGCACATCGGTGCTCGGCCCACCTGTCTCGGTGAATCCGACGACGTCCTGTGTGCCACGCCACTGGTGAGCGCGGTCTCGATTCGAGTCGGTGACGATGACGAGGTCTGCATCGTCGAGGCGCTCGGATGTCCTGCAGATCGGCCGCATACAGGACCGCTTCGTCACCTCGCAACAGACCGGCGGCAGAGGCGTCGACGACACCGTCGCCGCTCCCGGCCAGCACGACGAGCCGCGACGAGGCACGGACCATCGCGACCGGGTCGTTCACGTCGACGAGTTCGACAGGCGGCAGCGGTTCCCCGATCGATGCGTTGGACAGAGCGGTCTCGTCGAGGGTTGCCAGGTCGGGGACATTGGGTGTGGGCGTCCCGAAGGGCGTCGGCGTATCCAGACCCTCGGGCTGGGCGGCGAACATCGCGTGAGTGATCTCGGGACGTGGCGTTCGGAAGCGGTCGAAGGCCATGTCGTTGCTGACCCAGATGGTGTCGGCTCCGAAGAGCCGGGCCACGGGTGCGATCGCCGCCGGATCGAGGGTGTTCGACTGCGCCCGGTCGTCGAGTGCGTACAGCAGGTCCATGGCCCCCGGCGACCCGAGCGGGAGGAGGTCACGTGTGATCAACGGCTTTTCGCTCAACCCCGGAAGTGGTGGATCGACGGTGTATCCCCAGCGGTACGCACCGAACTCGGCACCGGGCAGTTGCATGACTCGATGCTCCATCGACCCGGTATCGAGATCCGCGGCTGCCTGGCTCCACGCTGTCGGGAGGCTCCTCGACACGCTCCAGGGCCGGGTCGACGAATCCCCCGTCGAAGAGTGCCGGCAGGTTGAGGATGGCCAAGGCCGATGATGACGGCCGGAGCGACCAGCCTGAGGCGTGGCCGACGGCGGGCAACCAGCGCCGACGCCGCGGTGGCGAGCGCGCCCGGCGCCGAGCGCGAGACCGAACGTGCTCATCGGCAAGGCCCTGGTGCTGCTGCGAACAGCAAGCGACAGCGTCGAGCGCGACGATGTTGCCAGTCGCGACATCAGCGGCGAGGGATCGGCGATGGGGTGCACGCCGACGGCTAGGACGATGCCGACGAAGACGAGCAGAGCGGCGTAGCGACGCTGGCTCCATCGGGTCAGGGCGATACCCGCCACACAACAGGCGAGCAGGGCGAAGCCGATGGCGATGACCCGCCCGGACTCGAGGTAGTCGACCGAGGCGCTGGTGGCGAAGCCGAAGGGGTCGCGAATGTAGAACAACCAGTAGCCGAGCCCTCGCAACGTCTCGGTGCTGACCGAGGTGAACGACACAGCTTCGAGGGTCTCCGAGTACGACAACACGTCGGCTCCATGCCGTCCCTGGACGACGAGCATCGCGATCCACCACAGCGACACGGCGAGGCTCAAGGCCCCGATCCGTAGGGCCGACGTGATCGCCCGACGCCAGGTGATCGAACGTTGCCAGGCGGCATGCACCAGCCACAGCACGGGTGCTGGGGCGATCATCGCCAGCGCCGTCGCGTTGGGTGACCCGACCGTGAAGATCACCAACGCGAAGATCGCCGGATCACGCCACTTCGAGCGTGTTGCCGAGCGAATCGTCAATCCGACCAGCCACCCCAGCGATGCCCACGGCAGCAGCATCAGTGACGTGCGCGACAGGTACGGGAGGATGTACGGCGACAGTTGGTACACGAATGCGGCCGTGATCGCTCCGACGCCGGCGAGCCCGAGGTGCTTGCCGGCCCATCGCACGCCGAGGCCTCCGACCAGCAGCAGTGTGCCGATCCACAACCGATGAGCGATCCAGTCCGGTACGCCGAGTTGCGCCGAGTAACCAGTACCAGGGTCCCGACGGCCACAGGTACGTGACCGTCTGATGCGGCACCCATCCGGCGAACTGACGGTTGTCCCAGGTGTACGCGGCGTCGGAGATCAGCCGACCTGGGTTCAGATAGAGATAGAGCTTGGTGTCGCTCGGCATCCGCCCGGGTGAAGCGAGCAACGCCGGGAGGTAGGCGAGCAGCGCGAGCGCCCACATGCCGAGCCGCTGGCCCGACACGTAGCGGCGCCAACTCACGGAATCGCCCCGAAGACTCCGTAGAGAGCGGTCAGCGCCACCAGACCGGCGCTACACGCGCCGATCACGTACGGCCACATGTCGCGTCGTACGGAGTGCAGATAGGCAGCCGCCGAGATGAACAGCGGGAACGCCGTGTACAAGAAGCGCGGCCGCGCAGTGACGGTGTTCGGCAGCAGCATCAGCGCAAGGATCCCGAGGCTGTAGGCAACCATCGGCGGAGGCAGAGGCTTGCGCCGAAGGAAGTACAGCATCGCCACCATCGCCACCACCGATGCAGCGGTGATGATGTTGGTCGGCGACGTCAACGGCCTGGCGAACGCCTCGAACGTCTTGCGGACGGCGGTCAAGCCGTAGCTCGCCCCCTCGCCCCAGGCTTCGCTCTGCACGCGGAACCAGACCCCGGCTTCGCCGGTGTGTCGGCCGAGCCACACCTGGAAGGCGAGGAAGCCCACGCGGCGCCAGGATCGGCGCGGCGAGCGACCTCCAGGCACGCTCGTTGCGAATGGCGATCACCGAGGCGACTGCGCACGCCAACACGAGGGCCAGGCCGTTCGGTCGCGTCGCAGTACCGAGCGCTGCCAGCAGTCCGGCGGCGACCCATCGCTCGGTCATCGAGGCAGTACAAGCAGCCCATGGCGAAGACCAGGAGCAACGCCTCGGTGTAGGCGAACGACAGCACGAAACTGCCGGGGAACATGGCACCGAGCACCATCGCCTTGGCCGCGATCTGCTCGCCGTACAACCGCCTGGCCAGCACGCCGAGCAGGAAGATGGCGATCGCTCCGAGCACGAAGTTGGTGAACAACGCGGCCGCCGTGTCGCCACCCGGCAAGACCTTGTCGATCGCCCTGACCAGCATCGGATAGGCGGGGAAGAACGCGGCTCGGGCATCGGGAACGTCGTAGGTGACGTGCGCACGGACGTGATGCGGATATCCGAGGCGGACGATGCGCAAGTACCAGATGCCGTCCCACGACGACAGCACGTCGAGCATCGGCGACAACGCCGACGTGGGGAGCGGTCGACCGGCGATGTGCGGGTCGGCGAACGGTACGTTCGGAATGCCCTTGATCTGGTTGATGTCGGCGCGCAGTTCGGCAGCGACGATCGCCGCGCCGGCAAACACACAGAGGCGGGAGAAGAGGTAGACCAGCCCGGCCTTGCGCAGGATGAGATGCCAAGTTGCCGACGTCTCGCCGACGCCTGCGTGCTGTGTTCCGGAGATCTCTGTCATTGTTGGGTCGACGGGCCGGGAGGGCCGCACGTGAAGCTAACAGAGGCGGTGGATCACCACCGTGCCATCGGAAGGATTCGTTGACGAGGACCGAAGGCCGGCGGCGAATGGCCCGTCGAGTTGCAGCAGCCGCACGACCCTGCCGCGTTGGCCGGCGTACGGCGCGAGCAGCTCGAGCATCCGTTCGTCGGTGCCCCGCGGTTGCCCGCTGAGTGCGTAGGACGACCAGGTTCTTCAGATGAAAATCGCCGACTGCCACTGCATCGGGGTCGCCCATTGCCGAGGCCATCACCGAGCCGATGGTCCACGGGCCGACACCGGGAAGCAGCGCCAACTTGGCGTGGACCTCCTCGATCGACAGCCGCGCCCATGCCCACAGCTTGTCGGCGTGCTTGGCGACGGTGCGCAGCGCCTGGGCGCGTTTGGCCTCGATTCCGAAGGGGTGGAACCACCACGCCGGACGACCGGCGAGCTGCGGCCGGCGATGGTGGGAGCAACAACCCTTCCGCCGGCCCTGGCGCTGGTTCTCCGAGTCGGTAGCAGAGCGTGTGCCATTGGCGAATCGCCTCTCCCGCGGTGACCCGCTGGCCGAGGATCGTTGGAACGAGTTCGTGGTACAACATGTTGCTGGCGCCGAATCGCACCTGGGGATGGTTGCGCTGGGCACGCAACACGGCGGGGTGTGCGTCGCGGAACTCGAACCCGGCATCGAGTGCACCCGTCATCGCCGTCGACCGCTCGAGGATCCAATCGCTTCCAGCTCCCCACGCGTCGAATCCACCCCGTGGGTGGTCCAGCTGATCCTGATGGTCGCCGGACCATCGGGCGTGTACGAGGCTCGCCAGAACTCACCCGTTGCCTGGCCGGGTTGCCAGCCGGGTCGTGGGATCGCCCGCTCCGAACCGGTACGCCGACAGGCACGCAGCGATCGAGCTTCCCCCATCGCGCTCACGCTTCTGGCCACACGGCGACGGTAGCAAGCCGGTGTGACAGGCGAGCAGTAACCTCGCTCGCTGTGGGCGACACCGAGGGAGGGCGAGACTTCCGAGTACGCCTGACGATCATCGTGGCCTTCGGCGCGCTGTTGCGGATCGTTCGCTTCGTCGTATCCAAGTGGAACCGCCGCCTGATGTTGAACGACTCGCTCTACTACAGCCTTCAGGCTCGTCAGCTGGCTCACGGCGTGTGGTTCCGTGAGCTGTTCATCGACCAGCCAGGTGCCGAGCACGGCCCGTTGACGTCGACACTCATGGCCGTCGTCAGCTGGGGTGAGCGACCCAGTCAACCGGCAACGGATGATCACCGTCGCCTGCGGAACCGCGACCGTGGCAATCATCGGGGTGATCGGTCGCCGAATCGGCGGAGATCGCGTCGGGCTGATCGCGGCGGCCATTGCCGCTGTGTATCCGAACCTGTGGATCAACGACGGCCTGGTGATGTCGGAGAGCGTCAGCTGCCTGATGATCTCGCTGGCATTGTGGGCCCTGCTCACCTGGGTCTCGCGCGCCCAGGCTGCTCACGGCTGCGTTGACAGGTGTTGCGATCGGTCTCGGCATGCTCGCGCGGAGTGAGGTGGCGTTGTTCGTTCCCGCTGCGGCCGTCGTGATGTGGATGGTCGGCAGGCGATCCGGCATACGGTCGTCGAAGCACATCGCCACCGCCACCGGCGTGGCGATCGCGTTGATCCTGCCGTGGATGACCTTCAACTTCGCTCGCTTCGACGCGCCCGGTGTTGCTTGACGACGAACGAGGGCCCGGCGTGGTTGGGCGCCAACTGCGAGGAGACGTACTACGGCCCGGCACAGGGTGGTTGGTCGCTGTTCTGTGTTGTCAACGACCCGGGTACGCAGCCGAACGAAGACACCGTCGGAGCGATCCGCGCGGCAGCGACGTGAGGCGGTCAGTTACGTTCGTCACCACCTGGCCAGGGTCCCGCTGGTCGTTGTCCAACGCTTCGGGGAGATCACTCGACGTCTTCGCCCTCGACAACCTGGTGCACGCCGATGTCGGAGAGGAGCGCGAACGCTTGGCATCATGGGCCGGCATCGTCTCGTTCTGGGTATTGGCGCCGACGGCCGTGTTCGGAGCAACGATGGTTCGCCGCCGCGACCGCGTCCGTGCTCCTGATACCCGGTTCTGATCGCCGTGACGGCGACCATCGTGATCTACGGAGGTCACCGCATCCGTTCGTCGGCCGAGCCGTCGATCGTCGTCTTTGCCGCCGTGGCGATCGACCGAGCTGGATCACCCGTGGATCCGAGGCGCCCTCAGTCAAGCGAATCACTGCCCAGCTGACCGACGGTCACCGGGACGGCCGCAGCGTCACCGTGGATGGGGTGATGGCAGGCCACGTAGTGACCAATTCCGATGACGCGTAATTGGGGTTCCTCGTTGCGACAGATGTCGGTGGCCGCCGGGCATCTGGTGTGGAACCGGCAACCGGGCGGCGGGAGCACGGGCGACGGCGGTTCACCTTCGATGGCGGTCCTCGTAGCAGCCACGGTCGGATCCGGAACCGGGATCGAGTTCAACAGCACGTGGGTGTAGTGGTGGGCGGGGGCGCGGTAGAGATCGTCGGATGGCGCCACCTCGCAGATCTTTCCGAGGTACATCACCGCCACACGGTCGCTGATGTTCTTCACCACGGCGAGGTCGTGGGCGATGAAGATCAGGGTCAACCCGTGCTTGGCCTTGAGATCCTCGAGCAGGTTCAGCACCTGGGCCTGCACGCTGACGTCGAGGGCGCTGACCGGTTCGTCGCAGATGATCAACGTCGGGTCGAGCACCAACGACCTGGCAATGGAGATGCGCTGGCATTGCCCGCCGGAGAACTGATGAGGCTGACTCTCCGCGGCGCGCTGCGGATCGATCCCGACTTCCTCGAGCAACGCGTCGACCTTGGCTCGCTGCTCGGCGCCGGTGCCACGCTTCCAGATCGACAGTGGTTCCATGACGATGTCGCGAACCTTGCGACGCGGGTTGAGCGACGAAATCGGGTCCTGGAAGATCATCTGCATGCGGGTGCGGGCCTCGCGCATGTCATCGCCACCCATCTCGGTGAGCTGGCGTCCTTCGAACATCACCGAACCACTGGTCGGCCGTGGCAGTTGCATGATGGCCCGCCCAGTGGTGCTCTTGCCGCAACCCGACTCGCCGACGACGCCCAGGGTCTCGCCGCGCAGCACATCGAGGCTGATCCCGCTGACGGCATTGACCTTCAAGCCAGTACGACCGACCGGGAACTCGACGACGAGATCCTCGACCCGCAGCAGCACATCACCCTCGATCGCGCAGATGCGCCTTTCCGGTGCCGGCCATCAGGCAGCCACCTCCGCCTCGCGCCGACGCCGCTCCTTCGTCTCGTGGTACTCGGGGGAACCGACGGGGTACCAGCAGGCGTACGTATGGCGAGGATCCTCGACCGTGGCCATCAGCGGGGGCTCCTCTTCGCGGCAGCGTTCCTGGGCGTAGGGACAGCGTGGCGCGAATCGGCATCCGACCGGCGGATTCACCAAGTCGGGTGGTCGACCACTGATGACGTTGAGCCGCGTGTGGCTCGGCGTCGCCGATCTTCGGGATGCTCTGCAGCAACGCCTCGGTGTAGGGCATCTTCATGTTGGCGAACAACTCGGCGGTCGGCGCCATCTCCACGAGCTTGCCTCCGTACATCACCCCGATGTCGTCGGTGTGACCGGCGACAACGCCGAGGTCGTGGGTGACGAGCACCAGCGACATGTTGCGCTCGCGCCGCTGCTCGCCGAGCAGTTCGAGGATCTGGGCCTGCACGGTGACATCGAGCGCGGTCGTCGGCTCGTCGGCCAGCAGCAGCGTCGGGCCACAGGCCATGGCGATGGCGATCATGATGCGTTGGCGCATGCCGCCGGACATCTCGTGGGGGTACTGATTCAATCGGCGGCCGGGCGCTGGGATGCGCACGTCCTGCATCAGTCGCTCGGCGGTTGCCCAGGCATCGGACTTCGACATGTCGAGATGCAGCCGCAACGGCTCGGCGATCTGTGCGCCGATCTTCATCAGCGGGTTGAGCGATGTCATCGGATCCTGGAAGATCATCGCCATTTCCTTGCCCCACACGTCGCGCATCGCCTTACGCGACAGCCCGCCGATCTCGCGGCCCTCGAACCGCACGCTGCCCTGTCGGATCGTGCCTCTGACCGGGAGCAGACCCATGATCGAGCGCGACAGGATGGTCTTGCCGGAGCCGCTCTCGCCGACGATTCCGAGCGCCTTGCCGCGCTCCAACGTCAGTGAGACACCGTCCACGGCGCGCACCAGACCCCGGGCCGTTTGGAAGTGCGGTGCGCACATCCTCGAGTTCGAGGAGCGGCCCGTCGGTCGCCCTGGTCGAGGCCTGGATGACGATGCTCATACCGCGGCCTCTCGGATGTCGAACTTGCGCGCCAGGCGGTCACCGATGAAGTTGAAGCTGAGCACCGTGAGGAACAGGAAGAGGCACGGGAAGATCGTCGCCCACCATGCCTCCTTCAGGTCGTCTCGTGCGGCGTCGATCATCGTGCCCCAGGTCTGCGGTCGGGGCACTCCGAGCCCGAGGAATGCCAGCGTGGCTTCGGCCGCGATGAGGATGCCGAGCCCGGTGACGGCGACCGTCACCATTGCCGGGACCAGGTTGGGCATGATCTCCCTCCAGATCACGCGCCGGTTCTTGGCGCCGAGACTGCGCGCCGCCAGGACGAAGTCTCGTTCCCGGAGGCGACAGCGTCTGGGCGCGGACGATGCGGGCGAACGGTGCGATCGCCAGGATTCCGAGGGTGATCGTGATCTCCTCGGTGCGCGTCAGGAAGCCGAGAGCGGTGACCGACTCCTTGATCTGGTCGGCGCGTTGGATCAGCAGCAACGCCAGCAGCAACGCCGGCATCGCCAGCAGGCAATCGACGATGATCGAAACGACCCGGTCGGACCGGCCGCGGTAGTAGCCGCCGAGCACGCCGAGCAGTCCTCCGACGGTGAGCCCGATGATGGTCGCTCCGATGCCGATGATCAACGTCTGCCGGGCGCCATAGATGCAACGGGCGAACACATCGTGGCTGGAGTTGTCGGTGCCGAGCCAAGCCGTCCACCCCGGTCCGATAACTGTACTGCTTGGCCCTGCCGTCGATCCTCAGCTTGGCGTCGTACGTGCGAATGAACGGCAACTGATTGGCAAAGAACGCGCAGAATCCGAGCAGCACCAGCCAGGCGACGCCGAAGACCCAGCCGACGTGGCGCTCCTTGCGCGGCGGCTTCACCTCGGCGAATGCGTCCGTCGACGAGACTCGTCTGAGTGATCATCGATCACGGCCTCACGTCAACGCCCGGAAGTGGCGGATCCGTGGATCGATCACGGCGTACAGCAGGTCGATCAGCAGGTTGGCGATCGCTACCACCGCAACGACGATCGCCGTGACGGACTGCACGACGAACAGATCCTTCGACAGGATCGACGTCAGCAGCAACGAGCCCATGCCCTTCATGGCGAAGTACTGCTCGACGACCAGGGCGCCGCCGACGATCGCACCGAGCTGCACGCCGACGGTGCTCAGCAGCGAGAACAGCGAGTTGCGCAGGGCGTGATTCCACAGCACACGACTGGGCGGCACACCCTTGGCGCTGGCCAACGTGATGAAGTCACTCTGCAACGTTTGCACCAGGTCGGCGCGCAGGAGCCGGGTGAAGATCGCCGCCAGCGGAAGGGTGAGCACCAGGACCGGCAGGAAGAAGTTCTGGAAATGGGCACCGAGATCGTCCCAGGGCATCACCTTCTCGCTGATCCGAGGAAACCATCCCGAGCTTCTCGACGAACAAGTAGATGATGAACGGTGCGAGCACCAAGCGCCGGCAAGCGAGACGAACAGGAACGAGAAGAGGTTGCCGGCGCGATCGAAGTTCGAGTCGCGCTTGTAGGCCTGGTACACAGCGACGGGGATGGCGATGATGAGCGCCCAGAGGATCGAGTAGAAGCCCAGGAAGAACGTGACCAGCACGCGCCCCTTCATGTAGTTGGCGACGGTCACGTTCTGCTGCACGCTGATGCCGAAGTCGCCGCGGAACATCTTGCCCAACCAGTAGAAGTACTGGACGAAGAGGTTGTCGTTGAGGTGGTACTGGGCGTTGACCGCCGCGGCCTTCTCGTCGGAGACCACTCCGCCGAGCATCGTTCTCGCCGGGTCGCCCGGCTTGTTCATGCCGATGCGCATGAACACCATGACGCCGAACGTCACCAGGAAGAAGACGATGACGAACTGCAGCAACCGTTGTAGGAAATAGCGCACGCAAGCCTCGGAACAAGGAGAGCGGCTGCCCTGGGGTAGATCAGCCGCTGCTGCTACCCCAGGGCAGCCTGGTCGGCTAACCCTGGTCGACCCACAGCGGTGCGGTCGAGAACCACCCGCCGAAATCGGTTCCGTCGCGGGCGACCGGTGCCGTCGGGGAGTACTGATTCCCCGAGGCCGTGAACGGCCGGCGTGTGCATCGTTCCCCACAGCGTGTACGAGTACGGGATCTGGTAGCACTCCTTGGCCATCTGCCGGTTGACTGCCTCGGCGGCGGCCTGACGCTTGGCCGGATCGGGATCCGACCTCGCGTGGCGAGGTTCTCGTCGACGATCGGATCGTTGACCCGCCCGAAGTTCAGTGCCAGACCTGGCGTCGGGGATGGCCGATCGGCTGTTCCACCACTGGTTCTGCTGGTCGACCTTGATGCCGGAGTGCAACCTCCAGTCGTAGATGAAGAAGTTGTCGGCACCGAACAGCGCGTTGGTGACGAACTGGTCCTGCGGGATGACCTCGATGGTCGTGTCGACACCGATCGCCGACCAGTAGCCCTTGATCAATTCGGCGCGCTGGGCGTTGATGCGGTCGGCGGTGTGGCCGTACGTGACCTGGATCGGGCCGGGGTGGTCCGTCTGGTAGTCGGCGATCAACGCCTTGGCGCCTTCGATGTCCTGCGATCGTGTCGAAGCCGTTGTCATCGAGGTAGCCCTCCTGGCCGGGGGAGAACAGGCCGTTGGCGATCTGCAGCGCGCCGGCCTGGGTCAGGTCGATGATCTCCTGACGGTCGATCGCCTTCGACAACGCACAGCGGACCCGAGCATCCTGGTACGGACCGGGCTTCTCGGTGTCGATCAGCAGGTAGTTGGTCTCCGAGTAGTCCTTCTGCAGCCGTCGTCGGGAAGTCGGGGTCGCCCTCGAAGTCGGTGATCACCTCGGCACTGGACTCGGAGAAGATGTCGATGTCGCCACTGCGCAGTGCTGCCTTCGGCGGTCTTGGCATCCTCGATCACCTTGAACGTGATCTTGTCGAGGTACGGAAGCTGCACGCCGTCGGCGTCCTTGCGCCAGTAGTTCGGGTTCTTCGTGACGACCAGGGCGTCGCGCGGCGCGTAGCTCTCGACGATGAACGGCCCGGTTCCGATGGGCTGAGACGCCTTGGTCGCATCGGCGTCGACCGCCTGCAACCACGTCGGCGAAGCGATCAGACCGAACTGGCTGGTGAGGATGACGTCGAAGCCCGGCCATGGCAGCGGCTTGAGCCGGGTCACCGTCCTTGCCGGTGAAGATCGTGAAGGTCATGTCGTCGGCCTTCTCGATCTTCAACACCTTCTTCGGTGAGCCGTCGGCGTTCGTCGCGCCACCTGGGTCGTCGACCTTGGCGAGGTCGGCAACCTGGGCGGCGATCAGGATGTAGGTACCGGTGCGCTGCAGGTTCTCGATCATGGCATCGGCGTTCAGCGGCGTGCCGTCGGTGAACGAGATCCCCGGCCGGACCGTGATCGTCCATTCGGTGGCATCGGCGTTCGGCGTGATGCTCTCGGCGAGGAAGGGATGAACCTTGTTGTCGACGCCGAACGAGGCGATCGGTTCGAAGAACGTTCGGGCCCGCTGATGGCAGTAGGTGTCGCACTGCATCGCTGCCGGGATCCAGGCGTTGGCCACCTCGGCCTCACCACTGACGGTGATCTCACCACCTGGCACGGGCTTCTGCGCCGGGGTGGTCTCCGGTGGCGTCGTCTCGGCCACGCTGGTGTCAGCGGCGACGGTTCCCTGCGTGTCGCCGGTGGCGGCAGTCGTCTCGGTCGCGCCGACCGTCGCATCGGTCGCGGTCGTGCTGTCGTCCTTCTTGCCGCACGCAGTGCGGCGATCAGCCCGAGACTCAGCAGTGCTGCTGTGAGGACTCGCCTGCTCGATCGTTGCCTGTTGTCGCACCATTTCCCCCTTGTTCGGTGACTCGTGTCGTCGACGCGACGGTGTGCGATGTGACCCCCATCACACGCCGACTGTCCGGCACCTTAGTCAGGCCACGCAGCTTTGTCAACGCACCGAGCCGATACCGTTGCGCGATCGTGGCGCAACTCCGCGACGAGTACATCGAGCAGCCCCATCCGCAGCGCCTGTCGCCGCATCATCCCCGCTTCGCGGACATCACCGCGAGCCATGCCGACGGCGCTCGCCAAGGGTGAGCCGTGCTACGTCGGACCCCGACACAGGCCTCAGCGTCTTCACCGCGGCCTTCCTCGCCGACCGCGGCTACTGCTGCGACAGCGGCTGCAGGCACTGTCCGTTCGTGCGTCGACTGAAGTACCGTCGCAGCCCATGGCCGCCGATCGAATCGCTGCATTGCGAGTCTCCAACCCGAAGTCGTTCCAGCTCAAGCGGTGCGATCCCGGCGACACCCTCGGCTGGCACAAGGCGGCTGCCATCGCCGAGCTCGAGCACGTCAAGGTCAAGCTCGACGAGATGCAACAACGCCTGTGCGGCCGAGGCGACGCGCAGCGTCCTGCTCGTGCTGCAGGCGCGAGACGCCGCGGGAAAAGACGGCACCATCCGGTCGATCCTCTCCGGGCTCAATCCGGCGGGTGTGCAGGTCACCAGCTTCAAGGTCCCCGGCGGTCGCGAGACGGCGCAGGACTACCTGTGGCGTGTGCACGCCGCCTGCCCGGGAGACGGTGAGATCGGTGTGTTCAACCGCAGCCACTACGAAGACGTGCTCGTGGTGCGGGTCAAGGGCTTCGCGCCGGAGTCCGTGTGGAGCAAGCGCTTCCGGCACATCTCGAGTTCGAGCGGCTGCTGCGCGACGAAGGCACCACGCGTCGTCAAGTGCTTCCTGAACGTCTCCAAGGCCGAGCAGGCGCGACGCTTCCAGGACCGCATCGACGATCCGGCGAAAGGTTGGAAGTTCCGCGAGGGCGATCTCGCCGACCGAAAGCTGTGGCCGAAGTACAGCGAGGCCTACGAGGACGCGATCGCCAAGACGTCGACGGCGCACGCCCCGTGGTACGTGGTGCCCGCCGATCACAACTGGGTACGCAACCTCGCCGTCGCCAAGATCCTCCTCAAGACGATGAAGGACCTCGACCCCGAGTTCCCCGAACCGGATCCGGCGATCAAGAACGCCAAGATCGTCTGAGGCACGCGCCGGCGCCGGCACTCATCGGGCCCATGCCGACGGTGGTCCGGTGGCATCCGGGCAGCCCCAGAACCCTACGTACCGATCCGGGGCTGCCCAGTTCGTCGTCCGCTTGAGGGTCATCACGACGCCCACCTACTCCCATGGTTGCCCTCATCAGCGGTGTCACACGGTGGATGTGCCGCCTCGCGCAGTTGACGAAATGTAAGGTCGGAGGACCATGAGCGTCCTGATCCCGACATCGCTGGCCGAGGCCGTCGCCGCGCTTGCCGACCAGCCGTCGTCGATGGTGCTCGCCGGCGGCACCGACGCGATGGTCGAGATCAATGGCGGGCATCGTCGTCCGGAGGTCGTGATCTCGATCGGTCGCGTCCCCGAACTGCGCTCCTGGTCGTACGAAGCCGCGTCGCCTGAATTCGGGTCGGCAACTCTGCGCATCGGTGCCGGCGTCACCTATGCCGAGCTGGAAGGCGAGCACTTCCGCAGTTGGGTGCCGGCACTCAGCCAGGCGGCTCGCACCGTGGGATCCCCGCAGATCCGCCACGTCGCGACCCTCGGTGGCAACGTCGCCACCTGTTCGCCGGCCGGCGACGGGCTGCCAGTGCTCGCCGCGCTCGACGCCAGCGTTCACCTCGTGTCGAACAACACCACCCGATCGATGCCGTTCGCCGAGTTCATGACCGGACCGAAGCGAACGGCATTGCTGCCGGGGGAGTTGATCGAGGCGATCTCACGTTCCGGTGTTCTCCGGATGGCAGGGTTACGTGAAGGTCGGGGTACGCAACGCAATGGTCATCTCGAACGCGGGTGCCTGCCTGGCGGTCGATGACGGCGGTGGCATCCGCCTGGCGCTCGGCTCGGTCGGTCCCACGATCATCCGCTGCCACGAAGCCGAGGCCTACGCGTCGAGTGTCGTCGATCATCGAGAGCGAGCTGTCACCGACGCGCAAGCCGCCGAGTTCGCTCGGTTGGCAGCGGCGGCCGCACGGCCGATCGACGACCATCGCTCGACTGCCGAGTATCGCCGGCACGCCATCGCGGTGCTGTGCCCGCCGCCTGCTGAGAAGGGCGTTCCCCAATGGGTGAGCACGAGAGCTACGTCCTGCACGTCAACGGATCGCGGCACGAGATCGCCGATGCCTGGATCGGCGAGAGCCTGCTGTACGTGTTGCGCGAGCGGCTCGGCCTGTTCGGCAGCAAGGGCGCATGCGAGCAGGGCGAGTGTGGTTCGTGCAGCGTCCTGGTCGACGACACGTTGGTCTGCGGTTGTCTCGTGCTGGCCGCATCGGCCGTCGGCCAGGCGATCGTCACCATCGAAGGCATCGCCCCCGTCGGATCACCCAGCGACGTGCAGCGCGCCTTCGTCGACAGCGGTGCTGTGCAATGCGGATTCTGCACCCCGGGGCTGATCATGGCGGCCCACGCGTTGTTGGACCGTGTTCCCCAACCGACAGACACCGAGATCCGCGAGGAGTTGTCCGGCAACATCTGTCGATGCACGGGCTACGGACGAATCATCGAAGCGGTGCAGCAGGTCGCGATCTCGCGGGCGACCCAGCAATGACCACCGCGACACGCGAGGGAGTGCTGAAGGGGCGCCTCGGCGACAGCCCGCCGCGTCCGGACGGGATTCCCAAGGCGCAAGGTTCGTTCGCGTTCTCAGGCGATCTGTCGGCCGACGGATTTCTCTGGGGAGCGACGTTGCGTTCACCACACGCACACGCTCGCATCGTGAGCATCGACGTCACGCCGGCGTGGAAGATCGACGGTGTCGCGGTCATCGTCACCGCCGATGACGTACCCGGTAAGCCGACGTACGGACTGATCAGCAGTGATCAACCGGTCTTCGCCGCCGATGTCGTGCGCTACGTCGGTGAGCCGATCGCAGCGGTCGCTGCCGATCATCCCGAAACCTGTCGCCGGGCGCTGGCGGCAATCGTCGTCGAGTACGAGGTGCTCCCGGCGCTGACCGACCCGGAACGAGCCATCGACGGCAGCCACCCACCGATCCATCCGGCCGGCAACGTGATCCGCCATCAGCGGATCGTCACCGGAGACCAGTCGCTGGTGGGCGACGTCGTCGTCGAGGGTGTCTACGAATCGGGTATGCAGGACCAGGCGTTCCTCGGGTTGGAGGCCGCACTGGCCCTGCCCGACCCGGGTGGCGGCGGTGTCGAGTTGTTCGTCGCCACGCAGTGGCTCCACGAAGACCGTGGCCAGATCGCCGCGTGTCTCGATCTGGCGCGCCGACAAGGTGCGACTCACTCTCGGCGGAGTGGGTGGTGCGTTCGGGGCCACGCGAGGACATCAGCTTGCAGGTGCACACCTGCCTGCTGGCGCTGCGCGCCGGTCGACCGGTGCGCATGGCGTACGGCCGCGAGGAGAGCTTCCTCGGACACGTGCACCGCCATCCGTCGAAGGTCTGGATGCGACACCACGCCACGACGGACGGCGTGATCCAGCGCATCGAGGCGCGCCTGGTCTTGGACGGCGGCGCATACGCCTCGACATCGTCGGCGGTGTTGATCAACGCGGTCACTCACGCCCAGGGTCCGTACAAGTGCCCCAATGCGACCGTCGACGGGTATGCCGTGCGGACCAACAACCTGCCGTGCGGGGCGATGCGCGGCTTCGGTGTCGTGCAGGCGTGTTTCGCCCACGAAGGGCAGATGGACAAGCTGGCCGCGGCGTGCGGGCTCGACCCTGTCGAGATCCGCCTGCTCGAACGCGATGGAGACCGGTGACAGGTTGATCACCGGGCAGGTCATCGAGAACGTCGCGCCTGTCGCCGAGTGCATCCGGGAGGTGGCTGCGCTGCCGCTTCCCGATGTGCCAGTGGGAGGTATCGATGGTGATCCGATGCATCTCCCGGGCGGTGCCGGGTTGACCGCGGATCCCACCCACATTCGAAGAGGAATCGGCTGGGGAGTGGCGATCAAGAACCTGATGTACTCCGAGGCGTTCGACGACTACTCCACAGCCCGTTGCCGGCTCGCCGACGGCGTAGCGTCGCTCAAGTTCGCCGCCGTGGAAGTCGGCCAAGGTTTCGTCGTGCTCGCCCAACAGATCGCCCGCACGGTCCTCGGTGTCGACGATGTGCTGTTGGAACCGATCGATACGAGCATCGGGTCCGCCGGGTCGACCTCGGCCTCGCGTCAGACATGGATGAGCGGCGGCGCGATCGACGGCGCATGCCGCCTCGTGCGCGAGCGCCTCTTCGAACACGTCGGCGCCCGACACGACATCGATCCCGTCAGACTCGCCATCGATGGTCGCGATCGTCGTCGACACCCTGGGCACGCTGCGGATTCCAGTCGGCCGTCGCCACCGCCGGAATCCAGCTCGACGAGACCTTCGAACACCACCACCGACCGACCGAGGATCTCGACGAGAACGGCCAGGGCAACTGCCACACGGCGTTCGCCTTCGTCGCCCACCGGGCAATCGTCGACGTCGACCCGGAACTCGGACTCGTCAAGGTCGTCCAGGTGGCGACCGCCCAAGACGTCGGAATCGCTCTCAACCCGGTGAGCGTCTTGGGTCAGATCGAAGGCGGTATCGCTCAGGGACTCGGGCTGGCAGTGATGGAGGAGATGATCCTCACCGACGGCCGGGTGCGGAACGCCAGCTTCACCGACTATCTGCTACCGACCATGCTCGACATGCCGCCGGTCGTGGTGACGCTGATCGAGCATCCCGATCCGATGGCGCCGCTCGGCGCCAAGGGCGTAGGCGAGCCGCCGACCATCTCGTCGACGCCGGCGATCGTCGCTGCCATCCGCGACGCGATCGGCCGTGACCTGCATCGCGTCCCCGTGCGCCCCTCCGACATCTGCCTGCCCTAGAACCGGACCAGAACTCGGTCGGGATCAGCGCCCGAACTCGAACTCGCTGATCTCGGCGAACGCCTCGCTCAACATGCGCACGCACGACTCGAGGAGCTGCTTGCCATGATCGGCGTTCGCCTCCGTCGGGTCGCCGATCACCCCGGACGGTCCGAAGTCGTTCGACAACCATCCGAAGCTCACTGATCCTCCGAAGCGGACGTGTCGGTTGGCGGCGAGACCCTCGGGGATGTTGCGGCTGGCCAGCGTCATGTCGACGAGCTCGGGCCGGAGATGCAGGATCATCGATGTCTCGTCCATGCCGGCGTGGATACCCATCCCGAGCTCACCGGCAGCGGAGACGCCACCATGGTCCGGCGGGACGAACGGGTGCAGCAGGAACGTCTGGAAGCCGTACTTCAGCCGTAGCTCGCGGCACGCCACGTTGAGCAGTGACGTGTTGCCGCCGTGGCCGTTCAGCAGCGCCAACTTGCGAACACCGGTCGAGGCAAGGGAGCGGCCGATGTCGTCCAGGACCGCCAGCATCGTGGTGGCCGACAGCCACACGGTTCCGGCGTTCCATGCGTGCTCGTTGGATTTCGTGTAGGCGAGCGACGGCAACAACCACAGGTCGTGGTCGTCGCCGACAGCATCGACCACGGCGGCTCCGGCGCAATCGGCGATGATCAGATCGGTGGAGTAGGGGAGATGCGGGCCGTGCTGCTCGATGGCCCCGAGTGGCAGGACGAAGGTGGAACGATCAGATACACGTCCGGGAAGTTCGGACGCGCGCAGGTCGGCCAGTCGGCGATGAGCGGTCATGTCCGGAGCATAGGGTGTGTAACCTCGCCGTCATGGGGGTTGAACGCGAGTGGGGTTTCCGCACACGGGCAGTCCACGCCGGCGCTCGACCCGAGCCGGTCACGGGCGCACGTGCGGTCCCGATCTTTCAGACGACGAGCTTCGTCTTCGAGGACACCGCTGATGCCGCCGACCTCTTCGCGTTGCAGAAGTTCGGCAACGTGTACAGCCGCATCAGCAACCCGACGGTGGCGGTGTTCGAGGAGCGCATGGCCAGCCTCGAAGGGGGCATCGGGGCTGTGGCCACTGCCAGCGGCCAGTCCGCCGAGTTCCTGGTTCTCGAGCGCGCTCTGCGGGACCGGCGACAACGTGGTTTCGTCAGCGCAGCTCTACGGTGGCACCCGAACTCTCCTGGAGGGCACACTTGCCCGCTTCGGCGTGGCGACGACGTTCGTGTCCGGTGATCAAACTGCCGACTTCGCCGCGGCTCTACAGCCGACACCAAACTGATCTACACCGAGGTCGTCGCCAACCCATCGGGTGCCGTCGCCGACCTCGAAGGGCTCGCCGATGTCGCCCACCGCGCCGGCATTCCGCTCGTTGTCGATTCGACGGTGGCGACTCCCGTATCTGTGCCGGCCGATCGAATGGGGTGCCGACATCGTGGTGCACTCGGCGACCAAGTTTCTCGGGGGCCACGGCAACTCACTCGGTGGTGTGGTCGTCGATTCCGGTCGGTTCGACTGGGGCAACGGCAACTTCCCGCGGATGACCGACCCAGTGGCGTCGTACGGTGGTCTGTCGTGGTGGGGCAACTTCGGGGAGTACGCGTTCTGCACCCGTCTGCGCGCCGAGCAACTGCGCGACGTCGGTCCGGCGTTGTCACCCTTCAACGCGTTCCTCCTCCTCCAGGGCGTCGAGACCTTGCCACAGCGGATGGATGCCCACCTCGCCAACGCTCGGGCTGTCGCCGATGCCCTGTACCGCCACCGCGGCGTCTCGTGGGTTCGTTGGGCAGGTCTAGCCGACCATCCTCATCACGAGCGCGCCGCGCGCTACCTCCCGCTCGGTGCCGGTGCCGTGTTCTCGTTCGGTGTCGTCGGTGGTCGCTCCGGTCGGGCGGGCGTTCATCGAGGCGCTGGAACTGTGCAGCCACCTCGCCAACATCGGCGACACGCGCACCCTCGTCATCCACCCGGCCAGCACCACCCATCGCCAACTCTCCGACGCGGCGCTCGAAGCGGCGGGTGTGCCGCCGGACCTGATCCGCATCTCGGTCGGAATCGAAGATGCCGACGACATCATCTCGGACCTCGACCAGGCCCTGAGCGTCGCCACTCGAGCGCGGCGATGAGCACGTGGCACAACCCGACGGCGACCGAGCGGCTGCAGATCATCCGCGACACCTCGTCGGTGGCCATCGTCGGGATGTCGGCTGATCCCAGCCGGGCCAGCTATTTCGTCGCGACGTATCTGCTCTCGTCGAGTTGCTCGTTCGACGACGTGTGGTTCGTCAATCCGAATGGAGGCGAGATCCTCGGTCGTCCCGTCTACCGCTCGCTCACCGACCTTCCCGGCGTACCGGACCTGGTCGACGTCTTTCGCAGGAGCGACGATCTCCCGACGGTCGCCAGGGAATTCGTCGCCATCCCGGGCACGACGAACGTTCTGGGCGCAGCTGGGTCTGACCTCCGCGGAGTCCGTGGAGATCGTCACCGAGGCCGGCCGGACCGCCGTGATGGACCGCTGCCTGAAGATCGAACATGCCCGGTTCTGCGGCGGCCTGCACATGGCCGGATTCGATACCGGTGTCATCTCGTCCCGCCGCCGGCCGCTGCTCTGATCCGGCTGATCCGATCCGGCGGCTCTCAATCGATCAGCGGCCGGACCTCTTCGGCGTAGCGCTGCATCTGCAGCTCGGCCTTGTCGTACGTGTCGCCGGGGAAGTGCGGGAAGATCGTCAGGTGCTGGAGTGACAGCGCGGCCTTGTACTCGAGCGATGCCCTCGGCAACCTCCTCGGGCGATGCCGATGATCCACACCTTCTGCTCGACGGACTCCTCGAGCGTGGGGATCAGCCCGGCCGGCGCCGGCTTGCCGTCGGCACCCATGTAGCCCTTCGACCAGCCGTACGGACCGAGGAACTTCCAGAACTCGTCGTGGCCGGTGCGCGCCGAGCGCCACGCCTCTTCATGGGTGTCCTCGATGCAGATGTTGAGCACCAGGCAGCGCTTCTCGCCCGGGGCGAGTGGCCCGTGGTGCTGCTCGTAGATCTCGGCGTACTTCTGCCAGCGCTGCTCGACGAACGAGTGGTGCAACAGCCAGAAGACCCCGCCGAAGCCGCGCTCGGGAACGTGCTGCAGCGTCGGCGGCGACGTGATCGGCTGCCACGTCTCGTACGGGTAGAGCGGCCGGGGGACGAGCGTCAGCTCGGTCGACGAGGCTGCCCCGATCAGGAACACCCGATGGCGGGAAGTCGAAGTGCTTGCCGTGGTACGAGAACGTCTCGTTGTCCAGGGCGGCGACGATGACATCCATCGCCTCGTCCATCACCTCGCGGTTGATGCGGTCGGCCTCGGCCTTGTCGGGGTTGTCGAACGAGCCGACCTGAGCGCCCAGCGCCTCGGCCTCGCGGGGCACGGTGCCCCGACCGATGCCCAGGACGCCGCGGCCACCGGAGAGGTTGTGCAGCGTCGAGAAGTCCTCGGCGAAGCGCAACGGATGCCACTGCGGCACGATGTGGAACATCGCCCCGATCTTGATCCGCGACGTGCGTTCGGCCAGTACCACCCCGAACAGGATGCCGTTGGGGATCACCTCGTAGCCCTCGTACTGGAAGTGGTGCTCGGTCAGGTGGAAGACGTCGAACCCGAGACGCTCGGCGGCCACCCCCATGTCGAGCATTCGCATCGCGGCGGACCACATCTGCTTCTGGGTGTAGCGGCGGTCGGTCGGTGCCGGCGGGCCTGCACCCGCGTCGTCCATCTCGACTGCGCCGAACATGAACACTCCGTGTTCCATGTCAACCTCCTCGGGAATTCGGCCGAGCGTACTAGAGTTCCCGACGTGCCCGAGGTTTCCACGACGCCCGACAGTGTCATCCGCAGACGCTCCGTCGGGCGACGCTGCTCGACCTTCCGGCTCTGTCGTTCGTCAACGTCTCGAAGACCTTCGCCGACGGCACCGCGGCGCTGTCGAACATCTCGTTCGACGTCCGCGACGGCGAGTTCGTCACCATCGTCGGACCTTCCGGCTGCGGCAAGTCGACGCTGCTCAAGATCGCCTCGAAGCTGATCCCGGCAGACGAGCGGCGAGGTCAGCGTCGCCGTCCGACCGACTCGGGTACGTCTTCCAGGACGCCACCTTGCTGCCGTGGCGCACCGTGCTGAAGAACGTCGAGCTGTTCCTGGAGCTCCACGGGGTCGACAAGCTTCACAGGCAGACGCTGGCAGCCGAGGCCATCGAACTGGTCGGGCTCACCGGCTTCGAGCAATATCACCCGAAGCGGCTGTCCGGCGGCATGAAGATGCGCGTGTCGCTCGCCCGATCGTTGACGCTGAAGCCGAAGGTGTTCCTGTTCGACGAGCCGTTCGGCGCGCTCGACGAGATCACTCGCGAGCGACTCAACGAAGAGCTGATGAAGCTGTTCGTTCAGGAGCGTTTCGCCAGCCTGTTCATCACCCACTCGGTGTACGAAGCCGTGTTCCTCTCGACGCGCGTGCTGGTGATGAGCGCCCGGCCCGGCCGCCTCGTCGGAGAGTTCGAGATCCCCTTCGACTACCCGCGCCCGCCCGAACTTCGCTTCGACCCGGAATTCGCTCGGCTGACGGGCGAAGTCAGCCGCACGCTCCGCGACGCCCACGCCTGAGCGGTCGTGAACGCCGCCGATCAGTCACTGTTGGTGTCCACAGCCTGGCTTGCCGAGCATCTCGACGACCCAACAGTGCGTGTGATCGATTGCCGTTGGTACCTGAAGCCGTTCGACTCGCGTGACGGGTTGGAGGAGTACACGGCCGGCCACATTCCCGGCGCGGCGCACCTCGCATGGGACCGCGACATCGCCGACCCTGAACGGGGCTCGCTCAACATGCTGGCCGGCCCCGAGCGGTACGCCGCGGCGATGGGGTCCCTGGGGATCGGTGACGACACGTTTGTCGTGACCTACGACGACCATCACGTACCAGTTGCCGCCCGTGTGTGGTGGACGTTACAGGTCTACGGCCACGCCGCCGCGGCCGTGCTGGACGGTGGCGTGACCGCCTGGAAGGCAGAAGGTCGGCCGATCGAGTCCGGAGCACCACCCGAACCGACCCAGCCGCCGGCCGCGTTCACGCCGCGGTTCCGACCCGAGCTGTATGCCACCAAGGAGCAGGTCGTAGAGGCCGTGCGCGACGGCTCGGCAGTCCTCGTCGATGCCCGGATGGATGTGGCCTATGAAGCTGCCTCCGGCCACATCCCGGGATCCCAACGCGTCACCGGCCTCGGCTTCCTCGGGGATGGCGAGCACTGGCTGTCACCCGAGGCCAGCTACGCCCGCATCGAGAGCGCAGGCCTAGCGGGAGCCGGCAGGACGATCCTGTACTGCGGCGGGGGAGTCGCAGCCACCGGTGCCCTTCTCGGATGGCATCTCGCCGGCCTCACCGGCGATGTCAGCGTCTACGACGGTTCTTGGGGCGAGTGGGAGCGCGACCCGGACACACCCAAGGAGGCCCATTGACCGTGGACGGTCGGGTGGTCGTGGTGACGGGTGGTCTCGGCGCGATCGGGCTGGCGATACGACGGGCCTTCTCTGCCCAGGGCGACCGGCCCGTCGGCATCGACATTCGAATTGGCGACGACGCCGATGGGCCGATGTTGGCAGCCGACGTCGCCGACGAATTCGCCCTCGCCGAGGTGTTCGCCCTGATCAGGGAACAGTTCGGTGACCCGACCGTACTGGTCAACTGCGCGGGGACGACGGGCCACGGATCGGTGCTCGACGAGAGCCCCGATCAGTGGCGACGGATCCTCGAGGTCAACCTCACCTCGGCGTACCTCTGCGCCCGCGAGGTGATCCCGGGCATGCGTGCCGCCGGGGGCGGCAAGATCCTCAACGTCGCCTCGGTGAACGGCCGATTCGGCGGCTCGGCGCTGTCGGGCCCGGCCTACGCGGCCAGTAAGGGTGGCCTGCTGACCTTGACGCGGTTCCTGGCCCGTGAGCACGCCAAGGATGGCATCCAGGCGAACGCCGTGGCGCCGGGCCCGCACGACACGCCGATGTGGGAGGCCCTCGAGCCGGCCTTGCGCCAGCGCATCCTCGGCATGCTGCCCGGTGGCAACGGCCCCGGCCATCCAGCCGATCTCGCCGAAGCAGTGGTCTTCTTGTGTTCCCCGGCTGCCAGCTACATCACCGGCGCGACCCTCGACATCAACGGCGGGCAATGGATGGGTTAGGCCCTCAGGATTGTCGCAGCGCCGGCGCGACGTCGGAGGCCAGCGCCTGCAGCGCCCAGTCGACGTCCGGGCCGAAGGTGTACCAAGCCAGAGGCAGCTGCAACCCGGCGTCGGCAAAGCGACCGAGACCAGAGACGACGTCGTCGATGGTGCCGGTCACCGCGAACGTGTCGATGAGGTGATCGCTGATGGTCGCTGCCGCAGCTGCCGGACCGGAACGGTCCATGGCGATGCGCACAGCGGAAACAGCTTCGGGATCCGCTCCAGACTCTGCGACCACCACTCCCTCGACGCGCCACAGGTAGTAGGACAGCACGTGGCGTACGGCGTTTCGGGCTTCGGTGCGGTCCCGACCGACCGACGTCAAGACATTCGCCGAGACGAGCAGTTCGTCCATCGAGCGGCCCGACCGCGCCGCTCCGGTCGCCACGTGGGCGCACGCCCAAGCGGTGTATGCCGGGCTGGTGATCGCGCCGAGCTGCACACCGTCGGCGAACTCACCAGCCGCTTGCAGCATCCTGGCGTTCACCGCGCCGACATCGACGGCGATCGGCCCCTCCGGTACGAAGTCGAGCTTCGACGTGCTCGGTGCGAGGAACGTTGTCGGCGTGAACCCGAGGTCGTCGCCGGCCAGCCAGCGCCGGACGCCGCGAACCGCCTCGACGGTGTGCGTGTACGGCCGCCAGTCGTCGGGGGCGTAGCCCAACGCCTTCATCGTCCACTCGGCGGCGCCGATCCCGAACCGAACTCGAGCGGGGCCGGCAATCTCGGCGAGCGTGGCCGCCTCCATCGCCAGCACCGACGGATGGCGAGTCACCGGGTTGGCGATCCCGATCCGCACTCGGATCCTCTCCGTGTGAGCCAAGATGGCTGCGGCGACACTGAACACGGCTCGGTGCTGCCTGCTCTCGGGTATCGACACTTCATCGAAGCCGAGGGCGTCGGCACGTCGTGCGACCGCGAGCGTTGTCGACAGGTGATCCTCGTTGGAGAGGGAGAGTCCGAGACCGACGAAGGGCATAGGCTCAGCCTGCCACGAAGGAGGCTGCGATGTGGATCGAAACGGTGCCCTACGGTGAGGCCATGGGCGAGCTGCGGGAGGCGTACGATCGCCAGGCCCGAGCCCTGGGTGAACCGACGGAGATGACACTGGCCGGATCGCTGCACCCACCGCTGGTGGCGGCCCGGCTCGACCTGTACGCGGCGACCGAGAAGTGCCCGTCGAAGATCACCCCGCATCAACGCAACCTGATCTCGTACGTGACGTCGGCGCTCAACAACACGCCGTACTGCATGAGCCAGGTGACGATCAAGCTGCGCCAGACCGGCCTCGACGACGAGCGCATCGTCGCCCTTGGCACCGATCCAACTGCCTTCGCCCTTGGCCTGCCTCCGGCCGATGCGGAGCTGGTGCGCTACACCGTCAAGCTCACCAAGCACCCCGGCGACATCACCGAGGCCGACATCGCCGCCCTCCGCGCCGTGGGCTTCGACGATCTCGACATCGTCGATGCCAACGCGCAATGCGCCCACCTCAACTACGTGAACCGGGTGTCGAACGGGCTCGGCATCCACACGATCGTCGACCCCGACTTCCCGGCCTACTCAGCCATCCCGGAGAGCGCCTGATGCGAAAGCGATGAGCTGAGCCCGCGCGCACGATGTCGGCACCGGCATCGATGTGTGCTTCACACGTCGGCTCGTCGTTCATCGGCAGCATGAACAGATCGAAGTTGGCGCTCTGGGCAGCGATCGCCGCTGCGCACTCGGCCGGTGTTCCGGCCACTGCGTACTGATCGACGAGGGCCGGCGGCAGGTGGCCGGCGGCCTCGTCCATGCGTCCGGCCAACATGGCCGACACGAACGAGGGCCACCCGTTCGTCATCGAGCCCGGCCGCTTCGCGGATGTCGGGCGGGGCATCGACGGCCATGTACGAGAAGTGACGGAGCACACGGGTCCGCTCGACTTCGGACCAGGCGACGTAGGCGGACCAGGCGATGCGTGCCGACCCGGCAGCGCGCACCCGGGCCGTCTCGGCGGCGATATGGGCGAGCGGCTTCGCCGAGAAGATCACCCAGTCGGCTCGCTCGGCCGCGAGGCGCTGGACGCGTGGCCCGCGACCAGCGATCGCCAGCGGTACGGATCCCGGCGCCCACGGGATCGCGGCCGTGCCGACGACCTCGCCGGCGAGCAACCGTTGATCGACGTCGACGGCGTCGACCAGCGCCGAGTACGGCCGCGCCGGTGACAGACCGAGCGGCTCGAGCACCCGCGAGCCGCCGACCCCCAGCCCGTGCCACACGCGGCCAGGGGCCAGCTCGGCGAGCGTGGCGATGGCCGCAGCGGTGGTGACCGGGTGACGCGGAGAACGGGTTGGTGATGGCCGGTGCCACGATCATCGACTCGGTGCCGAGTACGATCGCCGTCAACGCGACGTAGACGTCGCGCTCGGTGCCCTCGTCGGCGACGAAGCACACCGTCGCCCCGAGCACTTCGGCCCGACGAGCCAGCGTGGCCAGCCGGGCGACCGGCTGGGTCGGCTCGAACCAGACGCCCCACGGAAAGCTCACGGGTCTCCGCGTCACTCCGGCGACGATGAGGACGGTTCGTACCACGACCTGGTCGTGACACGTCCGAGTATCGAGAAACCGAGGAAGACGACGATACCGAGCCCACAGGCGACGATGATCGTGGCGAACAGCGCCTGCGGATCCGTCGGAGAACGCAACGCTCGGAACTTCTCGATCAGATGGCCGAGGCCGGTTTCACCACGGCGGAAGAAGAACTCGCCGACGATTGCGCCGACGATCGCCAAGCCGGCGGCGATCCGCAGCCCGGTGAAGATCGCCGGCAGGGCCCCGGGCAGCTGCAACTTCGTGAGCCGGCGAACTCGTCCGGCGCGGTGCAGGGTGAACAGGTCGTGGTGGCCCTCGTCGGCCGACTGCAGACCGAACAGGGTGTTGGTCATGATCGGGAACACGGCGATCAGCACGCACACGATCACTCGTGACTTGAACTCGAACCCGAAGCGGATCTGGATGAACGGCACCAGGGCGAGGATCGGGGTCGTCTGCAGCGCGACCGCCCAGGGAGAGACCGACCGCTCGACCCACCTCGCCTGGCTCATGAGGATGGCCAATCCGATGCCGATCATGGCAGCGATGGCCAGGCCGAACGTGGCCTCGCGCGCCGTTTGCCACGTGGCGCTGAGGATCTCTTGACGAACCGTCGAGTTGACGAATCCGTCGCGCCACACATCGACCGGCGATGGCACGAGGAACTTGCGGTGCGCCGGCAGGCTCGCCGAGATCCACTGCCAGATCAGGAGGAACACGGCGAACATCACCACGGGCCCGACGACGTCGCCCGTGGCGAAATCGACGCGATCCGCGTGGCGCCGCCACGTCCGCCGGATCATCGGCGTGCGTGACGGCGTCCACAGTGTGTTCGTGAACCTGTTGGCTCAGAAACCCAAGCCGATCGAGGTGTCGAGGAAGGAGTTGTCGACGATCTCCTCGCACTTCAATCCGTCCTTGACGCCCTTCGACGTTGTTGGCCTTCTCGATCGGGTTGAACTCGTCGATGAGCTTCTGCACGCGATCGCAGTCCATGTCACCGACGTAGCCGTTGCCGGCGTCGCTGACGAGGCCGAGGTCCTTCATCTTCGCGGTCGCGTCGTTGTTGAGCTCGTCGGTCAACTGCCAGAACTGGGCCATCTCGGTGACGATCTCGGTGAGCTTGGAGTTGGTCGCGGCCGGGCTGGTCATGTAGTTGACCAGTGACGTCTGCAACATCGGAACGACGGCCTTGAGGCAGTCGGCCTTTTCGGTGATCGCCTCGGGGCGGACCGACAGTGCCGACTGGTAGATCTCGAATCCGGTGTCGTGGACCAGAGCGAACGACACCGGCTTCTTCCAACCGTCGATCAGGTTCTCGTAGCTGTACGGCTCGCTCGTCGCGAAGCCCTGCTGGAACAGGTCGCCCTCGGCCACGAACCGAGCAGGCGACCCGTCGTACGAGGCGTCGATCTGGCTCTTCTTGAAGATGTTCTTGCCGAGGAGGTAGTCCATGTAGGCCCCGCCGTCGAAGTACAGGATCTTGCCGTCACCGGCGGTAGCGCCGATGTCTTCGATGGTCTTCACGTCGGGGTACTTGGCCGGGTCCCACTGGATCAGCTGGGGGCCCTTGTCGTACGAGGCGAAGACGGCGACGACGGGCTGGGTCGTGGCATTGCGGATGGCGTCGCCGGTGTCGACGTAGGCCATGAAGACCGATCGGGTCCTGATACATCTGCTTGGCCGGCGACGCGAAGCTGACGAACGGTCCGCCGGCGCGAATTTCAACGGTGATGCCGCCGACGTCGCCGGAGTACGTGCCGGCCTTGGCGTCGAGCGTGCCGTTCTGACCGATCAACTCATACGTCCAGCCGTGGTCGGCCTCCGGGAACCAGTCGGTCTGGATGACCAACGGGTCGGGGCATCCGGCATCCTTCAACGACACGGGGCCGGCCGGAGCGGCCGTGGTCGCCGGCGCGGCGGCCGTGGCCGGCGCGTGGTGCGCCGAGCTCGAATCGCTGTCGCTGCCGCACGCGGCGACGAGGATGGCGATGGCGGCGATTGGCGCGCCGAACTTCAGACTTCGTCTTTCTCATGGTTCCTGGTTCCTCCCCCAAGTGTTTGGGTGTTGCCGGCGATGCCGGTCGCTGAATGGTAGCGATTGTACGATCGAGCCGTTTCACCGTGAAGACCCCGCGCCCGGCGCGCCAGTGTCTCGTGGCTCGGTTGCCGACCCAGCCGAACAGCAAGAACAGCGCCAGACCCAGCAAAGCGTCAGCGTGACGGCACCGATCAGTTTGTTCGTCTCGCTGCGCTGCGTGTACTGGCCGATCCGGCGTCCGATGCCTTCGGGACCGGACTTGAAGAAGAACTCGCCGACGATGGCACCGATGACCGACAACCCGGCCGCGATCCGAAACCCGGTGAACATCGCCGGCAGCGACGCCGGCAGGTTCAGCTTCCACAGCCGGGTCAGCCGAGTGGAGCCGTGGAGCGTGAACAGGTCGTGTTGCGAACGTTCGGCCGCCTTCAGCCCGAACAGCGTGTTGGTGATGATCGGGAACACCGAGATCAGGACACAGACGATGACTCGGGGCATCTGGCCCGTTCCGAACCAGATGATCATCAGCGGCGTGATCGCCACGATCGGGATCGTCTGCAGCACGACCGCGTAGGGGAACAGCGTGCGTTCCATTGATCGGGACGTGTTCATGATGATCGCCAGAAGGACACCGATCACCATCGCGATGAGCAGTCCGACCAGGGCGACCTGCGCGGTGCGCCACAGGGCATGCAACATCTCGGTGAGATTGCGCGATGTCAGAAAGCTGGCCTGCACGACATCGTGAGCGTACGGCTGCACGCTGGAACGCTGCCGCGTGCGTCGTCGAACTGAGCGAAGCTCGACAGGTACCAGATGCCAACGAACACCCCTGCGGCCAGGATCGGCGGGCCGGCGGTGACGGCCATCGTTGCGCCCCCGGCTCGGGTCGCGACAGCGATGCGGCGGCGTTCATGCCCGGTCCGTCATCGCCAGCAGTTGGGCCTTGCTGATCTTGCCGGTCGGTGTCATGGGCATCGAGTCGAGAACTTCCACGGTCATGGATGGAACCGGGTGGCCCAGTCCCTGCGCGGCAAACTCTACGAGACTCTGCGTGTCCGGCACGTAACCATCACGCGCGGTGACGAAGGCGACGGGGCGCTGCCCGAGCGTCGGATCCGGCAGGCCGACCAGGGCCGCCTCGCGCACGCTCGGGTGGCGCATCAGCACCTCTTCCACGTCGCGTGGATACCAGTGGGCGCCGCCGACGGTCAGACGCTCGCTCAGGCGGCCGCGCATGAACACAAAGCCCTCGGCGTCGATGAAACCCAGGTCACCGGTGTGCAACCATCCGTCGCGAAGCGTCTCGGCGGTCTTCTCGGGTCGGTTCCAGTAGCCGGCCATGAACCCGCCGCGCAGGCACAGCTCGCCGAGCTCGCCCGTCGGCACCTCGCTGCCGTCGTCGTCGAGGACCCGCACCTCCTTGTCGGGCAACGGTCGCCCGCACGACACCAGGCGGTCGTCGGTGATCGGCTGATCGGGTGCCCACAATCCGACGAAGCCACCGAGCTCGGACTGCCCGTAGCTCTCGCACAGTGGGAAGCCGAGCGTGTCGCGGAGCGACTGCTTCAGCTCCGGGGGCACCGGGCCCTCCACCGCTGACGCCGACCCGCAGACCTGCGCCGGCGCTCGGCCCGCGGCGAACGCGACTCGTCGAGCAGATCGCGAAGCACCGTCGGATTGGCGGCGAGCACCGTCGCGCCGAGACGCTCGAGCGCAGTCCCAACCCGCGCCTGCGTCCCACCGGCTCATGACGCACACAGTGCCTCCGACGTGCAGCGCAGGGAGCAGGTTGGCGACCAGCTGGTACGACGACGACAGCGCCGTCGGGCCGACGCTGACGTCGGCAGAGCGTCAGCCGCAGCCGCTCGGCGATGCAGCGTGTGGCTCGGCTGGTCGGTTCGTGGGCGAGGCAGGCGCCCTTGGGCTGACCCGAGGTGCCGGACGTGTACGAGAGATGCGCGACGTCGGTGTCGTCGGTCGTGTCCGGGGGTGCCGGCGGCGCGGCGGCGAGCAGCTCGGTCCACCCGTGAGCGCCATCCTGCGGTCCGTCCATGCACACGAAGTGCTCGACGCTCGCCAGGTTCGCCCGGTGTCGATCGATCGTGGCGAGGTGATCGCCGGTGTAGATGAGCACCTTCGGCTGGGCGTCGTTGACGTAGTAGTCCAGCGTGTCGGCGTACTGCAGGTTGACGAGCGCCGAGATCGCTCCGAGCCGCCACGTCCCGAACATCGCCGTCAGGTAGTCCATCCCGTTGTGGGCGAAGATGCCGACACGGTCGCCCTTGCCCACGCCAAGTGACGCCAGTGCCCCGGCGACCCGCTCCATCTGCTCGACGGCCGCCTGGTAGGTGAGCGAACGGTCGCGATCGACCCAGTGCAGCGCAACCTTGTCGGGAGTGCGGTTGGCGCCGTCGCGGAGCAACTGCTGGAACAACATCGATCAGCATCATTGACCAACGAAGGCCGATCGGCAAATCTTGGTCGGTGCAGATCGAGCGGCGAGATCGTGCGGCAGGTCGGGCTCGAGGCGACGATGGCCGACGGGGCCGTGCTGGTGGCCGACGCCTGGTATCCAGCAGGGGCGGACCGTGGCCGGTCCTGCTTCAACGGCTGCCCGTACGGGCGATCTGTGGCGTCGACGCCGGTCCTCCCTCACCCGACGTGGTTCGCCCGACGAGGGTTCGCCGTCATCGTGCAGGACTGCCGGGGACGCGGCGACTCGACCGGCACGTTCGCGCCGTTCGTCGACGAGGCATGCCGACGGTGCGACGACCATCGAGTGGGCGGCTCGGCTGCCGTTCTCCGATGGGCGCGTGGCGACGTATGGCTTCTCGTACCAGGGACTGGCTCAGCTGTACGCCGCCGCCAGGCGGCCGCCGAGCCTGAAAGCCATCGCCCCGATGATGTGCTGCCCGGACCCGTACGAGGGTTGGACGTACGAGGGCGGCCTGCTGCGTTGGCCGTTCGTGTGCTTCTGGTCGGCACAGCTCGCCGGACAGGACCGCCGAATCGGTCCGATCCCGTTCGACCTCGGCGCCGTCCCGATCTCCGGCGCGCTCGGGGCCGACGCCGCCACCTTGGTTCGAGGAGTGGTTGGCCCATCCCCGCGACGACGCCTACTGGGCTGCCCGACGACCAGACCTCGACGCCATCGACGTCCCGGCTTTCACGGTGATGGGCTGGTTCGACGACTTCTCGTCGGGCACCGCCTCGCTGATCGATCGACTCGGCGCCGAGGCATGGTGCGGGCCGTGGGCACACATGCCGTGGGGAACCCGACACGGTGGCGCCGAGCTCGGCCCGGCGGCATCGCCCGCACTGATCTGGGATGCCCTCGTCGACTTCTTCGACCGGGCCTTCGAGCGCGATGCCACCGCTGCATCCGCCGACTCGTGTGCGGTACTTCGGTCATCGGCGACGGCTGGCGTGAGGCGGCGTCGTGGCCGCCGCCACACACGATCCGAACGATGGCCGGACATTCCACCACGGGAACGCCAACTCGCGGTGGGGCGACGGCATTCTGATGTCGACGCCGACCCGGCTCGGCGCCGGGAGAGCCGACGACGATCGTCGCCGAACCGCACGTCGCCCACCCCGGCGATCCCGTGGACTACCAGGACGACAGCGCTGCTCACGACCTGCGCGACGTGGTCTGCTTCACCTCCGGCGCGTTCGTCGAGCCGCTCGACATCACCGGCTCACCGGTGGTGCGGGTCGGTCACGGTCAGCGATCGCCCCCGTCACGACCTCGTGGCGACCCTCGCCGTCGTCGAGCCGACGACACCGCCCGCACGGTCACCGGGCTCCGCCAAGCGACTGCTCGACGCCGTGACCGCCGGGACGCGAAGTCGCCTGGTCGATCGAGCTTCGCCCGATCGCCGTTCGAGTGCAGCCAGGGCAGCGGTTGCGACTGTGCTTGTCCGCAGCCCGCTTTCCCGTGCTACGACCGCAACGGCCACACCGCCGAACCCGATGTCGTACGGTCCGGCCGACGATCACGTCGTGGCCACCATCGAGTTGCGCTCGGCCGAGGTCGATCTCCCCGTTCCTCACGTCGTAGATGGAAGCTCGTCGTCCGTCGGTCGCGGTAGCTTGGGCGCCTACACGGAACGAGGTGTTGCCAGCGTGTCGAGCGAGCGCGAAATCATGACGTGGGAGATGTTCGGTGAGGCGTCTCGTGAACTCTCCCAGATGGTGGCCGACGACTACGAGCCCGACATGATCCTGTCGATCGCTCGCGGCGGTCTGCTGATCGGCGGGGCGATGGGCTACGCCCTGTCGGTGAAGAACGTGTACACGATGAACGTCGAGTTCTACACCGGCGTCGACGAACGACTCGAAGTGCCGCGGATCCTTCCGCCGGCGCCCGACTTCGTCGACGTCAGCGATGCTCGGATCCTGATCGCCGACGATGTCGCCGACACCGGCCACACGCTGCGAAGCGTGCAACTGTTCTGCGAGGGCAAGGTCGCCGAGGTTCGCACCGCGGTGCTGTACGAGAAGAGCCATTCCGTCGTGGAGTGCGACTACGTCTGGAAGCGCACCGACCGATGGATCAACTTCCCGTGGAGCGACAAAGAGCCCGTCGCCAAGCGCGTCTGGTCCGTCAAGGACGCGTGATCGGCCCAGTCACCAGTCAAACCTTGGCTGCGGCGAACCGGCGGGCCACGTCGGCCCAGTTGACGATGTTCCAGATGGCCTCGACGTAGTCGGCTCGGCGGTTCCTGTACTGCAGGTAGTAGGCGTGCTCCCATGCGTCGATGGCCAGCAGCGGCACGGCGCCCAACGTGGTGTTCTGGTGGTGCACCTCGAGCTGCTCGATGATCAACCGCCGGCCGAGCGGCTCCCACGACAAGATGCCCCAACCAGAGCCCTGCACAAGCGTCGTCGCCTGGCTGAAGTGTGCCCGGAAGGCGTCGAACGAGCCGAACTGGTCGTCGATCGCCGCGGCCAGGTCACCGCTGGGCTTGTCGCCGCCATCGGGCGAGAGGTTGGCCCAGTACATGGTGTGCAGCACGTGGCCGCCGAGGTTGAAGGCGAGTGACTTCTCCAGGCCCACCAGCGCGTCGTACTTGCCCGGCAGCACGAGCCTCGGCAAGGCGTTCGAGGGCGGTGTTGGCCCCGGCGACGTACGCCGCGTGGTGCTTGCCGTGGTGTAGTTCGACGATCTGCCCGCTGAGGTGTGGTTCCAGCGCACCCGGGTCGTAGGCGAGATCGGGAAGGGTGTAATTGATCATGCCGACAGGGTACCCATCGGTCTGTAACCCCGCTAATCCTCCCGGCCGAGGATGCGCAGCGCAGCATTGCGGCCGCTCGCGCCCCAGACGCCGGCGCCGGGGAACGTCGCCGCGCCCGTCAGGTACAGACCCTTGATCGGCGTCTCGTAGCGGGTCAGCTCGGGGTTCTTGTTGCGCAGCGCTGCGAGTGGTCCACCGGCGAAGCTGGTCGCGTGGCCGTGGGGCAGATGGAACTCGCGCTCGTAGCGATCGGGCGTCATCGCCCGCCAATCGATCAGCGAGTCGAGGAAGCCCGGGCGCCAGCACCGTCGCCACCTGATCGAGCCAGCGGCGAGGTTCGGTGCTGCTCGGCCCATCCACCGGCAACGGCGTACGGCGTGTACAGCACCTCCAGGCTGAACACGTGCCGACCGGCGGGTGCCAGCGTCGCGTCGAGTGCCGATGGTGAGTTGACGAACATCGCCGGGCCGTTCGAGCATCCCGCCGCTCGCCATCACCGAGTGACCGCGATCGATCTCGTCGAGCGACGGTGAGATCGACCATCGTCGTACCGAGCGGATCGCCTTCCGAGCCGACATCGGCTGGCGATCGACGATGGCGTCGACCTTCGACTCGTAGCCGTCGTCGTGGGGGATCGACCTCCACCGTTCGACCAGCGATCGCGCCTGCGGCGGTGGGTTCTTCAGCCAAGCCAGGAACGTGTCGTGCGGGTTGCAGGCCGACACGACGATCGGCGCGGTGACCTCGGTGCCGTCTGTGCAGATCATGCCGCGAATCGCCTCGCCCTCGCACGTGAGGTGGGCGACCTTGGTGTTCGAGCATCAACGATCCACCGGCGTGCTCGAACGCCCGGCGAAGCGACTCGGGCACCATCCCGCTTCCGCCCTCGGGTCGTCCGACGCGAGCCGACGTGGCGCAAGGCGTACGTCAAGCGCGCCGAGACCGGTGCCCGGGAGTCTCGGGCGAGACGCCCCACACCATCGGCCCGGTCACCATCGCCGGGCCGCGCAGCGCGTCGGCGGTGAAGAAGCGAGCGCATCACGTCGGCGGCGCTGCGTCGGCTCCAGCGCAGCAAGCGTGGCCGCGCCACGGCCACGGCGGGCGAGCGACCTTCTTGGCGATCGTGGTGACGCGACGGCGGGTCGTTGGCATTGTCGAGCACCATCCGCACGGCGGGCATCGCCGCCTTCACGTAGCGCCGATAGCCGTCGACCTCCGCGGGATAGGTGCGCGCCAGCGATTCGATGGTCTGCTCGACGTCGTGGTGGATCGTCCACGACGGCCCGCCGTCCCACGCCATGTTGCGCTGTGCCGGATCGATGTCGATGTAGCGCAGGCCGAGAGCCGGCGAGACCGAGCTCGTCGATCACCGGCGTGGTGCGAAACGTGATGTGATCGCAGTTGCAGATGTTGACCGTTCCACCGGCGAACGACTCGCTCGACGCGGTGCCGCCGACCGACGAACGGGCCTCGACCAGCGAGCGTGCGCAGGCCGGCTTTGGCCAGGTAGGCGGCGCACACCAGACCGTTGTGACCGGCGCCGACGACCATGGCGTCGTAGTCGGGAGCGGTCACCGTTTCATTCTGGCCGATGGCACGTGGGGGTAACGTGCCCGTGTGACCTCGGTCGAGCGCTACTTCCCGAACCTCTCCGGCCCACAGGTCGGCGACGCGGCTCGACGAGCGCAGCATCATCGTCCAACCCCTCGGGGCCATCGAACAGCACGGCCCGCACCTGCCACTCAGCACCGACTCGATCGTCGCCACGGCTGTCGCCGAGGCCGCGGTCGCCGAGGTCGGCGACGAGCTCGACGTCTGGCTGATGCCGACGCTGCAGTACACGAAGTCGAACGAGCACGCCTGGTCGCCGGGCACGGTGTGGTTGTCGGCCACGACCTTGCTGGCGGTGCTCGACGACATCGGCCGCTGCATCGCCACGACCCCGGCGAAGCGACTCGTCTTCCTCAACGGTCACGGAGGCAACAGCTCGCTGCTCAACGTCGCCAACCGCGAACTGCGGCTCGCGCACGGGTTGATGACGTTCCTCGCCCACCCGGGTATGCCGGTCGATCAGGGCGGCACGTCGCCGGCCAGCGAGCTGGGGATGGGCGTGCACGGCGGCACCAACGAGACCTCCGATCATGCTGCACCTCGCACCCGGCCTGTGCGACATGAGCAGGGCGACGCGCCGCGTCCCCGACAAGCTCGCCGGCAACGCATACGTCCGCTTCGGCGGCCGGGTCAGCTTCGGATGGCTGTCGAACGACTTCCATCCCGAAGGTGTACATCGGCGACCCGACGGCGGCGACGGCCGAACGTGGCGCAGAACTGTTCGCCGGCTCGGTGTCGCTCGTTCTGCGATGCGCTCCGCGAGATCTCGACTTTCGATTTCGGGCGCTGACGATGGCCGGCTGGAACGACGTGCACATCGACGGCGACCGGTCTGTGGCAACGGCTCGAGGCGCTCGGTGAGATCGGCGCCGTCCACGGCCCGAACGGCGAGCGAGGCTGCGCCCGGCTGGCGTTGACCGATGCCGACCGTGACGGTCGGGATCTGGTCGTGTCGTGGATGCGTCGATCTCGGCATGCAGGTCTCGATCGACGCCATCGGCAACGTGGTTGCCACCCGTGCCGGAAGCGACCCCACAGCGGCTGCAGTGATGGTCGGTTCGCACATCGACACCGTCCGCACCGGAGGGCGATTCGACGGCAACCTCGGAGTGCTGGCCGGGTTGGAGATCGTCGAGACCCTGGCCAAACACGACATCACGACCCGCCGACCGATCCAGGTGGCGTTCTTCACCGATGAGGAGGGCGCCCGATTCGCTCCCGACATGCTCGGGAGCCTGGTCTATGTCGGCGGCCTGGCAGTCGAGGAGGCGCTCGATGTGACCGCGGCCGACGACGGAGCCAGGCTCGGCGACGAACTGAGCCGTATCGGCTACGCCGGCCCTACACCCGTGCCGGCCGCCTTGTTCCCGCTTCGCGTACGCCGAACTGCACATCGAACAGGGTCCGGTGCTCGAAGAAGAGGGCACCACCATCGGGGTCGTCACGGGCGTGCAGGGGATCTCCTGGACAGAGGTCACGGTGACAGGGCAATCAGCGCATGCCGGCACGACACCCATGCAGATGCGCCGTGATCCTTTGGCGGTGGCAGCCCGCGCCATCCACGAGGTTCGTCTCACTGCGGGATACCTCGGGGCCCCGCAGGTGGCGACCGTCGGCAGGCTCGACGTCACTCCCAACCTGGTCAATGTGATTCCGTCCAGCGTCGTGTTCAGCATCGACCTTCGCAACACCGACGACGCTCGGTTGAAGGAGGCCGAGGCCGAGGTCTTCGCCGCGTGCCGCTCGTATGCCGGCGACGAGGGATGCGAGATCTCGATGCGCACGCTGGCTCGATTCGAGCCGGTCGAGTTCGACAGCAGCATGATCGACCTCGTCGAGTCGACTGCCCAACGGCTGGGTCATTCAACTCGCCGGATGCCATCCGGCGCCGGCCACGACGCCCAGATGCTGGCCAGGGTGTGCCCGACCTCGATGATCTTCGTGCCCAGTGTCGACGGACTCTCACACAACATCGCCGAATACACCACGCCGGCCGACATCGAGGCCGGTGCCAACGTGTTGTTGCACGTGGTGTTGGATCGCGCCCAGCAATAGCGAGGAGACCGAGAGGCGACTAGGCCTCGTCGCGCAGGACCATTCGGTCAGAAGGACCAAAGGCGATCGCTTCGCGGACAGTCGTCGCCCGGACCGCCACGAGATCGACGGATTCGGTCAGGCCCATTGCCCGACGAGCGGCACCCGTCACCATGTCCAGCGCGTCCGCGGGCAGGGTGTGTGTGGTCATGATCATCAGCCCCGCCGTTTCCAGGGGGTCGCCTCGACCGACGGGATTGAACGGATCCTGGAGGTTGTCTGCGCCGGCCGCCACATTCACGCCGGCATCACGGAGGGCCTTCACCGCCGTCACCGCCCGCGGCATCGCCGCCTGGTGATCACGACCTTGGAGGAAGAGGTTCGTGTGAGGAAGGGCTATCACGCTGATACCGGCGCCGGCGACCTTCTCGGCGACTTCCCGTTGACGGCGTTCTGGCTGCACACCGAGAGACACACAATGGCTGGCCGTCACCCGATTGAGGAACCCGCTGGCGAGCACTTGCTCGGCCAGGACTTCGAGCGTCAACACCGACGGGTCGAGGGTCTCATCGGTGTGCAGGTCGATCGCCAGACCAGCCTCCGCGGCAATCGTCAAGAGGTTGTCGGTTGCCGCCGCGGGGTCAGACTCGAGATAGGGGCAACCACCGACGACGTCGATCCCCAGGGCGATGGCCTCGCGGAGCAGCGCCCGCTGGTCGGCGCCCTCCACTCCGATCGACGGCCACGCACACAGCGCGGCGACTTGGATGTCGACGAGGTCGCGGAGCCGGTCACGCACGTCGATCAACGCCTCCACCGACGTCAGCCCGCCCTTCAGGGTCAGGTCGACGTGGGTGCGGATCGCGGTGCACCCATTGGCCGACAACAGCCTCGCTGCCCGCTCGGCTCGTTCGATGGTGTCGGCGAGCGTGATCGAACAGCGCGCCCGTTCCATGGCCTCGATCGCGCCCATCAGATCACCCGTCGGGTTGTCGACGCGTTCTGCCAGGAACGCCTTGTCGAGATGGGCGTGCGGTTCGGCAAAGGCCGGCAACACGAGGTAGCCATCGTCGGCAAGAGCCTGGGCGATGGAGGAGAGCGGCCTCACACGAGTGGTGAGCCGATGATCGGGCGGCGCACGATCGGTTCGCCGAGACGGGGGAACACTTCCTCGACCACGAGATGCAGTTGCTCGATCATCTCCTCGCGGCTGATTCCGGGATAGTCGAGGAACAGGCAGATGTGCTCGAGGTCGAGCAGGTCGCGCCAGAACCCGATGGCGTCGACAGCGTCGTCGATCGATCCGACGATCTGGATCCTCTGCTCGTTGCTCTCTTCGACGGTCGGGCAGTGGTTGAAGGGCACCTTCGAACCGTCCGGGTTGCGGTAGCTGCTGAATCGACCGTACGGGGAAAGGAACTTGTTGAACTCGTCCTGCCCGGGTCGGCCCTTCACGAGCGCCGCTTCGCGTGTCTTGGCGACATGCAGGTTGAGCACGAGGCAACGGTCCTCGCCAGGTCCGATGGGTGTGCCGCAGGCTTCGCGAATCTCCGCGTAGCGATCCCACTTCTGCTTCTGGGTCGCTGCGTTCTGAAGCCAGTACACGGCCTTGTGCCCGGCGACCGGGACGTACTCGATGGTCTCCGGCGACGTGACCGGTTGGTAGATGTCGATCTTGCGCAACGGCCGTGGAACCAGCGAGAGATCGTTGACCATCGTGCCCCGATCGGGTACGTCGTCTGGCGGGAACACCATGTGCTTACCGCGGTAGGCGAAGCGCTCCTGCGACCAGGCCAGCTTGATGACCTCCATCGACTCCTCGAAGATCTCGCGGTTGATGCGATCGTGTTCCGCCGACATCGCGTTGTCACCGCTGGCCACCACCGTGCCCAGTGCCCACGCTTCGCGAGGGACGGTGCCGCGACCGACACCGAACTCCATACGCCCGCCCGTGATGATGTCGGCGATGGCGAAGTCTTCGGCGAGACGAAGCGGATGCCACTGGGGCACGACATTGAACATCTGCCCGAGTCGCAGGCCTCGGGTGAGCATGGCCAGGTGTTGCCCGAACAGGATGAGGTTGGGCAGCACCTCGTAGCCCTCGTACTGGAAGTGGTGCTCGGTGAGCCACATCGTGTCGAGGCCGAGTTGATCGGCGGTCTTCGCCCATTCGACAAGGTTCTTGTAGCACTCGACGACAGCGTCGTTGCCGTACCGTCGCGCCGTCGGGGCCACCGATCGATCACCCGCGTCCGGCATGGGAACGGAGCAGAAGAAGTTCGTATCGACGCGCATCGTCCAGATCGTACTGCGTTCGATGACCTGGGCTCAGATGCCCGCAGCTGTGCCGATCATCGTCCGCGGATCGGCGGCACCGACACGGAACCCATCGGCATCGATGACGATCGCGTGGGCGTGTCCGAAGCCGCTGTCGTACGGCGGCAAACCCTCGACCGTGTGGCCGCGATCAGCGAGGCCGGTGATCCAATCCGAGGGCGCATTCCCCTCGACGGTGACCGTCGGGGCTCGACCGCTGGTCCATGTGTCGAACCCGGTGACCGGCCCCTGTAGCGCCCATCGCCCGGCGTTGACGGCCGCCGCCGGGGACTGGCCGTAGTGGAACAGGCGGGCGGCCACCTGAAGCAGGATCTGCGGCTGGGCGTCGCCGCCCATCGTGCCGAACACGGCGCGGAGGTCGCCGTCTGCCGTGGCCATGGCCGGACACAGCGTGTGCGGAGGACGATGACCGGGCAGGAACTCTGCCGGGTGTCCCTCGCGCAGGTTGAACCCGAGACCGCGGTTGTGCAGGTTGATCCCAGTGTTCGGTTCGGCCAACCCGGACCCGAATCCGGCGGCGTTCGACTGGATCAACGAGACACCCATCCCGCTGCCGTCCACGGTGCACAGATAGGTCGTGTCGCCGTCGCGGCCGGGGGACCACCGATCCGATGCTCGTTCGCTGTCGATCAGATCGATCCTGCCGGCGATCGAGCGCAGCAGATCCTCGCCGTCCGCCGTATCGCTGAGCACCTCGGGCCGGTCGAACCCGGCTGCAGTCGCGGCCTCGATCAGCAGGTGGGCAAACCGGATGTCGTTGGGATCAGCCGGCAGCTCGAGCCGGGAGGCCAGCTCGGAAGCGCCGAGCGTGAGGTAGCCCTGCGAGTTCGGAGGGATGGTCCACAGATCGACCCCGAAGGCGCGGGTGGTCAGCGGCGTGACCCATTCCGCCAATGGCGTGGAGAAATCGGTGTCGGCGTAGAACCCGTCACCGAGTGCCTTCAGACCTCTGCCGAACTCGCCTTCGTAGAACGCGGCTCGACCACCTTCAGCGACATCGGTGAGCGCTCGAGCCGCGCCCGATCGGCAAACCCGCGCGCCGGGGCGGCTCAGCTGATTGATCAGCTCGGCAAGGTTCGCACCGGCCCCTTCGTCGGCACGAGCTGCCGCACCGACGAGCAGCGGGCTCGCCGGAAATCCATCGCTCGCCAGAGCGATGGCCGGCTGCAGCAACACCGACAGCGGCAACGTGCCGAATCGTTCGTGCAACGCCACCCAACCATCGACACAGCCGGGCACGGTGACGCTGCGGATGTCGTGTCGAAACGGCATGTCGGCACGACCCTCTGCCCTGAGTGCAGCGGCGTCGGCGCCGGCACCGGCTCGCCCGGTCGAGTTGAGGGCGAAGACCTCGCCGTCGCGGTGGATGAGTGCGAAGAGGTCGCCGCCCATTCCACACAGGTGTGGACCCGTGACCGCGATGGCCGCGTTCGTGGCGATGGCCGCATCGACGGCGTTGCCCCCGAGAACCAACGCCCTCACGCCGGCCTGGGTAGCGAGCTGGTCAGCACTGGCAACCATTGCCCTCGGGGACCGGACGGAGTGAAATCGGAGCGAGGCCATGTGCGGAACCTACGCTGCCGCGGTGCAGCGGATTCTCATCGGGCGCGCGCTGGCGAGCATCGGCGCCGCAGTAGCCCTTGCCGGCACATTCCTGCCCTGGCTGCGATCCGGCACCCGTCAACGAAACAGCTACGAGATCTTCTCGCTGGTCGACCGACTCGGGTTCTCTCCGTCGAGCCTCGTCGGTTGGGGCGTGAGGCTGTGGCCCGTCGTTCCGCTGCTGCTGGCCGGCGCCGTCACGGTGTTGTGGTTCCCGCGACGACGGCTGACCTTCGTCACCGTCGCCATCGCGGTGCTCTACACCGGATCGGTTGCGGCTGCGGTCGCATCCGCACCGTCGACATCTCTCATCTCCATCGAAGCCGGCCCGCTGATCACCCTGGTCGGCGCCATCGCTCTCGCCGTCGGCTGGATCACGGTGATGGCCGCGACCGCCCATCCCCATGCCGACCCTCCAGGCCCCCTCTCGAATCGTCCGTGACGAAACTCGCTCGCGCAATTTCGGATCTGGGCGCCAATCCTCCGTCAAACCCCAGGCCTTCGCCCGAGCGTGGCACCCAGATCGCCACCCAGATCGCCTGGTGCCCGCTGGTCCGTTTTCGTCACTGACAATTGGGGAGAACCCAGACCATGGTCAGTGGGAGGAGTGCCAGGCGCCGCGCGACTCGAGAACCTCCCGCAGGATGACCGGGCGGTCGGTCATGATGCCGTCGACGCCGAGGTCGAGCAGCCGCTGCATCTCCGCCGCATCGTCGATCGTCCACACGTGGACGTGCAGCCCCAGCCGATGGGCGCGCTCGACGAACTTGCGTGTTGACCATGACCACCGGGCCCTGCTTCACGGGGACCTGAGCGGCAAGACCGGGAGGGTTGCGGAGCAGGCCGAAGCGCAGCAGTGCCGTTTCGAGCGGGCCGAGGGAGCTGCACAACTCCGCCCCGAGTGCCTTGCGCAGGCGTCGCAACCGACTGTCGCTGAACGCCGCGACGCACACCCTGGTCAGCGAGTTCGTGCGGCGCAGTGACGCGCACCAGGGCGTCGACTGCAGCGTCGGACTTGCAGTCGATGTTGATCCGAGCCTCCGGCCAGGTGCCGAGCAGGTCCTCGAGGAGCGGGATGTGCGCCTTGCCATCGACCAGCGCCTTCGACACCTCGGACCAGGGCAGCTCGCTGATCTTGCCGGCCCGGCCGCGTGGTGCGCAGCAGATCGTTGTCGTGGAACGCCACCAGCACACCGTCGGCGGTCACCTGCACATCGGTCTCGAGGTAGCGGTAGCCGAGGTTGACGGCGTATTCGAACGCCTCCATCGTGTTCTCGGGCATGTCGCTGGCCCCACCTCTGTGAGCGAACGGCAGTGGCCCGTCCCAGTCGAGATACGGATGACGAGGGGTACTCATGAGGCAAGTATCGTCGGTTGACATGGCTCAAACGATCACTGTTCGCTCACCGTACGACGATTCGGTCATCGGCGAGATCCCGGCCCAGACAGAAGCCGATGTGGCGGCGGCCGTCGCCACGGCAAAGGCCGCATTGAAGACACCCCTTCCGCTGTGGAGGCGGGCCGCGATCCTCGACAAGGCGGCACAGCGCCTGACCGAACGTCGCGATGAGTTCGCCACCATCATCGCCAGGGAGGCGGCCAAGCCGATCAAGACGGCTCGCGCCGAGGCCGAGCGTGCCGTCGGCACATTCCTGTTCGCCGCAGCCGAGGCGCGCAAGTTGTCGGGTGAGATGATTCCGCTCGACGCGATCTCGGCCGGTGAGGGCAAGTTGGGCTTCACGCTGCGAGTGCCGATCGGTGTGGTCGGCGCCATCGCCCCGTTCAACTTCCCGCTCAACCTCGTCGCCCACAAGCTCGCTCCTGCCATCGCCGCCGGATGTCCGGTGGTGCTGAAGCCGGCAAGCCAGACGCCGTTCAGTTCGATCGCCTTGGCGAAGATGTTGATCGACGAATGTGGCCTGCCTCCCGAGTACCTCCATGTGGTCACCGGCGGAGGCAGCACGGTCGGCAATGCCATCGTCGATCACCCCGACATCGCCCTGATCACCTTCACCGGCTCTCCCGAGGTCGGTTGGGGAATCCGGTCCCGCGCTCCACGCAAGCGCGTCGGCCTCGAGCTGGGCAACAACGCTCCCGTGATCATCGAGCCCGACGGCGACTGGAAGACCGCTGCGGCCAAGATCAAGATCGCCGGCTTCAGCCACGCCGGTCAGAGCTGCATCTCGACCCAGCGCATCTACGTGCACACCTCGATCGCCGATGATTTCACCGCCGCCCTCGTCGACCACGTCAATGCCCTCGTGGTCGGTGACCCGCTCGACGAAGCCACCGACATGTCGGCGTTGATCTCGCGGAATGAACGTGACCGTGTCGTGTCCTGGGTTACCGAGGCAGAGTCAGCCGGCGCGAAGGTGCTCACCGGGGGAGCACTCAACGACGATGGCGTGCTGCGCCCGACGGTCATCACCAATGCCAAGCCCGACATGAAGGTCTGCTCGAAGGAGGTCTTCGGTCCGGTGGTCGCGATCTCCACCTACGACTCGCTCGACGACGCGCTGGAGCTGGCCAACGACTCCTCGTTCGGGTTGCAGGCGGCGATCTTCACGACCGATCTCGGCAAGGCCCTCAAGGCTGTTCACGCGCTGGACTACGGCGGAGTGCTGGTCAACGAGGTGCCCACCTGGCGAGCCGATCAGCAGCCGTACGGCGGACTGCGCGACAGCGGCAACACCCGCGAGGGGCCGGCCTACTCGATCAAGGAGATGACCGAGATCAAGATGGTCGTCCTCGGCGCATGATCCGCTGGGGTGTGTTCGGCGGTTCGAGCCGCATCTACCTCGGTGCATTGCGGCCGGCCTTCGACGAGCTCGGCCACGTCGTCGTCGACGCACCGAGCCGGCGCGGCGACGACTTCGAGCCCTATGCGGCGATGCTCGCCCGTGACGACGTCGACGCGGTGTACAACCCGTTGCCCAACCACCTTCACGCCGAGTGGAGTCACCGGGCCCTCGATGCCGGCAAGCACGTGCTGTGCGAGAAGCCGCTGACCATGTCGCCGGCCGACAGCGCTGCGCTCTTCGACCACGCCGAGTCCGCCGGACTGACCATCCTCGAGGCGTACATGTGGCCGCATCATCCACGGGCGCGGGCCTTGCTCGAACTCGCCGCCGAGCGGCTCGTTGGGCACGTTGCGGTCCGGACGGGCGTCGTTCAGCTACCCGATGGACATGACCGCCGGTGACCATCGCATCGACCCACGGGGCGCCGGCGCATTGTTCGACATCGGCATCTACTGCATCGCGCCCTTTCTCTTGATCGCCGACCGGGCGCCCGTCGGAATGGCGGCCACTGCCACGCGCAACGACCTCGGTGTCGACATCGCAATGGCGGGATGGATCGACTGGGGCAGCGGTTTCAGCTCGACGTTCGACGTGTCGTTCGACGCGCCGGTGCGCAAGCAGATGGCGCTGTCGGGGAGTGACGGCCTGGTCAACCTGCCCGGCGACCACGTGCCGGGCCCGCCGGATGCGAGCACCATCGCCATCGAACGCCGCGACGGATCCGTCGACACGATCGCATGCGCCGGCGCGAACGCGTACGCGGGCATGGTCGCCCAGTTCGAGTCCGTGGTTGCCGGCACCGAGCAGCCGGTCTTCGGCAAACAGCAGAGCCTGCGCCTGGCCGGGATCCTCGACGAGTTGCACCGGTTGACGGCTTGACCTGCCTCGCCGGCGGGACTGTCAGGATCGACATCGGCTGATCCCAACCTCACGGCCGCCCTGGTTGCCCGGTTTCCCGCAGGTCAGGCCGTGAAATTCAGCGCCGCGTACAGCGACCACCGTGGGGTCGACCGCGGGCGACCTTGCTGAGAGGTAGATGACAAATCTGCCATCTTCCACACAAGACGCCGCAGATCTGTTCTAAATCCCGCCGATGGATCCGGGACGGGAACCAAGCCTGTCTGGTGACTCATGTACACGGAGGCAGGGGATGAACGGTCTACTGAGAGTCGGCGGTCTGGGGACTTTGTGGCGGCGGACACCCGTCCTGTTTGCTGCCGCGAGCTTCCCCGGCGGCGCCGGGCTCGTCTTCGCCGCCGACGTTTGCTCGCTGGCGTTAGGAGCCCGGTCAGCCGGGCATAGCCGGGTTGCCGTCTGATGGACACGAGGAGGCCGACGATGGTCAGGGATGGAGTGAAGGGCGCGATCTCGAGGCGTCATCCGCTGATGGCAGTGATGCTTGCCGCGGTCATCGGATTCCCGGTGGTGCTCGTGCAGTCGAGCGCGGTCCATGTCGCCTCGGCGGCGACAAGCACCGACCTCCGGCTCGACGTGATCGCGGCGCGTGACAGCAGTCTGCGCCCGCCGCGTGGCACCGACGACTGCGCGCCATACCGCGGCATGCATCTGCTTACGCCGTTCGCGGGCACGCCAACGCCGCCTCCCGGTTGCTCGTCGACGCCTGGTGCGTTCACCTACAAGTGGATCATCAACGAGGACAACACCGGTGACCCGCACCAGGCGAGCACCGAAGCCGGCATCGACGCCGGTGATTCGACCGTCGATGGTTCCGATGTCTGCCGTCCGCAGACGGCTACCAATCCCGACGGCGATCCACTTTTCCCCGGCGAACTGCGAATGGCCGTCGATCCATCCTGTCGACGGCGAGCAAGGTCGTCTCCTCGGGCGACTCGAGCGAGTGGAACCTGACCGACGGCGATCAATTCGCTCGATCCCGGCAAGTACCTCGTCTCGGTATCGGCAGACGGGTACGAGATCGGCGGCACTCACTTCAGCGTTCCGATGCCGGTGGTCGCTGCCAGGTCCGGCGATCATCAAGGTCGGCCTCAACCCGTACCCGATCCCTCTCGGCACCATCCAGGTCAAGGTGTTCGAGGACAGCGCGCCCGCTGACGGCACGTTCGATGCCACCACCGAACACGGCCTCGAGGGCTGGAATGCCACGGTCAACGACATCCTTGGCGCGGTGTCGACCGACTGGTACGTCAACCCGATCTGCACCGAGTACTACCGCGTCGTTCCTCAGGGCCTCGCAGCCCTCGCCCCGCCCGAGTACGTCGCGCCGACTGACCCGATGAGCCCGCTGGATGCGATCAACTTCTACGGCCCGGGCGGAACTGCGGCTGCTCGCGCCGACGCGGCCACGTACTACGGCGGCGGCAATCCCGACTACGTCTTCACCTACGACGACTACGTCACGTGGGGTATTGCCATGGAGGACGGCGCCCCGATTCGCGTTCCCGGCACGGGTGGCAAGTGTCTGAGTGACGCCAACGGGATCGTCCGCATCCCCAACATGGGGACCAACCGGTACTCGATCACCGTCGCACCACCCGGAGACTCCGACAACGAGGGACGCTGGTCGCAGACGACCACCCTCGAGGGTGGGCACGACTCGGACTTCTGGATGATGGCCAACGACTCCGGTCTCGACACCGAGATGGTGCAGGCCGGTGAGCCGGTGCCGTGGGCACAGTTCGGCTTCGTCGACACCTGGAACGGCGACGTGGCCACCAGGGGCCAGAACCCCGACTGGCCGATCACCGCCAACGCAACCGGAGGCGAGATCAAGGGCACCGTGCTCGCTGCCGAGCCATACGTGCCCGGCCAGGGCGGTCTCGCCGGCCAGGGCGGCGCCAACGGCCAGTCCGGCATCCGCTACCCGCGCACGCTCGACCGGGTGATGATCGGCCTCAACGACTTCGACAACGGCGACCAGATCGGCTACTGGACCCAGAACAACGACGACGGCACCTTCGACATCACAGAACGTCAAGGACGGCACCTACCTGATGTCGTTCTGGGACATCGATCAGGACTACGCCTTCGACGTCTTCAATGTCTCGATCGTCGGCGGCAACGTCGTCGACCTCGGCAACGTGCCGCTGATCGGGTGGTTCACCCGGATCACCGGTCACGTGTTCGTCGACACGAACGCCAACGGCAAGATGGATCCCGGCGAGAAGGGCGTGCCCAACTTCGACGTCATCATCAAGAACCGCACGAATGACATGTACGTGTCCGGCCAGAACGTGGCGACCACCGACTTCTGGGGCAACTACCACGATCAAGGAGGGCTACCCGCACGGGCGCGTTCATCATCGAGGAGTTCTTCAACACCCGCTACAAGACGACCGGCGTCACCTACCAGGCCGACAACGATCCGCAGGAGCACACCGTGTTGACGGCGGCCGTCGACCTCAGCCTGCTGCCGATCATCGGCCAGGACGGCCGAGTCGACATCGGCGTGCTGCCGTACGACACCGCGCCGGCCACCGACAACAATCCGCTGACCCCGTGCGCCGACGCCTGCCAGGGCGGCATCGTGGCGACGGTCGCGTACGACGCCACCCGCAACGAGCTGCAGGCTCGCAAAGCAGCGACCGAGGACTACGAGCCCGGCATCCCCGGCATCATCGTCAAGATCGCCGCCCCGGTGCCCTGCGACGGTCCCGGCGACACCTGCGACCTGACGGGCCACATCAAGCTCAACCCCGACGGATCGGCCGTCGTCGATCGCCACCCCTCGGCAGTCGGCGACGATCCCGTCAGCTGACGATGTCGCCCCCGGCAACATCGCGACGCACAGTGCCACCTACGACACCGAGGAATGGCATCGCCCGGCGAGCTGCATCCCGCGCGACTCCAACGGCATCCCGGTCGTGCAGGACGCCGTCTTGAACACCAACCTCAACCGCCACGAACAGGACTGCGTCGAAGCCACGCTGCAAGGGACGACATTCGGCTTCGCCGACGGTGACGTCGGCGCCGCTGACGGCCAGCAGGTCGACGGCAACTACGGCTTCGTGACATGGCACCCAGGTGACTACCTCGTCAGCGTCGACATCCCGGAGGACCCGCTCCATCCCGGCAGGCCGCTCTACAAGGTGCGCACCGAGGACCCGATCAACGTGTTCACGGGCGACGTGTACGTGCCTCAGGGCGCCGACCTGACGGGGATCTCCTTCCAGGACTTCCTCAAGGCGAATCGCTATGACCCGAGCGTTCCGCAGCTCCCGAGCATCGGCCTGCGCGAGCCAACCAGCACGACGTCACCGTACCCCGATGGGGAATGCGTCGGACCTCCCGTACTCATCAGCGCCGACCCAGAGAACCCGGACCTCCATGATGTCGGTGGCAGCCCGTACGAGGACCAGATGGTGCCCTCCTGCTCGGTGAAGTTGATCCATGTCGAGGCCGGCCAGTCGGTGGCCCCGAACTTCAACCTGTACACCGACGTCCCGATCCCGGCGAAGTACTGGGGCTACGTCACCGACGACGTCTCGGTCTCGACCGACCGCCGCTCGACCTCGCTCGGTGAGGTCCAGGGCGTCGCCGACGTTCCTGTCGGTCTCTACGACTGGACGAACCGTCTGCTCACCACGGTCGACACCGACTACAACGGGTTGTTCGAAGTGCTGATGCCCTCGACGAACAGCTACAACTGCCCGGTCCCGGCGGGCCCGTGCGCCGGGATGTTCCGCTTCGTCGGCAACGACCCCGGCCAGCCGCAACGGCCGAACCTCAACTACAAGCCGATCTACCGCACGATCGCGGCCAACTTCCAGGCCTGGCCCGGCGTCTTCACGTCGGCCGACACGGCGCCGACACGGGCCACGATCCAGATCGAGGGCCCGGCCTCGCAGTTCGCCGCGGCGATCGTCTGCAAGGCAGCCGACACCGAGCCACAGCTGTTCCGTGTCGACTACCCGTACGTGCCCAACCCGAACACGTACGTGGCCAACAACAGTCAGACGACCGGGCGCATCGAGATCGACGGCCTCGGCTTCGGCGCCTCACCAGGAAACGTCACGCTGACCAACGAGGCCGGCGTGGTGACGACGATCACCCCGAGTGCGGCAGCGTGGAGCGACACGCACATCACGCTCACCCTCACGATGGCCAGCCTCGCCGGCGGCGCTTACCAGCTGCACGTCAAGCAGGCCGGCGCGGCGGGCTTGACCACCGTCAACGGTCTCACCGTCCATGTGCTCAAGTCGGGCTACACGACGGTGGCAACCGGCGCGAACCTGACCTTCGTACAGCGCTACCCCGACGTCATTCACGTCGGGCCGCTGTCGACACTTCGTCGCATCGACACGACCGGTGTCAACGAGCTCAACCAGGCCACCAACTGGGGTGAGACGAACCGGCCGAACATGTTCACGCCGACCGATCCGAACCAGTTCCTCTTCCCCGGTCCGATCCAGAAGGCGATCAACTACGGGTGGGGACGTTGGCTCAATCTGAGTCCGCTGTTGGACGGGGTGATCAACGCGCTCGTTCGGTCCGCAGGATCCGAATGGGCCGCTGCTCAAGCAAACTGTGGCCAAGACGGCCCTGAACCGGGCGTTCTTCCCCGAGCTCCATCCGCTGGTCATCGTCTACCCGAGATTCGACACACTCGATCCGACGTTCGACTTCGATGATCCGGCACTGGCATTCAACGCAAGCGGCGCCTACTACGAGAGCCCGGTGATGTTCTACCCGGTGAAGATCCAAGGCGCAGGTCCTGGAGGAATCCTGCCGCGATCCGACCGGCGGCGCCACGGGGCCGACCCCGATGTACGGCTCCGTCGTCGACGGGCAGTATTACAACGCGGCGACCAACAAGCCCGAGGGCACGACCAGCGACCTCCCCGACCAGACCGTCGAGATCCCGTTCGATCCGTCGTTGTTTGCCGAGCCGTATGCCGCACTGTGGGAGACCTTCGTGGTCTTCCAACTGGGCAGCGGCGCAGCGCCAGGGGAGCCGACGATCCCACCCGCGCCGTCGCCACTTCCTTCGTGGTTCGGCTACGGATGGGATGGTCAGCAGGCACCGACGGAGGGTGAGGTCTTCTACATCCTCGCCCACAACGGTGACTACAAGACTTCCTACAAGGCTGCCATCGACGGTCTCACCATCACCGGTGGCGACCAGAAGGGCTTCCCCGGCAACCGCAACGAGGTTGGCGGCGGTCGTCTGACCAACGCTCCCGGCGAGACCGGTACCGCACCCGACGAGAACTTCGTGCTCGACATCCAGGGTGGCGCGATCATGGCCAACGCCTACGCCCGCTTCCTGCAGATCACCAACAACTCGGTGATCGCCAACAGCGGTGCATCAGGTGCCATCCGCATCGGCACGCCACAGCTCGGCACCGACACCGAGGACGGCAACCCCGAGGGTGATCCCGTCACGGGTGAGACGTTCCCGGCGTACGACCAGCAGAACACTGACCTGCGACTCGCCTACAACCGGATCACCGCCAACGGCGGCACGAGCCTCGGCGGGGCGTTGGCCCTGTTCAACGGCAGCGAGCGGTACCGAGTCGACCACAACGAGTTCTGCGGCAACTTCTCCGCCGAGTACGGCGGCGCCATCAGCCACTTCGGCCTCTCCAAGAACGGCGTGATCGACCACAACAAGATCTACCTCAACGAGTCGGTCGACGAAGGCGCCGGGATCATGATCGGCGGCGAACCGCATCTCGACCCGGCGACGGCGATCCCGTTGCCCGACAAGCTGTCGAACGGCTCCGGCGCGGTGAGCATCCACGACAACTACATCGCCGCCAACCTGGCCGGCGACGACGGTGGCGGCATCCGCTTCCTGCAGTCGGGCAACTGGCCGGCTGACGTCTACAACAACATGATCACCAACAACGTGTCGACCCACGAGGGTGGTGGTATCGCCCTCGACGACGCCACGAACGTTCGGATCTACAACGACACCATCGCCAAGAACCTCACCACGGCCACCGCCGTGACGAGCCTTGGTGCGCCGGCTCCTGCAGGCATCTCGACGGGAGACAACAGCAGCAATCTGATGGCTTGCAGCCTGGCATCTGCCGACGTTCACCCGTACTCGGGGCCGGACCACGAACAACTCGGCGACGTACCAGTTGCAGGCGGGCGCTCCGGCGTCGAGCAACTTCGTCGCCGCCGACCTTGGTGCAACATTGGTGTCGCCGAACATTCCCGCCGGCGCCCAGATCGTCTCCGTGGCCGCCAACGGCCGCAGTGTGGGGCTCAGCGAGGCCGCCACGGCCACATCACCAGCTACTGCGTCGCCAGGGCTGACGTTCTCGGTGTACCGAGACTGCAGCGGCATGCCGCCGCAGGCCGGCTCGTCGCCATTCAGCAACCCGTTGCTGTTCAACCTCGTCTTCGACGACAACCGGGCGGGCAACTGGCAGAGCACCGGCACGATCCCAGGCGTTCACGGCATCGGACTGGTCACCGGCGAGACCGTCAACCACTGGGACATGGGAGTGGTCGACAGTCCAGGTCTGTTGAGCCCGACCAACTCGATCATCAACGACGACACGTCGGCACATCCGATCAACGCCAGCCCGACCAACCTGGTGGCGAACGGTGCTCCGGGCACCAACTTCCCGAAGTTCAAGACGGCAACGCCCACGTCACCGGATGGTACGACATCAAGGTCAGCGTGTCTCCATGGCGGGTCAACCCACGGTTCCGCCCGACGGCGATCGTGGGTGTCAGCCTGCCCGCCAACGCCATCGGCGACTACCACCTGGACCCGACGTCCCCGGCCATCAACCTTGGAGCAGCGAGCACGAACATCGCTCCGTTCGGCTTGGTGACTGCACCCGCAACGGACATCGACAACGACGCACGGCCGGCCCCGCCCGACTCGGGCGCCGACGAGGTGAAGCTGCCGACTGCCGATCTGACGATCACCAAGACGCACAGCCCGTCGGGCTCGGTCGCCTTCGGTGCCGCCGTCAGCTACACCGTCACGGTCCACAACAACGGGCCTGATGCCGTCACGGGCGCTCACCGTCACCGACAACTTCCCGTCACGGCTGAACGTCGACGGCTTGGAGCTGCACGGCGACAGCCGGGTCGTCGTGCACGGCCACTGGTTCAGGCAACAGCAGAGGCGGCACAGTGATCGTTGCTCAACGGAGGCACGGCGACGTACACGGCCACCACGATTGCGTCGCCGGCGACGAAGGCGCTGCCGAGCATGACGACGCTCGACACCTTCATCCGAGCGAACGCCAACAACCTCGGGGCGAACTGGACGCAGCCGAACAACTCGGGAGTCGCTGCGCTTCGCGTGAACACGAACCAGGCGTTCTGCACGAACGTGATCCTTTCGGGCATTGTTGTGCGCCGTGGGTCCGGCCTACTGGAACGGCACTGTGCCGACTGGACCGACGTACCTCCCGAAGCAGGGTGCGGGTTACACGTTCATCAACACGCCGGTGACCGGCTCGAATCTGTACCTGGCCGTCACCGGAACGCTGTCGGGGAACGTCTACCCGAGCGGTGTGCGGGTGCAATACGCGACGGTAGCGGTTGCGGCCACGGTAGCGACGCATCATCAACACGGCGTCTGTCGCCGTTCCGGCCGGAACGGTCGATCCCGAACACGGCGAACAACAGCCAGAACGACACGCTGAACTTCACCGGCAACAGGGTCCTCGTGTCGACGACCACGAATCCGATCACCGTCGAACGACCTCGGCGCCGTGGCGATCCCGACCGGCAGCTTCGCCACTGGCAACACACTGGGCGCGGTCATCGACCCGACGACCGGCACGGTCGACATCTGGAAGATCAACGGCGGGACGACCTATCTCGGCTCGGTTGGTGGTCTGACTTCGGCCTTCACCAGTGGCTGGCCGCATCGGAATGCGCTGCCGAACGATCCAGAGTCGACGACTTCAAGGGAGGGACGGTCCCGTGAGCATGCGACGAGACGAACACACCGAGGCGATGGACGAGAACGGCAACAGGAGGCCAGACGTGGACAACACAACGAGGAGCCGCCTCGACCGACGGTCCTTCATCAAGCTCGCAGCCGGCGGCGTGGCACTCGGTGCCGCGGGCGCCGCCGGCTTCGGACAGCTCAGCCGCTCGAGCACACCCCGTCGGCCGGTCCGCCTGGCCGCCACGTTCACCGGAAGGGTCAGGGAATGGCACTTCGTGGCCACCGACGGCTACGCGGCGATGCCCGACCCGAGCATCGTCGCCCCAGTTGGCGTGTACTACCCCGATCTGCTCGCACCCGACGGCCAGAACCTGTACATCTTCGGCTTCGACGACGTGACTGACATCGAGGGCTTCACCGCCTCGAACCTCAGCGCTCCCTGGGATCCGTCGTCGCTCACTGCGCCGATCGACTTCAAGACCCTGGCCCAGATCAGCGCACCGTTGCTGTACTGCGACGACGGCGACGACATCCGGCTCAAGTTGGAGAACTTGGGGCTCGGGGTACGCCCCGACCTGTTCGACCCGCACACGGTCCACTGGCATGGCTTCGCCAACCAGATCCCCTACTTCGACGGAGTGCCCGATGCATCGCTGTCGGTGCCGTCGGGGTCGGAACTGATCTACCGCTACATGCCGGTCGATGTCGGCACGTACATGTACCACTGCCACGTGGAAGACGTCGAGCACGTACACATGGGCCTCACTGGAATGGTCTTCGTGCGGCCGAGCGAGACCGCCCTCAACTCGGCCGGGACCGCCACCAAGTGGTCCGAGGCAACAGGCCCCAACCCCCTGATCTCGGGTCAGAAGTACGCCTACTACGACGCCTCGACCCAATACGACCGGGAGTACGCCATCCTGCTGACCGAGGCCAACGTCGAGAACCACTGGAACGACGGCCACATCCAAGAGAGTGACTGGAGCGAGTACCGCTCGACCTTCGGCTTGATGAACGGGCGGTCGTGGCCCGACACGATCCAGCCGAACGGCTCGTTCTTCGACCGCGACTTGTTCATCGACGCCAATCATCAAAACGGCTCGTGGCGCGCCTCGCAGCTATCGGCCGCAGTCGCGGCGCGCCTCGCCTATCAGCCGAACTCCTCGCTCATCCAGGCCAACGCCGGTGAGAAGGTGTTGCTGCGCATCTCCAACCTCGGTTTCGACGAGCACAGCCTGGTCCTGCCGGGCCTGGAGATGACGATGGTCGGGCGCGATGCCAAGTTCCTGGGTCAAGACCGCCCCGACTACTTCCCGACCGGCGATCCACGTGACGACATCACGACGAAGACGTACCGGATCGACCTCGGACCCGGCGAGAGCCGCGATCTGATCTTCACGGCGCCGGCGTCTGGTGGCACCAACAACCCCGACGTCTACCCCTTCTACGACCGGGAGATCCTGTTCCGGACGAAGAAGGCAGATGCCGCCCCCGACCCGCTCGACGGCTTCGGGGCGATGCGCACCGAGGTGCACATCTATCCAGCGGGCGCGCTCGACCCCCAGGCCCATCCAAACCAGTTGTTCGTGTGAGAGAGGCGGACCCATGGAACACTTCGAGAGGACCGAACACGTGAGCAGCCCGACCACTCGCCGGATGCATCGCCGGCCAAAGACCCGGTGGCTCGCGGTGCTAGGCAGCGCTGCCTTCGCCGCAATGTTGCTGCCGCTCAGCGGATCAACCCCCAGCCATGCCGCAGTGAACGGAGGGCCCGAGGGCCTGATTTGCGAGAACGCTCGCATCGATGGAACCCTGAACCCGAGCGTCGTGCTGACGGCCAAGGCCGGATACATCCTGACCCCCGACAACAACAGCGTCTACATGTGGAGCTACTCGGCGGGCAACGACCCATTCCAGTTCCCCGGTGCGACGCTGTGCGTAACAGAGGGTGACGCCGTAACGATCACCCTGAAGAACACGTTGAACGTGCCGACGTCGATCATGTTCCCGGGGATGACGGGCGTACTGGCCGACGGGGCCCTCGCAGTTCCCCGAGGCGGGAACCGACAGCCTCACCAAGCAGGCGAGCTCCCGGCGACTCGGTGACCTATTCGTTCACCGCCACCCATGCCGGCACCTACCTCTACGAGAGCGGCACAAACTCCCAGCTCCAGGGTCAGATGGGCCTGGTCGGCGCGCTGATCGTTCGCCCGCAGGGCTTCGACCCCGCAAACCCGCACACCTACAACCTCCCGGGCGGCAGCCCCGACCTCGACACGCACTACAAGGTGGGCAAGGAGTTCCTCAACCTGTTCTCCGAGCTCGATCCCGACCTGCACCAGAAGGTCGAGTTCCTCGGTGATGAGCCGGGCGCACAGGCCGGGTATGTCGTCGATTGGAACAGCTACCGGGCGCGCTACTGGATGATCAACGGTCGCGTCTTCCCCGACACGATCGGCGCCAACAACTCGCAGTCGTTGCCTTCGCAGCCGTACAGCGCACTCGTGCACATCCAGCCCCGCGACGCCTCGAACCCTGATCCTGCGGTGGTGCGCATGGTGAACGCCGGGTCACGGACGTATCCGTTCCACCCGCACGGCAACCACGACAAGCTGATCGGCATCGACGCACGTCCGCTGCGTTCGACCGACGGTTCCCTCGACCTCACCCGAGACGAGTTCAGCCGGGTGATGGTGCCCGGCCAGACGTCCGACGTGCTGGTGACCTGGGTCGACGCCCAGGGCTTCTCCGGCACCGGCAGCGACATCGGAGTTCCCCTCCCGCCGCTGCTCGGCCGTGAGAACGGCGCCTACTGGAGCGGCAGCCCGTACCTCGGTCAGAAGGGCGCGCCGAAGGCGAACGAGGTTCAGCTCAACGAGTGTGGTGAGTACTACCACATGGCCCACAGCCACGCCCTGTACCAGGTGGCGACGTATTCGGCGTCGGGCTCGGGGATGCTCACCTTCACCCGAATCGATCCACCCGGCACCGACAACGGTTGCCACCCGGCAGGAGAGCAGTAGGCCATGGGAACGCGCGACATCCACCGATCTCTGATCGCCAACCAACACGGAGGCGCCACGATGCAACAGAGCCGACACCGCCGCCATCTTCTGGCCGTCGTCGCCGTCACGGCGATCGTCGGACTCGGTGCGACCGCGCTGCCCAATGGGGCCACTGCCACCACCCCTCATATGCGCGCGCTGGGTGCTGCGGTTCCGACCACGACCACGCCGTCGTTCCTCCCCGCCGGCCCGGCACCTGCTACGTGTGTCTCGGCTGGCATGAACGTCGCCTGTGGCCTGTACGCCAAAACCGGGTCCGTCAGTGCCGGGACGGTCTCGGGGATCCCGATCTGGGGTTTCACGACTGACAGCGCCGGTGCCGGACTACTCGGTGGCGATCCGCTCAACACGATCATCATCAACGACACGAACACACTGACCCTCGACGTGCACAACTGCCTGCCGGCAGGTGCGGGGGATCTCTTCGTGGAGGTCCCGGCCGCCGCAGGGCCGCCGCCGCTGACGGTGGCTGCCGACGATCCCACTTGTGCCGCGGCCCCGACACCGCAGACGTTCGGGCCACTCGCAGCCGGCACGTACGTGTACCAGGCCGGCTCAACCGTCGAGCAGCCTCGCCAACTGGCCATGGGCCTGGCAGCGATCATCATCGTCCGGCCGAGCACCTACGCCGCCGCTTTGCCGACTGCATACGCCGCTGGCCTCGGACCGTTCAAGGACGAGGCGTTGGTCGTGATGAACGAGATCGACCCGGCGTTCAACAATGCGCCGCTGACGAGCGACGTCGAGGATTACAACCCGCACTACTTCTTCATCAACGGCAAGGCTCACCCGGAGACCGACGACATCGCCGCAATGGCCGGCGACACAGTGTTGCTCCGGGCCGCCAACCTCGGCATCCGTGACCGAGCACTCGGGCTGGTCAACAGCCGACTGAAGCTTCTCGCCGATGACAGCCACAAGCTCGCCGAATCCAACATCGTCGACCTGGAGTCGAAGTTGCTCACCCCGGGCGAGGTTGCCGATCTGACAACCCTCGTCGACCCGTCGGCACCCGTCGGGTCCCAGTTCGCCCTGCTCGACCTCGATCGCCACCTGAACAACAGCAGCGAAGCGGGCATCGGCGGCATGCTCACGTTCATCGATGTTGTCGCAGGACCAATTCTGGTCGGTAACCCATTGATCGATCGGGCGTACGCCACGGACTTCCCCCCAGAGCAGATCGGCGGGCTCGATGCGGTGCTGGTCGTCCTCGACGATGCGTTGCCGGCCGGCACGTTGCAGAGCTTCGAGACATGGAACCAGGCCACAGCTGCGGGCAGCCCCAACCCGTCTGCCGGTGAGAAGTTCCGTGCATATGTGTTGCGCCCGACCGGGACCCTCAACGAGTATGACGTCGTCTACGAGAGCGCGGTGCAGACGGTCCCGGCACCGGCAGTCGCCGGTGTCTCCGAGATCTTCAGCGTCCCGGCGGGTGTCGCCGTGCAGGCCGGGGATCACATTGCCTACTTCGGCAGCGGCGTCCCCGTCGACATCACTGCGCTCGGCACTGACTCGCTCATCTATCCAACGCTCGCGGCACCCGCAAACGGCGACACGATCACGCTCGACAGTCCCACCTATCCCATCTACCCGCAGGCCCGCACGTACTCCTTCCGCGCGACGGTCGCTTCCGCCCCGGCGGCAAGCCCACCGGCTGCCAACGTCACCAGCTTGACCCCGCCGACCAATGACGGAACCTCGGACGTCTCGGTGACGTACACGATCACGGGTTCGCCGGCGTCGGCCAGTTGGTTCCTCGACGACCTCGGTGGCACCTGCACCGGAGGCGTGCCTGCGACCAGCGGCACTGTGGTGCTGTCGTTCACAACGTTGGCGGCCTGCGGTACGCAATGGGTCACTGGCGAGCACGTCTTGTGGATACAGCCGTTGGGTGGCAGCGCGTCGGGCGGTGCGTTCACACTGGCTCTGCAGGGCCCGACCGTGTTCGCACTGAGCACCGACCCGCAGTTCGCCAACCTGACGCTCAACAAGGTCGACACCGACCCGACCAGCACCGACATCGTGCTGACCGGTTCGGCCCAGCCGTCGCTGCTCGACTTCGACATCGACGCGGCCGAGGCCTGCCTCACCGATCCGGCCCTCGAGCCGGTGACACATGTCCCTCGCCCATCCCGGTCGATACCGCCGATCCGGTGGTGCCATCACACACGTCTGCGCTCAGCGTGCACATTCCGGTCGCCTCGTTCCCGCTGCCCAGTGCCGTGCACACGATCTACGTCCGGGCTCACGAGATCCCGACGACGACCTTGGCGTAGCCCGCTGGTCGGCATGGGGCAGCTCGAACTCGACCGTCGACGTCACGATCGACCGCGACGGTCCAACGGTGGACAACTTCACCGCAACACCGAACCCGGCCGGCATCGGCAACTACCCCGGCAACTTGAACTTCCTCGAATCGGTCCGGATCCAGGTCGACATCACCGATCAGCGCTTGCGGACGGAGGATCGCCGATCGCCGATGCTGAACTGTTCCTCGATCAGGTCGAGGCCGACGGCACCGGGTCGCAGATGCGACCACTGGCCGGGCAGTGGCTCGACGACCTGACTGTCAACACCCGCACGGCATACCTCGAGGTGCCGGTCTCCGAACTACAGGCTCGCCCGCAGGGCGACGTGAAGGTGTACATCCATGCCAAGGATGCCGCCGGGAACTGGGGTGCAATCGACCCGAGCACTCCGTTCATCCTGCAGCTCGACAAGACCAACCCAGTGATCGTCGGCACGGTCGTCGACGCCGGAAACCACGGGTTCCTCCCTGACGAGACCGGCCAGGCGCTCGCCTCCGGCGACATCACCATCAACGCAACCTGTGATCCGAACGGTGTGACGGCCGTCGGAATCTGTCCCGCAGGCGGGACGACTGCAGTCAACCCCGTGACAAGCGGCATCGGTGAGATCCGCTACCACGTCAGTGCGGTGACCGGCCAGGTCGGCGCGGCGGGCGCCGGCATCTTCTACCAGACAGCCCAGATTGCGCCGATCAACGCCGCGACGGTCACGGACAACGGCGACGGCACGGTGAGCATCACGTTCAACTGGCACATCGTCCCGCAGCCGCCCTTGCCGATCGAAGCGGCCTCCTCGGTCTGGGTGTGGGTTGTTGACGGCGCCGGCAATCCGAGTGTTCCCGTCGAAGTACCCGTTGGGCCCCCGACGCCATGACCGTGACGACTGCAACCATGGATCGCGAGGCCGCCCAGTCCGCGGGCGCGTCAGCAGGGCGACGTATCTTCCGTCTCGTCGCCCTGCTGGCTGGCGCAGCCGCGGTATTCGGTACCACCGTGGCGATTCGCACCTTGGTGTCGGCCGACGCGCACACGACGACGACGGAGTCGACCGCTGATCTGGCCATGCCGCGCAGCGCCGAGATCGAAGACACCTGGGGGGTGCAGATCAAGTCCATCACCTTGCTTGCCTCGACCGGCGTGATCGACGTCCGATACACCGTACTCGACGACGGCAAGGCCACTCGGCTGCACACCGATGGTCGCACCGGTCTTCCGGCGTTGCGCACGCACGACCACGGCACCGTGAAGCCTGACTCGGTGATGTTCCACTTCCACTCCAAGGCGCAAGAAGTCGCCGGCCAGGGCTACGACATCATCTACGGCAATGCCCACGGCGCCGTTCACGCCGGCAGCCTCGTGACTGTCGTTATGGCCGACGGCCTCGAGCTGGCAGATGTTCCGGTCAAGGAGTAGCCCGCACGACTCCGACGACGAGACTCGAGCGGCACCCCGGCCGTCGGGTCGGACGCAGTCAGCCATCGTGGCCTTCACGGCTGTCGCCAGTGGCGTCCTGCTCGTGCTTTCCGGAACGCTTGACGACCCGCCACGGGTCGACATCGATCCCGTGACCGAGAGCAGCACCGTGGTCGAGAGACCGGCGAGCCAGCCAGCAGATCAGGTGATGCTCGACTACCTCACTGCCGCGAAGGCCTGGACCGACTGCATGGCGCGTCAACCACCGGACGCGACCGCCGACGTAACCTCCTCGGCATGCGGAACCCTGCCAGAGCAGCCAGACGATCCGCAGCTGAACGCATACCTTGCCGACGTGCTCGACTGGCACAAGTGCGCCGCGCCTCGGTTGCGGCACGGTGGCATGGAGCAGGCGGTCATTGCGTGCGGTCCGCTACCGGCATCACCGCTCGAAGGCTGAGCGCCGCTGCATCGCTGATCATGGCGATGCTGCTGATCGCGTGCAGCGATCCGCCTGCAGCTGGTCGTCTGCCCGTGCCGGACCGTGCGCTCCTCGAACCGGCGATCGCCGCCGGAACTCCATCGACGGTCAAGATCACCGGATCGGCATGCGGGCTGGCAACCGCCGGGTCCGGAGTCGTGGTCGCCGATCATCTGGTGCTCACGGCTGCACACGTCGTCGCCGGCGCAACGGAATCACACGTGGTCGACTCGGGCGGCTCGCATCGAGCGATTCCCGTGGTCGTCGACTCGCTTCTCGACGCAGCGGTGCTGTACGTCGAGGATCTCGACGATGAGCCGTTGCTGATGAACGACGATCCGTCGAAACGTGGCACTCGTCGGCGTAGTGCTGGGGTATCCGCACGCAGGCAGCATCGAGGTCTCGCCTGCTGTTGTGCTCGAGAGCTACCGCGCCGAAGGTCACGACATCTACGGGTGGCAACGGATCGTTCGCCAGATCATGGAGGTCCAGGCTCATGTCCTGCCTGGTTCGTCCGGTGGCCCGCTCGTCGATTCGCATGGGATGCTGATCGGTATGGTGTTCGGTCAGTCGGAAGACGACCCTGACATCGGTTACACCCTCCCATCGGCGGCGATCAGAGAAATCGTCGACGATGGCCTTCTGCTTGACGCAGCACGGCGTGACCGCTGTCTCGACGGGGGCATGCTGGACGCCTCCGTAGAGCATCGTGATCGTCGCCGCGGTGGTGGTGCCATCACAAGGCGGCAATCGGCGCCTGACCGATGAGCGCGTCGTGCTGCCCTGTACCGGGGTTGCGCGGCAGGGTGATGCTGACAGTCGTGCCAACGTATGGCGTGCTGTGCATTGCAGCATCACCGCCGTGAGCGCGGGCGATGGCCCGTACGATCGAGAGTCCAAGGCCTGTGCCGCCCGGTGAGTGACGAGAGCGGTGCGGGCCTTGCTGGAACGCATCGAACAACTGCTCGGGTTCGATGCTGTCGACACCGTGGCCGTCGTCGATCACCGAGAGCACGACGGTGTCGCCATCGATCTCGGAGCGAATGGAAATCGTTCCCCCCGGGTCTGTTACCGCCAAAGCATTCTCGATGATGGCGTCGAGCGCTTCCGTCAGCGCCTCGCGGTCGGCCATCAGCCTGCAGCCAGCAGACCCGGTACCTGCCGACCACGTCCTCGATGCCGTGGGCCGCCATCGTTCGACCGTCGAGCTGACCAACTCGTCGACGTCGATGGGCTGGAGGCGTTGGGGATCGGTCTCGCCGACAACGGACAACCGCAGGATCCGCTCGGTTGCCCTCGTCAGCCGGTCGAGCTCCTCGAGCACAACCTTCATGTCGAGCTCGGCGGCGGGACTGACGGTTTCCGCGAGCGCCAGCTCGGCGTGGCCGCGGGCGACGGTGATCGGTGTGCGAAGGGCGTGCGAGGCGTTGGCGAAGAACGCCCGCTGCCGTTCGCTGCGACGAAGCTCAGCGATTGCCGCGTCGTGCTCGGCGGCCAACGCACGGCGGTGTCGGCGGGCCAGAACCACGAGAGCGACGAACGCAGCGAGATCGAGGACGAGCTCGATCATGACCTCCAGCCCCTCGTCACCGGAGCGGACGTCGTCGATCTCGATGACGGTCGCGAGCACCGTGACGAAGCCGACGAGCACCCACGACTGAAAGCGCGGCGGCGGCGACCGCAGGGCGATCAAGGCGAGGCCGATCCAAACGACGTGGAACACCACCAACTCGGCGCTGGGGTACTGCCAGAGCGTCACCAGCACCGCGACGAGGACGGCGAGCGTCGCCGCTGTCGCCCAGGCGAGGTTACGCCGGGATCCGGTAGCCGACACCGCGCACCGTCTCGATGATCTCCGGACCGAGCTTGTGACGCACGCGGCCGATCGTCACCTCGACCAGGTTGCTGCCCGGATCGAACCACATCCCCCAGACGTCGGCGAGCAACTCTTCGCGACTGCAGGCCTTGCCGGTGCGGTCCTTGAGATGCCTCAGCAACCGGTACTCGCGATCGGTGAGGTGAACCGGGCCGCTACCCGTGTCGACGCTGCGGGCGTGAACGTCGACCCGGATGCCGTCGTTGTCGTAGCGCTCGACGGCGGCGCCGGCCTCGCGAACGCGGGCGCCCACCCGAGCCATCAGCTCGGCGAGGGCAAACGGCTTGGTCAAGTAGTCCGAGGCGCCGAGCTCGAGGAAGCGAACCCTGTCAGTGACGTCGGTACGCGCCGACAGGATCATCACCTGCTGGTGGGGGCGCTCGTCGAGCAGTTCGGTCAGCACTGCCTCACCGCTCAGCGAAGGCAGGGTCAGGTCGAGCACGACCAACGAGTAGATCCCGTTCAGTGCCATGTTGAGGCCGGATCGCCCGTTGTCGGCCACGTCGACGCCATAGCCGGCTGCCTGCAGAGCGCGGGCGACGAAACTGGCCAGTTTCGGTTCGTCCTCGATGATCAATAGCCGCGTCATGTCAGCACCACTGTCGCCTTCCCGCGCCGTCGGGTAAACGCTCCACGTTCCGTCCCCTTCCGTCCTTCCGTCCCTTCCGTCCTTCCGTCCTTCCGTCCCTTCCGTCCTTTTCCCGTCCCGACCTGTGGCCATCCGCATGTCGAAGCGAAGGACCACCTGCAGGTCTTAGGACGCGATCCTATGGAGGTCTTACGACCTGCGCAATAGGCAAATCGGCCGAACGGCCGTGGCAGCCAATTGGTCGGGACTACATCCTCGTCGAAGGTAGCCGACGCTACGTTGCAGCAATGGACCCGGTCACACGACGGTTCGCAGAGCTGATCAACGGGGTGGGCACCGATCGACACCTCGACCTGTTGTGCGCGCTCGTCGCCGCGTCGGTCGATCCCACGGCCGACATCGGTTCGATGATCGTCGGCCTCGACCGGGTCGCCGACGCCTGCCCTGCGTCCTTCGACGGAATCATCGACACTCTGTTCGCGTCGGGCATGTTCGCCGGGGACGACGAGGACTACCACGACCCGCGGAACTCCTTGCTGCACGAGGTGCTCGCTCGGCGCACCGGCATGCCGATCACCCTTTCGGTGGTCGCGATCGAGGTCGGCAAGAGGCTGGGTGTTCCGATCCTCGGAATAGGGATGCCCGGGCACTTCGTCGTCCGCGACAAGCAGACGGGGACGTTTGCCGATCCGTTCGGACAAGGCCTTCGCTACGACCAGGCGGGGATGATCTCGTCGTGGCAACGACGGATGGGCGGTGACGCTGCGTTCCGACCGTCGATGTTCGAAGCCACAGCGGCACGCGAGATCGTGCTGCGCGTGCTCAACAACCTCAAACACAGCCTTGTCGCCCGCGAGGATTCCGTCCGCCTCGCACGCTTGGCACCGCTGCGCGCCGCCTTTCCCGAACTCGCCGACGAGCGCGACGAACACCGGCAGTGGATGCGACACTTCAACTGATGATCGACCCCACCATCAAGCGCAGCCTCGGCCAGATGATGAAGGGTGTGCAGGTTGTCGGGGCGCATCACCATGGCATGACCCGCGCCTATTGCAGCCACTGGGTGTGTCAGGTGAGCTTCGAGGAGCCAATCGTGATGGCCAGCGTTTCGCCGAAACACGACACCCATCCGCTCCTCGTCGCGAGCGGTGAGTTCGCGGTCAGCATCCTCGCCGGCGACCAGGTCGACATCGGCCAGTACTTCTCGTACCCCGGTCGAAAGTTCCGGTACATCGCCGAGGAGTACCTCGACACGATTCCGGGCACTCAGCTTCCCGTCGTGCGCAACTGCATCGCCTGGCTGCGGTGCTCGGTCTTCGAGGTCAAGCCGATGGTCGATCACGAGCTGTTCTTCGCTCGCGTCGTCGATGTGGGCGCCGGGCGTCTGAAGGAGCCACCACTGCTGTATTCCAGCCGGCTCGGCTGGCGCATCACCGGTGACAAGGCGCGAACTCCTGGCCGAAGCATCCGCGACGAGCTCCTGCAGCGATTGGCGGCGGCGGGCTTTGACGCCCCCGACGACGCAGATGGGGGCGACACCGAGTAGTCGCGGCACCCGGTGCTGCGGTAGTTGTACAGCACCAGTATCCTGGGGGCATGACAGCCACGGATGTCCAGGCGCTCGGCACGGAAGACCTCGTCGACGACCTCACCACGCAGTTGCTCGACGAATGCGACCCGAAGACACACGACTCGGTCACCTTCCTCGGCACCCAGTTCGACAAGGGACTGGCCTGGGTGCACTTCCCGGTCGGTCACGGCGGTCTCGGCATCAACCCGAAGCTCCAGCGGGTCGTCAACGAGAGACTGTTCGCCGCCGGTGCACCCAATCCGATGTACCGCAACCCGATCGGTCACGGGATGTGCGGGCCGACAGTGGTCGCGTGGGGGAGTGAACAGCAGAAGCAGCGCTACCTGCGACCGCTGTTCACCGGCGAGGAGATCTGGTGCCAGTTGTTCAGTGAGCCCGGAGCCGGTTCCGATTTCGCCGGATTGTCGTCGAAGGGCGTACGCGACGGCGATGAATGGATCGTCAACGGACAGAAGGTTTGGACGACGCTGGCTCATCTGTCGCGCTTCGGGCTGCTGGTCGTGCGCACCGATGCCGACGCGGTGAAGCACGCCGGTCTGACCGCTTTCGTCGTCGACATGCATGCCCACGGGGTCGAGGTACGGCCGTTGCGGCAGATGACCGGCGAGGCCGAGTTCAACGAGGTGTACTTCACCGACACACGCATCGCCGACGCCGAGATGCTCGGCAAGCCGGGCGACGGGTGGCGAGTGTCGTTGACGACGTTGATGAACGAGCGCGTCTCGATCGGTGGCACCATGCCGCAGAAGGGATCCGGCACCATCCAGGCGCTGACATCGACATGGGCCAATCTGTCGGACGACCGCAAGGATCCGACGTCGCGAGACCAGGTCATCAAGCTGTGGTCGCGTGCCGAGGTGCTCCGCTTGACCAACATCCGGGCGAATCAGAACCGCAAATGGGCGACCCAGGCCCCGAGGGTTCGATCGCCAAGATGGCCTACGCGGACCTCAACAAAGACATCTACGCCAAGGTCATCGACCTGATGGGTGCAGAGGGAATGCTGTACGGCAGCTACGAGATGATCCGGCCGGAAACGGCGATGATGTTCGAGACGATGCAGAAGGCGTTCCTGCGCAGCCGGGCCAATTCGATCGAAGGAGGCACGACCGAAGTGATGAAGAACATCCTCGGCGAGCGGGTGCTCGGTCTTCCCGGCGACGTCCGTGTCGATCGCGACGTGCCCTGGAGCCAGGTTCCGCGCAACTAGCGACCGGTGCGAAGCAGTATTCCCAGGTACACCGCAGCGAGCGAGCACGCCGCGCCGAGGGCTCCACCGAGCGCCAGGGCCAACTTGGTTCTCCCCAGTGAATGGATCAACACGAACACTCCCGACGCGATTGCGACGGTGATCTTGACGAACACGGTGATCTGGTAGGAGGTCGTGGTGTTGGCCAGGTCGATTGCTGTCAAGTTCCAGATCCCCGTGACAGCCAGCACAGCGAACGCCGGCCAGGCCAAGCGGGCGAACGCACGGGCCGCTGCTCGGGGTGCCTCGGGGGACTGCCGTCGCAGCGTACCCACCAGCCCTGCCAGGACGAACTGGCCACCGACCCACACGGTTGCGGCGAGCACGTGGAGGAACAGGCGGATCGTGGCGGCGGTCGGGGAGAGCACGAGCCGAGGTTAGGAAACCCTGAGAGCCGCCAGCACATCGCTGGCGGCGAATTCGTGATCGTTCATCGTGGCCGACAGCACGACGGATCCACCGAGCAATGCCGCCGAAGCCGTTCCGATCGCGGTCTGCAACTCGCGGATGTTGCGAGGAGGCGGGAAGTACTCGTCCTCATCGGTCACCTTGACGGGTTCGACGCCGTGCCGAGGATCGAGATAGCGCAGGATCTCGTCGACCAGTTCCTCGGGAGCCGACGCGCCCGCAGTGACGCCGATCGTGCCGTGCAAGTGCTCTGGCAGTTCGCCGGCGTGATTTACCCGGAAGACCTGCGGACAACCGGCTTCGATCGCCAACTTCTCCAGCGCCCGCGTGTTGGAGGAGTTCGAGGAACCGATCACCACGATCGCATCACATTTCTCGGCCATTGCCATCAACGTGGACTGGCGGTTGGTCGTGGCAAAGCACAGATCGCTGCGCCCGGGCTTCCAGGCGTCGGGGTACTTGGCCGTGACGGCCTCGGCAACACCCGACCAGTCGCGGTGCGACAGAGTGGTCTGAGCCAGGAGTGCCACCGGTTGATCGAACTGCGGAAGAGCCTCGACCTCGGCGACACTCTCGACGCGACTGATCGACATGGGTGCGACGGCCATGGTGCCGACGGCCTCCTCGTGACCGTCGTGGCCGACGTAGACGATTCGGAAGCCCTTCTTGGCCCTGACTTTCACCTCATGATGAACCTTCGTCACCAGCGGGCACACCGAATCGACGACGTAGCTTCCCTTGGCGCGGGCGGCGGCAACGACCTCGGGCGCCGATCCGTGCGCCGAGAGCATGATCGGACGACCGGAGGGAACGTCGGCAATGTCGTCGACGAAGATCACGCCCTGCTCGACGAACCGATCGACGACGATCTTGTTGTGGACGATCTCGTGATAGCAGTAGATCGGTGGCTCGAAGGTGCGCACCATCCACGCCAGGGCCTTGATCGCCATTTCGACACCTGCACAGAAGCCACGGGGCTCGGCCAACAACACCCGATCGACGTCCACGGGCGAAGGCTACCCGGGCATGCCACCGATAGCCTGAAGGCCCATGTCCGCACCGATGGTTGTCAGCGTCGCGCCCGGGTCCGCCGCTGAGCGGGCCGGCTTGTGCGCGGGCGACGAGGTGGTGAGCATCAACGGAATTGTTCCGCGCGACGTCATCGAGTGGCGGTTCGCCGCCGACGAGGCGGAGATCGAGATCGAACTGCGACGTGGTGGCCTGCAATCGTCGATCAAGCTCGTCAAACGCGCCGGCGAACCGCTCGGAGCCGAGGTGTCGAGTGCCGTGTTCGATCGAGTCCGGACCTGTGACAACCACTGCGAGTTCTGCTTCATCTACCAGTTGCCCGCAGGCATGCGCCGCAGCTTGTATCTCAAGGACGACGACTACCGCCTCAGCTTCCTCTACGGCAACTTCACGACGCTGACCCGGTTCACCGAAGCCGACCTCGAACGGGTCATCACCGAACGACTGTCGCCGCTCAACGTCAGCATTCACGCCACCGATCCCGACGTTCGGGCGCGGATGTTGAAGAACGCTCGCGGTGGCATGAGCCTGCGTTGGTTGCGAGCGTTGCTCGACCACGGCATCACCGTGCGCGGGCAGGTCGTGCTCTGCCCAGGCGTCAACGACGGCGAGGTCTTCGACCGGACGATGGCGGGTGTGCTCGACGAGTACCCCGATCTCGAGTCCGTAGCAGTCGTGCCCCTCGGTTTGAGCAAGTTCAACGGCGAGTCAGCCATGCGGCTGCACACCGACGCCGAAGCCGAGGCGATGGTCGATGCCATCGAGGACTGGCAGGATGTCTTCCTTCGCACCCTCGGGCACCGCATGGTGTTCGCGGCCGACGAGTACTACCTCATGGCCGATCGGCCGTTTCCGACCGCCGAAACGTACGAGGACTTCTCGATGCACGAGGACGGCATCGGAATGGCCCGCACCTTCGAGATGGAGTTCAACGGGCGGGTGCCGACGGCGACCGGGCCACAGGTCGGATTCTTCGCGGCCGTCGACGGCCCGCCGAACCCTGCTGCCTACACCGGGTTGCGCGCCCGAAGCTGCGCCTCCGATGGAACCCTCCTGCGGTTGAGTGCCCGCCGCGACGCGCCGATCGGGATCCTCACCGGCGAGTTCGGTGCAAAGGTGATCACGCCGTTGATCGAGGGGCTGCGCCGGACCGACGTCAGGGTCATCCCGGTCGCCAATGAGTTCTTCGGCGGCAACACGGCAGTGACCGGGTTGATGGTCGGTCACGATCTCCGGCGTGTTCTGGCGGCGCAGCCATCCGGTCATCGATATCTGCTGCCCGACGTGTGTCTCTCCGAAGGTCGCTTCCTCGACGACATCACGATCGACGAACTGCCTCGCACGGTAGAGGTCATCGCGACCGATGGCAGATCACTTCGCAAGGCCCTGGAGCCAACATCATGACGTTACCCACCGTTGTCATCGTCGGACGGCCCAACGTCGGCAAGAGCACCCTCTTCAACCGGATCATCGGCGAGCAGGTTGCCATCGTCGAGGATCGCCCCGGCGTCACTCGCGATCGCAACGAGACCGAGGCCGAATGGCTCGGCGTCGAGTTCCTCCTCGTCGACACCGGCGGCTGGCTGCCGGGCGGCAATGACCTCGACGCCAAGGTGAGTCGCCAGGTCGAGGCTGCGGTCAAGACCGCCGACGTCGTGTTGTTCCTCGTCGACTCGACGACAGGCGTGACCGAAGACGACGAGGCGTTGGCCCATTGGTTGCGCCGGATCAAGGCGCCGGTCCTGCTGGTCACCAACAAGGCTGACAACGAGCGGCGGGAGAACGATCGCTGGGAGTTTCTCGCGCTCGGCGCCGGCGATCCCTACCCGGTCAGTGCGTTGCACGGACGGCGCGCCGGTGATCTGCTCGACGAGGTCATCTCCTTGCTGCCGATACCCGAGAGCAACGAAGCGCTGCCGGGCGTCGATCTGGAAGACGCCACGGAGTTGTGGAAGGCCGGCGATCAACCGCCCCCACGCGTGGCGATCGTAGGGCGCCCCAACGTCGGCAAGAGCACGCTGTTCAACCGCCTGGTCGGCGCCGACCGGGCCGTCGTCCACGACATGGCCGGCACGACCCGCGACTCCATCGACACACTGGTCGACACCCCCGACGGTCCGATCGTGTTCGTCGATACCGCAGGCATGCGTCGGCGCAGCAGGGTCGACGATTCGGCCGAGTACTACTCGGTCGTCCGCGCGCTGCGGGCTATCGATGGCTCCGACATCGCTCTGCTCGTCATCGACGCGACGGAGAGCGTGACCAGTCAGGACCAGCGACTTGCAGAACGAATCGACGCCGCTGGGTGCCCCATCGTGGTGATGCTCAACAAGTGGGAGCTCATCGAGGATCCTGAGCAACGGCTGCAGGTCCAGGCCGATCTGAAGCGCAAGCTGTACTTCGTCGGCGATGCACCGATCCTGAAGATCTCGGCGCTCACGGGTAAGGGCGTCAACAAGCTGCGACCCGTGCTACAGGAGGCCATTCAGCAGTACCACCGACGCGTACCGACGCGCGATGTCAATCGGGTGATCTCCGACGCGCAGCAACGTCAGCCGGCTGGTCATGGGGTTCGCGTGCTGTACGCGCTGCAGGGCGCCACCGACCCGCCGACGTTCACGTTGTTCGTCAATCGAGAGCTACCGCAGACGTACATGCGCTATCTGGAGCGCAGCATCCGCGAGGCGTTCGAGTTCGGCAGCACTCCGTTGAAGCTGCGAGTCAGGAAACGGACCGACTAGTGCCCTGGTGCGAGGAGTGCGCCAAGTACTGGGCGCCCGCGGCGATGAACAGCGATGGCACCTGTCCGACGTGCGGGCGGTTGGTCGAAGCCCCTGTTCGACAGCCGGTCACGGCCAAGAACCTCGACCTACGCAAGCTGGCGGCGGGCGAGGATGGCGAGGAAGCAGCCAAAGCCCCGTGGCACTTCAAACTGTTGATGGTGCTGCTCGTCCTGTACCTCGGTTGGAGAATCGTCCAACTGTTCACGTGAGGGGCCGATAGGCTCGCTGCCGAAACAGTACGGGCTGTAGCGCAGCTTGGTTAGCGCACTTGTCTGGGGGACAAGGGGTCGCGAGTTCAAATCTCGCCAGCCCGACAAATGAGAGGGCCGATGACCTGCTGCAGTGCGGTCCGGCCCTCTCCTGTATTAGCGGTCCAACATCGCGCAGAAGGTGCAGCCGCTGAGCCAACTTTGTCGCTGTCGACACGCCCAGCATGTTGAGAGCAACAAAGTTGGGGCGCCGCGCCGCCTCAGCATCCGTCGGTGAGCTCGAGCGTCCACGCCTCGCCGAGCACCGCTGCCATCTTGGCAAGCACCCGCCTGCGGGCTGTCTGCTCGGTCCATTCCAACACCTCGATCTCAACACACATCGACGACTGCCCGATTGTGTATCGCGAGATGGTGCCGCCGACATCGCTGCAGAACAACAACATCGCCACTACCTCCCCGTCAAAGCCGTCGGGTCCGCGCGCGATGACTGACACCCGCCACGCCGCCGCCTGTTCCATCGCTGGACCGTAAAGGTTTGCCAGCGTGTTGGCCATGGATCAAACGGCCCATTCAAGCCTGTGGCGGTCCGTGGAGCTGCCCGAACGACTCCCCAGAAACCTTGCGAATCACTTGACCAAACCTTGACGGTTTTTCGCTCAACCCTGCCTCATACTGCACCGATACGCTCAGTGAGGCATGGACCGGCCATGCACACCGGGCGAGATCGAGCGGGCGGACATGAACCGACAGGTTGTCAAGCGACGGGGCGGAGTTGACGACTCCCGGTTCCCCTGCCGCGCGACGACGGCTTCTCGCTCGTCGAGGTGATCGTTGCCATCGTCTTGATGGGCAGCGTCATCCTGGCCCTGATCAACGCCACCTTCACGTCGGTGAAGGCCTCGTCCTCGGCGCGTGAAAGCGCCGAGATCCAGACAGTCCTGCAGAACGCAGCCGACCGAGTCAACCGGGCCGATCCGGGCTGCGACTATCTGCTCGCCGTGCAAGCAGCCGCCATGTCCAAGGGCTGGCAGGCCAGCCAGGCGACCGCGACCTATCAGTACTACATCCCGGGCGTCGATGCCCTCGCTGCTCATCCGGGGACCTGGACCCCGGCGACGCCGGGGACCGCCGCCACCGATGCCTGCCCGGGCGGTACCCGTACCGCCCGCCTCATCCAGCTGGTGACGATCTCGATCATCGATACCAACGGCCAACAACGAACGATTCAGGTGGTGAAGAGTGACATTTAAGCGACCAGCGAAGAGTACGTCGCGACGAAGGCATGACCCTGCCGGAATTGCTCATCAGTGTCAGCTTGACCGGACTGCTGGTCACTTCGTTGGCGATGACATCGAGCGTCATCCTGCGGACACACGACAACAGCGAGGGGCGAACGAACAACGCTCGATCCGAGCAGAACGTCGGCGTGTGGATGCCGACCGATCTCGCCTCTGCCGAAGAAGTCGACACAGACGCCGGAGCGGCACCGTGCGGTGCTACTCGCGGCTCATCCGCGTTTGCCGCCTGCCCAGCCGGCGTCGATCTTGGTGGGTCCAACACCTTGCTGTTGGTCTGGCACGGCTCGACCGTCGACTCGTTGAACAACCCGGTCAACACCACGACCGTGGTGTCGTATCGCTATGAGCTCGTCGGTGACGAGTACGTGCTCAATCGGGTGCTGTGCACCTGGTTGGACGGTGGCGCGGCGACCTGCCAGTCGAACACCGTGTTGCACGATCTGGATGGACCGCCGCCCGGCATCACATTCGTGCCCGGTTCGACGCCTCCCACCTGGGTCATCAAGGTCACCAGCGCGCTGGCGGCCACCGACACCAGCGCCGCGGATGCGGAGATCACCGATCCCGGCCTGACGACGAAGAACGCCCGACGAGTCCTGGTGACGATCAACGGTGGCGGCGACCTGGCCGGTGCCGGTGGTGGCGTCAACACGTTCAGCTTCAGCGCCGGCGGCACGGATCGTGAGACCTCACTGAGCACCAACGACATCAGCGGTGCCCCGACCTTCACCGCAGCACGAACCCGTTGCGGCGGCAACTACGGCCTGATCGTCGACAAGTCGACATCGATCGGAGCCGACTTCCCGAACGTCAGGACCGGCATCGTCAACTTCATCAACACCTTCGCCGGCAAGCCGGTGAAGTTGCAGATCGTCGCATTCAGCCAGTACGCCTCGACGGTCGGTGCTACTGCCCCGGACCTGTGGACCAGCTACTTCGACATGCTCGACCCCAACGATGTCGCGACGCTGACCACGGCCGTCAATGCACTGTCCACCTCGGCCTGGACGAACTGGGAGGAGGGCTGGTTCCGCATGCTGCGCAACACCGACGGCACCCTCCGCTCCGTCCTGCCCGACAAGGTCATCTTCTTCACCGACGGTCTGCCGAACACCAGCCGGCTCGAATATCACACCGGCACGGCGACACCCGTCGACGACCCCGCTGACGAAGGGTTGGGCGATGCGCCCGGCGGCAACACCTTCTACCAGAAGGCCTGGAACCGTACGGCGCGCATCATCAACGAGACCGGCGTCACCGATGTCGTCGGTGTGTTCATCGGCCCCGACTCGAGCCTCGTGTCGCAGTGGGAGACGGCAGGCGCCGGTTACGTCAATCAGTACGAGCGCGGCAACAAGGTCGAGTACCAACAAGGATTCTCCAACGTCACCCAGCGTGGCAACAACGTCATTTGGGAACGCGGCTACCACAGTGACAACCAGCGCGGCAACAACGTCATCTGGGAACGCGGCTACCACGGTGACTACCAGCGCGGCAACAACGTCGTCTGGGAACGCGGCTACCACACGGTCTACGAGCGCAACAGCAGCGTGATCTACGAGCGCAGCGGCACCGGAATGACCTACAAGCACAACAGCTCGTCCACGAACGTCACCAACTACCTCACCAACAACACCACCCCCGACGGCACCGACGGCTGGACCTTCACCGCGACGCCGGCCAGCCTCGGATCGTGGACATCACTCGCACCCAGGCGCAGTACGAAGCGACCAACACCACCACCGACTGCAACGACGGATGGCGTACCAGGGTCAACGGCTCGCTGAGCGGGACGTGGACCGACGGTCACCGCGGCGCAGTACAACAGCAGCAACACGACGGGCGACTCGACCGACGGCTGGCGGGCAACGAACGTCTACACCTGCGCCGTTCAGCACCTGGGAAGCAACCACCCAGGCCATCTACGGCACCGCCGGCAACAACTCCGTCGCCGCCGAGACCGACGGATGGCGCACCCGCCAGACAGCGACCAGCACGTCGTGGACCTCGGTCACCGCCGCCGAGTACAACGCCAGCAACCTCACCGCCGACGCGACCGACGGCTGGCAGAACGGCAAGGTCTACAGCTCGCCATACAGCACCTGGGAAGCCACCACGCAGGCCATCTACGGCACCGCAGGCAACAACTCCGTCGCCGACGAGACCGACGGATGGCGCACCCGCCAGACGGCGGCGAGCACATCGTGGACCTCGGTCACCGCCGCCGAGTACAACGCCAGCAACACTCACTGCCGACTCCACCGACGGCTGGCAGATCGGCAAGGCCTACAGCTCGCCGTACGACACCTGGGAAGCCACCACCCAGGCCACCTACGGCACCGCAGGCAACAACTCCGTCGCCGCCGAGACCGACGGATGGCGCACACGCCAGACGTCACCGAGCACGAGCGTGGGTGAACGTATCCACGACCGAGTACAACGCCAGCAACACGACTGCGGACAGCACCGACGGCTGGCAATCGACGCTTCAAGGCGGCGGCACGTCGGTCTGGCAAGCGACGACCCAAGCCCTGTACGAAGCGAGCAACACCACCTCGGCATCGACGGATGGATGGCGCACGGCAGTGGTCGGCGGGCCGAACACCTCATGGACAACGGTCAGCTTCGGCCCAGTACACCGGGTCGAACACGACGACCGATGCCTCCGACGGCTGGCGGTTGACGAAGACCTATCCGGGAAACGGTCCCTACGACGGGCACGAGAACTCGACGACCGTGACGAAGACCAACAAGCAGATCCTCGCCGATCTGGTTGCTCCCGGCGGCGCCACCTACGCAACGTACAACACGGTCACACAGAGCTACGGCGACGTTCGCGAGGTCAACATGTTCGCCGAGACCAACTGGGCTCGGTTCAGTGATGCGATACGCGACGTTGCGCTCGGCGAATGCGGTGGAACCGTCACCATCCAGACCAAGACGGCTGCCGGCGTGCCGGTGAACGATCCGTTCACCTACTCGAACCAACTCGCTGCAAACCGTCGAGACGTCAGCGGCGTACAAGAGCGGCACGTTCGACGTGGTGTTGCCCGGCGCGCTCCCGGCGACCATCACGATCAACCCCCAGAACCAGTCGACGCTCACCGCGTGGCACCATGTCAGCTGGGTCTGCAAGGAGAAGGGCGTCGCCCTCACCGCTCCCACCATGCAATTGCTGGCGCCTGACGCCAACGGCTGGCGAGGCATCAGCCTCAACGTCTCGGCCAACACGGCGATCAGCTGCATCCAAACGGTCGCACCTGCATGAGACGCCACCACACCGACCGACCACCCGATGAGGGCAGCGCACTGATCATGTGCCTGTTCCTGATCCTGATCGCCGGGTTCTTGATGATGCCGCTGATGTCGTACACGATGACGGTGTTGCACAGCAATCGGATCGTCACCACCAAGACGTCGCGATCCGAGGCGGTGCGCGGCGGGCTACGCGTCGCCCTGTTCGACCCGACCAAGCTGTACTCGGCGTGCAAGTCGGCCGGGCCCACGGTTGCCGTCGACCTCGCTGTACCCCCCAGCGCTCCAGGATTGCCATCTCTCAGCAGCAAGTGCTACAAGGTGGCCGACCTCACCCAAGACCTTCCCGGACCAACAGCGCTGGGCGCTGACGACCACGCAGGCCGGTTCAGAGGCCGTCATCCCGCCACCGGATCCTGACAACGTGAACCACCCGAAACCAACGGGACGATCTCGTCGCTGTGGTGTACGAGCAAGCTCCTCGATCCACCGATCCCGTGCGGCAGGGCATACCCGAACAACGGCTCGACGACCACCAACACGTGGCAACTCGATGCAACCTCGACCAACTGCGGCCAACAAGATCTTCCTGCCCTCCTTCCTGCTGACGACAAGATGTGCAGCCGTCGACCGGCTTCACGATGCCGTCGTGGAACCCGGAGGGGCCGTGCAAGGTGTACTTCCCCGGTACCTACATCGACGACGTCGTGATCAGCGGGCCGACGCCTGCTTACTTCGTGTCGGGCGTCTACTACTTCAAGAAGATGCTGCGGATCACCGGTGGCGCGACCGTCGTGGTCGGCACCGGGGCGACGGCTGGTTGCGTCGACAGTGACAGCACTGCGGCCTTGTACGCCGAAGTGTCGCCGGGCGTCAACCCGAACAACAACCAGCTCGACGGCGCCAGCGGGGTGGGCGGCACGTTCGTCTTCGGTGAGAACGGTCGACTGGTGATCGACGACGCCGCCGCCGGCACCGCCGGTCAACTTCACGATGAACCGCCGTGTCCAGCAGGCAGGCAAGCCCGAGGCGGATCATGAACGACGTGTCGATCCTGTCGGTCAACGGCGCTCACCGTCGGAGCAACCACGACTGCGCTCGACGTCCCGCTGCAGCTCAACGTCCCGGCAGGCGTGGTGCTCGGCAGCACGCCCGAGCCGCAGAGTCACGGCTACAAGGCATCGCTGCTGGTCTCGACGACCGACCGCCGCCGGTGTCGTGTGCGCCCCCCGCGGCGTTCAGCCGTCGCCTGCCCGATCATCGACGTCAACCTCGACCACACCCAAGTACCGTCAACGTGAAGATCCCCGGCTACGTCGCTGTACCGCAGGGCTCGTTCAGCCTGGTCACACGCAGCCGGCACGGAGACGGCGAAGACGCTCTCGTTCGGCGGCGGCATCCTGGCCGCCCAGGTCGCGGTGTCGGCGACGGTGCCGGCATCATTGCAACTCGGCATCCTCAATCCGGTGGTGCAGAAGAAGTTCAAGATCGTCACGACCACGACAACGGGCATGCCCAAGGTGACGTCCACCGCTTGGTGCAGGTCAACGAGACCGGTGGCTACGCCATCAACTCGATGGTGGTGCAGACCGGGTAGCACCCGTACAGTCGGTCGCGATGTGCGGCCGGTTCGTCTCCTCCAGTTCAGCAGAGCGAATCGCCGAGTACTTCGGCGCATCGTTCGACCCGCAAACGACGCTTCCCGACAACTTCAACACCGCGCCGACGAACGACATCTACGGCGTCGTCGCCGGGCCCGACGGTCAGCCGACGTTGCAGGTCTTCCACTGGGGGCTCGTGCCGGTGTGGGCGAAGGACATCAAGATCGGCTCGAAGATGATCAACGCCCGCTCCGAGACCATGGCCGAGAAGCCGGCGTTCAAGTCGGTGTTCAAGAAGCAGCGGGTCATCATTCCGATGGACGGCTTCTACGAATGGCAGCAGGGGAGCGAAGGGGCCGCGCTGACCAAGGCGGGCAAGCCGAGCAAGCAGCCGATGTTCATTCACCGCCTCGACGGCGAGCCGCTGGCCGTTGCCGGACTGTGGACGACGTGGCGCGACAAGACCGCCGGGCCCGACGCACCGTGGCTGCACAGTTGCACCATCGTCACCACGTCGGCCAACGCGACGATGGCACCGGTGCACGATCGGATGCCGGTGATGCTGCCTCCGAGCGCGTGGCACGAGTGGCTCGATCCGGCCAACAACGATCTCGATCGAGCTGCAGCGCCTGCTGGTGCCGGCGCCCGACAACCTGCTGACGATGCACAAGGTCTCGACCGACGTCAACAACGTGCGCAACAAGGGCGCCGAACTCGTCGAGCCGATCGACTAGATCGAGAGCGACTCGCGGATGGCCGCCGCGGCCGCCTCGAGGTCGTCGTGATCGACCGACGTCGCCGCGTTGTCGAACGACAGCTGACCCATGTGCTCGCGTCGGAATCACGTGGATGTGGGCGTGGGGCACCTCGTAGCCGGCGATGATCACGCCGACACGCGCGCAATCGAAGGCCCGCTTGCTGGGCCCGGCCGATGCGGTGGGCGACGTCGAACAGATGACCGACCAGATCGGCCGGTGCGTCGATCCAGTGATCGATCTCGTCGATCGGGCACGACCAGCACGTGGCCGCGCGCCAACGGGTTGATCGACATGAAGGCCACGCAGCGATCGATCGCGGTGCACGAAGGTGCCAGGAATCTCGCCGGCGATGATCCGGCTGAAGATGGTTGTCATGACCCGAAGCGTAGGCCCACGGGTGGCGGCCGAGCCGTGGACGGCACTTGTACGCTCGGCCATGGAGCAGTGGCGTCGAACCGCTACCTCACGGTCCCGAACGCGTTCACGCTCGTCCGGCTGTGCTGCATCCCACTGTTCTTGTACCTGCTGTTCGGCCACGACAATCGCGCCGGCGCAGCGTGGCTGCTCGGCGGGATCGGGCGCCACCGACTGGGTCGACGGCTGGTTGGCGCGCCGCTTGAACCAGACGAGCGAGTTCGGCAAGATGTTCGATCCGACCGCCGACCGGCTGCTGTTCATCGTCGCCATCGGCGGAATCATCGTCGACGGCGTCGCGCCGCTGTGGTTCTGCCTGGGCCGTCGTCATTCGCGAGGTGCTCGTCGGTGGCACCGTGGCGATCGCCACACTTGTTCTTCGGGATGAAGCGCTTCGACGTGACGTGGCTGGGCAAGCTGGCGACCTTCCTGTTGATGTTCGCGTTGCCCGGATTCATGCTCGGTGCGTCCGACTTCCCAGGCGCATCAAGCGCTTCCAGATCGCGGCGTGGATCCTCGGAATCCCGGGTCTGATCCTCAGCTACTACACCGCCGTGACGTACATCCCGACGATTCGCGCCAGTCTGCGCGAGGGCCGCGGGGCCGCCCGCTAGTCTGCGGGGCCATGACGGTTCCTGCCCACCTGCTCTACTCCAGTGATCACGAGTGGGTCGCCGTCGACGGCACCCGCGCCCGGATCGGAATCACCGATTACGCCCAAGAGGCGCTCGGCGACGTGGTCTACGTGCAGGCACCCGACGCTCGGCGCGACCGTCGCCGCCGGCGACAGTTTCAGCGAGGTCGAGAGCACCAAGTCGGTCAGCGACATCTACGCACCCGTGTCGCGGAACCGTCGTCGCCGTCAACGACGACCTCGCCGACGGGCCCGATGTCCTGAACTCCGATCCGTACGGCGCGGGTTGGATCTGCGAGATCGAGATGAGCAACCCCGCCGACAGTCGACGGCCTGCTCGACGCCGTTGGCTATCAAGCTCTCATCGACGGTTAGTCTCCTCGCAGATGGCCTACGTGTTCTGCAACCAATGCGGCCACCGGAACCCACCAGAATCCGGGTTCTGTTCGTCATGTGGCAGCGTGCTCGATCGCATCGCCGACCACACCATCACGCTCGCCAAGGTCGACCCGTTGCAGGACGCACCCGGGCGCCGACGACGACGTCGTGGTCAGCGTCGGTGATCTCGATGCCGGCGTCGCCTCGCTGATCGTCCGGGCCGGTGCGCAGGCCGGCGATGCGTTCGCCCTGCACGATCAGCTCACCCGTCTCGGCCGCCACCCCGACAGCGAGATCAGCCTCGACGACATCACGGTGTCGCGCCGCCACGCCGAGGTCGAGCGAACCGCCAACGGCTACGTCGTGCGCGACGCCGGTTCGCTCAACGGCACCTACGTCAACGCCGAACGCATCGACGACGAGGTCGTGCTGCACCAGGGCGACGAGTTGCAGGTCGGCAAGTTTCGGCTGGTCTTCTTCGAACGGTCCGACGGCTGAGCATGATCATGCCAGAACGGCCCTACCTGTCCATCGGCGAAGTGCTGGGACTGCTGCTCGAAGAGTTCCCCGACGTCACGATCTCCAAGATCCGATTTCTCGAGAGTCAGGGCCTGATCGACCCGGAGCGCACGGCCAGTGGCTACCGCAAGTTCTACGACAACGACGTCGATCTGTTGCGCGTCATCCTGCGCGAACAGCGCGAGAACTTCCTGCCGTTGCGGGTCATTCGCGATCGGCTGGAGAGCGGCGCGATCGAGGACCCGACCGGGCCGACGACACCGCCGCGAGGCATCCGCAACGTGCACGACGACCGATGCGATCGACGACGGTGACGATCGACGATGCACACGCTCGCCGTCGAACCGATCCGCTGCCGCCCGAAGCATCGGCGTCGGCTGACCGACGCAGCCGCCCGGCAATGCGTGCAGCCATGCTCGCGATGCGGCACCGGCCGTCCACCGACACGAACTTTCGCCGCCGGCGAGTCTGTGTCAGCTCGCCGGACTCACCGCGGCGCAGCTCGCCGAGCTCGAGTCCTACGGGTCTGCTGGACCGGCAAGGGCAGCGGCGAGGCGACCACTGTACACGCATCGACGACCTGGCCATCGCCGCAGGCCGCCTCCGGATTCATGCAGCACGGTGTCGAAGGTCGGCATCTGCGGGCGTGGCGTCAGGCCGCCGAGCGCGAGGCGTCGTTGTTCGAACAGATGATCCTGCCGCTGCTGCGTCAGCGCAATCCGCAGGCGCGACAGCAGGCGTCGCGACCTCGACGACGCTCTCCGTCGCTCGGTGGCCGAACTTCGTTCGGCGATCGTTCGACTCAGCCCTGAGCCACCACCTCGACGGGTGATTGCTCAACCGACCGGCGTGCGGCCAACCTCGGCGAGGTACGCTCCGATCGTGATCGCGATGGAGTTGATCGGCGTGCGAGTCGAGGTGCCCGCGAACACACCGGTGGTCATCCTTCGCGAGCAGCCCGAGCCGCATCGCGTGCTGCCGATCCTGATCGGTTCGCCCGAGGCCTCGGCGATCCACACCGCGCTGTCGGGCATCGTCGCCCCACGGCCGATGACCCACGATCTGATCGTCGAATTGCTGCGCAGCACCGAACGCCACCCTCGACAAGGTCGTGGTCACCGAGATCCGCGACCACACGTTCTACGCCGAATTGCACCTGCGAGTCAGCGGCAGCGAATCGGTGGTGTCGTGCCGACCGTCCGACGCCATCGCCGTCGCCTGCCGCACCGGCGCGACGATCTATCGCCGAAGAGTCCCTGCTCGACGAGGTCGGGCTGGTCGCCGCCGACGGATCTGGCCGAAGAGGAGCCGGAGGACGAGGCGATCCTCGACGAGTTCCGTGACTTCCTCGACGAGATCAAGCCGGAGGACTTCGAGGCCTGAGCCGCGCGCATGCGGTGCTGCAGATATCGCGCGGATGGTGTTTGACTGACGCGCGAGTTCTGACCTAGCCTGGCCGTCCTTACATTGCCGTAGTTACGCGGGTGTGAGTCGGCAGGTCGGAGGCAGCACGATGAGCAGAGCAAGGGATTCAGCGGAACGAAGGCGGCCACGATCGTCGGCATCACGTACCGCCAACTCGACTACTGGGCGCGCACCGACCTGATCCGGCCGTCGCTGGCCGATGCGAGCGGCAGCGGCAGCCGTCGTCTGTACAGCTATCGCGACCTGCTCGAACTGCGGGTCATCAAGAGCCTGCTCGATGCCGGCATCAAGCTCGAATCCGTTCGCACCGCGTTCGAGTACCTGCGAACCCATGTCGACACCGACATCGCCAGCGCGCACCTGGTGATCAGCGGCAGCGACGTGATCCTGTGCGACGGCGAGCAACTGATCGATGTCATGCGCCGCGGCGGCCAGGGCGTGCTCAACGTGCTGGCCATCGGCGGCGTGAAGTCCGGCCTCGACTCGACCATCGTCGAGCTCGCCGGAGCGACCGGTACGGCGGCAGGCTCCGCCCGCCGCGCCATGTGATGAGCGACCGCGAGTACAGCCCGCTCGACGCCGTCCATCGGCGGCTCGACGCCAAGATGGTTCCCTTCGGCGGCTGGGAGATGCCGCTGTCGTATCCGCTCGGCACCATCGACGAGCATCTCGCCTGCCGCAACGATGCGGTCGTGTTCGACGTGTCGCACCTCGGCACCGTCCGTGTCGAGGGCAGCGATGCCGACGAACGACTGCAGTTCGCGTTCACCAACGATCTGTACAAGATCGCGCCGGGCCGCGCCCAGTACACCCACCTGCTCGACGAAGTCGATGCCTCGGTGCTCGACGACATCATCGTCTGGTGGGTCGACGACGAGGTCTTCGATGTCATGCCCAATGCCTCGAACACCGATCGGGTGCGCGCCGCGATCGGTGGGGTCGAGACCACGCACGATCGCGCTGTGCTCGCTGTGCAGGGCCCGCGGGCCAAGGAGCGGTTGGCCACGGTCTTCCCCGAGGCCGCGGCGGTCGGCCGGTTTCGTGTCGGCACGCTCGACATGGGAAGGCGTCCCGTGCGTGGTCGCCGGCACCGGCTACACGGGCGAGGCCGGTGTCGAGATCGCCGTGCCGAACGCGGCCGCGCCCGATCTGTGGGAGGCGATCGCCGGTGCGGGCGTCACGCCGGCCGGCCTCGGTGCGCGCGACACGCTGCGACTCGAGGCCGGCCTGCCGCTGCACGGCCACGAGCTGGGTGCCGGCATCACCACGTTGCAAGCCGGGCTCGGCTGGGTCGTGGCCTGGTCGAAGGACGAGTTCCGCGGGCGCGCAGCCTCTCGACGTCGAACGTGCTGCCGGTGTCAGCCGCCGGTTGATGGGCATCGCCACCGAAGGTCGCAGGCCACCTCGTGCCGATTGCAGCGTGATGGTCGACGATCAAGCAGTCGGTGTCGTCACCAGCGGCAACTTCTCACCGGTGCTCGGGCACGGCATCGCTCTGGCGTTCATGCCACCAAGCGCCGAAGTCGGCACCGAGGTCGTCGTCGATGTGCGCGGCACCGGCTCGCCGGTCGCGTCGTGCCGACCCCGTTCGTCGCCAAGCACTGATTCAGCGCTTCTTCGCGGCTGCCTTCTTCGCCGGTGCCTTCTTCGCTGCGGTCTTCTTGGCGACGGCCTTCTTCGCCGGAACCCTCTTTGCTGTGGTCTTCTTCGCCGGGGTCTTCTTCGCTGCGGTCTTCTTCGCTGCGGTCTTCTTCGCCGGCGCTGACTGCACCGGCCGTGCTGGTGGCTCCGGCGGCGCGACGGTCGCATCGGTGGGGCCGGGCGTAGGGGAGCGCTGGAGCGAAGTGCCGACATTCCGCGGAAGCCGAACATGCTGCCGGCCGTTTCGGCCATCTGACCCAGCGGTTGCAGCCGGTGAGCGAGATCGGAGAGCACAGTCATGAACTCGCCGAGATCCGTCGGCAACGTCGTGAGTGCCGGCGCGGCGAGCAGGTCGGCCAGCCTGGCCAGGCCAGGTGCCACCCGCTCGATCGGCGCGCTCAGCTGCTCGACCATCGCATCGGCTGCCTTGATCGTCCTGGTCACCTGAGGCACGAACGCCTTGATCGGCTCCTCGACGGTGTCGAGCAGATCATTCACCCGATTGGCGACGCCGTGTAGCTGTTCCATGGTCTTGTTGAAGTTCTCGACAGCGGAGAGAAAGTCGGACACCCCGCGCTGGAACTGACTGATCGACTTGGTGATCGGGCCGAACGGGTTGGCCCCGCCGAACAGACCGAGGAGGTCACCGATGCCTGGGGGAGTGCTTTGGGTCATGGCCGCACCGTAGCCGCGGGCGAGCTCAGGCGGTGGCTGCGGCGAGGACCTCCAAGGGCTCGCAACTGCACACCAGGTGGCGATCGCCGTACGCGGCATCGATCCGTGAAACCGGTGGAAAGAACTTCGCCGCCCGCAACGCGGCGACCGGGTAGGCACCGAGTTGTCGATCGTAGGGTCGATTCCACTCGCCGATGAGATCCTCGGCGGTGTGCGGCGCGTGACGGAGCGGGCTGGACTCCACTTCCCACGTCCCCGAGGCGACAGCGTCGATCTCACCCTTGATGGCGATCATTGCCGAACAGAACCGGTCGAGTTCGTACAACGATTCGCTCTCCGTCGGCTCGATCATCAACGTGCCGCTGACAGGGAAGCTCATCGTCGGAGCGTGCAACCCGAAGTCGATCAGTCGCTTGGCGACGTCGTCGACCGTCACGCCGGTCAGCTTGGTGATCGGTCGCAGGTCGACGATGCATTCGTGGGCGACTCGACCGTGGTCACCCGTGTAGAGCACGGGGAAGTAGGGATTCAAGCGAGTGGCGACGTAGTTGGCGTTGAGGATGGCCATTGCACTGGCATCGGTGAGACCCGACCCTCCCATCAGAGCGATGTAGACCCAGGAGATCGACAAGATGTTCGCCGAGCCATATGGAGCAGCGGCGACGGCGCCGACCGGTTGGCCGGCCGACGACAGCGGATGGGCGGGAAGGAAGGGCGCCAGGTGAGCCCGCACTGCGACCGGTCCAACGCCCGGACCGCCGCCACCGTGGGGGATACAGAACGTCTTGTGCAGGTTGAGATGGCTGACATCGGCACCGAACTTGCCGGGCTGGGCGAGCCCGACCATCGCGTTCAGGTTGGCCCCGTCGACGTAGACCTGTCCGCCGTGACGATGCACGATCTCACACAGATCGCCGATTCGAGATTCGAACACGCCATGAGTCGAGGGGTACGTCACCATGGCCGCGGCGAGCGAATCACCAGCAGCAGCCGCTTTGTCCTCGAGATCGGAGACATCGATGTTGCCGCGATCGTCGCAGCTGACGACGACGACCTTGAGGCCGGCCATCACTGCACTGGCCGCGTTGGTGCCATGGGCGCTGGACGGGATCAGGCAGACGTTCCGGCCGGTTTCGCCGCGACTGCGGTGGTAGGCGCGGATCGCCAAGAGGCCGGAGAACTCGCCCTGGCTGCCGGCGTTCGGCTGCAGGCTCACCGCGTCGTATCCGGTGATGGCCAGCAGCATGGTCTCCAGCTGGGTGATCATCTCGCGGATCCCGACCGTCGATCCGTCCGGGGTGAACGGGTGCATGTCGGCCAAGCCGGGCCAGGTCAGCGGCTCCATCTCGACGGTGGCGTTGAGCTTCATCGTGCACGATCCCAACGGGATCATGGTTCGATCGAGAGCGAGATCCTTGTCTGCGAGGCGACGCAGGTAGCGCAGCATCTCGTGTTCGGTGTGATATCGAGAGAACACGGACTGGGTCAAGAACTCGTCGGTGCGGCGTGTCGGCAGGCCCTCGGTCTCGGTATCGGCGGTCTCCGTGTCGGGGGTCTCGGTATCGGCGGTCTCCGTGTCGGCGGCGAAGGCAGCGAGCACGGCGTGAACTGTCGATGGCGCCGAGGTCTCATCGAAGCTGACACCGATGGTCCCGTCGTCGACGAAGCGAAGATCGAGACCCGCGGCAGCGGCGCGAGCCAGCACGGCACGGGCATCGCATCGGACCTGCAACGTGTCGAACCAGGTGTCGTTGACCAAGGCGAGTCCTGCGGCGCGCAGCCCGTCGGCTGCCAGCGATGTCAGCCGGTGCACTCGCTCGGCGATCCGGCGCAGGCCCTCAGGACCGTGCCACGCCGCATAGAGGCCGGCGATGTTGGCCAGCAGCACTTGGGCGGTGCAGATGTTCGAGGTCGCCTTCTCGCGGCGGATGTGTTGCTCGCGGGTCTGCAGGGCCAGGCGAAGCGCCGGACGGCCCTCGGTATCGGTGCTCACGCCGACGAGACGTCCCGGCAGGGCGCGAGCGGTCGACGTCGCGGCAGCGATGAACGCCGCATGCGGACCACCGAAGCCCATCGAGACACCGAATCGCTGTGCCGAGCCGATGGCGATGTCCGCGCCGAGCTGCGCCGGCGGAACGGTGAGCATGCACGCCAGCAGGTCGGTGGCGACGATCGCCAGACCCTCGACCTCGTGCACTGCGGTGATGGCCGCCGTCCAATCCGTGATCGCGCCGCTCGAGGTCGGCAGGCTGAACAATGCGCCGAAGCAGCCTGCAGCGATGTCTCCGACGTCACCGACCACGAGTTCGATCCCGACGGGCTCGGCCCGGGTGGCCAGCACGGCGATGGTCTGCGGATGCGTGTCGCGATGAACGACGAAGCGATCGCTGGCGGACTTCGACAGCCGTCGCGCCATGGTCATCGCCTCGGCAGCGGCGGTGGCCTCGTCGAGCAACGATGCGTTGGCGAGGTCGAACCCGGTGAGTTCGGCGACCATCGTCTGGAAGTTGAGCAGGGCTTCCAGTCGCCCCTGGCTGATCTCTGGCTGGTAGGGCGTGTAGGCCGTGTACCAAGCCGGGTTCTCGAGCACGTTGCGCACGATCACCGGTGGCGTGATGGTGCCGTAGTAGCCCATTCCGATCAGGCTGGTCCTGGCGACGTTGCGCTCCGCCAACTGGCGAAGTTCCCCGAGCACCGATTCGGGAGATCGTGGCCTGCCGAGCGCAAGAGCCTCGGCCATGCGGATCGACTCAGGCACGGTATGAGCCAGCAACGACTCGATCGAGTGCTCGCCGATCACCGCCAGCATGTGCGCTCGTTCGGCCTCTGTCGGCGAGGTGTGGCGACGAGTGAACTCGCCGGCGTCGATCAACTCGTCGAGGTGTGCTCTCATGACTACTCCCAGGGATCGCGGAATCAGGTTTCGTCCCCAGCTGTCATTGGTACCTGAGAGCTTCTCCGCCGAGCGATGTTCCTCGGACGAATTTCCCCGTCGGCGAGCGAGCGTTATGCCTGCTGCTTTCCAGCGTTGCCTGCCCGAGCGGTCCATTTGCCTGAGAGATTCCGGGGCGGTTGCTCCTTCGGCGCGGCAACGCTGGCTGCGTTGCAGGCTCTCCCGATCGGGTTGTCGGCGAACGTTACTGTAGCGGCTCCGCGGCCGGGTCCGGATGACCGAGTGAGGGCGCGACCTAGCCGTGATCCTCTGCGCAACCCGATTGCTCCACGCTCAACCGTGCGGCGGACGAGCCCCGCAATGCGTCGACCGGGATCCACATGCCGTCGGGGAGTTCGCCCGGGTCTCGCCACTCGATCAGCCGCACATCATCGATGTCGAGGCGAGGCTCGATCCGGTCGCTGTAGGCCGTCAGCGCCGACCTGCCGTCGACGAGTCGGATCACCCGGGTAGCGGCCGCCCCCGCGATCGGCACCGGCCGGTAACGGTCGATCGCCAACGGGATCACGCGGGCGTCGATCAGGCTGTCACCTTCGAAGATCGTGCGCAGGATCACACTGGGAAACGTCGACAAGAAGTCATGTCATCATCACTGCGGCCAGCAGCGTTCGGCACCAGCGCATCGGGCTTCAATCCTAGGACGAGGGGCAGCAAACCGTGACGGACTGCCGACGTCGAGAATGTGTTCGCTAGGTTCCGCTCATGCCAACGACCGCAGAATCGGTTCATGCACTCGCTGCTCCGGCGGGTGATGTCGGCGGGCGGTGGATGCTGCATCCTGAGGTACTCGGGCCGTGCCGTGACTTCGGGTACCTGAACGGTTACTCGTACTACGTCGCCGGTCGTGGGGGAGTGCTGGGGGATGTCGACGCAGACGTTGTCGGATCGGCATTCGGATTCATGGAGCCGTTGCTTCTCCGCAAGATGTGGGAGACCGGGGTCGCCGTCGAAGGAGCGCGAGCAGCGGCGGCACGCTACGGCGCGGCGTGCGCACAGTGGGGGCGATCACGCCTGCGCGGGTTCGAAGGCGCGCCACGTCTGGCCGACCTGATTCGCCATGTCGTCGACTCGGTCGATTCCGCGGGTCTGGCACTGTTCGCTGGTTGGCGTTCTGAGCAACGTCCGACCGATCCGGAAGGCCTCGCGTACTTCGAGACCTACGTGCTGCGCGAATTGCGCGGCAGCGCCCACATCGCCGCTGTCGTCGCCACCGGAATCGCGCCGCTCGAGGCGATGTTGGTGTGGGGCGGCGAGGGTCGAGCCCAGCAGTTCGGCTGGACGGAACCATTCCCTGACGTCTCTCACCTGATCGACCTCCGCACTCGAACCGAGACGCTCACCGACGAAATCATGACTCGCTTCTTCGACCGCGCCCTGAACGCCGACGAGTCGGCCGAGTTGCTCGAGCTCGTGCTCGACATGAAGTCCCGACTCGACGGTGCCCGCGAGAACAGGCCTGCTTGAACGGGCCTGTCAGAGAGCGAACAGCAGGTCCTCGAGCCGATTCAGTCTCGCCACGACGCGCTCGGGGCATCAGGCCGTCTACTCGATGGTGCCGTAGGTTCCCTGCAGGCCGTGTCCCGGCGCCGTGCCCCGGGCCTCGTCGATGCTCGCCCGAAGGTCGGCGACGAATCCCTCGATCTTTCCATCGTGAACGACACTGACGGTGCAGTGCAGCGATGGGGGAGGGCCTTGACGATCGACGTACCAACCGCGCCGCCACAGCGAGTCGGCGACCGCGAAGATGTCGAGCCGCGTCTCGTCGGCGGCGCCGAAGGCCACCAGGGTGGCCTGCGGCTCGGCCCGGATCGACAGCTCGGGAATCACCTCGATCGCGGCTGCGAGCTGCAGACAGGCCCGCCGGGCCGCAGCCGTGACGCGCAGGTATCCGTCGTTACCGAGGTGATGCATCACGGCCCACGCGGCGGCCATCGAGCCACCGCCCTTGGTGCCCAGCACTCCCGACGAGCCGTACAAGCCCCCGAGCCAGTTGTCGGTGACATAGGTCTGATAGTTGCGTAGCTGTTTGGTGCGATACATGATCACCGAGGCGCCTTTGGCGGTGTAGCCGTACTTGTGCAGATCGACCGAGATGCTCGTGACCCCCGGCACGACGAAGTTCCACGGCGGGATCTGTTCACCGAGGCGGGCCAAGTAGGTCAGCACCACGCCACCCATGCACGCGTCGACGTGGCAGTTGATGTTGCGCGACGCAGCGAGCGCGGCGATCTCGCTGATCGGATCGATCACACCCTGCGGGTACTGCGGCGCCGATCCGACGATCAACACCGTGTTGTCGTCGATCGCCGCCTCCATCGCCGCCACATCGGCGCGCCAATCCGCGCCGACGGCAACGCGACGACTCTCCAACCCGAAGTAGTAGCAACCCTTCTCGAACGCGGCGTGGGCGCTGGTGGGCAGGACCACGTTTGGCACGGTGATGCCGAACTCCTTGCGGCCTCGTTCACGCGCCGCCTTCACGGCCAGCAGGATGCTCTCGGTGCCACCCGACGTCATGAAACCAGCACCCTCGTCTCCCGCTTGCAGCCACTCGCCGACGATCGCAACGACTTCGGCCTGGATCGCACGCAGACTGGGGAATGCATCGGTGTTGAGCGCGTTCTCCGACGAATATCGCCGATAGGCCTCCTCGGCAACGGAGAGAACCTCCGCGCCCCCGTAGTACACGAGCGTGAATGCTCGTCCGTCGCGCCAGCGCACGTCGCCGGACTTCAATTCGTCGAGGTGGGCGAATATGGCCGACGGTGACATGCCCGCGTTCGGGAGAACCATGATGCTGAAGGTAGCCGGTTGCTCTCAGGGCGCAGCGCTGGCGGTGACCGCCTGGTCGATCACCGCCACGAGGTCATCGGAAATCGTCGGATACTTACCGCTGACCAGTAGTGCAACGGTGAGCCCGTCGGGTCGGTTGATCACGATTGAATGAGTCGACTCGATGGTGCCGGTATGCCCCCACGAGCCATCGACGAACAGCATCAGCCCGAGGCCGTAGCTCCAACCGCTGACCGGAGGGGGCACTTCGACGGGGACCGGGACCGGGACGCGCATCGTGTCGACGGTGGCGCTGTCGAGCAGGTGCACTCCAGGCGATTCGGCGCGCAGCGATGCGGCGAGCTTGGCCACGTCGAGGGGCGTTGCCACCCATCCACCCGCAGGACCGAGCACCTCCATGTAGTTCCGCCCCGCGCCGGAGGCGTGCAGGGCGTCACCCGGTTTGGTATCGAAGGTCGGCGCGAGGTGGGCCCGCGCCCGATGGGTTCCAACACCAGATCCCGAATGGCCGTTTCGAATGGCTGGCCGGTGATCGCCTCCAGCAGGAGGCCGAGCAGGCAGTAGTTGGTGTTGCTGTACTGAAACGCGGTGCCGGGATCGAACTGCAGCACCTGACCCAGCGCCGCGTTGGCCGCGTCCTGCCAGGTGTTGGCGCCGTGCCCGAAGAAGACTCCCCGTGACACAGCGAAGCCCGACATGTGCGAGAGCAGTTGCCGCACGGTGACGGTTGCCAGGCGGGAATCGGTGAAGGGTCCGTCGAGGCCGAGCTGGCCGACGAACGGCTGGTCGAGTTCAATCGATCCGTCGTTGGCCAACTGCATGATGGCCACCGCCGTGAACATCTTGGACACGCTGGCGATGCGGAATCGGGTATCGACGGTGGCCACTTTGGCCTCGAACGGGTTCTCCATGCCGAATGCCGCAGTGTGCAGCACTTGGCCGTCGCGAATGACGGCAACGCCCGCCCCGAGGTCGCCGAGATCGACGGTTGCGCCGGCAATCACGGTGTCGAAGGCGGCGCTGTTGAACGGAGCGTTGTTCACGACAGGCGTCGTCGTGACGGTGGTCGTCGGTGTGGTCGTGGTTGCTGCTGCCGTTGTTGCGGGTGCTGCCGTGGTGGTCGTTGCGGGTGCCGTGGTGGTCGTGGGTTGGGTCGAATCTGTCTGCGCAGTCCGCGCAGTCGCGCCGGGCGACGTCGAAACCGACTCCGCCGCCGGTTTGGCTGCGGTCTCGCCGGACGAGCTCCGCATCCAAGCGAAGCCCACCACGGCGAGGCCGGCGGCACCGATCATCCACACACGCCTCGCCATTGTCCTATTCTCGCCGCCGCCGGGCCCGAATCGGCGGCACCCGATGTCCCACGGGTACAGTCCGGCGCCATGAGTGTGGTCACCACTTCCCAGATCAATGACTTCCTGGGGGCCCAGTTCCAGGCCAGCAGCAACCGCTGCGAAGAGGTCGGCGACGGTTGGGCAGTCGCCTGCCTCAGCGCTGACGCCATGACGCTGCGGCCGGGTGGAATCATCAGCGGACCGACCGTGTTCGGGCTGTGCGACGCAGCGCTGTTCTATGCGTGCTTCACGGTGATCGGAATCGAGCCGATGACGTTGACGAGCGAGATGTCGATCCGCTTCCTCCGCCCGGCAAGGGGATCCGTGATCCGCGCCCGTGCAGAACTACACGATGTCGGTCGGCGCTCGCTCGTCGGTTCGATCGTGGCGTGGACCGACGACATCTTCAAGCCCGTCGCCGTCGCCCAAGGGACGTACGTGCGGCCGCGGTTGCAGCCGACACCGTAGCGGTGGCCGAAGCGGAGTCTCTCGGGCCGATACAGTCGGCTCATGGCTGAGCGACCGACGATCATCATCCCCGACAACGAGCCACCCGCTGACCTCGTGATCGAGGACGAAACCGTGGGCGACGGCGACGAGGCCGTGATCGGCAAGCGGGTGTACGTCCACTACGCCGGGGCGGCATGGAGCGACGGCCAGGAGTTCGACGCCAGTTGGAGCCGCGGCGACGTGTTCGACTTCCGGCTCGGGGCGCGCGAGGTGATCGAGGGCTGGGACAAGGGCGTGGCCGGTATGCGCGTCGGCGGCCGTCGGCGGCTGACGATTCCGCCGCACCTCGGGTACGGCAGCAGGGGAGCGGGTGGGGTGATCAAGGGCGGCGAGACCCTGGTGTTCGTCGTCGATCTCGTCAACGTTCGCTGAGCTACCCACGGCCCTAGGCGGCGTCTCGTTTGGGTGGGCCGGTGGTCATGATGGTTCCGTCGGGGAAGCGGATGGTCAGTTGGCGGTCGGGGGTGAGGGTCAGGTGCCAGTCGTCGTTGTGGATGTTGTGGTGGTGCTGTTCGCAGACCGGGAGGAAGTTGTCGAGATCAGATGGTCCGCCGTGGTGCCACCAGATGACGTGGTGCAGTTTGGTGCGGCTGTAACGCACCCGACACCCTGGTATCGCACAGGTCGTGTACACCGCGCCGAGAGCGCGTCGTTGGGCACGATTGGCAACTCGTGATGTGCGGCCGAGGTCGAGTTGGCCGGGGGCGTCGATGATCACCCCGTTACGAACCACCACGGTGTGCACGGTGGCGGTCTGGTACAGATCGGCGAGGACCTGTCGGGGGAGTTCGACGGGTAACCCCCAGTCGATGACCGGTTCAGCGCTGGCGGTGGTGTGATCGACGACAACGACGATCTCGGGTCGACCCAAGCGGACCCCGCCACCATCCAAGAGGGCGAGCAGGGCGTGGGCGCGTAGGTAGGACTGTTTCTCGAACAGGTCCGTCGGGCAGCCGTCGGGTTGGCGATCGTGGAACAGGGCTTGGACTTGGGCGTCGAGGCGGTTCTCCAACCGCAGCATCGTCTCCGGGTCCCAGAACGCCGACCAGCGCCCCAACCCGCTGTCGCGGTCGATCCAGGTGTTCAACCGCACCGCCCGCCGTTGCCGTTCGAGGCGGTCGAGGCCGTCACCATCGGCCTCCAACCGTCGCGCCTGGCCACGAACCGTGCGAGCGAACTCGTCCGCTGTCGAATTGTTCGGCGATCAACACCAGCCGTTCAGCGTCGGCAGCCAGCCGGTCACGGACACCCGGGTCGACCTGGCGCAACACCCGAGTCAGGACATCGAGATGCTCACCCGAGACCCGCCCGGCGTCGAGCGACGACCCCGAACTCGCGGGATCTGTTCGACGGTCCCGGCACGGCGCAGCACCTGTTCGGCCTGACGGATACTGCAGCGGGAGGCGTCGGCCAAGGATTTCTCGGGGAACGACGACACCGCCGCCAACCCTCGAGCGACGGCGACCTCGCGGCCTTCGACCCACGACTTCAACCGCCGCAACTCACCCACCGCAGCCTCCAACACGACCCGATCGGCACACCCGGCATCAACCACCGCCACCCGCCCGACCAGCTCGTGCACCTCAGCCAACTCCATCCACCCATCATGACAAAGGGGTGCCACACGAGTTCTTTCGGACGTGACCGTCAGGCTCCGTGGCGGCCCTCGCCGGCGGCGAATCGGGCCGCGCCCTCCTGGGTCTCGCCGGACAAGATCGTGGCGAGACCCAGTTCGGTCTCGTTGGCCAGTGCCTCGTCGAACGTCAACCCCCACTGGTCGTAGCTGCTGCGGCGATCCGAGCGCAGGCAGCGCTGGGGGAGCGCGGCGATCTCGGCTGCCAAGCGCGACCGCGGCATCAAGAGCGCTCGCCGTGAGCAACGATCCGATTGGCGAGCCCCATCCTCAGCGCCTCGTCACCGGAAACCCCGCGGCCGGTCAAGATCATGTCGAGGGCGTGGCTGTGCCCGACGAGGCGGGGGAGCCGTATCGTGCCACCGTCGATCAACGGGACCCCCCATCGCCGGCAATAGACACCGAACACCGCGTCGCGGCTGCCACACGGAGATCGCACCACAACGCCAGCTCCAGCCCGCCGGCGACCGCATAGCCCTCGACGGCAGCAATCACCGGCTTGTCGAGCAGCATCCGCGTCGGGCCCGAGCGGTCCGTCCAGCGACATGTCCCGCTCGACCCGATTGCCGTTGCCGGAACCGATCTGCTTCAGGTCGGCTCCGGCACAGAAGGTGCCCTCGAGCCCGTACAGCACGGCGACGTGGAGGTCCGGGTCGGCATCGAAGGCCCGGAACTCTTCGGCCAGCGCCCGGGCGGTGGGCCCATCGACGGCGTTGCGGGCTGCCGGACGATTGATGCCGATCGTGAGAACCTTCTCGGCCGGTTGGTCAACGACGATGCTCATCGACTCATTGTCGCGGAGTTACGGCCCATGCCGAGGACCATCTCGCACTTGCGGGTCAATCGTCGTCACCTCCAAAGTCGAGGTGCAGCCTGCCGTACCGAGGAGCAAGACCCAACCGCGTCAAGGTTCGTCAGATCTTGGTGATCGCCACCTTCTGGGCGGTGGTCTCGACCTTCGGCACCGACACCTTGACCTCGAGGATGCCGTCTCGGTACGTCGCCTTGACGTCCTTTGCCGTGGCGCCTCGCGGAAGTCGGATGGAGCGGGTGAACGATCCGTAGCGGAACTCCGAGCGGTACCCGCCTTCGATCTTCGATGTCTCCTCCTTGCGCCGTTCGGCACGACTGTCAGCACCTCGTTGTCGACGGTGATCTCGACGTCCTTGTCGGGATCGACGCCGGGTACCTCGGCGCGGATGACCAGGTCGTCACCGACCACTTCCTCTCGACGCGCATCCGATCCTCGAAGGCCGGTAGCCCTCGAAGAACTTGACGACGTCAGGCTCGAACCAGTCGAAAGCCGACCGATCTTGCGGTCCTTCTCACATCGATGTCAGTCATCAGCCTCGCTTTCGTTGGGCTTGTTTGCCTCCAGTGGGCGCGCAAACGTCCGCAGTTGAAGGGACCAAGGTCACCGAAGATGGCGCTGCGGTGGCACGCCAAACACTCCACAGGCACTTGCACCCGGCCGGTGTGGAGTGTTTCAGGCCACGCCCGGGGTGGCTCCAAATGCACGGTCCGGTCGGCCGGCATTCCGTCAACCTGACATAACGATGATTATGGGCGTTGTATCGCCAGCTCTCGATCACGGATCGGGCGTGCCGCGTCGAGCAGCCACGACAACATCTCCCTGATCTCGACCGTTTCGGGCTGCTTCCCGGCGGCGACGAGATCGCGCTCGACGTCGTCGACGGCACAGGCCAACACGTACAACTCATCGTGAAGTTCGTCCAACTCGGCTTTGGTGATGATCAACTCGGTCTCGTTGAGTTGCAGTTCCCGAGCCCGCTGCCGGCCGACCCAGTCCCATTGGCGGCACGCCTGGCTGCAGAACACCCGCGGGCGACCCATCGTTTGCGTTGGCAGCACGCGACGGCACCACCGGCACCGCGACACAGGCACCCCTCGGTCAATTTCGACTTTCGTCATGACGAAACTCTAGGCGCGAACCTGCACGATCGCCTCGATTTCGACCGAGAGGTCGAACGGGAGCTCGGCCATGCCAACGGCGCTTCGCGCTGCCCGCCCGGCTTCGCCGAAGACTTCGATGAACAACTCGGAGCAACCGTCGATCACTCCGGGCGTGTTGTTGAACCCTGGCGCGCAGTTGACCATCCCCAACAACTTGACGACCTGCACCACCTCGTCGAGCGAACCAAGCTCGGCGTGCAGCACGGCGAGCAGTTGCAGCCCGACAAGCCTGGCGGCTGCCCGTGCTGCGTCCAAGCTCACGGTGTCGCCGACCTTGCCCTTCACCAGCTCTCCCCCGGGCTGCACCGGGCCGGCACCCGACAGGAAGATCAGGTCGCCGACGCGGACCGACGGGCGATACATCCCCGCCGGGGTCATGGGTGTGGGGAGTTCGATGCCGAGCTCGGCGAGACGTGATTGTGCAGACATCACGTCAGTTTCGCGCAGTCGCGCCGACCGGCTTGTCCCCAACGAATCCACAGGTAGTTGGTACTGACGATCCACAGGGTGGGTGGTTCACAATCACACGATGGCGATCAGCATGCGGCATTCCGCTCAGCGACCCAGACGGCACGGCGAGTGCCTCGAGCCGGTGGACAGACGGGCGCTCGAGCGTGCCGGTTGGCGGACGATGCTCGACTACCGCGAGAACCATGTTCGCGGGCGCGATGGTCGTCTCGTCGAAATCGAAGCCATCTGGATCGCCGAGGCCGAGCGATTCGACGGCACGATGGTCGTGGCGTCAGCGACCGGGGCAAGCGTCGAAGAGGCCTGGGCGGCGCTACGCGCCGACATCGACCACGCCCGTGTGCGGACCCTGTCGCGCGTGCGCCTGCTCGGGGCTTGATCGTCGAAGGAATACTTTGGTAACTCAAACTGTTGTGTGAACAACAAAGGAGATGCCATGTCCGTTTCAACTGCCACCGTCACTCGCCTGGTCCGAGCACAGCGCGCCGTCGAGGGTGACGGGTTCGTCGTCCGCCGCCCCTTCCCCACTGCCTCACTCTCCCACCTCGATCCGTTCCTGCTGTTCGACCACCTCGGACCCGTCGAGTTCGGTCCCGGTGAGGGAACGGGCACGCCGTGGCATCCACATCGCGGCTTCGAGACCGTGACCTACCTGCTCGAAGGTGATGCCGAGCACCGTGATTCGATGGGCAACCACGGCTTCTTGCACGCCGGCGACACACAGTGGATGACAGCGGGCTCCGGCGTGCTGCACAAAGAAGGGCCGTCAGCCGCGGCGCAGGCGAGCGGCGGCCGCAGCCACGGCTTGCAGTTGTGGGTCAATCTGCCGGCGTCGCTGAAGATGACAACTCCGGCCTATCAGGACCTCCGTGCCGAGGAGAACGCCATCGAACAACGCGATGGTGCGACGGTGCGGGTGATCGCCGGCGAGCTGTTCGGGCTGACCGGTCCCGGCAGCACGCACACCCCGATCTCGTACGCCCACGTCACCCTCGACGAGGGCGCCTCGGTGTCGACAGTGCTGCCCGCCGGGCATGTCGTGCTCGCCTATCCGCTGACCGGAGGATTCCGAGTCGCTGACACAGCGGTCGACGAAGGTGTGCTCGCAGTGATCGAAGGTGCCGAACTGACCCTCACCGGCCTCGCCACACGTTCGGACGTCGTCGTGCTGACCGGACAGCCGATCGGAGAACCTGTCGCTCGCTACGGACCGTTCGTGATGAACACAGAAGACGAGGTGCGACAGGCCTTCGTCGACTTCGACCACGGCAGGTTCGGAAGCCCCCTGCCAGACTGAGGCGATGCCGGCAGTCGACTCCATCGAGTTCGAGGTTCACGTACGACCGCGTGCGTCGCATTCGGCGGTCGCCGGTGTGTATGACGGCGTCCTGGCCCTTCGTGTCTGTGCTCCCCCGGCCGATGGCCAAGCCAACGACGCCGTGATCGATCTTCTGGCCACGACGTTCGGCGTGCGAACGTCGGCGGTCGAGATCGTCAGGGGTGCATCGGCGCGACGCAAGTTGGTCCGGATCCGCGGCGATGTCGGGCGTCTCACGAAGCTGCTGCACAAGAGCGGGGCATCCACGACATGAGTGTCCGGACGGGAATACGAGTCGGTCTCGTCGGCACCAGTTGGTGGTCAGAGGCGATGTATCTTCCTGCACTCGCCGATCATCCCATCGGGCGAATCAGTGCCGTCTGCGGACGAGACCTCGACCGCACCCGTGCCGTCGCCACCACCTGGAGCATCCCCCACCACTACGGCGACTGGGAGACCATGCTCGACAACGACGTGATCGACGCCGTGATCGTCGCCTCGCCGAACGAGACACATCACGAGATCACCATGGCGGCCCTCGATCGCGGTCTTCCGGTGCTCTGCGAAAAGCCGCTCGGCATGAACACCGCCGAGGCCCGGCAGATGGCCGCCACCGCCACGGCGCGTGGGTTGGTGACGATGGTTCCCTTCACCTACCGTTTCATGCCGACCAATCGGTTCGTCAAGCAGTTGATCAGCGACGGTTATGTAGGTCAGCCCTACCACTTGAGCATGCGCTACTTCGCCGGCTATGCGCGAGACGGCGCTTACGCGTGGCGTTTCGACGAGGCCAAGGCCGGCTCGGGAATTCTCGGCGACCTCGGTTCCCACTGGCTCGACATGGCCAGATGGTTCCTCGGCGAAGTCATCGCGATCAGCGCCCACCGCGACCGCTTCGTTCCCCGCGATCCCCGTCCCGATACGACCAACTACACACAGGCCGAGGACAGCGCAGTGATCCTCGCTCGCTTCGAGTCCGGCGCATCGGCCACGTTGCAGGTCAGCGCCGTCTGTTGGGAGGGCACGCCATTCGGGCAGATCCACGAACTCGACTTGCACGGCAGCGGTGGAACCCTCCACGCCGTCAACGACTGGAGCAGTGTGCAGGAGGTGCGCGGCGTGCGCGCCGGCGAGCCCGGCCCGGCGCAACCGCTGCCAATTCCCGACAACGTATGGAGCGGCGCGCCACACTCCCCTGTGCACGACACCTACCGTCACATCTTCCGGCGAACCGAGGCCATGACACGAGGTTGGGTCTCAGCGATCGCCGACGGACGGCTGATCGAACCGGACTTCGCGACGGGCGCCAGGGTGCAGGAATTGGTCGCCGCGGCGATCGCGAGCACCGACTCGAACGGCGCCTGGCAGGCCGTCCGCTGACACCTATCGCTCAGTGAGAGCGTTGGTGGCCCGCCACGAGGCCTCGGAGCGATCGAGTCGTTCGGTGGCAACCCCGCGCAGTTGTATCGATGCAGCGGCGACCAACACGTTCATCAGCGCCAGCGTGCCGACGTGGCTGTCGAACGGGCCGGCACCCGCGGCCGTGACGACCAGGGTGCGCTGCGCACAGGCAGCCACCGGCGACAGCACGCTGTCGGCGATCGAGACGGTCCACACGCCGGCCTGTGCCGCCGTGCGTGCCGCCTCGACCAGCCAACGGTCGTAACGGCGCAGGTCGACGGTGACGAGCACGTCGCTCTCCTCCATCAACGCCACCGTGCGACGGACGGCAACGTCGTTGCCATCGATCATCGTCACATTTGGCCGCAAGGCGTCGAGGTCGCCGGCGAACTGCGCGGCGACTCCTTTCGAAGCGTCACCCGACAGCACGAAGATCCTTCTGGCCGGGTCGGCGAGATGGTCGACGACATCGGACAGTGCACCCTGATCGAGCGCACCCAGAGTGGTCTGTACGTTGCCCAGCTCGAGTTGCAGGTGCCGGCTCAGCGAGTCGTGGACGGCCGGATCCCGAATTCTCTCGGCTGCGGGGCGCAATTGCTTGGCCAGATCATGCTGCACCGATGCTTGCAGCGCGCTGAAGCCTTCGTAGCCGAGCTTGGTGGCCAAGCGCACGACCGTCGCCGCGCCGGAGCCCGCTCCCTCGGCCAGATCGGCGACGGTGCCGAACGCCACGAGCTGCGGATTCGCCAGAACCACCTCGGCCACGCGGCGCTCCGCGTTGGTCAGGGACGTACTTGCTCGCCCGATGCGATCCGCCACTTCCACGGGCGCGGAGCATAGCTCCTCGTGCGTCGCTGACTCGTTCATTCCTGATATCATTCCATACGGAATTTTCATTCCACTACGGCAGGACGGACGCATGAACACCTTGACACAACACGCCCGACCGGGAGTGATCGAATCTCCCCCGTGGGCGATGACCACGGTTCCGTCTCGATCGGTCGGCGACGAGGTGTTCGTGCGTTCGGCCGGCCAAGCAGCCAAACTGTTGCCCGCCGTGGTCCACGATGCGCTCGTCGAGTTCGCCGACGACGCCCACCAGTCGGGAGCCATGTTGTTGCGCGGTCTGCCGATGGGCGACTTGCCGCAGACTCCTCCGACGCCGACGGCGCCCGCTGAGAAGGATTCGGTGAGCGAGTTCACCCTGCTGACCATCGCCCGTCGTCTGGGGCAGCCAGTTGGGTACGAGCCGGAACACGGTGGCGATCTGGTGCAGAACATCGTGCCCACCGAGGCGGCCGTCGACCGCCAGGTGTCGACCTCGTCGAAGGTGCAACTGATGTTCCACACCGAGGCCGCATTCCATCCATACCGGCCCCGGTATCTGCTGCTGCTGTGCCTGCGCGGCGACCGGTCGGCATTCACGACGTTGTCGTCGATCTTCGAAGTATTGCCCCACATCGCGCCCGAAGTCGCCGACGTGCTCTTCCAGCCACGATTCCGAACCGCCGTCGACGAGAGCTACCTGCACGGACGCGTCAACGTTCTCGGCGCGCCGATGGCTGTGCTGACCGGCGATCGGCGTCGCCCATCGATGGTCTTCGACGCCGATCTGATGGTCGGGCTCGACACCGACGCCGACGATGCGCTTCGGGTGCTGGGTGACGCCACGTCCGAGTACCACACGTCGGTCGCACTCGAGCCCGGCGACCTGCTGGTTGTCGACAACGCCGTCGCCGTGCACGGTCGCAGCCCGTTCGAGCCTCGTTTCGACGGCACCGATCGATGGCTGCAGCGCACCTTTGTCGTCAGCGACCTCGCGCCGAGTGCCGCCGACCGACGCGGCAGGGTGATCACCACCCACTTCGGTGTCTGACCTCGTTCCGGCCAGAATGACCACCATGTCGTCCGACGTGTCTCCCGAACTGGCCCATCGCATCGCCACGATGCCGCCGGCACCGGGGCGGGCGTTCGCCAGTGACAATGCCGCCGGCGCGCACCCCACGGTGATCGACGCAATCGTTGCCGCGAACTCCGGCCATGCGCTCGCATACGGTAGTGATCGGTGGACCGACGAGGCCGAAGCGCGTTTCCGCGACCTGTTCGGGCCGAGATCGGAGGCGTTCCTGGTGTGGAACGGCACCGGAGCAAACGTCATGGCGCTGGCAACGATGGTGCAGCCAGCCGATTTCGTGCTGTGCACGGAGTGGGCGCACATCGCGATCGACGAGACCGGTGCTCCCGAGCGCGCCCTCGGCGCCAAGATCGTCGGACTGCCCGCCGAGGGGGCCAAGTTGCATCCCGAACAGATCGAGGCGCTGGCTCGCTTCCAGGGCGACATGCATCATGCCCAGCCCGGTGTCGTCTCGATCACCCAGAGCACCGAACTCGGCACGGTGTACTCGCCTGACGAGGTGGCAGCCTTGAGTGCTGCGGCACATCGCCTGGGCATGGTCGTGCACATGGACGGGGCCCGGCTGGCCAACGCCACCGCCGCGCTCGGTGGCACCGTCGCCGCGATGCGCTCGTTCACCGTCGATGCCGGTGTCGACGTCGTCTCGTTCGGCGGCACCAAGGCCGGGCTCATGGGCGGCGAGGCCGTCGTCTACCTCGATCCAGCGCTGGCCAAGCGCGCCAAGTACGTGCGCAAGCAGGTCAACCAACTGCCGTCCAAGATGCGATTCGTCGCGGCCCAGTTCAACGCGCTGCTCGAGGGAGAACTGTGGATTCACCTCGCCGAGCACGCCAACTCGATGAGTCAGCACCTGTACCAGTCGACCGTGGACATCCCGTCGGTGGCCTTGCCTGCTCGCCCGGCGGTCAACAGCCTGTTTCCGACCCTGCCCGCCGAGGTGATCCGGCCGCTGCAGGATTGGTGCTTCTTCTGGGACTGGGATGTCAGCAGCTCACCGGTCCGCCATAAACCAGTGAGCCAAAACCCAGTGAGCCAAAACCCAGTGAGATGGATGACGGCGTGGGACACCACGATCGAAGATGTCGAGCAGTTCGCCAGCGGAGTCCGCCATCTTCTCGGATGATCCGGCAGGAAATCGAACATCGGAAATTCCTTGCAATCTACAATTGACTCCTTGTCAACGCCGATTTAGTCTGGCGGTGCTGGCCGATTGGGTGCCCTTGGGAGGGCGGTACAGCAGCACAACTTGTTGTACCGCACACAGTCGCACGAGGGGGTTCCTTATGGCCGCGGTGGAGATCTTCTTCCATCGAGTGCTCACAGACGATCGGTGGATGAACCAGGCTGCGTGCAAGGGGCTGACGCACCTGTTCTTCCCTCCACCCGCAGAACGACCGCAAGCCCGGGATCGGCGTGAGGCGGCGGCCAAATCGGTGTGTGCCAACTGCATCGTTCACAGTGCGTGTCAGGAGTACGCCCGAACCAACCACGAGTACGGTTACTGGGGTGGCGAGAGCGAGGACGAGCGCCATTCAGCGGGCTACCGCCTGATCGCCCCGATCGGCGTGCGAGCCCGCAACGTAGGCTGACTCAGCGCCTACGATCGCCGCATGAGCGGCGCGACCACACATCGCCAGGCCGTCGACGAAGCGTGGGCCGCCTACGGTGACCCGCGTTCGATCCGCAGCGCCGACGAGGTCAGCGCGAACGTCTCGACCAACCGGGTCTACCGGTTGCATCTCGACGACGGTTCCACAGTCGTCAGCAAGGTGTCGTCATACGGCTCCTACTTCCTCTTCGTCGAAGACCACGAGCAGCTCAACCGCTGCGCCAAGCTGTTGCGAACGACGAGGTTCGCCGGGATGCTCGCCGACATCTGGAGTCGCGACGGCCGGATCTTCACCTGGTACGACCAGCACATGTGGGCCGTCTTCTACGACGACGTGCCGCGCAATGATTCATTGCCACGCGTGCTCGACCCGCGACCAGATCGCCAACCTGGCAACCGAGATAGCCGAGTTTCACTTGGCCTGCACGGAAATCGCTCCCGCTCTGCCGAGCGCCTCGAAGACGATCAAGAGTGACGCCATCCATCTGCTGGATTTGCTGGAGAGCCCCTTCGCGACACGCAACTTCGAGCTTCCACCGGAGTCAATCGCCGTGCTCTGGAAGCACACCCACCACTTTCTCGAACGCCTGGTCGAGGTCGGGTACGACGAATGGCCGAAGATCCCGATCCTGATCGACTGGAACCTCGGCAACTTCTCCGTCCACCCGTCGCCGAACGGCCGGTTCCGTCTGTACAGCCGCTGGGATTATGACTGGTTTCGCATCGAGCCCCGATTGCTCGATTTCTACTTCCTCTCCCGCGTGTCGAGCAGCACCGGTGACCGAACACGATTCACCTATGGGCCGCACACGCTCGTCGAGCCATCGTTCCTGGCCTTCCTCAAGGCCTACCGAAGCGTCTTTCCGATGACGACCGATGAGGTCGCCTTCCTGCCCGAGGTGTTCCGCTTCTTCATCCTCAACTACGTGGTGCGCGAGGGAGCGCGCTTCTTCCGACACGACCTGTGCACGCAGTTTCGTCGCGACGCGGTCCGTAGCCACCTCCCCGCGCTCGATGCGCTCGACGTATCACCGTTGCTCCACGGGTAGATCCGCTCGACGGGACTTCTCCGCAGCGAGGGTGACCGCTGCCCAACCGTCGAGCGTTGCCCGACCAGTTCGGCGCAACGGTCGCAGCGCTGCTTCGACGTGGTCGTGATGATCGGCCAGGACCCCACTGATGATCAACACCCCTGACGGAGCCACAACTCGCCGGAGATCCGCGGCGAGTTCGACCAGGACCGGCGCGAGGATGTTGGCGACGACGATGTCGTAGCGCCCGCTGATATCTGCCAGCGGTCGGGTCGAGACGTCGACACGATCGGCCACACCGTTGGCAGCGGCGTTGAGCGTGGTGGTCGGGACGGACGCCGGGGAGATGTCGATGGCAGTTGCATGCGCGGCTCCGAGCACGCAGGCACCGACTGCCAGCACCCCCGAGCCACAGCCGACATCGAGAACGGTCGCTCCCTCGTGTAGCGCCGTGCGGATTGCCTGCAGTGAAAGCCTGGTTGTCGGGTGGTCGCCGAGCCCGAAGGTCGGCCCAGGTTCGATCCACACGACGGTCACGTCAGGCCGGGCTTCGAACGGAACCCACGCCGGGCAGATCACCAGGTCAGAGTCGACCCACACCGGTTCGGCGTGGTTTCGCCAGGTCTCGGCAACTGTCTCGTCGACCTCGACCAGACGCCACGGCCAACGCGCCAACGCCACGGAGACAGCAACCGTCACAGCGTGCAGATCGTCACCGATCGACGTCCACAATTCGACGTGGTCCTCGACAACACGTTCCTCGATAGCGACGACTCCGAGCGTCCACAGAACATCGGAGGCAACCTCGACCTCGGTGCACTCCACCGAGACGACGAGTGCCAATTTCAATCGATGCGCCGCAGCGACGTACGGAACCACTCGGCCCTCGCCACGTACGTGGCGACGCCTCGCTCGATCTCGTCGCGCCGGGCCCGACCCTCCTTGATCACCGCAGGTGTTCCGACGGCCAGGGCACCGGACGGCACGATCGTGTCGTTCAGTACCACTGCATTGGCGGCAACGATTGCCCAGCTGCACACGACGACTCGGTGCAGGACGATCGAGCCATTGCCGATGAGGCTCCACGGCTCGATCGTGCACGCCTCGAGATGCACCATGTGGCCGATCACGCAATCGTCGCCGACGATCGTGGGTCGATCGGTGGTGGTGTGCAGCACGCAGTTGTCCTGGACGCTGGTGCGCTGGCCGATGTGGATCTCACCGTCATCGCCACGTAGCACTGCACCCGGCCAAACCGAGCTGTTCGCGCCGATCGTGACGGCGCCGATCACGACAGCGTCGGGGTGCACGTATGCATCCTGATGAATGGTGGGAACCTGGTCGCCGAGCGCATAGATGGGCACGGCAGCCTACGGTAGCGAGCAACCAGTTGGCAGCGACAACTGCACAACACGGTGGAGTGAAGCGGCTCTCACCAGATACCGTTGCGGGCCTATGTCCCGTAGGATCGAAATCGAGCTCACCAGTGCGCGCCCCGACGGCACGTGGACGTGGCGAGTGGCCGGAGCACGTGAACCCCGAGGTGTCGTCGATGGCACGCTGCTGCCCGCCGGCGCCAAGATCGGCTCGGTGCTGAAGGCCGATGCCGAGGTCGAGCTCGACGGCATCACGATCCTCGCTGTGGAGACCGCCAAGGAAAAGGCCGCAAAGTCAGGCCTGCTGGATCTCCTGCCCAGTGAGAAGCCGTTCGAGGCTGTCACCCAACAGCTTGCCAAGCGTGATCGCAATGATCGAAGCGACCGCTCCACCCGCAGCGACCGCCGCGACCGGCCCCCGCGACGTGAAGGCCCCGAGGGCGACCGTCGGCCACGCCGCGACAGCGATCGCCCCCCGCATCGCGAAGGTGAGCCGGCGCGTGGTGAACGACCCGGCAGTGATCGTCCCGGTGGGCCCAGGCCGGACCGCGGCCCTCGTCCCGACCGGCGCAGTCGCCCCAACTTCTCCGCGCCGCCGGAACTGCCACAGCGTCCCAAGCCCAAGCGTCTCAAGCCCGGCCGCGCCCATCGCAACGCGGTGCTCGCCGATCTCCCCGAGGAGCAGCGACCTGTCGCCGAGCGCGCCCTGCAGGGCGGCCTCCCTGCGGTGCGCCAAGCCGTCAACGAGCAGAACGCTCGACTGAAGTCCGAGGGTAAACCGGAGGTGCCGGCAGCTGGTTTGTTGGCAATGGCCGAACAGCTTCTGCCACGTCTTCGAGTTGCCGAGTGGCTCGACCGCGCCGACGCGGCGATCGCCGACATCGACGAGCTCGACCTTCGCGACCTGCGCAGCGTGGTGGCGGCCGGAGAAGACCCGATGGTCGCCCGCGACGAATCGACCCGCGCCGTCGCGACCGAGCTGAAGGCGGCGTTGGTCACCAAGCAGGAGAGCGAATTGGCGCTGTGGTTCGAAGACATCGACGCGGCAATCGGCGTAGGTCGAGTCATCCGCGCCCTGAAGCTCTCGTCCCAGCCCCCGAAGGCCGGCGTTCGCTTTCCCACCGAACTGGCCGGGAAGCTGGCGGCGGCGACCACGTCGAACCTCAGTGCCGACGCGTTGGCCGATCGTTGGATGGCAGTCATCGAGGCTGCCGCATTCTCACCGGTGCGCGCCCAGATCCAGCCGACGACCAAACCGACGCAGGTCAACGACGAACTGCTGGCCACCGTGAAACGGCTCGGCCCGCTCCTGCCACAGATCGCCGCCCTGTTCGACATCGAGGTCAGCCAAGGTGCACCGGCACCGAAGCCACTTCGTCCGACGCGTCCGACTACACAGAAGAAGCCGGCTCACTCGGCGAAGCCCAAGGAACCTCGGCCCCCGAAGGCCGTTGCACCGGTCAGCGAAGCCCCAGCCCGTCACGGAACCCGAACCCGAACCCGAGACCGCAGCCGAACCTGAGACCGCAGCCGAACCTGAGATCGCAGCCGCGGCCGAACCCGAGACCGCGGCCGAACCTGAGACCGCAGCCGAACCCGAGACCGCAGCCGAACCCGCAGCCGAACCCGTGACCGCGGCCGAACCCGCAGCCGAACCCGAGACCGCAGCCGAACCCGAACCCGAGACCGCAGCCGCGGCCACGGCCGAACCCGAGACCCGCAACCCAACCCGACGCCGCCGACCCGCACGAGGCGTAGCACCCAGATCGTGCCTGCGCGCACCTCGACATCGGAATCGCCGGCGACCTGTGGCCACACGTACAGTCGCCGTCATGTCCGACATCGTCCTGTACGAAGCCCAAGGCCGAATCGGCCTGATCACTCTCAACCGCCCAGAAGCCCGCAACGCCGTCAACGGTGACGTCGCCGCCGGTCTGGAAGCGGCGATCGATCAGCTGGAGGACGACCCCGCAGTGTGGGTCGGCATCCTCACCGCCAACACCGGCGGTCAAGAACGACCGGTGTTCTGCGCGGGCGCCGACCTCAAAGCGATCAGCTCGGGTCAAGCCGGGTCGCTCAACACCCCTCGTGGCGGGTTCGCCGGCTTCGTCTACCGCGAGCGCACGAAGCCCGTGATCGTCGCTGTCGATGGTCTGGCGACGGCCGGCGGGTGCGAAATCGTGCTCGCCGCCGATCTGGTTGTAGCCACCACCCGATCCGCATTCGGGCTTGCCGAGGTCAAGCGCAACCTGATCGCCGGCGCCGGTGGTTTGTTCCGCCTCCCACGCGCCATCGGGCGAAGCGTGGCGATGGAGGTCATCCTCACCGGTGAGCCGTTGCCGGCCCTACGGGCGTATGACCTCGGCTTGGTCAATCGTCTCGTCGAGCCCGGCCAGGCATTGGAAGAAGCCACGCGACTCGCCGAGCAGATTTGCGCCGCCGCTCCCCTGGCGGTCCGGGCCAGCCGAAAGGTTGTTTTGGCGTCGGCGTATGAGGACGACGAGACGCTCAAGCAGATGACCAACGAGGGATTCGCCGGCATCCTGGCGTCGGAGGACACCAAGGAGGGCCTGTCGGCGTTCATCGAGAAGCGCGCGCCGAACTGGCAGGCGAAGTAACCGCGTCCGCTACAGCCGGGTCGACACAATGATCTTGCGGGCGGTGATGCCGGCCCGCTCGTAGAGATTCTTGGTGTCTCGATCCCCGGGGAGGGCCACACCCTCGAGCGCACTGCAACCGTGACGTTGCGCCTCGTGCCGCGCCGCCTCGAGCAATCCGTCGCCGAACCCCAGCTCGCGCGCCTCGGGTTGGACGTACACCTGGCGGACCACCGCGATGTCACCCGTGAACGCCAATTCGAGAAAGCCGACGACGAATCCGTCGAGTTCAGCGACGCCGATCCAGCGCCCGTGATCTTCGATCGCCGGGCCCCACTCACCGATCGCCGGCTGTTCGGCGAGCAGCGCAGCGCCTCCTCGTTGATCGACCAACTGGCGTCGTGCGACGACTTCGAGTTCGCCGAGTTGCGTGGCGTCGGCGAACTCGGCGCGGCGCACAACTTCGTTCATCAGGTCTTGCTGAACAACGGGCACTCGTCGTCGCCGACGGGACAGATCGGCGCGCTGTTGCGCACGAGGAGAAAGCAGCTCGGGCAGAGCTGCTCGTCCGCCCGCTTCGGCTGCAGGCGATCGCTGGACTCGCTGCGGTCCTCAGGCTCGTCCTCTTCGTCCTCACCGCCTTCGTCGTCGGCAGCAACCAGGCGGTCCTTGAGAATCGTGTCGAGATCGGCCTCGACATCATCCGGAGCGATGATGTCGTCGTCGTCATCGTCCTCCTCGGCCGACACCGATTTGCGCACTGGGCCCTCGGTTGCAGCATCGTCGTCTTCCTCGTCGACATCGACGTCGACGTCGGCATCGGCGTCGGCATCGAAGGGATCGTCGATCTCGCCGAACTCGTCGTCTTCGACGAGCGCTTCCTCGTCGAGGTCTTCATCGGTCAGCTCGGCCGGCTCGTCTTCGTCTTCCTCCGGCTCCTCGTCGAACTCCTCATCGGGCCCACTCACCTCTTCATCGTCGTCAGCCATCTGTCGTCCTTCGTCGTAGTGCGGGAACCCTGGGCGCGGGCGGGGATACTACGGCGGTCAACGACTGACCCTGCTTCTATGGTCTGTGACAACGGTCACAGCAGCCGTCACTCTTGTTACGACTGGCCTCGTCTGACCTCGGCGCGACGCTCGGCATCGAGGCGTTCAAGCTCTGGCGCCTCCATGGTCATGTGGTTCATCGCCTCGGCGATAGCCCGGTGCCCGGCCTTTTCGCCGATGAGCCGGTGCATCTCCAGAGCAACCTGTCGGTACGCCGGATGGCCCTGTGACGAGGAGCGCAGTTCGAGCATGTGGATGGCCTCGCGGGCGTTGAACTGCATCGAGTAGCGCAGTCGGTAGGCCATCGCCACGGCGTAGCTGGCCTGGTTCGGGTACTCGTCCTTCAACAGGTCATAGAGCGCCGCCGAACGGGCCATGGCGTCGTCGAACACCTCTGTCATGCCCGCTTCATCGACCAGCTCCGGCCGCACGTACCCGTGATTGGGCGTGAGCGGTTGCCATTCGATGGTGAGCAGGCGATGGCGCTGCAGGTCGCGGAAGGCGCCGTAGTCACTGAGCACGTCGAAGCGATAGTCGATTCGCTCGAAAGCCCGACCCGGTTTGTGGCGGCGGTTCTCGCGCTCACCGACGTAGGCGCGGATCAACGCCAGTCGCTCCGTCGGCCCGAGAGCGCGCACGCGTTGAAGGAGCTGGGTCTCGGGCAGGTTGGTGTGCGTGTAGCAGATCGCGGCCAGCAGCTTGTCTTCCGCGTCGCGATCCCAGTCGACGAGTTGCACCGACGGCACCGGCTCGACCGGTGTGCCGCCGAACAGCGAGTCGACGAGTTCCGCAGTGCGATCGCGAGTCGTCGACAGGTAGCTGGTCCAGCGACCGCCGCGATCGGCGATATCGACCCGGCGCAGGAAGCTGGGAATGACCTTGCGCAACTCGTGCAGCATCAGATCCGCATACTGCCTGGCCTCCGGCAAGGGGTGAGCGCGCATCCGCAGGAGCAGTCCCTCGAAGGCCTGGCCGCTGCCATAAATACCGACGTTCGACAGCGAAGCAGCAGGAAGCACCCCGCGCACGGCGTCGAGTGCCTTGGCGCGGGTTGCCTGGCGGAAGACGAAGTCGCTGTCGACCGGATTGCGGTCGACGGTTGCACGTATGTGGTCGGTGACCTTGCTGAGCAGCAGCGAATACGTGTCGAACAGCCGGTCCATGTCGCCGACGTAGCGCGTACCGAACCGACTGGAGAGCACCGCCGGATCACGGTAGAAGCGGAATCGCCCACCGATTCGGCTGTCGTAGGCGATGTATCGGGTGCTCTGCTCGAGGTAGCTCATCAGCCGCCCCCATTCGAGAACCTTGGTGAGCACGTTCGACGCCTGCTCGCAAGCCAGATGCACGCCTCCGAGTTGGGCGACCGAATCGTCGCCGTACTCGAAGAACACCTTTTCGTAGAGTTCTTCAGCTCGTTCCAGACCGATCGTTGCATCGACAGAGTGGTCGCCGCTGATGTCGAGGTCGCCCACGAACTCGTCGAGGAACAGGCGCCGCAGGCTCTTCGAACTGCGGCTGTACCGAGCGAACAATGCGCCCTTGACCACCTCCGGAAGGTTGACCAGGGCAAAGACCGGACCGTCGAGGTTGGTGAAGTAACGACGCAGCGTGTCGGCCTCGGCGGGCGTGTACTCCTCGGGGACGTAGACCGTCACAGCTTCAAATCCTACGGGTTCGGGTCGCCCGACCGCCGGATTGCGCGACAGCCTGACCTGGGCTTACAAGACCTCGACGGACGCGGGTCGATCGGCGAACGCCGCCGTGGTGGCCCGTCGGAGGTCCGGCGACGTCCACAGATCGACGATGGTCATCGCCATGGCCTTCGCCCCGTCGAGCACCGCCCGATCGCCGTCGGCAGATCTCGCCCACTCGGCGAACTCCACGGTGTGAATGGCCACGCCATCTGCGGCGACCTTGATCATCGGATGGATCGACGGCACGAGGTAGCTGATGTTGCCCATGTCGGTGCTGCCGACAACCCGCCGACCGACGCTGGCCGGGTCGACAACGGTTCTGCCGACACGAGCGGAATTGTCGACATACGCCGCGACCATCGGGCCGTTGTCGATCATGTCCGCGTACGTGTGCGGGTGCCACTCGTGGTCGATGGTGCACGAGCAGGCCGTCGCCGAGCTCTCCAACGCGGTCAACACCCTCTGCTTGAGGGGTTGCAGCGATTCGATGGTCGCCGAGCGGACGATCCATTCCATCGCAGTCTCGGCCGGCACGATGTTGGCCTTGTCACCGCCCTTGGTGAACACGCCGTGGATCCGCTCGGTCGGGCGGATGTGTTGGCGCATGGCGCCGATGTTCATGTATCCGAGTACGGCCGCGTCGAGCGCGTTGCGTCCTTCCCACGGCGCAGCCGCGGCATGAGCTGCCTTGCCGTGAAATTGAACATGCAGTTCCTGTAGGGCGATGCAGTCCATCGAAATCAGATCGGCGTCGGCCGGGTGAACCATCATCGCCGCGTCGACATGATCGAATGCGCCGCGCCTGGCCATCTCGATCTTGCCGCCGCCACCCTCCTCGGCCGGCGTACCCATGATCCGCAGCATGCCCCCGGCCTGCGACGCCACCGTTGCTGCCGCCAGACCGGCGCCGATACCGGCGGTAGCGATCACGTTGTGCCCGCACGCGTGACCGATCCCGGGCAGGGCGTCGTACTCGCAGAGCACCGCCACGTTGAAGCCGGTGTCACCCACTGCTGCTTCGAACGCGGTGTCGACTCCGTACACGTGCGCGGTCGGTTCCAGACCAGCTGAACGCAGCTGGTCGACCAGGAGGTCGTGGGCAAAATGCTCCTCGAAGTTCAATTCGGGGTGGGCATGGATCTCGTGACTGGCGTGCAACAACTGATCCGCGAGGCGATCAACTTCGGCACAGACAGCGGTCTTCAACGCGTCGACATCCACGTCAGCTGCCTTCGCGGGTCAACACGATCTTGCCCAGCTGCTCACCGTGCTCGAGCCGGGCAAGCGCATCCTGATACCCGTCGAGCGGGTACTCCCTGTCGATGGTGATCGCCAGTCCGCGATCGACGAGGGCCAACACTTCGTCGAACTCCTGGTAGCTGCCCATCGTCGAACCGATGATTTCGAACTGCTTGAAGAACAACCGCGGCAAGGTCAGCTCGACCTTCGGACCGGACGTGCTGCCGCACACGACCATGCGCCCACCGGCCTTCAATGCCCGTACCGATTGATCCCACGTCGCCGGGCCGACGCTCTCGACGACCACGTCGGCCTCGACGGGCCACTTCGCGGCAGCACTGTCGTGCGCCGCTGCCGCCCCCATGTCGAGTGCTTGAGCCTGCTTCTGCTCGCTTCGGCTGGTCACCTCGACCCTGGCACCCATCATGGTTCCCAGCGCCAACGCCGCACAGGAGACACCCGAACCGATGCCGACGACGAGCAACGTGTCGCCGGACTGCAGACGGGCTCGTCGCAACATCCGATAGGCCGTGAGATATGCCAGCGGGAAGGCAGCGCACTCCTGCCACGTCCGTGTCGCCGGGCGTTTGCGAACGTTGCGCTCAGGGGCGATCGCCGTGTCGCCATGACCACCCCAGCAGTGTTCGCCGTAGATCATGAAACCTGCACCCATCGGGCTGTCGTTGCCCCACTTCTCGATGTCGGCCACCGGTGAGACGCCGGGGTTGACCACCACCTCGTCGCCGACAGCAATCGTGGTTACGCCGGATCCGATCGCCGTGACCACGCCGGCAACATCACAGCCGGGCACGTGCGGTAGCGGTGGCTTCGGCGCGCCTCGGGTGACCCACAGATCCATGTGGTTCAGCGCGCTGGCCACAACACGAATCGCAACATCATCCTCGGCCAACTCCGGAAGGTCGATCGACCCCCAGCGATAGGCGCCCGGCGATTCATCGAGGATCCATGCATGCATGGCTTTCGACCATAGTCCGGAGGGTGCCCACCGGCATCCCTCACCAGGCTCAGACATAGGCGACGAATGCGTCGGGTTCGATCATGACGCTCAGGTGGTGCGCCGTTCCGCAGCGAACCCCGTCGATCCAAATGACCATCTGCCCTGTGAAGTCGAATTCGGCATCGGCCACTGACCGTGTCGAGATCTGCGGATGTGGGAGCTGGGTACCCGTGCGGGCCCGCCGCCGTGCCTGTAGCCGTTCACGGGGACCCATCGCCGGATCGACGCGAACGATGTCGAGTCTGCCGTCATTGGGATGAGAGCGCGGGGCCACGTCGTAGGGCCCGAAGAACTGGGCGTTCATCACCATCACCACCTCCCCGCGCAGCCACCGTCGACGGGCGACGATGTGGGCGACGGCCCACGTCGGGTCATGGTCGTCCAGCGTCACCCGCATCGCATCGACGCTGACCTTGGCGGCACTCGGATGTGCGGCTGCGCCGCCTCCGCAGGTTCGCGCCAGATCACCCCCGGCGACCCCGAGGGAGCGTATCGATCGGTCGCGCCTACGATGCCAGACCACCCACTCGCGAAGATCCTGATCGGTTGACACGACCCTCAGATCAGACGGGCATACCGCTGGTTCACCCCACGGCTCACCCCTGCGGATCGTCATCGCTCTGCCCGACGAGGGGTGATGCATCGGGAGCGTCGACCTCGACGTCCACCGCGCTCGACGCGGCGACCACCCCGCGGAACAGCTGGTCGGCAGCCCGGTCCGCGCAGCGTCGCGTTGCCCGTTCGGGTGCAACCAAGGCCAACTGACGCAGTACGTCGATCAACTGCTTCATCGTCCGAACGAAGTCACCGCCAGACAGCTCCTCAGCCTCGACGACCTCGGCGAAGCCCTCCCCCGCTGCCCACGCAAAGGCGACTGCGACGAAGGACGGGTCCGGGGGGCGATGTACCGAAAGGCCGGCCTCTTCTTCGATCTCTTCCAACTCGTAGCTGATCTCAGCAATCCGCTGCCAGCGTTTGCGCACCGTCGGCGAAGGGAACCAGGCGGTGGGTTGCGGCTCCGGACTGCGGTGCTCGTAGACGAACACCGAAACCAGCCCGGCCAGCGCCGCAGGCTCGAGATCGTCGAGCAAGCCCTGACGCAGGCACTCGACGATCAGCAGATCGCATTCATGGAACGTTCTGGCCAGGATCGAGCCGGCTTCGGTGAGTGCCCATCCGTCGATGTAGCCCCAGTTCTCCAACACCCTGAGCACCCGGTCGAAGTCGCGGGCCACCGATTGGCTCCTGGTGCGAACGCGGGTACGTAGTTCCTCCACCTCTCGGGCTACCCGATCGGCCTGCGCAGCGGCCTTCAGCCGCTCGTCGAGTTCCGGGTCATCCTCGACAGGGTGCGATGTCACGAACGAGTCGCCGGACCGGCTGATGTCGCGCCGAGCCTTTCTCGAGTGCGGCAACAACGTCGCCAACTCCAAACGGTGGACCACTTCTTTCTGGAAATCGTGGCGGTTCGGCGCGTAGTCGACGGGCAGCTGGATCTTGCCGAGGGCGCGCGGCGGTTCATCGAAGTCGACCGCAGTCAGCATCACCAGATCGCGACGCGACGTCAACCCGGTCACCCGCATGCCACCCTTGCGGTGGGCGCTCGCCAGAACAGCAACGCGTCCGGCATAGCGAGCTTTCTCGGCGTAGATCACGTCACCAGGGCGCAGCTTCATCAGCGCCAGCGATACCAGATCATCGCGTCCGGTGGCGCCGCCGACTGCAGCGGGCTGGGCCGCACCCTTCATCTCCCTGCGGTACTCGTCGATGTCGCCGTACGGGCTGTGAGCCCGCTCGAGTAGATCGGCGAGGTGAGACTGGCGTCGACCGAGGCGAGCCTCGATGCGCACCACATCGCCGTCGGCCTGGAACTGGGCGAACGATAAGTTGAGCAGGTGGTGGGCGAGTTCGCTGGTGTACGAATGCACCAGGTTGGCGGCCATGTTGTACGTCGGTCGAAACGCCGAGTTGAGGTGGAAGGTTCGGCTGCTGACCAACGCCGCGACCTGGTCGAATGGTACGAATGGGCTCCACAGCACGACGGCGAAGCCGAGCTCGTCCATCCCTCGCCGTCCCGCTCGCCCCGTGAGCTGGGTGTACTCGCCAGGGGTGAGGAAGGCGTGATGATCGCCGGTGAATTTGGTCAGCTTCTCGATCACCACTGTCTTGGCCGGCATGTTGATCCCCACCGCCAATGTCTCGGTGGCGAACACCACCTTGATCAGGCCCTCGACGAAGCACGCCTCGACGACTTCTTTGAAGGGCGGAACCATCCCGGCATGGTGTGCCGCGACGCCGGCCTCCAACTGGCCGAGGAACGTGCTGTACCCCAGCACCGCCAGATCCGCCGGGTCGATGGCCCCGAGGCGGGCCTCGACGATCTCTCTGATGCGGTCGCGCTCGGCGCCGGTCGTGAGCCGGGTACCGGCGGCCAACACCGCCTTGGCGGCCTCGTCACACTGGTTTCGACTGAAGATGAAGTGGATCGCCGGCAACATGTGGTGCTGCTCGAGCAGATCGACGACCTCGAGGCGCGACGGAGTGAATAATCGTCGCCGGGCTTGCGCTGCGCCTCGCCGCGGCCTGCTGCCCTTCGCATTGTGTGCGGCTTCTTCATCGAGACGAGCCGCGTCGTGGTTCGTGCGGCCGTTCAGCAGGGTTGGGAGGAGATGCATGCGATCGTGCGTCTTGTCGCCGATCATGTACAGATTGTCGAGTTTCACTGGACGGCGATCCTCGACGATCGCAGCCGTCGGCCCGCGCACCGTGGAGATCCACTCCGCCAACTCGGCAGCGTTACTGACCGTCGCCGACAAGCACGCCAGCCGCACCCGTGTGGGGAGATGGATGATCACCTCCTCCCAGACAGGACCTCGGTAGGTGTCCTGCAGGAAATGGACCTCGTCGAGAACCACGACGGCGAGATTGTCGAGCGCGCTGCTTCGGGCGTAGATCATGTTCCGGAGCACTTCGGTGGTCATCACCACAACCGGCGCGTCCCCGTTGATCGTGTTGTCACCAGTGAGCAGACCGACTGACTGGGGCCCCAGCCGGGCGACCAGATCGTGGAACTTCTGATTCGACAGGGCCTTGATCGGAGCCGTGTAGAAGGCCCGCTGACCATCGTCGATCGCCACGTCGATCGCATACTCTGCCACGACGGTCTTTCCGCTGCCTGTCGGTGCGGCGACGAGAACCGATTGACCGTCATCGAGCGCATCGAGGGCGCGCAACTGGAAATCGTCGAGGGGGAAGCCGTAGTGGGCGATCAACTCAGCCCTACGAGGGTTCACGGACTAATCGTGTCAGCTGGCGGCCGCTTCTGCGGCGCGCTTTCGTTTCTGGAAGATGAGTCCGATCACGATGGAGAGCATGTAGAAGAGCGTCATCGGGATGGCCATCGCCAACATCGAGTACGGATCGCCACTCGGCGTGATGACGGCGGCGATGACGAAGATCACCATGATGGCGTATCGCCAGCCCTTGAGCAGGGCCTGCGGCGTGATCACCCCGACGATCTGCAGGAACACCAGCAACACCGGAAACTCGAAGGCCACACCGAACGCGGCAACCATCAGACCGACCAGGCTGATGTACTTGCTGACCTGGAAGTTGGCCTTCACCTCCGAGCCACCCCAGGAGATCAGGAACTCCAGCGCCTTGTCGAGCGACCAGTAGGCCACGAACCCACCGAGTGCGAACAACGCCACGGTCGAGAGCACGAACGGGATGGCGTACTTCTTTTCCTTGGCGTGCAAGGCAGGCACGATGAATCGCCAGATCTCCCACATGATGACCGGCAATGCCAGGATGATGCCGCCGTACAGCGAGATCGACAAGCGCGCCGAGAAGCCTTCGAGTGGGCCGAGCGACTGCAGCTGGGCGACACAGAAATCTGGCCCTCGTTCCGCGCACAGCTTGTTGTACGGCTCGAGCAGGAAGCGCAGCACCGGCTCGTAGGCCGCCAGGACGACGATCACCCCGATCACCACGGCCAGCGCGGCTCGGATGACCCGCGAACGCAGTTCGGCGAGGTGTTCGGTGAGGGTCATCGGATCGTCGGGTACTGCGACCTTCGGACGCGATCCTCTTTTCAACGACAGCTTCATTCGGAAGCAGTCTCCTCGACAGCCTCAACAGGCTCGGCAGGCTCGACGACCTTCGGGGGATGTGGAGCTGCGGAGGTGAAGGTCGGGACAGGCGGGCGTACGACGGGTGCCTCGGACACCTCGTCGATCTCGACGTTCGGCTCCCGGGGAGATCGGTCGACAACGTCGAGTGAAGGCAGCTCGGGGTGTACGACAGCCGGTTCCGGGGTCTCCGGTTCCGGGGTCTCCGGTTCCGGGCTCTCCGGTTCCGGGACCTCGGGTTGTGCGACCCCGTCGTCGCCTTCGGTGTCGAAATCGAAGTTCGCCGCCTTCTTGAAGGCGTCGGCGGTTTCGCGCATCTCCCGCATAGGCTCGTCGAGAGCCGACTTCAGCTCGGTTTGGAACCCGGTTCCCATCTTCTTGAGCTCGCCGTATATCTTGCCGAACTTGTGCACGGCCTCGGGCAGTTTGTCCGGGCCGAGCACGATCAGGGCGATCAGCAACAGAAAAACAATTTCGCTGCCGCTGAGATTGAACATCGCCGGGGAGTCTACGAGCTGGACCTGCGATCGGAACTGCACCGTGGCATCATTCAGGGGTGCAGCAGCGCCTCCCGTCGCTCCTCGACGACCCCATCGCTTTCGGTCATCGCGGTGCGCGAGCCCACGCCCCGGAGAACACCCTCGCAGGGTTCGAACTGGCCCTGAAACTCGGCGCCAGCGGTGTCGAGAGCGACGTCTGGGTCACCGCCGACGGCGTGCCAGTTCTCGATCACGACGGGGTCGTCAAGAAGTCGTTCGGGAGGAATCGGCGGATCAATGACATGCGGCGATCGGAGCTTCCCCAACACATCCCCTCGCTTGCCGACCTGATCGAGCATTGCGGCACCGGGTACCACCTGGCGCTCGACCTCAAAGATGCCGCGGCCGGGCCGGCCGTGATCGGTGTGGCCACCGAATGCGCCCCGACGATGCTGGAGAAGATCTGGCTGTGCGCGCCGCAGTGGCAGTCCTTGCTGAACCTACGGGGGCGTGGCGTCAAGCTGGTCGACTCGACACGCCTGTCTCAGCTCAAGGAGGGACCCGAGCGCCGAGCGGCGACGCTGCGCGCCGAAGGCATCGACGCGATCAACATGCATCACTCCGACTGGAACGGAGGGATGGTGGCGTTGTTCCACCGATTCGATCGGGTGGCGTTCGGCTGGGACATGCAGCAGCCGCACATCTTGCAGGAGGCCTTCCGGATGGGACTCGACGGGGTGTTCAGCGATTGGGTCGACCGGATGATCGAGGTGTACATCGCCGAGATCGGCCTGCCGCAGTAAACACGGCCTGCCGCAGTAAACACGGCCTGCCGCAGTAAACACGGCCTGCCGCAGTAAACACGGGCTCGGTCACCGGTCTACGGTAGGACGGCGCCGACCGAACTTCATGTATGCGCTGGGACCGATCGGCTGAACGAAACATCCGAGGAACCACAGGGCCTTGGGTCCCCGCACTAACGCACGCGGTCGCCGTGCCAGGTCCAGCAGCGCCGCCATCGTCAGTGCCAGTTCCACTGCTGAGGCGGCGACCACGGCCACGCGCTGACTTGGTGTGAGATCGCTCCATTGCTTCTTTCGGTCCACGTCCTCACGATAACGGCTAGAGCCAGCGCCAATCAGACAGTGGCCAGATCACGACGAAGGCCCGCCCGATCAAGTGGTCGTAGGGGATCTGACCGATCGCCGCCGTTCTACTGTCGGTTGACGCCCCGCGGTTGTCGCCCATCACGAAAACATGACCGGGCTCGACCTCCACCGGAGGTTGGGATTCACCGCAGTCGTCCGGACCGACCACCGTCGGGTCGAGGTACGGCTCGTCGACCGTGCGACCGTTGATCAGGAGCCGGCAGTCGCGGTACTCGATCGTCTCCCCCGGAAGGGCGACCACCCGCTTGATCAGGTCCCGCACCTCCACGCTTGCCTTGATGTCCTTGAGCACCACGACGTCACCGTGATGCGGATCGTGGGCGACGTAGCTGAGCTTGTTGACCATGACCCGGTCTCCGGAGTGCAGCGTGCCGAGCATCGATTCACCCTCGACCGCAAACTGTTGGACGGCCAGCAGGCGCACGACGAACGCCAGACCGAGTCCAGCAGCGGCAATGACCAACGAGTCGAGACCGGGGTGCTCGGCGACGACGTTTCTGACGAGGCGATGGCGTCGTGTCGTCGTATGCGTCTGCCGTCGCGTCCGCAGACGGCTCCGACGATGCCTCCAGCCCGAATTGGTCGACCGCTTGGGTCCACCAATCGTCACCGGTCATGCACGACCCGATGCCGAGTTACAGCCACTGCCAGTCGGCGAAGGGCCACATGACCACAAAAGCGCGGCCGATCAGGTTGCCGTAGTCCACCTGGCCCACGCTGTTGTCGCGGCTGTCGAGCGAACCACCCCGATTGTCGCCCATCACAAAAACATGGTCCGGTTCAACTTGCACCGCCGGCTGGTCGGCCCCGCAGCGATTCGGCGAGACGATCTGTGGATCGAGGTACGGCTCGTTGATCAGCGAACCGTTGATGAACAGCTGGCAATCGTGATACTCGATCGTCTCGCCCGGGAGGGCGACGACTCGCTTGATGAGATCCCTCTCCTGGGAGTTGCTCTCGATTCGCTTGAGCACCACCACGTCGCCACGCCGCGGATCGTGCAGGCGATAGCTGAGCTTGTTGACGAGCACCCGATCGCTGGGGTGCAAGGTGGTGAGCATCGACGTGCCTTCCACGGCGAACTGCTGCAATACGTAGGCACGAACGAGCAGAGCGGAGCTGATGGCGACCGCCACGACCACGATCCACTCGACGAGCCCCGACCGCTTGCCCTTGTCGTCGTCGAGCCGGTGGGATGACGACTCGGGATCGGTTGCGTCGTCGTACTCGTCGTCGACTGAAAGGTCGAGATCCGGGTCAACGATGGTCGCCCGTATGTCGTCAGTGGCCATCGATTCCACGCTAGCGGGCAGTTTGGACAATCGAGTGACAGCTCACAACGAGGCGATCAGCTTCTCGACGCGTTCGTCGCGACTCTTGAAGGGGTCCTTGCACAGAACGGTCCGTTGCGCCTGGTCGTTGAGCTTGAGGTGCACCCAGTCGACGGTGTAGTCGCGCTTGCGTTCCTTGGCCCGCTTGATGAACTCACCGCGGAGCCGGGCACGGGTCGTCTGCGGAGGGATGTCGACCGCGGCGTCGATGTCGGCATCGACGCACATCCGCTCGATCATGCCGCGATCCTGCAGCTTGTAGAAGGGACTGCGTTCTCGTGAGATGTCGTGGTACTGGAGATCGAGCAACTGCACCCTGGCATGCCCGAGCGGAAGATCGTGACGGGTGCGGAAGGCATCGAGCAGGCGGTACTTGATCACCCAATCGACCTCGCGGTCGAGCTTCAGCGGGTCGTTCTCGATCGTGCTGATGCAGTGCTCCCACATCTCCAGTGCCCGTTGCTCGAGCGGCGGGAAACCTTTCGTGTCGGAGTAACGCAGGGCGCGATCGAGGTACTCGCGTTGAATGTCGATGGCGCTGACCTCGCGCCCGTTCGCCAGGCGGACCTTGCGCCGGCAGGTCATGTCATGGCTGATGTCACGGATCGCACGGATCGGGTTCTCCAGTGTCATGTCGCGCAGAACGACCGACTGATCCTCCAGCATGCGCAACATGCAGGCCGCCGAGCCGACCTTGACGAACGTGGTGTACTCGCTCATGTTCGAGTCGCCGACGATCACGTGCAATCGTCGATACCGCTCGGCATCGGCGTGCGGCTCGTCGCGAGTGTTGATGATCGGCCGGCTGCGGGTCGTGGCTGAACTGACTCCTTCCCAAATGTGTTCGGCACGTTGGGCTATCGAGTACATCGGACCCCGCGCCGTCTGCAGCACCTTGCCGGAGCCGGTGAAGATCTGTCGACTGACCAGGAACGGAATCAACACCTCGGCATAGTGGCCGAGATCATCGGCACGACGGGTGAGGTAGTTCTCGTGACAGCCGTAGCTGTTACCGGCCGAATCGGTGTTGTTCTTGAAGAGATAGATCGTGCCGCGGATCCCCTCCTCGCGCAGGCGCTGTTCGGCCGACACCAGCAGGCTCTCGAGGATCCGTTCACCCGCCTTGTCGTGAACGACGAGGTCGTACAGCGAATCGCATTCCGGCGTGGCGTACTCGGGATGTGACCCGACGTCGAGGTACAGGCGAGCACCGTTCTGGAGAAACACGTTGCTGCTGCGACCCCACGACACGACGCGGCGGAAGAGATAGCGAGCCACCTCGTCGGGACTCAGCCGTCGCTGGCCGCGCAACGTACACGTGACGCCGTACTCGTTCTCGAGGCCGTAGATGCGGCGCTCCATGCGGGCAACGTAGCGCAGTACGCCGGCGATTGCTCTGCTATCCGCCGCTGTGTCGAAATCGCAATGTTGTGCCGGGGCGGGCCTGGGCGACGGACGGCAGGTGTTGGGGCATGACCACGGCGATGACCGGATAGCCACCGGTGACCGGATGATCGGCGAGCATCACGATCGGCTGCCCGTCGGGTGGCACCTCGACAGCCCCCTCGACGATCCCCTCGCTCGGGAGTTGGCGATCGTCGCGCCGTTCCAGCGCCGGGCCGGCGAGTCGAACGCCAACGCGATTCGAAGCCGGGCTGACGACGAATTCGGCAGAGGTCAGCACCGACCACGCCAGTTCGGTGAACCAATCCCGTCGGGGGCCCTCGAACACCTGCACGACGTTTGGCGGTGGGTGGCGGACCGCGAGATCGATAGCCATTTCGGTGGCCGGGTCGGGCCCGATGTCGATCAACGCCCCGGATTCGAGCCGCGGCCCGATCCCGGCGAGGGTGTCGAGACTACGCGATCCGAGCACCGGGGCGATCTCGAGACCGCCGCGAACAGCCAGGTAATAGCGCATGCCTCGCTCGGGCGGCCGCAGGGTGAGTTCGGCGCCTGCGGGAAGGTGAGCGACGGCGTTGACCGCCATCGGCGGACCATGACGTACCTCGATCACCCCCTCGGCTCCGGTGACCACAACGGCAAGCGGGCGATGTGCCCGCACGCACAGACCGCCATAGGTCTCGATCGTCGCAGCCGACTCGGCGTTGCCGATCAGGCGGTTCGCCAGACGATGCGACGGCCGGTCGGCTGCGCCACTGCGGCTGACGCCGAGGTGGGCACAGCCCGGTCGACCGAGATCCTGAAACGAGCTGCCGATACCGGGAGCGACGATCTCGATCATGCGTAGACGAATCGCACCCGGTCGCCGGCAGCCACCAGCGCCGGCTTGGGCCGGTCGACATCGAACATCGTGGCCGAGGTGTGACCGAGCAGATGCCAGCCGCCCGGACTCGCCGTCGGGTATACACCGGTGAACTCGTTGGCGATGGCGACCGAACCGGCGGGCACGACCGTACGCGGCGTCGGGCGGCGCGGTAGCTGCAAGGCAGCGGGCAACCCGGCCAGATAGGCCCATCCCGGGGTGAATCCGAGGAACACGGCCGAGTACTCGAGCGAAGAATGCATCTCGATCACCTGCTCGACCGACAGTCCCGTTGCCGTGGCGACCTCGTCGAGGTCCTCGCCGTCGTACACGACGGGTATCTCGACCAGCGGACCATGTTGCCGGGGAGTGAGGTCGGTGGGAACCAGCAACTTCTCGAGCGCCGCTCGGTCGACATCGTGGAACTCGACCAGCACGGTGCGCGCCGCTGGCACGATCTCGTCGACACCCGGCAAATCGGCCGCATGCAATGCTTCCTGTACTGCGAGCACCTCGGAGAGCGAGTCGTACTCGGCCAGCACGGCGCCCGGCCCGCATGGCAGCACCCTCATCGAGTGAAGGCCTGCAATTCGTATCCGGCTCGCTGCAGGCCGGCGCAGACCGCGACGGCCAGGTCGGCAGCGCCCGGCGTGTCGCTGTGCAGGCATATCGAGGTGATCCCACGCTCGGCCAGGTCGATTGCCTGCCGTGCGGCTGCTGCACCATCGGTCAGCAGCGCTCCTGGCTGCCCACGCGGGACCAGGGTGCCTTCAGTGGTATAGCCCGCGATCGGCGAAACCCTCGAAACAGAACGTCAGCCCATGCTTGGCCGCCGCTCGTTCGATCGCGCTGTCAGTACCGGGGAGCCCGAGCAGCGGCAACTTCGGATCGAACGAATGAACGGCCGAGGCCACCGCCTCGGCTTGCTGCTCGTGGCGGACGATCGTGTTGTACAGGGCCCCGTGCGGCTTGACGTAGCTGATGGTCGAGCCGGCGACCCGGGCACAGCCGGCCAGGGCTCCGAGCTGATACACCACCGCATCGGCCAGCTCGTCGGCGCGCATGTCGATGAACCGGCGGCCAAAACCGGCGAGGTCGGGGTAACTGACGTGAGCGCCGATTGCCACACCGTTCTCGACAGCCATCTCACACGTGCGACGGATGATCGTCGGGTCGCCGGCATGGAATCCACAGGCGATGTTGGCCGAGGTGATGATTTTCATCAGCTCCTTGTCGGGGCCGCCCTGCCACGCACCGAACCCTTCGCCGACATCGCTGTTGAGATCGACGGCACCGGCCATCTCGGTCTAACCCGCCAGGATCCCGGCGACGTCGCCGTCGGTCAACCGCCTGAAACAGCGCCGGCCATTCGACCGCGACAGCACCGCGACCTCGAGGTCGTCGGCGTCGAGCGAACGCTCCGACCCGCTCAGCGCCGCGGTGCCTGCCGTGACTGCTGCAGCGAGTGTCAACTCGTCGGTGTAGGACTCGTTGAGGCGACCGGCAATTGCTTCTGCGTCACCACCGAGCACGCTGAAGCGCCGCTCGTCCATGACCGTGCCGTCGTAGAGGATGTGGAACAGCTGGTAGTCGTCATCACCATGGCCGACCTCGGCCACCAGGATCTCGACCTCCATCGGCTTCATCTCGTGGGTGAAGACCTGGCCAAGGATCTGGGCGTACTGATTGGCGAGTCCACGGGCATCGACGTCGTCACGCGAATACTGATAGCCCTTGAGATCAGCGGCACGCACGCCGGCGACGCGGAGTTGATCGAACTCGTTGTACTTGCCGACACCCGCAAACGCGATGCGGTCGTAGATCTCGCTGATCTTGCGCAGCGTGTTGGACGGGTTCTCGGCGACGAGCGCGATACCGTCCGCGAAATGAACAGCGACCATGGCCCGACCGCGCGCTATCCCCTTGCGGGCGTAGTCGGCGCGATCCTTCATGATCTGCTCGGGCGCTACGTAGTACGGCATCGTCATCGTGCTCTCACCTCCGACGCGATCTGCTCGAACACCGTGGCGAGGCGATCGTCGGTGATCCGTTGCCAGCCCTCCGCCGTGATAGTGGCCACGATCGGGTAGATGCCGCGCAGGGCATCGGGGCCGCCGGTCGCCGAGTCTGCGTCGGCCGCCTCCCACAGCCCTTTGCACGACAAGGCCACGGCATCGTCGGCAGTCATCGATTCGCGATAGCCGATCTTGATCACCGTTCCGGCGTGCAGGCTGCCTGAGCCGGTGGCCACATAGTCCTGTTCTTCGTACCGACCGCCGGTGACGTCGTAGGTGAACAGCCGGCCGGTGCGGCGACGCACGTCGTATCCGGCGAAGATCGGCACGACGACCATCCCCTGCATCGCCGCGGGAAGATTGCCGCGGACCATCATCGAGAGCTGGTTGGCCTTACCCTCGAGGCTCAGGAACGAGCCTTCGACCTTCTCGTAGTGCTCGAGCTGCAGCTGGAACAGCTTGATCATCTCCATCGCCGGACCGGCAGCGCCGGCAATGGCAACGCCGCTGAAGTAATCGGCCTGGACCACCTTCTCCATGCCTCGGTGACTGATGAGGTTGCCGCTCGTCGCTCTGCGGTCACCGGCCATCACCACGCCGTCGGCGAAGCGCATGGCAACACACGTCGTGGCGTGCGGCACCATCAGGTCGCCGACGTTGACCGCATCCGATGTCAGGCCTGTGCGGCGCAACAGTTCAGGGAAACTCGAGCCGGGGTCGTCGCCCGGCGTGAAGAACGGCATCGCCATGGTGGTTACTGGCCACCCTTTTGCACGTACGACTTGACGAAGTCTTCCGCATTGGTCTCGAGCACTCCGTCGATCTCGTCGAGCAGATCGTCGAGCTCGGCCTTCAGCTTGTCACCTGACGCGGCAGTAGCCGGTGCTTCCTCGACGGTCTCTTCGGTACGGCTCGGCGCCGGTTTTTGTTTCTGGGTGCGTTCAGCCATGGTGATGTCCTCCGCTCGAACCCTATGCCCCCAACCGGGCGAGCAGCTCGGCAGGGGTGTTGCTCTCGTCGATCAACCTAGCGACATGCTCGGCCGTACCGCGCAATGGTTCCATCATGGGAACCCGCCGCAGCGGATCGCGTCCGATGTCGAACACCAGACTGTCCCAGTTGGCGGCAACGATGTCGGCGGGCCACTTGGCAAGGCACCGGCCCCGGAAGTACGCCCGAGTGGTCGTCGGAGGCTCGGTCTTGGCCGTGTGGACATCGCCCTCGTCGATGATCGACTTCAGGCCGACGCGCAGGGCCAGGCACTTGTCGGGCCGCAGATCGTGATACTGGAGGTCGAGTGCCTTCAGCCGGGCGTCGGTCACTTTCAGACCGTGCCGATCGGCGTAGCCCTCGATGAGCCGCTTCTTGGCGACCCAGTCGACGACGTCGGCCACCGTCGAGCGATCGCCCTCCAGGCCGGCAAGCACGGCCTCCCATCGCGCCAGGACATCGGCACCCACAGACTCACCAACCACCGTCAGGCCGTGCGAACGTTCGTACTTGCGGGCTCGCTCGAGCATTCCCCATTGCACCTCGAGTGCGGTTGCCCGTCGACCATTGCGCAGCAGGATCGCGCGCTGCAACGTGGGATCGTGGCTGACCTGGCGAATCGCCGCGACCGGATTGGCAATCAGCCAATCGTCGCCCAGCGCATCGTCCTCGATCATGGCCAGCACGATCGCTGTCGTTCCCACCTTGAGGTACGTCGCCACCTCGCTCATGTTGGCATCGCCGACGATCACGTGGAGCCTGCGGTACTTGCTCGGCGTCGCAGTGCGGTTCGTCGCGGGTGTTGACGATCGGGCGCTTCAACGTCGTCTCCAGCCCGACCTCCTCTTCGAAGAAATCGGCCCGTTGGCTGATCTGGAACGGCACGTCGTCAGCGGACATGCCGGGCAATTCGCAGCCCACCTTGCCGGCACCGATCACGACCTGACGCGTCACGAAGTGCGGCGTGACCTGAGAGACGATTCGCCCGAACGGGACGCTGCGGGCCAGCAGGTAGTTCTCGTGGCAGCCGTAGCTGTTGCCCTTGCCGTCGGAGTTGTTCTTGTGGCACAGGATCTCGGCCCCATCCGGGAGATGGCTCAGCGCCGCAATCATGCTCTCGCGGATGATCTCCTCGGCGGCCCGGTCGTAGCGCACCACTTCCAGGGCGGTCAGGCACTCGGGCGTGCTGATCTCGGGATGAGCATGGTCGACGTAGTAGCGCGCACCGTTGGTCAACACCGAGTTGACCAGGTTGGTCTCGATGTCGGGTGCCAGGAGATCGTCGACCGCGAACCCTCTGGCGTCATGACCCGGGTGCTCGTCCTCGAAATCCCAGCCGACCTTGCGATAGTTCACGGAGAGGTAGGCGTTGATCAGCAGCGACGATGCCGTCACCGGATTGCTGTCGGCGCCGCGGACCATTATCCCGTACTCGGTCTCGATCCCACAGACCTTTGGGATAGCCATGTCAGCACCCTAACGAACGGGGGACCGGTTCGCACGAGAAGCTGCCGGCGTCACCGAGCGTCAGTACCTGGGTTCCGACAAGCCCGTCGTCGAGTACCCGATAGTCGTCGCCGGTGTGCTCGATGGCGTAATACGTCGACGGACTGCCGCACAGTTCCAGCGGGCCCACACGGACCCTGAAAGCCTCGTGCAGATGACCGCTGACGACGGCACGGACGTTCGGGCGATCGACGAGCGCGGCAAGCATCTGCTCGGCGCCGATGAGCTGGAACCATGGATGCGTGCTGGGCGACCGCAGCGGATGATGGATGGCGATCAGCGTGGGTCGATCATCGACACCATCCAGCCGGTCGACCAGTTCGTCGACATCCACTGCGCCGTGTATGCACCCGGGTATGCCCGACTCGACGGCGAGCACGCGCCACGAACCGACCTCGACCATGTCGGTCGTGCCGAACACCGCACGCACGTTGCCGACTTCGTCGTGGTTTCCACCGATGGCGAGGACAGGCGCTGCCAGGCGGTCAACGATGTCGCGGAGGCGACCCAGCGCGGCGAGCGAGCCATCATCGGCGAGGTCGCCCGTGAGCAGAACGAGGTCGAACGGGATCTGGGCAACCGCTTCGATCGACGCGACCACGGCGGCATCGGGGTCGTCGGCGACCGACGCGTCCGCTTCGTTTCGCAGATGCGTATCGCTGATCTGCAAGACGGTGGTCACGACGACGCCTACAGGTATTGGCCCGTGGCGACTCGCTCGATGGCGCGTCCGCCTTCACGTTCGGCTTCGGCCCGACCCTTGACGAGTGTCCTGATGAAGACGATGCGCTCGCCCTTCTTGCCGCTGATCTTCGCCCAGTCGTCGGGATTCGTCGTGTTCGGGAGATCCTCGTGCTCCTTGTACTCCTGTTTGATCGAGTCCAGCAGATCCTGGGTGGACACACCTCGCGCTCCTCCGGCGATGACCCGTTTGATGGCGAGTTTCTTGGCACGGCGAACGATGTTCTCGATCATGGCGCCGGACGAGAAGTCCTTGTAATACAGGATCTCCTTGTCGCCGTTCTGGTAGGTCACCTCGAGGAACTGGTTCGCTTCATCGTCGCGGTACATCTCGTCGACGGTGGCCAGGATCATGGCCGGCACCTTGTCATCGGGGGCAATCGGGATCTCGTCGGTGAGGTAGCGGGCGAAGATCTGGCGAGCGGCGTCGGCGTTGGGTCGCTCGATCTTGATCTTCACGTCGAGGCGTCCGGGGCGCAAGATGGCCGGGTCGATCAGGTCTTCGCGATTGGTCGCGCCGATCACGATGACGTTGCGAAGGCCCTCGACCCCGTCGATCTCGGCGAGCAGTTGCGGCACGATCGTCGATTCCATGTCGCTGCTGATCCCCGAACCCCGAGTGCGGAACATCGAGTCCATCTCGTCGAAGAAGACAATGACCGGCCAACCTTCCTCGCTCTTTTCGCGCGCCCGCTGGAACACGAGGCGGATCTGCCGCTCCGTCTCGCCGACGTACTTGTTGAGCAGTTCCGGACCCTTGATGTTGATGAAGTAACTGCGGCCCTTCTCGCCACCGGTCTTGTCTGCCACCTTCTTGGCCAGCGAGTTGGCAACCGCCTTGGCGATCAAGGTCTTGCCGCACCCCGGCGGGCCGTACAGCAAGATTCCCTTCGGCGCGGGCAACTGATGCTCGGCAAACAGGTCGTGGTACAGGAACGGCAACTCGACGGCGTCGGCGATCTGCTCGATCTGGGTGTCGAGACCACCGATGTCGGAATACGAGATGTCGGGCACTTCCTCGAGCAGGAGATCCTCCACTTCGGGCCGCGGCAGCTTCTCCAACAGCATGTTGGTGCGCGGGTCGAGTCGCACGGTGTCGCCGCTGCGCAGGTGCACACCACGCAGCGAGTCAGCCAGCTCACACACACGCTCCTCGTCGGCGCGTCCGACCACCAGGGCACGCACGCCATCTTCGAACAACTCCTTGATCGCCACGACCTCGCCGGTGACCTCCGGCCGCCGGGCCTGCACGACGTTGAAACTCTCGTTGAGCACGACCTCGGATCCCCGCGGCAGCTCCTCGTGATCGATGTCGGGGTGCAGCCCGACGCGCATCTTGCGACCGCTGGTGATGACGTCGACGGTGCCGTCGTCGTTCTTGCCGACGATCACGCCGTACGCGGATGGTGGTTGGGTGAGCTTGTCGACCTCGTCACGAAGCGAGGCGATGTGTTCGCGTGCCTCACGAAGGGTGTAGCTCAACTTCTCGTTCTGCGAGACCGCCTGGGCGAGTTGCCCCTTGGTCTCCAAGAGGCGCTCCTCCAGCGCACGCTGGCGCTTCGGCGCATCGGCAAGGCGCTGCCGTAACTGGTCGATCTCCTGCTCCAGCACGACGACTTGCGCCTGCAACACGGCATCGGTGCCGTCGGAATCCTGTGCCATGGTCGGAACCTACACGCACGCGACGCCTCTTGTCGCGCACTTACGGTCTGACCAGCCCCCGACTGCACACCGTGATACACATCACCCAGAGCGCGGTAACCGGTGTTTGCACGTGGCCGACCTGTATGCTCACCCACGTCTGACCCTTCGAATGAGGAGACTGTAGGTATGAAGGTCTGGATCGACCAGGATCTATGCACCGGCGACGGGCTGTGTGAGGAGATCGCGCCCGACGTGTTCACCCTGCTCGACGACGGCCTCGCCTACGTCCGCGAAGGCGACAAGATCTACGCCGCCGCCAAGGGCAACCCGCAAGGCGCCGAGGGCATGGCCGCTTTCCCCGACAGCAAGCTCGACGCCGTGATCGAGAGCGCCGAGGAATGTCCCGGCGAGTGCATCTTCATCGAGCCGTAGGGCGCATCAGCCCAGAAATCGGGCCGTCGTCAGAAACCCGGTGTGAGCCACCATGCGATGGTCTGGCCGCACCGCCTGGCCCTCGACATACCATCCACGATGGAGCACTTCCAGGCTTCTCGTACCGTTCCACGCCCTCGAGGCCAACGCCTCGCGCAATTGTGAGACCTGGATGATCGAGGGTGTGTAGGCGATGAGAATGCCACCAGGGCGCAACGCCTCCATCGCGTGGGGTACGACCTGCCAGGGCTCGGGCAGGTCGAGCACGACACGGTCGATGCCGCGCTCGTCGATACCTGTGTAGCAATCGCGCAGCTCGACGTGGTAGCGCTCCATCGCCCCTTCACCGAGGAAGCTGCGAACGTTGGCCTGGGCACGGTTGGCAAAGTCCTCGCGAAGTTCGTAGCCGACGATCTCGGCGCCCCATCGCAACATCGTCATGCTCAGCGCGCCCGATCCCACGCCGCTCTCGAGCACGCGCACGCCGGGCCCGATGTCGGCCAACATGCACATGGGGGCAAGGTCCTTCGGATAGATCACCTGCGCGCCCCGCGGCATCTCGACGACGAAATCCTCGAGGGTCGGGCGCAACGCGGTGTACGGCGAGCCTTTGGTGCTCTTGACGACGATTCCTTCCAACTGCCCGACCAGGTCGGCATGCGCGAAGAAGCCGTTGTGACTGTGGAACTCGGCGCCCTCGGCGAGGGTGATCAGGTACCGGCGCTGCTTCAGGTCGAGCAGCAGCACCTTCTCGCCATAGGCGAACGGGGTGTTCATCGTCTGCCTCTTCCCTTCTTGACGACCAGCTCGACCGGCACGGGCGCGTGGGAGGACGCTGTCTCCACCAAACGGCAGAAGGCGCAGACGCTACCGGTTGTCGGGGCGCCACAGCTCGTGCACGAGCCGAGCTGTTGACCGTCGGCGACGGCGCGGCCGGCCAGCAGCGGCGCCATGTTGTCGACGAAGTTGAGATAGAACGCCGCCTTGCTGCCCGGCGACGTCGCCTCGATGGAGTTGAGAGCGGCCTTGTATGCAAGATGTTTGTTGCCGGCCGCCATCGGGCACTCGTCGACCAGATAGTCGATGCCGCGGACGATGCACCACGCCGCCGTCTCCCGCTCGGTCAGGCGCACGAGCGGTTTGACCTTCTTCGGGAATCCGCCTCGCGCCTCGAGCACCGGCAGTTGACGGGCCAGATACTCGATGTCCCAGCGCAACGTGTTCCCGAACAACACGGCCGCTTCGTCGTCGAGGTTATGACCGGTCACCAACACCGTGTAGCCGCCTTCGAGCGCCACTTTGTCGAAGAGGTGCCGCTTCGTCAACCCGCACGCAGAACACGGCACGCGGCGCGTGGCCTTCGCCGCTGTCGGGATGTCGTAGCCGTAGTCGTCGCGCAGCTTGACCTCGATCAGGTGCAAGCCGCGCTCGCCGGCAAACGCACGGGCGTATTCCGCAGACGTGTCGCTGTAGTCGCCGATTCCCAGCCCGACGTACAGGCCGTCCGCGTGGTAACCGAGGTCGATCAGGATGTCCCACACCGCGAGGCTGTCCTTGCCGCCGGAAACAGCGACCAGGAGCCGATCGTCGCGAGTGAGCATCTTGAACTGATCGATGGCCTTGATCACCTGCCGGCGACACATCTCGACGAAGTGCTCGGCGCAGAAATTGGCGTTGTGCCGGGGCAGGTCGATGATGGCAGGACCTCGACACGTGCGGCACTTCGAACCGGCTGCAACCATCACGCACCTCCGGAGATCACCGGACGAATCTCGACGACGTCGTCGTCGAGCAGTTCGGCATCACCTGGCACCAGCGTGCCATTGCAGATCACCAAATGCGACTCGCGGTTGAGGTCGAGTTTGGCGAGTAGGGCATGAACCCGGTACGAACCGAGCACCTCGATCTCACGGCGCGGGTTGCGCAGGAGAACCCTCATCCGTCAGCGAGCGCGGCGGGCGGACCGGCGCTCACCACGGGTTGGCGCCCTGATGGCCTCGAGGCGCAGTGCCTGACCGGGGTGAAGCACTTCAGTGGCGACTATCCTCTCGGACCGCCCGAGATTTCGCCTCAGCAGGATCGGCACCCACAGCACCAGGCCAGCTGCCAACCAGCCACGGTTGCCGCCGAACAGCCCCTTGAGGAGCGCGGCGCGACGAAGCCTGGCGAGCGGCGTGGGAAGTACCGGTCGACGTGCCATGCGTCAGATTCGTCGGATCTCGACCAGAGTCGTCTGGCGCTTGCCACGGCGGTGACCGAGGAAGAAGAACACGAGCAGCAGAAGAGCTCCAGTGACGAGACCGGCGGAGGTCAACGCCCTCTTCTTGTCGTCGACCTTTTCCTGGACGCTCTCTTGAAGCTGACGAAATCGCGATTCGAGGTCGTCGCGGGTGATGCGCTTCTGCGTCATCATGGCCTCTCCTTCTGCAAGGTCTTCTTCTTCGAAATGCGCCACGCGGCGACACCCATCACGGCCAAGCTGGAAGCGAACGCGATCAGATACGGCACGAGCGACATCCACTTCCCCTGGAAGGAGTCACCGAACTCGTTCTGGATCATGCGCAGCACACCGAGGACCAGGTACACACAGCCCATGCCGATCAGCACGGCGCCGACGGCACCAGCCGCGAGCCATCGACCGGCGCCCTTGATGGGACCAAGAGTCTCTTGGGTGGCGTATTCCTTGACGAGGTCGACCACCTGACCGATCTCGCCAGGGTCGCGTTTCAGAACGGATCTGTCCTTGTCGGGCACGGCCATATGTGTAGCACGCGGAGCAGCAGGACCTGTACCGAGCCGAGTTGCGTCAACCGAGACGGAACTGGAATCCCGCCTCGACATCGTCGAGCAGCCGATCGATCAGGTCGACCCGGGTCAGGGCATCCGGAGCGCACAGCACGGCATATTGATCCGCGGGGCCGAACGGGCTGATCGCCGCCAGGCCGTAGCTGTCGAACGTCGGATCACCGGTGAGTTCGATCTCGGGAACACTCGACATGTCGCCCATCTCGACGGCCAGACCGGCGCACCGCTTGGCGCGCGCTGCTGTGACGGCAATGCGGTCCGACGACACCACGTCATCGTCATCGGGCCAGTCGTCGACCTCGCCACGAGGGTACGGATCGTCAGGTAGCCAGCGAGTGACGCGGATTCGCCGTGTACCCACGGTGACGAGGGCGAACCGGCCTTCGCCGATCGCCGCGACCTGCAGCATCCTGGCAACCACGCCCACATCCAGTCGCGAGTCGCCACCGCCGACCTCGGTGCCACGATCGATCAACACCACACCGAACTCGTGCTCCGATGTCTCCAGGCAATCGCGAACGAGTTGCTGGTACCTCGGCTCGAACACGTAGAGCGGCAGCACGACGCCGGGCAACAGCACGCTGCCCAGCGGGAACATCGGCATCACGGCCATCAGGCACTCATCGCGGCGCGAGCGTGTCGGCCGTCGGACCGCTCGGATACGGAGCCAGCGCCTGACCGAGCTGATCCCAGAGCGCTCGATAGTCCTTGGCGATGCATTCGCCATTCTGGAGAAGGACGAACTCGATTGCCCCTCCCCCGGCCTGGGGCAGGTAGCCGCCGAGCGACTTCGCTCCGAGCTGCCCGGCGTTGCAGTTGGGGTTGAGCGAACCGGTCTTGCCGTACAGCTTCCCGGCGAGTGGTGTATCGGCGAACGCGTCGAAAAGCGTGCCTCCGGCCGCACCTGCCACCGGCATGCCTTGGCCCACGGCATCGGTCGCCGAGCCGTGCTCGAGCACTCCGAGAATGGCCGCGCACGTGACCCGGTTCGCGTCGGAGAGCCCGGAGCCGTCGACCATGTTGACGCCGACCGTCGGCACGCGCCATGCCGCCAGCCGTTCCATCACGACCTGGAGACCGGCGGTCCGCGTGCCCTGGCCTTTCGCCTTGTACCCGATCTCCTTCAACAACATCTCGGCAGTGTTGTTGTCGCTGGTCGTCAGCATCTCGGCGAGGATCGCCGGCAGCGGCTGCGACTGCACCTCGGCGATGGTCGCCCCGCCGGCCGCGATCCCGGTAGACGGTTCGCCGACCGTGATGCCTCGATCGACGAGCATGTTGCGCAGCACGGTGGCGGCCCCGAGAGCCGGATCTGTGGCCGACGCTTGCGGCGTCTGCCAGGAGTCATTGGCCAGCAGAGCGTCGATCGGTCCGGCCTGCGTGACGTGATCGGCGGCTGACCACGTCGGGGCATAGAACTCGTCGTCGTAGCGCGAGCCGTCGCCCACCAACCCGCCGGTGATCCTGGTGACCCCAGCTTGCTGAATCGCGTCGGCAAGTGACTCGAAGGATGTCTCATTGAACGGCGGCCATTTCGGGTTGTTGCCGTTCCACCATTCACTGGCCAACACTGGATCGCCCCCGCCGACGAGGTACAGATCGCCGTCGACCACGCCATCGGGGCCCAACGCGCCGACGACCTTGGTCGTGTACGTGAAGCCTTGGCCGAGCACGTCGAGCGCAACGGCCCCCGTGATGATCTTCAGGTTGCTCGCCGGAGCCAGCGCGACCGACTCGTTCTTGGCCGCCACCTGTTGGCCATCGACCGCCAGAGCGAAGCAACGGTTGTCGTCGATGGATGCAAGCAACGGCTGCAGCGCATTCTGCAAGGCCGTGATGTTGACCTGGCGGGACAGCACTCCGGGGGCGCGACGCACCGAGAGCAAGGGCGTGGTCATCGCCGCAGGCAAGCTCGCAGGATCCGGTGCGACGGGCTGAGCCACCGGTGCCGGCCGACGGGCGTCGGCAAATCGCCACAGGGCGGCAAGGCCGAGCGCAGGAATTGCCGCCAGCACGACCAGCACGGCAATCGGGTTGATCCGCCGAGCAGCCATCATTCGAGACCACGCCGGCGACGGAACTGCGCGTACCGATGGAGATGTGACAATGCCGTCACGGCGCGGTTACCACTGGCGTAGCACAGCCGCCCTGTGGCGCGCACGGCCGCCGGGCCCGGGTTGGACGGGTCGGCGACGGCCAACTCGGTAGCGACAAGGATCGGCTTGACGAAGCGGCGCGACAGCGCATCGGCCGCCTCGGCGAACCGTTGGTCCTGCCGCTCGTGGTAGTTGACGATCCGGTCGAGGCCGTATCCCGGATGGAACCCACCCTTCGCGCATGAGTCGGGCCTGGTTGCTCTGGATGCCGAGCCCGAGATAGACGACGGCGTGAACGTCGGGGTGGGCGGTGATCATTTCCAGCACTTCGGGAATCGTGTCACGGGTCTCGCCACCCGCGCAGTCGACCGGATTGTTGCGACTCCATCGAGCTGGCAACTTCGTGTCGATCTCGGCCATGAGATCGGCGGGCAGTGTCATCAGCGCCAGACCTGAGGCGCTACCGATGGCGTCGGAGGTCACGACTCCCCATCCCCCGGCAGTTGTCAGCACCACGACGTTCGGCCCCTTCGGCAGCGGTTGCGTGGCGAAGCTGGCTGCGGCCTCGAAGGCCTCTTCCACCGTGGCGGCGCGGGTCACACCGGTCTGACGGCAGACTCCGTCGAACACCTTGTCGTCGGCGGCCAGCGCACCGGTGTGGCTGGCAGCGGCCTTGGCACCGCCCTCGGTCGAGCCGCCCTTGACGACGACCAGGGGCTTGCGGCGCGCCGCCGACGAGAACGTGTCGAGCAGTGCCCGTCCGTCCACGATCCCCTCCACATAGGCGAGCGACACAGCCGTCTCGTCGTCCGCGGCGTACCAATCGAGATAGTCGGCGGGCGTTACCGCTGCGGCGTTGCCGGCAGAAACGGCTCGGCTGATTCCCACGCCGGTCTGGCGGGCATAGTTCAAGAAGCTGCTGACGAAGTTGCCGCTCTGGCTGGCGACGGCGATTCGACCACGAGGTGGGTACGGCGCCACGATCTGGGCGCACAGGTCGGCCGGTGTGCTGACCACACCCTGCCCGTTGGGGCCGGCCAGCAAGATGCCCACTTCGTCTGCAAGGGCGACCAGTTCGGCCTCTGCGGCACGCCCCGCGGGGCCTGCCTCGCCGTAGCCCGCAGTCGTCAGGAACGCTGCCTTGATCCCCTTGGCTGCACACCTTCGCAACAGACCCTGATTGGCGGCCGCCGGCGTGCAGACGAAGACGAGGTCGATGACGCCCTCGGGAAGGTCTGTCACGTCGGCAACGGTGCAGACACCGAGCACCTCTTCACCCTCGAGGTTCGTGCCGAAGACGGCGCCGCGGTACCCGCCGGCCAAGATGTTGTGCAGGCTGACAAAGCCGAACTTCCCGGGGTGTGTGCTGGCGCCGGCAACCAGTACGCCGCGGGGGTCGAACAGGGCGCGGAACTGCGCATCTGTCGGTGGTCTGCGGCGTTCGTCCGCGCCGGTCGACACTTCGCCGAGTTCGACGAGGGCGTCGACAGCCAGTGCAGTGCCATCGGAGCCGATGATCAGGGGATTGATGTCGACGGCGACGACATCGGGCCTGGCGGCCACCAGATCGGACAACCCGATCAGCACTGACATCAGTTGCCGCCGGTCGACAGCCGCCTGTCCGCGGAACTCTCCGAGGAGTTTCTGGGCGGCCAACCCGTCGATCATCTCCTCCGCGTCGTTCTCGTCGATCGGCGCCGGTCGGAACTGCACGTCGGCGATCGCCTCGGCGATGATGCCACCGACGCCGAGCATGATGTTGGCACCGAATTGCGGATCCCGCACCACCCCGGCGATCAGTTCGCGATTGCCCACAACCATCGGAGCGACGAGCAGCGACACGTCACCATCGGCGGGCGTCGCTCTGGCGAGGAGCTCGACCGCAGCAATTCCCACCGCCTCGCCATCGCCGAGCTGCAGCCGGACGAGTCCACGCTCGGTCTTGTGGGCAATCGCGGCACCGCACAGCTTGAGCGCGACGGGGTAACCGAGGTCGTCTGCAGCCGAGACTGCGGACTGCGGACTGCGGACTTCGCGTTCGTCCGGCAAGGCCAGCCCATGGGCGCGCAGCAATGCCTTGGATGCCGCCTCCGACAGTGTGCCTGGTCCGCTCACCTGCTTCACGCTAGGCGAGGAAGTCGAGCTTTTGCTGGCTTCTCGCAGCCGCGTTCTACGGCACCAGAGCGGTGCGGAAGAACGCGGTGATGTGGTCGCGCCGGCGGAGCAACGCGTCTGGTGCCAGTGGATCCTCGTCCAGCAAACCGCCGAGGAATGGTGCGTCGGAGAAGTAGCTCAGCAGTGCGCCGTACCCGGTGAGCAGCAGTTGCTCCGGATCATGTTGGCGGAAGACACCGGATTCCATCTCGTCGCGGAAGTAGTCGACGCTGCGATCCCACATCGGGCGCAACACCGCAGCGAGGTCTATGCCGAGGTGAGCGCCGCCGTCCAGCGCCTCACGTCGCATCAGTCGGACGTATTCGTGATTGTCTGCGAAGAAGTCGAATCCTGCCCCGATCACGAGCTCGACCTTGGCCCAGCCCCGCCGTGGGGTCGCGATCGCCTCGGCGAGGCGCTCGAACCAGTCGCTGAGCAGTCGCTCGAACACCTCGTGATACAACGCTTCCTTGGATGGGAAGTGATGCAGAAGACTGGGCCGGCGTATGCCCACACCTGCGGCGATGTCGTTGAGCGAGGTTCCGTCGTACCCGGACTCGGCGAAGCAGTGCAACGCCTCGTTGATGATGAGATCGCGGGTCGAGAGATTTTCGGCCCCGTTTACCACCATGACGGCCAGTGTACCCGCGATCGGGCCCGGCCTACCGACCGGTAGGTAGGAGTGATAAAATCGCCCGATGCTCTTGGTCATCGCGTCGAGTCTGGCGATCGGTTTCGGTGTGTCGTGCGTCGCCTTCGTGTCGTCGACCGTGTTCCTTCACCGTGGGCTTGCCCACAAGGCCGTGTCGTTCAAACGTCCGGTCACCGAGACGTTTCGATTCCTCATCTGGATCACTACCGGAATTCGCCCGCGGCAGTGGATTGCCGTGCATCGCAAGCACCACGCCTTCACCGATGTGGAGGGGGACCCACACTCCCCCGTGCTTCTCGGCTGGGTCAAGGTGCAGCGCAGCAACGTCAGTTTGTACCGGCGAGAGGCTCGAAACGCCGAAACCATGGCTCGGTACGCCAAGGATCTGCCGGCGTCGCGTGCCGACCGCTGGTTCTACGATCACGCCCTCATGGGACTCAGCCTCGGTGTCGGGGTGCTCGTGGTGGTCTTCGGCCCGGTGATCGGCCTGCTCGCTGCGTTCGTGCACGTCAACCTGTACCTCGGCGGGTCGGCGGCGGTCAATGCAGTCGCCCACCACTTCGGGAAAAGGCCGTACCCCAACCGAGCCGGCAACCTGCAGTGGCTGGCCCTCATCACTGCTGGGGAGGGTCTGCACAACAACCACCACGCCGCCCCGACGTCCGCACGCCTCTCGCATCGTTGGTTCGAGATCGACCCCGGCTGGTGGGTCATCCGCACGCTGCTGTTGTGTCGCTTGGCCAAGGTACGACTCAGCGAACTGCGCCTTGTATCGGCGCATCGAGTTGCGGCCTGAGTACAGTCCCGCTCATGGAGCAGATCGTCGACCTGTCGCACACGATCGAGCACGAGATGACCACCTACCCCGGTCTGCCCGGCCCGCTCATCAGCGACCATCTCAGCCGCGAGGCATCCCGCTCGTTCTACGCGCCGGGTACCGAGTTCCAGATCGGCCGGATCGACATGGTCGCCAACACCGGCACCTACCTCGACACCCCCAGTCACCGCTATCCAACGGGCTTCGACCTCGCCGAGTTACCCCTGGAGCGAGTCGTCAATGTGCCAGGCCTGTGTGTGCACAGCACCGAGCCGGCCCTCGGCCCCGAGTTGCTCGACGGACACGATCTACCAGGACGTGCCGTCCTGTTCGCTACCGGCTGGGATCGCCACTGGCGCACGGATCGGTACGGCGCGGTGGAGCACCCGTTCATCACGATCGGCGCGGCACAAGCCCTGATCGCCGGAGGCGCCGTCGTCGCCGGCATCGATTCCGTCAACGTCGATGACACCCGAGCCGCCACTCGGCCGATCCACAGCATGCTGCTCGATGCCGGGATCCTGATCGTCGAGCACCTGACCAACCTCGAGCGACTGACCGGACAGCACTTTCGTTTCTTCGCCGTGCCACCCAAGATCCGCGGCATGGGAACGTTCCCCGTGAGAGCACTGGCGATCATCGACACGGCGGACGAACCAGTTCACAGCTAGGGCACCATGACCGACGCCTTCCTACGTCGTCGCGACGATCAGCTCCTCCGCGCTCGACGGGCGCAGGCCATCGCTGCGACCGGCGAAGTAGCGCTCGGCGAACTCGACGGCTGACACGTGGCGAACGTCGTGGAACCCAGCGCCTCGGGCCAGCTCGAGGATCTCGGCCGGCGTGAAGAAACTGACCCACGGTGTGCCGGCCGCTCGCGCCCCGCGCTCGGCGCCTTGCAGCGCTGGACGCTCGTCGGCGTCGAGCAGCTCGAGGGGGATCATGAACGACATCGCCAGGGTCGAACCCGGCGCGAACGAGGCGACCTGGCGCAGCGTTGCGGCGATGGTCTCCTTCGTCAGGTACATGCTGACGCCGGTGGACGCCACGATGGCCGGTTGGCCGCCGTCGAAGTCGGCGGCGACGAGCTGATCCCACCACGACACGCCTGCCTCGAAGTCGACGGGCACGAAGCGCAGCGACTCGGGGATTTCGTAGCCGAGCTCGGCGAGGCGCTGCCGCTTCCACGCCTGCGCTCCGGGCTGGTCGACCTCGAAGACGCGGAGTCCAGAAGCGACCTCGGGACGACGCTGGGCGAACGTGTCCAAGCCGGCGCCGAGGATGACGTACTGAGCGACGCCCGCGTCGGCCTGCTCTTCGACCAGGTCCTCCACGAAGCGGGCGCGGGCCACGATCGAGGCCCGGTTGCGGCTCGTCCATATGGGGTTCATGTCGGGACGTCGCTGCCAGCCGGCGTCGGGCGCAGCCAGCCGCAGGCCGATCTCGTCGGCAAGGACGTGCGGCGGCGCATCGATCTCGACGTGCAGAGCCCGCCAGAGCGCGACCCGCACAGCGGTGTTGTCGGGCCCCACCGTCACATCACACTTCCTTTCCCGCGGCGCGCTGCAGGTACGCGTCCAGCACCAGCAATCTAGGTTCTCGGCAACGACATCGACCTGGGTCGCCGCCTATGGGCCGCGTCGGGTTGGTTGGCCGCGGGGTTGGCTGGTGCGCATGGTTCCGTCGGGGAAGGTGACCTCGATGTCGGCGTTGGGGAGCAGTTTCACCTGCAGGTCGCGGCGATGCACCAGGTGATGATGGCGGCTGCACAACAACACCAAGTTGTCGAGCTCGGTGACACCCATGTTCTCCCAGTAATGGATGTGATGGGCGTCGCACCAAGCGACCCGCCGGTCACAGCCAGGGAACCGGCAGCCACCATCGCGCACCGCCGTAGCCCGAAACAGATTCGCCGGCACGGTACGTGTCGCCCGCCCGTACTCGAGCACCGCTGACCCCGAACGCATCACCCGATGGATCACACAATCACACAACAACGTCCCGGTCGTGAGGTGATCAACAATCGGGCCGTCACTACCCCACGCCAGTGCACCCTGACCGAGAGAGTCGGCATCAACGATCAACTCGACATGGGCACGCTGGCGGGGAGTACCCGAGCGGTCGTGGTTGGCGTTGAAGAACGCACAGACATCAACCAACGCATCGGCGCTACGCCGCGAGCCATCACGACCATCCTCGACACCATCCCAGGTCGACGCGGTACGGATTGCCTGCTCGAACTGCACCGCACCAGCACCATCCAACACGAACCGCCCAACCAGACCATCCACGGTCCGTGCCAGACGCAACTCACGATCGGGCTCGACCGGTTCGGGCAACTCGACCAACGCTTCGGCACGCTGCCGCCACACCCCAGCAACCCGTTCGCTATCAGCAACAGACAACGGCGCGACGATCTCGATCAGCTCGGCCTGTTGAGTTTGCATGATCGGCTCCACCACGGTCGGGCACGACACCTTCAACGCGACAACCTGACCAGCGGACAGCACACCCTCACACGCTGCTTCAGCTACAGCCGGGAACTTGTCCAGGAACCTTCCACGATCGACCAGCGCGTTGGCCTCACGATTCGACATCCGACAGTGATGACGCAACCACGCCGCCATCGACACCGACCCATCCCCAGCCCACACGCCACAGACCTCCAACCGTCGCGCCGCCAACGCCAGACGAGCGGATTGGCGTTCGTGAACAGCCCACGCCTCAACAAACTCGGCCGCCGAGAGCACGATCTCATCGACGACGGCACCCCCGGTTCCCATACCCCCAAGCGTACAGGTGTTCGCCCACCCGAACAACCCGCAAACCCATAGTTCATATAGCTTTCATTGATCGAGACAGCTGCGCGCATCACGATGCGAGATGGCACCGCGGGTAGATGCGATCTAGTCGCCGTCAACCTTGTCGAGCACGTCGTGTGCCTTGTCGGCGACGTCGCCAACGACACCGTCCTGCGTTGAGAGCTTCTGAGCCTGATCGTCGGCCTTCGTGGCGATGTCCTTCAACTGGTCACCCGTATCGGCGGCGCCGCTCTTCTTGCCTCCGAACAATCCCTTCACGCTGTCCAGTAAACCCATTCTGGTACCTCCATGTCGAGCCCCTATCGGGAGCAGTGCCCGCAGGTGTACCACACTCCGCGGCCCGAACAACTACGTCGACCTTGGATGCGCTGCTCAGCGGTGTCATCAGGCGACGCGGTGCAGCCCTTCGACCGCGACGCTACCCTCGCCGCCATGCAGATCGTGTCCGCACTCTTCGTCGAGAACTTCGAAATGCGCCAAGCCCCGGGGCCATCGACTCGCATCGACCTCACGGGCGCGATGTTCTCGATGGCGGCACCCAGCCCGGCGCCCGTCACCCTCTCGCCGCATCTGGTGGCCTTGATCTACTGCACCGCATCCGAAGCCGGCAACGGCGTCTTCGAAGTGGTGTTCCGCAAGGGCATGTCGGAGGACGACGAACAGATCGCCCGCAACGTGAGCCCATTCACCGTCGATCCCGGCAAGTTCACATACCGCCTGGTCAGAGGCGAGCTCGAGTTCACCGAGTACGGCCAGATATTCGCCCACTGCCGTATCGACAAGGGGCCGTGGCACCTGGTGCCGTTCACCCTTCTGCCCCCTGTGGCCTGACCGCGGATACAGTCGGCGGCGTGTCAACCTCCCTGACCGACGAGCAACAAGCCGCTGCCGTCTCATTGATCCGCGGCTTCGCCATGGACGCCCCGTTGTATGCCAAGAGCGGCCACCAGGGCACGGCTATGGCTCTGGCCCCATTGGCCCACGTGCTCTACAGCAGAGTGATGCGCCACGACCCGGCGAACCCACACTGGCCCGACCGCGACCGCTTCATGTTGTCAAACGGCCACGCCTCCATCCTGCAGTACTCGATGCTGTACCTCGCCGGTTACGGGCTCGAGCTGGACGACATCAAGGACTTCCGCAAGTGGGGGTCCCTCACTCCCGGCCATCCCGAAGTTCACCACACCACAGGCATCGAGGTCACGACCGGCCCGCTGGGTCAGGGCTTTGCCAATGCCGTCGGTATGGCCATTGCCGAGCGACGCCTGCGCACGCAGTTCGGCGACGACGTGGTCGAGCACCACACGTACGTCATCGCCGGTGATGGCTGTTTCATGGAAGGCGTCAGCCACGAGGCAGCCTCCCTAGCCGGGCATCAGCGCCTCGGCAACCTGATTTGCATCTACGACGACAACCACATCACCATCGACGGGAACACCTCGTTGGCGTACAGCGACGATGTTGGCAAACGATTCGAGGCCTACGGATGGAACGTGGTCCATCTGGGTGAGATGGCCGACGACTGCGACAGCCTCGAGGCGGCACTCCTGGCCGCCAAGGCGGTGACCGAGCAGCCGTCGCTGCTCATCTTGCGCAGTCACGTCGCCTCCCCGAGTCCGGACTGGATCGATCGTCACGAAGCTCACGGCAACCCGTTCACGGCCGAGCAGGTCAGCCGCACCAAAGCGGCGATGGGCATTCCCGACCAGCCTTACTGGGCGCCCGCCGATCTGGTCTCCGCATATCGGGCGCATTGCGCCGAGCGGGGTGCGGTCGCCTATGAACAATGGTCGAAGCGCAAGGCCGCATCATCACTCGATGACGATGTCTGGGATGCATGCTGGGCCGCGTCCGGCGTCGCCGGATGGCAGGCCAACCTACCCACCTTTGCCCAGGGCGAACAGATCGCCACCCGCGTCGCCATCGAGAAGGCCTTCAACGCGTCACTCGACGGCGTGCCGGGCCTGCTGGCGGGCGCGGCTGACCTCACCGGTAACACCGGCAACAAACTCGAAGGGCAGCTTGCACAGTCCTTCGAGCATCCGGGCGGAAGGCAGATGTACTACGGCATCCGCGAACACGCGATGGGCGCCACCATGGTCGGCATGGCCCTGCACGGCGGCGTCCTGCCCGCCGGCGGCACGTTCTTCGTCTTCCTCGACTACATGCGCCCGGCCGTGCGCCTCGCCGCGCTGAGCGGTGCAAAAGTCGTGTTCGTGTGGACGCACGACTCGGTCGGGGTCGGCGAGGACGGGCCCACCCATCAGCCGATCGAGCACCTCGCCACATTGCGGGCGATCCCCGGGTTGCAGGTCATCCGTCCGGCCGACGCCAATGAAACCGTGGCCGCGTGGGAGGCCGCCGTGCAGCACGATGGCCCGACTGCGCTGGTGCTCAGCCGTCAGGCAGTAACAGTGTGCACCGACGGCTCTGCGGTCGCCACCGGGGCGGCCGTGGTACACCACTGCGAAGACCCACAGGTCGTCCTCGTCGCCAGCGGCAGCGAAGTGTCCCTGTGTGTTGCCGCAGCCGAGCAGTTGGGTGCGGTGGGAATACGGGCCGAGGTGGTCAGCATGCCGTCGTGGGACCGATTTGCAGCCCAGAGTGCCAACTACCAGGACGACGTGCTTCCGGCGGGATTGCCGGTGTTGTCGGTCGAGGCGGGCGTCACGTTCGGTTGGGAGCGCTACGCCGACGAATCGATCGGCATCGACCGCTTCGGCGCAAGTGCGCCAGGCAGCGTCGTGCTCGACAAGTTGGGAATAAACGTCGCCAACGTGGTGGCAGCGGCCACCCGACTGGCCCAGTCAAAGGGGTAATCAATGGATCGTCTTGCCCACCTGTACCACGAGTTCGGCCAGAGCCCGTGGCTCGACAACCTGAAGCGCGGATACATCACATCCGGGCAGCTCAGCCGCCTGGTCGACAAGGGAATTCGTGGCTTGACGAGCAACCCGACCATCTTTCAGAAGGCCATCCAGGGCTCTCCCGACTACGACGAGCAATTCCGCACGCTGGCGGCCGCCAACGGGCCGATCATCGACGACTACTGGGCGATGGTGCTGGCCGATGTCCGCGGCGCGCTCGATGTCTTCGCGGCGTTGTACCACGACAGCCACGGCGCCGACGGCTTTGCGAGTGTCGAAGTTGATCCCGGCCTCGCCCACGACAGCGCAGGCACCGAACTCGCTGCCCGAGATCTGCACGAGCAGATTCGTCGTCCCAACCTGATGGTCAAGATCCCTGCCACCGCGGCAGGTGTTGCCCCGATCCAGGCCATGATCGCCGAGGGCCGAAACATCAACGTCACGTTGATCTTTAGTCTCGACCGTTACCAGAGCGTGATGGATGCCTATATTCGAGGTTTAGAGTTGCTCGCCAAGAAGCCAGGAGCCGATCTCTCCTCCGTGGCCAGCGTGGCCAGCTTCTTCATCAGTAGGGTCGACACCGAGATCGATCGTCGACTCGAAGCGATCGGGTCCCCAGAGGCACTCGAGCTCCGCGGTAAGGGTGCGCTCGCCCAGGGTAAGCTGGCTTATCAGATGTTCCAGAAGACCTTCAGTGGCCACCGCTGGGAGGCCCTCGCGGCCAAGGGGGCCGTCGTGCAGCGGCCGCTGTGGGCCAGTACCTCGACCAAGAACCCGGCGTATCGCGACACGCTGTACGTCGATGAACTGATCGGCCCCGACACCGTCAACACCCTCCCCGACGCGACCATCGAGGCATTTGCCGATCACGGCCAACTCGCCAGGCGCGTCGACGCCGATCTCGACGAAGCCCAGGCGGTGTGGACCGGGCTCACAGACGTCGGGATCGACCTCGACGATGTCGCCGACAAGCTCGAGCGCGAGGGTGTCGCCAGCTTCGAGAAGAGCTTCGAGGAGTTGCTCGAAGTCCTCGACACGAAGGCCACCGAGCTTCGAGCCTGACCGACAGTTCGCCGAACCGTTGCTTCCTGGAGTGCGACCGTGACGACACCCGAGATCGACGAACTGCTCGACAGCATGAACCTCGGGCGCAACCGTCGTCTGGGCGCGCAGCTCCTCGACTCGGCGTTTGCCCTGCTCGCCGACCAGCCCAAGATCCTCGACCTGAAGATCGCCAGCGCTGCGTTGGAAGAGATGCGCGAGGCCTTCAAGATGTTTGCTCCCTTTCAGGACATCCCGAAGGTCACGATCTTCGGTTCGGCACGCACGCAGATGGCGGATCCGCTCTATCTGCAGGCCCGCGAGGTCGCCGCCGGCCTCGCTGCTGCCGGGTGGATGGTCGTCACCGGAGCGGGCCCAGGGATCATGCAGGCCGGGATGGAAGGCGCAGGTCGCGACATGTCGATCGGAGTCTCGATCCGGTTGCCGTTCGAGCAGGGCGCCAACCCGGTGATTGCCGGTGACGTGAAATACGTCAGCATGAAGTACTTCTTCACCCGCAAGCTGATGCTCGTCAAGGAGAGCAAGGGCTTCGTCTGTCTACCAGGCGGGTTCGGCACGCTCGACGAGACATTCGAACTGATGACCCTCACCCAGACGGGGAAGGGACTGCCGGTGCCGATCGTCTTCCTCGACACACCGGGCGACCCATACTGGGAGACCGTGCACGACTTCGTCGCCCGACAGCTGGTCGAACGGGGGCTCGTCTCGCCGGCCGACACCGAACTGTACTTGGTCACCGACGATTGTCAGGCGGCCGTCGACGAGGTGCTCGGCTTCTACCGCAACTACGACTCGATCCGTTACGTCGGTCAGCTCGCAGTGGTCCGCATGCGGCAGGCCCCAACCGACGACCAGCTGGCGGCGCTCAACGAACGCTTCGGCCATCTCTGCACGAACGGCAGGATCAGCCGCGCGGCACCGTTCGAGCCGGAGCGCAAGGAGCATGACAAGCTCGACCTGGCTCGGATCGCGTTGACGTTCACCAAGCACTCCTACGGCGACATGCGCGATCTGATCGACACCATCAATTCATTCGTCGACCCCTGAGCGGCCGCTCAGCAAGTGCATCGCCTTCTCGACCGCCCGCCTGGCCTGCGTGAGCCGCTTGTCGTCGCTCGGCCGGGGCCTGCCCTCGGCGGACGCTTCCCGCAATTGGTCGAACAAGATCTGATCGAGGTCGTCGACGACCACCTGCAGGCGACCGACGAGGTCGTCGTACCGACCGTCGCTCACAGCGCCTCGGCGACGAGATCCATCGGATGCCTGACGTTGACCCCAGCGGCACCGAGGTGGAACGCACACCCCGGATTGGCGCTGGCCACGACCTGCGGGCCGGCTCGTTCGATGGCGGCGAGTTTTCGCTGACGGATCTGCCCGGCGAGTTCAGGATGGAGTGTCGAGTAGGCGCCGCCCGCGCCGCAGCACAACCCCTCGTCGTCGAGTTCGACGACATCGGCAACCGCCCCCAGCACGGTGCGCACTGGGAGATGGGCGCGTTGGACATGACGAAGATGGCACGGATCCTGCACCGTGACGGGCCCCAGCCGTCGACGCACGGGCAGACGCTCGATCAATGGCGCAACGAACTCGCTGGCGTCGCGCACGCGGGCGCTGAAGGCCTGTGCCTCGGGGGTGCCGAGCAAGTGGCCGTAGTCCTTCAGCGCTGCGCCACAACCTGCAGAATTGACCACGATCGGCGCGTCTCCCGGCATCGATTGCATCACGCGGTCGGCCAGACGCTTGGTCTCCGTGCTCAAACCGGCGTGGATGTGCAGCGCCCCGCAGCACGCGCCTCCGGCTCCGGGCGTGCGGAAGGTGACGCCGACGGCGCCCAGCACCCTGGCTGTGTTTCGATGGGTGTCGCGCTGCCAGGCATCCATGACACACCCGGTGAACAACCAGGTCTCGTCGCCGGTTGGCACCGGCGAGACTCCACGACGCAATGCCAGCGGTGGCAAACCCATCCGCTTGGGGACCAGGTGGATCCGCTGGGCGACGGCAAGCAGCGTCGAGCCGGCGAGCAGCAGGCGATGGTGGCCGAGCACCCGGTAGCCGACGCGTTGCCACCATGGCGTCATGCGGCGCTGACCGGCCAACGTGTCACGGGTGCCCTCCATGAGCTGCCCGAAGGGGACACCGCTGGGGCACGCCGGCTCGCATCCGCGGCACTGCACACACGTCTCCATGAAGCGCACGAAGTCGTCGCTGACCTCTGCGTCCTCGAAATGAACATCGCGCATCGCGGCGATCCGCCCGCGGGGCGACAGCGCCTCCTCGCCGGTGACGCGAAAGGTGGGGCAATGCGGCAGGCACAGGCCACAGCTCACACAAGAGCCCAAGGCATTGTCGTCGAGGTGAAGTTTCACGATGCTCCCAAGGTACCCGTAACGTCACAGCCAGCATGCCCGAGGGTCACACCGTTCACCGAATCGCCATCGACCATTTCAAGGTGCTGCGCGGTAAGCGTGTCGCCGTATCATCGCCACAAGGTCGGTTTGCCGAGGACGCCGCGCTCGTCGATGGATCTCGCCTCAACCGCCTCGAGGCCTTCGGAAAGCATCTCTTCTACTCTTGGAGCAACGGGTTGGTGGGCCATGTTCACCTTGGCTTGTTCGGCAAGTTTCGTGTTCATCGGGGACCGGCGCCCTTCGATGCCCCGACGGTGCGGATGCGCCTGGCCGTGCCGAAAGCGACCGTCGATCTCACCGGCCCGACCGACTGCACCATCGGCACCCAGGATGATCGTGACCGGATCGTCAGCCGACTCGGCCCGGACCCGCTGCGCGACGACGCCGACCCCCAGCAGGCCTACCACGCTGTTTCCCGCCGCGCCGCGCCGATCGGACAGCTGTTGCTCGACCAGAAGGTGATGAGTGGCGTCGGCAACGTGTATCGAGCCGAGGCGTTGTTCGTCAACCGAATCAATCCGAGCCGACCTGGTAGCAAGATCACTGCCGAGGTCTTCGACGGTTTGTGGGCCACGATCGTGGCGATGCTGCGGCAAGGCGTGGCCGACAATCGGATCATCACCCTCGACCGGGGCACGTTCGACGTACCCACCGGCCCTACGGAGCGTGGCGAAGCCACCTACGTATACCACCGCGATCTCTGCCTCCGGTGTGGCAGTCCCATCCTCACGATCGGTCTCGGGGGGCGTCCGTGCTACTACTGCCCCGTCTGCCAGCCGAACTAGGACCTATTGCGCGTGCCACGCCGGGGCGTCGTCCTCGCCACGCCAGTAGCGCAGCCGTAACTCGGCCTCGGCGATGGCGGACGGGCTGGATCGCGCGGCACGAATGCGCATGAGAGTGGCGGCCACAAGGCGGAGTTCGGCGATCGCCTCGGCAACACCGTCGCCGCGGAGTGATCGTCCGTAACCGGCAGCGAACGCCTCGTAGATCCCGACCTCACCTCCCCACCGCTCTGTCCACGTCATCAGTGGGGCGTGATCCCAAGCCGCTGGTCCCCGGCAGACCAGATCCCAGTCCAACAGGACCGGGCCCTGCGCCGATTGGATCACGTTCCCTGGGTGCACATCACCGTGGCAGACGACAGCACTGCCGGTTCGTTGTTGGTCGAGCAACGGCACGCAGCGAGCGATCGCCGCCTCAATCGCAGCATGCGATCGTCGATCGAGATCACCGCCGACCTCGTTCATCACCGAGGTGAAATCCCACCACGGGAAATCTCCACAGAATGGGAGTGGATATCCCCCGACGATGTCGCCCGGGTCGACCAGGTGCAGCCGGGCGATCATCTCGCCCACCGTGGCCCAGTCGACAAGGCCGTCCTCGACGACTGCGGCGATCGCGAAGACAGCGCGACCATCGGCAGCAAACGGCTGATCGTGCAGATAGACCGGGACGCGTAGGCCGTATCGAGTCAGCAGACGGGCGAGCCAGACCGCCTGCTCCGGAGGCGCCGTCGGGCGACTCACTCGCAGCAGAACACCATCACCGGCGACGAAGATCCCGTTCATCCCCATGCGCAGCAACTGCGGCGCGCCGTAACCCCAGTGCCGGGCCGCCAACTCGGCCGAGTGAGACACCGATGCGAGCGTGCCCGGCGGGGCGACGACGAACGGGAGCTCAGCCGACGATGACACCGGGATTGAGCCGTCCGGTGGGGTCGAACTCAGCCTTGATCCGCCGGGTGAGCTTGGTCACCGACGGTTCGAGAACAGGGTCACCGGAAGCGGGCTCGGCGTGGTGGACGATGCCGATCCCGATCTCGGCGACGAAGTCGCCGGTCAACGCAACGACCGACGTCGGGACGACGACCCGCCTGCTGCCCGACGGCAGAGCGGGGGGGCCTTCACAGACCGCGAGGGAACAACTGGCAGCCTGCGCAGCAACATCGCCTGGATGACCCTCGAGCAAGGCCCAGAGCCGTGAGCCGTTCCACAGCACCGAAGCCGGGCGGTAGAGCCGGGCGAACGTCGGGAACGGATCGTGCACCTCGATGGTGAACCACTGCGAGTGCACCGGGCGCGGGCGGGTGCGCAGGATCACGTCACCGAGGAACCCGAGAGTACCCCTGGCACCGACGAGCAGGCGGCACAGGTCGAACCCGCTGACGTTCTTCACCGTCGGCCCACCCGCTTGCACGACCTTGCCGCCATCGGACACATAGCACGCCTGCAACAGCACATCGCGGACAGGTCCGTAGCCCAACCGGCGGATATCGCTGTGCCCGACCGAGAGAGCGCCACCGACAGTGCCGCCGGGCGGTAAGGCCGCGCATTGACCGACCTCAGCAAGCGCTGCATCGATATCAGCGACCGCTGTGCCCGCTCCACATCGCATGGTCATCTCGTCGGCTTGGATCCACTCGATGCCGGCCGGCGGACGCACCGAGCGCACTCCCTGCACCGGGCCTCCACGCGTGCCGAGCCCGGTGATGGTCACTGGCCCGGTCGAGCCGACTTCGTCGGCGAAGTCCGCTAGATCCACGCTCCCTCCGGCACGTGTTGGAGGTCGCCGCAGGAGGCCGGCGTCGGCAACACCTTGTTGGGATTGGCCAGACCGGTGGTGTCGAACGAACGCCGCAGGCGGGTCTGCGCGTCGAGGTCGACGGGGCTGAACATGAGCGACATGAAGTCACGCTTCTCCAAGCCGATGCCGTGCTCGCCCGACAACACTCCCCCGGCAGCAACTGATACCCGCACGATCTCCTCGCCTGCCGCGTGAACCCGATCCATCACTCCGGGCTCGCGCTTGTCGAACACCAGGAGAGGGTGCAGGTTGCCGTCGCCGGCGTGAAAGACGTTCATCACCAACAGGTTGTGACGTTCGACGATCTCGTAAACCTGCTTGAGCACATCGGGCAGGCGTCGGCGGGGTACCACCGTGTCGTGCAGGTAGTAATTCGGTTTGATCCGGGCGATCGCGCCGAACGCATTCTTGCGTCCTTTCCACAGTAGGGCGCGTTCTGCCTCGTCCTGGGCGATTCGCACCGTACCTGCGCCGTGAGCCTTGCCGATCTCGACGATCCGTTGCACGTCGGCCTCGAGGCTGTGAGGCAACCCGGCGACCTCGACCAGCAAGAGCGCCGCGGCATCGACGGGTAGCCCGGCGTGGATGTATTCCTCGACTGCGCGGGTGCAGAGCTGATCCATCATCTCCAGGGCCGCAGGGACCATGCCGGCGGCAATGATCGCGCTCACTGTTTGCGCGCCGGCCTCGACGGAGCCGAAGTCCATCAGCAACGTGCGGACCGACGGCGGATCCTGGGTGAGTCGCACGCATACCTTGGTGGCGATGCCGCACATGCCCTCGCTACCGACGAACGCGCCGCGCAGGTCGTAGCCTGCCGGCTCGGCATCCTCCCCGCCGAACCGGGCGATCTCCCCGTCCGGCAGGACAACTTCCAGTCCGAGTACATGCGCCGTGGTCACGCCGTCGGCGAGGCAATGCGGTCCTCCGGAGTTGTTGGCGACGTTTCCTCCGATCGAACAACTCTGCTGACTGCTCGGATCGGGAGCGAAGTGCAATCCGTGAACCGACACGGCTCGGGTGAGGTCGAGGTTGAGCACCCCTGGTTCGACCCAAGCCAGTCGGTTGACCGGATCGACCGAGAGCACTCGATTCATCTTCGTGGTCACGATCAACACAGCATCGTCGAGCGGAGTCGCCCCACCGGCGAGACCGGTTCCGGCACCACGGGCCACGAAGGGGCGGCCATGACGGACGGCAATCCGTACGCACGCTTGGACCTCTGCAGTCGTGGTGGGAAAGCACACGACGCCTGCATGACCCTCGAGGTTCGACGCATCGCGCTTGTAGAGCGCGAGTTCCGTGTCGCCGACGCGAACACGATCGGGCGACAGGGCCGTGCCGAGTTCGGCGGCCAACGACGCAGTCATGCGCGGCGGCGAGAGTTGTGCTGGTCGCGGACCTGCTTGAGCACGATGATCTGACCGGGCTCGACGGGCCGGCCGTCGACCAACACCTCATCGCCTTCGTCGAGGTCGTCTGCCAATGTGGTCGCCCGTCCATCGAGACGCGCCCGCAACTCGACTTCCTTGGCGCGCATCGCCCGCCGGCCCTCGGCGACGGCATCGCGAAAGCGGTCGCCGACTCCATGAGCGACGTTCCTCGGAGCCAGATGCGCAGCCACTTGTTTGACCTTGCGCTTGGCGATCCCGGCGCCGGCCACACCGGCCACAGCCCCGCCGACGAACCATGTCATTCGCTTGATCATGCTGATCTCCGTTCCTTGCGGCGCAGGCGACGCACCGCCCGCGACGTGCCAGTGGCCAGGGCAGCCGTCTTGATCACAGGCGTGCTCAGCGCAGCGCGGGCGACGCGGCTACCCCCCGACACGGCGTCGCTGATGGCCTCGGCCGAGCCGAGAACGCGGTCGAATCGTTGCAGGTCGTCGCGGGCCTCGGCCATCGTGGCATTGGCGGCGTCCGTCGAGGCCCGCAACTCGGCCAGCAACGGACGTGTCTCGTCGCGCAACGACGTCACTTCACCGCGGAGCGACCTCATCGTGTCGAGGACGCGCAACAACACCACGATCAACGCGGCGAAGCCGATGCAGCAAAGCACGGCGGCCAATACCACGGCAAGTTCGCCGGCGGTCACTTGCGCTCGTCCATTCGCCTTGCCACGTCTGCCTCTGCTCCGTGCTCGCTCGGTTCGTAGTACTGCTTGTCTCGCTGGGCATCCGGTAGGTACTGCTGGTCCGTCCAGCCTTCCGGATGGTCATGAGGGTAGTCGTAGCCGACCCCGTGGCCCAGTGATTGGGCACCTTTGTAGTGCGCGTCACGCAGATGTGGTGGCACCTCGCCGATGGCGCCGTTCTGAACGTCGGTGCGGGCGTTCCAGACAGCCATCGCCGACCGGTTGCTCTTCGGTGCGGTCGCCAGGTGAATTGCAGCCTGGCCGAGGTTGAGCTGAGCCTCCGGAAGGCCGACGTGCTCGACGGCCTGCGCCGCGGCGACCGCAACCAACAACGCCTGCGGATCGGCCATGCCAACGTCTTCGCTGGCGAAAATGATCATTCGTCGGGCGATGAAGCGAGCATCCTCGCCGGCTTCCAACATCCGCGCCAAGTAGTACACGGCGGCCTGTGGATCGCTGCCACGCATGCTCTTGATGAATGCGCTGATCACGTCATAGTGGTCGTCGCGGCCGTAGCGCAGCGCACTGGTCCCCAACGCCGCCTCGACGTGGCTGAGATCGACAGTGTCGGGATGAGCGAGCGCGCACGCCACTTCGAGGGCCGTCAACACCTGTCTGCCGTCACCTCCGGCTCGATCGACGAGATGGTCGATCGCGTCCGGGGTGGCCGTGGTCCCTTCGGCCTGAAGTCCGCGGCGAACCAACACTTCGATGGCCTCGCGATTCAACGGCTCGAGGCGGAAAAGTGTGCTGCGGCTGCGAAGCGGGGGGTTGACCTCGAAGAACGGGTTCTCGGTGGTGGCGCCGATCATGGTCAACGTGCCGTCCTCGACCGCCGGCAGGAGACCATCCTGCTGAGCTTTGTTGAACCGGTGGATCTCGTCGAGGAACAAGATGGTGCCCCGGCCATGCTCGCCCAGGCGCTGTCGGGCCCGTTCGATCACGTCGCGCACGTCCTTGATTCCGGCGTTGACGGCGCTCATCTGCTCGAACACCCGCTTCGTCGTGCCTGCGACGGCCAGCGCCAACGTGGTCTTCCCGGTTCCGGGCGGACCCCAGAAAATTGCGCTGGTCAGCCGGTCCTGCTCGACGAGGCGACGAAGGGGCTTGCCCGGGCCGACCAGATGGTCCTGGCCGACCACATCATCGAGCGTTCGTGGTCGCAGTCGTGCCGCCAAAGGCGCCTGAGCACGCAGATGCTTCTCCGCTGCCGCCGTGAACAGGTCACTCACAGGGATCCCAGGACGCGTTCGTAGGCGGCGCGTCGCCAGTCGGAGACGCTGGCAACCAGCCAATCCGGGTCGACCCAGCGCCAGGAGACGAACTCGCTACCGTCCGGCGTCGGAGTGATGTCCGCCCGAAGCGCGTCGAAGAAGAACCATTTGTGCACCTGGCCGCGCCGTCGGCCGTCGCGTCCGCTTTCGCGGATCACGTCCTCGGGCCATTCATTGGCGACCCACTCGGGGTATTCGGCACGAGCAACCACATCGGCCTCGCCAAGACCGGTCTCCTCCATCAACTCGCGCCATGCTCCGACGATCGGCTCCTCGCCCTGCTGAAGGCCACCCTGTGGGAATTGCCAACTCCCTGCCGAATCGGCACGTTCGAAAGCCAGCACCTGACGGCCATCCGGATGGCGGACGACCATCACCACACCGGCCCGAAAGTGTTGACTGCTCATTGCCCTTCAACGTATCCCCTGGGACGAATCAGACGAACTCTGAACTCAACCTGGACGCACCGCGGCCGATAGCTCCTGCAATGAACCGGCGGCGGAAGCTGATGTGGCTGGCGACGGCCACGGTGCTGGCAAGCGCGGTCGCGCCCGTCGGGCGGTCGCAGGCGTCGGGAGGCTCCGATGATCGACCGACCTACAAGGCCGGACTCGTGACGGTCTGTTCGACAGACACATTCCTGCGTGTCGGCGGTATCAACGACAGCCCGGCCGCAGTCACGATCACGGCGACGGAGCAGACCTCCGAAGGCTCTACGGTCGCCCTGCTCGACGGAGACATCAGCGACGAGTTGGGCGCTCTCTACCCGCTCACGATTCCGGCAAATTCGAAGAACGCAGTGACATGGGATCTGCCGATTCCTGCCCATTTCCACGGACGGGCCAAGAGCGGGGAGGACCGCTCACGGCACGGTGACTGGACGTCCGAGCGTTGGCACGACGAGAACGGCCTCGACTACAAAGGCCCCGGTGGAGCGGCACGGCCGAGTGGCAGCACATGCCAACCGGCGGACATCTCGACGACCTCCACCTCCACCACGTCGACAACGTCGACCACGTCGACGACCACAACTACAACCACGACCAGGCCCGACCCGCAGCCCGTAGAGCTCCGCCCGGTATCGCTGTACTCGACCAGTAATTCGCAGGTTGCGTCACGCGCCGGGGACGGCGATCCCGGTACGGAGTTCGTCACCCAGATGGTGGCCACGTCACCGCCCACCTGGGCGTGGCTCAACGCCGATCTCGGAGAAACGGTCCCGCTGGTGCGCATCGACTGGATGTGGGCGGCTCCCGGAGCGGCTGACCAGTTCCGGATCGACGTCTCGGTGGACGGTATCAAGTGGACAACAGTTGCCACGCCCGGCGAGGCACCCGTCGGCGCTTGGAACAGTCTGAAGTTGAACCAGAAGGTGCGAATCGTCCGCTTCGCGTTCCGCAACCCCAAGCAGGACCCGCAACTGGGTCACGTTGCTGAGGTCCGCTTCTTCGCGGCGGCCGAATTCACGCCGACCGATCACCCACAGGTGCTGAGTGCCGCCGAGATCACCAGCCGAGCCGAGGTCGCGGTGAGCCCGCCGACGAGTGCAAGCCTCAGCGGTGGACGCTACAGGGTGAAGCGATCGGCCCGTTCGTCGAACTCACCCGAGAAGTCGGCTCACCTGACCATCGACGGCAAGTTCGCGACCGCGTGGCAGACGGCCATGGTCATCCCGCCACGCACCGGCTGGACCGCCTACGATCTCGGCACCACGGTGAAACTGGGTGAGATTCGCTGGAGGTTCTCGCAGATCGGTTTCGCCGACAGGTACCAGCTGCAGACGTCGCCGGATGGCGTGCACTGGTCGACCATCTCCAAGCGGAGCAATGCAACCGCGCCGAACAAGTGGGTCACCCTGACGGCAACCGTCGAAACCCGTTGGGTGCGGTTCCTGTTCTCCAACCCGAACAACGACGCCAACATCGGCTACCTCTCTGAAGTGCGGTTCTACGCGCCGAAGTGACCCGGGCGAGGCCTCAGTGCCTACGCCTTCGGTGGAAGCGTGCGAATGCCCAGTGCATCGAGTTGCTTGCCGTCGACAGGCGTCGGTGCGTTGGTCATCGGGTCCATGCCGGACTGCGTCTTGGGAAAGGCGATGACCTCGCGGATGTTCTCCTCGCCTGCCAGGATCGCCACGAGACGATCGATTCCGAAGGCAAAGCCACCATGAGGCGGGGCGCCATAGCGGAACGGGTTGAGGAAGAAGCCGAAACGCTTGTTGGCCTCTTCGTCGCTGATCCCCAGCAACCGGAAGATGCGTGACTGCATCTCGTGCTGGTGGATCCGGATCGAACCGGACCCGAGCTCCCAGCCGTTGAGCACCAGGTCGTACGCCTGGCTGCGCACCTTCAATGGATCGGACTCGAGCATGTGTACGTCGTCGGGGTGCGGCTGGGTGAAAGGGTGATGCCCGGGCTTCGGTCGGCCGGTGACCTCGTCGACACCGACGAAGAGCGGGAAATCGACGACCCACAGATACCGATACGGACCCTCGTGCACCGGCGGACGGCCGAGATCGTTGCGCAGCGTTCCGAGCACTTCGCATGTCGTCGCCCAGTCGTCGGCGACGATCAGCAACAGGTCTCCCGGCTCGGCTTCGAGGCGTTCTCCGAGCGCGATCTGTTCGGCCTCGGAGAGGAACTTGACTACGGGTGACTCGAGCGACCCGTCGTCGGCCACCTTCAGCCACACCAGGCCCTTGGCGCCCATGCTCTTGGCGTTGTCGGTCAGGGCATCGAGCTTGTTGCGGCCGTATTCGTGCGCCTTGCCCGAGGCGTTGATGCCTTTGATGGTCGCCGCACCGGCGAACGCCTTGAACCCGGTGGCCGAGAACACAGGCGTCAGCTCGACGAGTTCCATGGCGAAGCGCATGTCGGGTTTGTCGGTGCCGAAGCGATTCATCGCGTCGTGCCAGGTGAGCTTGACGATCTCGCCGGGTTCCTGACCGGCTGAACGAGCAGCGGCGACGACGGCAGCGCCGATCGCCTGATGCACGTCGTCCTGGCTGGCAAAGCTCATCTCGGCATCGAGCTGCATGAACTCGTACTGGCGGTCAGCGCGCAGGTCTTCGTCGCGCAGACAACGAGCCAGCTGGTAGTACCGGTCGATACCGGCGAGCATCAGCAACTGCTTGAACAGCTGCGGGCTTTGCGGAAGGGCGTAGAACGAACCGGGTTGCTGCCGGCTGGGCACGATGAACTCGCGGGCACCTTCCGGAGTACTCGGTACGAGCATGGGCGTCTCGACCTCGACGAAGCCTTGTGCTTCCATCGCCTGACGGATTGCCGAGTTTGCTGCGGCCCGGATGCGGAGGTTGCGCTGCATCCGTTCCCGTCGAATGTCGAGATAGCGGTACTGCAGACGAGTTGTCTCAGCCACGGTGTCGGCACGCTCGTTGATCGGGAACGGCGGCGCCTCGGCACTGTTGAGGATCTCGACGTGACAGTCCTGCAGCTCGATGCCGCCGGTCGGCAGTCGATCATTGGTGCTGTCATCCGGTCGGGCCGTGACGACGCCGGTGACTCTGATGACATACTCGGGCCGCACGTCGACGGAATTGTCGACGACGCATTGCGTGACCCCTGTGTGGTCGCGGAGGTCGACGAAGGCCAGCTTCTCGCCATGCTCGCGGCGAGTCGCTACCCAGCCGCACAGACTGACCGTCTGTCCGATGTGCTCGGGGCGAAGGTGGCCGCACTGGTGGGTGCGCATGGATGTCGTGCTCATGGACGCGCTTTCTTCAGGTAGTCGATCAAGGTTGATCGGGCGATGGTCTGTTGACCATCGTTGGTGCGCAACGGGCGAACGGTGACAGCACCTTCGGCGACCTCGTTGCTGCCGATGATGACGGCAATCTCCGCACCGCTGCGGTCGGCGGCTTTCATCTGCGCCTTCATGCTGCGGTTCTCGTAGGCTCGGTCGGCCATCAGACCAGCGGCGCGCAGTTCAGCCGTGAGCTGCAACGCTTCGAGGCCGCCGGCGGTGTCGATGACGAAGGCGTCGAGCGCCAACGGTCGGGCCGCGAACGCGCCCTCGTCGTCACAGGCCAGCAGGGTACGGTCGAGGCCCAGGGCAAACCCGATCCCGTGGGTGGGCGGCCCGCCCAGCGATTCGACCAGACCGTCGTATCGGCCACCGCCACCCAGGGCGTTCTGGGCCGAGTCGAGCGTGCCGCCTTGGTATTCGAACGTGGTGTGGCGGTAGTAGTCGAGGCCGCGTACCAACGTGTCGGTAACCGTGAACGGGATGCCGAGCGCTGACAGGCCCGACTGGACAACGGCGAAGTGAGCGGCTGCATCGGCAGTGTAGAACTGGGCTATCCGTGGCGCCTCGGCGACGATTGCCGCGTCGGAAGGACGCTTCGAATCGAGCACGCGCAGCGGGTTCTTGTCGAGGGTGATCTGACTCTCCGACGACAACGCGCCGCGATGCGCTTCGAGGTACGCCCGCAGAGCGTCTACGTAGCGGGCACGGTCGTCGGGCTCGCCCAACGAGTTGAGCAGAACGGAGACCTGCTGGAGGCCCAGCGCTCGATAGAACTCCCAGCCGAGGGCGATCACTTCGACGTCGAGGTGCGGATCGTTGACGCCGAGCACCTCGATGCCGACCTGATCGAATTGTCGGTAACGGCCACGCTGCGGCTTCTCGTAGCGGAACTGCGAGCCTGTGTACCAGACCTTCCACGGCGTAACCGGGCGATGCTGCACATACGCACGGCACACCGACGCAGTCAGTTCGGGGCGCAAGGCGATGTGGCGCCCACCCTTGTCGATGAAGTCGTACATCTCCTTGGTCACCACGTCGGTAGCGTCGCCGATCCGTTGGAAAACTCCCAGATCCTCGAGCAGCGGCGAGATCACCTGACCGTACCCGGCGGCCTCGACGACCTCGGCGAAGACCGTGACGAATCGTCGCCAACGCGCCGACTCCGGCGGCAGGATGTCGCGCATCCCTGGGCTCGTCTGGAATTCCGGCATCGTCGGCCCAGGCTACCGGCCCGAATTGACGCCTCGGCTTCCTTTGCCGGGCCACCCACTGAGCCAACTTTGTCGCTCTCGACAGGCTGGACACGTCCGGAGCGACGAAGTTCGGATCCGCGCCGGCAGGGGTGCTCGGAAACCTGGTGGGCTAGCTGCCCTTGCCGGGCACCAGCCGGTAGGCGTCGTAGACGGCATCGATCTGTTTGATCGTGCGCAGCACGGAATCCAGATGGCTGGGATCGGCGAGCTCGAACTCGAATCGCATCTTGGCCACCCGATCACCACCGGTGTGCGTGCTGCACGAAACGATGTTGACGTGCTGTTCGCTGAGTGCGTTGGCCACGTCACGCAACAGTCGCGACCGGTCGAGCGCAACGACCTCGACACCGGCCCGGAAGATGGCCTTCGTGCGGTCGCCGTCCCAATCGACGTCGATCAGCCGTGCCGCCTGCTCGCTCATCAGGCTCTCGGCGTTTGCGCAGTCGGCGCGATGCACCGACACACCTCGGCCGCGCGTGACGAAGCCGACGATGTCGTCACCGGGCACGGGTGTGCAGCAACGGGACAGGCGTACCAGGATGTCTTCAAGGCCCTCGACGTGCACACCGACGACCGACCGCGACCGGTGTGGACGGTCGGGTCTGGTCGGCGACACGACGGAGAACTGTTCGCCGTCCGTGCCCTGCGAAAATCCGCGGGCAACCCGCTGAGCCAGGGATCGTGCCGAGATGTGGTGCTCGCCGATCGCGGCCAACACCGAATCGAGATCGGCATAGGAGCTGGCCGAGATCTCATCGGTGAACACCTTGCTGTCCCATATTCGCTGCAGGGGCAGACCTTCGCGTCGGAACTCCTTCGTCAGTTCCTCCCGCCCGGCCTCGATCATGTCGACTCGCCGCTCGCGGCTGAACCATTGCCGAATCTTGTTGCGGGCCCGCGGCGAGGCGACGAACTGCAACCAGTCGCGGGATGGGCCGGCGGACTCGACCTTCGATGTGAAGATCTCGCAGGTGTCGCCACTGTGCAGCGTCGTACCCAGCGGAACGAGCCGGCCGTTGACCTTGGCACCGATGCATGCGTGACCGACGTCGGTGTGCACCGCGTACGCGAAATCGACAGTGGTCGAACCGACTGGTAGTGGGATCACCCGCCCCTTCGGGGTGAATACGAACACCTCGTCCTGCTCGAGGTCGGTCTTCAAGTTCTCCATGAAGGCCGCCGGATCGGAGATGTCGGCCTGCCAGTCGATGATCCGGTTCAACCAGTCGATGTCGGTGCTGGATTCGTCACCCTTGTACGACCAATGTGCGGCGACGCCCCATTCGGCACGTTGGTGCATCTCCTGCGACCTGATCTGTACCTCGACCACCTTGCCGCCCGGCCCGATCACCGTGGTGTGCAGGCTCTGGTAGAGGTTGAACTTGGGCATCGCGATGTAGTCCTTGAAGCGACCCACCACCGGCTTGTAACGACCGTGGATGCAACCGAGCGCGGCGTAACAATCCTTGACCGAATCGACGATCACCCGGATGGCCACGAGGTCGAAGATGTCGTCGAACTCGCGCCCTTTCTGCATCATCTTCTCGTAGATGCTCCACAGGTGCTTGCCCCGACCGGTGACTTCGGCCTGGATGTTGAGCTCCTGCAGCCGTCCACCGACCTCGGCGATCGCCTTGGCGAGATACACCTCGCGTTCAGGAGTTCGCGTGCTGACCAGATGATCGAGCTCGGCGAAGCGCTTCGGGTACAGCGAAGCGAATGCGAGGTCTTCGAGTTGCTGTTTCAATTCCTGCATACCCAGCCGGTGAGCCAACGGGGCATAGATGTCGAGGGTCTCTTGAGCGATGCGGCGTTGTTTCTCGCTGGGCATCGCGGCGATGGTGCGCATGTTGTGCAATCGGTCAGCGAGCTTGATGATCAGCACCCGCAGATCGCGAGCCATGGCCACCAGCATCTTTCGCATCGTCGCGGCCTGCTGTGCCTCCCTCGAGTCGAATTGGAGACGCTCGAGTTTGGTGACTCCATCGACAATGGCAGCAACCTCGGCCCCGAAGCCCTTCTCGACATCGGCGATGGTGATCTCGGTGTCTTCGACCGCATCGTGCAGCAACGCGGCCGCCAGCGAGATCTCGTCGAGACCGATGTCGGCGACGATCCGCGCCACGGCAAGCGGGTGGTTGATGTAGCTCTCACCGCTGCCTCGGGACTGGTGGCGATGCGCCTCCTTCGCCGTTTCGTAGGCGCGGTTGATCATGGTCACCGAAGCCTTCGGGTGACGGCGGCGGTAGGCGCTCAACAACGGCGTCAACTCGTCGGCGGTGACGTTCTGATGCCGGCGCCATGGAAGTACACGATCGACAGCTGCCATAGGCCCGGCCTCAGTACCTTGCGAGGCTTTCGACGCGGTGGCCCTCGAGCCTGGCTCGACCACCGAGATCCTCGAGTTCGATCAGCACACCGACACCCAGGACGACACCGCCGAGCGCCTCGACGAGACGAACCGTTGCTGCAGCGGTACCACCCGTCGCCAGCACGTCGTCGATCACCAGGATCCGCTCGCCTGGATGGATGGCGTCGCGGTGGATCTCGAGCTTGTCGTGGCCGTATTCGAGCGAGTACTCCTCGCGCACGACGGCCCACGGCAGCTTGCCGGCCTTACGAACAGGGACGAAACCGGCACCCATCCGGTAGGCGACCGGAGCGGCGATGATGAAACCTCGAGCCTCCATACCCAGCACACGGTCGGCCTTCACATCGTCGAAACGACACGCCAGCTCGGTGATGGCCCGGGCGAAGGAACGACCGTCGCCCAGCAAGGGCGTGATATCGCGAAAGCTCACTCCCGGTGTCGGGAAATCGTCGATGTCGCGGACCAGGTCGGTGAGCCAGTGGCCATTTGATGCCATACGACTCAACGTTACCGCCCCTCAGCTGGTACGACGCTTCTTCTTCCGCGGCCGCGGCGGGTGCGTGAGCAGTGATTCCGGGGTGCTCTGGGTGATGGGCGGCACCACTTCGCCTTCCGCCACTTCGGCACGCTGGCGCGCTGCATCGCGCTTCGCCGACGGTGAGCCACCGAGAACCAGACGCTCCAGCTCGACACCTGTGGCGTGCGAGCCGCGAAGTGAGCGGTATCGAGGCTCGCGTTCCTTGAACATGGCCAGCAGTGGAGAGGCGATGAAGATCGATGAGTATGACCCGGTCAACAACCCGACCAGCAGCGCCAAGGAGAAATCACGAAGGGTCGTAGCACCGAGGACACCGGAACCGAGGATGAGGAGCGAGAGCACGGGCAGCACAGCAGCGATGCTGGTGTTGATCGAACGCATCAGCACCTGGTTCATCGACACGTTGATCACGTCTCCATACGGCATGCGCGTGCCGGAGAAGCGTTCGGTGTTCTCGTTGACCTTGTCGAACACCACGATGGTGTCGTACAAGCGAGAATCCGAGAATGGTGAGGAATGCCACGACCGTGGCCGGTGTCACCTCGAACTGGAACACCGAGTACACACCGACGCTGATCAACACGTCGTGCACCATGGCGATGATGGCGGCCATTGCCATACGCCACTCGAGTCGCCAGGCGATGAACAAGGCGACGAGGATCAAGAAGATGACCAGGGCCCGCACAGCCTTCTCCGTGATGCTGCGCCCCCAGGTGGAGCTGACCGAGTTGACGCTGACCGATTCGGTGTCGACCTTCGCCCCAGCGGCAAGAGCTTCCTTGACTTCCTGGCGCTTCTCGACGGATTGATCACCGACCTGGATCAGCAGCACCGAGCCCGACGCCGACGTGCGCTGCTGCACTTTGGCGTCGATGCCATCGACCCCGTGGGCGTCGAGGATGCTGCGGGCCTGGTCGATGGACAGGTTCGTCGCCGGGACCTCCCACGCCACGCCGCCTTCGAAGTCGAGTCCGAGGTTCAGCCCCTGGACGAACAACGAGATGATCGTGATGACCAGGAGAACCCCGGAAAAGGCCAGGCCCCACCAGCGACGGCCGTAGAAGTCGATCGATGTCTCGCCGTGGTACAGCCGCCCCCCAACCCCTCGGCGTGGGCGGACGTTGGGAAGAACATCGGTGCTCACGACGATGCTCCCGCGGTGGACGCTCCCGTGGTCGAGACCTCGATGCCCATCACCTTGCGCCGTGCCATCCAGTCGGTGCGAGCGAGCAGCAACACCGAGGGGCGGGTGAAGAAGTAGGCCACGAAGAGGTCGCACAGCGTCGACAGGCCGAGGAAGAAGGCGAAGCCGCGAACCGAACCGACCGTGAGATACCACAGGACCCCGGCGCCGATCAGCGACACCATGTCGGCCATGACGATGGTGTGCCACGCGCCGGCCCAACCTCGTTGGGCGCTGTTGCGCATCGACCGCCCCGCACGCACCTCGTCCTTCAATCGTTCGAAGAAGACCACGTACGAGTCGACGGTCACGCCGACCGACACGATGAGGCCGGCGATCCCGGCAAGTGACAACGCCAGCCCTTGGGTCTTGGAGAGGAACGAGACCACGGTCCAGATCAACGCGCCGGAGACCAACAAGCCGGCTCCCACGATCAGGCCGAGCAGGCGGTAGTACAGCGCCATGAAGATCAAGACCAGCACGACGCCGACGATGCCGGCGATCCACGCTGCCCGCAGCGAGTCCTGGCCGAGTGTCGGCGACACCGTTTGCACTGCCTGAGTCTCCAGTTTCACCGGAAGCGAACCGCTGTTCAGCACCCGGGCCAGGTTGCGGGCCTCGGACTCGCTGAAGCTGCCGGTGATCTGCACGCTGGTGCCGAAGTTGTCGGTCTGCACGGTCGGCGCCGAGATGACCTCACTGTCGAGTTCGATCGCCAGTTGGCGGGTTGGACACGTGGCCGTGGCGTTGAAGCATTCCGCAGCCAGAGCGTTCCACAGGTCGGCACCGTTGGCACCGCCGCGGAAGCTCACCGTGACACCCCATCCCGATCCGGAGAGGATCCGCGCCGTTGCGTCGTCCTGAAACACTTCGCCGGTGCCACCGGCGGGCCCGACCTTGCAGACACTCCCGCCGCGAGCCCTGACGAAGCCCGACGACTCGGGCGGAACGTCGGGCAGGATGTTCGAGGCGTCGTCGGCCACTGTCGTGGTCGTGGCGCCGTTCGCAACCGTCGTGGTCGTGGCGCCGGGGGCCACGGTCGTCGACGGGGTCGTGGTGCTGGTGTTCGTCGTGCTGGTGCGGCGTGATGGGCCGCCCGCGGCCGTTGTCGTGGTGACCCCGGTCGTGGTGACACCCGTCGTGCTGGTGCCGGGCGCTGCCGTCGTCGTAGCACCGGCGATCGTCGTAGTGGTGTCGGTCGTATCCGGAATGCGATTGGGATCGCCGGTGACGCACGGAATGTTGAACTGGTCGTCGATCAATACCGGCCGGAGGTACACCTGGCCGGTGACTTTGACCAACTCCTCGGCCTGCTTCTGGTTCTTCACGCCTGGCAGGTTGACCACGATGGCGTCGCCCTGTCGCAGGATCTCTGGCTCGGCCACACCCAGGCTGTCGACGCGCTCACGGATTCGCTCGACTGCGAGATCGAGGCTCGAGGTGTTGAAGGCACCCACCGGCTGCTGGGTGATCGAGATCCCGCCCTGCAGATCGAGACCGAGTGACGGATGGTTGCCGGCCACGAGCGTGGCGACCAGCCCTCCGAACGCCAGGATCAAGATGCCGACGAGCGAATAAATCAGCTGCTTTTTCTGCATTATTTCGACGGCTCGTCGGCCGCCGGGCCGTCAGTCGGCTCGATCTTCGGGCCGCGACCTGAACCATCGTCGGTTGGCACGGCCGTTTCGCCCACGGTCGTGTCGACCTTGCGCTGCAGCGCTTGACGGGCGATCCGGATCTGCACGTTGTCGTCTATCTCCAGCCAGGCGATGTCACCCTCGATGAGCGTCACGAATCCATACACTCCCGACGTGGTCATGACCTCGTCGCCCACCTCGATCGATGATTGGAGGGCCGCCTGAGCGCGCATCTTGCGGCGCTGGGGCCGGATCATGAGGAAGTACATCGCCGCGCCGATGAGCAACATCGGGACGAAGAGCCCGAGCGGATTAGAGCTGGACTTGGAGTCTGCAGCGAGGATCGACAGGACGTGCATGTGGGGTATCCAATTGTTCACGATGGAGGGGAAGTGCCGCTAAATAAACCGACGGGGAATGCTAGCCACCAGGACGACCCGTTGGGCATTCACCGCCAAACAGCCAGAACGTCTTGACGGAACGCGGTGAACGTTCGGCCTTCGATGGCCGCCCGCATCCGGGCCATGAGCTGCAGTGTCCAGCTGATGTTGTGGATGCTGACCAACCTGGCTGCCGTGGGCTCGCCGACCTGGAACAGATGACGGATGTAACCACGGCTGTGGTGGTGGCACACCTCGCAGGCGCAGTCCGAATCCAGCGGTTCATCGCTGAGCGCGTGCTTGGCGTTCTTGATGTGCAGCTTCCCGTCGCCTGTCATGGCCGTGCCGTGCCGCCCGATCCTGGTCTGCATGACGCAGTCGAACTGATCGACACCGAGGGCCACCGCCTCGACCAGGCTGGCTGGATCGCCCACTCCCATCAGGTACCGCGGACGGTCGTCGGGGATATGGGCCAACGCCGCGGCCAAGGCCGGCACCATCTCCTCGCGGGTCTCACCAACACTGAGGCCACCGATCCCGTACCCGTCGAAGTCGAGTGCCACGGTTCGCTGTGCACTCTCGGCACGCAGTTGTGTGTTGATCCCACCCTGAACGATTCCGAACAGCGCTTGTTCCTCGGTGAGGTGCGTCGACCTGGCCCGCGCGGCCCACGCCACCGTCCGTTCGACCGCGAGCTGAATGACGTCGGGCGGAGACGGCAGCGGCGGGCAAACATCGAGAACCATCTGGATGTCGGCCCCGAGCAACTCCTGCGTGCGCACCGCGATCTCTGGCGTCAGTCGATGCGTAGACCCGTCGTAGGTGCTCCTGAACGTCACACCGTCGTCGTCGACGTGCGGATCGAGCGAGAACACCTGGAATCCACCCGAGTCCGTCAGCGTCAGACCACCCCACCCGGCGAACCTACCGAGCCCGCCCAGCGCGGCCACCGTCTCGGCACCGGGTCTCAACATCAGGTGATACGTGTTGCCGAGCACGATCTCCGCACCGAGCCGTTCGTAGTCCGCAGCGCTCAGGTACTTGATCGCGCCGCGCGTGCCCACCGGCATGAAGCACGGGGTGCGGTACGACCCACGTGCCGTGTGGGCAACGCCCGAGCGCGCGGCACCGTCGACCGCTTTGGTCTCGAAACGAACCGGATGCATCTAGATCGCCCTTCGATCGAGCAACATGGCATCGCCGAAACTCAAGAATCGGTAGCCCTCGGCGATGGCGACGTCGTACAGCCGGCGCCACCGGTCGCCGACGAAGGCATCGATCATCATCAACAGTGTGGTCCGCGGCAGATGAAAGTTGGTCATCATCAGGTCGACGACCTGCCAGTCATAGGGTCGGGTGATGAAGAGCCGGGTACGGCCCTCCAACTGCTCGAGAGCTGCCGCCGACTCGAGAGCACGCACGCTCGTGGTGCCGACGGCGACCACACGACGTGCCTGCCGGCACTGCTCCATCACACCGGCGTCCACGCGGTATCGCTCGCTGTGCATCACATGCTGGCCAGGATCCTCGACCGTCACCGGCTTGAACGTGTCGAGGCCGACGACCAACTCGACCCTGGCGATTCCGATGCCCTGTGCCGAAACCTCGGTCAACAACTCGGGGGTGAAATGCAAACCAGCGGTCGGCGCCGCCGCGGATGCGGGTTCGGTGGCATAGACGGTCTGATAGCGATCGGGTTCCTCCAGACCCACTCCGATGTATGGCGGTAGCGGCATCTCGCCGTAGCTCTGCAACAGCGCCAGCGGATCACCGGCGGCCACGATGGTCACGGCCCAGGTGTCGCCGGACGCTGTCCGGCGGCCGACCTCGACCAATTCGACGCCGGACGGATCGACCAGCCGCTCGCCGACGCGCAGCTTCCTCGCCGGGCGGATCATCGCCTCCCAGGTGCGCCGATCCGAACTGAGCGGCTCGAGTAGCAACACCTCCGCGGCTCCTCCGCTTCTGCGCTGCAGGCGCAACCGGGCAGGGATCACCTTGGTGTCGTTGACGACGAGCAGATCTCCGTCTTCGAGCAGCGTCGGAAGGTCACGAACGTGGAGGTGGTCTGGCTCGGCACTCCCCCGATCGACCAGGAGCCGGGATGCATCGCGGGGTTCGATCGGCACCTGGGCGACGCGTCCGGCCGGTAGCTCGTAGTCGAAATCGGTCAGGCGCATCGGGCGATCAGGTTACGGCCGGGTCTGTGATCGTGTGACACCATGGCTGCATGACGACGTTGCGAACCGATCCGGTCGTGTGTGGCTCCGATGGAGCGATGGATCTTCACATCTGGACACCCGAAACCGCCCCGCGAGCCGCGATCCTGGTGATCCAGGAGATCTTCGGCGTCGGGCAGTACATCCGTGCAGTTGCCCGGCGATTGGCCGACGCCGGATATCTGGTGGGTGCACCCGATGTCTTCTGGCGGTTCGCGCCGAATTGGGAGAGCGATCACACCGAGGCAGGGCTCGGTGCGTCCATCGACAAGGTCCAGCAACTCGACTTCCCGAAGGCCATCGCCGACTGCAGTGCAGCGCTGGCCCATCTGGGCAGCCAACCCGGAATCGACGCGGCACCAGCCGTACTCGGGTTCTGCCTGGGCGGCACGATCGCGTGGGGCGTGGCGGCCGAGGCCGACCCGAGCTGCTGCGTGAGCTACTACGGCTCCGGGGTACCTTCGATGCTCGGATTGATCGACCAGGTGTCGTGTCCGACGCTGTTCCACTTCGGCAACAGTGACTCGTACATCCCCGGTGAGGGCATCGAGGCGATCGGCGCGGCGATCGCCGGTCGATCCAGGTTCCTGCTCAACGTCGAGAACGCAGGACACGCCTTCGACAACCACGAGAGCGAGATGTTCTTCAACGAGAGCGCCGCGCAGGCCGCGTGGGCCAAGACGATGGCCTTCCTCTCGACCCACCTTCCAGCGTGAGAGCACTGGTCCGGCGACCGGGCCGGCGACTGGCCGAGGGCCTGGTGACCTACATCGAACGGGCAGCGATCGATGTCGACGCTGCGATGCGTCAATGGCACGACTACGTCGCCGCGCTCCACAAGCACTCTTGGGACATCGTCGAGGTTCCCACCGACGACGACTGCCCTGATGCCGTATTCATCGAAGACACAATGGTCGCCTTCGGCAGGCTTGCGGTCTTGTCGCGGCCCGGTGCCCCGACCCGGCAACCGGAAACCGCTGCCGTGGAACGGACCCTCGTCAGCCTCGGGTACGACACGGCCACGATCGAACCACCCGGCACCCTCGACGGCGGCGATGTATTGAAGGTCGGCACCACGGTGTACGTCGGCCTCGGCGGGCGCACCAACGCCGCAGGCATCGCTCAACTTGCCACGTACCTCGAACCGACGGGCGCCAACGTGGTGAGCGTTCCATGCACCAGAGTCCTGCATCTGAAGTCTGCCGTCACGGCGCTACCCGACGGCACCGTCGTGGGATGGCCTGACGCCGTCGACGACCCCACCGTGTACCCGAGGTTCCTCCCAACGCCCGAGGAGTCCGGCGCCCACGTCGTGCTGCTCGGCGACGATCACCTACTGATCGCCGACGATTGCCCGATGTCGGCAGACTTGTTCCGGTCGATGGGCTACCGGCCAGTCGAAGTCGACATCAGCGAGTTCCAGAAGCTCGAAGGCTGTGTGACCTGTCTCAGCGTGCGGCTTCGGGTCTAACGGCCTCTCGATCACGGGCGGCGACAACGACCCCGGCGCTCCAGCGACTTCGACGCCGCTGCTGGCGAGCAATGGACGCCTCTCATATATGGTCGGTCCACTGATCGCGACCGAGGAGAATCATGGCTCGTTTTCTGTCCGGACCACCAGCGAAACCACCCGCAGACTGTGCCCCCGTCACATCGCGGCGCGGCCACTTCTGGGTCGGTGCCGAACCCGAGCCCGACACCGGCGCAGCGCGTGGCCCGATGTTCGTCTACTGGGAATCGCCGGTCGAGGTCACCAAGCCATACCCGATTGTGCTGGTCCACGGCGGTGGCGGGCAGGGCCTCGACTATCTGGGAACACCCGATGGCAGACCGGGATGGTCAACCCTCCTGGTCGAGCAGGGCTGGGTGGTCTACGTCGTCGATCGGCCCGGTCATGGCCGATCAACCTATATTCCCGAAGCACTCGGCCCGATGGGTCCGCCACTTCCAACCGAAGTTCTCACGAGCATCTTCGTTCCGCCGGCTGATGGTCCAGGGGCGATGCCGTTCGCCCACCTGCACACGCAGTGGCCAGGTGATCGCAGCGATCCGAAGGACCCCACATGGTTGCAGTTCCTGGCCTCGCTGGGGCCGTTCGCGGCCGATGCCGCCGACCGCCAAGCCCTCGAGCAGAAACGTCTGGTCGAGCTACTCGACAAGGTCGGACCCGCATTCGTCGTCAGCAACTCCCTCGGCGGCCCGGCCGGCTTTCTGGTGGCCGATGCGCGTCCCGACCTGGTCGTTGGTCTGGTGCAGGTCGAACCCGTCGGGCCCGCGTTCGCCACGATGTTCGGCCCGGACACGCTGCAGTGGGGCGTCGCCGCCGTCCCGATGACCTTCGCTCCTCCGGCGTCGTCGCCGACCGACCTCGACCTGGTGCAGCACGCCCCGGTGGCTCCCGGCGCTCCTCCGCTGGTGCTGCAGAATGAGCCGGCTCGGCAGTTGACCAATCTCGCCCAGGTCCCGATCGCGGTGGTGTCAGGCGAGGCCTCGGTGTTCCGATTCACCGACGGGCTGCTGATGGAGTTCCTGCAACAGGCGGGCTGCAATGCGGTACACCTCGATCTGGCCGAACACGGAGTGCATGGCAACAGCCACGGGTCGATGTTCGAACGAAACAACGCCGAGGTGCTCGCCGTCGTCACCAACTGGATGGCGGCGCAACTGAGGTAGGAGCAGCTCGCCGGGTGATCTTCGTCGCTGTCAACGTGCTGGACATGTTCGGAGCGACAAGAATCGGCGGAGCTCGAGTCTGCGGCCCGATGATGAGCGTCAGTCGAACAGGGAGGATGTCGGCGCGGCGCCGGCTGACGGCGGTGTCATCCCGATGTGCTCGTACGCCGCGGCCATGGCCACCCGACCGCGAGGCGTGCGCGCCAGCATGCCTTGCTGGATCAGGAACGGTTCGTACATGTCTTCGACCGTCTCGGGTTGCTCGCCGATGCTGATCGCCAGGGTGCTGAGCCCGACCGGCCCGCCGTGAAACTGCTTGCAGATCGCCGCAAGTATCGCCCGGTCGACCTTGTCGAGTCCCCGGCCATCGACACCGAACAACTTCAGACCATCCTGCGCTGTGGTCACCGAGATCGTGCCGTCGCCGCGCACCTCTGCGTAGTCGCGAACGCGCCGCAGCAAACGGTTGGCGATCCGCGGCGTGCCTCGCGAGCGGCGGGCAATCTCCCACGCAGCCTCGGGCGTGATGCTGACCCGAAGGATCCCGGCGGCACGCCGAACGATGGTCTCCAGTTCATCGTCTGCGTAGTAGTCGAGCCGGGCGACCAGGCCGAAGCGATCGCGCAACGGTCCTGTGATCATTCCCGTGCGCGTTGTGGCTCCGACCAGTGTGAAAGGTGGCAGGCTGAGCCGGATCGACGAGGCCGCGGGGCCCTTGCCGACCACGATGTCGAGCTGGAAGTCTTCCATCGCCGGGTAGAGGATCTCTTCGACCACGCGCGACAGGCGGTGGATCTCGTCGATGAACAGCACGTCACCGTCGCCGAGCTTGGTGAGGATCGCCGCCAGGTCACCGGCTCGTTCGAGTGCCGGGCCGGATGTGATGTGCATGTGCACGCCCATCTCGACGGCGACAATGCCGGCCAGGCTGGTCTTGCCGAGCCCCGGGGGGCCTGCCAGCAACAAGTGGTCGGCCGGCTGGCCGCGCATCTTGGCGGCCTCGAGCACGATGGTGAGGTGCTCTTTCAGTTCGCCCTGACCGACGAACTCGCTCAGCCGCCGCGGCCGTAGCCCCGCTTCGTCCGCCTCTTCGACGTCGTCGGTCGGAGCAGGATCGAGGAACTCCTCACGCACGTCGAACCCCCAGCAGACGCAGAGCATCGCGCAGCATGTCCTCGGCCGATGCCGACTCGGGCACCTCGCGCATCGCATCGCGAATCTCCTCAGATGCATAGCCGAGGCCTGCAAGCGCTTCGCGGACATCTCCGATCGCACTGCTTCCGTTGCCCATGGTGAGTGGATCGAGCATCGGCAGGTTGAGCCGATTGCGCAACTCGACGAGCAATCGCTCGGCCGTCTTCTTGCCGACCCCGGGCACCAGCGTCAGGGCGCCGAGATCGTTTCCGGCGACGATGTCGACGAGCGCCGTGGGTGAGTGGGTACCGAGGATGGCGACCGCCAGCGCCGGGCCGATGCCGTGAGTCGCGATGAGGATGTCGAACGTGGCTCGTTCGTCGCGGCGCAGGAATCCGAACAACATCTGCGCGTCCTCGCGGATGTGGTGGTGCACATAGAGGAACACCGGTGATGTCGGCTCGAGCTCGGCCAGGGTGCGAGGCGTGACGGTGACCAGATAACCGACGCCACCGACCTCGACCAACACTCGCCCGTCGTCGAGTCGTTCGAGCACGGAACCCCGCAACGACCCGATCATCCGCCGACCGCCCTCGACAGTGCCTCGAGGTGCCGGCGCAGTGGCGCGGACGACAGGTGGCACAGCGCGAGCGCCGCGGCATCGGCGGCGTCGGCGGGGCGCGGTGGCGTGGAAAACCCGAGCCGCACCTGAACCATCTTCTGGACCTGTGACTTGTCGGCGCCACCCCAGCCGGCCACGGAGTTCTTGACCTGGTTTGGTGTGTATTGCACGACCTGGCAGCCGAAGGCGGCCGCTTCCGCAAGAGCGAGGCCGCTCGCCTGCCCGACGCTCATTGCCGTGCGCACGTTCACCTGGAAGAAGACCTGTTCGACAGCTACCACATCAGGCCGAAACTCAGTGAGAAGGGCAACGATCTCGGCCTGCAGCGACGCCAGGCGCTGCGGCAGTGCGTCGGTCGGCGGTGTGCGCAGAACGCCGAGTGACACCGCCGAGGGCGCGCCCGGCGCGAGGCTGTCGAGCACGGCATATCCGCAACGGGTGAGACCGGGGTCGATCCCCAGGACGCGCTGCGCAACGAACACAAGTTCGTACTGTACTACGGACCGCTTGCTACATCGCGGCAAGCACCTCGACGAGTTCGCTGACCGGACGGTAGGTGAGCCCGGCGATTGCTCGGTGAGCGTAGCGCACCAATCCCTGGCGATCGACGATGAACACGCTGCGCCGGGGGAAGCCGAGCGGGCCGAGTGTGCCGTACAGTCCGGCAACGGCCTTGTCTGTGTCGGCCAGCAGCGGGAACTTCAACCCGTTCTTGTCGGCGAACGCCTCGTGGCTTTCGACGCCCTGGGCCGAGATTCCCAGCACCTGAGCGTCGAGCGCCTCGAATTCATCGAGGTCGCGGTTGTAGGAGCTGAGCTGTTTCGTGCACACGGGTGTGTCGTCCCCCGGGTAGAAGACCAGCACCACCGGCCTGCCGATGAAGTCGGCGAGCGCCACCGTCGACCCACCCGTCGCGGGCAGACGAAACCCTGGGGCCTTGTCGCCCACGCCGACGGTCATGCCTCGACCGCCTCCATGAGTTCATCGCTGATGTCAAAATTGCTGTACACGTCCTGTACGTCGTCGTTGTCCTCGAACGCATCGACGATCCGCAGGATCTTCCGGGCGTCGTCGGCATCTGTCACCGCGACCTGCAGGCCGGCCACCATCGTGCTCTCCGCAGATTCGATCTCGAACCCGGCAGCCTGCAATGCATCGCGGACGTCATAGACCATCGAGGGATCACAGGTGACACGGAAGCCGTCGCCCTCGCTCGACACGTCGTCCGCGCCCGCATCGAGGGCGGCCATCATCACGTTGTCCTCGTCGCCGTCGGCGACCAGGACAACGCCTCGTCTGGTGAACTGCCACCCCACGGCACCCGGTTCGGCCATCGAGCCGCCGAGCTTCGAGAAGATGTTTCGGACCTCGGCGCCGGTGCGGTTTCGATTGTCTGTCAGCACATCGATGAGCAGCGCGACTCCCCCGGGCGCGTACCCCTCATAGGTGATCGCCTCGTACGTGCGGCCGTCTTCCTCACCGGTCCCGCGCTTGATCGCCCGATCGATGGCGTCGTTCGTCATCTGTCCGGCCTTGGCCTTGAGCATCACCGTGCGCAGCGTGGCGTTGGAACTGGGATCGCCACCACCATCGCGAGCTGCGACCTCCAGTTGACGGGCGATCTTGGCGAAGAGTTTGCCGCGGGCCTGGTCGGCGGCGCCCTTCTTGTGCTTGATGGTTGCCCATTTCGAATGGCCTGACATGGCCTAGACCTCCTGAAGGAATCTCGCGTGCAGCCGAGCGTCGCCGGTGAGTTCCGGGTGAAACGATGCCACCATCACGTGACCCTGTCGAGCCACGACGGGAACACCGTCGTGCTCGGCCAGCACCTCGACGTTGGGACCGATGGCAACGACCTTCGGCGCACGAATGAACACTGCGTGGAATGGACGCTCGAGCCCGACCACCTCGAGATCCGTCTCGAAGCTGTCGATCTGACGGCCGTAGCCATTGCGTTGCACCGACATATCGATCGCTCCGAAGCTGAGCTGATCGGGCCGTCCATCGGTTACCTCCGAAGCCAGCAAGATCATCCCCGCGCACGTACCGAAGACCGGCAGGCCGTCGCTGAGCATCGCTTTGATCTCGTCGAACAACCCAGAGGTGCCGAGCAACCGCGACATCGTCGTGCTCTCGCCGCCGGGGATGATGAGCGCGTCGAGGCCGGAGAGGTCACTCGGCTGACGGATCTGTCGAGTCGTCGCACCAGCAGTCTCGAGGGCGCGCTGATGGGCCACGAACGCCCCCTGTAGTGCCAGCACACCGACGAGCCGGTCGGGCCCGCCCACCGGAGACATCGTTACCAGCCGCGCTCCGCGTACCGCTGATTGATCTCGTCCATGCCGATGCCTGTCATCGGGGCGCCCAGGCCCCGGCTGACCTTGGCGAGGATGTCTGCGTCGCGGAAATGAGTCGTTGCTTCGACAATGGCCTTGGCTCGCGGGGCTGGATCGTCGCTCTTGAAAATGCCCGAGCCGACGAACACCGCCTCGGCGCCGAGTTGCATCGCCAGGGCGGCGTCGGCCGGTGTTGCGATGCCGCCGGCACAGAACAGCGGAACCGGAAGCCAGCCCGTCTCGGCGATCTCCTGTACCAACGGCAACGGTGCCTGAAGTTGTTTGGCCCACTGGAACAGCTCAGCCGAATCGGCCTGACCGACCTTGCGGATGTCACCGATGATGTTGCGCAAGTGGCGGACGGCTTCGACGATGTTGCCGGTGCCCGCCTCGCCTTTGGAGCGGATCAGACAGGCTCCCTCGCTGATGCGTCGGAGCGCCTCGCCCAGGTTGGTCGCGCCGCACACGAAGGGAACCGTGAACCTGTACTTGTCGATGTGGTGCGTTTCGTCGGCCGGAGTCAGCACTTCGCTCTCGTCGACGTAGTCGACGCCGAGGGCCTCGAGGATCTGGGCCTCGACGAAGTGGCCGATACGTGCCTTCGCCATGACAGGGATCGTGACTGCCGCCTTGATGGCTTCGATCATCTCGGGATCGCTCATTCGAGCCACCCCTCCGTCCCGGCGGATGTCAGCAGGAACCCGCTCGAGCGCCATCACCGCACATGCTCCTGCATCCTCTGCAATTTTGGCCTGCTCAGCGGTGACGACATCCATGATGACGCCACCTTTCAACATCTCGGCAAGGCCGCGTTTGACCGGGTACGTGCCAGTGGCGCGCGGCGAGGAGGTGCTCGAAGTCATACCTCTAGCGTATCGCCCGACCGATACACGACCCAAGGAGTTGCCGACATGTAGCTGGTGGTCTGGCCACCAGTTTCGCGTCCTGGCCCGTGCCGGTCAGGCACCGCTCGGTGTCGTTGTATCGGCGCGGGCCAACTCGACCCACGTGCGTCCGGGCGTCAGCAGGATCGGCTTGCCGTCGTCGCCGGTCAATGTGAACGGCTTCAGTCGATCGTCGCGGCTCCACGTGCCGTGCACCGCCGAGCCGCCACTGAAGACGAACACCTCGCCGGTACCGACGGTCTGGGCGATGGGACTGGGCGCGTAGATCTGGCTCTGTACATAGTCGACGACGAGGACGACGACGTTGGCGGCATTGACCTGGCCGAGGGCGGCGTCGTTGTGCGCCTTACCTCCCTGGAACCGCAGGTAGGTACCAGACTTCGGGTCGAACGCCCAGCGAACCTTGACCCCGTCCATGGCCAGCTCGACCCCTGCCGACGGATCGCCGGCGACCGCTTCGCCGTCCTTGCGGTAGGCGAACTGTTGCGGCGGTGGGCCGGCGCCTTCAGGCGCCATCGTGAACAGACCGCTGCCCTGGGCGTAGAGGTTGTGGGGCACGCCACGGTCGCGTGCCCGGTACGACTGGCTGGCCTTGCGGGCATTGGTCTGTACGTTGGCCACCACGAAATCGGAGCCGTTGATCGCTGCCGTCACGCCGGGGTTCCCCCCGCTCCACGCGAAGATGGGCTTGTTCAATGAACCGAGCAGCTCCACATCCTGCTCGCGTCCGCTGCGGATCGGCCCGACCGGATCGGGGTCGCTCGTCTGGAACACAGCGGCGAACCGGGTGAGCTGTTCGACATTCTCCTCGTAGACGATGTCGGCCTGGTTCAGGCCGCTCTGCGGACGAGCCTCGGGATGATTGTCGATCTTGACGACCAATGCCGGACGACCGGCGAGCGCGGGGTCTTCGATCGGCAAGCCGGTCAGCGGCATGACCGGATCGGCAGGAATCGTCGTCGACGTCGTCGTCGATTCGCCCGTTGTGCTCGGGGGGCGCGTCGTGGTCGTCACCTCCGGCTCGGTGCTGGGCGCCACGGTGGCCTCGGACACGGTCGTGGCCGCCGATTCGCCCGAGCTGCTGCATGAAGCCAGCGCGAGCGCGGCAATCATCAGTGTCGTGATGGTCTTGGTGTTTTTCACAGTTCCCTCAGCGATGCAATGCGCTCTTCGAGCGGGGGGCGGATTTGAACATGCGGTTCAAGCTGCCGACGCGCCGGTGTCGCCCGCGCCCGACACAGCGGCTCGATCCACAAATGTGCAGTAGCAGTTGTAGCAGAACGAGCCCGCCTTGGGTCGTCACACCGCTTGTGACGTGCGTCGGAGCCGGTCAGGCGGGCAGGATCTCGAGCTCGTCGGTCCCGGGGAAGCTACCCAGGCCGGTGTTGGCCAGCTCGAACCAGGTCGTTCCCGGCGTCAGCAGGATCGGCGAGCCAGAGGGACCGACGAGGGAGATAGGTTTCAGACGGTCGTCGCGGCTCCACGAGGCGGCCGTCACCGTGCCGTTGGTGAATACCACAGCGTCGCCGCTGCCAATCGTGCCGCCGTCGGGCGATCGTGCGTCGGCCGGGCTGTGCTCGTAGTCGATCCACAGCACGATGACGTTGTTGAACTGAACACGCGTGCCGTCGGCCAACACGTGGGGCTCTCCGTCCTGCGAACGCTCGTAGTTGTTGGTTTCGGGTACAAAGCGCCACTGGGCACGCACGCTCTGGATGTGCAGGTTGAACCCCACCGAAGCGTCACCCGTGGCTGCAACACCGGCCTGGCGATATTGGAACTGCTGTGCAGGACCGGGCCGGGCGGGATCGGCATTCAGGCGGAGTGAGGCGGTGTCGTTGAACGTGGCGTGTGGTCGGTGACGCTTCTTGTCGAGCCGCCAGCCTGGGCCCTTGCCCTCCGTCATCACCAGCAGGTCTGACGAGCGAATGGCTTCGATGGCTCGCGCGTTGCCGCCTGAGCAGGCGAACACGGCACCGTTGAACGAGCCAACCAGGTCGACGTCCTGGGTGCGGGCAGAACGGATCGGGCCGACGTTCGGAGCGTCCTCGCTCTGGAACACAGTTGCGAACCGAGTGGGGCCTGCACCCCACGCCTCGAACACGATGTCGGCGGAATCAAGACCGGATTGCGGCCGTGCCCCCGGATCGTTGGAGACCTTGACCACGACTGCCGGACGTGCAGCGAGCGCTGGATCCACCACGGGGAGTCCCGTGAGGGGCATGACCGGCTCCGGAGGAATCGTGGTGGTGGTTGTGGTCGATGACGTCGATGACGTCGACGTTGTCGTCGACGACGACGTGGTCGATTCTGGCGTTGGTTGTGTGGTCGTTGTGGATCGGTCAGCCACGAGGGCGCTCGGCGCGGCACCGGCGTCGCTACACGCGACCAGTGCGAGCGCGGTGATCAGGATCGATAGTGCCTTGGCATGTTTCACAGTTCTCTCAACAGGGCAATGCGCTCTTCGAGCGGGGGGTGGGTGTCGAACATGCGGTTCAAGCGCCCGAACTTGCCGGCGTCGCCCACGCCTGACATCGGCTGCTCGATCCACATATGTGCGGTCGCAGTTGTAGCAGAGTGAGTGACGGTCGTGTCGTCGCGCAGCTTTTCCAGCGCCGAGATCAGACCGGGTGGGTACCGGGTCATCTGGCAGGCGCTGACGTCGGCCAGCGTTTCTCGGCGTCGGCTGACAGCCGCCTGCATGACCTTGGCAATGATCGGAGCGAGGATCAGGAACACGAGCCCCAGGATGGCCAACGGGTTGCCGCCGTCGCGATCGCCCTCGCGACGCTCTCGACCACCGTTCCACCACATCATCCGCATACCGATGCTGCTGAGTAGAGCTATCGAGCCGACAAGAGTGACTGCCAATGTCGACACCAGGATGTCGTAGTTGCGCACGTGCGACAGCTCGTGGGCAATGACGCCCTCCAACTCGACGCGGTTCAATTTCTCCAGCAGTCCGGTGGTGACGGCAATCGCGGCGTGCTTCGGATTGCGGCCCGTGGCAAATGCGTTGGGCGCCGGATCCTCGACGATGAAGACCCGCGGTTTGGGAAGCCCACCGGCGATGCACAGACCTTCGACGAGGTTGTGCAACCGCTGGTACTGCTGCGGGTCGGCAGGCTTGGCGCGACTGACTGCGAGTGCGATGGAGTCGGCCTTCCAATACGACGCGAATGCCATGGCCCCCGAGAACACCAGGGCGAAGATGGCGGGGGCCGGGCCAGATCCCATGAACGCCCCGAACGCTGCGCCAGCCAACGAGAGCAGTACCACGAAACCGGCAATCAGCAGCGCGCTGCGCCGCTTGTTGGCCCTGATCAGTTCGTACATATGAGCCTCAGGCTAGGGAACGGCATGTATGGGAGGTTCGACGCCGTGTCGGCGTCATTCCGCTTCAGAACTCGACCTTGGGCACCTGGCGGGCAGCTTCGTCGGTCTCGAAATATTCGCGGCGCTGGAACTTCAGCATCTTGGCGAAAAACACGGTGGGAAAGGCCTGCAGCTTGTTGTTGTAACCCAACACCGAGTCGTTGTAGAACTGGCGGGCGTAGGCCACACGACCCTCGGTCGCGGTCAGTTCCTCCTGCAGGGCGAGGAAGTTCTGGTTGGCCTTGAGGTCCGGATAGGCCTCGCTGAGGGCCAGCAGTTGGCGGAGCGCGCCCGTCATCACGTTGTCGGCCGCCGCCTGCCCTGCCGGTGTGGCCGGTGCTGCAATCGCGGCATTTCGAGCCCGCACGACGGCGTCGAGGGTGTCCTTCTCGTGAGCGGCATATCCCTTGACCGTTTCGACCAGGTTGGGGATCAGGTCGATGCGCCGCTTGAGCTGCACATCGACCTGTGACCAGGCGTTTTCGATCTGGTTCCGACCGCGGATCAAACCGTTGTAGGCGACAATGCAATAGATGACGATCAGGGCGACGATCGCCAACAGGATCCAAGACATGAATTCTCCAAGAGTGCTGGTGCGCCCCCAGGGCGCTCAGTCATCCATCATACGGCGCCGCCAGCTCCTCCAGAAGGACTCCCGCGGCGGCGGACGTTCCCGCGTCGGGCGATTCGTAGCCAGCCGGACGTAGTGCTGTGCGTAACGTCCAGCCAACGTCGTCATCGAGAAATCCTCGGCTCGATGTGACCCAGCCAGCTGCAACCGGTCGCTGAGACCCGGTTCGTACAGCACGCGTTTGAGGCCGAGGGCCAGCGCGTTGACGTCGCCCGGCTCGACAAGCAGGGCGTCGACATCGTCGGTGGCGACGTTGCGATAACCATCGAGCCCGCTGGCCACGATCGCCGTGTTGGCGGCCATCGCCTCGATCAGCACCACACCGAACGATTCGCCGTACAGCGATGGCGCGCAGAACACGTCGGCACCCCGCAACCTCGCCATCTTGTCGGCATCCGTCAGTCGGCCGAGCCATTCGATCCGCGAATCCCCTGCGAACCGGGCCTGCAACCGTGCCGTGTCGGGCCCCGTGCTGCCAACCCACACACGCACGTCAGCGCCGAGTTGCTCGACGGCCGTCAGGAGGATGTCGAGCCCTTTGCGTTCCTCGTGCCGACCACAGAAGAAGATCGTCGGTCCCGTCGTCGGATGGGCCGGAGCACCCCGGTAGGCGTCGAGTTCGACACCGTTGTAGAGGATCTCGTAGTCGCCGCCGATGTAGCGATGCACCAGCTCAGCTGCATCCTTGGAGACCGCTACCGCGTGGGCGATGTTGTTGGCCGCCGGCTTGATCGACAGGCGCAGATACCGATAGCTGGCGCTCTCCCCTGCGGCATGGAAGGTTGCCACCACAGGTGCCGGGTGGAGCAGCATGGCTGTCTGCGTCGGACCCGGGATGAACGGCTCGTGCAAGTGCAATACGTCGAACTGCTCGTCACCGAGCGCTCGCATGGTGCGCAGGGAGCACGACGGATCGGGCGCCAGCGGTGCCATGGATCCGTTCGCGGAGGTCGGCAGGCTGTTGCCGAGCGGCGTGACGAAGGTCGCCGGCGGCGGCCCGTCACATGGTGCGAGCACTCGGACCTCGATCCCCATCTTGCGAAGCTCTCGCGCCAAGCCCATCACCTGCGCCTGCACGCCACCAGGGACTGACAAGCTGTAGGGGCAGATCATCGCCACCCGCAGCAATCGACCGATCTGTTGAGGCTCGCTTCCCCCGATCGCAGATTCGGCCACGGTCTCGAACGCTACCCGGGTTGTACGGTCGGGACGATGACCGCGACTCATGGCATGCCTGCAATCTCGGTGATAGGTACACCGACGAAGCGCACGACGATCCTCGAACTGGCCACCGAGGCAGAGCGCCGCGGGTTCGCCGGGCTCGCCAGCCCGGGAATCCACGGCAACCTGGCGCTGTGTGGATCGCTGGCGCACGTCACGAACAGCATTTCATTCTGGACGAGCATCCAGCCGATCTACCACGGCCATCCGACCGAGGTTGCGGTCACTGCCGCGCACCTCCACGAGGTCAGCGGCGGACGCTTCCGCCTGGGGCTCGGCGTCAGCCACGCTCCATCGATGAACCGACTCGGGATCAGCACCGGCAAGCCGTTGCACGACATGGAGGAGTACGTCACGACCATCCGAGCATCGACGCGGACATCGGGCGAGCTGCCACCGATCTACCTGGCGACGCTACGCGACAAGATGCTCGATCTGGCTTTGACGACGGCGGAAGGTGCAATCTGGGCGAATGCCTCGCGGCAGTACATGCCGACCCAGGTCACCAGGGTGGCGGCGGCCGGCCGCGGCGACTTCTTCCTCGCCAACATGGTTCCGACGGTGATCGACAGCGATCTCGACGCAGCGCGGGCCATCCATCGCCGGACACTGACCGGGTACCTCGGCTTGCCGAACTACCGCAACTACTGGGCCCAAGCTGGGTACGCGGCAGAGGTGGCCGACGTCGAGGCAGCGCTCGCCGCCGGCGACCGAGATCGGCTGCCGTCGCTGATGTCCGATGAGTGGATCGACGATTGCACGATCAGCGGTTCGGCCCAAGTCGTCCGCGACAGGCTCGAGGAGTGGATGTCGCTGGGGGTACTGCCGATCGCGGTGATGTCATCGACTTCGGGCGGTCAGGCCGCTGCGATCCGGGAGCTGTTCGACGCGTACGCTCCGTCGTGACAGGAGGGTCCGCAGTGAGAGTCACCGTCGACGAAGGCAGATGCCATGGTCATCAGATGTGCGCGATCGCCTGTCCCGAAGTGTTCGGAAGCGACGACTATGGCAACGCCGTGGTCCTGCTCGACCCAGTACCGCCCGGCCTGGAGTCCACAGCGCGACGCGCTGAGGCAAACTGTCCGGAGCGGGCCATCACGCTCCACGAGGAAGGGTGACGGCGATGACCACTGACAACCCACCGTCGGACTGGACCGCCGACTACGACATCTTCGATCCGGGGTTTGTACGCAACCCGTATCCGATGATGAGCGACATACGCGAGTCGACGTGCCCCATCGCCCACACCGACCGTTGGGGCGGTTCGTGGATGCCCACGCGGTACGACGACATCGTCGCGGTAGCGCAGGAGCACGACATCTTCACGTCGCGCAACATCATCGTCGTGCCTCCTCCGAGCGCACAGCTCGAGGGGCCGTACGCCGGCGTGGCCGCGCCACCGATCACCTCGGATCCGCCCGAGCACCACTGGCATCGACGCACGATCTTGCCGACGTTCGCTCCGCAGGCGGTAGCCAAATACGAAGACAGCACCAGGGCGTTGTGCCATGACTTGATCGACGGCTTCATCGATGCCGGGCAGGCCGACGCTGCTGCTGGCTACGCCCAGCAGATCCCGGTGCGTGTCATCGCAACCATGCTCGGCGTACCACTCGAGATGGCCGACGAGTTCACCTCGTGGGTGCGTGGCGTACTCGAGATCGGGCTGATGGATCCCGAGGTGCGGGTCGAGAACAGGATGAAGATCCTGGGCTTCTTCCGGGCTCAGCTCGACGACCGCAAGGCCAATCCCCGCGAGGACGATCTGATCACCGATCTGCTCAACACACGGGTCGACGGGGAGCTGGTGTCTGAGGACTACGTGATGGGAGTGTGCAACCTGATGCTGGTTGCCGGTATCGACACCACCTGGTCGGCCATCGGGTCGTCGCTGTGGCATCTTGCCCAGCATCCGGAGCATCGCCGCCAGCTCCGCGAGCGACCCGAGATCTGGCCAATGGCCATCGAAGAGCTGTTGCGGGCCTACTCGCCGGTCACGATGGCCCGCATCGTCGACCGCGACACCGAGTTCCAAGGATGCCCACTGCACGCCGGCGATCGCGTGCTGATGTCGTTCCCTTCAGCGAATCGTGATCCGCGACAGTTCGAGAATCCCGACGAGGTCATCCTCGACCGCGAGCACAACCGGCACATTGCGTTCGGTTCCGGCATACATCGCTGCGCCGGCTCCAACCTCGCCCGACTCGAGCTCCGAGTAGCCCTGCAGACGTGGATGGAACGCATCCCCGAATTCGAACTGGTCGAGCCGGCGGCGGTCACGTGGGCCGGCGGTCAGGTTCGCGGGCCTCGACGTTGTCTGGTGCGTTTCTCCTAGAGGTCGGTGCCGATCACGTCGTCGACGGTGCCGCGGTGGTCGTGGCGGCCGGTGGATCGGTGATGACGAGGTCGGCGACCATGCCCTTCTCGACGTGACCGACGATGTCGCAATACAGCTGATATGTGCCCGGTGCGAGCGTTCCGATGTCGAGGGTGAGACTGTCTCCGGTCTTGATCTCGCCGCTGATCCGACCGCCCCGGATGCCGACGTTGTGCGGAATCCCACCTTGGTTGACCGCTTGAAGACGCACCGGTCCGGCCGGTGCCGTCAGGTCGCCCTGGATGACGTAGTCGCCGAGGACGAGGTTCAACGTGGTCCCGTCGAACGGTGTCGTTGTGGCCGACTCGCCGTCGCCACCGGACGCCACTACCACGAGGACGACTGCGATGACAATGAGACCGGCGCTGATCCCGGCGATGATCCGACGCCGCACCTGTGCCTGCCGTTGCTGATAGCGCAAGGCGCGCCGCGACGGATACGTCGTGTGCTCGGATGGCGACTTCCTCTTGCTTGCAGCTCCCACCGGAGTCCTCTCACTCGCACATCTCGATGCGCAGCAGTATGACGCAGGCAGGTCAACCCGCGGTAGGGCCCAAGGTCTCCGCGACGCGCCGGCCGATAACGTCCTGACGCGAAGAGGCCCGCGATCGATCCCAGCACCCAGGGAGCGGTCGCGGGTCGCTCGCGTGATTTGGGCTGAAGGTCTTGCACTGCGGGCGGATTTCAGCCGCCGCCCGCAGTGCTAGACAACCGGCACACGCGGACGTTCGTGCACCTGTCAGATCGGCCCGACGGTGGGATGGACGGCGGACCCGCCGCGATCTATCCGATCCAGAGGAGATGATGACAGGTCCGCCAGACGAGATCAAGCGCTCCTAACACTTTTTCATGGTCTTGCTTTCCAAAGTCGTTACGCCCGGCCGATCTTGCGCTTCCGCTTACTCGCGATCGTTCGTTGACATGATCGTGCGCAACGACCGGGGAGGTCAGCCCTAGCTCCGCAACGTCCAGACCAGTACCGTCAGTAGGACGGTGCCCCGATCGCTGGCCCCGTCCCCCGGCGGTCGGGGCTCGTGCAGAAACATCGTCGGGTTTCAGGGGTCCAACGGCTCTGGTCCGACAAGCAGGTGTGGAGTGGAATGACTCGTGCGCAGCGAGACAGCGCGAATCGGTCAGGTCTTGCCGATTCCGACAAAGACGGTGGGACGGACGCCCGTCGTGGTGGGTAAGGCCTGATCGGACAGATCTCCGGTGCCGTCTGCGTTTGTCGCTTTTATGAACCTACGCGGCCCGGCTGGCCGTCACTCCCCGTATCCCGGGTCGCTGGGCCAGTTCGGTTGGAATAGATGCCATTGCTCGGGGGCCCGACGGATGAGGAACTCCAGTTCGCGCGCCAGGGCCTGGGTGATCCGGCTGACATCTTCGCGCAGGCCGCCGCGCCGTACGGTCGGCACCGCCGGGCGCACCACGGCGTGGTGACCGTTGTAACGGGGAGTGAAGTAGCAGCCGACCGGCAACAAGGGTGCGCCCGTGCGGATCGCCAGTGTCGCCGGGCCGGCCGGAAGTGTGGTGCGCTCGCCGAAGAACTCGACCTCGACACCGGACCGATCGAGGTCGCGGTCGCAGAGCAGGCAGACCGTTTCATTGGCTCGAAGTGCCTTCAGCACCGCCGGGCCGGCCTTCGGTCCGGTCGGCACAACCGTCATACCCAAGTCCTTGCGCAGGTCGGCAAACCACTCGAACAGTTCCGGCGGATCGAGGGCCTCGACCACGACGGTCATCTTGAATCCTTGGTCCGTCACCCACCTTCCAGCCCACTCCCATCCGCCGAGGTGGGGCAGAGCCAGGATCACGCCGTTGCCCTGCTTCAGCCCATCGAGTACCTGCTGCCATCCCTCGATCGTGAATGGTCGGGAGACCGACGCCCTCGACATGGTGGGCAACCGGAAGCTCTCGACGTAGTAGCGCGGCGTAGTAGTCGAACGCCTGTTGCACGGCAAGGCGCAACGCAGTGCCATGCAATTTCGGATTCACCCGCTGCAGGTGACGTTCGACCATCCTTCGTCTCGCCGGGTTGGCGAAGCTGGCACCGAAGCCGAGCGACGCGGCAGCGCCGGCCGCCAGAGGCCCGGGCATCATCCGTGCTGCGAGCGAACCGAGCCGATAGGTGTTGACGGTCGCCGCGCCCGTCAGGCGTCGACGTACGTCGGCAAACTCACCACCCTCACCACCGGCCACGATTCAGATCACAACCAGGCGCTGCTCAGGTGCGGCGGCCCGGGCGGGAGATCCGGGTGTGGCGTCGCTCGGTGCGAACGACTCGGCGGGTCTGTCGCCTGCTGCGGCGCATCTCGATACGCGCCGCGGTGACCGGTGCGACTGCAGCCTGCTTCCACACCTTCACGAACCGCTGAACTGCCGTGATCGCCGTGAGCACGAGCATGACCCACAGCATCGGAATCAGGAGGATGGGGAACAGCAGGCCCAGGCACAGGGCGATGATCCGCTCGGCGCGCTCCATCAGGCCGCCCTTGGCATCGAGCCCAAGCGACTCGGCCTTGGCGCGCTGGTAGGAGATCACCGAACTGAGGGCCATCACAGCAAACGGAAGCAACGACATGTGTGGCGAGTCGTACGACGCCAGGTACCAGGCCACGCCGCCGAGCAACACGGCGTCGGTGACGCGATCGACTACGGAGTCGAAGTAGGCACCGCGTTGACTCGAGGAGTTCGACGCCTTGGCGAGCGCGCCGTCGAAAAGATCGGGAAGTGCAGCCAGGATCACCAGCACCAAGCCGAGCCTGAGTCGGCCGAGACCTATGGCTGTCGCCGCACCACAGGCGACCACCAACCCGATGATCGTGAGGTGGTCGGGTGAGAGCCCCGTCTTTCGCAGCACGTTGCCGATCGGCTTGACGGCGCGATCGATAGGCGCACGGAACTTTCCGTCGAACATTGAGGTCAAGCTTACCGTAACGATGAACGACCGCCGAGGAGCGGCCGCCGATGTGCGTCGACACGGCGTCCGGCAAGTGCCACGATGTGCCGATGAGCAGTTCTTCCCCAAGCGACCTGGCGGTCACTCTCCGGTCCGTCCCTCGGCGACTTCGCGAGGCACGCGGCGATGCTCCGCCGAATGTGACGGCGGGCATCATTGCTGAACTCGATGAGCAGATCGGTATCGCTGCAGGGCTGATGCATTCCGCCGCTGACCCAGCGTCGATTGCCGATGCCATCGATGCGGTCCCTGCCGACGGCTGGGACGAGACCACACTCAACTCGCTGCGTACCGCAGCACTCGACATCGGCCGCTTGCTGCGGGCGGTCGCCGCCGTTGCCGACGGTGACCGTGACTACTGACGATGACTAGTCGACCTGCCAGTCATCTTCCGGGTTGTCCTCTGTGAGGTGCTCGACCACCTCACCATCGATCGCATCGACCAGCACCAGGGATCGTTTCCGCGGTGGGCTCTCGGCAGAATAGACCAGGACGCGCCATGTCGGTCGGCTGCGCAAGCCTCGCCACACCTGCTGAGCGGACGCATGCCCGACGGGGAAACCGACCGCTCCCTGCGCGGCAATGAGCGCCTGCTTCTCGTCGACGTGCATTCTCCATCCCGATGTCAGCGAGAGCAGCCCGACGGCACCAAGGATGACGGCCGCCCACACCATGCCCTCGTTGACGAGCACCGGGTCGTTGCCCCGACGCAGGAGCCACAGCACCAGGCACACTGCGGCGATTGCGAAATACAGGTATGCGGGACGGCGCCGCCTGCTGTTGTCGGGGAATTGATATGGCCCGACGTGTTCGCTGGCGTCGAGGTCGGCAGGCAACGCATCGCGCAGGTCTTCAGTGTCGCTCATGGCGCCCACAAGGCTACCCCGGCCACGCCGCCCGCAGCCTGGCCGCCGTGTCGTTCAACGCCTCCGGTAGCGTGCGCGTGTTGGCAATCGCTGTCATGAAATTGCCATCACCAACCCACCGTGGCACGACGTGCACGTGGAGATGTTCGCTGATGCTCCCGCCCGCCGGCTTGCCGAGGTTGATGCCGACGTTCACTCCCCCTGGGCGATACGCGCCCTTCACCGCCCGCACCGCGTCGGTGACCGTTGCCCAAAGTTCCACGGACTCATCGGCGTCGAGGTCTTCGAGATGGGCGATCTCGCGGTACGGCATGACGAGCAGGTGACCCGTGGCGTACGGGAACGCGTTGAGCATCGCGGCAATTCGGGGGCCGCGATACACGATGTTGCACTCTTCGTCCGTCAGGCCCGACCGCAGGATCGCCGCGAACACACTGCCCTCTCCGGTGCTGGGCGCAGGAGCCGAGCCAACGTACGCTGCCCGCCACCCGTTCCACAACCGCTCGTAGGTGTCCACACAGCGAAATTACTCGCCTCGATCTGACGCGACGCGATTACTGTTCTCGACGTCCGTTCGAAAGGCACCCATTGGTGCGGGAAGGAGGAGCGTCATGAACACCATCGCCGTCCTCCGCCGCGTCCCCGCCCACACCTAGTAGGCACCGAACTGATCGGTGCCATCAGCACCGAGGAGCTCACAGTGTCTACACGATCCAGCCGTCGCTTCGACGACGACGATTTCGAACCGCCCGTCACGCGCCGGGCACCACATGCCGGCGACGACATCGCCGACGACCTCAGATTTTCCACGTATCCGGATGCAGCCCATGGCCCGACGCCACTACCTGCGTGGGTGATCACCTCTCCCGCGGCAACGGACATCGACCTGGGCGTGTTCAAGACCGGCAAGGAAGCCGACGTGTCGCTGATCCGCCGTACGTACGGCGATCACAGCGTGTTGCTGGCGGCCAAGCAATACAGGGACGCACGGCACCGGATGTTTCACCGCGATGCCGGCTATCTGGAGGGCCGGCGAATGCGAAGAAGCCGCGAGAACCGGGCGATCGAGACGCGCACGACCTTCGGACGCGAGTTGATCGCCGGGCAATGGGCCGCTGCCGAATTCGCGGCGCTGTCGCGTCTGTGGTCGGTGGGCGCCGCTGTGCCTTATCCGGTCCAACTCTTCGGAACACAACTGATCATGGAGTTCATCGGGGACCGCGATGGGATCGCCGCGCCACGCCTGGTCCAGCTGCGACCAGGGGCGGATGAGGCCGGTGCCTTGTTCGCTCAGCTCCGCGAGGTCCTCGGCCAGCTCGCCGATAGTGGTTACGCGCACGGTGACCTGTCGCCGTACAACGTGTTGGTGCACGACGACAAGCTGGTGCTCATCGACCTGCCCCAGGCGGTCGATCTCGTCGGGAACCCGCAGGGATTTGCCTTCCTGCGCCGCGATTGCGAGAACATCTGCAGCTGGTTCCAGTCACGCGGCATCCCGGCCGACGCGGCGGCCCTGTTCGACGACCTGATGCTGTCCCTTCCACGCGGCTGATTAGCAGACTGCGAGCTGCGCGGCGATCTCGGCGCGCAGTCGGCCTACGAACGCCTCGATGTCGACACCACGCTCGACCTCGCCGCCACGCGGGTTCACGCCAACCGTATCGGCGGCCACGTCGTCGTCGCCGACGACGAGCACGTAGGGCAGCTTCTCCAGCTTGGCGGCGCGGATCCGCTTCCCGAGTTGGTCGTTGGCGTCGACGACATCGACTCGGAAACCCTCGGCCGACAGTCGATCAGCAACCTTGGCGGCGTGGGCCTGGTGGGCTTCCGCCACTGGCAGCACTCGGGCCTGCACGGGCGCCATCCATGTCGGGAACGCACCCGCGTAGTGCTCGAGGAGAACTCCGAAGAAACGCTCGATCGAGCCGAACAGGGCGCGGTGCAACATGATCGGTCGATGACGGGCGTTGTCGGCGCCGATGTACTCGAGGTCGAAGCGATCCGGGTGGTTGAAGTCGACCTGGATCGTGCTGAGCTGCCAGGTACGCCCGATCGCGTCGCGCACGTCGACGTCGATCTTCGGACCGTAGAACGCAGCGTCGCCTTCCTTGATCTTGTACGGCAGTCCGTACTTGACCAGCGCGGCGCGCAGGCCGTCTGTGGCCTTCTCCCAGATCGCGTCGTCGCCGATGTACTTCTGCGGGTCCTTCGTCGAGAGATTCGCAGTGAACTCGTCGAAGCCGAACGCCCGCAGCACGCTCATCACGAAGTCGAGCAGCGATGCGATCTCGTCCTGCATTTGATCCTCTGTGCAGAAGATGTGGCTGTCGTCCTGCGTGAACCCGCGGATCCGCATCAGCCCGTGCAACGTGCCGGCCCGCTCGTAGCGGTAGACAGTGCCGAGCTCGAACAACCGCATCGGTAGTTCTCGATAGCTGCGCTGCCGCGCACCGAAGATCAAGCAGTGCATCGGGCAGTTCATCGGCTTCGGGTAGTAGGTGCCGTTGTCCATCTCCATCGGCGGATACATGCCGTCCTTGTAGAAGTCGAGGTGCCCCGATGTCTGGAAGAGGTTGCCGTTGGACAGGTGCGGAGTGAACACGAACTGGTAGCCGCCCTTGTCATGGCGTTCCCGGCTGTAGTCCTCCATCAGCTTGCGGACGATCGCCCCCTTGGGATGCCAGACAGCGAGTCCGCCACCCAGTTCCTGTGGGAAGCTGAGCAGGTCGAGTTCGGTGGCCAGCTTGCGATGGTCACGCTTCTCTGCCTCCTCGAGGCGATGTAGATGCTCGGCCAAGGCCGCCTTGCTCTCCCATGCGGTGCCGTAGATACGTTGCAACATCGGACCCTTTTCGTTGCCGCGCCAGTACGCGCCGGCAACTTTCATCAGCTTGTAGTGACCCAACTTGCCGGTGGAAGGCACGTGCGGCCCGCGGCACAGATCGACGAATTCGGGGGTGTTGCGGTAGATGCTGATCGACTCGCCGCCGCCGATCTCGGCAGTGTCCTCGCTGTCGGCGGCACCGGTCGAGACCCGCTCGATGATCTCGCACTTGTAGGGCTGATCGGCAAAGAGCTCCAACGCCTCGGCGGGTGACAGTTCGTCACGGATGAACGGTTGATCGGCCTTGATGATCTCGGCCATCTTGGCCTCGATCGCAGCCAGATCATCGTCGCTGAACGTCTTGCCGTCGGGAAGCTCGAAGTCGTAGTAGAAGCCGTTCTCGATAGCGGGTCCGATCGAGAACTTGGCGCCGGCGAACAGCTGTGTGACGGCTTGGGCCATCACGTGCGCTGTCGAGTGACGTAGCACGTGACGACCCTCGTCGCTCTCGCCCGTGATGATGGCGACGGACGCACCGTCCGGTAACGGCCGGCCGAGGTCCCATTCGTCGCCATTGACCACCGCAGCGACGGCCGCCCTGGCGAGTCGCGATCCGATCGACTCGGCCACGGTTGTCGCGGTGGCACCCTCGGGAAGGGACCGTTGCGAACCGTCGGGCAATGTGATCGAGATGTCGGCCATAGAACCACGAGTCTACGAGAGCATCATCGGCGGGCGACCGCCTTTATCGGCGCCGCCGAACGGCCGCTAGGTACCGGCCCCGGCACCAACCAGATCGGGCTGCTGGTCGCTCAACTGGGCCACCAACGCAACCTGCGTCGGCTCGGTCTCTGCGCACTTCCCGGCGTACACGTTGACGTAGTTCTGCCCCGTGAGGTCGCGTATCTCGTACATCAACTCGTCGGTGATCTGACGCAGCACCATGTGGTCATCGCCGCGATGGCGGTAGCGCTCGACGTTGATCGGCCGGCCGATCTTGATCGTGCACTGGCCGCGCAGCTTCGGAACCTTCGCGTCGGGTGGCTGAATCTCGCGGGTACCGATCATCCCTACCGGAAAAATGGGGCAACCAACCTTCAACGCCAATCTGGCTGCGCCGGTTCGGCCCTTGTGCAACATTCCGTTGCGACTGCGGGTCCCTTCGGGGAAGATGCCGAACAACTCACCGCGACGCAGCACCGCCTCGGCCGTGTCGAGCGCGGCCTGACTCTTGTCGCCACCGCCGCGATCGATCGGGATCATCCCCATCATCGGGAACAAGTACTTGGTCTTCCACGAATCCATGTATTCGGCCTTGCCGACGAAGCTGATGCTTCGTGAAACGTGCAACATCAAGAACGCACTGTCGAGAAAGCTGACGTGGTTGGGGCACAGGATCGCCGGGCCCTCTGCCGGCAAGCGGTCGAAACCCTCGAGCTCGAACTTCCACAGCTTCGTGGAAATGGGACGCACGATTCGGCGAACGCGCTGCTGTGCCTTGCCTGCGCCCTCGGTGTGCATGTCTCCATGATAGAACGCCCGCCGACCCGGGACGATCTCGGGACGACGAATTGCTGATGAACGCTTCGTAACAGGCGGGTCAGAGGTCGACGCCGAGCAACGCCGCAGCGTCGCCGACCCCGTGCCCGACCGCGGCGGCGGCATCGATCGCGGCGATGGCCGCAGGCGTATCGAGGTCGTCATCGAGCGCCGCACGAACGTCGACGAGCGCCGCGTCACCCTTACCGGATTCGCACCAGCGCTCCAGGCGGAGCCCATTTCGCGGCATCAAGGAATCGTCCCACTCCCATTCCCGGCGGTAATGGTGCTCGATGATCGCCAGTCGGATCGCGCGCGGATCCCACTCCGTTCGCAACGCGTCGACGAATACGAGGTTGCCGAGGCTCTTCGACATCTTGTGGCCGTCCATGTAGACCATCGCCACATGCATCCAGTGGCGAACGAAGGGCTCGCCGGTGGCCGCCTCACTCTGGGCTCGCTCGCATTCGTGGTGCGGGAATATCAGATCCGTGCCGCCGCCGTGCAGATCGATCGTGGTGCCCAGTTCTCGCAGGGCGAGCGCCGAACACTCGATGTGCCATCCCGGCCGGCCAGGCCCCCACATCGTGTCCCAACTCGGCTCGTCGTGAGCCGACGGATGCCACAAGACGAAGTCGAGCGGGTGGCGTTTGTGGGGATCGTCGATGTTGCCACCGCGCTCGCGGGCGAAGTCGAGCATCTCGTCCGGTGAGTAATGGCTGATGGAACCGAAGGAAGGGAACTTGGAGACGTCGAAGTAGACGCTGCCACCGGCCTGGTAGGCGAAGCCCCGGTCGAGCACCATGCCGATGAACCCGCGGATGTCGGGGATCGCGGACGACGCCCTGGGGGTCGACGAGACCGGCAATGCATTGAGAGCCTCCATGTCGCGCTCGAAGCGGGCCTCCTCCCCTGCCGCCAGATCGAGGTAGTGCACGCCGAGTTGGCGGGCCTTGGCGAACAGCGGATCATCGACGTCGGTGACGTTGCGGACGCACTTCACAGTGTGACCGATGTCGATCAGGCGCCGCTGCAGCACGTCGTAAGCGATGAACGTGGCCGCGTGACCGAGGTGGGTCGCGTCGTACGGCGTGATCCCGCACGTGTACATCGACACTTGGTCGTCGGGCTCGAATGGTACGACGGCGCGCCGCGCTGTGTCGTAGAGGCGCATGCTCAGCCCAACGCCCTCGGGTCTTTACGGATTCCCGTCAGCTTCGGGGCGACACGGGTCTTGTATCGCACGTTGAGTTGGAGCAGCACCGCGGTGAAGGCCTCGATCGCGGTCGCGTTCGAAAGCTCACCAGAGTCGAGTGGACGGCAACCGGGAATCTGAGAGACGATCTCGCTGATCGTCTCCACGGCCGCAGGGTCGTCGCCGCAGATCAGCACGTCGGAATCGATCGGCTGGCCGAGATGGCCGAGCTCGGTCGCCGGCAGGTGATGAACGCGGCAACCACTCGGCATCCGGGCACCGCTGCCTGGACGTGGGCTGCCACACTGCCACGCGGTGGGACGAGTGGTTGGAACTCGTGACCGACACGAACCAGGGCGTTGGCCATGCTGACCACCACTTTGCCTTGCAGCGCCTCGGAGTTCTCCTGCGCCGTCGTGGCAGCCGAATCCCACGGGGTGGCGATCACCACCACATCACAATCAGCCGCAGCAGGATTGTCGCCGTAGGACAATAGGGACTCGAGATCGGGCCATTTGGCGACGAGGCCGTCGCGGGCCTCCATCGCCCGGTACTTCGAGCGCGAGCCGATCACGACCGAGTAACCGATGGACGCCAGACGTCCGGCCAGCGCGCTGCCCGCCGGGCCCGGTACCACCGAGAATGCCAATTCGCATCGTTGCAGCCTTGCACAACATCGGCGCCGATCCCCCAAGGTCACCGACGAATCGACCTGACTACGATCACGGACATGGGTCTGCTCGACGGCAAGAACATCGTGATCACCGGCGTCCTCACCGACGCCTCACTGGCCTTCGGAGTGGCCCAGCTCGCCCAGCAGGAGGGGGCCGACATCGTGCTGACCGGGGCCGGTCGGGCGCTGAGCCTCACCGAGCGAGTTGCCCGCAAGCTGCCCAAGCCTGTCGATGTCTTCGAGCTCGATGTCACCGTGCCCGAACATCTCGACAACGTGCGCGCTGCCCTGGCCACCAAGTGGGGTCGGGTCGACGGCGTGCTCCACTCGATCGGCTTCGCTCCTGAGGCGTGTCTCGGCGACGACTTCATGGCGCCCACTTGGAACGACGTGTCGGTCGCGCTGCACATCAGCGCTTACTCGCTCAAGGCGCTCGCCGATGCGTTCGCTCCGCTGATGACCAACGGTGGATCGTTCGTCGGCCTCGATTTCGACAACACCGTCGCCTGGCCGGCGTACAACTGGATGGGTGTCTCCAAGTCGGCGCTCGAGAGCATCAGCCGCTATCTGGCCATGGCACTCGGTGGCCGCGGAGATCCGCTCGAACTTGGTTGCTGCCGGTCCCGTCAAGACCGTGGCCGCCAAGAGCATTCCCGGCTTCAAGAAGTTCGAGGACGTCTGGGACGACCGTGCCCCGCTCGGATGGGATGTCACCGACTCCTCGGCTGTCGCCAAGGCGTGCATCGTCCTGCTCAGCGACTGGTTCCCGGCAACGACCGGCGAGATCATCCACGTCGATGGCGGCTACCACGCCATCGGCGCCTGAGGACGACTCATGTCTGACGAGTCCGACGCGGATGCCGACGGAGTCAGTAGCGAAGCCTCGGCGGCGTTGGATTCCCGTCGCCATCGCCGCGGTGGCGGTAGTCGGCATCATCGTGGCCATTGCCGCTGTCTCCGGCGACGATGAGAGCGCAACGGGCGACACGACGAACAGCGTTGTGGGTTCGGATGACAGTACAGCCGATACTGCCGTCGACGGGTCGGTCGTGTCCGGGGGCTCGACCGACGCGGGCACGACGGCGGGGCTGGGCACGAGCGAAGCATCGTCGACCTCCGAAGTCCGTCGTCGGGCGGCGCGACGACCAGCTCAGCGTCTACCGCACCTGCCGACAGCTCGCCTGTGGCGACGGAGTCGACGGAGTCGAGCATCGCACCGACCGTGCCGCCGGGGACAGCGGCACCAGGAATCGATCTCGGGCGTGCCGAACTCTTCGCTGCCCTCGGGAACACGGGGGTCCAGTCCACGGGCCCGACCACAGTGACCGGACAGATCGGGGCCAGCAACGGCGCCGTCGGGGGCTTCTCGTCGGCCGCCAACCCGTCAGGCTTGATCATCGTCAGCTCGCAGGCAGCTTTTCAGGCGCAGCTCGACGTCGACGAAGCGGTCGCCGAGCTGGACGGTCGGGAGCCGACGGACCTACCTGCTGGCGAACTCGGTGCACAGACATTCGGCCCGGGAACGTACAGTTCGGCGACTCTCGACGTGTCCGGAACCGTGACGCTCGACGGGGGCGGTGACCCGAACGCAGTGTTCGTGTTCGAGTCGCCGGGCACGCTGACGGTCGCCGACGGAAGTCAGATCGTGCTCAGAGGGAGCGCCCAAGCCTGCAACGTCTATTGGCGACTCAATTCGTCTGCGACCCTGGGCAGGAAACTCGATATTCGTCGGCACGGTGATCGCCGACGACTCGGTCGCTACCGCAGACGGCAGCAATGTCGACGGACGACTCATCGCCCGCAATGGCGCAGTGACGTTGAACGCCTCCTCGATCGCAGTTTCGACCTGCGCTTGAACCCAACGGACCGCACTGCGCTCTTGACGACCGTCAATCTCCGGGAAGAGCCCGCAGGAGGCTCTGCAAGACGTCGCGCACCACAGGCACTGGCTGATCTAGAGAGTGCTCGACACGGTCGAGAACTGGTTGAAAGAGCTTCCCGGCCGCGCCGTGGGCGGCGCGGCCGGCAGCGGTGAGCCGAATCCGGTACGAACGACCGTCAGCAGGATGCACATCTCGCGTGATGTGGCCCCTGCCTTCGAACCGTTTGATGTAGCTGGACATCGAGGTCAACGGCGCTGACATCCAGCGAGCGAGTTCTCCGGGCGTCATCGCGTCGCTACTCATCAGCACGCTGTAGATCGCGAACTCGTCCGCGGTCAGGCCCGACGCAGCAAGCGCGGCGTCGAGCACCCGAACGTTGCCCGAGAAACGAGCCAGACGTCGAACAGCACGTTCGTGCCATCCGCAGATTCGGGCTTGACAAATTTACTACGAGTTCGCATTATTAGAATCTACTACGATCTCGTAGCATTTGCAAGAGAGGAACGACGATGACCACCATCACGAAGACCGACCACCGACCGAACTTCGCGCCGATCAACGCCGCAGTCGAAACGATCCTGGATCGGCATCACATCCCCGGCATGTCGTTGGCGATCACCGGTCCCGATCGGCTGCTGTTCGCAGCAGGATTCGGCACCGCTGATCTCGCCACACGGAACACCGGCGACCGAATCGACACAATACCTGTGGTTCTCGCTGACCAAGATCGCCACAGCGACAGCGGCAATGCGGCTCTCCGACCTCGGCGAACTCGACCTCGACCGGCCAGTGTCCGAGTTCGTCTCCCGCTACCGGACCGGCGCGGGCACATCGCCGACTGTGCGTCAACTGCTCAATCACACTGCGGGTGTCAGCAATCCGATCCCGATTCGGTGGGTGCGCCCTGCTCAGCAGCCGGCACCGGAGCCTCACGAGTTCCTCGACACGCTTCTCGCCCGCCACGGCACGTCCAAGTATCCGGTCGGCGGCGCCGCTCGGTACTCGAACCTCGGATATCTGATCCTGGCCCAAGTGATCGCTCGAGCGGCCGGCCGACCGTTCACGGAGTATGTCGAGGATGCGGTGTTGCGGCCGCTGAAGATGAATCGAACCGGCTTTGCCTATCAGTCGGATGGCGACATCGCTGTCGGCTACGTGCGTGCCCCGAGGATGGCAAATCCGGTGCTGCGACGCCTACTCCCTCACGGAATCGTCGGCGATCGGGAGGGGCGCTACACGTCCCTGAACCGATTCCTCGTCAACGGCGCCGGCTACGGCGGGCTGGTCGGCGATGTGGCCGACGCCGCCCGACTTGCCGCGATGCACCTTGCCGACGGCACACTCGACGGCCACAGGATCCTCCGTCCTGAAACGGCACGGCGGATGCGGAACATCACCGCTCCGGGCAAGCCGTTCGACGTCGGCCTCGGCTGGTTCCGGAAACCGGCCGCCGGCGGCACGACCGCCGTGGAGCATCTTGGCGCAGGCGGCGGGTTCTACAACGCAATGCGTCTTTACCCTGACCTCAGGTTGGGCATCGTCGCCATGGCGAACACCACCAGCGCCTATGACCATGCCGCGTTGTTCGATGCCATCGCCGAACTGGAGTGGCCAACTCTCCGAAGAGTCTCGACGACCGGGGCGCTACGGTGAAGCCATGACCGCCACCAACCGGCTCGCCCAGGAAACAAGCCCTTACCTGCGCCAACACGCCGAGAATCCGGTCGATTGGTACCCGTGGGGGCCCGATGCGTTCGCTGCCGCGGCCGAACGCAATGTGCCCATCTTGTTGAGTGTCGGTTACTCGGCGTGCCACTGGTGTCACGTCATGGCCCACGAGTGCTTCGAGGACGAAGAAGTCGCCGCGGAGATGAACCGCCGATTCGTCAACGTCAAGGTCGACCGCGAGGAACGGCCCGACGTCGATTCGATCTACATGGACGCCGTCCAAGCGATGAGCGGGCGCGGTGGCTGGCCGATGACGGTCTTCCTCACACCGGAGGGCGATCCGTTCTTCGGCGGCACCTACTTCCCGAAGCCGAACATGCTCAGCCTGATGGCGGCGATCGACGACGTGTGGGTGAACCGACCGGGCGACGTACGCCAGAACGTCGAGGCCCTCGGCAATGCCATCCGGCGGACGGCGCTGATCGCACCGGCGAGCGACCTGCCCGGCGTCACCGCGTTCAACCAGGCGTTGGCACACCTCGCAGGATCGTTCGACCCCGAGTGGGGCGGGTTCGGCGGCGCTCCGAAGTTTCCGTCGACGATGAGCCTCGACCTCCTGGTGCGCGCCTACCGCGGTTGCCGCAGGACGATGCCAGAACGATCATCACGACCTCACTCGATGCGATGGCCAGCGGCGGGATGTACGACCACATCGGCGGTGGCTTCGCCGCGCTATTCGGTCGACCAGGAATGGCTGGTGCCCCACTTCGAGAAGATGCTCTACGACCAGGCATTGCTGATCCGGGTGTACCTCCACGCCTACCTGGTCTTCGGTGCACCGCACTGGAAGCAGGTCGTCGAGGAGACGATCGGGTACGTGCTACGCGATCTGCGCCATGCCTCCGGTGGGTTCTTCTCGGCCGAGGATGCCGACTCACCCGACGAACAGCGGACACGGTCACGAAGGCCTGTTCCACACGTGGACGACCACCGAGGTCCGCGACGTGCTCGGCGACGATGCCGACGTCGCCCTCGAATGGTACGAGTTCACCGAGAGTGGCAACTTCGAAGGGCGCACCATTCCGGCCCGCCTCGCCCACCGCGGCGAGCTCCTGCGTCCAGCCGACATCGAGTCGGGCCCGAGAGCGCCTGTTCGAGGCGCGCTCGATGCGTCGGCGACCAGGACTCGACGACAAGGTGCTGACCGAATGGAACGGCCTGATGCTGGCGTCGCTGGCCGAAGCGGCCACGGCGCTCGACCGACCCGACTGGCTCGACATCGCCGTCGCCAACGGGAGGTTCCTCCTCGATCACCTGCGCGGCGACGACGGGCGCTGGCATCGCTCATGGCAGGCCGATGGTCAACCACAGGCTCGTCACGCTGCCCTTGCGGCCGACCATGCCGCCCTCGTCGATGCATTCACGCGGCTGGCAGAAGCAACCGGCGATGCCTCATGGATCGATCACGCCTGCAGCGTCGCCGACACGATGCTCGACCATTTCTGGGATGTCGACAACGGCGGCCTGTTCACGATCGCCGACGACGGCGAGCAACTCGTCGCTCGCCAGAAGGACCTGATGGACAACGCGACGCCGTCGGCGAACTCGGTCGCCGCCGTGTCGCTGATCCGCCTCGGCGCACTCACCGGCGAGGCGCGTTACACCAACCACGCCGAACAGATCCTGCGACTGCTCGGCGGAGTCATGGCGCAGGCCCCGTCAGCGTTCTCCAACGCGTTGGTCGCAGTCGACATGATCGCCTGCGGGATCACCGAGATCGCCGTCGTCGGAGACCGCCCCGACCTCGTCCGCGCCGTACAGGCTCGGTGGTTGCCGAATGCGGTCTTGGCGTGGGGCACGCCGTACGACTCGCCGTTGTGGCAGCACCGCGCAGACGGCTTCGCCTACGTCTGCCGGCACTACGCCTGCGAGTCCCCTGCGGATTCGATCGAGATCCTGCTCGCCCAGCTCACCGGCCCCTAGGTTCGGCAACAAGGTGAGCTGAGCTCGGGCGAACTTTGTTGCTGCCACATGCTGGGCATGTCCGGAGCGACAACGTTCCGTGGAGACACCGAGCGGGTCGATCAGGCTGCTGCCTTTTCGAGGATGTGGACGCCGCACGCCGAGCCGAGGCCGATGACGTGGGCGAGACCGACCCTGGCATCTGGAATCTGACGATCGCCGGCTTCGCCGCGGAGGTGGTGGCAGACCTCCCAGATGTTGGCGATCCCGGTTGCGGCGATGGGATGGCCCTTGGATTGGAGCCCGCCCGACACGTTGACCGGGGTGGAGCCGTCACGCCACGGTGCGCCGGATTCGAAGAAGTCGACGGCTCCACCCTCCGGGCACAGCATCAGGTTGTCGTAGTGCACGAGTTCGGCAGTGGCGAAGCAATCGTGCAACTCGACCAGATCGAGGTCATCGGGGCCGATGCCGGCCTTCTCGTAGGCGACCGTAGCGGCGTTGCGGGTGAGCGTGTTGACGTCGGGCAGAACCTGGCACGCCTCTTGCCAGGGGTCGGTGGTGAGCACCGATGCGGAGACCTTGATCGCCCGCCGCTGCTGTTCGAGTGACAGCGTCTTCAGCTTGGCGTCACTGACGACAACTGCCGCGGCCGCGCCGTCGCAGTTGGCCGAACACATCGGCCGCGTGTTGGGATAAGCGATCATCATGTCGTTCATGATCTCGTCGAGCGTGAAGCGCTTGGAATAGGCGGCCAACGGGTTGAGGGTCGAGTGAGCGTGGTTCTTCTCGCTGATCCTGGCGAACAATTCGAAGCTCGTGCCGCCATATCTGTGGCCGTACTCCATGCCGACCTGGGCGAACACGCCGGGCATCGCATCAGTTCCGATTCTTCCGTCGGTGGTTGCCACTGCGCCGTAGCGGCCACTCGGCGTCCAGGTCTTGCCGTCGCTCTTCGCCCGGCCACCGCCGCCCAACAGGCCGGCGCCGGCCAATTTCTCGACCCCCACGGCCAGCCCCATGTCGCACTCGCCCGACTTGACGGCCATGATCGCCGTGCGCAGTGCCGTTGCGCCGGTCGCGCACGCGTTGGCGACGTTGTAGACGGGTATGCCCGTCTGCCCGATCTGCTTCTGCAGCTGTTGACCGACTCCGGCGTTGGCCTGCATCAGGCAGCCGGCGGCCAGGACACCCATGTCCTTCATCGTCACGCCTCCATCGGCGAGTGCACCGAGTGCGGCCTCCGCCGCCAGGTCGACCGTGTCCTTGTCCGGGTGCTTGCCGAACTTGGTCATGATGATCCCGAGGATCCAGATGTCGTCGCTCATTGCTGCTCCAGTCTTTCGGTCTGGCCGTTCAATGTGACGGCCGATCAGGCGGGTTCGAACCCGAACCCGATTGCTTCGGTGCCGCTGTCGTCGGTGCCGAGTGAATACGTCGCCAGGCGCACCTTCATGCCCAGCCCGACATGTTCGGGACTCGGCTCGACGTTGATCAGGTTGCCGCGCACGCTGGTGCCGCCGCAGTCGATGATGGCGGACACAAACGGCACCGCGACACCGGGAGCGGCGAAGGTGACGATCGTGAACGAGCGGACCTCGCCGTCGGTGACGACATCGGCGGTACCGAAGGTAGTGCCACCGCAGCCTGCACAGGCATTACGACGATCGAAGTAGCGCGCCCCGCACGTCGGACACTCGTGAGCGACGAGGTGGGGGTGGTCCCCCAGCACGAGATAGTCGACGAGAGGAACCTGCGTTGCCATGACATCGACGCTAGTTCACCAATGGTTGTCGTGGACAACCTCTGTGACAGGTCGCCTCGGTCGGGTTGTGGCCGATCCGCTGGGTCGATCAGTCGTGGCTCGACGACCCAGAGCAACAGCACCCACCGACAACATCCCGGCCGGAACTCCGAGGTCCTCAAGCAGCACGTCGACGTTGCGGAAGATGCCGAAGTACAGCGCGCCCAGTCGCCGGGCCTCGACGAGCAGCAACAGGTTCTGCACCGCCATGGCAGTATCGGTCAACCAGAACGGCACGGGCCAGTTGGCAGCGATCTCGAGGCCGTGGCCGGTCTTGTCGGCTTCTGCGTATCGCGACGTGTAGGCGTCGGGGTCGGCGATCGGGAGCACGATCACAGGCGCGCCCAAGACACCATCTCGACTCTGGGCGAACCAGGTCTCGGCACCGGTGATCCGCCAGAATCTGCCGACGGCATCGCCAGTGAGAACGACGAAGTGGACGCCCTGGCTGTACCCGGCCGATGGCGCCCGACGAGCCGTATCGACCAGGTCGGCGATCAGTTGGGTATCGAGCGGGTCGGTGCTGAAGTCTCGCGTCATCCGGCGGCGGCGGACGACCTGTTCGATGATGGCTGGTTCGCCGGTCAGCGAGCGCCCAACTTGAGCAGTTCCTCGGCCATCACCCAGCCGTGCACCACCAGTGAACCGCCCTTCTTGGGGTTGACGGCGGAGAACAGCGCAACGAGGTCGGGCTTGATCCTCTCCGGCTTGAGCGTCTCGTGGTCGAGGAACCCACTCTGGCCGTTGGTCTTGACCACGAACGACTGCTCGTCGTAGGTCGGGTCGACACCGAACCGCTTGGCCAAGCGCCGCCCCCACGCTCGCTCCTCCCCCACGGCACGGTGGCCGGGTCGGGGAATCAGTTCGTCGACCTGTTTGAACGCCGCGAGGGCGTCGACGGTGACGAACCGGGAGCCGATGACGACGTCTTCGTCGGGGAAGGCCATGAGTGCGCGGTGGAAGGCTTCACCCATCAAGCCCTTCAACACCTGATCGCGCTTGCTCGTGCGCTTGACGCTCATCAAGCCGATGAGCACGCAAGGCGTCCCACCTATCCGCTCGAGGGTCGAAAACGTGCATCCATGCAGCTTGTCGTCGATTCGCGCCGTTGTGCACAGCACCCAATCTTCTTTGGCTTTCGACAACACTCCGATGTCGAACGCTCCGCCCATGGACGCCATTTCATCGAGATCGGCGTCGGTGAGCGCTGCACAGTCCCTGGTTTCCACCTGGATTGGCATGCTGTAGAGCTCCCCATGTCGTCGTGCGAGGTTCCCATTGTGCCAGAAAAGCGCCGATTTCGAAAAGGCGGAGGACATTAGAGCATCACGGCGTCATGCCCGAGCAACATCCGCAGCTCGCCGACTGCTCGGTCGAGGTCGACGCAGAACTCGTCTGCCAGGTGCAATATCTTCCCGTGACCGATGTGTAGGTACACCGGCGACTCACCCGGATGGTCGCGAAGAATCTTTCTGATCTGATGGATTTTCAACTCGTTGAGCGACGTCGACGGTACCCGCAATCGCAAAGAGGCCGCCGACGCCGTATCGAGGCCCTCGATGACGTTGATGTCGAGCGCCATGAAACCGACCCGGGCTTCGTCTCGCTTGTCGATCCGGCCCTTCACGGTGACGATGGCGTCGTCGACCAACTTGTGGCCGAGTTCCATCAACGCCCGCGGGAACACGGTCACCTCGATGGTGCTGTCGAGGTCTTCGAGGACGAACACCGCCATCTGGTCGCCCTTCTTGGTGAACTTTCGGGAGAGGTTGGTGATGACTCCACCGAGCACCAACACCGCGCCGTCGTCGCGTTCGGGCGCCTCGGCGACCCCACAGTCGACCTTCCGCCGCAGGGCGGCCTCGACCCCGAGCAGCGGATGATCCGAGACGTACAACCCGAGCATCTCTTTCTCGAAGCGCAACCGATCGCTCTTGTCGAACTCATTTGCTGGGATGGCGACACGCTCGTCGAACCCCTCGACCCTCTCACCTCCGAGGTCGCCGAACAGGCTCATGACCCCCTGATCGCGTTCTCGGCGACGCACCAGCGTTGCATCGATGATCTGCTCGAAGACCATCAACAGGCCCCGACGAGGGTGACCGAGCGAGTCGAAAGCGCCGGCTTTGATCAACGACTCGACGGTGCGCTTGTTGAGCACCGGCTCGGGCACGCGTTCTGCGAAGTCATGGAACGACTGGAAGGTGCCGTTGGCGTCGCGTTCGCCGAGCAGGAGCTCCACCAGCCCTTCACCGACATTGCGTATGGCCGACAGCCCGAAGGTGATCGCACCAGGGGACCCGGCGGCCAACCCGACGTCGGCCGCAACCTCGTCGGCGCCGACGGTTGCGAAGTCCATCACCGACCGGTTGACGTCGGGTGTGAGCACCTTGATGCCTGCACTTCGGGCGTCGGACAGGTAGACCGCCGCCTTGTCGAGATTGCTCTTGACGCTCGACAACAAGCAGGCGAAGTACTCGACCGGATAGTGGGCCTTGAGGTAGGCGGTCTGGTAAGTGACCAGGCCATAGCCGAAGGTGTGGCTCTTGTTGAAGGCATAGTCGGCAAAGCGTTCGATCACATCGAACAGCTGCTTGCCCAGCAACTGGCCGTACCCGCTGCGTTCGGCTCCGGCCTCGAACGCGGCCCGGGCCGCGGCCATGACCTCACGAGATTTCTTGCCCATCGCCTTGCGGAGGTTGTCGGCTTCGGCCAGCGAGTACCCGGCGAACTTCTGGGCGACCCGCATGACGCTCTCCTGATAGATCATCAAGCCGTAGGTGTCGCCCAGCACCTCCTTGGCGTCTTCGTGGAAGTAGCTGACCGCTTGCCGGCCGTTCTTGCGATCGGCGTAGTCGTAGTGCATGTTGACACTCATCGGCCCCGGCCGATACAGCGCGAGCACAGCGGAGACATCGCCGAAGCTGGTCGGTGCGAGTGAGCGAAGCAGGGCGCGCATCGGTGGAGATTCGAGTTGGAACACCCCCATCGTCTCGCCCCGCGCCATCAGGTCGAACACCGCCTGGTCGTCGAGCGGAACGGTGTCGATGTCGAACTCCGGGTCCTTGACGACACGGACCATCGCAACTGTGTCACTGATCACGTCGAGGTTGCGCAACCCGAGGAAGTCCATCTTCAACAGGCCAAGTTCCTCGACGCCGTGCATCTCGTACTGGGTGACCACCGGTGCATCCTCGGGCTTGCCGCCCGCCTCGGGCTTGCGCTGGATCGGCAGGTACGCGGTGAGCGGCTCCTTGGTGATCACGACCGCCGCGGCGTGAATACCGTCACTGCGCTTCAGCCCCTCCAGCCCTTTGGCGACGTCGACCACACGTTTGACGTCGGGGTCGGCGTCGCACATGGCCCGCAACTCGCTGGCGGCCTTGTAGCCGTCGAGGTACTTCGAGTTCTTCTCGAAGCAGTACTTCAGCGGAGTGTCACGGCCCATCACCAGCGGCGGCATGGCTTTGGCGATCTTGTCGCCGACGCCGTAGGGGTAACCGAGCACCCGCGCCGCGTCGCGTACGGCGTTGCGCGCCTTGATCGTTCCGAACGTGATGATCTGAGCGACGTGGTCTCGGCCGTATTTCTCCGCCGCGTATCGGATCATCTCGTCGCGGTACCGGGAGTCGAAGTCCATGTCGATGTCGGGCATCGAGATGCGGCTCGGATTCAGGAACCGTTCGAACAGAAGGTCGTACTTGATCGGGTCGAGGTCGGTGATCCGCAGGCAATAGGCGACCGCACAGCCGGCCGCGGAACCTCGACCGGGGCCGACGCGGATGCCGAGATCCTTGGCATGCTTGATCAGATCCCAGACGATCAAGAAGTACGACGCAAAGCCCATGTTCTTGATGACCTGCAGTTCGTAGGCCAACCGCTCGACGACGGATGGAGACAGATCGTCGCCCCACCGCGCCTTGGCGCCCTCCCACGTCAGATGGTCGAGGTAGCTGGCATCGTCGGCGAAACCCTCGACGATAGGGAAGTCGGGCAGCTGCGGCTTGCCGAACTCGATGTTGACGTCGGCGCGCTCGGCGACCCACAACGTGTTGTCGCATGCTTCCGGGAAGTCCCGGAAGAGGTAGCGCATCTCCGCTGACGTCTTCAGATAGTGCTCTTGACCCTCGAACTTGAACCGCTTCGGATCGCTCAGCGTCGCCCCGGTCTGCACGCACAACAAGGCGTCGTGTGCCTCGTGATCCTCGCGGTGTACGTAGTGCGAGTCGTTGGTGGCGATCAACGGTGCACCGATCTTGCGGGCGATGTCGATCAACTTCGGGTTCGTGTCGCGCTGGGCCTGCAACCCGTGATCCTGCAACTCGACGAACAGGTTGTCCTTCCCGAAGATCTCCTGCAGTCGCCCGGCCTTGTCGAGTGCACCTTTCTCGTCGCCCTGCAACAGCGACTGCAACACGTGACCACCCAGGCAACCGGTGGTCGCGATCAGGCCCTCGTGATAGCGGCCGAGCAACTCCCAGTCCATCCGAGGCTTGTAGTAGTAGCCCTCCATGAAGGCCAGGCTGGCCAACTGGATCAGGTTGCGATATCCCTGATCACTCTCAGCCAGCAGCGTGAGGTGGTAGTAGAGCTTCTTGCCACCCTCGGTATCGCCGCCGGAGTCATCGACGCGGCCACGTCGCGGTGGCCGTTCGCTGCGGTTCTCGTAGGCCATGTACGCCTCGGTGCCTATGACCGGCTTCACACCTTGTGCACGGCACTCCTTGAAGAACTCGAGTACCCCGTACATGTTGCCGTGATCCGTGATCCCGAGCGCCGGCTGGCCGTCGGCAACAGCCTTGGCGACGAGATCGTCGAGACGCGCTGCGCCATCCAACATCGAAAACTCCGTGTGGACGTGGAGGTGGGTGAATGAATCCCCCACTGGCGCAGTACCTCCTTTTGCTGGCCGCTGATCGGCCGGCGACTTACACGGATGTGATTCTCTCGAAACCCTACTTGGTTTCTAGAGGTACGTGCCCGGTCGATCAGGGACGTCGATGGCGCCCGGTGGAACCTGTGTCCCGCCGGGGCCTCCGGCCATGGCACCAGGAGGCAACTGGCGCATCTGATCGAGCTGCTGGCGGGCGGCGATCTGTTGGGCGAACAGGGTGGCCTGGATGCCGTGGAACAAGCCCTCCAGCCAGCCGACGAGTTGCGCCTTGGCGACGCGCAGCTCACCATCGGAAGGTATCTCACCGTCCTTGAACGGCAGGGCCAGATTGCGGAGCTCGTCCTGCAGATCGGGCGACAGCGCCTCGGACAGCTCGACGATCGAGCGTTCGTAGATCTCGGCCAACCGCTCGCGACTGGCCTCGTCGAGTGCGCCGGTGCGCACTTCCTCGAGCAATTGCTTGACCATCGATCCGATGCGCATCACCTTTGCGGGAGCGGTCACCGTCTCGAGTTGGTCGGACGGCACGATCTCCGCCGTCTCCACTGTGGGTTCTTCCATCGACATGAGGTGCTCCTCGCAGCTTCCGGTGCTGGATAGTGGCTTCAACGTGTACCGGCCAGCAATGGCACCAGCATCTCAGCAGATGTGAGCGACCCGTGTCGACACACCAAGGGATATGGGCCGCTGTCGTCAGGATCGAGGAAGGTGATCGGCTCCTTGGTGATCACCGCCACATCACCGAGCCGAGCAGCAATTGGAGGGCTGACCACGGGACCGAACCAGCCGCCGTCGATCAACTCCTGCCTGCTCATCACCCACGCCACGTCCCCGTGCGCTCCCAACGCCGCTTCGAGTAGCTCGCCGTGCGCTCCAGGGCGGGAGTGCAGCCACCGGAAGCGCCCTTCGCCCGACAGGAACCTCGTCAACTTCAGCACGTCGGCAGCGAGCTCGCGGACGTTCGTCCCGACGTCGACCTGGCCATGATCAGCTGTCACGAGGAGCGCAGCGTCATCAGTGAGCTGAGCGCATACCTGCTCGACGATGTCGTCGGCGGAACGGAGCTCAGCCTCGTAGTACTGCCCGAAACCGCGTTCATGGGCGATCTTGTCGATGCCGTCGTAGTAGGCGTAGATCAACGGTTCACCGGCACGGAGTAGAGCCCCGACGGTCACGGCCAGGCTCGATGCGGCCCTCCAGCCGACCAGCCGGCCACCACGCAGGTGCGCCTCGGTGAACCCGGTGCGATCGAAGTCGGCCTTGGTCACGACGGGCACCGGCTGGCCCATGAACGGCTCGAACGGCTGCAGTCGCCTTGGTTCGTGCTTCCGACGTGCATCGCCAGACGATGTCGACCATCTGAGCACGTTCAGTACGTCACCACCGACGTCCATGCGATAGCCCACGAGGCCGTGTTCGCCGGGCGTGAGTCCGGTGGTGATCGACGTCAGGGCGGTGGCGGTCGTCGATGGCACGACGGTCGTGATCGGCCCGCCCTCGAACGTCGCCAGCGTGGGCATGTGCTGGCGGTATTCGACAAACTGGTCCCAGCCGAGACCGTCGAGCACGAGAATCACGACCTGGTGAGCGTCACGGACGGCGGCGGGCATCCATTCACGCCCCGCTCCCCGATGCGGAGCCAGCAGCGTCGGTATGATGGAACGCACGTTTGCACCGGCGTAGTCGGGAAAGATCGGTTCGAAGCTCACGGGGGACCTCAGTCCAGCACCTCGCAGAGGGTGTGCGCCAGCCGGGATTCCTACGCTGCCGGGCTGAACGCCGTACGATGGCGGTGTGCGCGTTTCCAGCAAAGGCGACTACGCCTGTAGGGCCCTCCTCTCCTTGGCGCTGCACATGGACGAGGCCGGTCCCACCTCGGTTCGCGACATCGCCGAACGAACCGCCATCCCCCAGCCGTACCTCGAGCAGATCCTGCTCGCCCTGAAGGGTGCCGGATTGGTGAAGTCGAAACGCGGAGTCGGGGGCGGCTATGTGCTCGCCCGCCATCCAGCACAGATCCGGATCGGGGAGATCCTGTCCGCGGTAGACGGACCGATCAGCCTCGGCGATTTCGGCGAGCCTCACCAAGACGGCTCGTGCGATCACGAAGGTCAGTGCGTGCTGCTCGCCATCTGGAAATCAGCCGGTGAGCAGATGAAGCGCCTCCTCGAGGGATTCACGCTGCAGTCGGTCGCCGATGCCGCTCGCGGCGTCGGCCCGTGGCCGGAGGCTCGCCTCGAGGATGGACTCGCTACGTTGTGAGTTGCGCCTCGACTGCCGCGAGATCGTCTGGCAGCGCAGAGTCGAACCACAGCGGCTCACCGCTGGAGGGGTGAACGAAAGCCAGTTCGGCAGCGTGCAGGAACGGGCGTGGGGTGGCGATGCCGTGGCGGACGCCACCGTACGTGCCGTCACCGATCACGGGATGACCGATCGCCGCCAGATGGACCCTGATCTGATGGGTACGCCCTGACTCCAGCCGGCATTCCAGGGCACTGGCATCCGCGGGAGTCTGGTAGGCCGCGAGCACTTGATAGCGAGTTCGGGCGGACTTGCCGTCGACCACGACGGCCATCCGCATCGGGTCACGGTGATCACGCCCGATCGGCGCGTCGATCACACCCGACGGGTTGGCGAGGTGGCCCCACACCAGAGTGCGGTACACGCGCGTCACGTCGCGCTGCGCGAGGGCATACACCAACGAGTGGTAGGCACGAACCGAACGAGCGACGACCATCAGACCCGAGGTGCCGATGTCGAGGCGATGAACGATGCCCGGACGATGCGGCTCACCGATCCCGATGAGCTCCGGATACCTCGCCAGCAGACCGTTCACCAGAGTCCCGCGCGGATTGCCGGCACCGGGATGCACCACAAGGCCCGCCGGCTTGTCGACCACGATCACATGCTCGTCGTCGTACACGACCGTGTACACCACGGTCGGATCGGCAGAAGGCGACTCGGTGACCGGCAACTTCGTTTCGTCGACATCGATCACCTGACCGAGTTGCAGGCGCTGCTTGCCAGAGGTCACGACAGTGCCGTCGACCTGTGCACCACCGGCGGCAACGAGCGCCGCCGCATCGGCTCGGCTCGCATCGGTGACCAGGGCCACGATGCGATCGAGTCGTTCGCCCGCCAGTGCAGGAGGAATCTCCTCGTGGATCACACGGAACGACCTTGGCGGTGGACAAGCACGGTCCACAACACGAACAGCGCGCCGCCGATGTCGATCGCCATATCGGCGACGTTGAAAATCGGGAACCATTGGAAATCGATGAAGTCGATCACCGCACCGCGGAGGAACTGATCGCCACGAAACATACGGTCGGCGAGGTTGCCCAACGCCCCGCCGGCGATGAGACCTGCGGCGATGGCAGTGACCCGGCTTGTCAGGTTCCGGCTCGTCCAGGCGAGCCACAGGACCACCAGCATCGCCGCAATGCCGATCAACGGCCCGATGCCTTGGGCCTGGGAGAAGGCCATACCGCTGTTGTGGGTGAGGTTCCACTGCAGCGTCCAGATGACGTGGACCGGTTGACCCTCCACGAGATTCGTCACTGCCCATCGCTTGGTCAACTGGTCGACGGCGAGCACCACCGGGACGATCACGGCCGTCAACACCGGGATCCGCAGCCGTGGTTTCGGCGCCGGCCCTACGTCAGCACTCTCGGTCCGCGTGGTCGAGAGAACCTCGGCCTCCGCGTCGTCGGTCATCGACGGCCGATCCCGCCGACCTTCTCCTCGACGAGCATCGTTGCCCACGGAATGGCTTCGAGACGCTCACGCGGAATCGGCCGGCCGGACTCTGTCGAGTAGCCGTAGCGACCGGTCGTCAGGCGATCCAGTGCTGTTTCGATGTCGGCGATTGTTTGCCGGGCTTGTGCCGACAGAGTCAGGTCGCGCTCGCGCTCGACAACCATGGTGTCGCCCTCGCCTCCCTCGTCGTCGAACTGAACGTCACCCATCTCCTGTTCCTCGATCAGGGAATTGGCTTCGTCCTCGAGACGAGTGGCCTGACCGAGCAGCGCTGCCTTTTCTTCGAGTAGCAAGGCGCGCTGCGCCGTGAGGAACTTGACGTCGAAGTCCTTCGTGTAGGCGACACCATCCTTGGTCACGCCCTTGATCGCCGGAATGTCGATAGCCGCAGGTGCAGACCCGGCCTTCTTCGTCGGGGCCGCCTTCTTCGCCGGTGCTGCGGCAGCCTTCTTGGCGGCCGCAGCAGGCGGGGCAGGCTTCTTCGCTGCTACCGGCGCGACCCTCTTGGCCGGAGCAGATTTCTTCACTGGTGTGGGTGCTGCCTTCTTGGCCGCGGTCGGTGCAGCCTTCTTCGTCGGTGCAGCCTTCTTCGTCGGCGCGGCCTTCTTCGCCGCAGCCGGGGCCTTCTTCGGAGGCGCAGCCTTCTTCACCGGCGCGGGTGCAGCCTTCTTCGCCGCAGCCGGGGCCTTCTTGGCAGGAGCGACCCGTTTCTTCGGCGCGGTCGTCTTGGCCGACGCGGCGACCTTCTTGGCGGGAACCTTCTTGGCGGGAGCCTTCTTGGCGGGAGCCTTCTTGGCAGTTGCCATTGGTGTGAACCTCCGTCGACCCAGTTGAGCCTGCGATGCTACCGCCGTGGCGGCTCGAAGAGGACGATCCATCGGTCCCGCCGGAACCTGCACGTGGAGCGTGTTGTTCGTCGAGTCGGCTCTGTCAGACCTTGCTCACACCGATGAAGACCGGCTCGCCGTCGAGTTCGCCATTGGGCTCGCCCGGCGCGAACGTCACCGAGACCGCCAAAGTCGGTTCGGTGACCAACGCGAGGAACGGTTCCACCTGAGTACGAATCGACTCGGGCACGCCAAGCTGCAGGGCGATGCGATCGCTGACGTGCAAGCCTGCATCGCGACGTGCCTGTTGGACGAGCCGCACCAGGTCGCGGGCCACTCCCTCGGCTTCCAGGTTGGGGGTCAAGTCGATGTCGAGCACGACGACGCCGGTGTTGGAAGGAAGGGTCGTCGCCCGCGACGGATCAGCAGCGACCAGGCGAAGCACGTATTCACCTTCGGCGAGCTCGACTCCGCCGGCCGTGACAACGCCAGTGGCTTCGTCCTGTGTCCATTCTCCCTGCTTGACAGCATTGATCACCTGCTGGACCTGCTTGCCGACACGCGGTCCGAGCACACTTGGGACAACCGTCAGTTCGAACGCCCCCACCGCGTCGAGATCGGTCGACAGCACGACCTCCTTGACGTTGATTTCATCGGCGATGATGCCGCGGTAGGGCTCCAGCGCCTGGGCGTCGCGCGCTGCGATCGTCAGATTGGCAAGCGGCTGCCGCACCCGTCGCCCGGCTGCCTTGCGAACAGCCGACGATGCGCTGCAGACGTCGCGAACGCGATCCATCGCGGCAACCAGGGCGGGAGACTCGACCAGGTCGTCACTCGTCGGCCAGTCGGTGAGATGCACACTGCTGTCGTCGCCGACCAGACCTCGGTACACGGCCTCGGTCGTCAACGGCAGCAACGGTGCTGCGACCTGGCACATCGTGGTGAGCACGGTCCAGAGCACGTCGAGCGCTTCCGGATCACCTGTCCAGAAACGCTCTCGCGAGCGGCGCACATACCAGTTGGTCAGGACATCGAGGAAGGTTCGTAGCGTGGCGCACGCCGCGAAGAGGTCGTAGCCGTCCATCGCCACCGTCACGTCGCCGACCAGCGCATGCAGCTTGCCGAGGATGTACTGGTCGAGGGGATCGGTCGACTCGGTTCGTCGTACAGCCGTGTACTGCGCGGCGTTGGCGTACATGGTGAAGAACGAGTAGGTGTTCCAGATCGGCAACACGACATGACGCACGCTCTCGCGGATCCCGTTCTCGCTGACGGCGAGGTCACCACCGCGCAAGATCGTCGACGCCAGGAGGTGCCAGCGCATCGCGTCGGCACCGTACGTGTCGAACACCATCATCGGATCGGGATAGTTGTTGAGGCTCTTCGACATCTTCTGGCCGTCGTCACCCAACACGATGCCGTGGCTGACACAGTTGCGGAACGCCGGACGATCGAACAAGGCCGTGGCCAGGACGTGCAGCGTGTAGAACCAGCCACGCGTCTGCGCCATGTACTCGACGATGAAATCGCCTGGGTAATGACTTTCGAACCAGTCGGCGTTCTCGAACGGATAGTGCACCTGCGCAAAAGGCATCGAGCCCGATTCGAACCAGCAGTCGAGCACTTCCGACACGCGCCGCATCGTCGAGCGGCCAGTCGGATCGTCCGGGTTCGGGCGAACGAGATCGTCGACGTACGGGCGATGCAGGTCGTCGACCTCCACACCGAAGTCACGTTGCAGGTCGGCGATCGATCCATAGACATCGATCCTCGGATAGCTGGGATCGTCGCTCTTCCACACAGGGATCGGTGATCCCCAGAAGCGGTTGCGACTGATGCTCCAGTCGCGGGCATTGGCCAGCCACTTGCCGAAACTTCCCTCCTTGACATGTTCGGGCACCCAATGGATCTGCTGGTTCAGTTCCCCCATGCGGTCGCGGAATGCCGAGACCTGCACGAACCAACTGCTGATCGCCCGATAGACCAATGGCTCCGCACACCGCCAGCAGTGAGGGTACGAGTGTTGGTGGGTGTCGTGCCGCACGACGAGGCCGCGGGCCTTGAGTTCCTTGACGATCTCGCTGTTGGCGTCGAACACGTGGATGCCTGCCCACGGTGGAACCTCGGCGGTGAAGCGTCCGTGCTCGTCCATCGGGCAGATGGTCGGGATCCCCACGGCGTTGCATGCATTCTGGTCCTCCTCACCGAAACCGGGCGCCATGTGAACCACGCCGGTGCCGTCCTCCGTCGAGACAAAGTCACCGGCAAGTACCTGGAACGCGTTGGGGGTCTCGGCGAAGAAGGGGAACAGCGGTGCATAGTGGCGACCAACGAGTTCGCTGCCCTTGACGGTGGACACGTGCACGGCGTTGCCGAACTCCCGCTCGTAGGCGGCGAGACGCGATTCGGCCAGGATGTAGCGGACGCCGCCTTCCTCCATCACTGCGTAGTCGATCTGCGGACCAACCGCCAGAGCGAGGTTGCTCGGCAATGTCCACGGTGTGGTCGTCCAGGCCAGGACCCTCTCGCCGGAGTCGAGCTGGAACTCAACCGTCAATGCCGGATCCTGCCGGTCACGGTATACGTCGTCCATCCGGGTCTCGGTGTTGCTGAGTGGCGTTTCGCACCGCCAGCAGTAGGCCAGCACCTTGAAGCCCTCGTAGACCAGGCCCTTGTCCCAGAGCGTCTTGAACGCCCACATCACACTCTCCATGTAGGGGCGATCGAGTGTCTTGTAGTCGTTGTCGAAATCGACCCAGCGGGCCTGGCGAGTGACGTAGCGCTGCCACTCGTCGGTGAACCGGAGCACGCTGGTGCGGCATGCGTCGTTGAACTTGTCGATGCCGAACTTGGTGATCTCCGGGTGGCCGCTGATCCCGAGCTCCTTCTCGACGACGACCTCTGCAGGCAGACCATGGCAGTCCCACCCGAATCGACGCTCGACGCGCCGACCGCGCATGGTCTGATAGCGCGGCACGGTGTCCTTCACGAATCCGGTCAGCAGATGACCGTAGTGGGGCAGGCCGTTGGCAAATGGCGGGCCGTCGTAGAACACGTAATCCTCCGCATCGGCGCGACGACGAATCGACTCCGCGAACGTGTTGCGCTCGGTCCACGACGCCAGAACGCCGGCTTCGATCGCCGGGAACGAGGGTTGGGGGTCGACTTCGGGGTACATCTGCGGGCTCCTGTGAGTTGTGTGCACAGGGACGAGTTGTCAGCTCGCGATCCCACCCTGTTTGCTGCCGCCCGCAGACGGCAACCCCTCGGTTGCGCCAGCTGTGTCGGGCTGGACCCGTTCGGTTCTACTGGGCCGACCGGGTTGGGCCTGGCGGCTGTTCTTCCGAAGGCTCGGAGGTGATCGCCTCGTCAATGCCTCTGAAATGTTACCGAGATGCTACCTGGGCCGAACGGATCGGCCAGAGTGAATACGGTCAGCGGTCACCGGAGGGTGCTCACTGGAGTTCGTCGCCGACGATCAATGGATCGTCGCCGGATGCCGACCAGCTTGGCGTCGTTGCTGTCTCGACGTCGAGATCGAGGCGCATGATGCTGGTCTCGTCGCCATCAGCGGAGTCCGGGGCAGTCGTCTCGGGCGGTGTGGCGTCGATGACGGAATCATCATCATCATCGCCATCATCGTCGGCCTCGAGTTCGCCGTACAACGTTGAGGAGTGGGTACCCGGGGCTTCGTCGCCACCACCAGAGACCGCGACGGGCTCGGCGGCCTGGGCAGATGCCCCCACCGTTGCCTCGGCCGAGGCGGAGAGCAGCGGTCGGCGCATGTCGCCGAGCCCCCCGGGCACTCGTTCGATGAGATCCTGCAACGACACGGCGGCGTCGCGGATCCGCTCGCGCTGGGCGCCGAGGTGATGCTCCAGCTGATCGACATCGGCGAGCAAGAAGTCGCGACGGGCAAGGAGCGCCTGAACCTCGTTCTCGGCCTTGATGCGCTCGGATTCTGCTGAACGGCGGGCCTCGAGGCGCGCCTCGTCGAGCAACTTGTCGGCCATGGACCGTGCGTTGTCGATCACCGTCGTCGCATCGACCCGGGCCTTTACCGTGATCGACTCGGCTTCAGTGTTGGCCTGGGCGACGGTGCTGTCGGCAGTTCGCTGTGCCAAGAGCAAGGTGCGGCTGATCGTCTCGGAGTCCTCATCACTCGCCGTCGGCGAGGCTCCGGCAGCGCCCGAGCCGCTGGTGACCTGCTGCGATACCTCCTGCAGCTTGGCAACCGCGGCCCGCGCCCGGGCCTCCATCGCAGTCGCCTGGTTCTGGGCAGTCTCGATTGCCGACGCAACCTTTTCTTTGAAGTCGTCGACCTCGGCCGGGTCGTATCCCTTCTTGACTGTCTTGAAACCGGCACTGCGAACGGTCTGCGGGCTGAAATCCATAGTCAGATGTTACGCACGGCGAAGGCGCCAGCGTGGACACTCAGCTGTCGAACTCGCCACTGTCGTGCCCACCCTTGCGCGGTGGGATCGGCTTGAGCAGATACACACCTGTGGCAACCTTCTCCATCGTGCCGTTGAGGCCGTAGCACAACCCGCTGGCGAAGTCGATGAGTCGCCGCGACACCTCGCGATCGCTGGCCTCGAGGTTCATGATGACCGGCTGACCGTCCTTGAACTTGTCGGCGACCTCCTGGGCGGAATCGAATCGCCGCGGCCGGACGGTGTACGGATCGGCCGAACTGACTGGTGCCTGCCGCTGAGTGTTGATCGGTCGCGGTTGCACGTTGGAATCGTCAGCGGCCGGCACCGGACGCCGACCGGTGAGATCGGCGTCGCGTGTTGGATAGCTCGGACGCGCCGGCATTGTGCGCACCGTACCGTCTGGCTCGTAGTCCTGGTAGCCCTTCTGGCCACGCGGCGGTTCTTCGCGCGGGTGACGTGGCGATCGAGAAGGACGCTCCGGCTCCTGCGCGGTGTCGTAGTCGTCGTACGCATCGTCGGGCCCCAGTCCCAACCAATCCATTGCGTTTCTCCAGATCGGCATCGTTGGTCCTCCTCCCCTGAGATTACCGTACTCGCGTGGCCGGAGCAGGACGCATGCCAAAGAGCACACTCCCGAGCCGCACGCGAGTCGACCCTTCTTGTACTGCGACGATGAAATCGTCGCTCATCCCCATCGAGCATGACGCCAAACCGAGCTTGTCGCACAGCGCACGCACGAGTCCAAAGCCCGGCCGCGCCGCCTCCGGTCCACCCACCGTTGGACCGACCGTCATCAACCCGTCTACGGCCAGCCCGGCCGCGGTCGCTTGTACGACCAGCGACTCGACGTCTTCCGGGGCGCAACCGCCCTTGTTGGTCTCACCGGTCGTGTTGACCTGTACCAGCACGCGGGCACCAGGTGCGCGCTTGGCGAGTTCGGCAACCAACGCCGGCCGATCAAGCGTCTCGTACACGTCGACCAGCTCGACGATCTGGCGGACCTTGTTGGTTTGTAGGTGGCCGATGAAATGCACCGCCAACGGGAACGATCTGTGGCCGAGCTTGGCGACCAGCTCCTGCGCATAGTTCTCGCCGATAGCCGTGATGCCTACCTGGGCGGCCGCCTCGATCGCTTCGACCGGGTGGCCCTTCGTGACGCCGAGCACCTCGACCCCAGCACCGCCTGCGTCGATGATCTGCTGACGGACCCGCTGCAACCGCTCGGCGAGGCCACCGAACTGTGTCACTCGACTCGCGTCACTTCAGGAACGACGGCACATCGAAATCGTCGTCGCCGTCGTCGTCGAGCGGATCGGCAGGCTCGTCGGCAAACAGGTCCTTGAGCGAGGCCGCCGGCTTGTCGGGGGCCTTGCCGGGGCGAGCCGCAGCTGCGCCGCCATCCCAACGGTCGAATCCGGCTGCGATGACGGTCACCTTGACCTCGTCGCCGAGCTCGTCGTCGATGACCGTGCCGAAGATGATGTTGGCATCTTGATGGGCGACGCCGTGAATGATCTCGGCCGCGGCGTTCATCTCGAACAACGACATACCCGACGGGCCGGTGATGTTGAGCAGGATTCCCCTGGCACCGTCGATGGCCGCTTCGAGCAGCGGGCTGGAGATCGCCGCCTTGGCGGCCGTGACGGCGCGATTCTCGCCGCTCGCCTGGCCGATGCCCATCAATGCCGAACCGGCGCTCGAAAGGATCATCTTCACATCGGCGAAGTCGGTGTTGATCAGGCCGGGAGTCGTGATCAGGTTGGTGATGCCTGATACTCCCTGCAGCAGCACTTCATCGGCCATCTTGAACGCGTTGAGCACGCTGGTCTTCTCGTTGGCGACCGTCAACAAGCGATCATTGGGAATGACGATCAGCGTGTCGACCTTCTCCTTCAGGCGCTGCACACCGGCGTCGGCCTGAACCGAACGGCGCCGTCCCTCGAAGCTGAACGGGCGCGTGACGACACCGATCGCCAACGCGCCGATGGTGCGTGCCAGCTCGGCGATGATCGGTGCAGCGCCTGTGCCGGTACCGCCACCTTCGCCGGCGGTGATGAACACCATGTCAGCACCCTTGATGACTTCTTCGATCTCATCGCGATGCGTCTCGGCGGCGTTGCGGCCGACGTCGGGATCGCTGCCGGCGCCCAGTCCGCGGGTGAGGTCACGCCCGATGTCGAGCTTGACGTCGGCGTCACTCATCAGGAGAGCCTGGGCGTCGGTGTTGACCGCGACGAACTCGACCCCCTTCAGACCGGCGTCGATCATCCGGTTCACGGCATTGACACCACCACCGCCGACACCGATCACCTTGATGACCGCGAGATAATTTTGAGGTGCGCCTGCCATCAGGGAAGCCTCCGTAGTGCTGATTGGCGAATGGATTGAGGCATGTAAACGCCTGTTTCGCCAAGTCTCGCACGTCCGAGAGCACAAGCGGTGGACATCATTGGATCATGCGCATGCCGTGCGCGATATCTCCGAGGTCGAAACGTCGAGCGAACAGATTCCGTCGAGCCCTCCACGGACCTCCGAGAGCAGACGAACGAGCTTCGACGACAGGTCCGTCGGCGGGCCGAGCTGCACCTCGAGGTCGTCGCGCAGCTGCAGCCGGAGGTCGCCGGCAGCCGCGTCGACGTCTATCGACTCGGTGAGGGATCTGATCTCGCTCGGCAAGGCGATCGCCAGCTGAGCCGCCGACGCCAGTGGTCGACCGGCGAACTGGCCACGCTCAACGTCGGGATTTGCCCCCGTGACCAGCATGTAGTCGATGGGAATGCCGTCGACCACGTCGAGGACTCGGCCATCACGATCGACGACCCGGTACTTACCGTCGGAGCCGGCGAAGGTGGCGATCGGTTTGCGCTCGCGGATGTCGATGAACACCCGATGCGGGAATTGGGTGGAGACCCGAGCGGATTCGACCCAGGCGATGTTCTCGAGTTGGCGCTCGATGTGACGAGTATCGACGAGCAGGATCGCGGCGCCGTGCAGCTCGTCGACGATCGCCGACAGTTGCTCCGGATCGGTGTAGACGGCTCCCTGCACGTCGACCGTACGCACATCGAACAACGACGACGCCAGTATTGCCACAGCTCCGACCAACACCAGGAGGATCGCCGCGCCGATGGCGACCCAGATCAGCCGCTTTCGCCCTTTGGCACGTCTCACCGCTATTCGCCTGGCCCGCACCCGCGGATCCATCGATCCGGTCGAGCGGGCTGGCAGCGTCTCGATGGCACCGCCCTCGTCGAGATCCTTGATGACGATCGTCGAGCGCCCCTCCGACTTTTCGTCGTCGGAAGTGTGTATCTCCCTCAGCCGCGAGCCGGATTCCTCGTCGAGATAGAGGGCATCCGGGCGATCGTCGTCACCGATCACGATCACCTTGCGAGGCGGGTCGAGTGCGACGGTGGCCGCCGACGTCCCGGGGTCGGTGACCTCTGCCGGAGCAGTCTGGTCATCGTCGCCCGCGTCATCGAGCCCCAGCATTCGATCGATTGCCGGGTCATCGAAGTCGACCGCCTCGGCATCCTCGCCGGAGAACGCCGCCAGCAGTTCTTCGAGAACGGAGTCGGGGACGTCGTCCGGTGTCGGTCTGGGCTCCGCTCCCTCGGTGTCTTCCGGCTCCGGCTTGTCAGCCACGGGAGGAACCCTCCACACGAGTCACTCCGGCCTCAGCGAAACCGACCAGCCGCAACTCGGTGCGCAATTCGAAACCGGTCTCGCGAGCCACTCGATCGCGAACCTCGTCGATGAGGGCCTTCACGTCGGCAGCCGTCGCACCGTCTCCGGCCTGGATGAAATTGGCATGCTTGTCGGAGACGAACGCGCCACCGATCCTCAGCCCGCGAAGACCGATCCGGTCGATCAGTTCACCGGCCGACAACTGACCGGGAATCGGATTGACGAAGACCGAGCCGGCATTCTGCCCACCTGGCTGGTTCTCGCGACGCCAACGCACGATGTCGGCGATCTCCCGTTCAGACTCCTCGACATCGCCCAATGAGAGTTTCAGCTCGGCGCTGACGACGATCTCGTCATCGACCAGATCCGACCCTCGGAAGCGAAGCCCAAGCGACTCGGCCGATCGCCATCGCAACTGCAAGTCGCGGATGTCGAAGATCTCTGCACGTACCAGTGACGCGGCGATGTCGGAACCGTGCCCACCGGCGTTCATTCGCACCGCGCCGCCCATCGAACCGGGTATGCCCACGGCCCATTCGAACCCCGTCAGACCGGCGGCAGCGGTCTTTCGCGCCAGGACCGGAAGAGCGACAGCCGAGCCGGAGCACACATCGACGCCGCGAATCTCGATGTCGTCGGCCAATTCCGCCAGACTCATCGCAACACCGGCGAACCCCGCGTCTGCGATGAGGAGGTTGGAGCCGCGACCGACGACCAAGATCGGAAGGTCGTATCGAATGATGATCTCGGCGATGGCCTGGAGCTGCGACATCGATGCCGGCGCTACGAAGATGGCCGCATTGCCTCCGACGCGATACGTCGTCAACGCTCCGAGGGGTTCGTCAAGACGGCCAAGTGATCCGAGGTCGGTGGCGGCGCGCTGGAGGCGCTCGTCGGCGGTCACGTCGAACCGACCCTCAGCTCGGCCCTTCGTTGCTGAAGTTCATCGGGAAGCGAAGCGATGTCGCCGCATCCCATCGAGATGCACACATCCCCGGCGCGCAGCTCTCTGGCGAGATAGTCGACCAGGTCACCACGACGAGGCAACCAGGCCAACCGGGTCGCCGGATGGGCGTCGAGTACAGAATTGACGACCAACTTCCCCGTCACGCCAGGGATCGGCGCTGTTCCGGAGGCAAAGATCTCGGTGATCACAACGAGGTCGGCATCGACGAATGCGTCACGGTACGCGGGCGACATGATCGCCATGCGGTTGAAGCGGTTCGGCTGGAACACCGCGACGACCCGTCGCCAGCCGTCACCGCTCGATCGTGCCGCCGAGAGAACGGCACTGATCTCGCTCGGCAGGTGGGCGTAGTCATCGACCAGGGTCGCGCCGCCATCCACGCCGCGGACGTCGAACCGACGCGCGAACACCGCCGAACTTGGCCAAGGCGCGTCCGGCCACGTCGAACTCGACGCCCACCGAGCAAGCCATCGCCAACGCCCCGAGCGCGTTGCGCACATTGTGGATTCCACGCAGCGGAAGGTCGATGGTGCCGAGGGTCGCGCCCTCGCGTGTGACCGTGAAGGAATTCGAGCCGACGTCGGATCGTACGTCGACGGCCCTGTAATCCGCGAGCGGTGACGTTCCGTAGGTGGTGGCCCCGTGTCGCGCGGCAAGCTCGGCACAGACAGGGTCGTCGGCGCACAGCACCTTCGGCCCCGAGGTCTGCGCGAGGTATTGGTCGAAGCTGGCGATGATCGCATCCTCGGTGCCGAAGAAGTCGAGATGATCGACTTCGACGTTCAGCAGAATGGTGCCGAACAGCGGTAGCTCGAGGTGGGTGCCATCGCTCTCATCGGCCTCGACCACCAACCATTCGCCAGCGGTCCATTGTGCCCCGGTCCCCATGTCGGTCACGTCGCCACCGATGACGAACGACGGTCGCAGACCCGCGGCAGACAGAATCAGCATCAACATCGAGCTTGTCGTGGTCTTCCCGTGGGTGCCCGCAACACCGAGTGACCTGGCCTGGGCGCAGATCGACGACAACATCGCGGCGCGGCTCAGCACAGCGATACCCGACTTCGCAGCCTCGTCGAGCTCGATGTTCCTGGCCGGAACTGCAGTCGAGGCCGTCACGGCCCGGCATCCCGCGACGTGTCGCCGATCGTGACCGACGTGAACATCGACACCCGCAGCACGCACGCGCTCCAGAACCGGCCGGTCGCGAAGGTCGCTCCCACTGACTTGATGGCCCATCTCGGCAAGCACGATGGCGATGGCACTCATGCCGGGCCCGCCGACACCGACCACATGCAATCGGTGTGGCGTCGAGAGATCGAGTGGTACGTCCGGAGGCCCGATCACGGCGCGGCCACCCTCTCGATGAGATCGACCAGGGCGCCACCGCGGTGACGAGCACCGATCTCGCCGGCCGATCTCGACATCGCGGCAAGCCGGACCGGGTCAGAGCCGATGGCCTCGATTTCACTGACCAGCCGGTCGACGGTGAGGTCGACCTCCTCGATCAACACCGCGGCGTGGCTGTTGCTGAGCTCCCGAGCGTTGTCGACCTGATGGTTCTCGGCCGCCCCTGGCCACGGCACGATGACCGCCGGCATCCCAACCGTGGCGAGTTCGGCGATCGTCGCCGCGCCGGCCCTCGTCACCATGAGATCGGCTGCGGCGTAGACCAGCGGCATTCGGTCCTCGTATCCAAGCACTCGATACATGATGCCTTGGCTGCCATCTCGACCGGGCGCGGCATCGGCCATATTCCGGTCGCCCACGACGTGATACACGACCAGATCACTCCGGGCGACGAGCCGCTGCACGGTGCCGGCAACCACCTCGTTCAGCCGCCTGGCGCCCAGCGACCCTCCGAACACGGCGACGAGGAACCGGTCATCAGGCACACCGAGTTCGGAACGCGCTCGACGTCGGTCTCGTTGACGGTCGACGGCCAGCACCTCCTGGCGCACCGGTGCCCCGGTGAGCTCGGCTCTTGGCAACGTCGACCCCTCGAACGCCACGGCACACGCCGCGGCGCGACGAGCAGCCAATTTCGAAACGAGACCGGGTCGGCGGTCGTAGCTGACCACCACGATCGGAATCCCGCAGATCATCGCTGCAGCCGTCGCCGGAAAGCTCGCATAGCCACCCACGTTGACGACAACCCTCGGCGTCAGCCGGCGGATCAGCCTGATCGCTTGCCATGTCGAGCGGGCCAGCTTCGGGAGGAACGCCAGGTTGCGCATCGACAGGCTGCGCTGCAAGCCGACGACATCGAACAGCGTGTAGTGGTACCCGGTTGCCGGCAGTAGTCGAGACTCCACACCTCGTATGGTGCCGACGTAATGGATGGTGTCGTGGTCATGGCCGCGCCCGACCAGCGCATCGGCGACTGCAACGGCCGCCAGCACGTGCCCGGAGGTCCCGCCGCCGGTCACAACGGCGTACGCGGTCCCCTCCCGACGCCGGGTGTCTGTGGAGCTCACGAAGGGGTCACCTCACGTTGCGAGCCACGTTGAGCAGCAGCCCGGCCGCGGTCATCGTGACGAACAGCGAACTGCCGCCCGCCGAGAAGAACGGCAGCGTCAGGCCGGTGACCGGCATCATCCCGGTGACACCACCGACATTGATGATCGTCTGCACGACGAACCAGATGACGATTCCTCCGGCAAGGAGGCTGGCAAACCGGTCCTGTGTCGCCAGGGCGACCTGGACACCGGCGAAGGCCAAGATCAGGAAGCCACCGAGCACTGCAACGACGCCGATCATCCCGAGTTCCTCGGCGACCACTGCGAAGATGAAGTCACTGTGCGCCAGCGGTAGGAAATCGCCGAGCTTGTTCTTGCCCTGACCCACGCCTTCTCCGGCGAGACCGCCTTGTGCCAAGGCGATCATTGCCTGGTAGGTCTGATAGCTCAGGTGATCTTTGTGGGCGGCGATGTCGAGGAACGCGGTGAACCGCGCCTGTCGACGCGGGCTCGAGACCACGAAGGCGAGCGCGCCGACGGCACCCAACCCGGCGGCGGCGGCCATCGGTCGGAGTGGAGCACCGGCGATGAAGGCGACGACGAAGACGATCGACGCCAGCACGATCGCCGACCCGAGGTCGCTCTGCACGAGACACAATCCGCTGCCGATGATCGCAACGAACATCACGGGTACCAGAGTTCGCGACGGATCCGCCATCTCATCCCTGCGCTTGGCCAGGAGGTTGGCGCAGTACAGCAGAACCGACAGCTTCAAGAACTCCGACGGCTGGAGTGACAGCGGCCCGATCGCCACCCACGCGTTGGCGTCGTTGACACGATCACCAATGCCCGGAATGAACGGCAGGAGCATCATCCCGCAGGACACCACCAATGCCGGCAGCACCAGTCGGCGCCAGAAGTGATACGGCACGCGCATTCCGATCCACAGGCCCACCAACCCCAGCGCCGCCCACATCACCTGCTTGTTGAAGATGCGATACGGGGAGAGACCCTGGTGGAACTGGTTGATCGACGATGCCGAGAGCACCATCACCAGACCCAGCATGACGAACACCGCGACAACGACGGCGATCGCGTAGAACGCCACGGTCGGCGGCGAAGTCGGTCTCGACGCCATGCGCCGCGTCGGATGCCTACGCAGTGCTGCCGCCCGATCAAGGGCCTGGCGGCGTCGGTCACCGATCACCGTTGTCGATGAACTCATCGTGCTCCGTCCTCGAAATAGCCGTGAACCGACCGCTTGAAATCGTCACCACGTTGCGGATAGCCACCGTCGGGGTACCAGTCGAAGCTGGCGCACGCCGGCGACAGTAGAACGGTGTCGCCCGCGTCGGCGAACGCCGCAGCGGCGGCGACAGCGGACTGCATCGAGGTGACCTCCACAACGGGGCACCACGTCGCGAACGCATCACGAATGATCGGTGCGGCCTCACCGAGCGCGACGACTGCCTTGATCCGCTGGTGCTCGGTCGCCAGGCTGGCCAGATCGAGCCCTTTGTTGCGCCCACCGGCCAGCAGCACCACGTTGTCGAACCCACGGATCGCCGTGATCGCGGCGTGTGGTGTGGTCGCTTTCGAGTCGTTGTACCACCAGCACCCGTCGAACTTGCCGACCGGTTCGATCCGATGCGGTGGGTGCTCGAAGGTTGCCAGCGCCTCGGCGACGGCGGCGCCGCTGGCCAATCCGGACTCGATCGCTATCGCCGCGGCGGCCAATGCGTTGCTGATGTCGTGTGGGAGGTCGCGGGTCATCGCAGACCTCTCGGCAAATCCGCCAGCAGGACCGGTCAGCGTTGATCCCTCCAGGCGGTAATCGGCGCCGACGGCTCCGAATGTGAGCACACGACCGGCGACACCGGCGAGGTTGCGCATGACCACCGGATCGGCAGCGCAACCGACTGCGACGTCGTCCGGTCGGTTGTGACTCCAGAGGCGAGCCTTGGCCCGTTCGTAGGCCTGCATCGACACGTGCCAGTTCTGATGATCCTCGGCGAGGTTCAACCAGACCGAGGCCTCGCTGCGGAAGTGGTCGATCCAATTCAGCCGGAAGCTGCTGCACTCGACGACGAACGCATCCACATCGGTCGCCAGGGCGGCGATCAGCGGCACCTCGGTATTGCCAACGGCCGCCACCTTCAGGCCCGCACACCGCAACATGGCCGCGACCATCATCGTGGTGGTCGTCTTGCCGTCGGTTCCGGTCACGGCGAGCATCGGTCGTGCTCCGCCGGCGCGGTGCTGCTCCCATTCATAGGCCAGGTCGATCTCGGTACGGATCGGCTTGCCGATGGCGCGTGGCCGCTGCAATCACAGGATGCGTTTCGGGAACGCCAGGAGCCGGGCAGACGATGTCACTCATCGCCACCAACCTGTCGAGCGTGTCGGCATCGGGACGGGCGACCAGTTCGGCCCCGACCGCGGCGGCAGCAGCGGACCTGGCGGCGTTGGCAGCGTCGTCGGCGACCAGCACGCGCGCGCCGCGGTCGTGAAGCGCCCGCGCCACGGCCTCACCACTGATCGCCATGCCATAGACGAGCGCCGTCGTGGTCATCTCCTCAACTCCAACCGGGTGAAGTCACCGATGTAGATCGCCAAGGCGGTCGCAACGCATATCCCGGCGATCAACCAGAATCGGATGATCACGGTGGTTTCGGGCCACCCCATCAGTTCGAAGTGGTGGTGGATCGGAGACATCCTGAACAGACGGCGCCTTCGACCGGAAGCCTTGAAGACGCCCATCTGGATCGCCACCGATCCGGCCTCGATGACGTTGATGCCGCAGATCAGGATCAACAGGATCTGGGTGTCGGTGGTGAGGGCCAGTAGCGCCAGAGCCGTGCCGATCGCCAGCGATCCGACGTCACCCATGAAGATTCGCGCCGGTGCCGCGTTGAACCACAAGAACCCACCACACGCTCCGGCGAACGCAGCGGCAAGCACCGCCATGTCGAGCGGGTTGACGACACCCGAGCCGGCGACCCCGTAGATCTCAGGATTTCGGAATGCCCAGTAGGCGATGATCGTGAACGCCAGGAACCCCAGCAACCCGGCGCCGGCGGCGAGGCCATCGAGGCCGTCGGTCACGTTGACCGCGTTCGCTGTGGCCCAGATGGTGACCCCGGCGAAGACCACCCAGACGGGCCACGGCACATGCCACCCGGGCCAGTCGTAGCGCGTGAAGGAGATGGTCTCGCTGACGCCCGTTGCGGCGACGAGCCACCAGGCGATCCCCATCGAGATCAGCAGGGTGATGTAGCCCTTCTTCTTCCAGAAGATCCCGCGGTTGTGCGCCTTGTTGACCTTGATGTAGTCGTCGAGGAAGCCCATGCCGGAGAGCGCGAGGATGCCGACCCAGGCGATCGCAGCCTGGTTCGAGAACACCAGGCCGTGACGGAAATGAGCAACGATCCAGCCGAAGAAGGCCGACACCACGATGGCCAGGCCACCCATGGTCGGCGTCCCTTGCTTGGCCAGGTGGTGATCCGGGCCGCGATCCTCCTTGCCGAGGATCGGTTGACCCTTGCCGCGATTGCGAAAGAACGTGATGAGGTACCGGGTGCCGAACAGCGACGCGACCATCGCGGAAACGCCGGCGATCATGACGGCGATCACTGCAGCACCTGCAGTAGTTGGCGTGCGACGGCGCGGTCGTCGAACTCCAGCACCTGTTGACCGATCGTCTGCGTTCGTTCGTGACCCTTTCCGGCGATCAACACGACGTCTCCGGATCGCGCCCCGCGTAGGGCGATATCTATGGCCTGCCGGCGATCTGGTTCCATCACAACGCGGCCACGGTAGTCGGAGGGCACCCCCTCGAGAGTGGCAATGATGATCGCCAGCGGGTCCTCGGAGCGTGGGTTGTCAGAGGTGAGGACGACATGATCAGCGAGCCTCGAGGCCACGGCGCCCATCAACGGGCGCTTGTCGCGATCGCGATCACCACCGCAGCCGAACACGACGTGGACGGCCCGGTCGCCGGCTATCTGACGCGCCGCGCTGATCGCCTTCTCCAGACCGTCCGGGGTGTGCGCATAGTCGACGATGACCGCGAACGGTTGACCGGCGACGACCGCCTCGAATCGGCCGGGCACCGATGCCGCCTCACGCAATCCGCTCTCGATCGTCGCCGCGTCGATTCCCAATCGATCGCACGCCGTTGCCGCCGCCAGGCTGTTCATCACGTTGAACCCTCCGCCGATCGGGACCTCGATCATCCGCTCTCGCCATCGATAGCTGTGGCTGGTCGCCGTAACCGTGACATCGTCGATGTCGCCGAGCCCGTATCCGATGGTCGGGATCGCTCCCACGTCCATGAGCAGTCGGCCGTGAGGATCGTCGACGTTGACGACCGCCTCGTCCGACAGATCTGGTTGAAACAGCCTTGCCTTTGCCGCGAAATACCGCTCTTGCGTTCCGTGGAGATCGAGGTGGTCCCGACCCAGGTTGGTGAACACGGCGATGTCGAAATGGCACCCGGCGACTCGCTGCAATTCGAGAGCGTGCGACGATACCTCGATGACGACGGCGGTCACGCCGTGCGCGACGAAGTCCGCCAGGCGAGCTTGCAGATCTGACGATTCGGGCGTGGTGTGCGCGCCCGTCAGGGTTCCGATCATGCCGGTCGATCTGCCGGCGGCGGCCAGCACCGACGAGATCAAGCTGGTGGTGGTGGTCTTGCCGTTCGTGCCGGTGACCCCGACGAGCATCAACGCCCGAGCGGGGTGATCGAAGAACGCCGCTGCGAGGTGACCCATCGCCAGGCGGGTGTCGGGAACCACGACTTGCGGGAGATCCACCGCGAGGACGTGATCGACCAGCAGCGCGCCAGCCCCGGCCGAACGAGCGCCGGAGGCAAACGCGTGGCCGTCGGACTGGGCTCCCCGCAAGCAGCAGAACAGCGAACCCTGCGACACTCGTCGTGAATCGAAATCCACCGAAGTGATGGCGACCGCGTCGTCACCGTGGAGGACGACCTGGTCCAGCCCCGCCTGCTCGACCACCTCGCGAAGCATGCGAGACATTGATGTCACCCGCCGCTGTCTTGACAACCGTTGTCGTTCGGCGAGGGGCTGACCCGCAGCTCATGCATGGCCATCGTCGCCAATGTCGAGAACAACGGACCGGCAGCCTTGCCACCGAGGTGATCCTGGTTGGTCGGATCGGGACGGTCGATCGACACCAGGATCGTGACCTGCGGGTTGTCGGCCGGGAAGTAGCCGACGAACGTCGAGTAGTACTCCTTGGTCCCGTCGACGGCCTGGTAGTCGGTGTTGGCAGGCGGGTTGGTCTCGCCGGTGGGATTGACCGCGGGTGTCACCGGCGCCTTTTCCCCGGCTTTGAGTGCAGGCTGGGCCGTGGGCTTCAACAACGCGGTCCCGGTCTTGCCTGCCACCGACATGCCCGGCACCTTGGCGTACTTCGCCGTGCCGTAGCACACGACATCTTTCATCATCGATGTCATTGTGGCCGCGGTCTGCGGTGTCACGACCTCGTGCGACGGTGAGGGTGGGGCATCGTGGGTCTGGCCGTTGGCGTCGATGGTCGACAGCACCAGGCGGGGCGCGACGTACACACCACCATTGGCAATGGTGTTGACGGCCGCTGCCAACTGCAGCGACGTCGCCGCGTAGCCGTACCCGTACCGGGGCGTGACCTTCTCGGTGGCCTGCCAGTCGGCGGCCGGCCTCATGATCCCGGCGCTCTCGTCAGGGAGCCCGAGACCTGTCGTGGAGCCGAACCCGAACTCGTGGAGATACTGGCCGAACTTCAACGTGCCGATGCCTTCGGTCATCAGAACGGTGCCGATGTTCGACGAGTGGACGATGATGTCGCGGAGGCTCATCGGCTGCTCGTCGTGAGGTTCGGCGTCGCGGATCTTGAACTTCCATTTCTCGTCGCTCTTGTTGACGGGTTTGTATGTCAAGAAGCCGGGCACCATGATCGTCGTGTCGGGTGTGGCGAGACCTTCGTTCACGGCGGCGGAGATGCTGAAGACCTTCGCCACCGATCCTGGCTCGTGCGGCTCGACTGCTGCAAGGTTTGCCGACGTGATCTCGGCGACGCCGTTGCCGTCACGGCGGACGTTTGCACTGGCGTAGACATCGCCGGTCTTCACCCCGAGCACGATCGCTGTGCCGCCGACTGCCGAGAGGGCTTCGACGCGCTTCAGCAGGGCCCTCTCGACCTGGTACTGCAGGCCGCGATCGAGGGTCAAGACGATGTCCGAGCCAGGGATCGGGGCCACCGTCTCGTCACCGCCGGCGATCGATCGGAACTTGCGATCATGTTCCGTGGACTGCTCGCCGTCGACCCCCCGGAGGACGTCGTTGTACTCCATCTCCAATCCGGCGGTGCCCTGCAGATCTGGATCGGTGCGGCCGACGACGCTGCGCCCGACCTCACCGCTGGGCATGATCCTCTTGTCTTCACTGATCGACGAGATCCCGGCCAGACGAAGGGCGACGACCGTACGAGCCAGCTGCGGATCGATCTGTCGGGCCACGTACACGAACGAGTTCTTCTTCGACGTGAACGCCTCGGTCAGCGCCGTCTGCTTGGCGGGTGTGAGTTTCAGCAAGGCGGTCAACGTCCGCACGGTGCCCACCGGATCGAGAACCAGCTTCGGGTTGGCGATGACCGTCCGCGCCGGCACCGACAGGGCGAGATCAGCTCCTTCGCGGTCGAAGATCGTGCCGCGGTGGGCCTTGAGCACCTGTTCTGTCGTCCGCTGCGACTTGCCGGCACCGCGAGCGCGTCGGCCTGAACGGTCTGCAGCAGTGTGACTCGAGCAAGGACGGCGAGGAACAGCAGGGCAGAGATGACGAACACGGCGACGAGTCGGCGCGACGACTGACCAGCGGTGTAGATGCGGGGCTGGTGCTGAGCGATGGCCCGTTTGCGGAAGGCCTGGGCATTGCCCTGGCCGGCACCGCGGCCTCGCCGGGGTTGTGCGGCCCGTCGACCGCGACTAGAGCCGACGGGTGGTCGCCTGACGTCCTGGGCCGCAGGAGCACCGCGGGATCGCCGAGGCTCGATCTTTCGACGCGCTGGTGCCGGAGATGGCGGCCGATGCGACGTGGAGACGGCCGTGCGCCGAGCCGGCTGAGCGGATGCCATTCGCTGTCGATGGTGGCTCCTCGATCGAGCCGGATGGTTCTCGTCCCTCATGCGTTCCGCCTATCCGCCTGCGATTGACTTGACGACCTTGAACTCCTCGAACACCGGATCCATGGTCTCGGTCCCGGGGTCGAACACTCCGCCTGCGCTCCGCTGCACCTCGGCAACCACCTCGGGAGCGATCTCGATGAACTCGGTCTTGGTCGCCGCCGTCATGCCGAGCGCCGCACCGCTGCTGGCCAATCGGTCGGGCGAGCGCAGTTCGGCTCGTTGGCGGCGAAGATCGTTGAAATCGTTTCGGGCGGCGCGAATCTGACGGTCGACGCGGTCGAGCTCGACCTGCCGGCTGGCCAGCTGTGTCTGGAACGCGGCCGCGCCGAGCATCAGCAGCGACATGAAGAAGGCTGCGACGGCAACGAGACGGGCGGTGCGACGTCGTCGGGGTACGACGGTGAGCCTGGGTTGCGGCGCGACGGTCGACGCCGATCGTCGTACGGATCATGGGTCGGGCCATGACGCCGCCGTCGGAGTGCACGCGGTCGCGAACGTCCGGCTGGCGCTCGGTTCGCAGCACGGTTGCCACTGATCAACCCACCGAACCGCGCCGAGGCGTGTCGACGATTCGCTCGACCACTCGCAACCGGGCGCTCGAAGCGCGTCGATTGTCGGCCTGCTCGTCTGCGGTCGGTGTGCGCGGTATGCCGCGAACGATCCGGACCGTCTGGACAGCATCGCAGACGCACGGCAGCTCCGGCGGGCACTCACAACCACCGGTGACCGCCAGACGCATCCGCTCCTTGACGATCCGATCCTCACCGGAGTGATACGAGAGCACTGCCACGCGCCCACCCGTGGTCGTCCGGTCGATCGCCGCGTCGATGGCCGGGGCCAGGACGTCGAGCTCGCCGTTGACCTCGATTCGGATCGCCTGGAACGTGCGCTTCGCCGGGTGGCCGCCGGTGCGACGGGCCGCGGCCGGGATGGCAGCGACCACGATTGCCGCGAGTTCCGTCGTCGACTCGATCGGACGCGCGGCCTCGATCGCCCTGGCGATCCGGCGGGCGAACCGCTCGTCGCCATACTGCTGCAGCACGCGGGCCAGTTGATCGACCGGGTAGCCGTTGACGACATCGGCGGCCGTCCACGCCTGCGATTGATCCATGCGCATGTCGAGGGCTGCGTCGTGACGGTACGAGAACCCGCGAGCAGCCTCATCGAGTTGCGGCGAGCTGACACCGAGATCGAACAGGGCCCCGGAGAGGCTGTCTACTGAAAATGCTTCCATGGCGTCTTCCAGGCGGTCGAATCGACAGTGATGGACCATCAGCCGATCTCCGAAGCGGGCCAAGCGCAGGCGGGCCGCCTCGAGTGCGAGTTCATCGCGATCGAGCCCGAGGATCCGGAGCCGTTCGTAGCTGTCGAGCAGTCGTTCGGCATGGCCGCCGCCGCCGAGCGTCGCATCCAGTAGCACGCCGCCGGGCACCGGCTCGAACACCTTGGTGATCTCGTCGACCATCACCGGATGGTGGTGGAACGGCTCGGTCATCGGGCACCATCGCGATGTGGCTTCGCTCATCTGCAGTCCCCCGGCTCGCCGGTGTCGCCGGGATGTCTCCCCGGTCGAACGAGACGGAAGCGGGCGGAGTAGGGGCTGTCCATCTTGCAGACCGGAGGACTGCAGATGAGCGAAGAACCTCGGATGATCCTTGTCGTCGGTCAATTCGTTGCCTTGCTCCTTTCCTTGAACTTCGGGATCTTGAGACCTGTCGCTCGGGTTGTGTCATTGCTGCCGTTCACGCCGGGTCTCCGGCGATGTCGTCGGTGCCCTCGGCGTCGATGCGGGCGTATCGCTCGGGTGACCAGATCTCCAGCCGGGTGAGGTTGCCGGCCACGATGACCTGGCTCTCGAGGTCGAGGTCGGCGTAGTTCCGAAGCTTCTCGTCGACGTTGACGCGCCCTTGCCTGTCGACGGTGGCCAGTACGGCGCTGGCTGCGAGCGCCCGTTGACGATTCAGGGCCAGTTCGCCGCGTTCGACCTTGGCGATCAACTCCCGGCCGAACTGCTCGAACGCCTCGGAGGGGATCACGTCGACGCACTTGTCGGTGCCCTTCACCAGGTAACAGTGCTCGCCGAGGTGGGCGCGATAGGTCGCCGGAAGAGCCACTCGGCCCTTGTCGTCGAGCTGGCGCTCATGCGACCCAACGAACATCACTCGCGCCTCACCACCTTCCAGCCGGTCGACCTGCCTCGACGCGGGGATGTGAGCTGACGCCCGTGTTCCCCACCGATCCCCATTATGTATGCGTAATTACCCCAATGTCAACCATTTCCCCCACAATCACCCACGACTCCCCCACAAGTCCCCATCGGACGCCGCCGATGGAGACCTCATCGGGCGCGAAATCGGCACCGCCAGTGCTCACACCGCGCCCGACCAGGCTCGACGGGCGCGATTCCGGAACTGGCAGTACCCAAGTCGCGCCCGACTCCTACGGAGCGAGCAGCGACTCCGTCAGCGCGGCGGTGATCGACTCGGCCGGCGCTGCACACGTCGCCACCAGTGAGGCCAGTTCTTCGGCGGGTGGGGATCCGGCGACGAGCGACCCGACCACATCCGGCCGCCACCGCAGGTGCACCATCGTCTGAAACCGGGCCGCATGGCGAGTGCGGCGCTGCGAGATCCCGACAAGCTTGGCGCCGCCGAGCAACACCTCGCCGGGTCCGGTCCCCGCAAAGCAGATGTCGGACGACCACCGAGTGCGCTGCATCGCACCTCGATGAACCGTGGCGAGGGGCGCGAGCGTGGTGAGCGCGCCCCGCCACAGATCGCCGACCCACCACATCGATCGCCCGACATCGTCACTCCACAGTTCGTCGGACGCGGGTATCTCGAGGTCGAGCCAGACGAAGTCGCCGGGTAGCACCAGCACTCCGCCGCCGCCGGAGCGTCGACGGACAATGGTGATCCCCTGACGTGCGGCGGCGTCGACGTCGACCGATTCGACGCGTTGCGCCGAACCGAGCACGAGCGTGGCCGACTCAGCCCGAAAGAACGTCGCCGTGCGTCGGTCGGCCGGAAGCGGCCTGGCGTGAAACGCGCCGACATCGCCGGTGACGTGTTCGATCCGCCATGACGACATCGTCAGCTGGCGAGCGCGAGGTACCGTTTCCAGGCCTCGGGGACCCGGTTGACGGACACCGTGATCCAGGCCAGTTCCTTGGGTGCACGTGCCGGCCTGGCCAGGCGCATACCGGCCTCGTCGGGTGTGCGGTCACGCTTGCGAAGGTTGCAGGGCCGACAGGCCGCGGCGACGTTCTCCCAGATGTGCTGGCCGCCGCGGGACCGCGGCAGGATGTGGTCGATCGAGTCGGCCATGTCGCCGCAGTACTGGCAGCAGTGCTCGTCGCGGACGAACACGGCCCGACGAGACATCGCCGTGCGGCGGTGATACGGCACCTTGACGACATATCGGAGTCGGATCACGACCGGATTCGGAATGCTGAGCGTTGCTGCGTGGAGGTGCGTGCCGTCGTCTTCGATGATGTCGGCCTTGTCGGCGAGCACGAGACAAGCGGCACGACGAGACGGCACGACGGAGAGCGGCTCGTATGTTGCGTTCAACACCAGCGCGCTCCTCATGGCCTGAGACCCTACCGATGCCTGCCGTCGGGCGCGAGCGAATTCCCGCTCGCCACAAGGGGTATCAAGAAGCCACTTCTCGGTGGAGCTTGCACCATGAGAGGTAGTTCAGCACATCGGCGGCGTCGATGCGATGGTCGGCGGTGCCGTATTGGGTCTGCAGTCGGAAGCGCACGTAGTCGCCGGGCGGAATCGGCAGGAACGGACGTCGGGTCCACCACCGTCGAGGCAGGCCGGCCCGGTACTGACGCCACGCCGTGACCCACAGCCGAGGATGGCGCGACGACCAGCGCCGAGCAACGAACGACTTCCCATGGCCTCAAGGACGCCTTCGGCTCCTTCGGCAGACCGAGCACCATCTCGCCGATGATGTTGCGCTGGATCTGCGACGAACCGGCGTAGATGGTTCCGGCGCGGGCATTGAGGAAGGTGCCGACCCAACTCCACGAGCTGTTCGGCGCGCCGGCGTCGTCGCTCTGGAAGGCAGTCGACGGACGGCGCCCCGTCGGCACCATCGCCTCGGGGCCGAGGATGTCGAGCGCCAACTCGGTGACGACCTTGTGGTACTCGCTCCAGTAGAGCTTGGAGATCGCTGCATCCGGGCCGGGGTGATGGCCGTGGAGGAACTTGGTCAGCGTGCGCATGCCGCTGTAACGCATGATCTGCACCTTGGAGTAGCACCACGCCAGACGCTGGCGGATGTTCGGATCGTTGATCCGTCCCGACTCCTTCGCCAACATCAGCAGCCGATCGAGCTCGGCCTGATAGCGAATCGGCACGGTGGCCGCCGACTCGCCGCGCTCGTAGCCGAGCAGCGTCATCGCCACCGCCCAGCCGTTGTTGACACCGCCCACAACCTCGTCCTTCGGCGCTGTCGCGTCGGTGTAGAAGACCTCGTTGAACTCGCTCTCGCCGCTGATCATCCTGATCGGACGCACCTCGATGCCCGGTTGACGCATGTCGACCAGGATGAACGAAATTCCCTTGTGCCGCGGCGCCTCGGGATCGGTGCGAACCAGGGTGAAGATGTGATCGGCCAGATGGCCGGCAGAGGTCCAGATCTTCTGCCCATTGAGCACCCACTGATCGCCGTCGAGCACGCCGCGCAAGCCGAGGTTCGACAGGTCGCTTCCGGCGTTCGGCTCGGAATACCCCTGACACCACGTGTCGGCTCCCGACAGGATCCGCGGCAGATACCGGTTCTTCTGCTCGTCGGTCCCCCACTGCAACAACGTGTTGCCGAGCATCTGGATACCGAACACGTCGTTCGGTCCGCCCGTCGGGCACGCCCGCCTTGGCGAACTCCTCGGCGATGATCACCTGCTCGAGCGCCGACAACCCGGCGCCGCCGTACTCGATGGGCCAGCCGGGTGCCAGGTACCCGGCGCCGTACAACGTCTTGCGCCACTCGCCGACGAAGGCGTGGAGATCGTCGCCTTCGAGCGCGCCGATTCCGCCCCATTTGGCCGGAAGCTTCTCGGCCAGAAAGGCCTGGACCTTCTCGCGGTAAGCCTCGGCATCGGCGGAGTAAGTGGGGCGCATGGGCATATGTTACCCGCGGGTAGGGCCTCGTGTTGAACCGCGGCGAACCGTGCTGATCAGCCGTGCGGATGCCTGGCCAGCGCCGCCGCGCCGATCAGCGGTGCCCGCGGTCCGAGCGTTGCCGCCATCACCTGGAACCCGCTGGTGAACGGTAATCGGGCTCGCTTGTCGAGTTCGTCTTGAGCAGCGCGGAAGAACGGCTCGCCGAACCCGAGAGCCACAGATCCACCGACGAGCGCCAGCTTGAGATCACACAGGGCACCCACCGAAGCCAGCGCTCGGCCGACCATCACCCCGGTACGTTCGACGATGGCCGCCGGGGCGCGCTGCGGAGGCCGCCCGGTCTCGGCCTCGATCGCCTGACCGCTGCAGTACGTCTCCAGGCAGCCCTTTCCGCCGCAGATGCACGGACGGCCGTCGGGCTCGACGACGACGTGACCGATGTACCCGGCGTTGCCGACCCGACCCTGCAGGAGCTTGCCGCCACTGACGACGCCACCGCCGACGCCGGTGCCCATCACCACCCCGATGAAATCGCTGACGCCGACCGCTCCCCCGCACCACGCCTCGGCCAGGGCCAGGGCCCGAGCATCGGTGTCGACGGCGACGGGTAGTTGCAGCAGCTCTTCGAGCTCGGCGGCCAGTGGAAATCGGCTCCAGCTCGGGATGTACAGCGGAGACACCGTCCTCGCCAAGGGATCGATCGGTCCGCCACAGCCGACGCCGCATCCGATCAGGTCGGTGGGCGCAGCGGCGACGACGCGGAGGATCAGACGCGACAAAGTCGGCCAGACGTCGCGAGGCGGCGTGAGCAGGCGATCGCGCACCAGGATCTGTCCAGATTCGTCGACGACACCAGCTGCCAGCTTGGTGCCACCGACGTCGACGGCGAGGTAGCAACGAGTCACGCGGCCAGACCGTAGCGTCCCGCCCTTGCTTTCCGCCGTACGCCGTCTACCCTTCCACCCGTGACGGCGATCCATACAGATCCGACCCGTACCTTCGCATCGCTCTTCGATGCCATCACGAGCAACATCGCTCGTGTCGTCCAGGGCAAGAAGGAAGCGATCGATCTGGCTGTCTCGTGTCTGCTCGCCGAAGGCCATCTGCTCATCGAAGACGTGCCCGGCGTCGGCAAGACCAGCCTCGCCAAGGCGATGGCGGCATCGGTCCACTGCACCTGGAAGCGTGTGCAATTCACGCCCGACCTGCTCCCCGCCGACCTCGTCGGCGTCAGCATCTTCCAGCGCTCGAGCGAGTCGTTCGTGTTCCAACGTGGGCCGCTGTTCGCCAACATCGTGCTTGCCGACGAGATCAACCGCGCCTCGCCGAAGACCCAGTCGGCACTCCTCGAAGCGATGGAGGAACGCCAGGTCAGCGCCGACGGCGCCAGCCACATGTTGCCGGAGCCGTTCATGGTCATCGCCACTCAGAACCCCGTCGAGCAAGAAGGCACCTACCGCCTGCCAGAGAGCCAGCTCGACCGCTTCCTGATGCGTCTCTCGCTCGGCTACCCGGACCGCGCCGCGGAGCTGGCGATCGTGCAGACTCACGGCAGCAACACGGCCATGAACGACCTGCAGGCCGTCGTCACCACCGACGAGGTCATGGCCCTGATCGATGCGGTCCGCACCGTGCATCTCGCGCTGACGTTGCAGGGCTACATGGTCGACCTCGCCGAGGCAAGCCGTCGCCATCCGGCACTGCTGCTCGGTCTGTCTCCACGAGCCACCTTGCAGCTGTCACGGGCAACCCGAGCACGTGCCGCCAGTCAGGGCCGCGAGTACGCGACACCCGACGACGTCAAGGCTGTCGCCGAGCCGGTGCTGTCCCACCGGGTGATGTTGCGACCCGACGCAATGTCTCGGGGTGTCACCGGTATCTCGGTCATCCGCGAGCTCGTCGGTTCCGTACCCGTCCCCGCCGGTCGATAGAGGCTGGTCGATACATGCCCACCAGGCACGGCTGGACGGCGATCGTCGCTGCCGTTGCCTGCTTCGCGATCGGGCGCGTCTTCGGCCTGATCGAATTGTACGTCGTCGGCGTCGGCATCATCATCGCCCTACTGGTCGCCCTGATCTCCGTGCAGCGCCGGCTACCGCCGCTCAACGTCAAGCGCATCGTCAGCCCGGCGATGGTCTCGGTCGGCGAGCCGGCACGCGTCGACATCCAAGTCGCCAACCTCGGCCGGCAGGCGTCGCCGTACCTACAACTGTGGGAGCCCGTCGGCAACAACGGCGGCGCGCCGATGCAGCTGGCCAAGCTCGGTCCCGGACAGGCCGCCAGCGCCGCGTATCGCGTGCCGACCTCCCGGCGCGGCTTGGTGCGCACCGGTCCGCTGCGTGCGCTTCGACGCGACGTGCTCGGTCTCACCGAGCGAACGACGACCCTGGCCGGCACCGAGGAGGTGCTGATCGTTCCGCACACGATCCCGCTGCCGTTTCCCTCGATCGGATCGTCGGGCCGCCTCGGGCAACATCTGCGGATGAAGTCGTGGGGGCAGACCGGCACCGAATTCCACTCGTTACGCGAGTACCAACGCGGCGACGACATCCGCCGCATCAACTGGAAGGCGTCGGCGCGCGCCACGTCGTTGATCGTTCGCGAAACGGCGCTCGAAGGCATCAGGCGATGCACCGTCGTGCTCGACACGAATGCGTCGGAGTACACGAACGGATCGTTCGAACAGGCTGTGATCGCCGCTGCCAGCATCACCGCCAGTTCGGCTCATGCCGGCGTCAACACCCGTTTCGCGACGAACGACATCGACCTTCGCGGCCCCGATGTAGCGGCCAACACGCTCCGCTGGCTGTCCACCGTCGAGCCATCCACGGACGCCACCGAGATGGTGTCGATCAACAGCGGGATGTCGGAGGGCATGGGCCTGCTCGTCGTCGTGACCGGAGGCGCCTCCAGCGCCGCCGCCGCACGACTACGCGCCGCTGCGAGCCAGGACGAGACGCTGGTCGTCGTCTGCGCTACGGAGTACACGGCCAGCAGTCGCTTCGTCGTCGACGCGACATCGACCGAGTCGATGGTCGCCTCGTGGTCGGTGCTGATCGTCGGCTCCGGCCAGGCGGTGCCGACATGACCGCGACAGACGTGGCGCGGACCGGCGCCAAAGCCACCCCCGACAACAACGCCAACAGCAACCCCAACAGCAACAGCAACAGGGTCAGGCAACCGATCTACGCCCATGTACCGGCAACCGCCGCCCTCACGCTGCTGACCATCGTCACAGCCATCAGCATGTGCCGCGTCTTCCCCGACTGGGCCTACCTGCGACCGATGCTGGTGGTGTGCGTAGGAGTCCACGCGGTGATGTGCGTGCTACGAGTGCTGAAGGTATCCGCTTGGGTTGCCCTGCCGGTCGGCCTGGTCGCACTGGCCGTGCTGATGGGGTTGATCTACTTCCGCGATACGACGCGGTTCGGCCTGCCCACGCGCGACACGATCGAAAGCTTCCGCGGCAACATGCGCCTCGTCTGGCGGCAGTTCCCCCGCGCCGTCTCGCCCGTACCGAGTGAGGGCAGCTTCGCAGTCGCGGCGACGACGGCGCTCGCCCTGTGCGCCTGGCTGGCCGATACGTTCGCGTTCCGGGCATTCGGTAGGGCCGAGGCCGTCGTGCCGGCCGGTGTCGTCTTCGTCTTCACCTCGGCGCTCGGCGTCGACCGCAACCGCGTGCTCGTCGCGGCGCTGTGGATCGGTGCCGCAATCTTGACCATTGCCGCGCTGCGCATGGCCCACTCCCGCGACGACTCCGCGTGGATGGGCAAGCGGCGACAATCGTTGTGGTCGGCACTTCCCGCTGCCGTCACATGCGCCCTGTTCGCGACCACAGGAGCTGTCGCCGTTGCCCCGCAACTCCCCGGTGCCGGCGCCAAAGCTCTGCTCGATACGCGGAATCGTCAGGGAGAGGCCACTGAACTCGTCAGCCCACTCGTCGACATCCGCTCGAGGCTCGTCAACCGCGGCAACGTCGAGCTTTTCACAGTCGGTACGGAAACCCCGAGGTACCTCGGCTTGACCTCGCTCGCCACGTTCGACGGTACGCGCTGGTTGCCGCTCGCCGAGGAGTCCCGGCGGGCCGACAGCGAGCTGGCCGACGCCCCGGCAGGAGTCGAGAAGATCGTCCAGAGCGTGACCATCAGGAGGCTCGGTGGCCCGTACGTACCTGCGGCACACGCCCCCACGACCGCAGAGTGGCGCGGGGATCGCGGCCTTCTGTGGCTCGACGAGGCCGGCGCATTGCTCGTCGACGGCCGCTTGGAGCCCGGCTACAAGTATGAGGTGACGTCGGCCGACGTGCGGGCGACTGCGGATGAGCTTCGTTCGGCCACGGTCAACGGTGCGCCGAACCCGGTCTACTACGACCTGCCCGACAGCCTGCCTGATGAAGTTCGCTCCCTCGCGGCGTCGATCGTTGCGCAGTCGCCCACTCCATACGACCAGGCGCTGGCCCTACAGAACTGGTTCCGCACGAACTTCGACTACTCGCTGACAGTGCAGAGTGGCCACAGCAACGACGCCATACTCAACTTCTTGGCCATCAAGGAGGGCTACTGCGAACAGTTCGCCGGAACCTTCGCTGCAATGGCCAGAAGCATCGGCCTGCCGACGAGGGTGATGGTCGGGTTCACATACGGACAGCTTCGAGCCGACGGTCTGTACCACATCGCCGGCAGGAATGCCCACGCCTGGGACGAGGTCTGGTTCGACGGCTACGGATGGATGTTGTTCGAACCGACGCCCCGCCGCGGTGCTCCCGGCGCCGAGGAACACACGGGCGTCGCCGCTGAGCAGGCAAATGCCACCGGCGCAGCGGGCACCGGGACGGCGGACGGCACCCCGACACCGACGTCCCAACCGTCCACCGGGCGCCCGCGACCGGAGAACGAGACGCCAACAGGCCCGACGACACCCCGCGACCCCGCGCTCACGAAGACCAGCGACGAAGGTTCGGCGGGCGGGTGGATCCTTGCCGCAATCATCCTGGCGCTCGCCGCCTGGGTCGTCGCCATGCCCCGTGTCATCAACCGGTGGTCACGGCGCCGCGCCAAGGACCCAGGCGACCGGGTCGCAGCCGCGTGGGCTGCAACAGTTCGATCGCTGACGATGGCCGGCGCGCCGCGAATCGCCGGTTCGACACCACTCGAATATGCCAGATCCGTCGACGTCGGAAAAGCCGAGACGATCGAGATTGCCCGGCTCGTGACCCGCGCCATCTACTCCCAGCGTGGCGTCGACGGCAGTGCAGCCGACCGAAGCGAACTGCTCCGCGGTGAAGTCGACGCGGCATGCAGGTCGCGAATGAGCCTTGTCACCCGGCTGCTCGATCGCTTCGATCCTCGATCCGCCCTGGGCCGGATCAGCGGTTAGATCACTCGCCGCGACTACCGGCTGAGCCACCGAGGCGGCTGCGCACACTGTCGCTGAGGTGGTTCAAGCCGGCCTCGCCGATCGCCGCGACGTGGCGCTCGGCGATCACCAGAGCGGCGACGGCGGCGACGAATGCGATGAATGCGAGGTACGGACTGACGGCCAGGAGCAGGACGGTGAGAACCAGGCTGACCACGGTGGCGACCGAGCTGACGATCACGGCGCGCCGGGATCCGACGTGGCGCGGCTTGATGTCACGACCAAAACTCGGGTCGCGCTGGAGCTGCTCCTCGATCTGTCGCAGAATGCGTTGTTCGTCCTCTGAGAGCGGCATGGGCTACTCCTGACCGATTGCCTTCCGACATCCTCCCACGATTCGCCTCTGGAGACAACGCAGGACACCAACGATTTAAGCACGCGGCAGCTCATCAGGACCCCATTGTTGTGCACCACGCCGGGCTACCCGCAGGCCGCTGTCGCTCACGGCGCTGGCCGGACCGATTGCAGCGGCCCCGAATCGCTTGCGAATCGCATCGACAGTCTCCTCGGCCATCAGCCAATGACCCTCGTCATCGGGGCGATCGCCGAGCAGGTCGTCGAGGCTCAGCTGCCGGGCCGCGGAGCTGAAGTTGCTGGCACTCACTCCGAGCAGGCGAACCCCACGGGACGGGTCGATTGCCCGGAGCAAGGGCTCGACGGCGGCGACGATCGCATGCGATGTCGAGACACCTTCTGTCACCGTGGTCGATCTGGTGATCGTCTCGAAACCGGCGAACCGGACCTTGACGGTCAATGTGCGTGCCGCACCGGCGTGAGCCCGGAGCCGGGCTGCGACCGCATCGGAGAGTCGTACGAGCTCGCGGACCAGCTCGGCGTGAGTGTGCCGGTCGGTGGCAAAGGTCTCCTCGTGGCCGATCGACTTCATCTCCCTGTCCGCCTCGACGGGGCGGTCATCGACGCCCCACGCCAGTTGGAAGAGATGGCGCCCGTGCGCACCCCCGACGCAGGCGACCAGGGCTGCCTCGTCGAGCTCGGCGAGATCGGCGACGGTGTGGACCCCGACTCGCTGCAACCGCTGCAACGTCGCCGGCCCGACTCCCCACAGCGCTTGCACCGGAAGTGGGTGCAGGAACTCCAGCTCACTGCCGGGCAGCACCTCGACGACACCTCTCCCCTCGGTCACACCGTCGGGTGTGGCGATCGGCTTGGCGGCGACCGATGCCAACTTGGCCAGGAACTTGTTGGGGGCCACGCCGACGGAACAACGGAGCTGCAATTCGTCCCACACCCGCTCGCGGATCGTTTGGGCGATGACCGAGCCCGGCCCGTGCAGGCGTAGCGCGCCGGAAACATCGAGGAACGCCTCGTCGAGCGCCAGCGGCTCGACCAATGGTGTGAACCTGGTGAAGATGCGATGCACGTCGGCGCTGACCGACGCGTAGAGCGCGTGATCGCCGGGAAGGAACACGGCCTGTGGACACAGCCGTTTGGCGGTGACGCTGGGCAATGCCGAACGCACGCCGTAGCGACGGGCCTCGTACGAGGCGGCGGCGATCACACCGCGGGCTCCGGTCCCGCCCACGACGACGGGTTGTCCGACCAGATCGGGGCGCCGACGAAGCTCGACGCTGACGTAGAACGCATCCATGTCGACGTGCAGGATGACCCGTTGATCGGTCATGCGAGACGCTCGACCCGTGACGTCGAGCGATCCGTACCGAGGAGACGGAAGTGAAATGACCCAGCGACCCCCAGTGCGCCGTTGAGCCAGTCACCGACCGGCACGTGCACCCACTCGGGGCTGGTCACCAGCAGTGTCATGGCCTCGGAACTGGCGACCTGGCGGACCTCCTCGACGATGCCGTCAGGGTCGGCGACGACGATCTCACCCACGACATCCGCGGTCTCCCATGCCTCGACCCGCAACCGCCAGCCCAACTGCGGCGCGTCGACAATCACCGAGTACCGCAGGTCGGACCAACCGGCGACGGTGAGCCCGGTTTCCTCGAAGACCTCTCGGGCGAGGCCTTCGCGGATCGATTCGCCGCGATCGATGACACCGCCCGGAGGTGTCCATTCGACCGTCCGATCGCGCCGACGGTTGCCCACCAGAACCAGTCCATCGAGATCGACCCCGCCGACGCGAGGAATGAGCGCCCCTCCGACGACCCAATTCCTCATGGAGCCATTCTGCCACAGGAACACACGTTCGAAGACGGCTCGGGCAGCGGTCAGCCTCCCTGTGCCCGGCGGCGACGACGACCACCGAAGTCGGCGACCCACAGTTTGACGACCAGCACCAGAGCCTCGCCGATGATGCGACCAGACATCTTCGAGGTGCCCTCGGTGCGATCCCGAAACGTGATCGGGAACTCGACCACCTTGCCTCCGATTCGCACAAGTCGGTAGGTCATCTCGATCTGGAAGCCGTACCCCTCGGCCACGACGGTGTCGAACGCCATCCGTTCCAGGGCCTCGCTGCTGTACGCGCGGTAGCCCGCCGTGGCGTCGTTGATGGCCAAGCCCAGGAGACCGGCCGCGTATCGATTCCCCCATCGGGACAGCCATCGACGACGACGCGGCCAGTTCTCGGTGAGGCCTCCGGGCACATAACGGCTTCCGATTGCCAGGTCTGCTCCGTTCTCGACGTTGGCGATCAACGCCGGCAGCACCGACGGGTCATGGGAAAGATCGGCATCCATCTGCACACAGATCTGGGCGCCGCGATCCATGGCGGCGCGCAGACCCGATCGATAGGCCGCACCGAGCCCATGTTTGCACTCCCGGCGGATCACGTCGATCCGGCCGAGGGACTGATCGAGCTTTTCGACGAGATCGGCCGTGCCATCGGGGCTGGCGTCGTCGACGATCAGGATGTCTGCCTCGGGCACCGCTAGACGGACCTGGCGACAGAGTCGTTCGATGTTGCCGGCTTCGTTGTAGGTCGGCACGACCACGGTGACACGCACGAGCGGTGAGCCTACGAGGTGAACCTCAGCTGACCGCACCCTACGATGTGGCCGTGACCGACCCGGATGCACCGCTCTCCGCACTGCCGTCTCCCAGCGCACGGGTTGCCGCGTTCGTGGCGATACTCCTCGGCGGGCTCGCTGGCGGATTGATCGGTTACACCCTGGTCAAGCTGCAGTGTCACGGGACATGCCCAACCCAGCGCGGGCTGGGCGCACTCTTCGGCGCGATCTTCACCGCACTGGGGATGAGCGTGGTCGCCGTCTTGGTTCTGCGTGCCGTCGGCGAGTGGAAAGAGATCGAGCGCCGCGAGAACATCGACGCATCGTGACCGATCTCCTCCAGCAACTCTGCGACCTGGCGGCGCGCCTCGCCGTCGAATCTGGCGACTTCGTGCTCTCGGGACGAAAGGGAGGCGTGACGTCGGCATCGACCAAGTCCTCCGACACCGACGTCGTCACCGAGTTCGACCGCGCCTCGGAGCGCTTGATCGTCGACGGTTTGGGCGCGGCGCGACCCGGGGATGCCATCGTCGGCGAGGAGGGCACCAACGCCGTTGGGGCATCCGGAGTTCGTTGGCTGATCGATCCGATCGACGGCACCACCAACTTCCTGTACGACCTGCCAGGTTGGGCTGTATCGATCGCTGCACTCGTCGACGATCAACCGCAGGCAGGGGTGGTGTACGTGCCCGGTACCGACGAGCTGTTCACGGCGATCGCTGGGCGAGGGGCGTTGTTGAACGGCAGACCGATTCGCTGCAGCACGACGTCCATACTGCAGCAGGCCCTCGTTGCCACCGGGTTCTCCTATCTGGTCGAGCGGCGGCGCGGGCAGGGCGAGCGCTTCGCCCAGCTCATTCCCCGGATTCGCGATGTCCGTCGATTTGGCGCGGCGTCGACCGACTTGTGCTACCTCGCCGTCGGAAGGCTCGATGTGTACTACGAACAGTGGCTCGCACCATGGGATTGGGCAGCGGGTGAGCTGATCGCGCGCGAGGCAGGGTGCCTCACTGGCCGGTTCGACGGTGGCCCCATCGACCGAAACCAGAGCGCTCCATCCGACGACAGCGGGCTGCTCGCCACCAATCCGGAGCTCTTCGACAAAATGGTCGAGTTGCTGGCGGGCACCGAACCTGGCCGCAACCCTGGCATCATGTGACCCGTGGGTACTCGCATCCTTTCCGTCGAAGACGACGAGCGCATCAGAACGGCGGTGAAGCTGGCCCTCGAGGACGAAGGTTGGACCGTCGACGAGGCCGGTAGCGGCGAGGAGGCCATCGGCCTGTTCCATCGTGCGCTTCCCGATGTCGTGCTGATCGACATCATGTTGCCCGGCATGGACGGGTTCGAGTTGTGCCGAACCCTGCGCCGACACAGTGACGTGCCGATCGTCATGGTGACCGCCCGCAACGACACGCACGATGTCGTCGCCGGGCTCGAAGCGGGTGCCGACGACTACCTGACCAAGCCCTTCGCGCCGAAGGAGCTGTCTGCCCGGATCCGGGCGCTGCTGCGCCGAGTCCGCCCGATCAGTCCATCCCATGCCCGATTGGTGTTCGGTGATCTCGAGATCATCCCCGACGAGGGCAAAGTGCTGCGCTCCGGCAACGAGCTACATCTGACCAAGACCGAGTTCCGCCTGCTCTGCGAGCTGGCTCAGAACCCCGGCAGGGTGTTCAGTCGCGAGAGCCTGCTCGACAAGGTGTGGGGGTACGACTACTTCGGTGACGGCAGGCTCGTCGACGTCCATGTCCGCCGCCTACGCACGAAGGTCGAGACCGACGCCGCCAACCCGCGCCACGTCGTCACTGTGCGCGGCCTCGGGTATCGCCTTCAGTCGTGACTGTCGCCCAGGACAGCGTCGTTCCCGCACCGCGGCGAAGCGTCGTTCGGGGCCTGATGGGTCTGTTCGGGAAGTGGCGTCCGGCCAGGTTCGGCCTGCGAACGCGGATCATGTCGATGTTCGTCGTCGGGGCCCTGCTGCTCTCGACGTTTCTCGCCGCAGTCGCCTATTCGTTCACCCGCAGCAGCCTGCTCAACCAGCGTGAGCGCACCAGCACGGAACAGGCCTACGGCGACGCCCGAGTGGCCCAGCGGGAGATCAGTACCAGCAACACGAGCACCAACGCGATCATCGATCGGCTGGAGCAGGTCGGCGTTGGAAAGGCGGCGATCTACGTCGACGGCGCATGGGGTTCGCCGTCGGCGAAGTTCACCAGCGACGTCATCCCGGCGAGCATGCAGGCCCGGGTCATCGGCGATCGGGTCCCGGCGACCATGATCATCTCGTTCGACGGAGTCCCCACGTTGGTGGTCGGTATTCCGCTCGAGTCATCGGACGCGGCCTACTTCGAGTTCACCGATCTGGCCGACGCCAACACGACGCTCCGCAACGTCGGACTCAGTCTGCTGTTCGGCGGGATGCTCACCACGCTCGCCGGGGCGATGGCGGGCATGATTGCTGCGAAGCGGGTGATCCGCCCACTCGGCGATGCCGCCCAGGCCGCCAAGGCCATCGCCGGCGGGCGCCTCGACACCCGCCTCGAGAACACCGACGACCACGACCTGCAATTGTTGTCGACCGCCTTCAACGACATGGCCGAGGCGCTGCAGAACCGAGTCGAGCGCGATGCCCGATTCGCCAGCGATGTGAGCCACGAACTGCGGTCGCCGTTGATGACGCTGGCGGCGAGCGTGGAGGTCATGCAGGCTCGACGCGACGACCTGCCCGAGCGGGCTCAGGCTGCTCTCGATCTGCTGGTGGCCGATGTCGCCAGATTCCAGGGCCTGGTCGAGGACCTACTCGAGATCTCCCGATTCGACGCCGGCGCGATTCGCCTGCATCTCGAAGACCTGCTCGTCGCCGAGTTCATGCGTCAGGCCGTAGCTGTCAGCAGTCTGCCGCTGACGAAGCTGACCGTCAGCGACCGTGCCGAGGGATTGATCATGCACGGCGACCGGCGTCGGTTGGCACGAGTCGTCGCCAACCTCATCGACAATGCCCGCGTCCACGGCGGCGGCGCCCCGGAGATCATCGTCACCGAGGCCGAGGGCGAAGGTGAGCCCCTCGCCCACGTCTGGATCGCCGTCGAAGACCACGGCCCGGGAATTCCACCGGAGGAACGGGCATTGGTGTTCGAGCGTTTCGCTCGTGGTGCCGTGGCCGGTCGGCGATCCAGCAGCGACGGCGCCGGTCTCGGGCTGGCCCTGGTCGAGGAACATGTTCGCATGCACGGCGGCAGGGTTTGGGTCGAGGACCGGTCCGACGGCGAACCGGGGGCCCGCTTCGTGCTCGAACTGCCGGCGGAGGAGGTCGCGATCGGATGACCCGTCGCCATCGACGCTCACGGTCACTGTTGGTGTCCGGTCTGCTGATCGTCGCCTTCTCGTCGTGCTCGATCCAGGCTGAAGGCACACCTCGAGACATCGCCGTCCGCGATCGCGGCGATCTCCGCGCCAACTTCGACCAGGACGCCGGTGCAGCAACGGGATCCGGTCGGATCTACCTGCTGTCGCCGGAGATCATCGGCCAGCCACGAACGCTCCAATCTGTCGCCAGGGACGTAGGTGACACTCCAACCGACGCCATGCGGGCCCTATTCAAGGGGCCGAACTCCGACGAGATGCAGGCTCTGCTGCGGTCGGCGATTCCCGCAGGCACGCGCCTGCTCGACGTCACGAAGGATGGCGGCCTACTCGTTGTCAACCTCTCCAGCGAGATGCAGCAGCTCACCGGTGAAGCCTTGATCGACGGAGTGGCCCAGATCGTGCTGACCGCTTCGGACCTCACCGGTGTGTCGGCGGTGTCGATCGCGATCGACGGGGTTCCCCAGCAATGGCCGTCGGCAAGTGGCGAGTTGCAGAGCGAGCCGCTGACTCGCTACGACTTTCCCGCGTTGGTGGTCTCTTCACAACCCCCGTTCCCATCGGTGCCGTCGCCGGCGGCCGGACCGTAGAGGTCAGGCCAGCAGGAGTGTGCCGACACGGCGAGCGGCGACGGTCATGGCGAAAGCGGAAAGGGCAAGGAGCACCGCCACGTGACCGACGCTCGACCAGGTGAACACTCCGGTGTTCGCTGCCCTGACCAGCACTACCCCGTGGTACAGCGGCGACAGCTGGGCCAACCATGCCCACGACCCGTAGCTGCTGAGCGGGAAGAACGTCGTCGAGAACAAGAACATCGGCATGATCGCCGTCGGCACGAACTCGAAATCGCTGAACCCGCGCATGTAGGTCGTGACTGCAAAGCCCATCGACGCAAATGTCAGACCGATCAATGCACAAGCCGGCAGAGCGAGCACCACCCATGGTGAGCCGACGAGGCCGAGTGCCCACATCACGGCGAGGAATCCGAAGGCGTAGATCTGCCCACGGATCAACGCCCAGGTGATCTCGCCGAGCGCCACGTCACCGGCCGACATAGGGGTCGCCAGTACCGCGTCGTAGAGGTGCGCCCACTTCAGCTTGTGAAACACGTTCATCGTCGAGTCGTAGACCGCACCATTCATCGCCGAGGCGGCCATCAACCCAGGCGCGACGAACTGGTCGTATGGAACCTGCTGGCCGCCGACCGAGACGGTGCCGATGAGATCACCGAGACCGACGCGCATCGACAGCAGATAGAAAAGCGGCTCGAAGAACCCGCTGAACAAGATGAGCCACTGGCGCTGATAGGCGACGACGTTGCGTTCGACCATTCGCTGCGGACGGCGCACGTCGCGCAACATCGGCGGAAGCACCCGCAGGACCATCGTCATACGTACAACCGCCGGCGTATGAACCTGTGGGCGAGCACGGTCCCGCTGATGATCCAGCACAACGGCACCACGATGTGGATGAGTGTTTCCGAGTCGTCGAGGTACCCGAGGGTGAATCCCCTGGCCAGTTCGACACCATGCCAGAGCGGGAAGATCTTGATGATCGCCTGTGTCCAACCCGGCAGTTGGGTGATCGGATAGAACGCCCCGCCGAACAGGAAGAGCGGGATGATCACGAATCGTTCCATCGCCGGGAACCCGGCATCCAACTCCCTCGGAGCGGAGAACGCCATCAACGGCATGGCGAAGGCCAGCCCCGTGTAGGCCGACACGGCGATGGCGGGCACCAAACCCCATGACCGGGCCTCGGGAAAGAACACCAGCACGGCGGCCACGGCGACACTGGTGACCACGCAACGGACGAACATCCACAAGGCATGCCCGCCGACGATGTCGGCCGGTCCGAGCGGTGTTGCCGAAATTCCGAAGTACGCCGCGACTCCAGATGAACCCGCCGAGCATGGGCCACATGCTCTCGGCCGATGCCACGAGCATGGCTGTCGTGACCATCAATCCCGGCGCGATGTAGGCGACGTACGACACTCCGCCCAGCACTCGGTTGAGTCGCGTGGTCCGATCGACCAGCGCGCCGACGCCCACCCCGAGTCCGAGCAGGTAGAGCAGCGGCTGGACGAACGAGGCGAGCAGGTTGCTGACCCAGAACTTCCGGAAGACGACTCGCATGCCAGAACGCAACTCGCACCGGGCCGGGGGTCGCCATCGCCACCAGCTAGTCCACCAACGTTCGTCCGGTGAGGTGCAAGAACACGTCCTCGAGGCTCGATCGTCGCACCAACGAACTGATCGGCTGGAGTCCCCGACCATGCACCGCAGCGAGTGCAGCCTCGCCGTCGTCGGCGTAGATCAGCGTTCGATCCGGGAGCACCTCGATGCGTTGGCCGATGCCGGACGGATCGGCACCGAGCACGTCAGTTCGCAGGGCGCCATCGCCGTTCGGTGTGAAGCGCAGCTCGAGCACCTCCCTGGTCGAGTACTGCTCGATCAGCGACCGCGGCGAGCCGGTGGCGGCGATCCGTCCGCCGTCCATCACCACCAACCGGTCGCACAACTGCTCGGCCTCGTCCATGTAGTGCGTCGTGATGATCAACGTGACGCCGTCGTGCTTCAATCGATACAGCCGATCCCACACGACGTGCCGGGCCTGCGGGTCGAGGCCAGTCGTCGGCTCGTCGAGCAGCAGCAGATCCGGTTGGTTGATCAGCGAGCGAGTGATCGACAGGCGGCGCATCATGCCGCCACTCAGTTGATCGACGACGCTGTCGGCGCGCTCGCTGAGCTGCACGAACTCGAGAAGTTCCTTCGCCCGGCGTCGGCACTCGGCTCGTGGAATGTCGAAGTACCGACCGTAGAGAACCAGGTTCTCCATCACGCTCAGCTCCTTGTCGAGCGTGTCGAGCTGTGGCACGACACCGAACCGGGACTCGGATCTGACGACCGTTCGTGGCAGCATCCATCCCGAAGATGCGCAGCGATCCCGGCCGACGGCGGCGAGACACATCCGATCATCCGCATCGTCGTCGACTTGCCGGCACCATTCGGACCGAGAAACCCGAAGGCCTCGCCGCGCTCGACGTCGAAGTCGATGGAATCGACCGCGACGAAGTCGCCGTAGCTGTTTGCCGAGGCCACGAGCCGAGACGAGCGGTTCACTCACTTGGCGTCACACTACCCACCAGCAATCCTGCGGGCGACCCGATTAACCGAAGAAGACCTCGGCGACGTCGTGATACAGGTGGAGGTCGACGTAGCGGGTCTTGCCGACCGTCTCGTCGAGCGGAATCATCGACACATCGGTTCCACGCAGAACCGCCATCTTGCCCCACTCGCGCATTGTGCACCGCATCGATCGCGGCAATGCCGTAGCGGGTCGACGAGCACCCTGTCGTACGCCGACGGCGTGCCGCCGCGCTGCACGTGCCCGAGCAGCACCACCCTGGTCTCCAGGCCGGTACGCGCCTCGATGGCGTGGGCGATGGTGTCGGCAATGCCGCCGAGTCGGACATGGCCGAATCGGTCGTAGATCTTCTCGCGCGTCGGCATCGTGTCGTCGTCGCGGCTCGGCACCCTCGGCGACCACGACGATCGAGGCATAACGACCACGCTCGTGCCGTCGGTGCAGCAGCTCGCAGATGTTGTCGATGTCGAACGGCTCCTCGGGGATCAGGATCGCAGTGGCTCCGCCGGCGATTCCGGCGTACGTGGCGATCCAGCCGGAGTGGCGACCCATGACCTCGACGATCATCACCCTGTCGTGACTTTCCGCCGTGGTGTGCAGCCGATCGATGGCGTCGGTGGCGATCTGCACGGCGGTGGTGAACCCGAATGTCATGTCGGTGCCGACGATGTCGTTGTCGATCGTCTTGGGCACGCCGACGATCGGCAGGTCGAGATCGTGATGGAGCTTGCACGCGACGGTCAGCGAGCCGTTGCCGCCGATCACGACGAGGCCGTCGATTCCCATGTCCCGAAACGTCGCCGCCACCTGCTCGGGTCCGTCGGCATCGTCGTACGGACTACCCCGGCGGGTGCCGAGCAGGGTGCCGCCTCTGGGGCAGCATGCCGCGGAGCGAGCGCACGTCGAGCGGCATGGTTCGGTGCTCGCGAACACCATCCCAGGCGTCGAGAAACCCGATGAGCTCGTCGCCGTAGTTCAGTTCGCCCTTGCGAACGATCGCCCGGATGACCGCGTTGAGTCCTGGGCAATCACCGCCACCTGTCAAAATGCCGACACGCACGTGTGCAGAGGCTAGGCCACGGCGATCGAAAAGGAGGAGATCTCTTGGCTTGGGATGCAAACCGGCCCATCCCGTGGCGACGACTGGTGCGCGAGGCGACCATCTTCATCGTCATCGGTGCACTGGTGATCACCTTTCTGATCGACGATCCAAAGCCGGGCAGCTACGTCGGCCTGCTGATCGGGATGGTGTTCTACGTGGCATTCGTGGCGCTGCTGTCGAAGTTCGGCTACGAGCGCCAGTCGTTGCGACAAGCACGCGAACAGCGCCGGGCAACCGTTGCTCAGGTCACGGCCATTTCGGCTCCTGCTGGCAAAACAGCGACCCGCACCGACGAAGCGCACCAGCACCGGACCATCGCAGCGACCCAACCGGTCGACCAAGAAGCGGCGCCGCTGAGTACCGTGACACACATGGGTCACGACGATCGACGGTGCGTCATCGCCATCGATGCAGGCACGACCGGTGTCCGTAGCCGGGCGATCTACGCCGATGGCGGCGAAACGAAGGCCTCCTATCAGGAGTTCACCCAGATCTACCCCCAGCCCGGCTGGGTCGAGCACGATGCCGAAGAGATCTGGCGGGTCGCCCTGTCAACGCTGCGCGACGTGGTCGATCGCGTCGGTGCTGCATCAGTCGCAGCGATCGGCATCGCCAACCAACGCGAAACCGTCGTCGCCTGGAACAGGAGCAGCGGCAGACCGTACGGAACGGCCATCGTCTGGCAGGACCGACGCACCGCCGAGCGATGCGAGGCGCTCCGCGAGGGGGGCTATCTGCCACTGGTCCGCGAGACCACCGGGCTGGTGCTCGACCCGTACTTCTCGGCGTCGAAGTTCGAATGGTTGCTGACCGAACGCCACATCCCGGTCGACGACGAGTTGGCGCTCGGCACGATCGACTCCTGGCTGATCTGGAACCTCACTGGTGGCGCGGTCCACGCCACCGATCCGACGAATGCCAGCCGGACCATGCTCTTCGACATTCGTACATTGCAATGGTCATCTGACCTGTGCGACCTGTTCGGGGTGCCCATGTCGGCACTCCCCACCGTGTTGCCGTCGAGCGGTCGCTTTGGTGAGACCTCGGGAGCCTCCGGATGTGCCGGCGGCATCCCGATATCCGGCGTTGCCGGTGACCAGCAGGCCGCGCTTTTCGGCCAAGCGTGTTTCGCGACCGGCATGGCCAAGAACACCTACGGCACCGGCAGCTTCATTCTGCTCAACGTCGGCCCGTCGTGCCCTCCGCCCACGGAGGGGATGCTCACGACTGTCGCCTGGACGCTCGGTGACGGGTCGGTCTGCTATGCCTTGGAAGGCGCGATCTTCGTAACCGGCGCAGCAGTTCAATGGATGCGCGACGGATTGGGGTTGATCGAATCGGCGGCCGAGATCGGTCCGTTGGCCGAGAGCGTGCCTGACAACGGAGGGGTCTACCTGGTACCGGCGTTCGCCGGCCTCGGCAGCCCATGGTGGGATCCGTATGCGCGAGGCACTGTCGTCGGAATCACCCGTGGCACATCGAGGGCGCACATCGCCCGCGCCGTGGTCGAGGCCATGGCGTATCAGACTCGTGACGTGGTCGAGGCGATGGCTGCGGCCAGCGGCACGGCGCTTGCCGCGCTCCGTGTGGACGGCGGCGCCTCGGTGATGGACCTGTTGTTGCAAATGCAAGCGGATCAGCTCGGTGTCACCGTGCAGCGGCCCATCGATCAAGAAACCACCGCACTTGGCGCGGCGTATCTCGCCGGACTCGCCGAGGGTGTCTGGCCGTCGCTCGCTGCGATCAACGACCGCTGGGAGATCGATGCGACGTTCCTGCCCGAAGGGGATCGGGTGCTCGCCGACATTGGCCATGCCGGTTGGCTGCGCGCCGTCAGTCGATCACGCGGCTGGGTCATGCCGGTGTGAATCGCGTTGCGGTCATCGCCGTTGGGAGTTGCATGGCCGTGTTGTCGGCGTCGTGGGTTTCGGCGTTGGATGGCATCGGGAGCGCCGTAGATGCGACGGCCCCAGCGACCCGAGGCACGAGGGTGCAGGTCACTCCCACGCTGCCCCCGCCCGTCCCCCGGGTGCTGTTGATGGGCGATTCGTCACTGGAGGGGCTGAAGTTCTACTCGTCGGCCCAGACCGCGATCGGCGGCATGACGTACGTACTCGATGCAGAGTCGTGCCGCCGCCTGGTGCGGCCGTCGTGCCACAGCATGGCCGGAAACACACCCGACACTGCCCTGGAAGCAATCCGAGGTGCATCCGGAACATTCGACGCGGTGGTCGTCGGCACGGGATACAACGAGGGCAGCAATGATTTCGGCCAGTCGTTCGATGCCATCGTCTCGACCGCTCGCGCCAAGGGGGCCGTACGCATCGTGTGGATGAACTACCGACTACGCGACGGGCTGACCCGCGGCGGCAGCGACAACAACGGGTCGTACCTCATCAACAACGCGACACTCCTCCAGAAGGTGGCCAGTGGGTCGTACCCCGACGTGTTCATCGCCGATTGGCTCAGCTACACGAGATCGGTGCGGGATTGGTTCGTGGCCGACGGCATCCATTACCAGCCCGCCGGCGCCCTGGGTGCTGCCGACTACATCTCGCGCTGGATCACGTTCCTGTTCAAGGAGCCGTGCCCGAAGCCGGCGACCCCCGGTGCGCCGATTCCCAATCCGTGCACATCGCCGGATGGAAGCCCGCCTCCCGACGTTCGCGCCCTCTACGGCTGACCACAACACCGCTCAGCCGAGCTTGGGAAGACCCTTCTTGAGGTTGCGGATGCCCTGGGCGATCCTGCGCTCGTTCTCGATCAGCGCGAACCGGGCAAAGCCTTCGCCTCCCGGACCGAACCCCACACCTGGCGACAGTGCAACCTCGCACTCACGCACGACATGTGAGCAGAACTCGACCGAGTTCATCTCCGAGTAGGGCTCGGGAATCGGCGCCCAGACAAACATCGAACCCTTCGGCTTCGTGATGTCCCACCCGATACGACCGAGCCCGTCGATCAGCGCATCGCGTCGGCCCTGATAGATCGAGCAGACCTCCTGCGGGTAGTCGGCCGCCTCGTTCATGGCCACGGTCGCGGCGATCTGCACCGGCTGGAAGACGCCGTAGTCGAGGTAGCTCTTCAACTTCACGAGGGCCTGCACGACCTCTCCATTGCCCACCAGGAACGCGCAGCGCCAGCCGGCCATCGAGAAACTCTTGGTCATCGAGTACAGCTCGACCGCACATTCCTTGGCACCCTCGGCCTGCAGGATGCTGGGCGGCTTGTAACCGTCGAAACCGACATCGGCGTAGGCGAAGTCGTGGACGACGATCATCTCCCGCTCGCGGCAGAAGTCGACCACCCGCTGCATGAAATCGAGATCGACGACGGCGCCGGTCGGGTTGTGCGGGAAGGAGATCACCAAGACGCGCGGCTTCGGCCAGCCGACGTCGTATGCCGTGGTGAGATTGTCGAAGAAGTCGCCGGTGAAGTCGCCCTGCACCCTGGGATCGGCGAGGTGACGCATGGGCACCTGACGGAGGTCGGCACCGGCGAACAGCGGTCCGTAGATGTGGATCGGATAGCTCGGGCTGGGCACGATGGCCGCATCCCCACGATCGAGGAGCACCCACATCAGGTGGCTGAAGCCCTCCTTCGAGCCAATCGTGTTGGTGATCTCCAACTCTGGATCCAGCGTCACGCCCCAATTGCGTAGGTACAGGGCGGCGGCGGCCTCGCGCAGCTTCGGGAGGCCACGGCTGACCGAATACCGGTGGTTGCGGGCGATATGGGCGGCCTCGGTGAGCTTGTCGACGGCGATCTGCGGAGAAGGGATGTCGGGGTTGCCGAACCCGAGGTCGATCACATCGACCCCTGCTCGTCGTGCTTCGATCTTCAAGTTGTTGATGATCGTGAACACATACGGCGGGAGGTTGGTGATTCGGCGGAACTCCATAGAGGATCCCACGCTACTGGCTGCGATCCGGCCACCCACGGCAGATATGCGAGCATGGCGCCATGGCCCTCAGTCCCCTCCCCGACGACTGCATCCATGTCGTTATCGAGATCCCGCGTGGCAGCCGCAACAAGTACGAGATCGATCACGACACCGGCCGCGTGTTTCTCGACCGACGACTGTTCACTGCCACGACGTACCCGGCCGACTACGGGTACATCCCGAACACCAAGGGCGGCGATGGTGACGCCCTCGATGCGCTCGTGCTGTTGGAGGACGCTGTGTTTCCCGGGGTCTGGGTCGCGGCACGGCCCGTCGGGGTGCTGTACATGCACGACGAGGCCGGCGAGGACGCCAAGATCCTCTGCGTGCCACCGAAAGAACCGCGCTGGAACGACGTACACGACCTCAGCGACCTCACCCCACAGTTGGTGAGTGAGATCCAGCACTTCTTCGAGGTCTACAAGGCGTTGGAGCCCGGCAAGGAGTCATCGACGGCGGGGATCGCCGGCAAAGATGCGGCGTGGCGCGAGATACGAGATGCCCGCGCCAGCTATACACCTCATTCGTAACCCGCCATGGCGCCCGCGATGAGCGATGAGCCGCCGGCGGACGCACATCTCTCATCGCACGGGCCGAACGGGCCCGGGGCAGGGTCGGCTGTCAGGCGATCTCGTCGCAACGCACGGTGCGGCCTTCGCGGTACGACTTCCACGCCGCGAGGCCGATCACCAGTGGTGCTCGACCGTCGTTGGCCGAGACCGGCGAGGGCCCACCGTCGGTCACGTAGCCGACGAAGGCCTTCCATCCCTCGATATAGCTCGGGATGTACCGCTCGAGGAAGAAGTACGGAATCGTCGAGCCGATCACGCCGGCAGCTGACCGGCGCATACCGGTGTGACTCAACGGATTCTCCGACGCCGCGAGGCCGGCCGAACCAAATGCCTCGACCCGCTGGTCGTAGCCGTACACGGCCTGGCGACTGTTGTCGATCGTCGTGATGCAACCGTTGTCGTGGCGCAACATGACGACCGCGGTGTCGACATCGCCGGCCTCGCCGATCGCCGGATCGACACGCACGGCTGCCTGGGCGTACACGTCGACCACCTCGCTGCCCGTGACGAACCGGGCCATGTCGAAGTCGTGGATCATCATGTCGAGGAACAGCCCGCCCGACACCTTGATGTACGCGATCGGTGGCGGCGCTGGATCGCGACTGGTGATCCGCACGATGTGCAGGTCGCCGACCGATCCGTCGACGACCGCGGCGCGGACCGACGCGTGCGCCGGATCGAATCGACGATTGAACCCGACTTGGATCGGGACACCACTGGCCTGAACCGCCGCCAAGGCCACGTCGACCTTGCCGAGATCGAGTGAGATCGGTTTCTCGCAGAAGATCGCCTTGCCGGCCGCGGCGGCCGCGATCATGAGCGGAACGTGCGTGTCAGTACTGCTGCAGATCGCAACAGCGTCGACGTCGGACGACCCGAGGAGATGCCCGACTTCGGTCGTGTGCGCCACGTCGAGTTGGGTCCCGACCGCGGCCGCGGCGTCGGCGTTGATGTCTTGCACCATGGCCAGGGACGCACCCGGAACCTGGCGAGCTACCAGTTCGGCATGCATCTTCCCGATGCGTCCTACGCCGAGTACACCGATCCTGATGGTCACTGCGGCGTCTCCTGAAGTGAGGGTTTCGGCGCGTCGCCGGCGCCCTGGACGGACTGGTCGTAATCGACGATGTTTCCGGTCAGCATCCCCGATTCGTCGGAGAGGTAGAACGCCACGACCTTGGCAACTTCTTGCGGCTTGATCAGTCGACCCATGGGTTGCTCGGCCTCGGCACGGTCCAACCAGCCGTCGGTCGCTCCGTGGAACTTGCGCTGCACGGCGTCTTCGGCCTCGGTGTCCATCCACCCCGGGCTGACCTGGTTGACGCGGATCTTGTGCCGCATCAGCGAGAACGCCAAGTTCTTCGTCATCGTTTCCAGTGCACCTTTGGAGATGCAGTAGCTGGTGATGAACGGTTGACCCCCGTGGCCGCTGGTCGAGCCGATGCTGACGACGGAGCCGGCCACACCCTCGCGACGCATCACCTCGGCAGCGGCCTGGATCATGAAAAGAGGAGCACGGACGTTGACGGCGATCATTTCCTCGAACATGTCGGGAGTGGCGGTCCAAACGTTGTCGCGCCATGTTGCCGCGGCCACGTTGACGACTCCGTGGATGACACCGAACTGCGCATCGGCGGCCGCTATGACCGTCCGCGGGGTGCTCGGGTCGACCATGTCGGCTTCGACGAACAACGTCGGTGTGCCCAGTGCAGTCAGTTCCGCAGCCAGCGCTGCGCCCCTTTCGGCACTGCGTCCGGCGATGACGAGGCCTGCCGCGTCGTCGGCAACCACCTGCCGGGCGACTGCTTCACCCAAGCCCTGGGTTCCCCCGCTGATGACGATGACCTTGCCTGCAAGCTTTCCCGTCATATGCCGATCCTCTGCTGTTTCAGTGCCTTGACCATCGCTCGCTTGGCTGCCTTGACCTGCGAACGGTTGCTGACCTCCGGTACGCCGACCTCCCAGAACGCGCCTCCGCCCGTCCACGAATACGCATCGGTTTGCACGGCGATCACTGTCGTGCGATCGCTTTGTCGAGCACGAGCGAGGGCGGCCTCCAACTCGTGCACGGTGGCAACACGCTCGCTGTTGCACCCCATCGAAGCGGCGTGAGCGGCGAAGTCGACATACACCAGTTCGTGGTGACGAGCGTCCTCGAACAGGTTGTTGAAGGGCTCGCCACCCTGGTTGAGCTGCAATCGATTGATCACGGCAAAGCCACCGTTGTCGCAGACGATCACGATCAGCTTGTGTCCCGTCAGCACGGTGCTGTACAGATCGCTGTTCATCATCATGTACGACCCGTCGCCGACGAAGACGATCACCTCATCATTCGGGCGGGCCATCTTGGCGCCCCATCCGCCGGAGATCTCGTAACCCATGCACGAAAAGCCGTACTCGCAGTCGAAGTCGCCGGCTTCCTTGGCACGCCAGCCGTTGATCAACTCGCCGGGAAGCCCGCCGGCCGCGGCGAGCACGTAGTCGCGCGGGCTGCTGGGAGCGATCCACCGCTCCGATCACCTGTGCGTACGTCGGGCGGCCACTCTTACCGAGCGCCGATGGGTTGGCGATCCCGTCGATGTAGGCGTGGTAGTCGCCAGTGAGGCTCTTGGCGCGCAGCGCCCACTCGCTGTCGGCAACCCAACCCGACAGGCGTTGATCCAACTCCCGCAGACCTTCACGGGCATCACCGACAACAGGCAGCGAACGGTGTTTCACGGCATCGAAAACTGCGGCATTGAGCCCGATCAGCTGGGCGTCACCGGCAAAGGCCGTCCACGATCCGGTGGTGAAATCCTGTAGGCGCGTTCCGACGGCGAGGATCACGTCAGCGGCGCCGGCGAGCTCGTTCGCGCTCGTGCAACCGGTCGCGCCAACCGGCCCGGCGTTGAGCGGGTGCGTCGCCGGAAGGCAGGTACGCCCGGCGGTGGTCTCGACGACGGGAACGCCATGGGCCTCGGCGAACGCGGCGAGGTCGCCTGTGGCCTGCGAGTAGTGCACTCCCCCGCCGGCGATGATCAACGGCCGCTCGGCCGACCGCAGCGCGGCCTCGGCACGTTCGAGTTGGCCGATGTCGGCGCGGCGCCGGGCGACATGATGCACCGTCGTCTCGAAGAACTCGTCAGGGAAGTCGAATGCCTCGGCCTGCACGTCTTGTGGCAGTGCCAGGACCGCCGGACCGCAGTCGGCCGGGTCGAGCATCACCGCGACGGCGTGCGGCAGCGAGTGAATGATCTGTTCCGGGCGCATGATCCGATCCCAGTAGCGGCTGACCGACTTGAAGGCGTCGTTGACGGTGATCGTGGGGTCACCGAAGTGTTCGACCTGCTGCAGCACCGGATCCGGTAGGCGACTGGCGAACGTGTCGCCGGGCAGGAGCAGAACCGGCAACCTGTTGGCGTGAGCCACTCCTGCGGCAGTCACCATGTTGAGCGCGCCGGGCCCGATCGACGAGGTGGCCACCATGATCTGCCGCCGTTGCGCAGCCTTGGCGTAGCCGACAGCGGCCAGAGCCATGCCCTGTTCGTTCTGACCACGCCACGTCGGCAGGGCGTCACCGGCTTCCTGCAGAGCCAGTCCAAGGCTGGTGACGTTGCCGTGCCCGAAGATAGCGAAAACTCCAGGGAACAACGGAACCTCGACGTCGTCGATGACCGTTCGCTGGGCTATCAGGTAGCGCACGATCGCCGCAGCGGTCGTGAGTTGGGTCGTGCTCATGTCCTCACTCCTCCCTCAGGGAAACGACATCTTCCCAACGGCCGCTGTTCCAGCTGCGCAGCACCGCATCCTGCACCGACACGTACTGCAGCGCCTCATTGAACCCGGGGGTGTGCTGCCGTCCTGCGGCGACCGATTGCAGGAACTCGTGATCCTCGATGCAGATCAGATCCTCGAAGCCGATGCCGTTGGCACTTCCCGGCACGAAGTTGCCGTGTGGTGGGAATCGGTCGCCGCCGTACACCGTCGTGAATCCGGTGTGCTTGTGCTCGGCGGCGATGTACACTCGCAACTCGTTCATCTTCTCGAAGTTCCAGGCGATCGAACCCTTCGTGCCGTAGACCTCGAAGCTGTTCTGGCTCTCCGGGCCGACCATCGAACGGCACGCCTCGAAGGTCCCTCGGGCCCCGTTCGTCGAACACGCACATCATGCCGATGTAGTCCTCGTTGGTGACCTCGCCGGTCGGGTCGCCCGGCTTGCCCCGGTCGTAGTGCGTACCGCCGCCGGTCGGCAGCGGGCGCTGCTTGATGAACGTCTCACCCGTGCCGAAGACCTTGGCGATGCCACCGACGAGGTAGTGGCCGAGGTCGACCGAGTGGCTGAGGATGTCGGTGCTGACACCGTGACCGGCTTGGTCGACGAGGAACCGCCACGACAGCAGGCCCATCGGATCGCTGCCGTACATCGAGAAGAATCGGCCGTAGTAGTTGGTGATCTCGCCGATCGCCCCGTCCTCGATCATCTGCTTGGCGTACTGCACCAACGGCGCCCAGCGGTAGTTGTACCCGACACCGGTGATCACGCCGGCATGGCGAGCCGCTCGTTCGGCGACGACCGTCTGCTGCGGCGTTCCACCGACCGGCTTCTCGCAGAACACTGCCTTGCCGGCGGCAGCGGCGGCCTCGACCATCTCGACGTGCAGCATGTTGGGGGCAGTGACGAAGACGACGTCGACATCGGTGGCATCGATGACCTCGTGCCAGTCGGCTGACCGCGCGCTGGTAGCCGAACGATCGCACCGCGTCGTCGCGCCGCGCCTGCGACGGTGTCGCTGACCACCACCAGTTCGGGCTCGTAGTCCCGATCGAGGAAGTAGCTCGGTGCTCGCCGGCAACCACGGCTGTGGGCCTGCCCCATCCAGCCGAAGCCGATCACACCGATTCGTATCGTGCTCACGTGGTTCGTCCATCCTTCGTCGTCATCGGGCACCGTGGATCGGTGGCCATGTCGGCCCACGTGTCGCGGACCCAGTGATGGGTCGGGTCGTCGCAGAACGCCATCGACCGAGCGCCACCCGGCCCGGCGAGCACGTTGAGGTAGTACATCGGGTAGCCGGGGGCGGCGATGCACGGGCCGTGGTAGCCACGTGGCACGCAGAACACGTCGCCGTCGTGGATCGACGACGTTGATGTCGATCGACCCATCGGGCGTGTACGTGCGATGCATGCCGAAGCCGTCGACGGAGTAGTCGCTGGTGCCGGCCAGCGCCGATGCGGAAGTAGTAGATCTCCTCGTTGTTCACCGGGCATTCCGGCGAGTCGTCGTGCCGGTGCGGCGGATAGCTCGACCAGTTGCCGTCGGGCGTGATCAGTTCGACGCACATCAACTTGTCGGCGTGCGGCCAGGCCTCGGGGCTGAGGAAGTTGTTGACCTGGCGTGTCGCCGGGCCCGCGCCGCGGAGCTCGACCGCTACGTCGTCGGCGGAGCCGTAGCGTGCGCGTCAGCCGTCGGTCGCAGCGCGACGTGGCGATCGCCACTTCGCCTCCGCCCGCTGCGGTCATCACCACGTTCGCTCCACGCGGCGCATACGACGAAGTCGGTCACCCGGTCGAACACCGAGATTCGGCCTTCGAGCGTGAACGTGCTCGTCCATCGATGCTGACACGCGACATCGGTTGCCGACAGCGGCAGCACGACGGCTTCGTTGTCGCCCAGATCGATAGAGCGCTCTACTTCCGGCAGCCAACGAAATCACGATGAGGCCCGTATAGGTCCAGCCGGCGTCCGTCGGGAGTCAAGGAGACCTCGAGGTCGCCATCGGCCAAGGTGCCGGCAGGGTCGATGAAGTGATGCGCTCATTGCCGGTCCTTTGCGGCCTGTTGCACCAAGTCTGCTGCGCGCGACACGGCAGTGGCAACGTCGCCGACGCGGGATACAGCAACGACCTGCCGATCACCAGACCGCGCACGGTGGGTTCGTGAAGCGCGGCCTCCCACAGGGCGAACGTGGCCTCCGGATCCGGACCTGGAGCACCGCCGAGCAGCAGCAGCGGCTGCGTCGTCACCTTCGCGACGGTGGCGATGTCGGCCGTGGCCTGGATCTTCAGCCAGGTGTAAGCGCTGGATCCGCCGAGTGCCGCGCTGACTCCCACCGCCTTCACCAGCGCCAGCGGATCGGTGTCCCACACCGCTTCGCCCTTGGCGTTCTTGGTGTACGGGATCGGCTCGACCATCGCCATCATGTGCGCGTCGTTGAGCTCCTGCACCGCCTTGCGCCGCTGCGGCGAGGGTCGGGACGGTGCCGGCGTCGTGGTAGTCGATGCGCAGCAACAACTTGCCGGCGTCGAGGTTGGCAGGCGCGAAGGTGCGCAGTGTCGAAGGCAGTGAAACGATCGTCGATCGTCCAACTGGCGCCGGCCAGCCCGCCGCGGTTCATCGTGCCGACGGCCACCTTGTCGTGGAGCGCGTCGAGCAGCGCCAGGTCGTCGATGATCTCGGCGCTGCCCAGCACCCCGTCGACCCGGGGGTGATCGAGCGCAGTCAGCAGACGATCGAGCATCGACCGCCGATCGGCCATCGCCAGTGGATCGTCGTACAGCCCGACCATCGCCCGCGCCGTGTGGTCGGCGGCCACGATGAACAACATGCCATCCTGCGTCAGCGTGTTCCGCCGACGACGCGCCGCGAGGGCCTCGGCGATCTTGTGCGGCGCGACGACGCGGGTCTCGGTCAGCGATGCGAACGTCTCGTCATCCAGCGACACGGCGGGCCTCCAATGCCTCTTCGACCTCGTCGAGCGTAGGCATCGCGTCGGAGCACAGCAGTCGGGATGCCACGATCGCACCGGCAACGTTGCAGTACTCGACGATCCGCACCGGTTCCCAACCCGACAGCAGACCGTGGACGAGCATGCCGCCGAATGCATCACCGGCGCCGAGACCACAGACGACCTCGACGAGGTGCGGCGGCACGATCGTGGTGCCGTGCGACGTCGCCACCATCACACCCTCTGCCGCCCATCTTGACGATGGCCAGCTGCACGCCGCGCCCGAGCAGTCGCCGTGCGGCCTCCGGGGGGTCGCCGGAGCCGACCGCAACCTCGCACTCGGTGCGATTGCCCACGGCGACGGTGACGTGGTCGAGGACCGGGCTGATGTCGGCGCTCGCCGCCTCGCGACTCGGCCAGAAGTTGGCGCGATAGTCGAGGTCGAACACGACGTGGGGCTTGCGGTCCCTGATCGACAGCAACTCCCAACAGGTCTCGTCGCGCCGGTCCCTTGGAGAACCACGCACCGGTCAGCCACAGGATCGGAACGTCGACCACGGCCTGCCGATCGATCTCCGAGACCTCCACCGTCTGGTCGGGTCCGATCGGGTACCGGTACATCAGGAGCTGCGGATCCTCCGGCGGATCCATCGCCGCGAAGGCGAGCGGCGTCGGCATCGACGGATGGGTGAACACGTAGCGGGTGTCGACGCCGAACAGGTCGAGCTTGTGGCGCACGTAGTGCGCCGAACGGATCGTCGCCGACCTTGGTGAACACCGCCGCGCGGTGTCCGAGCCGCGCCGCGGCGATGGCGACATTGGTCGCCGAGCCACCGATCGACTTGGTGAAGGTCTGCGGGTCGATGAAGCCGGCGCCGGCCTCGTTGGCGTACAGATCGACGCAGATTCGGCCGACCGTGAGGAGCTCGAGCGTGGCCGGAGGGCGCTGTCATCGAGTCTCAGCGGATACCGATCTCGTGCTCGAGTTGCTCCAGCTCGGCACCACCGGCCATCAGGCGGGTGAGCTCGGTGCGCGAGATCTCGTCCTTGGCGAAGTCGCCGAGGCTGTGCCCGCGGTTGAGCACCAGGAAGCGATCGCCGACCGGGATCGCGTGGTTCGGGTTGTGGGTGATGAAGATCACGCCGAGTCCGCGATCGGCGGCGGCCCGGGTGTACTTCAGCACCACGCCGGACTGCTTGACACCCGAGCGCCGATGTCGGCTCGTCGAGGATCAGCACGCGGGCGCCGAAGTACACGGCGCGGGCGATGGCCACCGACTGGCGTTCGCCACCCGACATCGTGCCGACCGGCTGATCGACGTCGCGGACGTCGATGCCCATCTTGGCCATCTCCTCCTTCGCCGTCTTCCTCATGTACGCACTGCGCATGAGGAGGCCGAGGTGCATCGGCTCGACGCCGAGGAAGAAGTTGCGCCACACCGACATCAGCGGCGCCAGGGCGAGGTCCTGGAACACGGTGGCGATGCCGGCGTTGCGGGCGTCGCGAGGCGACGCGAACTGCACCGGGCTGCCGTACATCGTGTACTCGCCCGAGCTCGGCTGGTGCACGCCCGACAGGATCTTGATGAACGTCGACTTGCCGGCGCCGTTGTCGCCGAGCACGCAGGTGACCTTGCCGGCCTCGACCCTGGTCGTGATGTTCTTCGAGCGCGGTGACGTTGCCGAAGTACTTGCAGATGTTGCGCAGCTCGAGCAGCGCGTGCTCGCCGTGTCGGCGTCGGCAGGGCGTCGTCGGTGGTGCTCATCGTGCCTCCTGCGCCTTCTTGCGAGTGAAGTTGTTGACGAGAACGGCGAGCAGCAGCACGCCGCCGAGGAAGGCGAAGCGACCGTCGGAGTTCCACTTCGTGGTCTGCACGCCGACGACCGACACGGCCATGATCGCCGAGCCGAGCGCGGCACCGATCACCGACCCGTATCCGCCGGTCAGCAGGCATCCGCCGACGACGGCGGCGATGATGTACTCGAACTCGAGGCCGGTGCCCTGGTTGGCCTGCACCGTGCCGTAGCGCAGGGCGATCAGCGTGCCGGCCAGGCAGCCGCACATCGACACGGTGACGAACAGGCCGATCTTGACCTGGTTGGCCGGCACACCGACCGCCCGGGCCGCTTCCTTGTTGCCGCCGACGGCGAAGATCCAGTTGCCCCACTTGCGTCTTGACGAGCACGTACGACCCGATGGCCGCGACGAGCATCCACCACATCACCGTCTCGCGCAGCACGTTCTGCCCGACGCTGCCGCCGGCCGCCTTGACCGCGGCGGCGTGCGCGGGCGTGAGGTTGGACCAGACCAGACGGATGATCAGGCCGATGACCGCGGCGATGCCGCCGACGAGCTGCAACCGCTTGACCGAGCCGGTCGGCGTCGAGCGTCGGCGTCCGTGCGCTTCTCCATGACGAACTCGAGCAGGGTGTTGGCCGATGACGGCGACGGCGCCGATCATCATCGCGCCGAACATGCCGGTCCGGAAGCGCACGGCGCCGGAGTCGGCGCGGATCACGAACGCCAGCACGACGACGGCGGCGGCGACCAGCAGCCCGATGAGCAGCTGCCACTTCTTGCTGGCTCTGCCGGCGATGCCGCGTGCGATCATCATCAGAAGGTCAGGCCGACGCCGCCGAGCACCAACATGCCGATGGCGCGCAGCGCCTGCACGGTGGTGAGCTGCAGGAAGCAGATGGTCAGGGTCATCACGAGCAGCCCGGAGTAGAGGGCGAACAGCGACGAGCTTGCCGCACTGTCGCTGGCCTCGTGGTCCTCGCGCAACTGACGGCAACACGGCCTTGACGGCCAGGGCGATGCCGAGGAGCGCGGCGAGCGAGGCCGATGACCGGTCGCAGCCCCGGTGATGTCCACGTCAGAACCGCCTGGCTCTGATGGCGATCGAACGGAATCGGCATCAGGCAGGCGATGACAATGCATACGATGCCGAGGACGAGGCGCCGCAGCCGCCGCTTGCGGAAGCGTGCTCGGAGCTGACGGTCCGGTCACGTGTGCCGCCATCGGGTCATCGCCAGGACCGACGATCGACAGCACGACGCCGAGCCCGGCGATCACGCCATACAGGACGTTGCTCGACACCGTCGTCGGTCCTCAGCAGGCCGGCGAATCCGATGGCGCTGCCGGCGAAGCCGACGACCGCCGACCAGCAGGCCCCCGACGCCGATCGCAGCACGCCGGATGAACGACTGCTCGAGCAGGCCGTAGATGAACGCTGCCGCCGCCGGCGATGACGAGCCCGAGGAAGAGCTTGTCGCGGACGCCGAACTCGGTGAACTTCCACTCGTGGGCGATCCAGTTCTTGAAGAAGTCGGCGCCGTCCTGCTTGGTGATCTGGTCGACCTGGACCTTGCCGACGAGACGTTTGGACGATCACCAGCATCACGCCGCGGAGCGTGAAGAACGTCGCCAGGGTGACGATGAAGCTCGGCAACCCGGTCTTGTTGACCATGGTACCCGTTGAACCAGCCGATCGCCGCAGCGGCCAGGAACGCGAGGCGATTGCCCAGCCGATGTTGACGCCGCTGCCCATGAAGTAGCGCGAGACCAATCCGATCTGGATCGCTGTTGCGCCGGTCATGACGCCAGCCGACAGGTCGAACTCGCCGCCGATCATCAACAAGCGCGACCGCGGCGGCCATGATGCCGGTGGGCGCAGCGACGTCGAGCCAGTTGAGCGTGGTATCGGCCTCGCCGAACGTCTGGCCGTTCCCCCAGAAGAACGCCCAGACGATGATCGCACCGATCAGCGCGCCGATCTCGGGCGAGATGAGCCATCGCTGCATCGGACCGCGGTGCGAGATCCGTTCGTCGGCGTGAATCGGTGTGATGTTCGGCTACCGGTGCCTCGCCAGTCGGTACATCTGTCGCTGTCATGGGTCCCCCTGGTCCCTCAAGAGCTGCGTCTCCACAAAGCTATGCGAATGAACAGACGCCGACCGAAGTAGACGTTGTGTCACTTCGGTCGGCGTGAGGTGTGGCGGGCGCCTCGCGGCGCCCGCCACCTGAATGTTGTGGAACTCAGCGAGTTCCGGCTGCGACGAGTGCCTTGACGGCATCGGCGTTGTCCTTGGTCACGAAGCCAGGGCCGGTGTTGATCGGCAGGCCGCCACCGAGGGTGTTCTGGTTGGTGACGTTCAGGTACAGCGCGACGACCGAGACGTAACCCTGCAGGTACTGCTGCTGGTCGATGGTGAACGCGACGTCGCCGGCGGCGATGTCGTCGAGCAGGTCGGACGACAGGTCGACACCACCAACGGTCACGGTGCGACCGAGTTCCTTCACGGCTGCCGCGGCGTCGTGGGCGACGACCGGGCCGGTGGCGAAGACGGCGTCGATCGTCGGATCGGCAGTCGAGGGCAGCCTTGATGTCGGCCTGCTGCTTGCCGGAGGCATCACCAGACGTCGTGATCGGGTCCAGGAACGTGCCCTTGAAGGTGCTCTTGGCGCCGTCGCAGCGGGCGTCGAGACCGGTGTTGGTCTGCTCCTGCTTGGCGCACAGCAGCACCTTGGCGCCGGCTTCGTTGAACTTCTCGCCAGCGCCTGCGCCGGCCGTGAACTCGTCCTGACCGATGTGGGTGAACGCACCGAACTCCTTGTAGAGGTCGGAGCCCGAGTTGGTCGTGACCAGCGGGATTCCGGCGTCGACGGCTGCCTTGACGGCGTCGCGAACGGCATCGGGGTCGGCGAGCGACACGGCGAGACCGTCGACGCCGTCGGCGACGGCCTGGTTGATCATCGCGGCCTGATCGGTGCCCGTGTTGTTCGAACCCTGGTACTTCACCGTGATGCCCAGGTCCTTGCCGGCGTGCTTCGGCGCCCTTCTGGAACACTGACCAGAACACGCCACCGTCACCGTGGGTGATGACGGCGATCGTGACGTCTTGGCCGGCCGTCACATCGACGGTGTCGGCGACGGCGGTGTCGGCGGTGCAGCGGTGTCGGCTGACGCGGTATCGGCGGGTGCCGCCGTTGTGGCTGCTGCCGCCTCGGTGCCAGCCGGCGCGGCTGTGCTGGTTGTGTTCGTCTGTCGCTGCCGCAGGCGGTCGCCACCAAGGCGAGCGCAGCAAGCGATGCGAAGACGTAACGGGTCTTCTTCATGTGTTCTCTTTCCCCCTCTAGGAGTGATGGTTTGCACCGGCAGAAGCCGGCTCTTTCCACTGCCTGGAGTTACCCAGCCAGCGACTTGAGGTACTCGATGCTCTTGCGAACACCGTGCACCGGGCCCTCGCCGAGCGGTGGTTCGCCGTCGGTCAGGGCAACATCTTGTTCCAATACGTACCATCCGGTGTAACCGGACTGCTCGAGCGTTCGCACCGTAGCAGCGATCGGCGCATCGCCGGAACCCGCCGACGGGAACAGACCGTGCTGGATCGCCCCCATCCAGTCGAACTCTCCGGCGCGAAATCGCGCCGGCGACCGACCGGTCGACATCTTTGATGTGCACGAGCCCGACGCGGTCGCCGTGCTGCTCGGCGATGGCCACCGGATCGGCGTCGCCGATGAAGAGATGACCGGTGTCGAGGCAGAACAGCGACGGCGCAGTTGCCGCAGGAATCGTTCGAACTCGTCGGCCGTCTCGATCAGCGTGTTGACGTGAGGATGCACGACCTGGGTGAGGCCGTACTCGGCGGCGATCTTCTCGGTCTCGGCGAGACCCTCGAACAGGCTCGACCACTCCGTGGCGTCGAGCGTCGGGCGATCCCACGACTCCATGCTGGAGATCACCGCTGCGACGAAGTACTGGCCGCCGGCGTCGGACGAGCGTGCTTGGCAGCAGCGTGGGCGGCCTCGACGGAGCCGGGATGAGACGTGCCGTGGTGCAGCACCAGCGGCACGAAGCCGCCGAGAATCGTCATGCTGGACTGATCGAGCAGACGATCGCAGTTCGGCGGGGTCGTCGGGCAGCCAGCCGAGCGCACCGAGCTCCGTCGTCGTGATGCCCGAGCTCGGCCATCTCGCCGAGCACGCGGCTCGGCGACATCTGCAAACCCCAACCCGGCACCTCGCAGATCCCCCACGAGATCGGTGCTGCGGCAATGCGGTCGATCATTCTGTCCCCTCGTCCAGTTAGAGCGCTCCAACTGTAGACGTCTCAGCGGTGCGTGTCAAGTGAACTAGCTTGACCGCGATGTCGAGGGACGACACAGGCGGAGCACCGCACCGACCTTGGAGGACGTGGCTCAGGCTGCCGGCGTTGTCGCGGGCACTGGTGTCGCTGGTCATGCGCGACTCGCCTCGCGTCAGCGTCGAATCACGTCGCCGCGTCACCGACGCCGCCGCCAAGCTCGGCTACCGGCCCAACCTCATGGCCAGAAACCTGGCGGCGCGCAAGACGATGACGATCGGCGTGCTGCTGAACGATCTGCACAATCCGTGGTTCGCCGAGGTCACCGACGGCATCCACGACGTCGCCGAGCGACACGGCTACCAACTCATCCTGGCCAGTGGTCGGCGCAGTACCGCGACTCGAGTCACGTGCGCTCGACACGTTCCTGGCCTCACGGGTCGACGGCATCATCGTCGCCGGTTGTCGGCTTGCCGGCGGCCAGGCTCGACGCCGTCGCCGGCGAGGTCGCGGTCGTCTCGGTCGGGCGGGCACTGCCGCGGCCGGGCCTCGGCTCGGTCGACGACCGACGATGCGTACGGTGCACGCCTCGCGGTCGAGCACCTCTACGAACTCGGGCATCGGCGGATCGCCCACATCGACGGCGGCAAGAGGTGCCGGCGCGGCACCGCGTCGCAGTGGGTACCTGCGCACCATGCGCGCCCTCGGCCTGAGCGACAAGGCGCAGGTGGTCGCCGGCGACTTCACCGAGGAGGCCGGAGCCCGCGGTGCCGAGCGACTGCTGCGCGGCCCGGTGCTGCCGACCGCGATCTTCACCGCCAACGACCTCTCCGCGGTCGGAGCGATCGACGTGATCGAACGCGGCGGCCTGGTCGTCCCCGACGACGTCGCGGTCGTCGGCTTCGACAACACCTCGCTGGCCGCGCTTGAACCACATCGGCCTGACCACCATCCATCAGCCGCGACGCGAGATGGGCGTCGCGGCGGCGACGATGCTGATCGACGCGATCAACGACCGCGGCGAACTGACCGATGTGCTGATGTCGCCGAGCCTCGTCGTGCGCCGCACGACCGGGCCGGCAACTGCGACGCTGACGTGCGCGTCAGCGCAGTTCGGTCATCAGGGCCGCACCGACCGCGCCGGCACGTTCGCCGAGCGAGGCGAAGACCAGCTGCGGGTGTGGTCGCAGGTCGGGTGCGTACAGCAGCTCCGTGAACCACTTCTGGATCGGCCCGAGGTAGAGATCGCCGGATGCGGCCAGTCCGCCGCCGAGCACGAACATCTGCGGGTCGAGCAGGTTGGTGAGGTTGACGAGACCGAGCGCGACCCAGCGACCGAACAGATCGATCACGCCGAATGCCTCGACGTCGCCCTCGCGTGCCGCGGCTTGCACGTTCTTCGCCGCGAACATTGTGGGGATCGCCACCGGCAAGCTGCACGACGCGACGAAGACGCTTGCCGATCGCAGCCTCACGAGCGAGTCGAGCCAAGCCCGGACCCCGACGCGTAGCGCTCCCAACATCCGCGTCGACCGCACGGACACGGCGCCCGTCGGGGTCGACGACCATGTGCCCGATCTCGCCGGTGAAGCCGTTGGCGCCGCGGATCAAGTGGCCGCCGGCAATCACTCCTCCGCCGATGCCGGTACCCAACGTGACCATCACCATGTCGGTGTAACCCCGGGCCACGCCGACCTGCCACTCGGCGGCGGCCGCGCACGTTGCGTCGTTGCCGACCTCGACGAGGAACCCGAGTCGTTCGGACAGCATCCGGCCGACCTCGAAGTCGGTGATGTCGATCAGGTTCGGCGACGCCTTGATCACACCCGTTCGGGTGACCATGCCCGGCACACCGATGCCGAGCGAGTCGGTGACACCGAGCGCGCCGGCGAGCTCGGCGAGCGTGTCGACGAACGCCTCGGTGCCCGGCGGCGTCGGCCGGCGTTGCTCCTCGACGACCTCGCCGGTCTCGTCGAGCACGACGCCGAGGCACTTCGTACCCCCGACGTCGATGCCGAGACGGCGCGGACTCACGACTCGGCGCGGACCTTCAGCTCGCGCACCGTGTTGAGGATCCGCACCTCGGCGCGACGCTTGACGAACCCGGGCAGCGGCACGACGAGGTCGATGATGAGGTCGTAGCGAACCTCGGTGCCACCATCGGTGGTCGGCGAGAAGTGGTACGCGCCGTCGATGGTGCGCATGATGTCGCCGCGCAGCATGCTCCAGGCCAGCACGGCCGGGGCGTCGCTGTAGTCGTAGCTCAGCGTGTAGTGGGTGCTGCGCCCGAGTGCCGACGCCCTGAACTCGACCTCGAGCGGGCGACCCTGGTCGTCGCGGGCCCGCACGACGACGTCTTTGACGTCCTTGGCCCACTCCGGGTAGCGCTCGAGGTCGATGGCGATCGTCCCACACCCGATCTGGTGGAGCAGCAATCGTCGTGGTCTGTGACGCCGTTTCAGCCATTGCTCTGTTCTAGTCGATCTCGTGATCTGTCGGTGACACCGCTTTGCCGACTCGAGGTCCGTACGAGCCATGTACGCGCACGCCCACACACCGTTCATGCCGATGCCGAACATCGGCACGAGCACACCGAACGCAAGCGCATTGAGCTGGCCTTCGTCGAGTCCGACGACACCGATCCAGGCACCGCCGATCGCCGCGACGCACCTGCACCGACGAGTGCCAACGTCATCGTTCGACCGACGACGCTTCGGCGCGGTCTGCACCGGTGAGGAGGTACAGATTGGCGACGCCGACCTCCTCGACCCGAGAGCGATCCAACGCCCGCGTGTAGGCCCACAACGTCGTCGGCGACCCCGATGGCGAACAGCGCCATCGACACGCCGCCGATCAGGAACTGGGCGAAGCGCTCGACTGCGCCAGCGGGACGGCGATCGCCAGCGCGACGAGGAACAGCGCCGTGCCGGCCAGGTCGAGTCGAACGACGCGAGCGCCGGGTTGGTTCGCGTGGATCGTTCGTCATCGGCGGCATCATGGCAGGGCGTCGAAGAGGCACCCAGCCGCTTCGACAACCCGTCGTAGGAGAACTCCTCGACCGCTCGGAGGCGGCCGGCGCGACCCATCGTGCGCCGCAACACGGGATCGTCGAGCAACCGCTCGAATGCAGCGGCAACCTCGCGGGCGTCGTCGGCGTGGCGGACCATCACCCCGGTGACACCGTCGACGCACCGCGTCTTCCGCCCCGCCAGAGTCACCGGCGACCTGAGGCACCTCGCACGCCGCGGCCTCGAGGAACACGATGCCGAATCCTTCCTGCTCGAGCCCTGCCCAACGGTTGCGGCACAACATCGTGTACACATCGGCGCAGCCGTACAGGCGTGGAAGATCCTCGTTGCCGACGCGGCCGAGAAACCGCACCGGTGCACTGAGGTCATCGGCCAGCGTCGCAGTCGTTGCTCGTCGCGACCGCCGCCCGAGATCGCCAGCACCAGATTCGGGTCGCGAACGGCGCAACGTCGCCGCGGCGCGGATCGCCGTGTCGAAGCCCTTGCGTGGCACCAGCCGGCTGATGCTGACGATCAGCTCGGCGTCGGCGGGCAAACCGAATCGGGTCCGGGCGGCAACACGTTCGTCGTCGCTCAGCGGCCTGAACCGGTCGGTGTCGACACCCGGCGGGACCACGGTGATCGGCAGGCTGCGTCCGGCAGCGCGCTCCGCCTCCCTGGCCGGATAACTGCCGGCAGCGACGATGTGCCGCGCCCCGCGCAGCACGTAGGCGAGCGACTGCTTCGTGCCCGGCAGGCGACCGGGCACGGTGACCTCGGCGCCGTGCAGCACGACGTCGTACGGCAGGCGCAACGACGGCCCGACGAGACCCAGCGGTACTGCCGGATCGAGCACGATCAGGTCGGCGCCGACCCGTGCCGCCATCTCGTTGATGCGCGACACCATCCACGGATGCGGCAGCAGCACCGGTTCGCGGGTTCGCTCGATGTGGAACGGCTGCTCGGCATCGAAACGCCGCTGCCCCGTCGTACGGGCTGGTCAGGACAGCGAACGATTCGGGCGGCAGCCGACGCCACCACTCCCACAGCAGCGACTGGATGCCACCGATCTTCGGCGGGAAGTCGTTGGTGACCAGCAGATGCTTCACAGCGACGCCACCATTTCGTCAACCACCTGCGGATCGCCGTCGTCGGTCGGCAACAGCGAGTCGAGCCCGAGGCGCCGAGCGGCCCACACCGCGTGAGCACGCAACATCGAATCGCTGTGCGCCAGGTAGCGCGCCAGGCACCGCCGAACGTCGGCATCGGTCGCGCTCGCCGATGTTGCCCAGCGCCACCAGAGCGTTGCGACGCACCCACCGTGGGTCGCGATCGGCCACGTACCACCGACCCCACCGTTGCATCACCTCGGCATCGCGGCGTCGAGGACCTCGATCAGCGACACCCACGGCTCGATATCGACCCTCCGCTGCCGGCTGGTTGGTCGCCCAGCGAACCGTCGGCGGACACACCGTCTGGCAGTCGTCACAGCCATAGATGCGATCGCCGATCGCGGCACGCCATCGCCGATCCATCACACCGGGCTTCTGCAGGATCCAGGCCAGGCAGCGCCCAGCGTCGATGACGCCGGGAGCGATGATCGCACCGGTCGGGCAGGCGTCGAGGCAGCGGCGGCACGACCCGCAGCCGTCGGACACAGGTTCTGCGGCGGTCGGCAACGGTGCCGTGGTGATCACACAGCCGAGCACGAACCAGCTACCGGCGCCGGGAAGCAAGATGTTGGCGTTCTTGCCGAACCAACCGATGCCAGCCCGGTAGGCGACCTCGCGATCGACGATCGAGTTGTCGTCGGCGAACGCCACGGCGCGCCAGCCGTCGCGGCGAAGTCGACGGGCGACGGCACGTAGCCCGTCGCGAAGCGGCACGTAGTGATCGGTCCACGCGTAACGCGCCACACGACCTTGTGCGCCTGGCGGCGGCGGGTGGTTGCTCGGTGTAGTACGAACGTGCGCCGACCAGCACCGAACGCGCCCCGGCCACGGCACGCTGCGGATCGGTCGACCGCTGCGGGTTCTTGTAGGTGAACTGCAGCCCGTCGTGCAGTCCAGCCTCCTTGCGGCGGACGAGTTCAGCCCGAGCCCGTTCGAGCACGTCGGCGTCGCAGACACCGACGTGGGAGATGTCGTGTTGCTGGGCGATCTCGACGAGTTGGCGCACGTAGGCGACGTCAACAGAAGGCGGCGACGGCGTCGGTCTCACTGTGACGCAGCGTAGGCATCATTCCGGCCCGCACCAGCAAACGCACCACGCGCAAGTCCTCGTCGTCGAGGTCGACCGCGTCGGACGACTGCCGGTGACAGGACGTGGGTGACGACGCAGTCGGCACACGTCGCCGTTGCCCGCATGCAGCATGTATCGCAGGAGATGATCAGTGATGTCGTGTTGGTCGCCATGATGCTTCTTGCCTTCTCCGTGGTTGGGTTCGGGTCTCCACCCTCCGGCATCATCGCAAAGGGGTGTCACACACCGCCGAGATCGTGCGATGAGCGATGAGTCGCCGAGCACCGCACATCTCTCATCGCACCGAGAGACGACCGAGACAGCGATGAGAGATGTGCGCGAGGCACCGGCTCACCTCTCATCGCACAGCTGGCGCGGGGACGGAGTGGGTCAGCGGCGGGTGAGGACGAGGAAGTCGTCGGAGGAAACCGTGTTGGCGCCGGCGGCCACGACGTCGGTGATGATCGCCCGATCGTTGGTGACCACCACGACCGGTTGGTCAGGGCCGATGCCGGCCACCTCGGCCCGCAGCACGTCGTCGGCCGACACGCCCTCTGGCGAGTAGGCGATTCGCACACGCCGCCGCGTCGGCGCATGCGCGCCTTCGACTGTGGCGCCGTCGAAGACGATCGTCATGGTGATGTTCCATCGCTTGGCGAGGTTCTCGGCGGCGACGATGCACTGATCACGCTGATGGTCGAGATCCAACGACGGCCAGCCCAACTTGGCGACGTTGTAGCCGTCGATGAGGATCTGCGCTCCCGCCGTGCGCAGCAGGAACTCGGCGCCCTCGATGGAGCCTGCCCGGACACCGCCGGGGAGGCTGATCGCCTTGCGTCGCTTGCGCCGGCCCTGCCACGGTGGAGGTGGCGATCGGCGTTGCGACCAGCGGTTCGTCGACCGGTGTGATCTCGCCCAGGGCTTCGTTCAACAAGCGAGCCGCGTCGGTGGCGGCCGAAAGTGCACCGTCGATCAATCCGCGCACGGCTGCGGTATCGATGGTCGGGTGGGACTGGAGCACCTCATCACGATCCTCGGCGATGGATTCGGGGATCACGCGACGGGCCTCGAGCAACTCGCCTTCCACCTTGGCCAGCGTCTGTGCGGTGACATGTTCGGCGCGTTGCGTCTCGCGCAGCCGTCGGCGGACATCATCGAGTTCGGCCCGCAATCGATCGGATTCGGCCACCAGCGCGGCCTGTGCAGCGTGCTCGCGCTGCAAATCGGCGGTTAGAGCCAAGACCTCCGCGCCAGCCCGTGCTGCCGAGTCCTCGGCCGCCAGGCGTCGGCGCCGCTCGCGTCGATCATCGTCTCGTCGTCGTCGACCTTGTGGGGCAAGAGCTCGGCGATGGCAGCCGACCATCCCTCAGGGCGCGACAGCCACAGCATCCCGACCTCGTCGACCAATTCGCTGGTCGCGACCGACGCCAACCGTTGACGAAACCCGTCGTCGGCCTCGACCGCGGCGCGAACCTCCGCGAACGCCGGCGGAGGCAGCTTGTGAAACTTCAAGAACTTCTTCAGCGCCGGCGGGAAGGCGAGGGGCGGTCGCAACTTCACGCCGGCGGCCGCGATTCCGACTGCGAGTTCGAGAGCTGCTTGAAGCGCCTGATCCGGCACGTCTGCTGGGGTTTCGCCGCTCACCCGCTCAACTGTACCGAGGCCGCCTCGTCCGGCAAGATCGAACGCCTGTTCTTGACATCGAACATTCGTTCGTGGTGGACTTGGTCGATGCGTCTTGCAGCCGGCGGGCAGCGTTCCCTCGACGATCTCGGCATACCTCTTGCCGATGTCACGTTCTGCGTGCTCGACATCGAGACCACCGGCGGCGATCGCAACACCGACCTGATCACCGAGATCGGCATGGTCAAGGTTCGCGGCGGCGAGTGCCTGGGCACGCTGCAGAGCCTGATCAACCCGGGCCGGGCGATCCCGCCGATGATCACCGTGCTCACCGGGATCACCGAATCGATGGTGGTGCGCGCCCCGGCGATCGACGCCGTACTCCCGGCGATGATCGAGTTCCTGGGCGACTCCGTGGTGGTCGGCCACAACGTCGGGTTCGACATGGCCTTCATCAATGCCGCCCTGTGCCGGCGTGGCGATCCCGAGATCACGAATCCCGTCATCGACACCCTGCCGCTGGCCCGGCGACTGATCCGCGACGAGGTGCCGGATTGCCGACTCGGCACGTTGGCATCGCGCTTTCGCCTCGATCATCGACCGTCGCACCGCGCCCTCGACGATGCCCTGGCCACCACCGACCTTCTGCACTTCTTGCTCGAACGTGCCGCCGGGCTCGGCGTACTGGGGCTCGACGACCTGATCGCCCTCCCCCGCATCGGCTCCCACCCGCAGGCCGCCAAGTTGCGCATGACCAACTCCCTGCCTCGTCAGCCGGGCGTCTATCTGTTCCGCGGCGCAAACGACCAGATCCTGTACGTCGGCAAGGCCACCAATCTCCGTCAACGAGTACGCAGCTACTTCGGCGGCGACGACCGCCGCAAGATCGGGCCCCTGCTTCGAGAGACGCAGCGCGTCGCCCACGTCACCACGCCCAACGTTCTCACTGCCGAGGTGCTCGAACTGCGCTACATCCAGCACCATGCCCCGCGTTACAACAAGGTCGGGGCGTCACCGCAGAAGTATCGCTACGTGCGATTGAGCACCGACGAGGCCTGGCCGCGGCTGTCGGTGGTCAACGAGGCCACCGGCGTCCGGTATCCACGTCGGACCATTGGCATCGAAGTCGAGCGCCGATGCGGTGGTCGAGGCCGTGCAATCCGTCTTCCCGCTGCGACGTTGCACGACTCGACTCGGTCGCCTCTTCAAGCCAGAGACCGATGCCACCCCGTGCACCCCCGCCCAACTCGGTGTGGCGATGTGCCCGTGTGCCGGCGCCGCCGACCCCGGGCGCTACCAGGCCGTCGTGGCCCAGGCGGCTCGGGCCATGACGACATCACCCGAGTTGGTCATCGCTGCGCTGCAGGCCCGGCTGGCAGCGCTGTCGGCCGAACGACGATACGAGGAAGCAGCGCAAGTCCGCGATCGAGCGATGGCGTTCACCAACGCGATGCGCCGGCAGCGGCTCACCGAACGACTCCGCCAGGTGGGCGATGCCGGGCTGCAGATCGGCGACACCGTCGTGCACCTGCGCAATGGCGTGCTCGTCGGCACGGCAAGTGAGGGACAGATCGAGATCGCCCTGCCGCTGCCGCCCCCCGATGTGCCACTGATCCCCCAGTTGCTTCCCCGCCACGCCGTCGACGAGGTGCTCTGCCTGGCGCGGGCCTTCGAACGGATCGCGCACCGAGTCACCGTGTTGTGGTGCGACGGTGAGTGGCAATGGCCGATCGACGAGGTTCCCGAGGTTGTCGGTCGCACGTCGCCGGCCAGCGAGCATCGTGCTGCCTAGCGACGTGGTCCTCAGTGCGAGAAGGCCTAGTCGTCGGCTTCGATCACTGCCCCTTCGTGATCGATGCGCAGCACTTTCGTGTGGCCGCCCGCGGGCATCTGCGCGGCGACATCGTCGGCATCGTCCAACTGGCACATCGCCGCCACCGTCGGGCCCGAGCCCGACAGCCACGAGCACCAAGCACCTGCTTGGAGGGCAGCATCCAGCGCATCCTTCGAGGCTTCGACCGACGCCAGTCGGTGATCCTGGTGCAAGCGATCCTGCGTCGCGCTGCGCAACGCCTCGACATCCCCGGCGGCCAGCGCCGCGACCAACAGCGCAGTCCTGCCGACGTTGAACACGGCGTCCTCCATGGCGACATCGCGCCCGAGCCTGGATCGCGACTCGTCGGTCGAGGTCGTGAACGAGGGAATCCACACCACGATCGCCGGGTCGAACGCCAAAGGGATGCGCACGGCGCGTCCGTCGGCGGTGGCCACGATGCCGCCGAACAAGGAGGCGGCGACATTGTCGGCGTGTCCCTCGAGCTCGCTGGCGAGCGCCAGCATCCTTCGCATGTCTGCCGCCATTCGCTCGGGATCGCTGCCATGACGCTGAGCGTGGGCGACGACGATTCCTGCGACGCGGACGGCACCGCTGAAGCCGAGGCCGCGTCCGACAGGGATCGGTGAGCACACCCACAGGTCACCGTCGCCACCGGCGCGCCGAAATGCCACGCTCGCTGGGTGGAACTGATCAACTCGTTGCGCGCCGGCCGGAACATCGACGTCGATGACCCCCGCCTCGACGTGTAGCGAGAGGGCCATCCCCAGCGTGTCGAACCCGGGACCAATATTCGCCGACGAGGCCGGCACGCGGACGATCACGTTCGGTCAACCCGCCAAGTCGACTTGGGCGGCTTGGGATTCGACGATCCAACGATCGAGGGTTCGTGCTGCGTGTCCGTCGTCGATCGACGACGTCGCGATGACCACAGCCTCCTCCAGCGAGTCGGTGATGCCGGCCACCACCAGGCCGGCGGCGGCGTTCAACAGCACGATGTTGCGATGCGCGCCGTGCTCACCTTTCAGCACCCGGCGCACGACCTCGGCGTTGTGTGATGGCGAACCCCCGACCAGCTCGTCGGTGATCGCGGGAGCGAACCCGAGCGCGATCGGGTCGACCGTGAAGGTGCGGACGTTGTCGTCGTCGAGGGCCAACACGGTCGAGATGCCGGTCGTGGTCAGCTCGTCGAGCCCGCCGCCATGGACCACCCAGGCCCGCTCGGAACCGTGTAGCCGGAGCGATGCCAGCATCCGCTCGGCAACAGCCGGGTTGGCCACGCCGATGAGCTGGCGACGCACACGCCCCGGGTTGGCCATCGGGCCGAGCAGGTTGAACACCGTGGCGATGCCGATCTCACGACGGCTCGGCGCGGCAAAGCGAAACGCGGGGTGGAACTTCGGCGCCAGGCAGAAGCCGATGCCCACCTCCTGGATGCAACGCAACACGGCCTCAGGGGTCAGTTCGATGGCGACGCCCAGTTCCTCGAGTACATCGGCGGCACCACATTGCGAGGACGCCGCTCGGGCGCCGTGCTTGCAGACCGGCACGCCGGCCCCGGCGACCACGATGGCCGCCATCGTGCTGACGTTGATCGAGTGGCTCCGATCGCCGCCGGTGCCGACGATGTCGACGGCGCGAGATCGCAGTTCGTCGCCGAGTGGCACCAGCGAGGCCGCATCCAAGACGGCGTCGAGCAATCCACTGAGTTCGTCTGGGGTTTCGCCTTTGGCTCGCAGGGCAACCACGAACGCGATGAGCTGCGCGGGCGTGGCGTCGCCCGACAGAATCGTCGCCATCGCTGCCCGGGCATGCGTGGCCGGCAGGTCGCGACGCTCGATGAGCTCGGTCAAGAGCGCGGGCCAGCCACCCAGGTCCTCGAGTGAATCCATCCGGTCAGGCTACGCGGTGCGGCGCCGTTGGCGGATCATCCGCCGACGCTCGCGTTCGGTCGCCCCACCCCAGATCCCAGACTTCTCTCGCGCTTGTAGAGCGTGTTCGAGACAGGCGATGCGGACATCGCACGCGGCGCAGACCGCTTTCGCCTCCAGGGCAAGATCATCGTCGTCCGGGTAGAACATGGCCGCTTCCAGCCCCCGGCACGCCCCCAACTCTCGCCATACGATCTCTTTGACCGACACGACTGATGTTCTCCTGAGTTTGGCCCGCTGACAGTAGGTCACCGTTTCAGCGCGCGTGAATCTAGGTTCACCGGAACGGCTTGACCAGACCCTTTTCAGGAATTTCTCAGGACTGTGTAACAGTTCTGCGCGCTCCACCGCTGCCGAGGTCGTCAAAGAGCTCACTCACAGTGGTCGATGCAAGCTCAGTCTCTTCTCGATAGCTCGGATGATCGATGGCCAGCACGGTGCCCGCGCCGAACGCCGCAACCTGGTCCGGAGTCAGCTCGAAGGTGAGGTAGTGCACTGCGGCGGTCACCTGCTCGCGGGTCAACTGTGCTGCATGTTGGGCTTCCACGGCGCCGCGTATCTGCTCCCCGTTGGGCAATCGCAGCACGACCGAACGCTCGATGCCGACGAGCCTGGGCAGCCATTCGCGCGTCGCTTCGTCGGAAGTGAGCTCGATGAACAGCGTCGCGCACAGTTGCCCGGCCTCGGGAATGAGCGGGTTGTAGGCGTCGAGTTCTTCCTGGATTCCAGCGTCGGTCGCGATCTTTTCGACCCTGGCCATCTCCTGGATCTGGAATCGGATCGTGTCACGGTTCTCGAAGGCCACGGAGATCACGGTTCCGATCGCGACCCGCCGACGCCGTCGGAGCTCGATCATGTCGGCCCTGAACCCGTCGCGAATGCGTTCGTAGGCGCGAGTGTCGTCGATGTCGCCGATGGTCAGTTTGCGGCTGGGCGCGCTCGTGCTCATCGCCGCGCCGGCTCCTCACTGATGCCGTAGGCCCGAGCTATGAGCTGCAGCGGGTGCAACGGCTGCCGCCCGGTCCGTTCAGTGATCGCCGTGTTGGCCAGATGGCAATCCCCGGCGATCACCTCGCCGTCGGCGCGGCGAATCTGATCGGCCAGCTTCTCGGCAATCGGCACGCTGATCCCCGTATTCTCGGCGCGGAGCCCCCACATGCCGTCGATGCCGCTGCACTGCTGGGCAAGCGTCACCTTCGCGCCGGTGAGCTTGATCAGATCGCGGCTCTTGAGCCCGACGTTCTGCGCCTTGAGGTGACACGGCGTGTGGTACGTGACGGTCGCGGGGACGTGCCCCGAGAAATCGGTGTCGAGCGTCGATCCGTCGGCCTTGTGGATCTTCATCAGGTACTCGGCGGCGTCATAGGTGTGCTCGGCGACCAGTTGGGCATCGCTCCCACCGACGTAGTCGATGTAGTCCTTCTTCAGGACGTAGCCGCATGTCGGCTGGGGAACCACGATGTCGTTGCCCCGACGGATGGACGCGGCGAGCACCTTCACGTTCTTCTCGGCGACCTTCGTGAACTGGGCGACATCGCCGCTGTGCAACCATGGTGCGCCGCAGCATCCGGCGCCGTCGGCGAGTGAGCACTCGATGCCGTTGCGCTCGTAGACCTTGATGAGGTCGTGGCCGATCGATGGCTGCTGGTACTCGACCAGGCAGGTCGGGAACACAGCGACGCGGCCCTGGCGTTTGGCGATGCGCACCTTCGGCCGGCGTTTGAACCAGGTCGAGAAGCGCTGCCGGGCGTACGGCGGCAGGAGCCGAACACTCGATACGCCCGTGACCTTCTCCATCGCCTTGCGCACCACGGACCCCTGCCGGGCTCCCAGCACAGCGTTGGCCGCGGGCGCAGCGAGCGTGGCGGCCTTGCCCAGCAGGTCGGTGTGGCCGATGACAGCGTCGGTGACGCGTGACCTCAGGCTGACCTGATGGTCGGCGCGACGCATGGCGTCGGCGCGGAGCATCAGGCGCGGGAAGTCGAGTGCCCATTCGTGCAGCTCGGGCGTGTACGGGCAGTTGACGTAGCACAACTTGCACTGGAAGCACTCATCGACGACCTGGTCCTGTTGCGTCGGCGTGAGCCGGCCGGCGTCTTGATCGTCGTGACGATCGATCATCTCGAACAACGTGGGGAACGCCGTGCAGAACTTGAAGCACAGACGACAGCCGTGGCATAGGTCGTACACCCGGGTCAGCTCCTCGCGGACGTCAGCCTCGTCGAAGTACTTCGGGTTCTTGGGGTCATAGATGGTTGTCATACGCGACGCGGGGATCAGGCGAGTGGTGTGCTGGACAGAACCGTAGTTCGCCCAGCAAGCTCCGCTCAGCTGATGTCGTCGAGACCCTGCTGGAAGCGTCCGGCGTGACTCTTCTCGGCACGCGCCAAGGTCTCGAACCAGTCGGCGATCTCCTCGAAGCCCTCGTCACGGGCGGTCCTCGAAAAGCCGGGGTACATCTGCGTGTATTCATAGATCTCGCCGGCGATGGCCGACTTCAGGTTGTCTTCCGAATCGCCAATCGGTTCGCCGGTTGCAGGGTCGCCGACCTGAGCGAGGTACTCGAGATGGCCATGAGCATGACCGGTCTCGCCTTCGGCGACAGACCGGAACAGGGCGGACGTATCCGGGTAGCCCTCGACGTCGGCCTTTTGGGCGAACCACAGATAGCGGCGGTTGGCCTGGCTCTCGCCGGCGAAGGCCTCTTTCAGGTTCTCGTGCGTCTTGGTGCCTTCCAGGCTCATGGTGATTGCTCCTTGTTTCTGTGTCTCAGGTTCTGGGGTTTCAGGACTTGGGTCATCGGGGATGGTGGTTCGGTTGATCGACGACAGCACAGCGTTGGGCTTTATTGCATGACATGCTAATCAATAACTCGTGCAAATAGCCGAGTAGGTGTTCGGCCGCGAGGCATGTCGTGACAGTCCCTAGGATGATCGCCGATGCCTCCCCCGACACCCTTTCGACGTGCCGACATGCTCGACCGGCTGGAGAGCGAATCGTTCGACGTGTTGGTGATCGGTGGTGGGATCACCGGTACAGGGGTGGCCCTCGACGCTGCTGCACGCGGCCTGCGCACGGCCCTGGTCGAGCGCGACGACTTCGCCTCGGGCACATCGTCTCGTAGTTCGAAGCTCGTGCATGGTGGGCTGCGATATCTGCAACAGGGCGAGATCCGCCTCGTCTACGAAGGACTACGTGAACGAGAACGGCTGCGCAAGAACGCCCCGCACCTCGTCAAGGTGCTGCCGTTCATGATCCCGGTGTTGACCAAGGACGGCGTGGTCTCGCGCAAGATCGCCAGAGCCCTCGGCTCGGCGATGTGGATGTACGACCTCACCGGCGGTTGGCGGATCGGCAAGTTCCACCGACGCCTGAAGAAAGACGCCGCGTTCGCCCACCTGCCGACCATGCCGAAGGACCGTCTGGCTTCGGCATACCTGTATTTCGACGCCACCGTCGACGATGCCCGCCTGTGCCTCACAGTGGCGCGCACCGCGGCAACACGCGGCGCCGTCGTGGTCAACCGCTGTCGCGTTGTCGAACTGACCAAGAACGACGACGGTCGGGCATCCGGTGCAGTCGTCGACGCGGAGGGGCGACTGATCACGGTGCGCGCCAAGGTCATCGTCAACGCCGCCGGCGTGTGGTCCGACGAGGTGCGCGCCCTCGACGAGGGTGCGGACCCTGATTCGATCCGACCCGCCAAGGGCGTGCACATCACGGTGCCATGGGAGAAGGTCCGCAACGACATTGCCGTGGTCATCCCTGTCCCGAAAGACAAGCGCAGCTTGTTCGTCGTGCCCTGGGGGCGACGTGCCGACGGAACGTTCGAGCACACCTATGTCGGCACCACCGACACTGATTACGACGGCTCGATCGACGATCCCCAGTGTTCCAAGGACGACATCACCTACATCCTCAAGGCGCTCAACGCAGTCGATCACCACTGGCGTGACAGCGGCCGACATCACCGGGGTGTGGGCAGGATTGCGTCCGCTGGTGAAAAGCGCCTCGTCGGGGCGCACCGCCGATCTGTCGAGGCGGCACAGGGTGAACCGCAGCAGTAGTGCGGTGATCACCGTGACAGGCGGAAAGCTGACGACGTACCGCGAGATGGCCGAAGACACCGTCGACGACGTCTGCGACGTGCTCGGAGTCCCCTATAAGTCGACCACCAAGCGGCTGCCGTTGGTCGGCGCCGACGGCTATCGCCAACCAACCGATCCGTCTCTCGCCCATCTCGCCAACCGCTACGGCTCGGCGTCAGGTGATGTTGTCGCACTGCACGAAGCCGATCGACGCCTTGGTGAACCTCTCGTGCCCGGTCTGCCATACACGAAGGCTGAGGCGATCTACGCGGCGCGATCCGAGATGTCGGTCACGCTCGACGACGTGTTGTCGCGCCGCACACGCGCCCGGCTGTTCGATCGGCCGGCGACAGTCAACGCCGCCGCCGACGTTGCTCGACTGATCGCCGCCGACATGGGTTGGGACGACGCCGAGGTCGAGCGGCAAGTCGCCGAGTTCCGCAACTCGTGTGCTCTGGAGCGAGCGGCTGGGGAGACTTCCGAAGCCGACCTGCTCGGAGTCCATCGGTGACGGAGCCGACGCCGCCAATCGAACTCACGGGCACCGCCTCGCGATTGACCGGGCCGACACGTCAGCCAGACGATCAACTCATCGCTCGGCTCAGCGACATCTGCGAAACCATCACGTCCGCCGAGGCGACCGCCGAGGCGAGCCGCGACTGGTGGCCATTGGCGCTGCACTGGTCGATCATCGGCGCCGTTCCCCAGCGGGCGGGTGCGGTGTGCCGGCCGGCCAACTCCGAGCAGGTATCCGCCGTGCTCTCGGCCTGTTCAGAAGCCGCGGTGCCCGTCACGGCGGCCGGTGGACGCAGCGGGGTCTCGGGGGCTTCGATTCCCGCGTTCGGCGGTGTGGTGCTCGATCTCACAGCGATGCAGGGCATCATCGATGTCGACACGGTGTCGGGTGTGGTGGAGGTCTGGGCCGGTACTTTCGGCCCCGACCTCGAAACCGATTTGCGGCAACGGTGCGCGATGACCATCGGCCACTTTCCGCAGAGCTTCGACATCGCCACGGTCGGGGGTTGGGTGGCGTGCCGCGGAGCCGGGCAGTACAGCACGCGTTACGGAAAGATCGACCAGATGGTGGTCGGCCTCGAGGTCGTGCTGGCCGACGGCACCGTGCTGCGCACCGGCCATGGTCCGGCGGCCGCGATGGGGCCCGACCTGACCCATCTCTTCCTCGGCAGCGAAGGCACGCTGGGTGTCATCACCCGGGTCTGGTTGCGGGCACATCCCGTTCCCACCCACGAGCGCCGGGCGGCCTACACGTTCGCCGACTTCGAGTCGGGGATCGAGGCGTGCCGCCTGATCCTCCGCCGCGGGGCGACGCCTGCCGTGCTGCGTCTCTACGACGCCGTGGAAACGCAGCGAAGCCACGGCGGCGATGGTTCTCGATGTGCGCTTCTGGTGCTCGACGAGGGAGACATCGGCCTGGTCGAAGCGGTGATCGGTGTCGTCGAGGACGAATGTGCAGCTGCATTGCCGGTCTCCGACGACCTCGTCGACCAGTGGTTGACACATCGCAACGAAACCAACGCCCTCCAGGTGTTGACCCGTAAGGGTTTCGTCGTCGACACGATGGAGATCGCTGCGCCATGGTCACGGCTCGCCACGATCTTCACCGAGGCGCGTGCTGCCCTCATGGCGGTACCGCACGCCCTCGCTGCGAGCTGTCATCTCTCGCACAGCTACCTGGACGGGGCCTGCCTGTACTTCACCTTCGCAGCCGCTCCCCCGCCCGACGAGATCGAGGCGACCTACGTGGCGATGTGGGACGCCGGCCAGCGCGCCGTTCTGGCGACCGGCGGAAACCTGTCGCACCATCACGGCGTCGGACTGAATCGGGCCCGTTTCATGGCCGAGTCGATGGGGACGTCGCTGGCCGTACTGCAGTCCGTGAAAGACGCACTCGACCCGGCCGGCCTCCTCAACCCGGGCAAGCTGGGTCTGTCGTCACCGTTCGGTACGGTCGGCTGGCCATGAGCAACCTCGACTGGAACGCACTCCGTGCCGGGGGCAGCGTGGCGCTGGTGTTCGCCGTCCCGTTCTCGGTCGCGGCACGTCTCGTCGCCGACAGTGACGACCAGTCAGGGCTGGCGGCCCTACTCAGCCTTGCCGCGTTGCTCGGATTCGTCCTCGGAGCAGGCGTGGCGGCGTGGGCCCAGCGATTGGAACTTCCGCTGAAGCACGGGATCCTCTGCGCCGTCGGCACCTACGTCGGCGCCCAGGCGGTGTTCATCATCGTCCGCTCGATCAGAGGCAACGAGGTTCGCTGGCTGGCCGCGCTGTTCAATCTCACCGCCGTTGCCGTTGCCGGCCTCATCGGCGGAGCGCTCGGCAGCGCGTTGCATCGCAGGGGTTTCTTCCCGTCATCGAGTAGAGGTTCGTCATGAGCATCCTGGTGATCGATGTCGGCACGTCTGGGCTGCGTGCCGCGGTCGTCGACGGCGATGGAGTTGTCAGCGGGCTCGAGCACCGCCCGTGCCCACCGTCGTCGCCGTTCCCCGGTCTCGTCGAGTTCGATGGGCAAGAAATGGCCGAGGTGGTCATCGACGTCGCCACGAGGGCCTTGGCGCGTGCCGGCCCCGTCGCCGCGGTCGGGATCACCAACCAGCGCGCCTCGACGTTGGTGTGGGAACGCAGCACTGGTCAGCCGATCGGGCCGGGACTCGGCTGGCAGGACCTGCGCACCGTGTTCGACTGCATCACCGCCAGGGCCGAGCACGGTCTGGCGTTGGCCCCCAACCAATCGGCCACCAAGGTCGCCTGGTTGCTCAACAACGTCCCCGGCGCCCGCGACCGCGACCTGTGCTTCGGCACCGTCGATTCGTGGTTGGCCTGGGTGCTGTCACGTGGAGCCGTGCACGTGACCGATTCGTCGAACGCGGCGGTCACCGGCCTGCTCAACTCCGACTGCACGGCGTGGTCGGCCGAAGCCTGCGCAGCGCTCGATGTGCCGATGGAGATGTTGCCGACCATCGTTGACTCGACAGGGGTGTTCGGCGTGGCCGACGCGCTGCCCGGAGCACCACCACTCGCCGCGCTCGTCGGCGATCAGCAAGGGAGCCTGGTCGGCCAGGGCTGTGTCCGTCCCGGGTTGGCAAAGATCACGTTCGGAACCGGGGGCATGCTCGACGTCTGCACCGGCCCGTCGGCGCCGGCATCGGCCAGGCGCAGCGCACATGGCACGTTTCCGATCGTCGCCTGGAGCCGTGCAGGGCAACGCACGTGGGGCGCCGAAGCGATCATGCTCTCGGCGGGCACCAACGTCGAGTGGCTCCGCGACGACCTCGGCATCATCGACACCGCCGCACACAGCCACGACGTAGCCGCACAATGCGAGCACACCGACGGCGTGGTCTACGTCCCGGCACTGATGGGTCTGGGTACCCCCTATTGGGATTACGGCGCACGCGGCACCTTGCTCGGTCTGACTCGCGGTTCGGGCCGGCCGCAATTGGTCCGAGCGGTGCTCGAAGGCATCGCTCATCGTGGAGCCGACCTGCTGGAGTCGGCGGAGGCGGACTACGGCGACTCGATCGGAGCGATCCGGGTCGACGGAGGAATGAGCCAGAACCCGACGTTCATCCAGGCGCTGGCAAATGCCACCGGCCGGGCGATCGAAGTGTCACGCCAGACGGAAGCGACCACCATCGGCGCCGCCTATCTCGCCGGGCTTGCCGTAGGCGTGTGGGGGTCGTTCGACGACATCGCTGCCGCCTGGCAACCACAGGCTGTTGTCGAGCCGACGACGCGGCTCGATCGTCAGCAGTGGGCCGACGCGATCGCCCGGGCTCGGGAATGGATACCGGACCTCTCGGCTCTCGACTTCTAGAATTGCTCCGCTCACCCTCGGCGAGGAAGGCTGATGGCTGAGTATCTCGAAAGGATTTCCTCGTGGACATCGATGTGACTGAGCCGCCACCGGCCGACAGCGCGATCATGCGCCGTCGTCTGCTCGGCGTTGGATTGGGTGGGGCCGTTGCCTCGCTCCTACCACTTCTCAGTGGGCGGGCCAGTGCCACCACAACCACCACTTCGACGTCCGACACGACGGCCGCGACCACGACCACGACGACGGCCCCACCGAAGCGACCCACGCGCGAGGACGAGGTGATGCTCGCATTCGCCCAAACGCTCGAGGTTGCCGCCCGTGATCTCTACGACGTGGCGTTGGACACCGAAGTCTTCGACGAGATGCAGCGATCGGTGATCGCCACCATTCGAGAAGCCCACGAAGCGTACGCGGCGTCCCTGTCGGCGATTCTCGGTCGCCCGATGGCGCAAATCCCCGATCCGATCGGCGAGGATCTGAAGGGGGCGTTCGGTGGCGACTTGGCGACGGTGCTCGACGCTGCGTACCAACTGGAATCCACTCTGGTGGCGACCTACACCGAGATCATCGGCAAGCTGCAGGGAATCGACGGGGCAGCGCTGCTCGCCTCGATCCTGATCGTCGAGGCCGCCAATGGCACGGTGCTCGCGGACCTCAAGAACGTGACCGACCTCGACGAGTTGCTCGTCGTTCCGGAGGCCGAAGCGCTCACGCCGCTTGCAAGGGAGACTCCGTGATCCATCACGACAACAGTCACGACCAGCTGCGACGCGAGCTCCGTTCGCTCGGACGACGCGACGTGTTGCGGATCGGTGGTTTCGGCGTCGCTACGGCTGCTGTGATCAGCGCCTGCGGCGAGCACGCACGCGGCGAGGTCGGCCGGGTCGGAGCCGTCCCGACCACTGTCAAACTGCCCGATGCGATCGTCAACAACATCGTGCTCCTGCGCACGGCATCGTCGATGGAGCACTCGACGATCGACGTGTACAACCAGGTCATCGGCAATAGTGACCTCCTCGACCCCAAGTACGACGACGTCGCCAAGCGGTTCATGGAGGACCACGTCGGCCACGCCGAGTTGTTGGAGGCGCTCACCACTGCCGCAGGCGGCACACCGTGGAAATGCAGCAACCCGAAGTTCGATGACGTGGTCGTCATTCCGGTCCTTCAGCGCATCACCGTCGGCGTGCCGGCCACGTCGAGTTCCCCGGCCATTCCTCCGAGTGACGACCCGCGTCGCGACGTGCTCAACTTCCTTCACGGTCTCGAAGCTCTGTCCGCCGAGACGTACCAGGCGTTCGTCGCTCAGTTCTCCGAACCGTCGTTGCGCTCTGATGCGATGTCGATGGGCGCCCGCGAATCGCGGCACGCTGCCCTGTTGGCGATGACGATCAATCCGACTCGACCCGGCGGGCTCGTCAGCTACAACGAAGTTGTCAACGCCCTGCCCGCCTCGCCACCCACGACAGTTGCCCCGACCACCACGGTTCAGAACATCGCCGGCGCCGGCAGTGGCGAGGACGCTGAGCCGACGATTCCGCAGACCGAGATCCCCATCGTCACGGCGATCCCGTCTCAGTTCGGAAGCCTCGGACCGATCCAGATCGTGGTCGGCGCCGGCGACGAGAACGGCACGAGGCTCAAGGTCAACCTGGAGACACCCAGCTTCAACTCGTACATCTACGAGTACATGAAGCCGACCTGCTGAGGTGCTCGTACACTGACACTCGACGGTGAGTTGGCCGGGTGACCGCGGCATGGCACTTCGGTGACCGTGTCGAGGAAAGTCGGGACTCCACAGGGCAGAATGCTGGCGCGAGCCAGGTCGGGGCGACCTGACGGAAAGTGCAACAGAGAAGAGACCGCCGATGGGCCAGTTCGCTGGTCACAGGCAAGGGTGCAACGGTGCGGTAAGAGCGCACCAGCGTGCAGGGCAACCTGCACGGCTGGCAAACCCCATTCGGAGCAAGGCCAAGCAGAGAGGATGGGTTGCCCGTCCAGCCGGTTCGCCGGCTACCTCTCGGGTAGGCCGCATAGAGGGATGGTCACCGGCGCTCAGGCGTCACAGAATCCCGCTTACACGCTGACTCACCGTCACCATCACCCCCGACCAGGGGTGATGGGTGACCGCACCGCGCACTGACGCCCGGCACAGCGTCGCTTGAAACAGCGGCGGCCTTCTTGAGCCTTGCTCGCTCAGCCGATGCGCGGATCGCTCGTCCGAGGGTTCAGTTCGGCGGGTCAACCCACCTGGCGCACGCCGCCACCGCCGCGGTCACGGTGTCGTGGAGGTGATCGGCGCCGATCTCGGTCGATGAGGCCGACCTCGTCGAGGTGCAGGCGGAGTTCAGCGGTCGCCCTCGCGACCCGAGAGCTCGATGTTCCGTCCGCGCAGGCCGTCGATCACCTCGCGGAGAGCGACCTCGGCGCTGGCGTCGACGTCGCTGATCGAGGATGCGTCGAGCACGACGTGATGAACCGGCTTGGGTGCTCCGTCGACGGCGGCCCAGAGCCGTCGCTTGAAGAAGTGGGCGTTGGCGAAGAACATCCGGTCCTGGATCCGGTAGACGACGACGCTGCGGGTGACGCCGGCGTCGGGCTGATCGGTGACGTCGACGTACCGGTTGCTCTCGGCCGACCATCCGAGCACGGCATCGGCGGGGTGGGCGGCCCGCCGCACGACATCGGCGACAGAGAGCACCACGGCGACGACGATGGCTTGCAGCACGCCGATGGTGATCACGAACAGGGTGGTGATCGCGGCGATGACGACCTCGGCCTTGCTGCTGACGGGCGAGCGATCGCCACTGATCGACAGTTGATCAGCTTCGCCGCGGCGAACACGATCACGGCGCCGAGCACCGCCGACGGGAGGTACTGGATGGGGCCGGTGAGGAACACCAGGATGACGGCGATGGTGGCGGCTGCGGCGAGTCCGCTGACCTGGCTCGTGGCGCCCATGTCGTCGTTGACCGCCGTTCGCGACCCGCTGGTGCCCACTGGCATGGCTTGGGTGAACCCGGCCGCGACGTTGGCGAACCCGAACGCCAGCAACTCCTGGTCGGCGTCGACGACCTCGTGGTGGCGAGCGGCGAAGGAACGCGCCGTGAGGATCGAGTCGGAGAACCCGACGAGGAAGATGGCCAGCGCCCCAGTGACGAGGCGACCCACGTCCGACCACGAGACGTCCGGGACCGTCAACGACGGGAGCCCACTCGGCACCGGACCCGTGACCTTGACGCCGTGCGACGACAGGTCGAGCGCCCACGACGCGACGATGCCGGCGACGACGACGATGAGCGCGGCGGGCAAGCGTTTGCTGAAGCGTCCGATCACGATGAGCGCGGCGAGCGAGACCGTCCCGACCACTACCGTTGACCCGCTCGCGTCGCCGAGTTGGCGCACGATGTCGGCTGTCTCGCGGATCGTGCTTGTTCTCGTCGCTGGAGACGCCGACCAGCTTGCCGAGCTGGCCGAGGATGAGCACGACGGCCACCCCAGCTGAGGTAGCCGACGAGCACGGCCTGCGAGAAGTAGTCGGCGACCCAGCCCAAGCGGATCAGGCGAGCGGCGAGGTACACGACGCCGACGAGGACGGCGAGGGCCGCCGCGAGCATCGCGTACTCGATGCTGCCGGTCGCTGCCAGTGGGGCCAAAGCGGTCGCCACGAGCAACGACACCGTCCCCTCGGGTCCGACGACGAGTCGCGGCGCGGTGCCGAACACGGCGTACGCCAACACAGGCAGGAGCAGGCCGTACAGACCGGCGGTGAGCGGCACACCGGCGATCCCGGCGTAGGCCATCGCGGCCGGAAGGGCGAGGGCCGCCACTGTGACACCGGCGATTGCGTCGGTTCGCAGCCGTTCACCGCTGTACGGCCGGATCGAACGAACGAACGGGGCATACCTCGTCGTCAGCGGCGGCCGGCTCGCCGACGCGAAAGCGCTTCGACCGCCGTACGCGACGTCGAACGGCTCCATCGCCACCGCGGAGGCGGCTGGGCCTCCTCACCCCCGACACCTTCTGCATCTGACACGACGTCCCCTTCGAATAAGCCGACCGCGCTGCCGCCCAATCCTCACAGGCCACGCCAGACGGCGGCCGAGACCGCCCCGACGCAAACAACACTCGACCCGACAATCCCGACGAACCAGCCCACCTAAGAACATCGCGCACGGCGCCTCCGTGCACCGTCGCAGTACCGGTCTACCACCACTCGACGGACCGAGCGAAACAGTTGCGCGATGAACTAGGGCTTCCTCGGCCGGTTCTGGGTGCGTTCTTGGCCGACGATACGAGCGATCGGCTGAAGCTATTGGTCCGCCGCCTGTTCGGGTCCGCGCCGTCCGGCGCTTTGAGCGAGTGAGGAGGGACCGATGGACTCCATCACCTCCGAAGAGTGATGACACGTTGCTCACATACCGGGCATCCTCGAACGGTGACCAACACACCGTGAGACGAACTAGGCCCTGCCGACTACGTGATCGTCGATTTTCCCGCGGGAACCTCGAACTTCACCGGCGAGATGGCGAACGAACTGCTCAAACTCGTCGATTCCGGAACCATCCGTGTGATCGACGTGCTGATCCTCGTCAAGGACGCCGACGGTTCGCTCGAGGCGATGGAGCTTTCTGACTTCGGTGATCTCGGGCCGATGCAGCAACTCGAAGCGCAATTCGCCGAACTGCTGGCCGAGGAGGACGTGATCAACCTCGGTGCGGCGATGGAGCCTGGCAGCACCGCAGGTGTGCTGATCTATGAGAACTTATGGGCTGCGCCATTCGCCTCAGCGGTCCGTCGTTCCGTGGGACAGTTGATTGCCGATGGGCGCATACCGATTCAGGCGATCATCGCCTCGATCGAGGCCGACGAAGCAGCAGAAATCGAAGGAGACTGACATGAGACCAGGACGCGTTGGAAGAGTTGGAGTTGTTGGCGCTCCGATCGCCAAGGCAGCGGTCGTCGGCGCCGCGGTCACACCCGGGCGCAGGCGACAGCTCTAACACCTCCCCGAAATCAAGTCGGCGCTCAACGGGACGCCCTTCGAACCTGTCGCCCAGCCGTCGAACATCGAGTCGGTGATCACCACACTGCCGACGGGCAATGACGGCTCGCAAGAGCTGTGGAAACGCAACCACTACTACGAGCGACTCGATGAATGGAATGCCGGCCACGGCATCAAGGCGAACCCATTCGCCGCGCCCGCGGCGGAACCCGCCTTCGAACTGCACAACCTCTCCACCGATCCCGAGGAGCGCCACAACAGGATCGGCGATGCTACGACGCAACTGGGTCAACTCCAGTCCGTCCTGGCCGCGCAGCGCGACGAGAAGCGTCTTGTCCCATCGCTTCGAAACCTGTAGGAACCTCGCCCATGTCAGTCCGTTCGACGTCGACCGACACCGCCATGCCCGCAGACTCGTTCAGTGAGAGCCGCCGTGGATTGAAGCTAGGGTCGGCGCCCGCGACAGTGCACGGAGGGGACCCATGGCAACCACAGTGACGAAGAAGGCCGTATCGAAGGCGCCGGCGAAGACCGGCGCGCCCAAACGCAGAGCTCCCGAGGAGTCGACGGAGAAGCCCGAAGCCATTCCGGCTGGAATGCACGTCCAACACGGCAAGGTCGTCCCCCACCTCACCGCGCCCGAGCGTGTTGCTCGTGGCAAGGCAGCGCGCAGGGAGGTGCCGCGTGCCAGCCACGCCGACTTCAGCCCCGGCCCGTACCGACCCGACCCCGTCGCCTTGCTCGAGGCCCAAGCAACGTCACGTGTCGCCGAGCTGGTGCCGATTCGATACGGCCGTATGTTGGTCTCACCGTTCACCTTCTACCGGGGCGCAGCGCTCATCATGGCCAGCGATCTCGCCGGCACTCCGCGCTCGGGTCTTATCACTCAAGTCTGCGGCGATGCTCACCTCTTGAACTTCGGCGTGTTCGCGTCGCCCGAGCGCCGTCTGATCTTCGGTCTCAACGACTTCGACGAGACCTTCCCGGGGCCGTGGGAGTGGGACGTCAAACGTCTCGCCGCCAGCTTCGCCATCGCTGGGCGCGACAACGGGTTCTCCGCCAAGCAGCGCAAAGGTGTGTTGCTGACCCTGATGGCCACCTACCGGGAGGCCATGCGCGACTTCGCAGGGATGACCAACCTCGCGGTGTGGTACGCATCCCTCGACGTCGAGTCGTTCGTCAGGCAGTTGGCCAAGCAGACCAGCCGCTCTGCGCTGAAGCGCGGCGAAGCTACCCTTGCCAAGGCTCGAACGAAAGACAGCTTGGAGTCGTTCGGCAAGCTCACCCACATCGTCGACGGGCAGCCGCGGATCATCAGCGCCCCACCGCTGATCCAGCCCGTCGAGGAGCTCTTCGATATCGCGGGAGTCGAGCAGGTTCAGGAATGGATGGCCCGTGTGCTGCGCGATTACCGCCGGACCCTGCAGAGCGATCGGCAGCACCTGCTGGAGAACTTTCGGCTCGTGCACGTCGCTCGCAAGGTGGTCGGTGTCGGCAGTGTCGGTACGCGAGCGTGGATGGCCTTGCTCGTCGGTCGCGATCAGAACGACCCCCTTTTCTTGCAGGTCAAAGAAGCGCAGGCATCCGTGCTCGAAGAGTTTGTCGGGCCGAGCCCACACGCCACAAACGGTGAGCGCGTCGTGCACGGCCAGCATCTCATGCAGGCCGAGAGCGACATCTTTCTTGGGTGGACGCGCACCGAAGGCTTCGATGGTGTGACACGCGACTTCTACTACCGGCAGCTCAAGGACTGGAAGGGCTCGGCGCAGGTCGAGGCACAGGATCCGGCAACTATGGCCGCCTATGCGAAGGCATGCGGATGGACACTCGCCAGGGCTCACGCCCGCTCCGGCGACAGCATCGCGATGGCGTCGTACCTGGGTGGAGCCGACAGCTTCGACCAAGCCATCGCCGAGTTCTCCGAAGCGTACGCCGACCAGAACGAGCGGGACTACGACGCACTCGTACAAGCTGAGAAAGACGGACGCATCGCCGTTCAACACGGCCTGTGACAGGGCGAGGCCGACTCACGGTCGCCACGCAACGCGGCTCAGAGCGTTTGCGACTATGCCTTCCTGCCGTACAACTCGTCAGCGGTGTCGGCGGTCAGTCCCGATCCGAAGTGTGGTCCGCCGCCAGTGTTGTACACGCCTGCGATGCGTTGCGGGTACGACCCAGCGGCGAAGATCGCATCCGACCATGCGTCGAGATACTTGACCAGTTCGTGCAGGTCGTCGCCGAGGGCCTCGACGATGGGGCGTTCCAGTTCATCGGTGCGGACTTCGATCTCCTCGCGGAACGCACGACCTGCATCCGTCAGTTCTTCGTTGTCGGTCATGAGGCCGCGCCTTTGGAGGCGTTCGAACCCGGCGTCCATGTCAGCGGCTTGCCAACCCGTGTCGGTGCGTAGGCGTGGGCGGGTAGACCCCACCATTGCTCGGTCAGCAGAAGGATCTCCATCCCGTCGACACCTGCCACAGCCCAGGTGATGACGTGGCTGTCACCGCGGTGCTCGCGCAGAAGATCGGCGGCGCGCCCCTCGGCCTCGGATCATCGGGAAAGCCGAGCGACCGCAGGCCGGAGTAAAGGGGATGTCCGGCCCATGGTGCGGCGTCGCACCTCGCTTGAGCAACTCGGTGACACGTGCGAGGGCCTCCGGTCGATCACCGAGCACCCTGTCAGCATCTGCGTCGATCCGCGCTCGCGGGCGTCGAGCACGGCGTCTCGGCTGGCGATTGGCCAGCCAGCGGCGACGGCCATGTCGACCACCTTGGGGTTGAAGCAACCGAAGGCGGCTGCAACGATCTCGCCCGGCACCTGACCCATGCAGTCGCCGCGGCTGACGAAGTATGACATCACCCCTTCAGACCAGGGCACCAGGTGAAGCGAGCTCGGGTGCCACCGTCCATCCAACTCCAGGTCGGCACCTTGAGCATCACACGGCGTGCGTGAATACGAACTGGCGCCGAATGCCCTGTGTGCTTGGCAAATGCGTACGCGGGTTCGGGCCGGGCGCAGATCGGCAGACTGTGCGTCTGGCAGCTGCGCCCTCGCTTGCGAGTTGGTCGATACGGGGAGTCGGCGTACCCCCTCCGTAAACGGCGAAGTCACCCCAGCCGACGTTGTCACACAGGATGAACACGATGTTCGGCGATTGGGGCATGATCGTTCTCCCTGGTCTAGCTCCTTCTCACGACGGTACGTCCGCGGCCGCGTCGCGTCATCACATGAAATATGTGAAACCAGCAGGGGCGACTCGCCCTTTAGGCCGAATCCAGGAGCGGGAGAATCCGCCGGCATCCGACCGTGCCGAGTCACCCGCGGACGAGCAGGCTCGTCAGGGCGTCGCCGGCGATGAAGATCCCGAGAATCAATGTCAGCCACGACAACACGTCGCGGCGATTCTGCATCGTCCATGTCATCGCCCCGGTGATCTTGTCGCCCACGCTCTTCTTCGAGACGCTCAGCCACAGCAATGACCCTGGGATTCCGATCGCCAGCACCAAGTAGATCAGCACCGCGACCACTCGTCCGCCGGCGCTGACGTCCGACGTGGCGATCGCCGTCGACGCCAGTGACGGGCCGACGTAGTCGGCAATCGCGAAGCCCGCCGCGAAGGACGCCTTCGGCCCGATGTTCTGCAGCGCCTGCAGTGCCTTTGGGACTTCGGGCTGTTCTTTGGTCGAAGGCCGCCTCAGATTGAAGCTGGCGATGATGAGGGCGATGCCGACCGCGAGCCTGACTCCGAGGAAGACGTTGTCGACGGCTGAGTCCGGTTCGACCTTGTCGCTGAGGAACACGCTGGCGAGCACGACGATGAGCGTCTCGATCGTGAAGGCGCCGCAGAGAAAGGCAAAGCTGTTGCGCGGACCATTCGGTCCGGCGCGCGAACACGAGCAGACCCATGATCGTGACCGGCTGCGTACCGCTCACCAACCCCGAGACGATCAACGTGCGAAGCAGGTCAGACACAGTTCTGTCCGGCCTCGTCGAGCGGTTCTGGTGTGTCGACGTCCATGGCGCAACCTCTTCGTTTGACCGTGGGCTGCGACGCGGATCGCCTTCGGTGGAGTCATTGTCTGCCGGCGAACATCAGCCGTCGTCACACAGAACACGTGAAATCAGGTGATGGTCTGGGCTTCGTCGTCGGCCGGTCGTCCGGTTCCTCGTCGTCGTGCATTCGAGGCGCGCTCGATCGCGCTGATTGCTGCTGCGTCGGCGCGCCGTTCCCAGTAGACCCCCTGGACCGCGGCGATCGACATCCAGAAGAACGAGACGACGCTGATCCACGAAATCACTGCCGAGCGCGACACCAAAGCTTCCGTATGCCTCGCCGTACCAACCGAACCAGCGAGCGAGCAGAAACGTCGAGACGATGTTGAGGAGTCCCGCGAGAATCGCGCAGATCAATGCGCCCCGGAACAGATCACGCCAGCCGAATGGGAGGTCGAGGACCAGTCTCGGAGTAGCCCAGTAGAAGAGCAGCGTCAGCCCAAACGAAAACGGGCCGAGGATAAGGACGAACCACCACGGTCGGCTCGCAGCCCAGTAGCGGACAGTCAGCGTCAGCGACGTCATCGCCAGCAGCGCGATGAGCCAGATCCATCCCCGCACGAACTTCCGCCATCCGCTGCGGCTGCGACATTCGAAAGGCGCGAGCGTACGCAGTGCCCACGGTTCCCGATATGCCGATGCCCGTGATCACCAAGGAAATCAAGCTGATGCTCAGGGCGACGGACTTGCCCGCTTTGGCCGTGGTAAACGTCGCTTTCACCGTGTCCGCGGTGCTGCCCGTCAAGTGAAACCGATCAATGAGGACGTTGCCGACGCTGCGATTCGGGTTGAACCCCTGGATGACCGAATACAAGATGATGAGCAACGGAATGATCGCGATGAACGCATTTGCGGCGATGACGATCGCGAGGTTGGGGCCGTCGATCTCCTTGAAGCGGTTGAACGCCGCGAGACCGAAGCTGACCCGCCGATTCTGTTCGAGTTGGCTCCGGCGGCGACTGACCGTGCTCTTGAGTGAGGATGTTCGATTGCCCATGGTCCTACCCGATTTCAGGTGGAGCGACTCGGGCCGACCGCCGCTGAGCGCCCTCTTCTCGTCGCATGTCCCACCATCGTGCGGTTCGCCACACCGCTCGTCATCATGAGATTCGTGTGATTCATTCGTTGCGTCGAATCGGCGAACACACCAAACTGCTGGCACTCACGTGCCCACAACCACGCCCGAAGCACCCCCAACCACGGGTGCTGGCGCGACGGCAGGAAGGGGCACCTTCCTGTTCCGCATGAGTAGGGTATTTCCGTGACGGATGTTCCGGCCTGGCTCGGGACGCTCGATGCGTCCGTGCTCAACGCCAAGCTGTCGATTCCCGAGCCGCGTGCCGACGCGGTCAGTCGCGCCGATCTCATCGAGAAGGCGCGAACGAGCGACTGTCGCGTCGTCGGCATCACGGCACCCGCTGGATACGGCAAGTCAACGCTGCTCGCGGAGTGGGCGGAGGCGGAGGATCGGCGCGTCGCCTGGGTGTCGCTCGATCGTTTTGACGACGACCCGGCATCATTTGTGATGCTGATGGGGTCGGCGTACGCACGCGTGTCCCCAGAGAACCCTGAGCTGCTCGCCGATCTGAGCGGTCTCGGTACCTCGGTGCTGGGACGCGCCGCGCCCCGTCTCGCGTCTGCATTCCGGACGAGCCCGTCTCCATTCCTGTTCGTTCTGGACGACCTACACGAACTGCAGTCGCCGGACTGCCACGATGCGCTGGAAGTGGTGATAGCCGGGGTGCCGCAAGGCTCGCAACTGGTGGCGGCAAGTCGCTCCGAGCAGCCACACCTCCCGCGGCTCAGAGCGTCCGGCGACACGCTGGAGCTTGGCGTGAGCCACCTCGCCCTCGACAGCACCGGCGCGACTCAAATCTTCGACGCGGCAAGTATCCGCCTCGATCAGCAGACGGCGATCGCTCTCACGGAACGCACGGAAGGCTGGCCCGTCGGTCTCTATCTCGCAGCGATGGTCGCCAAAGAGCGTGGAAACGAGGCGTTGACGATCTCGGGTGACGACCGGTTCGTGACGGACTACCTCTATCGCGAATCGATCTCCCGACTTCCCGACGCTGACCAGCGGTTTCTGCGCTGGACGGCGGTGCTGGACCACATCGTGCGCGCCGCTGTGCGATGCCATCCTCGGAGAATCCGGATCCCAACAGCGGCTGCGGCGCCTGGAGACCTCGAACTCGTTCCTGGTCCCGCTCGACCGACGGCGCGAGTGGTACCGATACCACGGCCTCTTCCGGGAGTTCCTGCTCGCCGAACTCCGCCGCACCGAGCCCGACGTCGTCGCCAAGATCCACCTCCGTGCGGCCGATTGGTACGAGACGAACGGGTCCCCCGACATGGCGGTCGAGCATCTCCTGAACACAGGTGAGCGAGACCGCTGCATCCAGCATGTAACGGCCTTGGTGTTGCCGACGTACCAGGCCGGCCAGATGTCCACAGTGCAGCGTTGGCTCGCCGAACTCGGCGATGACGCGTTCCAGGAACATCCGCCGCTGTCCGTGCTCGCTGGCTGGGTCGCGGTGATGTCCGGGCACACCGCCGAGGCGGCGAGGCTCGTAGCGATCATGGACGCATTGTCGTACGACAAGGTGCCCGACGACGGCTCGGCCTCATTCGACTCCGCGCGGGCAATGTTGCGCGCCGCAATGTGCGCCGACGGCCCCGAGCAGATGCTCGTCGACGCCAGCCTTGCCCTCGCGCAGGAGCCACCATGGAGCATCTGGCGAGACTTGACGCTGTGCGAGTGCGGCCTGGCCTACCTCCTCGTCGGAGATACCGAGCGAGCCATCCCCTTGCTCAAGGAATCGTCCACCCTGGCGGAGGCGATGTCAAACGCCGACAACCTCATCATCGACGAGTTCGAGCTCGCGGTCCTGGCGATGGACAGCGGCCGCTGGGAGGAAGCCGCCGACCACGTCGAACGTGCACTGGTGGCCGTCGATGCGCATCGCATGCACGACTACGCAGTCAGCCCGCTCGCGTTCGCAGCCGCCGCTCGACTGGCCGTCCACCACGGCGACGTGTCCGAGGCAAATCGCCAGCTGACGCGGGCGATGCGAGCACGTCCTGCCCTGACCTTCCTCCTCCCGTACCTCGCAGTCGGGGTTCGTATCCAGCTTGCCAGTGTGTACTGCGCGATCGACGACCGGCGCAGTGCCCGTCACCTGCTGCGTGAGATCGACGACATCCTGGTTCACCGACCTGCGCTCGGGACGCTCGTCGACGACGTGTCGAAGCTTCGCCAAATGTTGAACTCAGAGAAAGGTCACGGAGCAAGCGGCCACACACCGCTCACACCGGCGGAACTGCGCCTCTTGCCCTACCTGCAAACGCACCTCACGATCCGCGAGATCGCCGAGCGGCTGTACGTGTCCCGCAACACGGTCAACACCGAGGTCAGCGCGATCTACCGAAAGCTGGGTGCATCGTCGCGTGGTGACGCTGTGCAACGAGCAACGACGATTGGTCTGCTCGGCGGGTAACACACCTGCTCTGTCAGTGATCCTCGACTTCCTCGATGTCGTAACCGAGAGATAGAGCCAGGTTTGGGGCCGCCGCGACCACGCAGGGAAGGCCGACGATGGGAACGACGGCGACGAGCACCCCGACGATTTCGGCCGTCGTTGCCCCGGCATTTACAGCGGCGTCCGCAAGTTCCCCATAGGAGGGCACGGCGCCACCTACGCTCACCAACGCGGCGATTCGAATGAGCGCCACAGACTTCGGATCGAGATCGGGTGGCTCGAGGTCGGCCCCGCGCTGGCAGATCGAGGCCAGGTGGGAGTCATTCATCGCTAGCCGGCGTAACCATTCCTTGTAGTCCACTTGTCGAACTCCCCTTCTACGCCGCCGGCGTGGTCAAGGTCACCCAGGCGCTGAGAGCAGACGACTGGGTCGCGTTGTGCCCCATTGTCGACAGCGAAGCTTCGTCTGTCATCACATAGAACTGGTGACTCGCGAGTCCAACCCCGAAACTGCGTAGTGACGAGATCGGACGCATGTGTAGGTCAGTCGAGAAGGTGGATCGTGAACGCGACTGCGAAACCGAGCGTCGTCAACACACCGACGAGTTTGCTGGCGTGTTGGTAGGCCTCGGGCATCATCGTGTCAGCGAGCATCGTCAGGATCGCCCCCGCCGCGAACGTGAGCACGAAAGCCACGACACCTGGTGAGGAGTTCTGGAACAGGCCGTAGCCGGCCAACGAGGCCAGTCCAGAGATCAACGCGATCGCGATCCACATCCACAGAATCCGCGATTTCTGCCAGCCGCTGGTCACCAGGCCCGTGGTGGAGGCGATCGATTCCGGAAGGTTGGAGATGAACACGGCGGCGAGGTAGGCGGCGCTGACCGCCCCGCCCTGGTAGATGGTCAGGCCGATCACCATCGATTCGGGGATGCCGTCGAGCACCGAGCCCAGGACGATGGCGAGCGGCGACCCGTCCGCCTGAGCACCGTCGACATCCTTGCGAGCACTGCCGCCGTGCTTGTCGATGAGCCAGTCACCGCCGAAGAAGACCAGGCAGCCGGCGAATATGCCGGCGATGTTCGCTCCGTTACCGGTCGACATGGCGGACGCTTCTTCGATGAGATCGAAGGAGACGGCGCTGATCAGCACGCCGGCGCCGAACGCCATCACAAGTCCAATCGCCCGCGGACTGATTCGAAAGCGGAGTGCGATGATCGCTCCGATCACGAGTGAACAGCTCGCCAGAGCGCCCCATCCAAATGCTGATGCCATGACTGTTCGGTCCCTATTGCCGTGCCATCGCGGTGCGACGGCGTTCGTCGGGATTGATGAAGTGGTCACGATCGTCGTCGCCGATAAGGAGGCGGTCGGGACTCCGCAACATCGAATTCGCGAGACGATCGGGATTCATCAGGGCTCCTTCATCAGTTGCTGAATCGGTCGTGTGAGAACTCGGCGCACCGATGTTGCGCCTTGCGCGGACATCTCCGCATCACGTGATCTGCGTGATCGTCAGGTCGAGACGGAGGAGACGGCCGGATCGATGACGTAGCTCAATCAAGCGGAGTCGCTGAGGCCGGACTTCGTCGCAGTCGCGATGAGGCGTACGACGGCACCGATCACAACTAGGTCCAACAGTCTGGAAACTGACGATGGCGCGGGCAAGATCAGTCTCGGGTGTGATGTCCCCGAACCCGACGGTCGAGAAAACAGTGATCGTCAGATACAGGGCACCCGTGTGGTTGATCGGCTCACTGAAATGAGTCGTCGACGCTTCGTCGAGCGACAGGTACACGGCGGCGAACACCACGAGCAGCACGGGGATGATCACGCCTAGGGCTCGGATCGCGCGGAGTTCGGGGAGGTCATCCTGTTTGATTCGGCGTAGCTGCCACGCGAGAACCACGACAAAAGCAACGATGCCGAGCACGAGGCGCACCACGGTCTCGCCGCTTGTCAGATCGGTGAACGGGAGCACGTAGTAGATGCCGATCACGAGTATCCAGGCGACCGCGACTGCGACCCCAGTCCTGATCATCTTTCGGCGCCGATGGCGCCGATCGAGTTCGGAGAGTCGGCGCGCGCTCCGCTCGGGTTCGTTGTCGCCCGCGTCATCACTCGAGTCAGTTGCTTCGTGCTGGTCTGGCACGACGGCTATTGTCGGCGCACCCATCGCCCGCCGCATCACACAGATGTTGTGAACCAGACGATCGGCCGAACAACAGGTCGACTGCACCCACACGAATCACGTGTTTTGTGTGACGACGTGGCGGTGCGTGGGGAGGACGATCACGTTCGCACGATCGCGCCAGAAGCATCGGGCACCTTGTGGCAAGCACCAACGCAGAGGAGGGCAACCCAGTGAGCACGACCGATGTTGCTGACGGATCTGGAGAGGCAGGCCAGGCTGAGCAGGCCGTGCCGCAGCGATTCACCCCGAAAGGTACCGAAACTGCTCCGAAGCGAGTTCCGATGATCGGAATCTGGTCCTGGACCTTCGTCGGGTTTGTCATCGCGATGGGCATCATCGTCACGGCCCTGTCCGCGTTGAGCGAAATCGTCCTGCCCATGACATTCGCAGCCGTGCTCGCCATCATCTTCAAGCCGCTCGTCGGGCGCCTCGAAGGCCACAAGTGGAAGCCGACTCTCGCCGCTGGAGTGGTGGTGCTCGGACTGATCGTATTGATGGCGGGCGTGATGGTCGCAACGGTTCGCGGAGTCACGGAACAGCTCGACCAACTCGGAACGGTGACCGATGCGGCGGTCGAGAACCTCTCGAACCAGGTCGACGCGTTGGGCGTCGATCAAGCTTCCCTCGAAGACGCCCGCGCCGGCATCGAGGAAGCATCACCAGTGGTCACTGACGGCGTCGTATCGAAGATCGTCGAAGGGGTCGGCAGCATCATCGGCTTGGTGAGCGGCATCATCCTCGGTGCGCTGATCATGTACTACCTCTTGAAGGACGGCGCCACTCTTCGCCGCAACGCCGTCTCGAGACTGAAACCCGAGTCGCGAGCCGAATTCGACGGTTTCATCGGCGACGCGTGCCGAATCCTCCGCGACTACGGACAAGGCCGAACTGTCATGTCGGCCATCGTCTCAGTGGTCATCGGCGTGGCCGCGTTGCTGCTCGGCCTTCCGCTCGTGTTCACGATCATGGTCGTCAACTTCGTCGGCGGCTACATCCCCTACATCGGCGCCTTCCTCGGTGGCGGGCTGGCCGTCATCGTCGCCCTTGGCGACGGTGGGCTCCCGGATGCGGTCATCATGCTTGTGGTCGTCCTCGCCTCGAACCTATTGCTCGAGAACTTCGTCGAACCCAAGGTGATGGGCCGCTCCCTCGATCTCCACCCGGTCATCGTGCTGATCGTCACTGCACTGGGCGGTCTCGTCGGTGGCATTGTCGGTCTCATCCTGGCCGTACCGTTCTACGTCATCGCCCGTAGTGGCATCTCGCGCTTGCGTTCGGGAGGCGTCGTCGACCGGGTTGCCGATAAAGCGCAACCGGCTGTCGAGCGTTTGCTTCGGTGAGCGCGTCCGGCGCGCCGGATCGGCCAAAAGCGCCATCGCGTGCGGGAGCCTCACCGTCGAAGAATCGCCAGCTCTATGTGACGACAGCTCTTCCACGTTGCTCGACAGTGGTTCGGAAGGGTGTCACATGCGGACGAGAGAACGGAGCGAGATGAGTTTCCAAACACGGTTTCGCCGACACGAGAGTGCTCTCGAAGGTTTGTGGGCGATGCCTGTGATGGCGGCGGTTCTCGGTGCGGTCGCGGGCGTCGTCATCGAGGTACTGGACGGCCGGCTCGATAGCCGCGCATGGCGGGTATATTCGCCGTCGACGGCGAGCGCTGTGCTGACGTCGATCGTCGGGGCATCGGCGGCCCTCACGGGCTTCGTTGTCACCGTGACGGTGCTGGTCGTCCAGATGGCGACTGGAACATTCTCGGCCAGGGTTCTTCGTCTCTGGTATCGCGACCCCCTGCTCAAGGCGACGTTGGCGGTCCTCGTCGGTACGTTGACGTTTTCGTTCTCCGTGCTGCGTCGGATCGATGATGATGCCGTTCCCGACCTTGGCGTGACACTGGCCGGTCTGCTGGTGTCGGTGAGCATTGTCATGTTCATCATCTTCTTCGATCGGTGCATCAGGCTGCTACGGCCAGTCGCGGTGGCTGCCGATGTCGCTCGATCGGCGATCGCCACGTTCGAACAGACCGCGCGCCTTGCCAGTCGAACGGACATTCGCTGGGATGACGGAGCGACGCGGTCGAACCCGACCTTGGAGGTGCGAGCCAGCCGTGGTGGGGCCGTTCAAGGGGTCGATCCCGACGGCCTTGTCAGCTGGGCGCGCAAACACTCGGCGGAACTCGTCTTACCGCATCCGGTGGGCGACTTCGTGCCGACCGGGGCGATCCTCATCCGCGTGTTCGGTGGGGAGTTCGGCGAGCTCGCGACCACAGAACTGGACGGGATGATTGCACTCGGCGACGAGCGGACGTTCGATCAGGACCCGGCGTTCGCCTTGCGGATCATGGTCGACATCGCCAATCGTGCGCTGTCGCCCGCCGTGAACGATCCAACCACTGCCGTCCAGGTTCTGGATCACATCGGCGAGGTGCTCGGAAAAATCGGTATGACCGACCTTCGATCGCGTCGCGATGATGCAGACGGCAGTTCCGCCGTGGTCGTCATGGCAGCTCGGCGCTGGGAGGACTTCGTCACCCTCGCGCTGACCGAGATCCGCGAATACGGTGCAACATCGATCCAGGTAGTTCGCCGCTTGCGGGCATTGCTCGACGACCTGCTCGTCACCGTGCGAGACGAGCACCGCCCCGCGCTCGAAGAGGAACTCCGCCGACTCGACGCCGCCGTCGAAGAAAACTGGCGCGACTCGGTCGATCACGATCGGGCGAACGTCGCCGATCGCCAAGGAATCGGCGGCCCGGGCTGAAGCGTTCGATCGCCAATCACGTCATCGTTGTGACGAGCGGGCGGCAGCGACGGAGCCTCACCCCGGCGCTCCCGCTCGTCACGCTCCCGGGTCAATGACCTCCCCGACGACCGCGGTGCACATCGCTGAGCACTTCCCGGTCATTGAGCGGCTGGACCTCGCGGGTGTTCCCATGCGGGAAGACGTCCTGGAACGCTCCGATCTGACGCTTTGACGCCCTGATCGGATCGGCGAATACCACCCACGAGACCGGTTCGGTGAACGGTGGGGTGGTCAGCGACCCTGAGTAGCGGTATGTCTCCCGGTCATCGGGCACTACGCCCTTGAGGTTCACTCCTGGCACGGGATGCGTTTCATTGGCGGCATCGACGAACGGGATGGCGTTGAAGATCGGCGCGAGCGACTTGTTCTCGCGTCCACGGTCGATGAGGAGACCGATCACCAAGAACGGTCCGTCGGTCGAGGTGCCATCGGATCGATGGTGGACAAGATGCATCTCCATCGGCGTCGCGGAACCGTCGACCTCGTGCTCGGACGGCGTGTGCCAATGGAACTGGTCGAGCTCCCAGCGCTCTCCGCTGATGTCGATGTGCGCAGCGCCCGCCGGCACATCGGCCCGGATCGTCTTCTCATGGTCAGGTGACCCCGTGTTGACGAGCGTGACATCGACGCTGCGCGGATAGGCGAATGAGATCATCGGCAACGATCTCACAAAGGTGAGCTCGTCGCGTCGGAAATCGATCGGGCTCTGGCTTGTGAGGGTTTCGACTACAGCGCTTGGCAGTGCTCGGGATGTGGCTGCGCTCGCCCTGCTCGGCGCCAGGGCACCAAGTGCAATGCAGCTTGCTCCGATGATCAACGTGCGTCGGTCGAGCGTGAGTCCGCTTGGCACTGGATCGTTTACGCCGGAGTCTGAAGTCTCATCGATGGTTCGCATGACTCTCCTCTTCTGAACTTCGCAGTTCGCCAGGACGGTCGTGAGATTTCAATCGGCCGTCGCGAGCACATGTGCTCACGTTTGGCATTGTCTGCGGCGCGCCCGTCTTGGGCATCGCACAAATCACGTGAAAGGGACAACCTGGGCCGGCTGGTGTTGGCTGTGACGGTCGGGTTCACACAGTCTGCGTGATGACGAGCGGGTCGTCGGAGTGCACTCTTGACCGTGTAGGTATGCCGATGAGAAGAGGGCACCGCCGTGACTGATCTGTTGCACCCGAACGCGACAATGCCAGAAAGTGTGGAGGTGCCGCGCGTAGGCGGCCTTCGGTACGAGTTGGGTTTTCCGACCCCGGACTCGTCGCGGAAGCTTTTTGATGAGATGGACTTCCAGCGGGCGGTGCAGGCCTATATGTGGGGCTATCCCGCCGTGTCATTCGAATCCATTCGTGTCACGGCCAAGCGCGACCTGGACATCGACTACTACGACTTGGGCATCGCCGACAACTTCGTCGATCCCAAGTCGGTTTGGCTCACCGCCAACGACACCACGATCTACGCCTTCGTCAACATCGACGTCTCTCACGGACCGGTCGTGATCGATATTCCTCCTGGCGCCATCGTTGGCCTGTTGGACGACTTCTGGCAGCGCTCGCTGGCCGACGTGGGCCTGCCCGGTCCCGACGCCGGTCACGGCGGCAAGTTCCTCCTGTTGCCCCCGGACTACGGCGGCGAAATTCCAGGGTCGGGATACTACGTACTGAAGGCGACAATGAACAGCCACAACCTGCTCGTGCGCGGCATCATCGTCGACAACGACGTCGCCGACGCCGTGGCACGGGTTCACAAGGCGAAGGTGTATCCGTGGGCTGACCGCGAGAACCCGAAGGCGAACAAGTTCGTGTCGATCTCGGGCAAGCTCATCGACACCACTCCTCCCGGCGGCATCGAGTACTGGGCGCGACTCGCCAACGTGATCAACAACAACCCCGTGCAAGAGCACGACCGGTTCTTCATGGCGATGCTCAAGCCGTTGGGCATCGAGAAAGGCAAGCCGTTCCAACCTGACGCCCGACAGACCTCCATCCTCGAGGAGGCCGCTGTGCTCGGCGATGCGATGGCGCGCAACGTGATGTACGAAGGCACCCGCGCCGACGTCGCCAAACCGTTCCCCGGCGCGACCTGGGACTGGGTGTTCCTCGTCAAGCCGAGCCAGGAGGACGAGAACTACAGCCAGCTCGACGAGCGTCTGCAATACACCTACGGCGCCATCTACTTGTCACCCGCGCTCGGAGTCATGCAGGCCGGACCTGGAACGAACTATGTCCAAACCTTCACCGACAAAGACGGCAACCGCTTCGACGGAGCCCGCACCTACCGCCTCCACGTTCCTGCCAACCCGCCGGCCGCAGCGTTCTGGTCTCTGACGTTGTACGACAGCGCCACACGTTCGATGCTCGACAACCCGACGAACGACGCAGCCCACTCGTCCTACGACGAGCTCACCTTGAATGCCGACGGCTCACTCGACCTACATTTCGGCCCTGTCCCCACCGGGCATGCAAGCAACTGGATCGAGACGGTTCCGGGCAGAGGCTTCTACCCGATGTTCCGGCTCTACAGCCCCACCGCTCCTCTCTTCGACGGCACGTGGACGCTGCCGGACGTCGAGCCGATCTGACGTGTTCGAACAGCACGTCGGGGCGGTGCAGACCCGAGTTACTTCAAGATTCGAATTTGGCCCGGACAGCTCTGAACGGGCGCTGAGGGAGGTAGAAATGAACGACTCACCGATTTCCACCGAGGAACTGATGTCGGCATCAACACCTGACAAGGTCGACAGCCGTCTCGGCGCGTTGGAGTTCAACGATGGTGTCCCGTCAGAGGCGACGGCCGCGCTGCTGTACGACCATCTCGACTTCATGCACGGTGTGCAGGCGTTCCTCGGGGCGCTACGGGGTGCTTCGATCGCGGCGGTTCGCCGCGGCCACCTCTCGAAGGGCGTCGAGGACAACTCCTTCCTGTTGTTCTCGCGAGCTGATGGATTCGACGTCGTTGTTCCTCACCGCGAACTGCGACACCGTCTACTTCTGGGGCTTCGTCGATCTGTCGGACGGGCCGATGGTGATCGACGTGCCGGGTCTCGGTGCGCCGTCGGGGCTCCTCGGCACGATCGACGACATGTGGTTCAACTGGGTCACCGACGTCGGCCTGCCCGGCCCGGATCGCGGAGAGGGCGGTCGCTATCTGATGGTCGGGCCGGGCTATGACGGTCCGCTGCCCGACAGCGGCTACCACGTCTTCCACTGCCCGCACGACGCGAGTGACCCTGATCGGTCGCGGGTTCATGGTCGACAACGATCCCGACGATCCCGGTCGAGGCGATCCGCAACGGCATCCGGGTGCATCGCTACGTTCCCGGCGCGTTCGGCACCGCGGTCGGCAGCTTCCTCGCCGGACGACGCACCCCTGGCGACGCGCGCGCGCGGTGCCGCGAGACCCGACTTCGTCGAGGCGTCGGGCATGCCGATCAACACCCTGTTCCCCAACGACTTCGGCTACTGGGAGCTGGTCAACGAGCTGGTGCAGCAGGAACCACCGGAAGCCGCTGACCCCGAGCTGCTCGGTCTGCTCGCCGCCGTCGGGATCGTGCACGGCAAGCCGTTCGAGCCCGACGATCGGATGCGCAAGGTCCTCGAAGATGCCGTCGTCGTCGGCAACGCCACCGCCCGCACCGTCACGTTCGCGGCGCGACCCGAGGAAGGATTCGCCTTCTACCCGGACTCGCAGTGGCAGAGCGCACTGTTCGTCGGTGGCTACCAGTTCCTCGACCCGCCGCCGCAGATCACCGCCAACGGACCAGTCGCGGTAGGTCCGAGCGACGGTGCCCGCAAGCTCGACTCCGCCACCAACTTCTTCTACATGGCCACCGGCATCACGCCGGCGATGTGCATGCGGCTCACCGGCATCGGCTCGCAGTACATCTACGCCATGCGCGACAGCGAAGGTCACTACCTCGACGGCGCCCGCAACTACCGGCTGACGCTGCCGGCCGACGTCCCCGAGAGCCGCTTCTGGTCAGTGATCCTGTACGACAACCAGACCCGGTCGATGCTTCAGACCGACCAGCACCTGCCCCGCCTCGGTAGCCAATCCGGCACCGTCGAGGCGAACGCCGACGGCTCGACCGACCTCTACTTCGGACCGACCGCACCCGAAGGCAAGAGAGCAACTGGCTTCAAACCGTGCCAGGCAAGGGCTGGTGGACCATCCTGCGGCTCTACAACCCACTCCAGTCCTTCTTCGACAAGACCTGGCGACCCAGCGAGATCGAGCCAGTCTGAGCGGGCGAAGACACGCGATCGGTTCTGCTGATCTGATCGCGTGTTCCGGCGCGCAGCGGGTAGAGAGCGTTCGAGGAGTGGGAGTCCGGGTGGGAGCACCTGCCCAAAAGCGGGACCTACAACGCGATGCGACTGCGAGTGCAGCAGCGTTGCGTCACGGTCCGCCGCGTTTCGCTCTCCGCCGCCGACGAGTTCAGATCCTCCAAAGGCTGCCGTCGCACGGCCGATCGCGGTTGACCGAGCACTGCGCGGCGACCTCGTCGAACACTGCGCCGTGCGCAGTGCTCAGACGGCGGTGCTCGGCCACGCCCGGGAAGACGAATGGAGCGTGGGCGCGACAACACCATGCGGCGCGAATCACGTGATCTTCGTGATGACGTCGGGCACGTTACGCGGTGCAATTGCATCATGATTCGCTGATGATGAGAGCGGGACGCCGGCGAACGCCGCGCCGCGTCCCGCCGTTTCCGGAGGTGATCGGGTGCTCGCGTGGGCATCGATCTGCTGCGCGTTCGTGCTCACGCTCGTGCTGGTCAGCTTCACGTTGCGGAACGTGCTCGCTCTAGTGGGTGTGCTCGTCGGCTTGGCCCTCGCTGCAGCCGGGGCGTGGTGGCTGATCACCGAGCATCCGCCTCGACGCTGGATCGGGCTGGCCGGCGCGCTGGTCGGCCTGGGGATCGTCATCGGTCGCCGTGGTCGCCGTGGCCGCAGACGTCGACCGACCGCTGCTGCGCGTGGCGATCGTCGTGGTCCTGTTCGTCGTGATGGTCGGCGCGGCGCGGACGGCCGTGGTGCAGCGCTTGCACGCGCTGGACGAGCGTCGAGCCGCATGCCGTGTCGCCGTCCCGAGTCATCCGGTGCTGATCTGCAACCCGTGGTCCGGCGGCGGCAAGGTCGACAAGTTCGGTCTCGTCGAACTGGCCAACGAGCTCGGCGTCGAGACGGTGATGCTCGACCACGGACTCGATCTCGAGCAGCTCGCCCGCGATGCCATCGCCAGGGGCGCGGACTGCCTCGGCATGGCGGGCGGCGACGGATCGCAGGCGCTCGTGGCGTCGATCGCCGTCGAGTGCGGTGTCCCGTTCGTCTGCGTCTCGGCCGGCACGCGGAACCACTTCGCCCTCGACCTCGGCATCGACCGCGACGACCCGCGCAAGAGCGTCTACGCCTTCCGCGACGCGGTCGAACGGCGGATCGACTACGCCACGGTCAACGACCGGTTCTTCGTCAACAACGTGTCGCTCGGCGTCTACGCGACCGATCGTCCAGCAGGACAGCTACCGCGACGCCAAGGTGGAGACGACCAAGGCGATGCTGCCGGAGCTGCTCGGGCGCACCGAAGCGCCGTTCGACCTCCAGTTCACCACGCCCGACGGCGCCGAGGTCGACGGCGCCTTCCTCATCCAGGTGTCGAACAACCCGTATGCGCTCGACTCCTCGCTCGACGCCGGGCAACGACGCCGCGATCGACACCGGCGAGCTCGGCGTCATCGCCCTCACCGGGACGTCCGGCAAGGACGCGGCAGCGCTCGTCGCCCTCGACGCCGTCGGGCAGCGCAAGCCGCAGCCGGAACTGGCACGAGTTCACCGCCGAGACCTTCGAGGTGCGCTCGCGGTCGGGCACGGCCTTCGCCGGCGTCGACGGCGAGGCACTCGAGATGGAGACCCCGATGGTGTTCCGCATCCATCCCCGGCGGCCTCCGTCTCCTGGTGCCCGAAGGGAACCTCGACAGCGGCGGAGCGGCGCCGTGCCCGCAACGTCAGCCTCGGCGAGCTGCTCGATGTCGCAAGGGGACGAGCGTGAGCGTGTCCAGCGACCGTCCCGACGCGACGCCGCCGTCGGCGATCGCGGTCGAGCAGCCGTGCGATCGCGATCGTGGCCGTCAACACCGCTCCGCCAGGCCGCCGACGTGGAGCCGGACGCACCGCAGACAGGGAGATCATGATGACGATCGTCCAGCACTCCACGGTCGACGAGCGGCAGAGCCGCGGGGCAAGGCTGCACGCGACGCGCGCGCCGCCGTCCAGTCACGCCGGATGGGTGCCGGCCGCCGGATCGGCCCGATCCGGTCGCGCTGCTCGAGGAGCAGAACGCGACCCGTGAGCGCGACCTGGTGCCGGTGCGTCACGGCCGGATGATGGTGTCGCCGTTCACGTTCTACCGCGGCGCGGCCAAGATCATGGCGGCCGACCTGAAGGACACACCGAGGGCCGGACTCGACGTCCAGCTCTGCGGCGACGCCCACCTGTCGAACTTCGGTGGCTTCGCCTCGCCCGAGCGGGTGCTGCTGTTCGACCTCAACGACTTCGACGAGACGCTGCCCGGTCCGTTCGAGTACGACGTCAAGCGGATGGCGGCCAGCTTCACGATCGCGGCGCGGAACAACGGCTTCACGCCAGCCGAGGCGCAGGACGGCCTCGCTCACGTCGGCGACCGCCTACCGCGAGGCGATGGCGCGGTTCGCCGAGATGCGCACGATGGACATCTGGTACGCACGCGTCGCCGCCCAGGACATGATCGATGCCGTCGGTCGCGAGGCGAGCTCGCTGAAGGGCGCCGACCGCAAGCGGGCCAAGACCGCCCACAAGGACAGCCCAGAAGACCGCGGCCAAGGCCCGCACCCGCGACAGCCTGCAGGCGCTGTCGAAGCTGGCCGAGCACGTCGACGGTCGGTACCGGATCGTCAGCCAGCCGCCGATCGTCGTGCCGATGCGCGACCTGCCGGCGAGCCACGGGTACTCGGTCCAGGAGTGGGAGCAGATGGTCCACGACCAGTTCCGCGCCTACCGTTCGACGCTGCGAGACGATCAGCGCCAGCTGCTCGAGCGGTTCGAGGTGGTCGACATGGCCCGCAAGGTGGTCGGCGTCGGCAGCGTCGGCACGCGGGCGTTCATCGTGCTGCTGCAGGGCCGCGACGACCAGGATCCGCTGTTCCTGCAGGTCAAGGAAGCGACCGCATCGGTGTTGGAGGACCACCTGCCCAAGAGCCGGTACCGGCAACCGGGCGAGCGTGTCGTGCACGGCCAGCGGCTGATGCAGGCCGCCAGCGACATCTACCTGGGCTGGACGAAGGGCTCCGAAGCCGGCCGACACCTGTACTGGCGACAGCTCCGCGACATGAAGGGATCCATCGAGGTCGAGGCGATGGCCGCCCGGAACGCTCGCCGTCTACGCCCACTTCTGCGGCGAGACGTTGGCCCGAGCCCACGCCCGCTCCGGTGACCCGGTGGCGATCGCCGCGTACCTCGGCAAGAAGGACGGCTTCGACACGTCGATCGCCGACTTCTCCAAGCGCTACGCCGACCAGAACGAGCGCGACTACCGGGCGTTCTGCGAGGCGATCCGCTCCGGCCGCCTCGCAGCCGTCGAAGGCGCCTGACCCACTCGAGTGGTCTTCGTCCTCGACGTCGGTGTCGACTGTTGGCCGCCCGGCCGATTGCTACATGTGCGGCTCGCCCGCTGGCGCGGCCGCCGTTCGAGCCAGCATCACGTAGTGACTGGCTACGACGCCGTCGTCGCTGCGAGGGAACAATGTCGAGCGGCCAAGTGGCCGACGATCCCGGACAACC
>CAVYZS010000009.1:0-147296 GCA_963773085.1 Ilumatobacteraceae bacterium | reverse complement strand
CACCAGCACAGTGCTGACCGAACAGGAGACCCAGCAGCAGATCGCCACCGGCCTTGTTCCCGATTCTCACGCCCCCGATCCTCACGGTGATCACCTTCTGGTGCTCGCCGATGGGCCCACGGGCTACGCCCGCCTGGCCCGCGCCCTGAGCTTGGGTCATCTCGCCGGCGAGAAGAGCGCACCGCGGTTCACGTTGCTCGACATCGCCGACACGATGGCCGGTCACGGCTGGGTGCTCACCGGCTGCCGCAAGGGTGCGGTGCCGGCAGCCCTCGTCGACCATGGTCCTGCAGCCGCAGCCAAGCAGCTCCGCCGTCTCGTCGAGCTGTTCGGTCGCGACCGCGTCGTCGTCGAGTTGTGGGACCACGGCGACCCGCTCGACTCGGCGCGCAACGATGCCCTGGCCGAGTTGGCGGCCCGCCACGACCTCTCTTGTGTTGCAACGAACAACGTGCACTACGCAACGCCGTCGCAACGCCGGCTGGCCACGGCAATCGCCGCCGTACGGGCGCGGCGCAGCCTCGACGAGCTCGACCCGTGGCTGCCGGCATCGACCGGTGCCCATCTCCGCAGCGGAGCCGAGCAGGCCCGGCGGTTCCTGCGATACCCGGGTGTGGTCGAGACGGCCGCCGAGATCGGGCGAGCGGCAGCGTTCGATCTGGCGTTGGTAGCGCCCAACCTGCCGCCGTTCCCGTGTCCGCGCTCTCAGGGTTCTCCCGGCATTCCGCTCAGCGAGATGCAGTACCTGCGCCGTCTCGTCGAGGAGGGTGGCCGCCGTCGCTATGGCGAGCGGCCTGCGGCACACGAAGATCTGTCGCTGCGGGCCAGGGCCTGGAGCACCATCGACCACGAACTCGATGTCATCGAACATCTCGGGTTCGCCGGCTACTTCCTGGTGGTGTGGGATCTCGTCGAGTTCTGCAATCGGGCCGACATCTTCTGCCAGGGGCGTGGCAGCGCGGCCAACAGCGCGGTGTGTTACGCCCTGGGCATCACCAAGGCCGATGCAGTGTCGCTGGGGCTGCTGTTCGAACGCTTCCTGTCGCCGGAGCGTGATGGCCCGCCCGACATCGACATCGACATCGAGAGCGACCGGCGAGAAGAGGTCATCCAGTACGTGTACCAGCGCTACGGCCGCCACCACACCGCGCAGGTGGCCAACGTCATCACCTATCGGGCGCGTTCGGCGGTGCGCGACATGGCCAAGGCGCTCGGCTACGCGCCGGGCCAGCAGGATGCCTGGAGCAAGCAGATCGATGCGTGGGGCAATGTCTCGACCACCGCGAACCAACGTGATCACGGCATCCCCCCGGCGGTGCTGGAGTTGGCGACGGAGATCGAAGACGCGCCGCGTCACCTCGGCATCCACTCCGGTGGCATGGTCATCTGCGATCGCCCGGTGATCGAGGTCTGCCCGGTCGAGTGGGGGCGGATGCACAAGCGCAGCGTGCTGCAGTGGGACAAGGACGACTGCGCCGCGGCCGGGTCTGGTGAAGTTCGACCTGCTGGGCCTCGGCATGCTCAGCGCGTTGCACTACGCGGTCGATCTCATCCGCGAGCACCGTGGCTACGAGGTCGATCTGGCCACCATCCCGCAAGAGGACGACGTCTACGCGATGTTGTGCCGCGCCGACACCGTGGGTGTCTTCCAGATCGAATCGCGGGCCCAGATGGCCACGCTGCCGCGTCTCCGAAGCCGCGCCGCTTCTACGACCTCGTGGTCGAGGTCGCGCTGATCCGTCCCGGTCCCATCCAGGGCGGGTCGGTGCATCCCTACATCCGTCGCCGCAACGGCCAGGAGCCCGATCACCTACCTGCACCCGTTGCTGGAGAACTCGCTCGGCAAGACGCTCGGTGTGCCGCTGTTCCAGGAACAGCTGATGCAGATGGCCATCGACGTCGCCGGGTTCACGCCCAGCGAGGCCGATCAGCTGCGTCAGGCGATGGGCTCGAAGCGCAGCAGGGCGCGGATGGAGAAATTGAAGGCTCGGTTGTACGAAGGCATGGCCGAGCGGGACATCACCGGCGACGTCGCCGACGAGATCTTCACCAAGATGGCCGCCTTCGCCAACTACGGCTTTCCCGAGTCGCACAGTGTCAGCTTCTCGTACCTCGTCTACTCCTCGGCCTGGATCAAGTTCCACGAGCCGGCAGCCTTCTGTGCGGCACTGCTCAACGCCCAGCCGATGGGGTTCTGGAGCCCGCACTCACTCGCACAAGATGCCAGGAGGCACGGTGTCGTGGTGTGCTCGCCCGATCTCAACGCGTCACGAGCAACGGCAACGCTGGAGCCATGCCCGGAGTCGGTCGGTGACGTGGCCGTGCGGCTGGGGATCAGCTCGGTCCGTGGCATCGGCAGCGAACTGGCCACCGAGATCGAGGCCGGCCGGCCCTACACATCCTTGGAAGAACTGGTACGCCGGGTGCCGCAGTTGCAATTGCAACAACTCGAGGCGATGGCAACGGCCGGGATGTTCGAGCAGTGCTTCGGGTCGGAACGCCGCGAGGCGCTGTGGGCGGTCGGTGCCGCAGTGCAGTCGCGGTCGGATCGTTTGCAGGGCATCATCACCGGCGAACGGTCGCCTCGTCTGCCCGGTATGGATCCGATGGAGACAGCGGTTGCTGATCTGTGGGCCACTGGGGTGGCACCCAACGGTCATCCCACCCAGTTCCTCCGCGACGAACTGCGTCAGCACGGCGTCGTCACAGCAGCGGGGTTGTGGGACTGCGAGCCGAGGAGCAAGGTGCTCGTGGCTGGGATCGTCACGCATCGCCAGCGACCGATGACGGCTCAAGGGGTCACGTTCATGAACCTCGAGGACGAGACCGGGCTGATCAACATCGTCGTGTCGAAGGGGTGTTGGGCCCGGTACCGGATGATCGCCCGCACCGCTCCCGCGTTGTTGATCCGTGGCCGTCTCGAACGTAGCGAGGGGGTGATCAACATCGTTGCCGACGAGTTGACGTTGCTGCGCGTGCCTGCATCGACGGCCAGTCGCGACTTCCGCTGATCGAGCGGGGGCTCGTCTACAGTCGGTTCGAGGAGGTCACGACCATGCAATACGCCCTGCAGAACGCTGCGCCGCAACCGACGTTGCAGCACACCGTCACCGACGTCGATGGCCAATCCGCACGAGTGGTCACCTTCAGCGGCGTGGTCGCAGTCGCGCCGGCGCAGCAACGTGGCATCGTCGTGCGGACGACGGCCGAACAGCCGGGCGCGCCGATCGGGTTCTACGTGCCCGAAGCGTTCGGCATCTCGCTGGACGGTGCAATCGCCGTCGCCGAGGCCACGCTGACGCAGGTCGTTGTCGACGGCCGCACCCAGATGGCCACCGCGTATGGGGTCGGCGACGTTGCGGTGCGCCTGGTGGAATCCGAGCAGACGCCGGGCATCGGCTGGCCATACCTCAGCTTCACGTGTCATTCCAACGACCTACCGCTGGGTGTGCACTATCGGGTCACGATCCAGCACCCGGTATAGGCCCGTCCCACCAGTCGAGGCTGTCGAAACGTGCACTGACCGTCGTGCCGGACAGGCCATCGAACAAGGTCGGCAGGTGATCGAGTGATCCGATCACCGCCTCACCGCCGCCGTCGGCGAAGCGGCACGCTGCTTCGACCTTGGGCCCCATCGAGCCGGCAGGCAGCGCAAGTTGACGCAACGCTGCGGGCGGGCCGCACCGTACAGCGCGGTCGCCCGGGGTGCCGAAGCCGTCGTGTACGGCGTCGACATCGGTGAGCAACAACAAACCCTGCGCACCGAGACTGGTGGCCAGCAATGCGCTGGCGAGGTCCTTGTCGATCACCGCCTCGATCCCGTGGAGCGAGCCGTCACTGTGCTCGATGACGGGGATCCCGCCGCCGCCAACCGCGATCACGACCACACCGGCGTCGATCAGATGCCGGATGATTGCAAGTTCGACGACCCGATGCGGATCCGGCGAAGCAACCACGCGACGGAACCTGTCGCCGTCGGCGGCAATCGTCCATCGGCCGTCACCGCCGCGCTGGGCAGACTCGGCATCGGGATACACGGCTCCGATCGGCTTCGTCGGCCGGGAGAATGCTGGGTCGTCGACATCGACCACGACCTGCGTCAGCAACGTCGCCACCTCGAGGTCGGGCGAGGCGTTACGCAGCGCTTGTTGGAGCAAGTAGCCGATCATCCCCTCGGTCTCGGCGCCGAGAGCGTCGAGGCCGTACGGGGTGACGTCGGCGGACCCCGCCGCTGCCTGTAGAGCGAGCAAACCGACCTGCGGGCCGTTCCCGTGGGTGACGACCAACCGGTGATCCGCAGCGAGAGCGGCGAGTGCCGGCGCGGCTTCGGCGATCCGGCTGCGCTGCAGCTCGAGTTCGGGCCGTTCACCGCGGCGCAGCAACGCATTGCCACCGAGGGCCACCACGATCATGTCCATTGGCCCTACTCTGCCCCATCCGCAGGCGCGACACTTCAGCCAACGTCGGCCATGTCAGCTGCCGGCTACTGAGAAGAGGAGCAGCCATGCGACGCGTTCTGATCGCAGGCGCAGGTGGGCGGGATTTCCACACCTTCAATGTGGTGTTCCGCGACGATCCCGATGTCGAGGTCGTCGCCTTCACTGCTGCGCAGATTCCAAACATCGACGACCGCAGCTATCCCAAAGAACTCGCCGGGCCCCGCTACCCGCACGGGATCCCGATCCGTCCCGAGGTCGAGCTCGATGCCATCGTGCGCGAGCGCGGCGTCGACGAGGTGGTGTTCGCCTACTCCGACGTCGCCTACGCCGACGTCATGCACCTCGCCGCGCGCGCGATGGCTGCGGGAGCCGACTTCCGCCTCGTCGGACAGCGGGCATCGAGCCTGCGTTCGCAGCGGCTCGTCGTCGCGGTGTGTGCGACGCGCACCGGTTGTGGGAAGAGCCAGACGAGCCGCGTTGTCGCCCGGCTGTTCCGCGATGCCGGGCTGCGGGTTGCGCTCGTACGCCATCCGATGCCGTACGGCGCGCTCAACGCGATGCGCGTGCAGCGGTTCGCGACATTGGCAGACATCGACGCGTCCGACCCGACGGTCGAGGAACGCGAGGAGTACGAGGAGCCGGTACGTCAGGGGATGTTGATGTATGCCGGTGTCGACTACGCCGACATCCTCGCAGCAGCCGAGCAGGAGGCCGACGTCATCATCTGGGATGGTGGCAACAACGACCTGCCGTTCTACACCCCGGACCTGATGATCGTCGTGGCCGATGCCCTGCGGCCGGGTGACGAGCTCGGCTACCACCCCGGCGAGGTCAACGTCCGACTGGCCGACGTCGTCGTCGTCAACAAGATCGACTCTGCCGAACCCGTCGACGTGCTGCGCGAGCTGGCAGTGATCCGCGGTCTCAACCCGGCGGCGGTCGTGATCACCGCCACCTCCCCTCCAGTGTTGGAGGCAGGTCCCGAGATCGGTGGCAGGAGGGTGCTCGTTGTCGATGACGGTCCGACACTCACCCACGGCGGCATGGCGTTCGGCGCCGGACTGGTGGCCGCGCGCGCTGCCGGCGGCGAGGTCATCGACCCGCGTCCCTATGCCGTCGGTTCACTGGCCGCTGTCTACGACAAGTTCCCGCACCTCGGTCCGGTCCTGCCGGCAATGGGCTACGGCGACGAGCAACTCGCCGATCTGGTGGCCACGATCGCAGCGACCCCCTGCGATGTCGTGGTGACCGGTACTCCGATCGATCTGGCGGCGACGGTGCGCGCCCGCCTGGGCGACGAGGCGATCGGCCATCCGGTTCGCCATGTGCGATACGAGCTCGGCGCCGAGGCCCAGGTGGCTCTCGCTGCGGTTCTACAGCCGTGGATCGAGCAGTGGCGGGCTCAGTCGTGCAGCGCCTGAGCCGCCAGGGTGCCGGATAGGAACGGCTCCGAACGGCTGATCACGCCGGTGTCGCGGAGCCGCTCGGCCGCGGCAACCATTGCGCCATGTGCGATCCGCGACAGCAGACTGCCGGTGGAGACGCGGCGCACTCCGGCGGTGCCGAGCTGGGCGACGCTCGGCCCACCTGGCAGGATCAGTACGTTCACCGGCACCGACATGGCATCGACGAGGGTTGAGATCTGATCGAGATCGATGAGTCCGGGGGCATAGACCACGTCGGCTCCGGCAGCCGTGTATGCCCGCAGCCTGGCGATGGTGTCGTCGACATCGTCGATGCCGTGCAGGTGGTTCTCGCAACGCGCTCGTCATGACGAGCCCAGTCGCAGCCGCGCCGGCCGCCGCCGCGCCGACACGGCCGACCGCAACGTGGAGCGGGTCGATCGACGCGGTGAGCGGGTTCCAGTCCTCGATCGAGCATCCTGCGGCGCCGGCAGCTGCCAGCAACTCGACACTCTCGCGGACTCCGGTGAGGTCATCGGCGAAGCATCGCTCGGAGTCGACGTTGAGCGGCAGGTCGGTCGCCGCCGCCAACGGGCCGATGTGCGACAGTAGTTCCGAGCGGCTGACCGTCATGTCGAGGCGCCCGAGCGTTGCCGCGAGCCCTGCGCTCGTCGATGCCAGCGCCGGGAAGCCGAGAGCAGCCAACAGGCGAGCGGACCCGAGATCGTATGGATTCGGCATCACGAACGTGCCCTCGACGTGCAATGAGCGGAACCTGTCGATGGTCGTTGACATGGCTACAGCCTGCCAGCCTCGTCAATGAAGGAGTGCCCGCAGCCGCGCATCGGGCTCGGGGCGAGCCCCGAGATGCTCGATGACCCATGCCGAGATCCGCGTCGCGAAGTGTGCGGATTCGAGTGCCGTCTCGCCACTGAGGTAGCGGGCGAGGAACGCCCCGGCGAACGAGTCGCCGGCACCGGTTGCGTCGACGAGCTTGTTGGTGGCCGGCGGGACGAGGGTGGCGATTCCGTCGTCGTAGACCAGAGCGCCATCGGCGTCGAGCTTGAGCATGATCAGCGCCTGTGGGTAGAGCTTGGCCAGCGCCGCGGCGATCGCCTCGGGCTCGTCGAGGCCGGTCAGGACCTCACCTTCTTGGTAGTTGGGCAGGAAGACGTCGATGCCGAGGTCCTGCGTGCAGGCCAGGAAGTGGTTGACCCCCATCTCCTCGATCATCTGGAACGAGCCGGGGTCGAACGACAACGTCGCCCCGGACGCCTGGGCAAGATGCGCCGCGGACCGAGCCGCCGAGCGCGGCGGATCGACGAAGAACGACCATGCGGTCATGTGCAGATGGCCGGCGCGTCGAACCGGTTCCTTCGGGACCTCCGATGGCAACAGGTAGAAGTCGGCGCCTCGACCCGAGACCATCGAGCGTTCGCCGGTTTGGTCGACGAACACGGCGACGCAGCCGGTGAGATGCTCGTCGGATTCGACGAAATGGCTGGTGACCCGCTCCTTGGCGAGATCCTCCTGGGCCAACTGCCCGAAGCGATCGCGGCCGATCTTGCCGATGAACTCGGTCTCCAGACCGCACCGGCTGCCCCACACAGCGACGTTGGCAGCACTGCCCCCGGGTGTCAGCATGACCTCGCCGAAGGTGTCGCCGCCACGCAGCAGCTCGCTGTTGGTGCGGATCAGGACGTCCCACGCGAAGTCACCGATGACGCACAACGGAGCAGGCACGTCGGGCACGGTAGCCGTAGAAGCCGTCATCGCAACCGGATGGTTCGGACCTGGTGGAGGTTCTCGCCCTGGTAGCCCTCGACACGGATGGCTTCACGAGGATGGTCGAGGGTCAGCTGCAAATTGCCGTCGACGTCGCGCGACTGGTTCGGTCGCCCGTCGATGTAGACATCGATCCGATCGAGCCTGCCGACCTCGACCTCGAGGATCGGGGCGTTCCATCGCACGATCAACGATGTCGCCGGCTGGGCTTCGATCAGTCGAGCACAGAACGTCATCAGGTCGGCGTTTCCGTGGAGCAGATCCTGGCGCGTCATGGCATATGACCGGTGTCCGACGATGCCGATGTCTTCGATCGGTGCGCCGTCCGATGCGCCGATCCGAGTTGCCCGACGAACCGACATGGTGAACCCGACACCTTTGGGGAGTCTCGGGAGTTGGTGTGGCGTGCCGGCAAGCACGCTGTTGAGCGTGTCGGCCCACCACACGTTGGCGCCACCAGCACCCGTGGCCCGGCCGACGCTGACGACCGTGCCGATGCCGTTGTCGGCGAAGCCAGCGGCGAACAGATCGGCCGCCGAGTACGTCGTCGAGTCGACGATCGCGATCACCGGACCGCCGTACACCTGACCGATGTCATTGCACCGCTCGGTGGCCGTGATCGGGACCGACTGGGAGTAGACCTCACCGGTGCCGATGGCATCGAGCAGCGTTCGTCTCCATGGGCTCAGCGACCGGCGGTTCTGCGGCGCATCGGTCATCGATCGAGTGAGATCGGAGGCGATGATCGAGAACCGGGTCGGCGAGACCTGCCCCGGGGTGAACAGTTGCAGCAGCCGTTCTGCAGCCCAGATGAGTCCGCCCGGATTGCCGCGAAGATCGATGATCAACCCGTCCTGCGGTAGCGCGGCGAGCAGACGCATGACCTCGGCGATGAAACCGTCGTCGTCGGAGAGTTCGAAGCTCCACAGGCGCAGGTACCCGTGGTCGCGCCCGTTCACGCACACCACACGCGCCGACACGTTGTCCTGGAACTGGCCGGTGATCCATCCACCGTCTGTCATGCCGACGCCTACACCGGCAACTCTGTCCTCGTGTTCGGTCTTCCAGAGGTCGGCGTTGAACGACAACTTCTTGGCACGCCGTACCAGCGCCCGGTCCGGGTGGATCGCGGATGCCGCTGCTGCCGGTGCCGTGGGGTGGGCCGCGTCGGGGGGCGGACCCGGATGGATGAACCGCCACTCGAAGCGATGTTCCCGTATGGGCGCGTCGTCGCTGCTGCGGTAGCCGACGATTACCCAGCGCTCATCGGGGGGCGGACCGATTCCGAGTGGTCGGAAGGTCAGCGAATCGAGCGCTCGCGCCATGGCGCTGTCGGGTCTGCCACCGCGCTCGTCGGCGCCACGATGCCGCACGGCATCGGCGATGGGCACCCCGTTCCACTCGATGATCTCCACGCCTTCGACGAACTCCTCGGCGGTCACGAGCTCGGGAATCACCTTCGACACGATGAAGCGCGGCGCAGCGTCGGAACCGAACTGTTCGACGAGAAAGGGCAGCCGTGCCGCAGACCCGGCGAGCGGCGGAGGGGCGATGTATGCGGTATGGGCATCGCGCAGGTTGGTCAGGATGCCGGCGATCTCGCGGTGGAACGCGTCGTCCGACATCAGCCGTGCTCGTTCGTGGAGCCGCCGCAGCTGCTGCACCGGATCGATGCCGTACATCGCCCTCTTCAACGGTAGGTGGACATACAGCCCGTCGAGCAAGTCGGTGAACATCGTGATGATGTCGGTGCGTTCGGTCTGCGTCAGCAGATCGCGTGGCGGTGCCGCGGCCACCGCCTCTGCCCAGCTCAGCCCGACGAGAGCGCTTTTCACGTCAGGACCGCGGTGTCTGCGAAGAGCTGATCGAGATTGTCGAGCACGTGCTCGTGATACCCGGCGTCGCGGACCGAACGGAACCAGGTCTCGTCGTGGATCAGTGTCGGCAGCGGTGGCGCATCGAACTTGGTGCCGGGCGGCGGTGGCCCGGCGACGCTGTTGGGCCCGCCGGGCATGTCGGATTCGAGGATCAGGCTCCCGGTGCTCGGCGTGGTCACGTCGGCCTCCAGGTCCTCGAGGGCGAGGCCCTGCTCGATTGCCGTCACCGGGTCGGCCTGCACGGTGCGCAGTGCCTTCATGACCGCCGACCAGGTCCAGCGCTTGGTGGGGTCATCGGGCCGCTGCAGCGCGACGTGCCGTGACGTGGATCCCATCCGGATGCTGGTGGTCGATCGCTCGCCGGCGGCCTCCATCAGCGCCCGGGTGCCGTACCGTGCCCGGCCGTCGCCGATCACCAACATGATGTCGCGCTCACGGGCCAGGACGAGGTTGGCCCACGGATCGTCGTGGCGCTTGGCGACCACCACGGCATCAGCCATTCGTCCCGGTTGCAACCGGCCCGGGGCCCGGCCCGACCACGCTCGCCCGAGGAGGTCTCCGGGGTTCGTCGTCACCATCTCGACGAGGTCGAACGGCGTCACATCCAAGCCGGCGTGACGGATCCAGGTGTGGGCCACTTTGAGCTCGCCGAGCAGGTTCTTGCTGCCTGAGGGCCCCCAGTCGGAGCCGATGCAGACCGAGACGCCGTGGGCGCGTGCTGCCAGCACGTCGGTGGTCTCGTCGTAGAGCCACAGGTTGGAGAACGGCGACCACACCACGCCTCCGGGGGCGGCGCCGTCTGACAGCTCGGCGTGCACGTTCCACTGTCGGAACTCGTCCTCGCCGACGGCGCAGCAATGGATGGCGATCAGCCGGTGGCGCAGGCAGCCCGCCGTGGCCACGTCGGCGAACTCGCGTGCGGCCTTGCTGCCGCGACGCCCCTCGGCGAGGTGGTAGACGAGCGAGCGCCCCTCGTCGAGCATGGCACGGCGATCGTCGAGCTCTGCTTTGGTGAGGTTGATCACCGATGTGCGGATCGAGTCAGGATCGACGCCATCATCGACGCTTCGAACCAACTGGTTTGCCGGGCTGGTGTTGGCGTTGGGCCAGCCTTGGATCGTCGTCGTACCACCGGCGAGGGCGCGCACCTGTGCATAGGCGAGTAGTGCCTCCGGTGCACCCTTGAGATAGGCATATGCCGGCCAGCTCACAGCGGGCTTGTACGACGGGGCATTGGGCCACAGGTCACGGTGCAACCACGGGCCTGTGGTGCGTGCCGGCTCGTGCCACAACGGCAACGTTGCGAACCCGAGGTGGGAGTGCAGGTCGGTGAGCCCGGGATAGACGAAGGCATCGCCGACGTCGATCTGGGCGACACCTGGTGCAGGGGTGTGGCGGCCTTGCAGCACGGTGTCGACCGCACCCCCGTCGAGTCGCACCCGACCGGAGAAGTGCTGTTGCGGATCGGCCGTGGCCATCGGCACGATGTGTCCCTGAATTTCGAGCATCACAGGTTCCGCAGCACCTGTGCCGCGGCGGCCTCCGCCGGCGAGAGAGGGGTTGGGGCCAAGGCGGCCGCCCAGGCGGGCATCGACACCTTGTAGTAGTCGAACGACGGTGACCCGCTGCGCGTGGCCTGCTGGGCGCGGTTGCCGCTCGAGGCCTGCCAACGAAGCGTGCCGAACGGCAGGTCGCGCCGGGGGATCTGCTCTCGTTCACCCCCATACGTGAACGTCGGCGAGGTGATGTCGCGCCGATAGGTGAGCACCTGCAGCTCTGTCAGCGCCGACTGCCAGCTGGCGTTCGCCGCTGACTGCAACCGTGATTTCATCGTCACCACGGGCGTGCCCGTCGGTGTGACGTGGTTCCGCAATCGTTGGGAAAGTGGCCCGACGAAGAGCAGCACTTGGGGGCGGGCGAGAGCGATCGCCTCGGCATAGATGGCCCGGACCGCGGAGCTGTCCACTGCTGCGGCGGCAGCGGTCTGATCGTCGGCAAGTGTGTCGACGGGCAGCACACGCAGGATCGCATATCTCATGGTGACACCTGCAGCACGCAGGAACGACTGCAGGCGCTGGCCGTCGTCGCCGGTCAGCGCCCGCATCGTGAACAGGTCGTCGTGTGACTGCTGATCGGCCACGACGAGAATGCTCGGTCGGTCGAGCCGCCCGCGGAAGATCGGACCGGTTCCGAGCGACGCGGCACACTTCAAACCGAACGAGTTGAAATCCGGCCACGCCAAGCCTGGTCGTCCGCCCTGCAACAGGGCGGCGAACGCTGTGCCCGGACCACGATCGAAATCCTTGTGGGCGCGTCGCGGTGGTTCCCAGGCGAGGTCGCCGGCGTCGGAGGCATAGCCCTCGGCGGTTCCGGCGGCGCTGCCCGCGTAGGTCAGCGTCGTGCCGTCGTTGTTGTACTCACCATCCTCGGAAAAGATCTGAATGGCGGTCTGGCCGTCGCGGCGGTTCGACGAGGTTGACCCGCGGCCGAGCCGCCAGGCGACCCCGTACGGGAAGTCGGCGAATGGAATGGGGTCGGACGAGTAGGTGTACGCGGCGGTTGTGCGGGTGGCACCAGGGTCGATCGGCAGCCAAGTCGGGTTGTCGCCGATCCACTGGTGTACCTGGTTGATAGCTGCGTTGAAGCTGGCCTTGATCGCAGTGACCGCGCCGCCCTTGCCGGCCCCGCCGGGGTGGAGCACACCCACCATCCGGAGGTGGGGAGAGATCACCGAGGCGTCGGCGAGGTGCAGGTTGTCGGGATCGGCGGTGCCGCCGTGGGCCTCGACCCAGCTGGCGAGGGACTCCTTCGCCGCTCGTCCCACGGCGACGGCCAACTGCAGGTCGTTGCGCGACACCACGTAGTCGAACAGCTCCCGGCGATGCTGGGCGATCGGGGACGCGGGGTTCTGGGCGATGATCGGGAGCAGCCCGTTGTATTGCCCGAAGATCGGGTAGACGAACGTGTTGAGGAACAGGTACGAACGGTTGATACCGAGGTGCCCGAGCAGATGTTGCATGCGACCACCGGTGCCGCCGGTGAACGAGCGGTGGCTCAACGACTCGTCCTGGGCGCCCTCCTGGCCGACGACGAGCACTTTGACCTGATGGTCGCCGAGGCGGCCGCGGTAGAACATCGGGCCGAAATGCCAACGAAACTCCTCGTTACCCGACATGGCCACGCCGAAACCCCGATAGTTGGGGGTCTCGGAGAACAGGCGTGACCAGCTGCGATTCTTTGCCGGGCCCGGGTCGTAGTCCCATGGTGATCCACGGCCCTCCCAGTACTGCTCCCACATGGCGGCACTCCTGCTCTGCACACGGCGACCAGACCGCTGCGCGTCCTGACAGAGCCCTCACCGTAGCGCACAGATACGTCACGGGATTCGGGTGCAGGAAGTTCAGGAGGTTCAGGAGATTCAGGAGAGGATGCGCAACACTGCCTCACCCCGCGGCGACAGGCGGTATCCGATGTCGAGGCTCTCGGTCAGGCCCAGTTCTTTGAGCTTGCGCACGTTGGCCTTGAACACCGCCCGATCCTGGTCGACGTGGCGCGCCAAGGTGGTCGACACGATGCCGGGATATCGCTCGATCAGTTGCAATGTGGTTCGGGTCCACGCACCGTTGCGATCGAGACGTGCCAGTCCTCCGATGACCGCGTCGAGGTCTTCGGCGGAGGTGTCGTTGCGACGGGCGATACGGTCATCGGCTCCGAGGTAGGTGAAATCGATGCGCCACACAGGGTCGCATGTGCCGAGCCTCGAGCGCAGCGCGTCGAGGTCGGCGGCTCCGGCCCGCAGCGCGTCGTCGTCGGTGATCTCGTTGACCGGGACCTGACGCACGTCGATGGCCTCGATCAGCATGCCTGCGACTCGGTAGCGTCCGCCGACCTTGGCCTGGGCGCGCTTCCAGGCCCGGAAGGTCACGGTGATCGTTCCGTCGGCGATGCCTGGCCAAGCGTCGGCGCTGAAAAGCATCAGCTCGATGTCACCGAGCTGCGATGCACGGCCGAAGCGCTGGCGGCTACGACGCCGAGACCGATCAGCACCGTGCCGGCCACGTAGCGCTGCACGAAGGGAAGCGACCGTCCGCGCATCAGCACGTCTCGCAATTCGCTGGCGATGATGGCGTAGAGCCCGTCGGTGACCAAGGCGATCATCACGAACACGAGTCCGAGAATGAAGGCCTGCATGGCGGGGTGGCCGAGGTCGGGGTGGATGAACTGCGGTAGGAACGACAGGAAGAACAGGGCGACCTTGGGGTTGAGCACGTTCACCACCACGCCCTGGTGGAAGGCGCGACGCGGGCTGACGCTGGCCCGATCGGTGTCGATGGCCGCCGGACGTGTCAACAGGGTTCGCACACCCACGTAGATCAGATAGGCGGCGCCGAGCCACTTGATCGTGTTGAACGCTGCCGCAGACGAGGCGAGCACCGCCGAGAGGCCGGCGGTGGCCGCCAGCACATGGACGAACGTCCCCAGCTCGACCCCTGCGACCGCGGCCAGTCCGACTCGTCGGCCATCGCTGATGCTGCGATTGACGATGTACAGCACGGCCGGGCCAGGGATGACCAGGATGGCGATGGAGGCAAGGGCGAACGTGGCGATCGTCGACGGTGACAGCACGACGGCACACTATTCGTCAGGTGCTCACGTCGATGGGCTGATTTGGTGGCCCGTCGCGCAGCAGGGATGTCAGCAGCGAGTGCAGGCCCACTGGCACGAAGTGGGCGTCGCTGGCAGCGATCTCATCGATGGTCCACCAGCGCAATTCGTGGACGTACTCGGCGTTCATCTGCTCCCACGACAACCGTGGCTCGGGCTCGAAGGCATCGCAGCGAACGAGATGGATGCGTTCGCGCTGGCCATCGAACTGGCCGTTCAAGAACGGCACGATGTGTAGCCGATGCCAGATCTGTGGACCGATGACGGCCTCCACCAACCCGACCTCCTCCTCCAACTCCCGACGCAGCGCGTCGACATGGCGTTCGCCGTGCTCCAGTCCGCCGCCGGGCAGCGCCCAGCGGGTTGCTGTGGGGAACTCGAAGCGCACCAGCAGCACACGCTGGTCCGGGTCGATCACCACGGCGCGCACCGCTTGGCGGATGCGCAGACCGGCCGCCGGATCGGGCATACGGCTCAGGTGTCCGGTGATTCGTTGAGGCCCTCGTTGAACAGGCGATACATCTCGTACACGCTCTTGCAGGTCTCGCACAGCGGCAGCTGCTTCGGGTCGCGCGACGGGACCCACACGTGCCCGCACAGAGCCTCCAGCGGAGTCCCGTAAATTCGTGCCTCGAGCACCTTTGCTGCAGCGTTTTCACCCGGCTCGGTCTTGACGATGTGGGCCGCCGCCGGTTCGCCGGGTTGGAGGTCGAGATCCGTCTCGGGAATGGTCTCGACGGGTTTGGTCACCAGTTCGCTCACGTGACTAGTCAATCATTCGGCGCAGTGTTATTCATCACCACCGTGACCCGGGCCTGGTCGTAGTGCAGCCAGTTCGGCTTCGATGTTGGCCCGCGCCCGGTGCTCGAGCTCGGCGTGCATCTGTTCGGTCGCGAACAGCCGTGGGCTGTCGAGGAAGTGCCGCAGAACCCGGCCGCGACCGATCCGCCAGTGCTCGTCTTCGACGAAGAAGTATTCGGCGCGCACTCCGGTGACGTACGCCTGGTACGTGAGTGGATCGGCGCCAAGGATTGCCAGATCCGAGTCGAGCAGGATTGCTGTCTCGGCGACTCGGTCGGTGATGCCTCCGGCAACGTCGACGGGGTCAGCACCTACGTGGCTTGCGGTGGCGAGGATCAGGGTCTTGACCACTCGACGCTGTTCGACCGACCACCCGAGGAGATCGAGGTCGCCGACGGCCAGCATTGCGCTGCGGGACTCGTTGTCGTCGGCTCGCGGGTTGTAGATCGCGTCGTGGTACAACCCTGCAGCGATGAGCTCGGGCGACGGCTGTGTGCCCTGCACGGCAGACAAGTCGAACAGGCTTCGAACGACCTTCATGATGTGTGTCGCAGTGTGGTAGTAGCGATGCGGCTCGGCGTACCTCAGCAAGAGCGCGTCGACATAGCGATCGTGTTCGTGCCCGGCGAGGCGTCTCCATGCCGTCCGGATCTCGATCTCCGGTTGGGTCATCGAGGCCACGCTACGGCACAGTGGCGATCGTGGCTGTGTTGATCGACGAGCCGATCTGGTGGTTCAAGGGTCGCCGGTGGTCGCACCTGGTCAGTGACGTGAGTTACGACGAGCTACACGACTTCGCCGAGCGGGCAGGGATCCCGCGCCGCGGGTTCCACGGGGATCACTACGACGTCCCCGAGGAGTACTTCGATGAGCTGGTGAGTGCCGGGGCGACGCCGACATCCAGTCGTGAACTGTTGCGGCGACTGCGCGCCGGTGGATTGCGGCTGAGCCCGGCGGACCGCAGGGGTCGGAAGTAGCTGCTCACCCGACCGCTCACCAGCGATCCGGCTCGCCGAGCGACTCGCGGGGGCATTCGACACCTGACGGGCCGATGACGAACCACTCGATCAGCTCGATCCCATGTGATTCGGTTATCGAACCGGCTTCGAGCCAGCGCTCGATGTCGCCGGGCAACATGCCCGACGTGGCGGGCCGCACCGTGGCCAACACCAGCCCACACAATGTGGGCGACCCGCCCCCGGCGACGGCCATGCACTCGGCGATCGACAGCAACGAGTCGGGCTCGGTCGTGCCGCTGACGATGGTGATGGTGTTGCTGTGGTTGGTCCCGTCGAGCAGGAAGGCGATCGTCTCGGCAACGAGTGGGCGGTGGATCGCCAATGACACCACGGCGAGGGCGTCGATGGACGAGCAAATCGGATCGGCGGCCCGAGGTAGGCCCAGAGATTGACACGGATGGAGGGTGGAACGCGGCATGGATGGCTCCCTTGACGTGACAGAGCTGACTTGACAGAGCTGACGTGGGGTTACAGGGGGAGCCGCACGTTCACGATACGACAGCGGTGTGACACGGAGACCTTTGTAGAGTCGGGCCATGGCCGACGTGACGATCTACCACAACGTTCATTGAAACTCGTCGAACAATGCCGTGAGCATTGCCAACGAGCTCGGAGTCCCCTTCGACACCGTGCTGTACCTCAAGACTCCACCCGACGAGTCCACGCTGCGAGCCATCATCGCCAAGTTGGAGGATCCGGTGACCGATCTCGTCCGCCGCGACAGCTTGTGGAAGAAACTCGGTCTCACCGATGCCGACGTGGTCACCGACGATCAGGTGGTTGCCGTTCTGCTCGACCACAAGCAGCTCTTGCAGCGGCCGCTCGTCGTCACCAAGAACAAGGCGATCATCGGGCGCCCCAAGGATCGTGTGCGCCAGCTGCTGAGCGGCTAGCGGCCGCGTCGGGATCGGCTGCGTCCACCGATTGCCTGCAGGACCAGCAGTAGCAGCGTTGCGCCGAGCGCGGCGACGATCAGCGATCGAAGGCTGAACTCGTTGATGCCACTGCGACCGCCGGCTTGCATCAGTGCACCGCCGATCAGCGCTCCGAGCACACCGATGGCGACGGTGTAGAGGCAGCCGCTGCGATTGTCGCCGACGGTCCAGCGCGCCACCAGCCCAGCGATCAACCCGACCGTGATCCAGGCGACGACGTTCACGGTCGCTCGAGGATCAGTACGAACTCCAGCAGGCCGTGGTCATCGGTCGTCACGGTGGCGAACGACGGGTTCGGGATGCCGTAGTCGGCGAACACGACCGGTATCTGACCAAGCACGCCGATCAGGCCGTTCTTGTACGTTCCCTGCACCTCGAAGGTGACCGGATTGGTCGTGCCGTGCAACGTGAGGTCGCCGGTAGCGGTTGCCGTCACCGTGCCACTTTCGGGGGGAATGGAGCCGAACTCGATGGGTGCCGTCAGGACGAACGTTGCCTCCGGGAAGCTCTCCACGTCCATGACCCGCCGGTTGAACTGCCTATCTCGCCTGCTCTCGTCGCTCTTGAAGGTCGTCATGTCGACCTTGAACCGGCCCTCGGAGATCGTAGTACCGGCCGCCACCATCGAACCGGTGATCGCTTGCGTGCGACCGTTGGCAGTCGTGTCGAATCCGTTGATGCTCTCGTTCACTCGATAGCCGACTTCGGAACCTTCCTTGATCGTCCATCGCCCGTCAGTGCCTCCCGGTGTTGCCTGCACCGAAGCGTCCGCTGTCGTGGTGCTGCCGAGCTTGGCGTCGACATCGTCCTGACCGAATGCGGGGTCTGCTCGGTTGAACACTTTGGCATAGATGAACGAGCCCCCGAGGACCAGGACGATCAACAGTCCGATGGCACCAACGATCTTCTTCCAGTGGCGTTTCATGAATTTCCCAGACGTCGAGGGCGGAAGGGTGGCGTGCTCATCTTCGCGCCCGAAATGGGTTCGCGCTCGTCGCGGTGGTTTACGCCAGAATGTCGCACATGAGCGTCAACGTCCAGATTGTTCGAGCCGCCCCGAAAACCGTCGAGGCGATCGGTGTTCCCGTGGCCGCCGCCGGAGCCGTACCGCGCGGGCTCGGCCTCAATCGTGCGGCGCTCACCGGTCACGGCTTCGAAGGAAAATGCGGACAGACTCTGGTGCTACCCGCCGCCACCGGCCCGACCCTCATCGCTGTGGGGATCGGGGACGGCGAACTCACTGCGGCGACCCTGCGCAACGCCGCGGCCTCACTGGTGCGCGCTGCCGGGAAGCGGGCGTCGATCGCCACCTCGCTCGCCGATCTCGAAGGGGTCGACGGGGCAACGGCGGCGCAGGCCGTCGTCGAGGGCGCGGTGTTGGCGGCCTATCGGTACCAAGGTCTGAAGACGGAGCCGGCCACAGGCGGGCTGCGAGACCTGAGCCTGGTGGTCGGCGAGCGCCGCACGGCCGGGGCGCGACTCGGCGCGGATCGCGGTTCGGTGACATCAGCTGCGGCGAGTCTGGCGAGGGATCTGGCCAACACTCCGCCGGCGCATCTCACGGCCAGGATGATCGCCGACAGGGCAGTCGAAATCGCGGCGACGAGTGGACTCGGTGTCGAGGTCTTCAACAAGGATCAGCTCACCGCAATGGGCTGTGGCGGAATGATCGGCGTCAACAAGGGCAGCATCGAACCGCCGCGCGTCGTCCGCCTCACGTACGCTCCGCGCAATCCTCGCGGTCACCTCGTGCTGGTCGGCAAGGGCGTGATGTACGACTCGGGTGGCATCAGCCTCAAGCCCAGCGACGGTATGCACGCGTTGATGAAGATGGACATGAGTGGTGCCGCTGCAGTGCTCGCGGCAATGAGCGCGCTCAAGGCGCTCAAGTGTCGGGCAGCCGTCACCGGCTACCTGATGTGTACCGACAACATGCCATCGGGCAGCGCCTACAAGCTCGGTGACGTCTTGACGTTCCGCAACGGCAAGACGGCGGAGATCCACAACACCGACGCCGAGGGTCGTCTGGTGCTGGCCGATGGGCTGTCGCTCGGCGTCGAGGCCAAGCCTGACGCCATTGTCGACATCGCCACCTTGACCGGCGCGGTCATCGGTGCGCTCGGCCAGAAGATGGCCGGCGTTCTGGGGAACAACCAGCCGATCATCGATCGGGTCAAAGCTGCGGCAGCGGAAGCCGACGAGGCGATCTGGCAGCTCCCCCTCGAGCGCGGCTATCGCAAGCTGCTCGACAGCAACGTGGCTGACATGAAGAACGTCGGTGGACCATACGGCGGGGCCATCGTCGCCGCGTTGTTCCTCGACGAGTTCGTCGGCGACACACCGTGGGCACACCTCGACATCGCCGGACCGATGAACTCCGACGCAGACGATGGTTGGTTGTCTCGGGGCGCAACAGGGTTCGGCACTCGCCTGTTGATCCAGCTCGCCATCGACTATGTTGCCTGATTCGGGTGGCGTGACTCGGGTCGCCTGACACGGGTCGCCTGATTCAGGCCGCGTCGGGGGAGAAGCCGCGGCTGATCGCCACCGAGGTGGCTTCGATCGCCGCGGCGGGCGTGACCCCGAGCGCCAGGAGTTGGCGCTCGACGGCGTCGGGATCGTCGCCGGTTTCGACCATTGCCTCGGCCAGCACGCGGGCGCGTTCGAGGTCGTCGAGCGAGATCCGAGTGGTCGGGAGCCTCCACTGCTGGTGGGCCTGGCGCAGATGCGGGGGCATGCGCATGAGGTGCCGGGTTGCCACCGGGGGAACCCGCCTGCGCACCGCCAACCCGCCTTCGGTCGGCTGTGAGACGCCGAACAGCACACAGCGGTTGAGGGAGCGCATGAAGGCGTTCGCCGTGCCGACCGTGTATGACAAGCCGAGCGCGCTGGCGGTTTCCTCGAGATCGAGTTCGTAGCCCAGCGGGTAGCGGTCGAAGCCGAGCACCAGCCGACGCAAGATCCACGTCGCGGTCGGGCCGAGCACGTTCAGCCAGAACAATTCGACATACTGCGAGCGCACGTCGTAGCCCACCGAGTCGACGACAGGGTCGTGCCAGGGCACGACCATCAGCAGCTGATCTGTGACGGGTATGTCCATCGGGGCCCCCTCGTCGAAATGTTGGTGGGTAGCTGGCATCGCACGCGTGATGGGGGAGTCCCCCCAAAGATGCACGTCGAGATGGCTCGAGCGGCACTCCTGCGACAAGATGCTGTTGTGATCGCCGAAGAATTCGACCGGGCCAAGCAGTGGATTGCCGCGGCGACACGCGTGACCGTGTTCACCGGCGCCGGGATCTCGACCGAGTCGGGCATCCCGGACTTTCGCGGGCCGAATGGGCTGTGGACCAAGAACCCGGCCGCCGAGAAGGCCGCAACGCTGCAGCACTATCTGGCCGATGTCGACGTGCGCCGGTTCGCCTGGCAGAACCGTCTTCACTCGCCGGCTTGGGGGGCAGTTCCCAACAGCGGGCATCTGGCGATCTACGAGCTGGAGCGCCAGGGACGCCTGCGCGCCGTCGTGACGCAGAACATCGACGAGTTGCACCAGCAGGCCGGTCACCGTCCAGAGAGCGTCATCGAGGTCCACGGCACGATGCGTTGGAGTCGCTGTTGGACGTGCGGTGACCGCCGCCCGATGAGCGAGACGCTGGCACGGGTGCGTTCAGGCGAGGACGACCCGGCGTGTCTGGCCTGCGCCACCAGAGGTGATGTCGGCGTGCTGAAGAGCGACACCGTCTCGTTCGGTCAGTCCCTGGTTCCCGAGGTGATCGACGAGGCGATGCGTGCTGCCGACGAATGCGACGTGCTGCTGGCCGCCGGTTCATCGCTGTCGGTGTTCCCGGCGGCAAACGTCGTGCCCCGGGCCAAGGCAGGTGGTGCACGCGTCGTGATCGTCAATGGTGAGCCGACAGGGATGGACCGCTTCGCCGACGTCGTGTTGATCGGACCACTCGGCGAACTGCTGCCATCGCTCATACTCCTCACCAAATCGTCGTAGTCAAATCCCGACCATTTAGGTAGGCTTTCCCGTATGGCTACCTTCCGAGATCTGCTCAACGCCGCCAAGGCCGAGATCACCGAGATCGACACGGCCACGGCTGCCGACCACATCGCCGCCGGGGCCATCGCCCTCGACGTACGCGAACCCGACGAATACGACCAGGGCGCTGTTCCCGACGCGATCCACATCCCGCGTGGGCACCTCGAGGCTCAGGTCGAGGGCCGGCTGACCGACAAGGGTACCGAGGTGGTGATCTACTGCGCGGGCGGTGTGCGCAGCGCGTTCGCAGCCAAGACGCTGCAGGAGCTCGGCTACTCGAACGTGTCGTCGGTCGCCGGCGGCTTCGGCAAGTGGAAGGACGAAGGCCGTCCGTGGAAGACCCCGGTCGTGCTCACCGCCGACCAGCGCAACCGGTACCAGCGGCACTTGCTGCTGCCCGAGGTCGGCGTCGCCGGTCAGGTCAAACTGCTCGACAGCAAGGTGTTGATGCTGGGTGCGGGTGGTCTCGGTTCGCCGTCGGCGCTGTATCTCGCCGCCGCAGGAGTCGGCACCATCGGCATCGTCGACATGGACGAGGTCGACGCCAGCAACCTGCAGCGCCAGATCCTGCACAACCTCGACCGCGTCGGCGATCGCAAGGTTGACTCGGCCAAGAAGACGCTCACGTTGCTCAACCCCGACGTCGACGTCGTCACCTACGACACCCGTCTCGATGCCAGCAACATCATGGAGATCATCGCCGGTTACGACGTCATCGTCGACGGCGCCGACAACTTCCCCAGCCGCTATCTGCTCAACGACGCCAGCGTCAAGCTCGGCATCCCCGTGGTGCACGGCTCGATCTTCCGCTTCGAGGGCATGGTCAGTGTGTTCGACCCGATTCACGGCCCGACGTATCGCGACATGGTTCCCGAGCCCCCGCCCGCCGAACTTGCCCCGAGCTGTGCCGAGGCCGGTGTGCTCGGCGTGCTGCCGGGGATCGTCGGCTCGATCCAGGCACTCGAGGTGATCAAGGTGCTGCTGGGCCTCGGCGAGCCGTTGATCGGGCGGATCCTGTCGGTCGACACCACCGACATGAGCTTCCGAACCTTCAACCTCCGCAGGGATCCCGCCAACCAGGTCACCTACGAGAACCGCGACCGCATCATCATCCGCGAGCTCGAGGGGCTCTGCGCTCCGGGGCTGCACGACTGACGCACTACAGTTTCGCGTCGTGCTGGTAGCGACGGGGCGGCAGGAGGCGACGAGACGGCTGTGGGTGCACAACCCGGCCGCAGACATCGCCCTGGGGTGGTGCTGGCTCCCCATCGCCCTGGTCGTTCATGCCGCCGAGCCGCACCTCACAGCCGTGCATTCGATCATGGGCGTCATCTTCCTGATCTCGTTCGCCCATCAACCGCTCACGCTCGGACTCGTCTATGGCGACCCGGCGCAGCGCAATGCCCATCGCAGCCTCTACCGGTGGGCGCCGGGCGTGGCGTTTGTGCTGATCGTCGTCGGCCTCAACGTCAGCCTGTCGCTGGTCGCCTTGATGGCGGGGCTGTGGAACGCTGAGCACACGCTGATGCAGCGGTACGGGGTCATGCGCATCTATGGCCGCAAGGTCGGTGACGACCACGGGCGCATCGAGAAGCCGATGCTGATCATCTGGTTGGTTGCCGGCATCGCCTACATCGGCGGGTATGTCGACCTACAGCGCATGGTCCACAAACTGGGATTCGGTGGCACGAACGCACGCAGCGTCGGTCTGCTCGCCGATCTGGCACCGATTGCCCGTGTGACCTTCTGGATCGCCACCATTGCCGGCCTCGTGTTCGTCGCCCACTGGTGGCGCGCCGAGAGAAGCCTGGGAGCCGCGGCCAGTCGTCCGAAGCACTGGTATGCGCTCGGCACGGCGGGGTTGATCGTCGCTGTCATGGTCGACCCGATCGCCGGCGTCGCCGGCTACGTGGCGGCCCACGCCATCGAGTACTTCGCCGTGGTGCACAGCTCGCTTCGCAAGCGCGCCGATTCAGCGCCGGTGGCGATCGCCACTCGCACCCGCCGGTCGACGGGTTGCGGTCTACCTCGGCTACTTCCTGGCCATCGGCATGCTCGTGTATCTCACCCGGTCACACTTCGACGGCCGGCTGTACGCATTCGCGGTGTTGTTCCTCGGGGCGCTGCACATCCTCTACGACGGCTTCGTGTGGAAGCTTCGCCGGCCCGCAGTCGCCGCCTCGCTGGGCATCACGTCGAGCTAGCGGGCACCAACCCGCCCAGGAACAGATCGGCGAGGGCATCGCCGACAACGCCGGGATCCTGTGACTCCTTTCCGGAGAACCACCGCGTGGCGCTGAGCACTGCGTCGAACATCGCCGCGACGACCAGGCGGGCGTCGACGTCGCTGCGGAACTCCCGGGTGACGACGCCGCGCTCGATCACCGACGCCCACAGCTTGGCCGCCTCGATCAAGAGGTCGCTGACCGGCCGTAGCGCCGGGGTTCCGGAGAACGACTGGGCATCGTTGCGGATCATCCGGGTCTGATCCGGTGTCTGTGCCGCCTCGGCGACGGCAACCCTGATCAGGGTGCGGAGTGTTCCGGCGGCATCGTCACCGCCGCCGATGATGGTCCGGTAGTACCCGACCTGGCGCTCCATCACCGGCAGCAACAGTTCGGCGACCATCTGCTCTTTCGACTCGAAGTGGTGGTACAGGCTGCCGGACAGGATGCCGGCTGCCGCGCCGATGTCGCGAACCGTCGTGCTGGCTACGCCGCGTTCGGCGAATTGTGTGGCCGCGATGGCCAGGATCTCGTCGCGACGGGAACCGGTCACGTCAGTCGATTCCGGAGACCCGTCGGAAGTCGTCGACGTCGGTCCATTCCCGACCGAGCCTGGCCAGCATGTGGTTGCCGGTCAGATTGCGCGGCTGGCTGGCCAGGTAGAACCGTTCGTACAATTCGCTCCGAGATCCCAGAGCGGAGCCGGCGAAATCCCACGCCATGCGGAAGATCTTGGCCCGCTCTTCGGCGCTGATGCCGTTCGCCCCAGGCAGGTAGCGGCGCAGCAATGGACCGAGTTCGGGGTGTTCGAATGCGGCCTGGTTGGGCGTGCACAGCAGGTTGTGGCTACCAAGGGTCTTGAAGATCTCGTTGACCCGAGTCATCCACGAGGGCATCAGGGCACGCAGGGCTGTGAACGGCTCGGCGGCGCAGAACCAACCGCCGTAGGGGTACTCGTGGGCGCCGGCCTCGGCGGCGCGCACCGCGGCGCGGGTCAGGTCGGCGTACGTCACCAACTCACCGAGCAGTTGCGTGGCCTCGGCTCGACTGCCCATGTTCTGCACCTCGACCATCTTGAAAGCCAGGTCGTAGGCGAACTCGAGCTTGACGGCGGCGCGGATGCCCGTCTGCTGAATGATGTTCGCGGCCCACCCGTGCTTCATCACGTTGCCGTACACGTCGAGGTCGCCGGCGATGAACACCCGCTCCCACGGCACCTCGACCTCGTCGAAGATCATGAAGGCGTCCTGCTCGTCGAAACGCGACGAGAACGGGTGATCGGACCTTGTGCCCTCCACCGTGTAGTGGTCCCGACACACGATGTGGAGTCCCTTGGCGGCGACAGGAATCGAGAAGCACAGGGCGTAAGACGGGTCCGCATCCTTGGGCAGCGGGTGCGCGGGGTAGACGAAGTTCTCGTCGGCGAACGGTCCCAGGGTGCCGAGGATCTTCGAACCGCTGACGACGATGCCGTCCTCGGTGCGCCGGACGATGCGCGGAGCCAGGTCGGCGTTGATTCCCTCGACGTCGCCCACCGCCTTGTCGATCACCGGGTTGATGATGGTGTGGGTGAGCGAGAGATCCCCGAGCGCGACCTCGCGTTGGAACGCGGCGAGGGCGGAACCGGCGCGCTTGTCGCCGTTCTTCTCGAACAGCCTGCGCTGGGCGACGAACCCGGCGACAGTGACATTGACGTAGTCCGGCGTGCGTCCGAGCATGCCGATCGAGTAGCGCGCCAGCCGATCGAGCGCACGATGCCGGCGCTGCAAATCGTCATCGGACAGTGGGATGATGTGGCTGGCGTTGATCAGTTGACCGGTCTCGGCGTCTTCCACCAGGCAGTCGTCGGCGTGCTCGTGTTGGTAGTCGAAGTAGTCGGCCATGCCGTGCAACGAACCGGCGAATCGCGGTTCGTCGACGACGTCGACGCGTCGGCCGTCGAGCCACACCGTGCGATCGTCTTTCAGTTCGGTGAGGTAGTCGTGGCCGGTGCGTGCTCCCATCGAAGAACCGTAACGCGAAACCCGAAACCAAGCAAGTGCTTTGTTGGTTTGAACGATCCGGCGCCTGCGGGTTTCGTTCAGTCGAACAGGTCGGGATCCGTTCGGCAGATCTCCTGCCACAGCGGCTGGAAACTGAACCATCCGGCAGCCGGGAAGCCGGTCTGCTCGAACGTGTACTGGGCCATGCTGTGCTCGATGTGCTTCGGGGTGCCGGCAGCCATCGCCAGCAGTTGGGCCTGACACGAGCGGTCCATGCTGAGGAACCAGAAGCAGGCCTCGTCGACGGACTGACCAACGGTGAACAGGCCATGATTCTGATGGATTGCCGCCTTGCCGGTGGGGAAGGCGGCGGCCAACTCCTTGCCGGCATCGATGTCGAACACGACGGCGCCGCCCTGTTCGGTGATCACCCGGTGGTCGCGGTAGAAGGCGCACGAATCCTGGGTGATGGGATCGAGGGGGATGCCGAGCGAAGCGAAGGCCTTGCCGTGCACACTGTGGCTGTGCGCCGCTGAGATCACGTCGGGACGCGCCTGGTGGATTGCCGAGTGGATCACGAACGCGGCGCGATTGACCGGCCTGGCGCCGTAGACCACCTCACCGCTGTGGTTGACCAGGAGCAGATCGCTGACCCGCACGTGGCGGAAGCTCATGCCGAACGGGTTGACCCAGAAGTGGTCGGGAAACTCCGGGTCGCGGACCGTGATGTGTCCCGCGACGCCTTCGCCGAACCCGACCCGACCGAAGATGCGCAGCGCACCTGCCAGCTTCTGCTTGCGGTGCAGGCGTTCCTCTTCGACACTCGCAAATGTGGGTGGGCCGTCGAGGCTGACTGGCTTCGGGGTCAACTCGATGCCGTCGATCACTCGAACGCCGGATTCGGTAATGCTCATGACCACACGCTAGGCCGCGCCTGCAACCCGCGGCCCCTACACGGCGGGGCGTGCAACACTTGGCCCATGAACCGGGAGATCCAGCCGTCGTCGATTGCGCCACCCGCGGCGAACTACGCGCATGCCGTGCTCAGCACGAACTCCGATGCGCTGCTGCATGTCAGCGGTGTGGTGGCAGCGCGACCCGACGGCACGATCCCCGACGACGTGGCCGATCAGGCCGCCGTGATCTGGTCGAACATTGCCGCCATCCTCGCCGAGGCCGGCATGACGATGGCCGACCTCGTCAACATCACCACGTACCTGGTGGTCGACTTCATGGCGTGCCTCCCCGAAGTCATGGCTGCTCGGGACCAGGCGTTGGGTGGTCACCGCGCCGCGAGCACGTTGGTCACCGTGCCGGCGCTGGCCCGGCCGGCGTGGAAGATGGAGATCGCAGTCGTCGCCGCTCGCTAGGACTGCCTTTGGCGTCGTACGCTGATCGAGATGAGTGACCGTAAGCGGACTGACTCGGGTATCGAGATCAAGGCCCTGTACGGGCCGGCAGATCTGGCGGGTTGGGACCCGGTCGAGCGCCTGGGCGAGCCGGGCCGGCCGCCGTACACGCGTGGTGTCTATCCGACGATGTACCGCGGCAAGCTGTGGACGATGCGCCAGTACGCCGGGTTCGGCACGGCGAAGTCGACCAACGAACGGTTCAAGTTCCTGCTCGGCGCCGGCCAGACCGGGCTGTCGTGCGCGTTCGACCTTCCGACGCAGATGGGCTACGACAGCGATCACCCTCGTTGCGAAGGTGAGGTCGGCAAGGTCGGCGTCGCCATCGACTCGATCGCCGACATGCGACTGCTGCTGGCCGACATCCCGCTCGACACCGCGTCGATGAGCATGACCATCAACTCGACCGGGGCGATCCTGCTGTTGCTCTACGAGCTTGTCGCCGAGGAACAGGGCGTTTCGGCGAACGAGATCAGCGGCACGATCCAGAACGACATTCTGAAGGAATACATCGCCCGCGGTACGTATGTGTACCCACCCAGGCCCAGCATGCGGATCATCACCGACAGCTTCGAGTACTGCGCCGCCAACGTGCCGAAATGGAACACGATCTCGATTTCGGGGTATCACATCCGTGAAGCCGGCAGCACAGCGGTGCAGGAGATCGCATTCACGATCGCCAACGGCATCGCCTACGTCGAGGCGGCGATCGCCGCCGGCATGGACATCGATGAGTTCGCACCCCGTCTCAGCTTCTTCTGGAATGCACACAACAACTTCTTCGAAGAGGTCGCCAAGTTCCGGGCCGCCCGGCGCATCTGGTACCGGCTGATGGACGAGCGCTTCGCTGCCATGAAGGAGTCGAGCAAACTGTTGCGATTCCACGCCCAGACAGGCGGGTCGACGTTGACGGCGCAGCAGCCGGAGAACAACGTGGTGCGTGTCGCCATCCAGTCGATGGCGGCGGTGATGGGTGGCACGCAGAGCCTGCACACCAACGGTTACGACGAGGCGTTGAGCCTGCCGTCGCAGCAGTCCGCTCAGGTTGCGCTGCGCACACAGCAGATCATCGGATACGAAAGTGGCATCACCGACACACCCGACCCGCTGGCCGGCTCCTACTTCGTCGAATCCCTCACCGATGAGATCGAGCGGCTGGCATGGCAGTACATCGACCGCATCGACGCGATGGGTGGAGCTGTGGAGGCAATCGAAGCCGGCTTCCAGCAAGGTGAGATCGAGCAGGCGGCGTACGAGTACGCCAAGTCGATCGACGACGACGAACGGGTCATCGTCGGGCTCAACAAGTTCACCGTCCCGACCGGGGCCGACCCTGACATCTTCCCGGTTGATCCCGAGCTGGAACGCGGCCAGAAAGCGTCGCTGGCCGTGTTCAAGGCGTCTCGCGATTCGGCGGCCGTGGAGGCCCGGCTCGCCGATGTCACCGCCGCTGCACGGGGCACACAGAACCTTCTGTACCCGATGAAGGAGGCGTTGCGCGCCCATGCCACCCTCGGCGAGGTCAGCGATGCCCTGCGCGCCGTGTTCGGCGTCTACCGACCAGGCAGCTGAGGCAGCCGCAATGTCCGTCGATCGAGAGGGCCCCGTCTCGCGGCGTCTGCACAAATTGCAGAGCGAGGCAGCGATTCCCGCGCAGTGGTTCACGTGACCAGTTGGTTGACCGCGCACGCCGCCGACGACTGCTGCGATATCACGACCATCGGTCGGCGCAGTGGAAAAGGGCACGAGATCGAGATCTGGTTCGGGGTCATCGACGACACGATGTACTTGATCTCCGGCAACGGACCAACGGCCGATTGGTATCGCAACGCCCTTGTCGATCCGCGAGTGTCGGTGCGGCTGGCCGGTCACACACACCACGGCGTTGCCCGCGATGTGAGTGATCCCGACGAGCGCCGCCGAGTCGGAGACCTGATGGGGCAGAAGTACTCGTGGGACGGCGATCCGTCGATCGGTCTCACCCGCCAGGCATGGTGTTATGACGTGCCGGTGCTGGCGATCGGCGCCTGGGAAGACGATGAATGACGCTGATGAGTGACGCTGGTGAGTGACGCACCACCTTCCGACGCCCTCACAGTGCTGGTGTACGCGGTCGACGAGATGCGCGAAACGACGAACCTGCTGCGCGTCGCCGACCTCGGACGCTCGAAGCGTCTCCCGTGGTGGCGCAATCTCTGGTCCTGGGTGGCCCGCAGCGGGGCCGAACTCAGCGCGGGCTTCGCAGTGCAATATCTCGCGGAGAACATCGACCGCGCCCGCGAGCACTGGCGTGAGGCCCTGTCGCTGATCCGAGAGCTCCAGCGCGCACAGCCAGACAACGCGGTCGTGACCGAGCTTGTCGTCGATCTACATCGCGCCGGAATCGACGACGTCCTTCCCAAGTTGCAGCACGCGGCGATCCCGTACGCGACCTCCGAAGCGGCCGCGCATCTCGCGGGTGTGGTCGACTCGATTCGCGAATGCGACCGGCTTGCGCTCGGCGCCCGCAGCAAACTGATGTTGCAGCGGATGCGCGACGAACAGACAGAACCACCGCTGCCTTAGACGTTTGCCGCGGCCAGTTCGGCGGCGATGAAGATGATCTGGTCCTCCTGGCCGCCGACCAGCTTCTGTTCACCACATTTCATCAACACGTCGGCGCCGCTGACCCCGTATTGCTCGGCAGCGCGGAATGCGTGCTTCAAGAAGCTGGAGTACACGCCCGCATACCCCATCACCAGAGCGAGGCGATCGATGATGCATTCGCTGTCCATCACCGGACGAACGACGTCTTCGGCGGCGTCCATCAGCGCCAGCACGTCGATGCCGGTCTTGATGCCCAGCCGCTCGGCGACTGCTGCGAACACTTCATTTCTCGTATTCCCGGCGCCGGCACCGAAGCCACGAACAGAGCCGTCGATCTGCACCGCGCCGGCCCGCACGGCGATCACCGAGTTGGCGACGGCGATGCCCAGGTTGTCGTGGCCGTGGAAGCCGACCTGAGCCTCGCCACCTATCTCGGCGACGACGGCCTCGACGCGATGCTGCACGTCCTCGAGGATCATGGCTCCTGCTGAATCGACGACGTAGACGCACTGACAGCCGGCGTCGGCCATGATCCGCGCCTGCCCGGCGATCAACTCCGGGGGCTGGCCGTGGGCCATCATCAAGAAGCCGACGGTCTCCAAGCCGAGTGAGCGGGCCAGGCCGAAGTGCTGGATCGACACGTCGGCTTCGGTGCAGTGCGTGGCGACGCGAACGATCGACAGGCCGATGTCGTGGATGTAGCGAATGTCATCCATCGTTCCGATGCCGGGCACCATCAGTGCAGCGATCTTGGCCTGCTTGGCGGTCTCCACGGCCGCCTTCATCAGCAGTCGCTCGTCGGTCAGCGAGAAGCCGTAGTTGAACGACGAGCCACCCAGCCCGTCGCCGTGGGTGACCTCGATCACCGGAATGCCGGCGGCGTCGAGGGCACCGACGATGTCGCGCACTTGTTGCTCCGTGAACTGGTGGTTCTTGGCGTGGGAACCGTCACGCAGACAGGTGTCGGTCATGCGCACGTCGAGCGAGCTCGAGTAAGGCATCAGTTGGCTCCATTCATGTGAACGGCGATTCGGTTGCCGGTGGCGGCTGCTGCTGCGGTCATGATGTCGAGATTGCCGGCGTACGGCGGGAAGTAGTCGCCGGCACCTTCGACCTCGACGAGAACGGCGACGCGTGGTGTTCCGTCGCGTGATTCGCCGAATTGCGGCGCCGACTTCAATCGGTATCCGGGCACATACTGGGCCACGTTGGCAACGGCGTCCTCGATGGCCTTGGTGATCAGCTTCTCGTCGGCGTCACGCGGCAGCTGGCAGAAGATGGTGTCGCGCATGATCAACGGCGGATCTGCCGGGTTGAGGACGATGATGGCCTTGCCGCGGCCGGCCCTCCCGACCTCGGCGATAGCCCGCGACGTGGTTCGGGTGAACTCGTCGATGTTGGCGCGGGTGCCGGCCCGGCCGACACCGACGCCACAGTGGCGACGATCTCGGCATAGTCGACCTCGGTGACGGCGGCCACGGCATGGACGATGGGGATGGTGGCCTGGCCGGCGCACGTGACCATGTTGACGTTCATCGCGTCGAGGTGCTCGTCGATGTTTGCACTTGGCACCACGAACGGTCCGATCGCCGCCGGGGTCAGGTCGATCGCCCGAATGCCCAGCTCGGCGTACCGAGGCGCATTGGCGATGTGCACGTATGCACTGGTCGCCTCGAACACGAAGTCGGGTAGTTCGCGCTGCGCGAGCAGCCAGTCGACACCTTCGGCCGATGCCTCGAGCCCGACCTGGCGCGCCCTTTCCAGTCCGTCGCTGCGCGGGTCGACGCCGATCATGTAGCGCGGCTCGATCACTTCGGAGCGCATCAGCTTGTACATCAAGTCGGTGCCGATGTTCCCGGAACCGACGATCGCAGCGGTCAGCTTGGCCATGGCACCTACTCTGCCCCAACTGCACCGGCCGAGGAAGGTCCAGCGTTCCTATCTGCGGAACGGTCGTCACGCCGAGTCCACACCGTCAGTCGAAACCGGCCGACAGTTCTTCGACAACTTCTGCGGCTGTCATGACCTTGTCGACCGAGCCGACGGACCGACCTGCGTAGAGGGCCATCGCGCTCGATGTCGCCGGTCGTGTCCCGGTTTGGAGAGCTGGCTCCGAACCGCGGCATCGGCGTGACGGTGCCTCCCTGCGGTGTCGTTTCACCGACGATGTCGCCTGGCGCGGCCGTGGCCGCATCGATTGCAGACTGCAGCACGCGGTGTGGCGCGTCGGGCCAACCCACACCGAAGGCCTCGGTCAGCACGGAGTCGTCGGTGTCGGCGGCGACGAGGGCATCGATGTACGCCGGATGCGCGTATGACTCGCGTGTAGCCACGAATCGTGTGCCGACGCGCACTGCGTCGGCGCCGAGCCCCATCGCCGCGCGTACCGTTGCTGCGTTGCCGATCCCTCCCGCTGCAACGACGGGCACATCGACCGCTTCTCGAACCGTCGGCAGCAACTCGGCCAGCGGGACGTGCCCCCGCACGTGACCACCGGCTTCCATTCCCTGGGCGATCACATAGCGGCAGCCGGCGTCCACGGCCGCCTTGGCCTCGTCGACAGATCCGACCTGCCAGCCGCAGATCACGTCCGCTGGAACGCGGGCCGGGTCGGGCCACTCGTAGAAGAACTCGACGATCGACAACCGTGACACCAACAATTCGACCACGTCGGGTAGCACGAAATGGGCGATGCACGTGCAACCGACCGGGGCAGCGGTGAGGCCGGCGACTTCGTCGAGGTAGCGCTCGATCACCGCGAGCGGTTGCCGCCCGACTCCGATCATCCCCAGCGCGCCGGCATTCGACACCGCCGCGGCGAGTGCCGACGTCGCCGTGCCGCTCATCCCGGCTTGCTGCAGCGGGAGCCTGCTTCCGACGAGTTCGGTGAACCGGTTCATGGTGTACTCCTACGCGATCACGAGCCGAGCGCGCAAGCGCCATCGACATTCTCGGCCACGGCTACGCGTCGTGGCCGTCGTGGTCATCCTGCAAGCGGTGTTCTGACGGGATGACCGGGACCATCTCGTGTGGCGATGTGAGGGACACCAAGTATCGATATTGACCATATGGAATATGGGTTTGCTGTTGTTCGGGTGGGCGAACACGTGTACGCTTGGGGCTATGGGAACCGGGGCCGCCGTCGTCGATGAGATCGTGCTCTCGGCGGCCGAGTTTGTTGAGGCGTGGGCTGTTCACGAACGCCAATCCGCTCGTCTGGCGTTGGCGGCGCGACGGTTGGAGGTCTGTGGCGTGTGGGCTGGGGATGGGTCGGTGTCGATGGCGGCGTGGTTGCGTCATCACTGTCGGATGTCGAATCGTGAGGCCAACGCGCTGGTCGATCGTGGAAGGTTCCTGGACAAGTTCCCGGCTGTAGCTGAAGCAGCGTGTGAGGGTGTGCTGTCCGCTGGTCAGGTTGCCGCGTTGAAGGTGTCGTGCCCGACCGTGGTGGAGCCGATCATGCAAACTCAACAGGCCGAGCTGGTCGAGATCGTCGCGCCGTTGTCTGTTGCTGATAGCGAACGGGTTGCTGGGGTGTGGCGGCAGCGTGCCGAAGCGTTGGTCGAGTTGCCCGAACCGGTCGAGCCCGATCGTGAGTTGCGTCTGGCACGGACCGTGGATGGTCTGGTTGGGCGGTTCGTGTTGGATGGTGCTGGTGCGCTGCAGTTCGAGCAGGCAATCCGTACCGCGTCGCACCTGGGATGGTGTCGAGGATGGTCGTGATCGCTCGCGGCGTAGCGCCGATGCGTTGGTTGATGTCTGTGCGTTCTTCAACGCCAACCACGACCGCTCGGGTACTCCCCGCCAGCGTGCCCATGTCGAGTTGATCGTTGATGCCGACTCTCTCGGTCAGGGTGCACTGGCGTGGGGTAGTGACGGCCCGATTGTTGATCACCTCACGACCGGGACGTTGTTGTGTGATTGTGTGATCCATCGGGTGATGCGTTCGGGGTCAGCGGTGCTCGAGTACGGGCGGGCGACACGTACCGTGCCGGCGAATCTGTTTCGGGCTACGGCGGTGCGCGATGGTGGCTGCCGGTTCCCTGGCTGTGACCGGCGGGTCGCTTGGTGCGACGCCCATCACATCCATTACTGGGAGAACATGGGTGTCACCGAGCTCGACAACTTGGTGTTGTTGTGCAGCCGCCATCATCACCTGGTGCATCGCCGCGACCTGCACGTGAAACTGCTCCCCAACGCCGACATCGAGGTCACCTTCCCCGACGGAACCATGCGCACCAGCCAACCCCGCGGCCAACCCGGCGGACGAGGCCCATGAACAGGGCTGCGGGTGTCGGCCGAAGAGTGACGGTGTCCACAGGGTCGAACAGGGTATACAGCCGCCTGGAGCGCGCCTCGTTGTCGCTTGTTCGCGCCGGCACTCGTTTGGCTGGTCGTAGTGGCCCCGGCAACAGGCCCGTAGCGTGGGCGGCATGGCACTCGTCAAGGGGAACATGGCCCTACCGGATCGGCTGTTCTCGAGCCGGATACTGGACTTGCCGGAAGGGAGTTCTGGTATGAGAAGCAAGAGCGTTCACCGGGGCGCGCTGGTCGCGGTCGCACTCGTGGTGGCGGGGTGTTCCTCGACCGGCACCGAAGGCCAGACGTCAGTGCCAGGGCAGCGAGGTCCGAGCAAGCGATCAGAGCAGGCGGTCCGCCGAGACACGACACCGCGAAGTGACACAGGCGACGGAGCAGGAACGTCGAGCCAGGATGGAAGAGGCAGCGCGAGCCACGCTGGAAGAGGCCCGAGCTGAGCGAACGAAGCTGAACGAGGTCGGCACGAGCGAGGCTGGAAGAGGTGATGCGGGCCGCGCAGGCGGAGCGTCAAGCCCGGCTGACCGAGGCGGCAACCACCGGTCGGGCGCTGATTCGACTCCGTAGCGGGCACGGTCGATGACGCATGGCCATGACGCCGGCACGTCATGATGGCAAGTGTGGAGATCGAGTTGAAGGGGGGCGTGGCGAACGCCGGTGCCGTCACGCGCGTCGGCGACTTCGTGCTTCGTCCATCGAACGAGCACACGCCGACCATCCATCGCTTCCTCGGAGCCTTGGCCGACTCGGGCTTCGCTGGTGCAGCTCGGCCGGTCGGGGTGGACCCCGACGGTCGCGAGCGCCTGCGCTTCATCGAAGGTGATGTTCCGCTTCCTCCGTATCCGGATTGGGCTCAGACCGACGCCGTCCTGGCCTCGACTGCTCGCTTGATTCGCCGGTTCCACGAAGCAGCTCGTGCTGTTGCATGTGCCGACAGCGACACCTGGAGCAACGAGATGGCCGATCCGGGCGGTGGCTCGGTGATCTGCCACAACGACGTCTGCCTCGAGAACGTGGTGTTTCGGGACGGGGAGGCAGTTGCACTGTTGGACTTCGATTTCGCCGCACCAGGTCGCATCGTCTACGACCTTGCCTGCTTCACCCGTATGTGTGTTCCGATCGACGACCTGGCCAGCTGCGCGCAGCAAGGCTGGCGGCCGGCCGATCTGCCGGCGCGACTGCGGCTCGTCGCCGACGAGTACGGCCTCGACCAGATCGAACGGAGCGATCTGCCTCGTGGAACTGCACGGCACGATCGCTCGCGGTGGGCAGTTCATGCTGCGGCGTGTCGAGGCGGGCGATCAGAACTTCATCGACCTGTGGAAGACGATTGGGGGCATGGAACGGTTTGACCGCCGGCGACGCTGGTGGGCCGAGTCGCGGCCCGGCTTCGAGAGGGCAATGAGTTGAGCCCCGGCACGAGCGGTCTGCGGCGTCCTAGTTGAAGCGCACCCCTACGGTTCCGAGGTGTTGAACTCGTGCGGTCACGTGGTCACCGGCGTGCACGGCGACGGCCTCGGTGACGCCGCCGGTCATCACCAGGCTTCCGGCGGGTAAGGCCTGGCCGGAATCGGCCAACCAGCGGACCAGAGCGACGACCGAGGCAGCGGGGTGACCCATCACGGCGGCGCCGGCAGCGGTGCCGACCAACTCGCCGTTGCGTTCCATCACGACACCGAGCAGGCGCAGATCGAGCCCTTCGGGTCGACGCGGTGCCCCGCCAACCACATAGCGAGCAGCGGAGGTGTTGTCGGCAATCACGCTCTGCACGTCGAACTTGAAGTCCTTGAACCGCGAATCGATCACCTCGATGGCCGGTAGGACGAACTCGGTCGCCGCCAGGACCTCGTCGATGGAGACATCACCCGACAGTTCGCGACCGGTGACGAAGGCGATCTCCGCTTCGACCTTCGGGTGGATGAGCTGAGCCATGTCGACGACGTCGCCATCGGGCACGCATGTGTCGCCCATCAGCACGCCGAACACGGGCGTGTCGAGACCCATCTGCACCATCTTGGCCTTCGAGGTCAGCCCGCCCTTGTAGCCCGTCAGCCGCCTGCCGCCGGCCTGCCAGCGTCGGCAGAGCTCGGCCTGCACCGCGTAGCCGTCGGCGACGTCCATATCGGGATGGGCGTCGGTGAGCTTGACGATCTCGGCAGCGTTGCGCTGGGCGCTGTCGACGATGTCGGCCAGCTCGGAGATGACTGATGCGGAAAGTGCCACGAAGTGCTCCCTACTCGAATGTCACGCTGCAGCTACCGAGCCCGCCGAACTCGCACGTGATCGTCTGTGGGCACCTTGACCCAAGCCATGACGGACAACGAACCAGTGAGGATCACCTCGCCTGCTCGACACGGGATACCGAGCGCGGCCAGGGTGTTCGCCAACCAGATCATCGAATTGATCGGCGAGCCCTTCACAGCGGCGCCGGCTCCAGTCGCGAACAACTCGCCGATCGAGTCGCCGGGCCGGCGCACGTCGATGGTCATACCGACCAGGGCGAGGTCGATCTCCAACGGATCCGTCGGCTCGGTGCCGAGCACGAAGACCCCGCACGATGCGTTGTCGGCGACGGTGTCGCAGACCTTGATGTCCCAGTTGTCGATACGCGAGTCGACGATCTCGAAGCACGGCACGACGTAGTCGGTGGCTCTGAGGACGTCGATCGCCGTGATTCCCGGCCCGGCGAGATCGCTCTTGAGGACGAAGGCGATCTCTCCCTCGGCTCGCGGCTGGATCAACGAGTCGAGGGGGATGGTGTCACCGTCTCGATAGACCATGCCGGACAGCAGTTGCCCGAAGTCGGGCTGGTCCAGCCCCAGCATCGTCATCACGGCTGCACTGGTGGCACCGACCTTCTTGCCGACGATCGTCTCGCCGGCGTCGATCCGGCGTTGCACCATGCGTGACTGGATGCCGTACGCGTCGGCGATGTCGATCCCCGGCACTCGATCGCGCAGGTTGGGGACGGTTCGCCGGTCGACGAGCGCCGAGTACAACTCGTCGCCGTAGCGATTGGTATCGGACGGGCTGAGGCTCATCGTCGTGCATCTTCGTGCACAGCCTGCGTCACCACCAAGCCATCGTTCCGGTGAGTGGGACACAGCCCTGAACCGGATCAGCGATCACCGCGTACTCTGAGCGCAGTGTCCAAGGCCTTCGAACGAGAGGTGACCTTCGAAATCGACGGTCTGCATTTCTCGTTCGAGACGTGGTCCGATGTGTCGGCACTGTTCGCGATCCGCTTCCTGGCCAAGTACGACCGGCCGCGTCGCGGTTGCGAGGCCGGGCTCTGCGGCACGTGCGAGTCGCTGGTCGACGGCACGCCGACCAGGTTGTGCCAGCTGCCCTCGACCTCGCTCGACGGCGTGTCGATCGTCAGCGGATCGCGGCCGGGACGTTGACGATCGCCTTGGAGATCTCCGCCGCGGTCCTGACGACCATCCGCACCAACTGGTCGTGACGATCGGCCGGCATGCGGATCAGCGGCCCGGCGACCGAGACGGCAGCGACGCACGAGCCGAGGCGATCGAAGATCGGCGCGCCGATCGACACCACGCCGGCAGCGGATTCGTCGGAACTGATTGCGTAGCCGGCCTTGCGGATCTCGGCGAGGGCCTGGTTCAAACGAGTGCGAGTGGTGATGGTGCGCGGTCCGAGGCGTGGTAGCCCGGCGGCCACGGCGTCGTCGACGTCGGCCTGTGAGCCGTAGGCCAGCAACACCTTGCCCGACGATGTTGCGTGCGCCGATCGGCGCCGACCGACCTTGGTGAACAGCCCCATCATCTGCGGGCTCTCCAGCCGATCGAGGTAGACGACGTCGGGGCCGGACAGCACCGCAAGGTGGGCGGCCTCCTTGCTGTCGTTGTGCAGCTTCTCCAGCGGCACGTGGCCAACCTGACGAAGCACGCGGCTGCTGACGACCTCCTGGCCGATCTCGTACAACTTGAGGCTGAGTCGGTAGCGCTCGTCGGCAGTGCGCTCGACGAACCCCTCGTTGACGAGGATGCCCAGCAGGCGATGCACGGTGCTCTTCGGCAGCTTCACCCGTCGGCCGAGTTCGGAGACACCGAGCACCGGGTCGGCGAACGTGAATGCAGTCAGCACCGCAAGCGCCCGTGCCACTGCCGATTCGGGCGTGTCTCGTTCTGCGCGCGGCCACGACGGCACCCTAGCCACGGCACCCCGAGCGACGACCCCAACCTTGTCGCTGCCGACATGCTGAGCGTGTCGACAGCGACAAGTTTCGGGGGGTGGGGGTGGGGATCTACCAGGTGCAGTCGGAGAGGTTGTCCCAACAGCGGCGGGTCAATTCGGCGCCGGTGAAGTACGCAGCCCGCGCCGAGCGGCGCTTGGCGTCGGTGTCGAGATGCTGCTTCGGCGAACTCGCCGACGTGACCACCGTGGTCCTCGTCGACGGTGATGTGGATGGTGTGGAATGCATAGTCGTCCGGCTGCAGGATGTCGCTGTAGTGCGCCTTGAAGCCGTCGACGACCTTGATGTATGCCGGCGGGATCTGGTTCTCGATCGCGAGGATGCCGCCGAACATCAGCTCGTGCCACGGCTGCTGCTGGGCCTGGCAGTACAGGAAACTGCTGCAGGCGACGGCGTCGACGTTCGGAGTCGCCTCGGTGATCACCTCGTCGGGCGCTCCGAGGGAGCGGGTGAACTCGAACAGCCAGTGGAGGTGGCCGAAGCCGGACTTCGAGGTCGTGCCGAGCACTTCCTCGGCGATGTTGTCGATGACGCCGTCGGTCATCTCGTAGGGGATGCGGGTCACCCACGCCGACAGGATGCGTCGGGTGTGGTAGGTCACGCCGTGGTAATGCTGGCGGGCCCAGGCGACGAGCTCCTGCTTGGTGGCCTCGCCCTGCTGGGTGCGCTTCACCCAGTCGGCCTGGTCCAGAGTGCGACCTGATGCCCGCAGCTCCTCACGCATCTCGTCAACGAACGCTTCACCGTCAAATGCCATGCCGACACGCTCTCATGCCGAACGTGTGCAGCGAAACAGTCTCGTTCCGTTTATCGGAACGGTGTCCTTTCGGAGCCGACCTCGCCCAACCAAGATGGGTTCATGGCTATCTTCCGACTCGGACACGTTGAAGTCCGAACACCCGATCTAGAGCTCTGTGCCGCCTACTACACCGAAGTGTTGGGTCTGCGCGAGGTGGCTCGCGACGACAACCACGTGTACCTGAAAGGTTGGGACGAGCAGGACCATCACTCGCTGATGCTCACCGGCGCCAACCGCTACGGGCTCGAGCACGTCGCCTTCAAGACCGAGTCGATCGACGACCTCGAGGGCTACGAGACCACGCTCGAACGGTACGGCTGCACGGTCGAGCGCATCGCGGCCGGGGCCGAACTCGGTCAGGGCGAGGCGATCCGGTTCGACTCGCCGACGGGCCACGACATGGAGATCTACGCCACGATGGAGAAGGTCGGCAACGGCTTGCCGCTGTTCAATCCGCCGCCGATGCCGATGGATCTCGTCGGCATCGCCCCGCCCCGCCTCGATCACTGCCTGCTGACCACCGAGAACGTTCCCGACGCGGCCCGCTTCATGAGTGAGGTGCTCGGGTTCCGGCTCACCGAGCAACTCGTCACCAACGAGGGCTACCAGCTGATCGTGTTCTTCGAGCGGTCGCGTCAGCCACACGACATCGCCTTCACCCGCGGCGCCAACGGCGGGTTGCACCACTTCGCCTACTGGCTCGACAGCTGGGCCGAGATCGGGCGGGCGGCCGACATCTTGCGGATGAACGGCATCGACATCGACATCGGACCGACCCGTCACGGGATCACCCGCGGCCACACGATCTACTTCTTCGACCCGGTCGGCAACCGCAACGAGGTGTTCACCGGTGGCTACAAGACCGACACCGACTGGGAGACCATCACCTGGACGGAGGATCAGCTGGGCAAGGCGCTGTTCTACTACGAGAACCGTGTCGTCGAATCGTTCGTGTCGATCTACACATGAGTGTCACCCGCGACGACGCGCCGCTGTACCTCGCCAAGTACGCGCGGCGCCGATCAGATCCCGTTTCGCCCCTCGATCCAGGTGCGCTGCACACGGACGAGCCGGCGTTCATGCTGCGGGCACGCGAGCGATCGACGTTGCGGGCCCTCGAGGAGCTCGATCGAGTCACCGCGCCGCCGGGCCGGACCGAGGAGTTCGCCCGTGAGACCGTGTCTCCGCGCGAACAGTTCCCGGGTGAGTTCCGCAAACGGATCACCACCTCGATCGATGTGCGCCTGATCCGCCACGGTCAGACGCAGGGTTACGTCACCGACGGTGCGCTCACGCCGCTCGGTCAATGGCAGGCCCACCGCAAGGGCCAGGACCTGGCCAAGGGGCTGAAGGAGGGAATGACGGTCAGGTTCCCGCATGCGCCGACAGCGCGGGCCACCGAGACCGCGGTCGGCGTACGCAGCGGTGTGCTGCAGGCGCTCAGTCGCTACGGCATCGCCGACGTGACGGTCGAGGAGCCCTATCCGCACGAAGCGTTCAAGAACTTCCAGGTGTGGGCCGGCGGCCGCGAGGTCGACGTGACTGCAGCGTTCCAGGAGTTCGCCCAGATCCACGAGGGCTACCAACGCTTCGGCGTCGGCGATCGACCTGGCTGGATCACGGAGATGAACCGCTTCTACCGCGTGCTGCAGGCCGGCGGTGACCCGATCACGGTGTGGCTCACGCAGCCGCTGTTCTACTTCGAACCACCGATGATCGTCGTCCGCCGGCACTGGAAGGGGATCACCGAGATCGTCGAGGAGAGCGGCCCGAACACGGCCATCTACATGTGCGGGCATTCCGGTCCGATCCGCGCCGTCGCGGCGTCGGCGGTCGGTCACGATCCCGGCGAGCCGAACAACACCGAAGATGTGCGCATCAAGGTCTACGACGACCACGAGCACGCCGTGCTGACGTATCGTGGCCGCGGGTTGGAACTGGAGATCCCCACGCTGGCGACGCCGAGTTGGTACGCATGACCGTGGAGGCCGAACGGGCTGTGCCCGATGCCCAGTCTGATGTCCAGGTCTGATGCCAAATCGATGCCAAATCTGATGGCGGTGGGTTTGCCGGCTTCGGCGAGCCGCCGATCCTGACGGTGCTGACGGTCGACGACGTCGAGTACTCGATCGTCGCCGATCCGACGATGGCGGCACTCAAGGCGATCCGCGAAATCGCCGAGCACGTCCGGCCGCGCCGTGGGTGCCAGGAAGGCATCTGCGGTAAGTGCGAGTCGAAGGTCAACGGCGAGGACACGCGGTTGTGCATCACGCCGATCGGCACGTTGTCGGGTGCCGTCGTGGTGACTCCCGCGCCGCGCAAGAGCATCTGGGGCTGACTGACGCGTTCAGGTGGCAGCGATGACGTGCACGTCGGGCGCCGGGCGGTGGGGCGCCTCGCCGGTCGACGGTCGCCCATCCGAGGTAGATGAGGCCGGAGATGTGCGTGCCGGATTCGAACCCGCACAGTTCGGCGACGGCGTCGTTGGTCCCCTTCGGGCACGAGCTCCAGTAGCTGGCCAGACCTCGTTCGGTGGCAGCGAGCAAGAGGTTCTGGATCCCGGCGGCCACTGCGTCACGGTTCTCGTCGGTGCGCAGCGGCGAGTCACCTGGGGCTGATCCGACGATCAGGGTTGCCGGCGTGCGCAGGTACTTGGTGCGGGCCTTGTCGACCTTCTCGGGTGGATCACCGTGAGCGTGCATGGCGTCGGCGATGACCTGGCCGAGCCGGGCCCGGGCGGGGCCTTCGGCGAAGGCGAAGCGCCACGGCCAGGTCCGCTTGTGGTTCGGAGCCCACTGGGCCAACTCGCACAGGTCACTGATCACGTCGTAGGGCACGGCACGCTCCTTGTCGACCAGCATGCTGGTTCGACGGCGGCGGATCAGTTCTGCGAGCTCGGTCGATTGCACCCGCCCATCATCGCAGCACCCGCGCCCTCCCGAGGGTTACCCGCGTTCCAATATCCGGAACGGGGACCTTGAGTGATGGCGGCGACGATGCGACAGTGCGGCGGTCACGAAACACAAGTCAAGAGATCCTGAGGGGGTTCGTCAGATGTCGTTCGATGGTGATGCATTCGTAGACGAGATGCGCGAAGAACTGATCGCATCGGGCCGCACGCTCGACAAGGCGCGGTGGGTCGAGCGAGTGGTGCAGGGCGAGGCGACCAAGGAGGAGTTGGTCGGCTGGGCGCGTCAGCACTATCAGGGCGTGACCTACCACACCCGTCGATTCCTGGCGATCTGGTCGGGGCGGATCCCGTACGAGATGACCGAGAGCGTGATCGAGAACATCGGCGAGGAGGTGCTCGGCATCCAGTCGAAGTCCGGTCACGGTCACCTGCACTGGCTGTTCCAGTTCACACGGGCCCTCGGTGCGCCCGACGAGGTCATCACCGAATCAACGCCGAACGTCGACGCGGTCCTCAGCGAGAGCTTCCTCTTCAACCTGGCCCACCAACGGCCGTGGTACGAGTTCCAGTTCGGCGCCAGCCTGGGCATCGAGAACCAGATCCCGCCCGCCTACATCCGCGCCGTGGAAGGCTTCAAGCACCATTACGGCCACCTGTTGGAACCCGACGACTACGCCTTCCACACCATCCACATCACGGTCGACGAAGACCACGGCGGCCACGTCGGCGAGTTCGCCGAGCGCTACCTCGACACCGACGAGAAGCGTCGGTCGGCGCGCGCCGCGTACTTCGCCGGTGCCGAGGCCACGCGGCGTTGCTGGGACGCCTACGAAGGGGTGTCGTGGTAGTGGCGGACCACGCCATCTTCTTCGACAACTACCAGGAATCAGACCGGCCCATCATCGGTGGGAAGTGCGCCAGCCTCGGCGCCATGACAGTCGCCGGGCTCCCTGTTCCGCCAGGCTTCGCGGTCACGACTCACGCGTTTGTGGACTCGATGGGCAGAGACCATGTCGGGCCGGTGCTGCACAAGTTGCTCGATGATCTCGACGTCAGCGACCTGCACGCGCTCACCGAAGCAGCGGCGACGTGCCGTCAGATGGTGCTCGATGCCGGGCCGTCGGAGGAAGCCGAGGCGACGATTCGTGAGGGGTATCGCCAACTCTGTGAACAGACGGGCATGCACGATGTCGCCGTGGCGGTGCGGTCGAGTTCGACCGCCGAAGACATGCCCGATGCGTCGTTCGCCGGCCAGCAAGACACGTACCTGTGGATTCGCGGTGCAGACAACGTGGTCAACAACGTCGTGCATTGCTGGGCCAGCCTCTACAACGATCGGGCCATCGCCTATCGCCACGAGAACGGCTATCCGCACGCTGAAGTGGCGATGAGCGTCGCCGTACAGCAGATGGTGCTGCCGAAGGCGGCCGGCGTGGCGTTCACCTTGAACCCGACGAACGGCGATCGATCCACCATCGTGATCGACTCGGCGTTCGGTCTCGGCGAATCGGTGGTGTCGGGCACAGTCACCCCCGACAACTACATGATCGACAAGGTCGTCTTCGAGATCACCAAGCGCACGGTTTCGGCGAAGGAACTGGAATGCTGCATCGATCACGATCGGGTCGTGGAAAGGCCGCTCGACGCCGATCGCAGCACTGCGCCGAGCCTGACCGACGACGAGATCAAAGCGATCGCCAAGCTCGCACGACAGGCAGAGAAGCACTTCGGCCGACCGCAGGACGTGGAATGGGCGGTGACGATCGGAGTCGATGGCGGGTCAGCCGTGCATCTCCTGCAGAGCCGACCGGAGACTGTCTGGAGCAACAAGCCCCGCCAGATCAGCCACGGGGTGCACACCGGGATCGAAGGCGTCGTCAGCAACCTGCTGAAGCCCGTACAAGTCAAGAACTAGCCAATTTTCGTCTGCAACCGTTCGTCTACAACTGGGGAATCACCATGAGCCAAGATCACACTGCGCGAGTCCGCTTCGACAGCCCGTTCTCCATCACCACGCCGCCGGGGGCCGAGGGATGGGAGGACCTGTACCCATACCACCTGCTGTTCAGCGAGGCCCGCAAGCCGTACGACGAATCGATGTTCTGGTTCCGCGATGCCATCCACCTGCCGACCGTCATGCCGCCGTTCGACATGAGCCTGGTCGAGTACGCCTTTGCATCGCTCGGTTCGTACAACAGCCGCCACTACATCGTTCCGCCGGCAATGGGGATCGACATCCGCGTCCTCAACGGCTGGTTCTACCTCACACCCGTTCCTGTCGCCGACCCCAACGACATCCCCGGTCGTGTCGAGCATTTCATGCAACGTGCCGGGCACTACTTCGCCAACTGGGACGCGATCGAAGCGGAGTGGATCGACAAGGCGAAGGTGGTGATCGCCAAGCTCGAGGCCCTGAACTTCGCACCGCTACCCGACATGGTCGATCTGGAGGTCGTCACCGGGCATGTCGGTCGCAGCAACGTCTATGACCTGCAGCACGGGTATCACGAGTTGGTCGATCTCTCCCTGGAGCTCTGGCAGTTGCACTTCGAGATGCTCAACCTGGGCTATGCGGCGTACCTCGACTATTTCGGTTTCTGCAAGCAGGTCTTCCCCAGCATCCCCGATCTGTCGATCGCCAAGATGGTCGCCGGTATCGAGGTCGATCTGTTCCGCCCCGACGAGGAATTGCGCAGGCTGGCTCGTCTCGCTGTCGACAGCGGCCTCGGCGCCACGTTGTGCGAGGGCACCGTCGACCAGGCCTTGGCAGCGGTGAGCTCCGCATCGGGTGGCGAGAACTGGCTGAGCGAGTACGCCAAGGCGCAGTACCCGTGGTTCAACTACTCCAACGGCACCGGCTTCTACCACACCGATGCGGTCTGGGCGGAGCGACTCGACATCCCCTTTTCCTTCATGCGCGGTTACATCCGCCAACTGCAGGCGGGGGAGGAGATCGACACCCCACAAGAAGCTGTGATCGCCGAGCGCGATCGTGTGGCCGCGGAGTACATCGACCTGCTCGACGGCGACGACAAGGCCAACTTCGAGGCCAAGCTCGGGCTCAGCCGCACGGTGTTCCATTACGTCGAGAATCACAATTTCTACGTCGAGCACTGGGGCATCAGTGTGATGTGGCGCAAGATGCGTGAACTGTCGAATGTCTTCGTCAAGGAAGGGTTCTGGACTGATGCCGACGACATCTTCATGCTCAAGCGCGACGAGATCCCGACGGCAATCAGCGACATGACGTTTGCCTGGGCCGCCGGGGTAGCGCCTCGGGGCCCGTCGTACTGGCCCGACGTGGTCGCCAAGCGGCGGGCGATCATGGCCGCATGCCAGGCGTGGGATGCCCCGCCCGCACTCGGGGCTCCCCCGGAGGTCGTGACCGAGCCGTTCACGATCATGCTGTGGGGCATCACCAGTGATTCGATCCAGAAGTGGCTGGGTGGCATGTCGAGCGACGGAGGTCTGAGCGGCTTCGCCGCCTCACCCGGCGTCGTCGAGGGCATTGCCCGGGTGTTGTCCAATGCCGATCAGGTTGCCGAACTCGAAGATGGCGAGATCCTCGTTGCCCCTGTCACCGCACCGTCGTGGGCACCGGTGTTCCGACGCATCGCCGGGACCGTCACCGATTCGGGCGGGATGATGAGCCACGCGGCGATCGTCTGTCGCGAGTACGGGTTACCCGCAGTCACGGGCACCGCATTCGCCACCAAGTCGATCAAGACGGGCATGCGCGTGCGCGTCGACGGTGACCACGGTGTCGTGACCATCCTCGACTGACGCTCGATCGCATGGGCGAGCAACTGTCGACTGTTGCCAAGACGCTGAAGGTGCTCGACGCCTTCAGCTTTGCCGATCCGGTTCTCGGCGTGTCCGAACTGGCCCGCAAGCTCGACATGGGCAAGTCCACCGTGCACCGTGCCCTCAGCACGCTGCTCGAGTACGGCTATGTGGTCAAGACGAGCGATGACCGATATCGCCTCGGGCTGAAGTTGCACGAGATGGGCCAACTCGTCGTCTCGGGTCTGCGCTTGCGCGAAGTGGCTCACGGGCCGCTCGAGCGGCTGCGGGTCGAGAGCAAGGAGACGGTGCACCTCGCAGTGCTCGACGGGGCGGATGTCGTCTTCGTCGACCAGATGGAGTCAGCGGGTCTGGCGCGCATGTTCAACCGTGTCGGACGACGTGTACCTGCGCATGCCACGTCGTCGGGGAAGTGCCTGCTGGCGTTCAACGACTCTGCTGTCGAGGCCGTGCTGCAGCGCGGCCTACGTCGCCGGGCGCCACGCACCATCACGAGCAGGGCCCTTCTGGCCGAGACGCTCGACCGCGTCCGAACGCTCGGTTACTCGGTCTCGGTCGAAGAGAGCGAGCCCGGCGTAGCAAGCGTCGGAGCACCGGTCTTCGGTCGTGACGGCGCGTGCATTGCCGCAGTCGCGATTGCCGGCCCTGCCTTGCGGCTCGGCGACGAGCAACTGATGAGATCCGTTCGTCAGGTGCGACGTTGCGCGTCGGAGATCAGCGCGGCGATGGGCTTTGTGGAGCGTCGTTCACGCGGCGCGTGACGTCGACTGGACGAAGGTGTCGACCAGGTCGACCCATACGTTCCACAACTGCGGCGGGTAGTCGTGGCCCATTCCCTCGATGACCTCGAAACGTGCCCCTGGTATCAGTTCTGCGGTGCGCCGGCCGCCACTGATGTCGATCAGCGTGTCGCAGTCGCCGTGCATCACGAGCGTGGGTGTGGTGACCTCGCGGAGAAGACTGGCGCGGGCTGGTGACGCGAGGACTGCCGCATACTGCCGCGCAGGACCCGAAGGATGGAAGCACCGGTCGAATGCCCGATCAGCGTCGCGGCGCCATCTGCTCTCATCGGCGAACGCTGGACTGCCCCACACGCGCAACCCGGCAACGTGACCTTCCACGTACGATTCGCGGTCGATAGCCGGAGGCGCGGTCAGCAGCGCAAAGGCCTCGGGAGTCGGCTCGCCGTAACCCCGCTCACCGGTGCGTGACATCACCGAGGTCATCGACAGCAACCGCCGCGAGTGCTCGATGGCCATCACCTGCACGATCATGCCGCCCATCGACAGGCCCATCACGTGGGCGCGTTCGATGTCGAGCGCGTCCAGCACAGCCACCGCGTCGGCTGCCATGTCGGAAACGTTGTAGGCCGCACCGGGCGGCGACGTATCGAACTTCGTCGACATGCCCACGTCGCGATTGTCGAAGCGCACCACGTGCAGGCCCCGTGCGACGAACATCGCGCACCAGTCCTCGTGGTAGTTGATGCACTGACTTCCCAGACCGTTGACGAGGAGCAACGTCGGGTCAGCGGGAGAACCGAACGTTTCGTAGTAGATCTGGCAGGTTCCGTTGCGCGCCATGGCCATCCCGCGACGGTATCCGACGGTCGTTCCGCATGCGAGAACATCGATGTTGTTCACACGAGCGGTGCTGAGTCACAGGGTGTCGGTGCCGGTTTCCACGTCGGCCGCCTCCGTCGTAGACGCGTAGTTGACGACAACGGTCCTTTCCTGCGTGCCGCGCACGACGGTGAGCTGCAGCGACTCGCCGGCGCCGGCCAGGGCATCGTGCAGCGCGTCGATGGAATCGAGTGGGGTGTTTCCGGCGGCTACCAGGAGGTCGCCTTCGGCGATGCCGGCATTCGACGCCGGTCCACCCGCTTCGACGCCGCGCACGAGCAGGCCGTCACGTTCTGGCAGTCCGACCGACGCTCGGAGCTTGGCGGCGACGGCAGGTGGGGCCAGGGCGACGCCGAGGCGCGGCCTGACGACCGACTTTCCGGCAGCCAGGTCGTCGATGGTCGATCGCAGGGCCGCGTCGATCGGGCGGGCGAGGTAGAACCCACGGCCGGTCCGGTGGGTGTTCAAGCCGACAACCTGGCCGGCAGCATTGGCGACCGGGCCGCCCGAGGCGCCGCGAACGAGCGGAGCGGTGTGCTCGACGCCACCGCGTACCTGCCGCCCGCGAGGACCCTGGAACGCCAGGTCGACCGCCGAGACCATGCCGAACGAGATCCTCGTGCGGTGCCCGCCACGGCTCACTGCGAAGACCACGTCACCGGCTTCGGGCACACGCTCGGCCCAGGTTGCTGGGGTGACCGAACCGGTGTCGACGTCGAGAACGACGACATCACCGTCCTCGTCGGCACCGGCCACGGTGCCTTGAACTGCCGTGCCGTCGGCGAAGGTCACCAGGGTGGTGCGGTCGCGAAGGTTGTGGGAGTTGGTCACCACCTTGCCGCCAGCGATCACCACGCCACTGCCCCGGCCGTCCTGGCCGATGCTGACGATGGCGCCGCCGAGTTCGGACAGCACGGAGTGGGCGGTGGTGGAGAGCTCGTCGATCACGGACATAGTTACTTGCTCCTTGCTAGTGACTTCTGATTTACAAGTAAGATACCGGCATGAGTCGCCCGCGCAACCTCGCCCACACACTCACCGTGATCGGGGACCGCTGGACGCTGCAGATCGTGTCCGGCCTGCTCGACGGACCGAGGCGGTTCGGTGAGCTGGCCGACCTGCTGTCCGGGATCGCCCCGAACGTCCTCACCTCACGACTTCGCCAGCTCGAACGCGACGGCGTCGTGGTCGCTGTGCCGTACAGCCAACGACCAGTCCGGTTGGCGTATGCCCTCAGCGACGCGGGTCGCGAGTTGGGCGACGCGATTTCGCTGCTGTCGGCCTGGGGAGCGCGCCAGACCGGCGACAACGAAGGGCCACTCCACGAGTCGTGCGGGACTGCGCTCGAGACCCGTCTCTATTGCCCGACGTGTGAGCATCCGGCCGACGACACCGAATCCCTCAGTTGGATCTGAGCTCGGCACTGCCGGCGACGATCAGGGGTGCGCACACGTAAGCCGGATTCGAGGACGGCAGGCTCGACGTGCCGCTCGTCAGCAGGGGCACGTATCGACACATCCGGTACCTACCCGTGATGAGGGCATCCACGTTGAACTGAACCGGTTGATCGGCCCGGAACGTGACCGCGTCGGGGCCCGGCTCGAATGGGTCGTTCGACACGTCACCGCCTTCCTGGGCGGTGCGCGAGGAGCGTGCCATCCAGTACATGGTCCTCCACACGCCCGAGACCTGCTCGTCCACCCACGCAACCGCAGAAATGGGTGATGCCACATTGCTGAGGTCACCCTTGAGCTGCATCACCACCGGGGTGCCGAGCACGATCGGTGAGGGCTGCACAGTGAGCGCGAACGCAAAACTTCCCGACGGGACCGGTGCCTCTCTTCCCGGCATGGAGGTGGGCGAAGAACCGGCGGTTGACGTCACCGTCGCCGAAGTCGACGGGCTCGCCCGCGGTGAGCCGGATGAGCGGGGCCACGCCGCCACGATCGCCACACCGACCACGAGCACGACGCCACCGAGAGCGGCGAGATCCAAGCGCGGCCGATGGGCTGTAGGCGCCTTCGCCGGCACCGAGCCTGTGGTGCGCGGGGTGAACAATTCGGGATCGTCACTGATCATCTGGACGCGTTCGGTCGGTCGTTGGCGGCCCTCGCGCGTCATCGTGAGCTCTTGCCCATCGTCACGTCCCCAGCCTCACACATCGACGATCGCAGCCGCCGCGCTCGGGGCGGCAATATGGTTGGCCGCTGAGCGAACCTTGTCGCTCGCAACACGCTGGACATGTTCGGAGCGACAAAGTTGGCTTCATCGCTCATGCCGGGGCTCAGACGACGCTCATGATGTACGCGGTGTCCATGTACTCGCGCAGGTGGCAGACCCGGCCGTCCTTGATCTCGATGACCCACGCGTAACGGTTGTGGTAGTGGTTGCCGTTGTTCAGTTCCCCATCGGCCTCGGTCTCGGCGCACACCAGGTCGCCGCACGCAAAGGTCCGCTTGATCTCCACCTTCGGATCACCGGGCGCGAACATCCCCCGCACGGGTGCGAGGAACTCGTCGATCACCGCATCGCGGCCCGACGTCAGGCCGGCGCCCGGCACCGCCGTCGACATGACCTCCCACGAGCCGTCGGGGTGGATGAGCCCGCGCAATGCTTCGAGGTCACCGGTGCTGAGGGTGGCGAAGAACTGGTGAACGAGCGTCTCGTTGTGTGTTACGTCGGCCATGGCCAGCCATGTTGCCAGAGCAGCGCATGTTCTCAGTCGTTGTGATGCAACGCGGCGTTGAGACCTTCCCAGGCAACCGACCTCGGGATGGCCTCGACGGCACCGGTCTGGCTGTTGCGGCGGTACAACAGGCCACCCGCACCGCTGAGCTGGCGGGCCTTGACGATCTCACCGTCGGGCAACTTGACCAGCGTGCCGGCAGTGACGTACAAACCCGCCTCGACGACGCACTCGTCGCCGAGGCTGATGCCGATACCGGCCTCGGCGCCGAGCAGGCAGCGCTCGCCGATCGTGACCTGATCCTTGCCGCCACCGGACAGGGTCCCCATGATCGAGGCACCGCCACCGATGTCGCTGCCGTCGCCGACGACCACTCCAGCCGAGATGCGCCCCTCGACCATCGACCGGCCGAGCGTGCCGGCGTTGAAGTTGACGAATCCTTCGTGCATCACGGTGGTCCCCGATGCCAGGTGGGCGCCGAGGCGAACGCGATCGGCATCGGCGATTCGTACACCCGTCGGGACGACGTAGTCGGTCATCCGCGGGAACTTGTCGAGACCGTGCACAGTGAGCACGCCGCCGGCGGCGCGTACCAACCACCGCACCCGATCCACCTGATCGACAGCGACCGGGCCGACATTGGTCCAGGCGACGTTGTTGAGCAGTCCGAATGCATTGTCGAGGTTGACCGTGCGCGGTTTGCAGAGCCGGTTCGACAGCAGATGGAGTCGAAGATAGACATCGCCCGCCGACGTCGGGGCCGCATCGAGGTCGATCGACAGCTCCACCGCACGCACGTCGACATCACGTACCTCGTCGTATCGTTCGGCCGAATCGCGATCCTTGTCGACGGGAGATGACGAGGCGACCTTGCCGAGCCCGAGGTCGGGATACCACGTGTCGAGCACCGTTCCATCGGCCGCGATCGTGGCCAGCCCGCGCCCCCATGCAGCGCGATCGTCGGTCATCACATAACCTCCGGACGAAGCGTCGGGAAGAGGATGACCTCCTTGATCGAATGGACGCCGGCAATCAACATTGCCACCCGATCCATACCGATCCCGAGACCGCCGGTCGGGGGCATCCCATACTCCAGTGCACGCAGGTAATCCTCGTCGACCGTGCCGGCTTCGAGGTTGCCGGCAAGGCGCGCAGCATGCTCGTCGTCGAATCGGGCTCGTTGCTCGACGGGGTCGTTCAGCTCGCTGTAACCGTTGGCCAGTTCGCGCCCGTTCACGAAGAGCTCGAAGCGTTCCGTCAGGTACGGATCGTTGCGATCGGTCCTGGCCAACGGCGAGATCTCGACCGGGTGGCCGGTGACGAACGTGGGCTTCACCAGCAAGGCTTCCGCGGTCGCCTCGAACAACTCCTCGATGATCCTTCCGCTTCCCCAGGACGGGTTGCAGTCGACGCCATGTCCATCGGCGAGGGCGCGCAGCGCGTCGACCGGCATCGATGGGTGGACCTCGGTGCCGAGCGCCTCGCTGGTCAGATCGATCATCCGGGCCCGCCGCCACGGCTGCGCCAGATCGACCTGCTCGTCGCCGATCGTCACGACCGATGTGCCAGTGGCGTCGACTGCGGCCCGGGTGATGAGCCGTTCGGTGATGTCGATCATCTCCGAATAGTCCGCGAACGCCTGGTACAGCTCCATCATCGTGAACTCCGGGTTGTGGCGCGTCGAGATGCCCTCGTTGCGAAAGATCCGGCCGATCTCGAAGACGCGCTCCATGCCACCGACGATCAGCCGTTTGAGGTGCAACTCGAGCGCGATGCGCAGGTACAACTGCATGTCGAGCGTGTTGTGATGGGTGACGAACGGCCGAGCGTGGGCGCCACCGGCCTCGAGGTGCAGGACGGGTGTCTCGACCTCGATGAATCCTTCGGACTGCAACGTGCGCCGGAAGCTGGCGATGATCTCGTGACGGATCCGGAAGTTGCGGCGGGCGTCTTCGTTGACGATCAGGTCGGCGTAGCGCTGCCGGAACCGTGTGTCGGTGTCGGTCAGCCCGTGCCACTTGTCGGGCATCGGGCGCACGGCCTTCGACAGCAGTTCCACACGGTCGACCTTGACGCTCAGTTCGCCGTTGCGGGTGGTCATCACCGTGCCTTCGACTCCCAGCCAATCGCCGAGGTCGAGATCATCGAAGGCGGCGAAGAGGTCGTCACCGACCACCGACTTCGAGACGAACAACTGCACCTGGCCACCGCGATCGAGCAAGGTCGCGAAGATCAGCTTGCCCTGCTTGCGGCGCAGCATCATCCTTCCGGCGACGGAGACCCGCTGGTCGGTCTCGGCGCCGGCCTCCAAGCCTCCGAACTCGGCGCGTAGCTGATCGAACGAATGGGAGCGATCGAACCGGTACGGGTACGGATTGGTGCCGGAGTCACGCAGCGCCTGGATCTTGTCGAGCCGCTTGGCCTTCTCGGCACTTAGACCGCTGCCGGTGGTATCTGGCTCGACGCCGGGTTCTTCGTGACTCACAAGGCCAAGACGGTACCTCTTCGGTGCTGCCGACCGCGAGCCGTTTCGAGTTGCGGACGGGTGGGCGCTGATAGGTTGGTCGCCGACATGCGGCTGGACAACGACCCGGACACGAGCCCGGGACACAACCCTGGGCACCAACTGGAACCGATCGCATGATACGAACCCGACTGACACGAACAATCGGACTGCTCGTCATCGCCTCGGCGGCGTGGGCGGCGGTCCCGGGGTCCGCCGCGGGCCCGGCGCCCGCCGTCAGCGAAGCAGCAACAGGTGGCGCGCCGGCCCGCAATGTCACTGTGCCCGGCGATCTCGTCTCGGTCTACAACTTCGGCCCACTGCAGCCCGCAGTCATCGACGCCGCCATCAATGCGGCCGTCGATGCCGGCGCGTGGGGCGTCGTCGGCCGTGGCTTCGGGACCGGGCTGGTCCAGGTGACCCGCAATGGTGCCGTCGTCCACCAGGCCCCCGGGCCGTACGGATCGTGGTACTTCCCGACATCGGTCACGGCGCTGCCGCTCGATTCGATCGGTGCAGCGATGGGCCGGGAAGTCTCCAAGATCATCAGCGTCAGTCAGGTCGTGATGAGCGAGACGTCGGCGAGTCTCAGTGGGGCCCAGGCGGGTGACGTGCTCGATCTACTCGCGGGTGACGGGTCGATCGCCCAGTTCGTGGTGGGCCGGGTCGCCCCGGATGCCGAGGTGGGAGGCACCGAGATCGTCATGTCGACTGCTCAGGCCGACCTGATCGGTGCATCGCTCGGGACCAGTGTGCTGATCTACGGTCAGTTCGATCGGGGTCGTCTCGATGCGGCGCTGGCAGCCAGAGGGCTCAGCACCGATCCGAAGATCCGGGTGCGCAGATCGTGGGACCCCCCGGACCCCGACGGCACGATCGGCGTCGCCAAGACGAAGAAGCTGCTCGGTGAGTTGGCCTACTCCGTCACTGCCAGCGGCGCGCTCCTGGTCGACGATGCCTGGCGTGCGGCCTACATCCCTCCGACCCGCGAGCCGTATCCGACAGGAATCGTCGCTCAGTGCAACAACGTGATCAAGGCGGATCTCGCCGCCGCACTCCAGGAGGTCGTCGACACAGGCCTCGCCGGGTACATCGACGTTGCCAACGCCAACCACGTACGGGGGGTGCTTCGGCCCGAGGTTCACCCGCATCGTCGGCTCGCAACTGGGCGCCCTGTCGCGTCACACGTGGGGCCAGGCGCTCGACACCAACACCACGTCGAACTGCCAGGGCTGCGTTCCACAGATGGATTGTCGCGTCGTGCGGATCTTCCGCAAGCACAACTTCGCCTGGGGTGGCAACTTCATCAATCCCGACGGCATGCACTTCGAATGGGTAGGCGAACCCCGCAACACCTACCAGTATCCGTCTCGATACTGCCCCAACGTACCCAGCGGGGGAATCGAGTCGTTCGGGGACAGACCTGACAACAGATCGGCGATGTTCGTCGACGATGGTTGGGCGCTCTCCGCCGACTGAGCGCCGCTAGCCTTCGTCGCCGTGGCAACACGATTCGTGATCCTCGGCGGCGGGCCCGCCGGCAACACCGCGGCGACATACGCTGCCCGCCTCGGTGCGCAGGTCACGATGGTCGAGCGCGACGTCATCGGTGGTGCGGCACATCTGTGGGACTGCATTCCGTCGAAGACGATGATCGCTACGGGCGGGGCGATGAGCTTCTCGCGACGGATCCATGGCATGGGCCTCGAACAGCAAGAAGCCGAAGTCGACATCGAAGCCCTGACCGGCCGGATCGAGATGATCAAGGGCCGTTTGCAACAGGGCACGACGAGATTGCTCGAGAGCCAGGGAGTGCAACTCCTGCATGGCTCGGCGCACCTGCTGAGCGACCACGACGTACAGGTGAACACGTCGGAAGGTACGCGCACCATCTCGGCCGACGCAGTGCTGATCGCCACCGGCTCACGTCCACGCATCCCTGATTGGTGCACGCCCGATGGCGAGCGGATCCTGACGACGCGCGAGTGCTATCCGCCGTCGATCTTCCCGGAAAGCATCACGGTCATCGGCTCCGGTGTCACCGGCGTCGAGTTCGTCCACATGTTCAGCAGCTTCGGTGCCAAGGTCACCCTCGTCGTCAGCCGTCAGCAGGTGCTACCGCTGAAGGATCCCGAAGTCGCCGCCGTGCTCGAAGACGACTTCCTGAAACGCGGTGTGCACCTCCTCAAGGGTGCTCGGGCAACGTCGATCGAACGTGACGGTGATTCGGTCATCGTGCGCTGTGACGACGGACGGGTCGTGCACAGCTCCCACGCTGTCCTGGCCATCGGTTCGATCCCCAACAGCGACGGGCTCGGTCTCGACTCCGCAGGGGTTGAGACCGACCGAGGTGGTTTCGTGACCATCAATCGGCACTGTCAGAGCAACGTGTCGCACATCTACGCAGCCGGCGACGTCAGTGGCAAGTTGCCGCTCAGCAGCGTCGCCGCAATGCAAGGTCGCAAGGTCGCCGAGCACGTGATGGGACTGCAGAAGGTTGCCCATCGTCATCTCGACTACGACAAGGCGGCCAGTGCGATCTTCACCGAGCCGGAGATCGCCGACGTCGGGCTGGCCGAGGCCGACGCCTTCGCCGTCGGCCGCAAGATCAGGGTCACCAAGGTGCCATTCAGCTCCACCCCCAAGGCGCTGATCAACAACGACTTCCGCGGCTTCGTCAAGATCATCAGCGACCCGGCAACTGGCGTGGTGCTCGGTGGGTCGATCGTGGGTCGGCACGCGGCCGAACTGATCAGCGTCATCGCCCTCGCCGTGACGGCCAACTTGAAGGTCACCGACATCGTCGAGAGCCTTCTCGTGCACCCAGCCTTGGCCGAGGCGCTCGCCGAAGCTGCTGAGTGATGTTTCCGGCAGGCGACGAAGTCGCTCAACCCGCGGTGCCTGCCGGCTTGACCTTGGCACCGATCGGACGGCGGACAATCGGGTTGATCCTCGATCAGTTCCTCCTGGCACTGCCTGTGGTTCTCGTGGTGATCGCTCTCGGGTACACGCCCAGCGACACCGTGACGTCGCAATCGCTACTGATCTTCAATGTCGCGCTGATCACGACTGCCTTCGTCTACGAGACGGTGATGATCGCGATGCTCGGACGCACCGTCGGCAAGTTCGCCACGGGCACCCGCGTCGTTCGCCTGGTCGATGGTCAACGCCCCACGTGGTCCGCGGCGGTCATGCGCTCGCTTGTCCCGCTCTCGCTCGGCGCCATTCCGCGGATCGGCGTGTTCCTCAGTGTGATGTGCTACGCGATGGCGTTGTGGAACCCACTTCGGCAAGGCCTGCACGACAAAGCAGCCGGCACGCTGGTCGTCTACAACGCCGCTGCTGCTGCTGTCTGACGCTCCGCGGAGCGCTCGCGTAGTGATAGGTTCGCTCAATCCTCACGAGGCGTTCTACCGCCTCGGGGCGAAAGGGGACGGCGATGGAACATCCGCCCACCGAGCTCGATCTGTTGCGAGCCGAACTGGCCACGGTTCGCCAGGAGCTGAAGGCACTCAGCGAGCGAGTGCCCAAGTCAGGCCGACAGCCTTCGGCGAGGGTCGTCATCGACGACGGCGACTCCGACGTGGCAGGTGAGGAACCCGGGGGCAACCGCCGCCGCTTCCTGCGCCTCGCCGGTGCGGCAGCGGTCGGCGCCACGGCAGCCGCCATCGCCTCGTCGAGCGGGCCGGCCGCGGCAATCACCGGTGGCAACATGCTGATCGGGCAGGCCAACGCCGCCACGTCCACCAACGACACGACCGTGCTGTTCGCGCCGAGCGCGGCAAACCTCGACGACCAGACCTTCCTGGTCCAGAACTTCTCGCTCGGTGGCATCGCTCCTCCGTCGACCCACCGAGTCGCGGTGGCCGGCACGACCTCCGGCGTCGATGGCACCAACGGCATTCGCACCGGCGTCTACGGTCGCACGGCGTTCACCGTCGCGTCGCCGGCCGGGCTCGGCGGGCAGGGCGTGTTCGGCGGTGCCGGCGGTTCGACAGACAACGGCGTCTTCGCCAGCGCCTTCCACTTCGGCGTTGTCGGCACCGGCCCGGCCGACGGTTACGGCGTGATGGGGTACAGCCCGGTAGGCACCGGGGCGGTCGGAGTGCTCGGCCGCGCCGATGAAGGCATCGGTATCATCGCCGCCAGCTCGACCGGTTTGTCGCTGCTGGTCCGCGATGGTGGTCGCATGCAGCAGCAGTTGCGTGCCGTGGGTGCTCCCGCCGTCGGTTCGTTCTCGATCGGCGAGATGATCCGCGACGGGCGCGGCGACATGTACATCTGCACGGCGTCGGGTGCCCCGGGAACGTGGCGAAAAGTGACGGCACAGCACCCGGCATTTGCCGACGCGGGGGCTCGATCAACCTGCTGCCGCACCCGATCCGCGTGATCGACTCGCGCGGCCTCGGCGCCCCGATCACCAACGGGAACGCACCCTTCGCGCCCGGCGCTGTGCTTTCTGCGCAGATCACGGGCACCGTGGCCGACTCGCTCTCGGTCCCGGCGGGCGCCAGAGGCATCCTCGGTAACCTCACCGCGACCGAGGCAGCCGGCAGCGGCTTCGCCCTCGTCTGGCCGACCGGTCAGCCGCAGCCTGCGACGTCGAACATCAACTACAGCTTGGCCTCGAACCCGGCCATCGCCAACTACTTCATCTCCGCACTCGACGCCGCCGGCATGATGAATGTGATGACTTCCGCTGCCTCCACGCATCTGATCGTCGACGTCTTCGGGTTCGTGTTCTGATGAGTGACCAACAGCCTGTCACCGACCCGCCAAAGGTTCCACCGACCGACCCACCGTCTGATCCCGCGGCTCCACCGGAACCGCCGAAGGTGGCGCCACCCGAGCAACCACCGGCACCCGGGCCGACAGGTCCGGTCGGAGACCCGGGAAGGATGGACGCACCGCAAGCACCGAACCCGTCAGCGCTTCGTCTCGAAGCGTTTCCCGGCGGGGTGACTCCAACAGTGCTCGATCTCGGCTCGGCCTTCTCCGCCCCGCAGGCACCGGGCCCGGAGATGCGCACCGACCTTCCGTAACAAGCCGTTTGGCGCTAGGCGACGACGACCACCACGTCGCCGGCGCCGACGGTGTCACCGGCTTTCACCTTGATCTCCTTCACCGTGCCGGCCTTGTCGGTGGCGATCTGATTCTCCATCTTCATCGCTTCGAGCACGACGACGGCCTGGCCGACCTCGACGGTCTGACCGATCTCGACGAGGACCTTGACGATGGTGCCCTGCATCGGCACCTCGACGTTGCCGGAGCCCCTCAGAGCGGCTCCGCTCCCTGCGGATGCTCTGGCGGATCTCTTCACGGCTCTCGACGTAGCGGCGACGGCAGGTGCGTCGGGCAACCACATCTTCACCTCGAAGCGCTTGCCGTTGACCTCGACAGTTGTCGTGCGTTTCACCAGTTCGACGTCGTCGTCGCTCGGACTCGGCGGCTTGGGCGGCTCGAGGTCCGACAGGTCGAGCTTCTCCTCGACCCACTTCGTCGAGTGTTCCATCGCCTGGAAGTCGGCGTGGCTGAGGATTGCGATGTCGGCCGGGATGGTGGTGGCAACGCCTTCGACCACCAACTCCTCGAGCGCCCGGATGGTTCGGGCGATGGCGGTGGGCCGATCCTTGCCCCACACGATCAGCTTGCCGATCAGGTTGTCGTAGTACTGGCTGATCGTGTCGCCGGTCTGGTAGCCGGCGTCGAAACGCAGACCGAACCCGTTGGGGGCGACCAGCTTGCTCAACGTTCCGGGTGAGGGGAGGAACCTGCCGCCCGCCGGGTCCTCGGCGTTGATACGCACTTCGATCCCGTGGCCGCGTCGGCAGGCTGTTACTTCCTGTTGCGTCATCGGGAGTCGTTCACCGCTGGCCACCCGGATCTGCCACTCGACGAGGTCGATGCCGGTGATCACCTCGGTGACCGGGTGCTCGACCTGCAGACGGGTGTTCATCTCGAGGAAGAAGAACTCGCCGTCCTGATAGATGAACTCGACCGTGCCGGCGTTGTAGTACCCGACTGCCTTGGCCGCCTTGATGGCTGCCTCGCCCATGGCCTCCTCGACACCGGGGCCGAGGTCGTGGGCGGGGGCCTCTTCGATCAGCTTCTGGTGCCGGCGCTGCGCGGAGCAGTCACGAGTGCTGACCCACACGACGTCCCCGTACTTGTCGCCGACGATCTGCACCTCGACGTGGCGCGGCCAGGTGAGGTAGCGCTCGATGTAGATCTCGTCGCGACCGAAGAACGCCTTCGACTCGCGCTTTGCGCTGTCCATCGCCTCTTGGACCTCATCAGCGCTGCGCACCAATTTCATCCCCCGGCCACCACCACCGTACGCGGCCTTGATGACCAGTGGGTATCCGTGCGCGGCACCGAAGTCGCTGATCTCGTCGGCCGATGTGGCGAACTCCGTGGTGCCCGGCACGATCGGCGCGCCGCCGCGTTGTGCCGCCTGGCGCGAGCTGACCTTGTCGCCCATTTCGTCGATGGCTTCCGGCGGCGGCCCGATGAACGTCACGCCTTTGGCAATGATCGCCCGGGCGAAGTCGGCGTTCTCGCTGAAGAAGCCGTAGCCGGGGTGTACCGCGTCTGCGCCGCTGTCGTCGACGGCTTTGAGGATTGCCTCGGTGTTGAGATAACTCTCGGCCGCGGTCTGCCCGCCGAGTGCGTAGGCCTCGTCGGCACGGCGAACGTGGAGGGCTTCTCGATCGAGTTCGCTGTACACAGCAACGGTCTTGATGCCGAGGTCGCGGGCCGCACGAATGACGCGAACGGCGATCTCTCCGCGGTTGGCAATCAGGATCTTGGTGAGCACGAGTGCCAATCTTGGTCGATGACCACTCCCGACGCCACCTGGCAGATCACCATCGTCGATGAAGCCGGCAGCACCAACGCCGATCTGTTGGTCGCGGCCGCATCCGGCGCACCCGATCGGAGCGTGTTGATGGCGAGGCACCAGACTGCCGGCCGAGGACGATTCGAACGTCGATGGGAAGCGCCGCCAGGCACCAATCTGCTGGTGTCGCTGCTGTTCCGCGACGTGCCGGAGCATCCACACGAACTGACCCAGCGGGTCGCGTTGGCTGCGGCTCGGGCGTGCACTGAGGTCGCCGGCGTGTCTCCCACTCTGAAATGGCCGAACGATCTGTTGCTCGGTGGACGCAAGCTCGCCGGTGTGCTGGCCCAAGCCGGTGGCAGCGGACCGGATCATGTCGTCGTCGGCATCGGGCTCAACATCGGATGGGCACCCGACGACGCCGCCAAACTCGCCGAGGTGGTCGAGCGCGATCTGGAACCGGTGACCGTTCTCGAGGCGATGCTCGCCGCCTACGACCGGCTTCCGGCCGACATCACCGACTCATACAGGACGGCGCTGACGACTCTCGGTCAGTCGGTACGTGTCGAGCTCGCTGGATCCACCGTCGTCGGACGCGCCATCGACGTGCTGGCCGACGGTCGCCTCGTCGTGCTCGACCAGTGCGGCATCACACACCACCTCGACACAGGGGATGTCGTGCACCTACGTTAGCGATGAGGTGCACAGGGGATGAGGTGCCCAGGGGATGAGGTGCCGGGGATGAGGTGCCCGACACTCTGCCCGGTCCGCCACTACCCTCGGTGCGTGCTTGTCGTCGACGCTGCCCCGCGGTCACGTCGCCGTCGGCTCCCCACTCTGCTGGCCATGACCGCGATCGTGGGTGTGCTTGGTGCCACCGGGATGTTGGTCGCCGCCCGCAAGACGATCGACTCCGTTGCCCGCGTGCCCGGTGTGGCCGCCAATCTCAGCCCGTCGGCTGCAGGCGTCGAGAACTTCCTGCTGGTCGGCTCCGACAGCCGGGCCGGAGCCGATCCGGGTTCTGCTGACGCCGGTGGCATCGGCACCGAGGCCGACGTGTCGGGCCACCGCAGCGACACGATCATGATTCTTCGGCGCGACACCGCGACGGGCGAAGCGGCTTTGCTCTCCATCCCTCGCGATCTGTGGGTACAGGTACCAGGGCACGATGGCAAGCGGCGAATCAACTCAGCGTTCAACGACGGCCCAGAGGCCCTCGTCCAGACGCTTCAGAACGAACTCGGTCTCCCGATCCATCACTACGTGGAGATCGACTTCACGGGGTTCAAGTCGCTGGTCGATGCCCTCGGCGGTGTCGAGATCTGCGTCGACTACGCGACGCGCGACGTGAACACCGGGCTGAACATCACCGAACCGGGTTGTCACATCCTCGACGGCGTACAGGCGTTGGCGTACGCCCGCAGTCGCCACTACGAGGAGTACCGCGACGAAAGGTGGCACGAGGATCCCGCCTCCGACATCGGCAGGACGAAACGTCAGCAACAGTTCGTCAATCTCGCCCTGCAGACGGCATTGGAGCGAATCAAGGTCGATCCGTTCGCCGCCGGGCGATTGGTGACTGCGATCGGGTCGTCATTGCGCGTGGACGACGAACTCGACCCCGTCGCGGCCGCGGGATCGTTGCGCTCGGCCGTCGACGCCGGCATCGCCACCTACTCGCTACCGGTGTTCGGCAAGACCATTGGTGGGAACGCCGTGCTACTTCTCGGCGACGGCTCCGATGCTGTGCTGGCCTTCTTTCGCGGGCAAGGTCCGGCGCCGGCAGCAAATGCCTAGTGCGACCCGCCATACTATGCGACTGTCATGAAGGCACTCATTCTCGCCGGCGGAGCCGGTACTCGGCTTCGCCCGATCACCCACACCAGTGCCAAGCAGCTGGTCCCCGTCGCGAACAAACCGATCCTGTTCTACGGGATCGAGGCGATGGTCGCCGCAGGCATCACCGAGATCGGGATCATCGTCGGCGATACCCGTGCCGAGGTGATGGGTGCGTTGGGCAATGGTGATCGCTTCGGCGCAGCGTTCACCTTCATCCCGCAGGATGCACCGCTCGGCCTCGCCCACTGCGTTCTCATCGCCGACGAATTTCTCGGTGACGACGACTTCGTGATGTACCTCGGCGACAACTTGCTCGAGCAGGACCTCGGCGCGTTCGTCCACGCGTTCGAAATGGCTCGCGTGGGCGCCGAACCGCCGACGGCGCAGATCCTGCTCAAGCAGGTTCCCGATCCGCAACGATTCGGGATCGCCGAGCTCGATTCTGACGGCAACGTCTTGCGGCTGGTCGAAAAACCGGCCGACCCACCCAGCGATCTCGCACTCGTCGGGGTGTACCTGTTCGATCGCACCATCAACGAGGCCGTTCGCTCGATTGCCCCATCACCTCGCGGCGAGCTGGAGATCACCGACGCGATTCAGTGGCTCGTGGATCAGGGCAAACGAGTGCGCTGTGAATTGCTCACCGGCTGGTGGATCGACACCGGCAAGCTCACACCGCTGCTCGAGGCGAATCGCCTACTGCTGGAGAAGATCGAAACGCGGATTGACGGCAAGGTCGATGACGCGACCACTGTCGACGGACGAGTTGTCGTCGAGTGCGGAGCCACGGTGACCAATTCCATCCTGCGTGGCCCACTTGTGATCGGCGCCGGCGCCCGCGTCGCCGACAGCTTCGTCGGCCCGTTCTCGGCAATCGGAGACGGCTGCGAGATCATCAACAGCGAGGTCGAGCATTCCGTCATCATGGAACGCAGCAGAGTGATCGACATCCAACGACTCGAAGACAGCCTCATCGGGAAGGAAGCAGTCGTCAGCCGGTCGCACCTACGGCCGAGGGCATTGCGCTTGATGGTCGGCGATCACTGCCAGATAGATGTCGAATGAGGCCGCAACCGCCAGGCCCGCGAGTAGAGAGGCAGTTCAGCCGATGCCAACAGTAACCGGGAGCGACACGATCGACGGCGTGTGGATCGTCGAGCCGTCGATCCACGGTGATCAACGCGGCCTGTTCATCGAGACGTATCGCCGGGAGTGGTTTCCCAATGGGCGTGAGATGGTCCAGGGCAACCGGGCCAATCGGCAGGCCGGGGCGCTGGTCGGATTGCACTACCACCTTCATCAGGCCGACTACTGGTACGTGCCGTTCGGGTTGGCGCGAGTCGTGCTGCACGATCTTCGCGAGGGGGGCCCGACCGACGGGGCCACGCTCGAACTCGATCTCACCGGCGAGAACCACATCGGAGTGTTCATCCCTCCGGGCGTCGCCCATGGCTTTGCCGCGATCACCGACATGGTCATCACCTACCTGGTCGACGGGTACTACAACCCCGCTGACGAGCTCGGCGTGATGTGGAACGATCCGGCCGTCGGCGCCGACTGGGGCATCGCCGACCCGATCCTGTCGGATCGCGACCAGGCCAATCCCTTGCGCTCCGAACTGCCGCCCGGCCGCCGCCCGTACTTCCCGATGAGGACGTGAGATGAAACTCTTCGTCACCGGTGCTGCCGGGTTCATCGGTTCCAACTACGTGCGTTGGCTGCAAGCCAACCGCGACGACGAGGTGACGATCTACGACGCGCTCACCTACGCCGGCAACCTGGTGAGCATTCGCGATGTGCTCGACGACCGACGCTTCACCTTCGTACACGCCGACATCTGCGACGAGGACGATGTCCTGACGGCGATGGACGGCCACGATGCCGTGGTCCACTTCGCTGCCGAGACACACGTCGATCGGTCGATCAAGGACGGTTACTCGTTCGTGCGCACCAACTGCTTCGGCACCAACGTGCTGTGCGACGTTGCTCGGCGGGTCGGGGTCGAGCGGTTCCTGCACATCTCCACCGACGAGGTGTACGGCTCGATCGAGCGCGGTTCGTTCAGCGAGACCGACGTCCTGTCGCCGCGCTCGCCGTACTCCGCGGCGAAGGCCGGCAGCGATCTGATCGCCCTCAGCTACTACACGACTCATGAGTCTGCCGGTGGTGGTGACACGCTGCAGCAACAACTTCGGGCCGTACCAGTTCCCCGAGAAGGTCATCCCGCTCTTCACCACCAACCTGCTCGACGGCCAGAACGTGCCGTTGTACGGCGACGGTGGCAACGTGCGCGACTGGATCCACGTGGACGATCACAACACCGCGGCCGATCTGGTGCTCCGCACGGGCGAGGTCGGCGAGATCTACAACATCGGTGCCGGCAACGAGATCACCAACCGAGAGCTCACCCACCGCTTGCTCGAGCTCACCGGCCGCGACGAGAGCTTCATCACCCCGGTCGACGATCGCCTGGGCCACGACCGCCGCTACTCGATCACCCACGACAAGGTCAGCGCGCTCGGTTGGAAGACCGAGCACGACCTCGTCGACGGGTTGGCGGCGACGGTCGAGTGGTACCGCGACAACCGCGCCTGGTGGGAGCCACTGAAGGCCAGGGCCGGCTTCTAGATGCGGGTGCTCGTCACCGGTGCCGGCGGTCAGCTCGGTGTCGACCTCGTGCGCTGCTGTGTGACCGCGGGCGACGAGGTGACCGCGGCCAGTCGTGCCGAGCTCGACATCTCCGATCGCGACGCCGTCCACGGCGCAGTCTCTTCGCTGCGTCCCGACGTCGTCATCAACTGCGCAGCGTGGACGGCCGTCGATGCGTGCGAGGGCGATCCGGATCGAGCGATGTCACAGAACGGATTGGCCGTTCGCTGGCTCGCCGAAGGCTGCGATCGAGTCGGGGCCAGCTGGTGCAGATCAGCACCGACTACGTCTTCGACGGGTCGCTCGATCGCCCCTACGTCGAGTGGGATGACCCGAATCCGCAGAGCGTCTACGGAACGACCAAGCTGCTCGGCGAGCGGGAGGCCTTGGCAATCGGGGCGTCGGCGGCGGTGGTCCGCACCTCGTGGGTGTGCAGTCAGAACGGACCGAACATGGTCACGACCATCATGCGACTGGCCGACCAACACCCCGAGTTGGCTTTCGTCGCCGATCAGATCGGCCATCCGACCTTCACCGCGGACCTGGCGCCGATGGTGCGTCGCATCGCGGTCGACAGGCGCAGCGGGATCCATCACGTCACCAACCAGCGGTCCACCAGTTGGTACGGCTTTGCCTGCGATGTGGTCGCCGCGATGGGCAAGAGTCCCGACATGGTGCGCCCGATCACGACGGCCGAACTGCAACCGCCGCGTCCGGCGCGGCGGCCGGCCAACAGCGTGCTCGACAACGCCGTGCTGAGGCTGGCCGGCATTCCCGTGCTGCGCGACTTTCGCGAGCCGCTCGGCGAGACGGTGCAGGCGCTTCGGCAGAGGTGACGAAATCGTATGGAAGCTAACGATTCGTGATCGTTTGCTAGCGTCGCCGGGCAATGGGGAATCGGCGTGTTCGAGTGATGTGGAGCGATCTGAATGGCCTCTCCCACGGCCGTTACGTACCTCGGGCCCGGCTTCATGAGCACGGTCACCACGCTGTCACCACGCTGACAATGGGAATCGACCGCGACATCCTCTCCGTCGAGGGGTATGGCCCCGACGTCGGCTTCGCCGACATGTCGACACTGCCACTCGCAGAGTCGATCAGACCCGGATGGGAGGTCGACACCGACGTGGCCATCGCCGCGCTCGAATACAACGGCGAGCCGCTGGCGCTGTGCCCGCGAGGGGCGCTGAAGCGCTCGGTCGACGCGTGGGCTGCTCTCGGCTACGAGCCGCAACTCGGGTTCGAGATGGAGTTCTACGTGATGCAGCCCGACGCCTCCGCTCCGGGTGGCTTCGGCCCGCTGCACATCCCATCTCATCGCGTCTACGGCGTCGGCATGGGCGGCGACAACACCGGTCTGATGTTCGACATGTACGACGCCGCCGAGCAGAGTGAACTCGATCTCGAGGGGATCCTGGGCGAGTTCCACCCCGGCCAGATGGAATTGAACATGCGCTACGGCCCGGCGCTGGATGCTGCCGACCGGGCCTTCATCTGCAAGGAGATGACCCGGGAACTCGCGGCTCGCAAGGGCTATTGGGTCACGTACATGGGTCGCCCGATGGCCGGTCTGGTCGGCAGCGGGCTGCACATCAACCTCTCGCTCACCCCGGCACACGGTGGGCCGAACGCGTTCGACGACCCGAAGGGCGAGCACGGACTGTCGACATTGGCGCGACAGTGCCTCGGCGGGCTCATCGCCCATCACGAAGGAATGGCGGCGATGTCGGCCCCGCTGGTCAACAGTTACAAGCGACTGATTCCCGGGATCATTGCCGGGTACTGGGCCAACTGGGGCCTCGACAACCGGATCAGCACCTACCGCGTTCCGAACGAACGGGGCACGGCGACGCGTATCGAGAATCGCATGCCGTGCGGCAGCGCCAACCCGTACCTCGCTGCCGCCGTCATGCTCAACGCTGCTCTCCTGGGTGTCGTCGACGGTCGCGACTGTGGTGACCCGCAGATCGGCGACGGTGATGCCGAGCCGAACACCGACCGGCACACGCCGCACGACCTCGCCGAAGCCCTGGCCGCACTGCAGGCCGACACCGTGCTCTGCGAGGCGATGGGGAATGAGCTGGTCAAGGCGTTCCTGACCATTCGCAACGACGAGTTGGCCAAGTGGCAGGCCGCCGACGGCACGTGGGATGCCGACACGGTCTCGGCCTGGGAGCTCGAGCAGTACTTGCCGTTCTTCTAGAAAGCTTTCTTGCCTGCAGCGCGCTTCAGATCCAGGTAGCCCCGTCAGCCGGCCTTGGGCGCGTTACGGGCGCGCTGAGCTTCGGCCATGTCGGCGATCTGATCGATCTCCTCTTTCTGGAACCCGGCCATCTCCCGGAACTTGCGGGCCAATTTGATCGCGACTTCACGGCCGTCACCGCGCGCCCCGCGGAAGTTGAACAACGAATCGACCGTCCGTTGGAACTCCAGCGCACGAGCTTGGCGATCTTTGTCGTCCTTGGTCAGTTCACGCAGCCAGGTGCTGCCCATCTTCACGTGGGTCACCTCATCGGCGAGCATCCAGTCCTCGCAGAAGTACAGGACCGGGTCGTTCATGTCGGCGGCAAAGTCGCGCATGGTCGTGAACACGTCGATGGCCAGGCCTTCGAGCGCACGATTGACGCCGGCGAGACGGAACACCGGATCGCTGTGGCACGCAGCCTCGAACAACGTCACGGCCTCGCTGAACTCGCCGATCTCGGTGCCCATGTGATCACCGAGCCGCAGGCTGATCTCGACATGCCGAGCCTCGTCCCAGCATTGGCGGGCCATGTCGAGCTTCATCGCCAACGGCGTCTCCGCGGTGGTGTAGTCGAACGCCGTACGCCCGGCACCCTCGAGCGCCTGGATCTCGCCGACGAAGATGCCGTGCATCTGCCGGCGGGCCCGGTCGAACGACTCGCCGGACTCCGGATCCATGCGTCGATCCTGACCCTGGTCGTTGGGTCGTTCGTCTGCGAAGCGCTCCTCGGTCGTGATGCGGTTGAAGCGCCCGTCGCGGGCCAAGGCGGTCGGAGGCAACTGCGTGCGCATGTGAGAGACACTAGGTGAATCGGTCGTTCGGCCCGAAGCGGTGCATCCAGGCGCAGCGGCGCGGCATGATTGACGCCGTGCGTGTCGCTTACACCCTCGAACAGTGCTGGCACCGAGTGCCGGGGGGCACAGGGGTTGCCGCGATGCGCGTTGCCGAAGCGATGACTGCAGAAAGGGACGTGACATTGCTCGGTGTGGCCGGACGCCACGCGCACGTTCCGAGTGAACCGTGGTCACCACCGATCCCGATCGGGCACCTTCCAGTCGGCGGTCCCGTGCTCTACGACCTGTGGTTACGTCGGGACTGGCCGAAGGTGGAACGCGCCATCGGGCCGGTCGACGTCGCCCACGCGACGACCATCATCCCCTGTGCTACGCACGCATCGCTGGTGGTGACCATCCACGACCTGGCGTTCCTGCACGACCCGTCACAGTTCACGCGGCGCGGCAACAGCATCTTCCGGCGCAGCCTCGAGCGGATCCGTGGCCGAGCCGATCTCGTGCTGTGCAGCAGCCAGGCGACGATGGACGATTGCGTGTCGTCGGGTATCTCGGCCGATCGCCTCCGGTTGGTCCCCCTCGGAGTCGAGTCGACGAAGGCCGACGCCACAGAGATTGCCCGCGTCAGGGCGTTGTACCGACTGCCCGATCGATACCTGCTGTTCGTCGGCACGGTCGAACCGCGCAAGAACCTGCGCGGGTTGGTCGACGCGGTGGCTCAACTCGAGGATCCGATCCCACTGGTGGTGGCCGGTGCGGAGGGCTGGGGCGACACGGCAATCTCGTCGCTCGGTGATGTGCGCTTCATCGGATTCGTGCCCGCCCCCGACCTCGACGGTTTGTATGCCGGCGCCGAGGTCTTCTGCTACCCGAGCGAGCGAGAGGGCTACGGCTTGCCGGTGCTCGAAGCAATGGCGCAGGGTACGCCAGTGGTGACCAGCCGCGGCACGGCTACTGAGGAGGCAGCGGGCGGTGCAGCCGTTCTGGTCGACCCGATGGATCCGAGCGACATTGCCCGCGGGATCAGCGAGGCGATCGGTCGCCGAGCTGGTCTGGCCGAGCAGGGTGTCGCTCGCGCCGACAGCGCCACGTGGAGGAAGACGGCACGGCTGACGGCCGACGCCTACAGGGAGTTGTGCTGATGGTCGACCCGGCCGTTGCCGTCAACCTGTTGTGGTGCGTGCCCGGCGATGTCGGAGGCTCCGAGGAGTACCTGGTGCGGCAACTGCTCGGACTCGCCGAGACCGCGGCCGGGTTTCGGACCACGTTGTACGTCGTCGACGGGTTCGTCGAAGCTCATCGTCAACTGGCGGAGCTCTGCCCGATGATCGTTGCCCCGTTCGACGGCGCGTCGCGGGTGCGGCGGATCGCCGGTGAAACGACATGGTTCCGACGGCAGGCATCCTCGGCCGACCTGCGGCATCACGGAGGAGGGGCGGCTCCGGTCGGGGGCACTCGCCCCTACGTGCTGACGATCCACGATCTGCAGTTTCGGACCTATCCCGAGTACTTCAGTCGGGCCAAGCGAACGTACCTGGCGACGATGATCGGCCGATCGGTGCGTCGGGCGACGATGGTTGCCGTGCCGAGTGACTACGTGCGCACCTCGGTCATCGAGGCGTATGGGACCGAGCCGTCGAAGGTCAGCGTGGTGCCACACGGCTTCGAGCCGGAACTGCTGTCCGATTGCACTCCTGAGGCCGAACTTCGGCAGCGGTACCAGCTCGGCGATGGTCCGGTGCTCGTCTATCCGGCGGTCACGAACCGCCACAAGAACCACATGTTCCTGATCGCTCTGCTGGCGACGACATGGCGCGACCCCGACCTGCGCCTCGTCCTCACCGGTGGAAGTGGTACCGCCGAGAGCGTGGTGCAGTCGGCCACCGATCCGCGGATCCGCCGCCCGGGCAGGGTGCCGGCAGCCGATCGAAATGGTCTGCTGAAGATGGCCGAGGCGATGGTTTTCCCGAGCCTGTACGAAGGATTCGGCGCGCCCCTGATCGAAGCGATGGCTCTCGGATGCCCGGTCATAGCCTCCGACTCGACGTGTATTCCGGCGATCGTCGACGGAGCAGGTCTGGTGCTTCCATTGGTGAGCGAGGCGTGGGCCGATGCCCTCGATCGCGTGGACCGCGACCGGGCAAGGATGATCTCGGCGGGGTTGGCGCGGTCGGCATCGTTCACCGCTCGCGCGTCCGGCGCGGCCTTGGCCGCGGTGTACAGAGCAGCACTGGGTTCGTCGTGACGGTGTTGGCATGACCGAACCGAATCTGCGAATCGCCGTGCTGTGTCCGCACTTCGCGCCCGACACCGCACCGACCGGCGTGGTGATGACCCGAATCGTCGAGGAACTCGCCGCGCTCGGCCACGAGGTGCACGTCATCACGGCGCTGCCGTGGTACCGCCGGCATGCCGTGGAGCCCGGCTGGGAAGGCAATTGGGTCAGGCGCGAGGTGACCCCGTGGGGTTCGATCACCAGGGTGAACCCTTTTCCGGGATCCGACAGGCGCAATCTGGTGCGCCGGGCCGCCGGGTTCGTCGGCTTCAGCGCCCTGGCCGGCCTGACGTCGTTGCGTGGCGGTCGGGTCGACGCTGTCATCGCCATGTCGCCGCCTCTCACGATGGGGCTCACCGGGTGGGCCACGCATGTGATTCGGCGCGGGCCGCTGATCTTCAACATCCAAGACATCTTCCCTGACGCGGCGGTCGAGACGGGAGCGATTACCGACGCCAGGATCATTGCCATGGCCACATGGCTGGAGCGGGTCAGCTATCAGCGGGCGGCGGCGGTCACCGTCTTGAGCAACGATCTGCGCGACAACGTGGCCGGCAAGCTCCCCCCGACCAGGAACAACGACGTCCGGGTGATCCCCAACTTCGTCGACACCGATTTCATCGGCCCGTTGGACAGGATGACGTCGCTGCGCAGTGAGCTCGGGATCGGATCGGAGACAGTGGTGCTCTACGCCGGCAACGTCGGGTTCTCACAATCGCTGGAGATGGTCGTCGATGTCGCCGGACTCCTTCCGCACCTCACATTTCTGATCAATGGTGATGGAGCTGCACGAGCCTCGCTGGAGGATCGTGCAGCCGGCCTGCCCAACGTCAGGTTCTCCGGCTACCAGCCGATCGAACGATTGCCCGAGGTACTGGCCACCGGTGACATACACCTCGTCCCACTGCGGGCGGGCCTGGGTCGAGTCAGTGTGCCGTCCAAGACCTATTCGGTCCTGGCCGCAGGGCGTCCCGTGTTGGCGGCGATCGATGCCGGAACCGAAGCTGCCACGCATCCTGGCCGCGTCGGGAGGAGGCGTGTGTGTGCCGCCCGACGACCCGGTTGCCTTTCGACACGCGCTGGAAGCGATGACAGCGGCACCCGAGCAACTTCTGGAGATGGGCCTCGCCGGGCGCCGCTGGGTCGAGCAGGCGGCGTCGCCAGGCGCGGTCGCTCAGGCCTACGCCGATCTGATCATCGAGTTGAACCAGCGTAGGTGACTCAGTTTTGAATCCCGGAGGCGATAGCCTCGCATCTTCGTGGCTTCGTCATCATCCGCCAAAAAAGTTGCCAAGCTCGCCTCGCGGGGTAAGGGCAAGAGGGTTCGCTTCCAGGGCGGCTCTGTTTTCCCGATCGCTGTCGTCGTTGTCGTAGTGCTCGGTCTGCTCGCCATCATCTACGGCCGCGAAAGTCGTCCTTCCGACGGCTCGGGTGCACCGACCACCACCGACCACTGGCATCAGGCATTCGGTGTCTACGTGTGCGACACGTTCCAGCCGAAGGTGACCGGTACCAAAGAAGAGACCACCGTCGACTCGGCCGGCAACACGGTCCTGGTCAACGAGGCGTTCTCGCTCACGGGTATCCACAGCCATGGTGACGGCATCATCCACTACCACCCCAACTCGACGCGGTCCACGGGTAACCGAGCCAAGCTCGGGGTCTTCCTCGACGTGTACGACATGAAGCTCACCGACACATCGCTGGAAATGCCGGCCGATCAAGGTGGCGACAAGTGGTCGACGAAAGACACCAAGTGTGACGGCAAGGACGTCGAACTGAAGGTCAGGGTCTGGGACCAGTACAGCAACAAGACCGACTTCCACGATGTCATCACCGATTTCAACAACATCCGCATCACCAACGACGGCCAGGTCTTCGTCATCGCCTTCGTGCCGAAGGGCACCGACATACCGCAACCGGATTGGGCAGATCAGCTGCCTACTCTGGGCGCTTCCGACAGCGGGGTCGTGACTGCCACGACCACAACGCTCGTCCCTGGGGCGACAGGCGCCACGACAGTACCGACCAGCACGACTGCCGGCGGCGCACCGACCACCACGGTGCCGGCGTCCACTACAACAGGCGGCTGATGCGCGCCGTCGTTCTGGTCGGCGGCTTCGGTACTCGCCTTCGGCCGCTGACGCTGACCACACCGAAGCCGATGCTTCCCGTCGGTCACGTCCCGATCATCGAACGCCTCGTCGACAATCTCTCGAAAGGCGGCGTCACCGAGGTCACGCTGGCACTCGGCTTCAAGCCGGGACCGTTCGTCGAGGCCTTTCCGAACGGCGAATGCAATGGGGTTGCATTGCGGTACGCCGTCGAGCCGGAACCGCTCGACACGGCTGGGGCCATCCGGTTCGCAGCCGATTTCAGTGGCATCGACGACACGTTCGTGGTCGCCAACGGTGACGTCCTCACCGATCTCGACATCGGAGCCCTCGTCGACTTTCATCGTCGCCGAGGTGCCGAAGCGACCATTCACCTCACCGCTGTCGACGATCCATCGGCATTCGGGGTCGTGGCAACCGACGAGCACGGTCGGGTCGAGCGGTTCGTCGAGAAGCCGGCACCAGGCACCGCTCCGACCAATCAGATCAACGCCGGCACGTACGTGCTCGAACCCTCGGTACTCCAACGAATCCCCGCCGGGTGCAAGGTGTCGATCGAGCGAGTCACGTTTCCCGAAGTGGTTGCCCGGGGTCGTCTCTACGCAATGGCCACCGACGATTACTGGATCGACACGGGCAACCCCGTGTTGTACCTGCAGGCCAATCTCGACCTGCTCGACGGCACGCGGCGTCACCACCAGTGCGTCGGCGTACATCCTGCCGCCAAGGTCGATCCCGCCGCGACGGTGGTGGGCAGCATCGTCGCCGATGGCGCGAGCGTCGCCCCAGCGGCCACGGTCACCGACTCGGTGCTGTTGCCGGATGCCGTCGTCGGCGAGCACGCCGTCGTGACAAACTCGGTGGTGATGGGCAGGATCGGCGCAGGTGCCAGCGTCACCGACAGCGTGCTCGGCCTGAACGGCCGCGTCGCTGCCGGCGAAGACGTGTCGGGCGAATACCGCCCTCCCGCAGACCAGACGTGAACGTACTGGTGGTCGGGGGTGCCGGGTTCCTCGGCTCGCACCTGGTCGATCGCCTCATCGCCGAGGACAACTCGGTCGACGTCGTCGATGATCTGTCGAGTGGCTCGTTGGCAAACCTGGCCGACGCCCGCGCCGCCGGCGGCGCCTTGAAGATCCACACACTCGACGTGCTCGCCCGGGAGTTCCCTGCGCTGGCGGCGATGCGACCACCCGACGTCGTCTACCACCTGTCGTGGTTGGCCCCCGGCCGTGGCGCTGCTGCCCAGGCCGGGCAGGCGGTGCAGAGCATGGTGGCAGTGCTCGAGGCTGCTCGAATGCAGGGCTCGAAGGTGGTCACGGCGCTACCAGGGGCAGCGCTGTACGGCGAAGTGCCGCTTCGCGACATGCCGATCAAAGAGGGTCACGCCTGGAACCCTGTGGGACTCCACGGAATCATCGCCAAGGCCGTGGTCGACATGCTCAACCTGTACCGGGCGGATCACACCGTCGAATTCACGGCGCTGGCGATGAGCACCGTCTACGGGCCGCGTCAACGCTCCGACGGTGGGGTGGTCGGCTCGTTTGCGCACGCCTTGCGCAGCGGTGTTCCACCGATCATCCACGGTGACGGACGTCAGACCCGCGATTTCTTGTACGTCGACGATGCTGTGGACGCGCTCGTGCGTGCCGGCGGGCGCGGTGGCGGGCTGGTTGTCAACGTCGGGTCGGGCGTGAGTACCTCGATCCGTGATCTGTGGACGATGATGGCCGGCCCGGGCGCACCCACACCGACCAGTGCGCCGCGCCGGGTCAACGACATCACACGGTTTGCCGTGTCGCCGACACGGGCGCGCATCCATCTGGCCTGGGCTCCGTGGACGGACCTCGCCGTCGGCCTGCGGTCACTCGGTTGACGCAGCGCGCAGTGCGACGCGGGCCAGTTCCGCCCCGACGTCGGGGCTGCTCATCACCGACGGTGTGATCACGGCGCGCATACCTGCGGCTTCCACGGCGTCGGCAAGGTGGGCGTCGACCGGATCGATCACCAGCGACGCGGCGATCGAGGTGTAGAGCCGGGCGATACCAACCACCGAAGGTTCGTGTCCGAGCTCGCTCAACATCCGATCGGCCGGCCCCTTCAGCGCCATGCCCCCGACGATCGGTGAGATGGCCACGACCGAGTCCCGGCGTCTGCTCAGCATGCCGTCGACGCCACCGAGCGCTCGGATCGGACCGATCGACACGATCGGGTTCGATGGAGCGATCACGATGCACTCCGCCGTACTCAGAACCTCGTCGAGCCCGGGGGTCAACTCGGCTTGATCGGCGCCGTCGAAGCGCACCTTGCGGATCGGCACACCATGGTGCAACTTGACGAAGTACTCCTGGAACGAGACGTCGCTGCCGTCTACGAGCGTCACCACGGTCGACACCGTCTGGTTGCTCATCGGCACGAGCCGCTGGGCAATGCCCCATGCCGAACAGATCTCACTGGTCACCTCGCTCAGCGTCGCGCCTTCGCCGAGACGTGCAGTGCGGTAGAAGTGGGTCGCCAGGTCTCGGTCACCGAGATTGAACCAGGTCGACGCCGCCGATGACTGGGCCGGTCGCACCGAGGTGTAGCGCTGCAGCGCCTCCATTGCTCGCCACGACTCCTCGGCCAATCCCCAGCCGCGGACGGGATCGATGGCATCGGCCAGGGTGTAGGTCACGGTGTCGAGGTCGGGCGAGATCGTCAGGCCGTGCAACTCGGTGTCGTCACCAGTGTTGACGATGGCGATCGTCTCGGATGGCTCGCTCACCGTCGCCAGGGACGTCAGGAAGCGGGCCGCGCCGACGCCGCCGCACAGCACGGCTATCACGAGTGGGAGTCTCCGGTCAGACGTCCATACAGCGCTGCAAGATCGGCGGCGCATCGCTGCCATGAGAACTTCGTCAGTTGGGCAGATCCCGCCGCGATCAGCCGGGCGCGGACGCTGCTGTCGACGATTGCGTCGACCAGATTGCCGGCCAGGGCGATCGAGTCATCGGGAGCGCAGAGCAATCCGGCGCTGCCACACACCTCGGGGATGCTGCCCCGGTTGCTGGCGGCGATCGGCACGCCGACCTGCATGGCATCGAGCAGGGGGAACCCGAACCCTTCGTCCAGTGATGGATAGGCGAGCACGCTGGCGTTGCGAAGCAGCCATGAGAGGGCGGCCTCGTCGACGCGGCCGGTCATCACGACGCGTCGCGCCGTCGCCGGCTCGAGCTTGTCGATGGCTGCGTTGACGGCCGGCCGATCGTCGCCATCGGCGCCGGCCAGCACCAGCAGGATCTCGTCGTGTTCCGTGGCGAGCAAACCGAACGCCTCGACGAGGATGGCCAGGTTCTTGCGGCGCTCCAGGGTTCCCACCGCGGCGATGTACGGCTGACCGACAAGCGCCGGAATCGGCGGGGCGACGGCGGGCGCCGGAACCGGCAGAGCAGCGAGCGGGATCGTCGCCACCTGAACGCCGGGGAACAGATCCGCGATCTCGGCAGCGGTGGACGTGGAGCTGGCATGCACGGTCGCGCCGCGGGCGATGGCCCGCTCGAGCACTCGCCCTGCTCGATGAACCGCTCCGCCGGCAAGCGTCGGGTGGCGGAGGAACCAGCAGTCGTACACCGACACGACCTGCGGGGCGCGGCACGGAGGCACCACGTAGTTGGTGCCGTGGACGACGTCGGGTGCGCCGAGGAGTCGATCGACGCGCGGATGGCCGGCGATCGCCCACAGGCGGTGGGCGAACACTGCCGGAATGGGCAAGCGACGCGCCCCGTCGGGTGGCCGCGAGCGAAATGACACGACGTACTCGACGAGCTCGAGCTCGTCGGTATCGATCAGGGCCTCGCGCATCGCCGCGACAGCGTGTCCGACTCCGGTGCGAGGCCCTGATAGCGAGCCGACATCGAAGGCTACGCGCAACCGGTTCATGGGCGGCCGAGGATAGCCGTTGATGCCTCAACGGGGCTCAACGCCATAGACTGCCGTGTCCCTCTTTCACGGCCCGACCCCCGAAGGATTGCCAGCATGCCTCGCGCGTTCATCACCGGAATCACTGGACAAGATGGCCAGCATCTTGCCGAGTTCCTCAACACCAAGGGGTACGAGGTCTACGGCATGGTCAAGGGGCAGAACAACCCGAGGATGACGATGATGCGCGACGAGTTCCCGTACGTCGAGCCGGTCCCGGGGGATCTCGCCGACCTTCCGTCACTCGTGAAGGCGCTCGATTCGACGCAGCCCGACGAGGTCTACAACCTCGGTGCCATCTCCTTCGTCGCCCTGAGCTTCAACCAGGCCGAGTTGACGGCGAACATCACCGGCACCGGGGTCCTGCGCATGCTCGAGGCCATCCGCATGGTCGGCGGTGCGGAGAACAACCCGATCCGGTTCTACCAGGCGAGCAGCAGCGAGATGTTCGGCAAGGTCCGCGAGACCCCGCAGACCGAGCGCACGCCATTTCATCCGCGGTCGCCGTACGGTTGCGCCAAGGTCTTCGGTCACGACATCGTCGTCAACTACCGAGAGAGCTACGGTCTGTTCGCCTGCAGCGGGATCCTGTTCAACCACGAGGGGCCGAGGCGTGGACTGGAGTTCGTGACGCGCAAGGTCACCAATGCCGTCGCTCGAATCAAGCTCGGCCTGCAGACCGAGATCGTGCTCGGCAACCTCGATTCCAAACGCGACTGGGGTTATGCCGGCGACTACGTGAAGGCGATGTGGTTGATGCTGCAGCAAGACCAGCCCGACGACTACGTCGTGGCCACGGGCAAGACACACAGCATCGAAGACCTGGTCCGCCTGGCGTTCAGCGAGGTAGGAATCGAGAACTGGCGCGACTACGTCCGCCAGGATCCCAAGTTCTTCCGCCCGGCCGAGGTCGACCTGCTGATCGGTGACGCCACGAAAGCTCGCACCCGGCTCGGCTGGGAGCCCGAGGTGGCCTTTCCCGAATTGATCAAGGTGATGGTCGCCAACGACCTGAAGATCGAATCCGAGAAGGCCCGCCGGAGCTGATCAGCGGGTTGTTCACCCGCTCAGGTTTCCAGCGGCATGTTGCTGATCGCGTCCATCATCGTTTCTCCGGATGGCAACTGGCCGGTGCGCAGCTTGGCGCGCAGAGCCACGGCGAAGGCCAACAACGCTGCCGCCGACGAACTGACCAGTCCGAGTTCGACCCGCAGGTACAGGTCGTCGGAACTGAGCCAGGTGACCACGACGAAGGTCACGACTCCGATGCCCCACCCGAGTGCCACCAGGGGGTGGCCGCGTAGGGCGATCACTGCCTGAGCGATTGCCAGGGCGATCATGTAGAGGGCGCTGCCAAGAGCGAGCATCCCCATCGTCTGGCGGCTCAAGGTGGCGTCGTAGAAGCGTTCGATGATGAGGGGACCGAGTACGTACGCGCCGACTGTGCCGAGGAGCCCCACCATCAACACGAGCTTCATCAGCCGGGCGAAACCGGAGCGAAATTCGGCGATCTCGTTGCGCGCCGCGAGGCGCGACAATCGAGGCAGCAACGCGGCCTGCACCGCTTGGAAGAGGAACAACGGGATCCGCGCCAGCAGCACTCCATAGGTGAACCGGGTGACCAGCTGCTTCTGGTCGACGGTGGCGAGCATCGTCACGGCGAGCGGACCGGCGTTGACGAGGGCGGCAGCGAACACCGATCCGAGCAGGAGCCAGCCGAGGTTGGGGGTGACCTCGGCCCACGAAGACTCGGGACCCGGTTCCGTGCGGAGGGCGCCTTTGAGCTTGACCCATATCACGCCGGGTAACGGTGAGAGTGCGACTGCGAACCCGTACAGGCCGACACCCGTGACCCCGACGATTGCCAACGTGGCGCAGAACGCGATGCGAACGGCGCCGTCGGCTCCCATCACGATTGCATAGGCATTGAACCGGCCGGTGCCACTGGCGATCCCACGCGACAGGTGGGCGGGAGCGTAGGCCCAGAACGCGACGATCAGGGCAAGCATCAAGACCCAGTCGCCGTCGAAGTATCCGCTGACGATCAGTGGAGCGAGGGCCAAGGCGCCGATCGTGACGAGCACGACGAGGCCGATGGCGAGCGTCCGTACACGAGCGACCGCTGGGCGGCCGCCCTGGCCGAGGGCTCGACGATACGAGAGGGTTCTGGCCAGCTCCTGTTCCAACGGGAGAAAGAACCCGGGAGCCAGGGCAAAAGTTGCGATCCACAGACTCGCAATCGGCTGAACGGCCTCGTCGCTGCCAAGCGCGACCCTGGCAACCTTCAAGAACAGATAGCTGCTGACGCCGGCGACGAGCAGGCCGATCCCTACCGGAATTGTGCCCTCCGGCAGCGGGGCTCGCCCGGAACCCTTCTCCCCAGGATCCCTGGGACCGGGGCCTTCGTCAGAGGAACGTTGTGTGTCGGAGGGGTCCACCAGACCTGCGAGGCTAGCGGCACGAACCCCTCCGACGGGGTCAGACGGTCGAATCAGGCGGCAGTGCGGATGAGCCCGCGAACCTGCTTGCGGGCGACCTTGGTGAGGTCACGGGCCTGACCGAACAGCACGCCGGCCTGCTCCGGCAAGACGCCTTCGATCTTGGCGACCAACGTGTCGATCTGCGCCTCGATGGCATCGACCTGCTCATCCATCTGGGTGATACGCCCTTCGAACGTACTGAGCAGCATCTCGACCTGGCTCTTGCTGGCACCGAAGCGCTCACCGATGGCCTCTACGAGCTGGCGACGGCGAGCTTGCATCTGCTCGACGGCGACAACGCCGAGCCCGACGGTGATGTACGCGGCATCGCGAAGGGCGGCGGCAAACGTGCCGGGTTCGATTGCCTTGAGGTCGATGTTGTTGGGGACGTACTTCGACAGGTCGATGTTGCGCAGTGCATTGATGTCGAGCTTGGAGAAGTCGAAGGACGGAAAATCGATGGCCTCGAAGTTGACGGAGGGGAAGTCGGGGAGCTTGAACATGGTGACTGATCCTTTGGGGTTGCTCTCGGATGAGAGTCCGGGTATGCAGTCAATATACCGCATAGTGCTAACTTTTGCAAGCACTACTGATCCTGGTATCCCACCCAGGGTGGAGTGCCTGCACTCCGGCCGTTCCTGCCAGTAGCCTGGCCGCCTCGTGGACGCCGCCAGTCAACTCGCTCCGCCCGTCGTGGCCGTGATGGTGGTCTTCGAACCAGGGGACTGGTTCGACGAGGTGCTCGACGGGTTGGCGGATCAGGACTACGCCAATCTGAAGAGCCTCTTCCTGATCGTCGGCGAGCCCGGCGACGTGCCGGATCGTGTTCGCCAACGAGTTCCGAATGCCTTCGTACGAGCCGTTGGCAAGACATCCGGTTACGGAGCCGTCGCCAACGAGGTGCTCCGTCTGGTCGAAGGCGAGAACGGGTTCTTCTGCTTCTTGCACGACGACGTGGCGTTGGACCCGACTGCGATCCGACTGCTCGTCGAGGAGCTGTATCGCTCGAACGCCGGGATCGTCGGCCCGAAGCTGGTCGCGTGGGACGACCCGGGGGTGCTGCAGCACGTCGGCCTCGGTGTCGACCGCTTCGGCGAGATCGACTCCTTCGTCGAGGAAAGCGAGGTCGACCAGGAGCAGCACGACGCGGTGCGTGATGTCTTCGCCCTCCCGTCGGCGTGCCTCCTCGTTCGCGCCGACTTGTTCAGAGCGATCGCCGGGTTCGATGCCTCGATCGACTTCTACGGCGACGACGTTGATCTGTGCTGGCGAGCACACCTTGGCGGCGCCAGGGTGGTCGTCGTCCCCATGGCTCGGGCCAGGCATCGTGAGGCGTTGTCGGAACGTCGCCCCGATCTCCGTCCGGCGCTGCTGCAGGCGCGCCACCGGATGCGCTCCGTCGCGACCCTGAGTGGCGCACGACGACTGCCCCTGCTGTCCATTCAACTGCTCTTCGTCACACTCTCCGAACTGGTCGTTGGCGTGTTCTCGGGCAAACCGCGCGAGGCGTGGGCCTCGCTGCGGGCGATGGTCGGTCTGATCCCGCGGCTGCCCGGCATCCTCGTCCGCCGCCGCGAGGTGCGAACACTCCGACTGGTGCCTGATGGCGAGATCGCCGGGCTACAGCTACGCGGCTCCGCTCGCGTTTCCGCATACCTCCGTAGCCGTGACATGCGGCCGTCGCGGGGTGAGAACTCGATCGAGCGCCGATGGCGCCAGACGGCCGGGTCTGCGCCGATGTTCGCCTGGATCTGTGTGCTCGCTGCCGCCTTGTTCGGTAGCCGCAAGATCCTCGGGGGCATACCCGAGTTCGGTGAGTTCCTGCGATTCCCGGTCAGTCCGAGAGCGATGTTGACCGACTACCGCTCGGGATGGTGGGGGCACGGGCTGGGCGCCACCACGTCGGTACCGACGGGTGTGGCGTTGACCGCGATGTCGAGCGTGTTCACGTTGTTCCACATGGGTCTGTTGCGCACGATCGGCGTCCTCGGCCTGTTGCTGGTCGGGTATCTCGGCATCTGGCGCCTCGCCAGTCTGTTCCCGACGGCGAGGGCGCGCATCGCCGCGTTGGTCGTCTATGCCGCTGTGCCCCTCCCGTCGCAACTGTTGTCCGTCGGTCGATGGGGCGCGCTGGCCTGTTACGCCACGGCTCCATGGGTCGTGCACCTCCTCCGTCGTAGTGCCGGCATCGAGTCGTTCGATACCTCCGACAACATGCAGGCCGACGGGTACAGGTCCATTCCGGCACGCAGCCGGCTGCGGATGTTGTGCCAGTTGGCCCTGCTGACCGCCGTGACGCTCGCATTCGTTCCGTCGTTCGCGTTCGTCGTCGTGGCCATCGGCGTCGTGCTCGCTGGCAGCTCGTTGATCGGTGGAGGTTCCTGGCGCTCGTCACTGATCATGGTGTCCGTCGCCATCGCCGCCGCCGTCCTCGGGTTCATCGCCAATCTGCCATGGGCCTCGTCGTTGTTCGGGCCTCACGGGTGGGATCTCATCGCCGGGGTTCCGTCGCCGGTCGCCGACGGTCTACCCGCAGGCTCGGTCGGCAGCCACGGTCTCGGGGTCGCTCGCCTGGCCCGCTTCGGATTGGGCAACGGGCAGTTCGGCATCTTGGCGATCGCCCTGTTCCTGCCGGTGCTGGTCGCACCGCTCGTCGCCCGAAGTTGGCGTCTGACGTGGGCGATTCGCGCAGCCGGCCTCGTCATCGTCTTCGGTTGGCTCGCCGTCCTCGACGATCGGGGAATGCGGATTCGGCTTCCCGAACCGGGCATCCTGTTGGCACCCGTTGCCGTTGGCCTGGCGCTGTCGGCCGCGTGCCTTGCCGCCGCCTTCCAGGACGACGTGTTGGCCGGATCCTTCGGGTGGCGTCAGCCGGTTGGGCTGTTGACAGCCGCTGCGGTCGCGATCGGGCTGTTGCCGGGGATAGCGGCGATCAGCTCCGGGCGCTGGCGGATGCCGACGTTGACACTGACATCGGTGCTCGGGCAGTTTCCCGACAACCCGCCCGACGGTGACTATCGCATCCTCTGGATCGGCGATCCGCGGGTCATGCCGGTTCCGTCCTGGACGCTGCAACCCGGAATCGGTTACGCGATCACCGACGACGGTCCGTTGACCCAGTACGAGACGTGGCCCGGCAGGCCGTCCAAGACCGAGAGCGAGGTGGGCGACATCGTCAAGCAACTGGCGGCGGAGTCGACCCTTCGCGGTGGTCGACTGCTCGCCCCGTACGCGATTCGCTACGTGGTCGTTCCGATCGCCGATGGCGCTGCCAGCACTGTCGAGCAGCCGTTGCCCGTCCCGGCGGGCCTCGTCGACGCGCTCGACGACCAACTCGACTTCGCCGTTCCGTTGACCCGACCGCTCAACTTCGTCGTCTACGAGAACACGGCGTGGATCCCGACGCGTGCCCAGTTCACCGGGACAGTTGCCGACGAGACGCGCCGGGCCGGTCTCGAGTCGATCGCCCAACTCGAACTCAGTTCGGCAGCGGTGCCGGTCGCCATCGGGGCCCCCGACAACGGGCCGGCGCAATTCGCCGCAGTGCCTGGCACCGTGACCGTGGCGATCCCCGTCGACCAGCGTTGGTCGCTGAAGGTGGGTGACCAGTCGCTGGTGCCGCGCCCGGCGTTCGGTGCAACCACGGGTTATGACGTCGCATCGGAAGGCACTGCCACCTTGGGTTACAACACAGCGACGTCGCGGGCATTCCTGCTCATCGTCCAGCTGGTGGTGTGGCTGACACTCGCTCTCGGCGTCAGCAGGTTCGACACAGCAACACTCCTGAACCGCCGCCGGCGACGTGATGTGGTCGAGCCGGGGGCGCCGCTGCTGTCGATCGACGCCCCTATCGCACCGCTCGACCAGCCGGGTCCGGAGCCGGCCCCAGAGTCGGACCCAGAGTCGGACCCAGAGTCGGACCCAGAATCGGACCTGGCGACCCTGTCGTGGCAGACCGAACCCGAACCGGTCGAGGTCGACGGCCGTGAGGCCGGGCAGCACGAGGCGGGTGTCGAATGATCGCCGTACGCCGATTCGTCGTCTGTGCAATGGTTCTGGCGTCGATCGTCGGAGTCGTCGTCCTGCAGAGCTCGAAGCCCGTGCACAGCGTTCCCGCCCAGTTCTCCCGACTGGGTAGCCCCACCATGCCGTTCGTCCCGGCCGGCGACTTCGTCACCTCGGCATGGTTCTGCGCTGGGGTTCCCATCGGTGAGGCGCAACTGGGCGGAATCGCGATCGTTGCCAATCCCCGCGAGGTCACCCTGACGGGCAAGATCACCGTCTTCACCGACGCGCTCGGTGTCGCTGCCGTCTCTGCTCCGTTCGACGTACCGGCTCGTGGAACCATGGTGTTCGACCTCGCTCAACTGCAACCGCAGGGAACCTTTGTCTCGGCGATGGTCGAGATCTACGGCGGTGGAGGATTCGTCGAACAGCGTGCAGACAGTCCATCGGGGAGCGCCGTCTCGCCGTGCTCGAACTCGACGTCATCGACCTGGTACTTCGCCGATGGCTACACCGTGGAGGGCAGCAAGGAACAACTGGTGATCACCAACCCGTTCCCGTCCGACGCGATCATCAGCATCGCCGAGGCGACCAGCACCGAGAGTCGGCGGCCCGCCATTCTGCAGAGCCTGCTCGTCAGGGCCAACTCCATCCTCGTGATCAACCAGGACCTGCTTGCCAAACGAGAGCTGGTCTTGGCAATCACCGTCTCGAGCACTCGTGGGCGTGTAGTCGTCGGGCGGGCCCAGGAATACCTGGCATCGGTCGGCCGGGCCGGCTTCACCATGACGCTGGGCGCACCTTCCCTCGGCGATCAGTTCTACTTCGCGGATGGCGAGATCGCGCCCAACGTGATCGAGCGGTACAGCATCTACAACGCTTCGCCGAACGAGGCGATCGTCAACGCTGTGTTTCTCGGTCTCGATCCGAATGCCGGCTTCATTAACCCTGAGCCGCTGACCGTCCCCGCTGGAAAAGTTGTCTCCCTGATCGCCGATGATGTCGGCGTGCCGGCCGGACGGCACGGAGCAGTCTTCTCCACCGAGACCGTCGGCTCGATCATCGTCGAGCGGGCGATCACCCGACAGACCGACGACACGGTAGCGACCTCCGTGGTGATGGGCTCGCCTTCGGCGTTCGCCTCGACCCGTTGGAGCATGGCGATCGGCACCGACCTGGCAGTCCCCGATGTGCTGGTCGTCTTGAATGCGACGGGCTCTCCTGGAACGGTCACGGTGAAGACGCTCGGTACCGGGGGAGAGGTACCGGTTCCCGGCATGGAGGCAATCGACCTTCCGGCCGGCGGCGTGATCACCATCGATGTCTCGGATCCAACGGCGCTCGGGCATCCTCTGGTGGTCGAATCGACGCAGCGGGTCTTCGTCGAGCGGCTGTTACCCCGCGACCCCGACCTGCGCGGACGGTCAGGCTCGTTCGCCCTGCCGGGCTGACGCCGTGCCTCAGTTCGTCCTCGCCGCATCGGTGCTCGCCGCGGCGTTGGCCGTCGGGGTGGTATTGCGGCGCAGGCGCGGCAGTCGACGCCCCCACCCAGCCGGCGTTCTCCGCCCCGGCCCAGGTCGACCGTGCCGACTTCGCTGCGGCGGCCGCACCGTGGCTCGTGGTGGTTTTCTCCTCGGCGTCGTGTGCTGCATGTGCCGACGTGGCGGGTAAGGCCAAGGTGTTGGCGTGCGCACAGGTCGTCGTGGTCGATGTCGAGTACCCGGCTGCAGCGGAGCTGCACCGCAAGTATCACATCGATGCCGTGCCGATCGTGATCGTCGCCGACCGTCTCGGCGTCGTCAGGGCAAGCTTCGTCGGGCCGATGTCGGCGACCGACCTGTGGGCTGCTGTCGCCGAGGCGCGTGATCCGGGGTCGTCGCCCGAGCCCGACCTCGGCTCCAGCTGAAGTGCATCGAGTGTTTCCGGACACCCCCGCCGTGCAGCAGACACTCGATGGGCGGTACCCGACCGCAGGAGTGGCCGAGATCTAGGTGAAGTCGACGCTGGCAGAGGCGTCGTCGGTTGCGATCTCGGGGGCCAGGTCCAGTTGAGGAGTCTCGTAATCTTCACTGTCGCTCGGACTGTCACTGACGCTCTCGCCGAGGCTCTCGTGCACGATGCGGGCGACTTCGCCGCCGTCGATCGTCTCGCGCTCGAGGAGCGCCTCGGCGACCAGGTCGAGAGCTCGGCGATGCTTCGACAGCACCTCGAATGCCCGTGCCTCTTGCTCGTGAAGGATGCGGAACACTTCCTCGTCGATCATCTTTGCCGTGTCGTCGCTGTATTCGCGACCCTGTGTCATCAGGTCCTCGCCGAGGAACACCTGCTGGTGGCCGCTCCAGGCCATCGGCCCGACAGCGTCGCTCATGCCCCACTCGCGCACCATGCGACGAGCGATCATGGTGGCCTGCTCGAGATCGTTGGCGGCACCCGAATTGAGATGGCCGAAGACGATCTTCTCGGCAACGCGGCCGCCCATGGCGCGGCAGATGACGTCGTCGAAATACTCCTTGGAGTACGTGTGGCGTTCTTCGGGAAGGCTCCAGGTGACACCGAGTGCCATCCCGCGGGGCAGGATCGTGACCTTGTGCAATGGGTCGGCGTGCGGCAGCACCGTCGTCAAGATGGCATGGCCACCCTCGTGGATCGCGGTCGCCCGCTTCTCCTCGGCGCTGAGCACCAGGCTCTCGCGCCGGGCACCCATCACGACACGATCGCGGGCGTTCTCGAAGTCGATCCGCTCGATCTGCTTGCTGCCTCTGCGAACGGCGAACAGCGCCGCTTCGTTGACCAGGTTGGCGAGATCGGCGCCGCTCATGCCCGGCGTCGCTTTCGACATGACCTCGAGATCGACGTCTTGCCCCATGCGCTTGTCGCGGCTGTGCACCTTCAAGATGGCGAGGCGTTCCTCGTTCTCGGGAAGCGGAACGACGATGGTGCGGTCGAATCGGCCGGGCCGTAGCAGCGCCGGGTCGAGGATGTCGGGGCGATTCGTGGCGGCGAGGATGACGATGCCCTCGGAGGTCTCGAAGCCGTCCATCTCGGCGAGCATCTGGTTGAGCGTCTGCTCGCGCTCGTCGTGACCACCGCCGAGGCCGGCGCCGCGCTTGCGGCCGATGGAGTCGATCTCGTCGACGAAGATGATCGCTCGGCCCATCTTGCGGGCTTGCTGGAAGAGGTCGCGAACGCGGCTTGCGCCGACGCCGACGAACATCTCCATGAAGTCGCTGCCCGTGACCGACAAGAACCCGACACCTGCCTCGCCGGCTACGGCGCGGGCGAAAAGCGTCTTACCGGTGCCGGGCGGACCGACCAGCAAGATGCCTTTCGGGACGCGTGCCCCGATCTCGCGGAAGCGCTCCGGCATGCGCAGGAAGTCGACGACTTCGGTGATCTCCTGCTTGACGCCCTCGTAGCCGGCGATGTCGGCGAACGTCGTCGAAGGCTTGTCGGTGGTGTACGCCTTGGCCCGGCTTCGCCCGATCGACATGACGTTGCCCATCTGACCGGCGGCGCGCCGTTGCATCCACATGAAGAACCCGATCAACAGCACCAGCGGCAGCAGCAGGCTTGCCCAACTGAGCAGCCAGTTGGAGCTAGGCGTCTTGGCCACGAACACGACGTTCTTGTCTTGAAGTTCGGCGCTCTGGGCGTCGTTGGGGAAGTTGTTCGGCGCGGTGCTGGTGAACTTCTCGCCGTTGGTCAGCACACCGCTGATGCTGTCGGTCTGATTGTTGACCTCGACGCTCTTGACCTGGCCGTCTTCGACCAACGACCAGAAGTCGCTGAACGGCTTCCTGTCGCTGCGCGTCGCCGGCCACACTCGTGGCAGGGCGAACGACAGCATCAGCACAGCGAACAATACGGGGATCACCCAGCGCGGCCATCCGCCACCGAGCGGGCGTCGGCCGCGCTCGGGAGGCTGCTGATCGTTCTGCTGGCCACGACCACCCGAGCGGCCTTGCGGCGGCGGGGGAGGCGGGGGAGGCAGATTGCTCATGGCCATATGCTACGGGTGATCGATGCAATTGGGTGACGCGGGCGCATCCTCTGTGCATCCTCTGTGCATCGGCTGGGCATCCACCACGCGGGTCGAAATGACCCCTAATTTTGGGCACATGAATCGTCAGTGTTCGCGCACGGGGTGCGCGCAGGCGGCGTCGTCGACGCTCTCGTACCAGTACGGTCGAGCGATCGTGTGGCTCGACGATCTCACCGCCAGCCGCGACCCCCACGATTACGACCTGTGCGAACGCCATACCGCTCGCCTCTCGGTACCCAATGGGTGGCGGCTGGAAGACCGCCGCAGCAGACGAGTTCTGGTGTTTTCGGCCACATCTCGACTCGCGGGCTGAGCCCACCACACCGGTGCGCCGGTAATCTGTCGCCTCATGCCCGGTGCCCAGGTCTCCCCGACGCGCGTCGATCCCGACCAGTCGCGCATCGGAGTTGGCCAGGCCGCTGCCGTCTGGCTCGCCGCATGGATCGTCGGGAACATCATCGGCTCGGCGGTCATCGTCGCGACCGGCTACGAGTCGGCCTCGGAAGCTCCGGTATGGGTCACGATGGTGTTGGCCGTATCGCTGTGGACGCCCATGCTGGCCGGTCTGTGGATCCTCAGCAATCGGCTCGGTCGGGGAAACTTTGCCGATGATTACGGGCTGCGGTTCAAGCTCGTAGACCTCGTCGGTGTTCCCGTCGGAGTTCTGTCGCAACTCGTCGTGGTGCGCTTGGTCTACTGGCCGTTGGAGCGCGGTTGGCCGGAAACGTTCAGCCGGTCGCGCGTTGAACGCAACGCTCGGGACCTCTACGACAGGGCGCACGGTGGCTGGCTGGTCGGCCTGGTTGCCATTGTCGTGATCGGCGCACCATTCGTCGAAGAGTTGGTCTACCGCGGCCTGCTGCAAGGCGCATTGGTGCGACGCGTCAACGATGCCGTTGCCGTGGTCGCGGTTGCGGCGTTCTTTGCGCTGATTCACTTCCGCTGGGTCGAGTTCCCGGGTTTGTTCGTGTTCGGTGTGATCCTCGGGGTGTGCGCGTTGCGCACCGGTCGGCTGGGTATGGGCATCGTCGCGCACATGGCCTTCAATGCCACCGGATTGATGTTGGTGGCCTGGGCGTGAACGACGGGGTGACGGTCCGCGGGCCGGTGTGGAGTGAAACAATGGCGCCCGACATGACCGAAGTGATCGACGATCCGATGGTGGCTGAACAACCATTGCTGGTGCCGCCACCACCGCTCGCGCCCTTTGAGCCGCCCCGGCACACTCTGCTCGATCGAATCGTGTCACGCATCGTTCGCCGGCCGCGCAATTGGCTCGATTCCCCGTGGACCAACGAACGCATCGCCCGCTACCTCACAGCCTTGGTCATCGTGGGCGGTACGACGTTCTCGGTGTTGAAGGTCGTCCACCTCAACCTCGTCTTCGAGACCAACACACCCACCGGCGGCGACATGGGTGCGCACGTCATGGCTCCGGCGTACCTGCGCGATCACCTGTTGCCGCATTTCCAGCTCACCGGGTGGAGCAACTACTGGTACGACGGTTTACCGATGTATCGGTTCTACATGGTCGTGCCGGCGCTCATGATCGTCGCCCTGAATCTCGTCTTCCCGTACGGAGTCGCCTTCAAGCTGGTGGCGATCCTCGGTCTGGTCACGCTGCCGGCGTGTTGTTGGGCGTTCGGACGCCTGGCCCGGTTCCGGTATCCGATGCCCGAGCTGATGGCACTGGCGGCCACGATCTTCTTGTTCGACGAGAGCTTCTCGATCTACGGCGGCAACGTCAAGAGCACGATGGCCGGTGAGTTCTCGTTCTCGATCGCGTTGTCGTTCGCGATGCTCGGCCTGGGCGTGTTCGCCCGCGGGTTGGAGACCGGCAAGTTCCGCAGTTGGGCGGCGATCCTGCTGGCCCTGGCCATGCTGTGCCACGGGATCGTGCTGATCTTCGTCATCCTCGGCGCGGTCTTGATGTGGGCGGTGTGGATGGACCGCACCCGCTTCGTCTACGGCGCGACCGTGTTGACCGCGGCTGCGCTCTTGAGCGCGTTCTGGGTGGTGCCGTTCCTGGCCAACCACGCGTACATGACCGACATGAAGTATCACGGCAGGCCCGATGGTGCAGCCGACTCGTACTGGGACATGTTCTTTCCGTGGACCACCTTTCTCGACGTCGTCGTCACCGGCTTTGCGTTGTTCGGATTCGTCGCGTCCGTGGTCAGGCGTCATCTCAGCGGAGCCTGGTTGGGGATCTGCTGCCTGGCGTTGACGGCCTTCGTCTTCCTGGCGAAGAACTCACTCCCGGTCATCGGATTGCTGTGGAACCCGCGCCTTCTTCCATTCCTGTACCTGCTGCGGCTGATGTTGATGATGGTCGGCATCGTCGAGCTCGTCGAGGTGGTGGTCCGCGGCACGCTCGGTCCGCGGGCCCGTGGCAATCTGTGGAAGGTCGGTGCGGCAACGGCCGGTGCGGTCAGCGTCGTCGTGCTGGTGATGGAGATGTTCCTCTTCCAGCAGATGCCCGGCGGACGCACGATCACCGAGCACGGCAAGGCGGTGTATTCGTGGGGCATCGGCGGCTGGAATCCGATCACCCTGTCGGCTACCGCCAAAGATGCCCAGAGCGATGGCTGGACCCGGTACAACTTCATGGGCTACGAGGGCCGCGACGCCTATGGCGAGTACAAGGGTCTGATCGACCAGATGAAGACGCTCGGCAGCGACGCAGAGCACGGCTGCGGACGGGCGATGTGGGAGAACAACGGGGCCAACGGTCAGTACGGCACGACGATGGCGCTGATGCTCCTACCGCACTGGACCGACGGATGCATCGCCAGCATGGAGGGGTTGTTCTTCGAGGCCAGCGGTACCACGCCGTATCACTTCGTCACGGCCGCGGCGATGAGCAGCGACAGCTCGAACCCGGTGCGCGAGCTTCGTTACGACAACCTTGCCGCCGACAAGGGTGTGCCCTACTTGCAGACGCTCGGCGTCAAGTACCTGATGGTCTTCACCGAGAAGGCCAAGGCACAGGCCGACACACGCACCGACCTGACCAAGGTGGGCGCGGTCGGGCCATGGAACATCTACCAGGTCGCCGACAGCGACCTGGTCGTGCCGCTCGCCGAGCAGCCCGTGGTCGTCAGCCATCGCGGAGGCGATCAACGCGAGCGCAACCTGGAGCTCGGCATGAGCTGGTTCCAACATCGCGACGAGTGGGCGGCGATACCGGCCGACGACGGTCCGCCGGAGTGGCAGCGGATCGATGTCGCAGTCGACGCCAGTCGCAGCGATGGCCTGGCGCCCGGCGCATCGGGCCGCAAGATCGACATCGTCCAACCGACCGAGCCCATCGACGTGAAAGAGCTCCCGCCGGTCACCGTCAGCAACGTGCAGCTCGGTGATCAAGACCTGCGCTTCAGCGTCGACAAGGTCGGGGTGCCGGTGTTGGTGAAGATCAGCTACTTCCCCAACTGGCACGTCAGCGGCGCCAAAGGCCCGTACCGCATCGCCCCGAACTTGATGGTGGTCGTGCCGACATCGACCGATGTGCACCTCACCTACGAGCGGTCGCGGCTCGACTACTTCGCCTACTTGCTGACCCTGATCGGCATCGGAATGCTGATCTTCATGCGGATCCGTGGCGACGTGCGCCATGCCAACACGCATCCCTTCGGTAACGCGCCGAATGCGGCCGACTTCCAATGGGAGGACTGGGAACCGCGCGCCGAGGAACTGATGCTCGCCGATCCGACCCCGTCGCAGATGTGGCGACCCGACGTGGACCTCCCTCTCGACGCGGATCTCACTGCAGATTCGCTGGTCTGGGCACCGCCGACAGACGCTCCGGACGACTCGGGACCACTCGACGCTAGCCTCTAAGCCCCATGTCCTCGACCGATCCGCAGGTGCTGGACGCCATCGTCAAAGCGTACGATGTGCGTGGCACCGTCCCCGACCAGATCAACACCGATGTTGCGCACGCCCTCGGCGTCGGCTTCGCCCGCTTTGCGAAGGCTCCGCGAGTGCTCGTCGGCCGCGACATGCGTCCCTCCGGACCGGAGCTGGTCGACGCCTTCACACGCGGCGCGCTCGAGCAAGGTGTGGATGTCGTCGACCTCGGCCTGGCCTCGACCGACCTCGTCTACTTCGCTGCGGGCACGCTGGACGCGCCCGGAGCAATGTTCACCGCCTCGCACAACCCGGCGCAGTACAACGGGGTCAAGTTCTGCCTCGGCGGCGCCCGGGCCGTGGGGCAGGACACCGGCTTGGCAGACATCAAGGCGATCGCGGCCAGCGTCCTCGCCGGGCACGGCCCACTCGCCGCGGCCACGTCAGGTTCGGCAACCAGGCGCAACCTGCTCGATGCTTTTGTCGACCATGTGATCTCGTTCATCGATCCGAAGGCGATGCACCCTCTGCGAGTCGTCGCCGACACCGCCAACGGGATGGGGGGTTTGGTCGTGCCGGCTGTGTTCGAGCGCCTTCCACAGGTCACCTTGGAAGTCATGTACGGCGAACTCGACGGCACCTTCCCGAACCATCCGGCAGATCCGCTCCAGCCGGCCAACCAGCGCGATCTTCAAGCGCGGGTGGTTGCCGGCGGTTTCGACGTCGGCTTGGCGTTCGACGGTGACGCCGACCGGGTTTTCGTCGTCGACGAGACCGGCCGCGGGCTCAGCGGTTCGACCACGACGGCACTCCTCGCGGCTGCCGTCCTGCGCTCGCATGCCGGGGCGACGGTGCTCCACAACTTGATCTGTTCCAAGGCTGTGCCCGAGGTGATCCAAGAAAATGGTGGGGTGCCGGTGCGAACCAAGGTTGGTCACTCCTTCATCAAGCAGATCATGGCCGAGACGGATGCGGTGTTCGGCGGCGAGCACTCCGCCCACTACTACTTCCGCGACAACTTCGGCGCCGACTCCGGTCTGATCGCCTCGCTCCTCGTTCTCGACGAGATCAGCCGGGCCGACACCGTGCTCTCGGTCGTCCGCAAGCCGTTCGAACGGTATTCCTCGAGCGGAGAGATCAACACTCAGGTCGGTGATCCGCTCGCGGTGATGGCCAGGGTCGCCGAGGAGTTCGGCGGGTACCTTCAGGATCGACTCGACGGGCTGACCGTCGACTGCGGTTCGTGGTGGTTCAATCTCCGGCCATCCAACACCGAGCCACTGCTGCGCCTCAACCTGGAGGCGGCGGACCGCAGCGAGTGCGACCAGCATGTGGCCGAGGTCCTGGCCCTCGTCACGAGCGTATGACAGGATGAGCATCATGGCGCTCGACCCCCGGTTGCTTTCGGTTCTTGCCTGCCCAGAAGACAAGGGTCCGCTCTTCTACCTCGGGGACACCGACGGGTTGTACAACCCGCGCCTCCATCGCCGATACCTGGTTCGCGATGGCATACCGGTGATGTTGATCGACGAGGCGGTTGCCGTCGACGACTCCGAGCACGAGGCCATCATGGCCCGGGTGAGCAGCGAAGGCCTGGCGCCGACGTTCGCGACGTGATCGTGCCGCGCAGGGGATTGGAGCCATCGTGGGATACGCTCACACCATGAAGTCGGGTCGTCACCTCGCGCGGTTGATGGCGGTCATCGGACTGGCCGGCGTGACCGTGCTCGTTCCTGTCGCGCCACAGGTCACCAACGCCGCGGTCTGTACGGCGACGATGTGCGGCGGCGGCGAGTTCCATCCGCTGACTCCCGCGCGAATCTTCGACTCCCGCCCAGCGCCACTGTCAATCAACGACACTGTGCAGCCAGGTGCCAAGCCGTTGGGAGCTCCTGCCCCGAAGACGTTCGACATCCAGTTGCTCGGAATGGGCAACGTTCCGGCGAACCCAGCCGACGTGCTCGCCGTCGTCGTCAACATCACGGTGACCGAGCCGGGTGCCAGCGGTTACCTCGAGGCGTACGGCACGGGTGCCCAGCCGGCGGTGCGCACGTCGATCATCAACTTCGCGCCCAACCAGACCGTGCCCAACGTGGCCATCGTCCGTCCGGGGACGGATGGCAAACTGACGATCGGCCTGTTCGGTCAGAGCGGTACCGCGCAGGTGCTCGTCGACGTCTTCGGGTGGTTCTCGACCAGCGCCGACAGCGACATCGCGGCCAAGGTGGGGCGCGGTTGATTCCAACGACGCCGTCGCGCGTGCTCGATACCCGCGACGGCACCGGCCGTGACGGTGCCCCGGCCGGACCTTTGCTTGCCAAGCAGGTCATCGATCTGCAGATCCGCGGCGTCAACGGCGTCAACCCGCCGGTCAACCCGGCGGTGCCTGTTTCCCCTGACGTCACCGGCGTGCTGCTCAACGTCGTCGGAATCACCACCGAGCCGGGTTCGACCGCAACCCACCTGTCGGTGTACCCCGATGCGTTGCCGCCGGGTCAGGACCCGACGACGTCCAACCTCAACCTGGCCGCGAACGTGATCAAGGCCAACTTGGTGTTCGTCCCGGTCGGCACCGACGGCAAGGTGCGCATCTTCAACAACCAGGGAGCGACGCACGTCGTGGCCGACGTTGTCGGATACATGTTGAAGGGGCAGCCTGAGGGCACGCGCGCCGGGCGAGTCGTGCCGCTCACGTCGCCCTACCGCACGTTCGACACGCGCGTCCCTCCGTGGGGTGGCGCAGGGCTCACGCTCGGACCTGGTCAGGCAGAGGACTGGAGCTTCCTCGAGTTCGCCAGCTCGGTGTTCATCGGAGCAGACCAGGTTGGCGCGCAGCTTGCGGTCATCGGCAACCTCACGTCGGCATCGCTCGGTCGCCAGTATCCGTCGGTTCCCGCCTCCACGTTCCTCACGGCGTATCCGGCCGGGGCCGGCGCCGTGCGGCCGCTGTCGTCCAATCTCAACATGGTCGAAGGCCCGCCGGTGCCCAACATGGCCGTGCTCAAGTACGGACCCGACAACACCGTGCGGGTCTACAACCTCGCCGGGAACGCGCACTACCTGTTCGACGCCGCGGCCGTCGTGCTCGCCGACTAGACTTGCGCTCACCCCACGGGCTGAATTGAACGTTGCCAGCTGGCACCGGCCCGGCTACAACTTCGTGCACCCCGTGCCCGTTCCACCTGTGGAGGACTTTCGATGAACACCTCGTTCGCGGCGCGCCGCGACTATCGCGTAGCCGATCTCTCGCTGGCTCCGTTCGGCCGCAAGGAGATCCATCTCGCCGAACACGAAATGCCCGGTCTACGCGCCCTACGCAAGGAGTTCGGTCCGTCCAAGCCGCTTCAGGGGGCGCGGATCTCCGGGTCCCTGCACATGACGATCCAGACCGCGGTGCTGATCGAGACCTTGGTCGAGCTCGGCGCCGAGGTGCGCTGGGCGAGCTGCAACATCTTCTCCACGCAGGATCACGCCGCCGCCGCCATCGCTGTCGGCCCGGAAGGCACCGTCGACGAGCCCAAGGGTGTGCCGGTGTTCGCCTGGAAGGGCGAGACGCTGGAGGAGTACTGGTGGTGCACCGAACAGATGATGAGCTGGCCCGACGGTGTCAACGGTGAGCAACAGGGCCCGAACATGATCCTCGACGACGGTGGTGACGCCACGTTGCTCCTCCACAAAGGCGTCGAGTTCGAGAAGTCGGGTGAGGTTCCCGACCCGACGTCGGCTTCGAACCCCGAGTTCGCCATCGTGCTCGGACTGCTGCAGCGCTCGTTGAAGACGGATCCGCAGAAGTGGACACGGCTGGCGTCACGGATCCGGGGAGTGACCGAGGAGACCACCACTGGAGTGATGCGCCTGTACAAGATGCACGAGCGCGGCGAGCTCCTGTTCCCGGCGATCAACGTCAACGACTCCGTCACCAAGAGCAAGTTCGACAACCTGTACGGCTGCCGCCACTCGCTGGTCGATGCGATCTGCCGGGCGACCGACGTGATGCTGGCGGGCAAGGTTGCCGTCGTGTGCGGGTACGGCGACGTCGGCAAGGGGTGCAGCCAGGCCCTGAAGGGCCAGGGCTGCCGGGTCATCGTCACCGAGGTGGACCCGATCAATGCCCTACAGGCGGCGATGGAGGGCTACCAGGTGACCACGCTGGACGAGGTGGTCGCCTCCGCCGACATCTTCGTGTCGGCCACCGGCAACGACCACATCATCACCGTCGATCACATGCACCAGATGAAGCACAATGCGATCGTCTGCAACATCGGTCACTTCGACAGCGAGATCGACATGTCGGGATTGGCCCGCAGTGGCGCCGAACACGACCAGTTGAAGCCGGGTACCGATCTGTGGTCGTTCCCCGATGGCCACGCCATCATCGTGCTGGCCGAGGGACGGCTGGTCAACCTTGGTTGCGCGACCGGGCATCCGAGCTTCGTCATGAGCTGCTCGTTCAGCAACCAGGTGATCGCCCAGATGGAGCTGTTCAACAACGTCGAGCAGTATCCGCTCGGCGTGCATGTGCTGCCGAAGCGGCTCGACGAGAAGGTGGCTGCGCTGCACCTCGATGCCCTCGGTGTGAAGCTGACCAAGCTCACCGACGAGCAGGCCGACTATCTCGGCGTCGAGCCGTCCGGCCCGTTCAAGCCAGACCACTACCGGTACTAGCCGGCCGGAGCTCCATGGGCTTGATCGTCTGGGGCTTGATCTCCAGACGGGGGATGAAGAGGTGGACGAGTGGCCCGATGAAGAGGACGAAGGCGACGGTGCCAATGCCGAAATGACCGCCGAGGGTGATGCCGACGACCATCACGAGCGCCTCCAGAACGGTACGCACGAGGCGCACGGAGTGACCGCGTCCCGCCAGGCCGACCATGATCCCGTCGCGCGGACCGGCGCCGAGGCCGGCACCGATGTACAGACCCGACCCGATGGCGATCACGATCACCGCACCGACGACGTAAGCGAGTCGCGGGATGAGCAGATCGGTGGAGGGCAGGCGGTTGCCGATCAGATCGACGACGAGGCCGATCACCACCGCGTTCAGGATCGTGCCGACGCCCGGTCGCTGTCGTAGCGGGATCCACAGCAGCAACAGCAGGAGTCCGGTGAGCTCGATCACCCAGCCGAGCCGCAGCCCGGTACGGGCCGCCACGCCCTGATGGAAGACGTCCCAGGGGGCCAGACCGAGGCGCGCCGTGACGAACATGCTGATACCCAAGCCGAAGCAGATCTGGCCGGCGAGACACCGGGTCAGCCGTTGGGCGGGTCGATCGGGAAACAGCCGCGGCACCACGCCGAGACCCTACCGAAGGTCGTGTCACACCCTCCTGGTATTGATTGCACCATGATGCTTTCTGGGATGCTTTCTGGGTTGGTTTCCGGGTTGGTTTCCGGGTTGTTCAGTGCTCGTTGCTCGGCTTGCGGATGCCCGGGCGAGACCCTGTGCCATCGCTGTCGGTTCGCGTTGGCCTCGGTCGGCCCAGTTCGCAGCCCCGACGGCATCGCTGCTGCCTTCCCGTTCGACGGTGTGCCGAGGGAATTGATCGTCGCCTTGAAGTTCCGTCACCGCCGGTCGGCGGCCATGGTCCTTGCCTCCCAGATGGTGCGTCGTCTGGGTCTCACCCCTGTCGACGTGGTGACCTGGGCGCCAACCAGCGCTCGCCACGTGCGCGGCAGGGGCTACGACCAGGCCGAGGCCATTGCCCAAGCGGTCGCCCGCCAGCTCGGCATTCCCTGCCGTCGGCTGTTGTACCGGGCCCATGGAGATCCGCAGACGGGCAAGTCCCGTGCCGAGCGTCTTGCCGGTCCCGCGTTTCGCGCCAGGCGTCCACGCCCCGGACTCAGCGTGCTCGTCGTCGACGACGTCGTCACCACAGGCGCAACGCTGCGAACAGCCGCTCAGGCATTGCGATCCGCGGGCGTCGCCCGTGTCGAGCTCGCTGCAGCCGCCAGCACCCAGTTGAGACACGCGGACGTGCCCAGGTTGGCTGCCAAGGTCTGAGACGGTCCCGCGAGCGACCTGAGCTGTGCCCAAGGTCGGCGCCGCCCCCGCCGGTAGGCTGTGCACCCGCATGGGCATCCTCGATCGCATCCTCCGAGCTGGTGAAGGTAAGAAGCTGAAGGCCCTCGAGGGCCTGGTTCCCGACATCAACGCTCAAGCCTCCGCCATGTCGGCGCTCAGTGACGACGCCTTGCGCGGCAAGACGGCCGAGTTCCGTGGCCGGATCGAACGGGGCGAGACCCTCGACGAGCTCCTGATCGAAGCCTTTGCGGTGGTACGCGAGGCCTCCAGCCGGGTCATCGGGCAACGCCACTTCGACGTACAGCTGATGGGTGGCGCGGCGCTGCACTTCGGATGGGTCGCCGAGATGAAGACCGGTGAGGGCAAGACCCTGGTCAGCACGCTGCCGGCGTACCTCAACGGCCTTGGTGGCAAGGGTGTGCACCTGATCACTGTCAACGACTACCTGGCCCGCTTCCATGCTGAGTGGATGGGCCGAATCCACAAGTGGATGGGCCTCGAGGTCGGTCTCATCATCCCCGGCTTCAAAGAGCACCCGGCCGAGAAACGGGCCAACTACGCCTGCGACATCACGTACGGCACCAACAATGAGTTCGGTTTCGACTATCTGCGCGACAACATGGCCACCACGCTGGCCGACAAGGTGCAGCGTGGCCACAGCTACGCGATCGTCGACGAGGTCGACTCGATCCTGATCGACGAGGCCCGAACGCCGTTGATCATCAGTGGTCGCGTGGCCGACGCCGCCAAGCTCTACTACCGCTTCGCCTCGATCGTGCGCTCCCTGAAGCGCGACGTCGACTACGAGGTCGAGGAAGACAAGCGGGTCGTCGTCCCGCTCGAGGCGGGCATCGAGAGGGTCGAGCAGGCGCTCAGCATCGAGAACCTCTACGACGAGGTGCAGCAGAACCTGGTGCACCAACTATCGGTTGCGCTGAAGGCCAAGGAGCTGTACAAGCGCGACAAGGACTACATCATCCAAGGCGGCGAGGTGAAGATCGTCGACGAGTTCACCGGCCGAGTTCTCGACGGCCGCCGGTGGAGCGAAGGCATCCATCAGGCTGTCGAGGCCAAAGAGGGCGTGAAGATCAAGGAAGAGAACCAGACCTTGGCCACGATCACCCTGCAGAACTACTTCCGCATGTACGACAAGCTCGCCGGCATGACCGGTACGGCTGCAACCGAGGCTGCCGAGCTGATGGGCACCTACGAGTTGGCCGTGGTACCGATCCCGACCAACCAGACCGTGATCCGCCAGGACCAGGCCGACCTGATCTACAAGAGTGAGCCGTCCAAGTTCGGGGCCGTGGTCGACGACATCACCGAGAAGTACCAGCGTGGTCAGCCGGTCCTGGTGGGCACGATCAGCGTCGAAAAGAGCGAGTACCTGTCGCAGTTGCTGAAGAAGAATGGCGTCCCGCACGAGGTGCTCAACGCCAAGCAGCACACGCGTGAAGCGATGATCGTCACTCAGGCCGGCCGCCTCAACGCCGTGACGGTCGCCACCAACATGGCCGGTCGCGGCGTCGACATCATCCTCGGAGGCAACCCGGAGGGTCTCGCTCGGCACGAGGTCGTCAAGGAGGGTCACGACCCCGACGTACTGGTCGACGACTTCGCCCTACCGCTTCCGCTCGACGAGATGCCCGACGAGTTCAAGGCTGCGCGCACCGCCGCGCTGGCCCGCTACGACCAGTTGCTGGCGAAGTTCAAAGAAGACTGCAAGATCGAGGGCGACAAGGTCCGCGGTCCTCGGTGGGCTGTATGTCTTGGGCACCGAGCGCCACGAGAGCAGGCGCATCGACAACCAGCTTCGTGGTCGTTCCGGCCGTCAGGGTGATCCTGGGGAGAGTCGCTTCTACCTCAGCCTCGACGACGAACTGATGCGACTGTTCGCCACCGGTGCATTGTCGTGGGTGATGGGTCGTGCGTTGCCCGACGACGAGGCCATCGAAGCCAAGATGGTCACCAAGGCGATCGAGCGGGCGCAAACCACGGTCGAGCAGCGCAACGGCGAGATCCGCAAGAACGTGCTGAAGTACGACGAGGTCATGAACGAGCAGCGCAAGGTGATCTATCGGCGCCGCGACCAGATCTTGGAAGGCGCCGACCTGAAGACCGCGGCGATGGAGTACCTGGCAGAGGCGGTCAACACGCTGATCGAGACACACTGCGCCAGCGTCGCCACCGACGAGTGGGATCTCGGCGGGCTCGTCCTGGAGCTGAAGACGTTCTGGCCGAGCGACATCACCGAGGCTCAACTCGACAAGTGCCACGAGACCGACGAGATGTACGACCTGGTGATGTCCGACGCGTCTGCGTACTACGAGAAGCGCGAGGCGGAACTGTCGTCGCCTGTCATGCGAGATGTCGAGCGCCAGGTCATGTTGCGCATCATCGACCAGCGCTGGCGCGAGCATCTCGAGGAGATGGACTACCTGCAGGAGGGCATCAACCTCCGAGCCGTCGGTCAGAAGGATCCGCTCGTCGAATGGCAGCGCGAGGGCTACGAGATGTTCGGCAGCCTGATGAAGGGCATCGCCCAGGACTTCGTCAAGTACGTCATGCACGTCCAGGTCATTCGCAACGACGTCCCCGCACCAACCGTTCAGAACGTCCAGCAGACTTCCAGCGAGACCGTGCAGCCCGACCGCTTCGCTGCGGCAGCGCAGGCTGCGGCAGCCTCCGGGGAGATCGATCCGGCGGTCGCCGCTCCAGGCCTCACCAGCACCTGTCAAGCAGCAGACGATCGTCAAGGACGAGTGGTCGAAGACGCCGCGCAACGCGCCGTGCCCGTGCGGCAGCGGCAAGAAATTCAAGATGTGCCACGGCGCGGCCACCTGATGGTCGGAGCTGGTCTCCGCTGACTGAACATGCGTGATTATTCCGACGATCTGAAAGAGCTCCGCCGCCGCCTCGGCGAGGCTGAGGGCTACCTCAAGATCGACGCCAACAGAGCGAGGCTGGTCGAGCTCGAACACGAAGTTGCCCGTCCCGATCTGTGGGATGACCAAGATCAGGCCAAGAAGATCAACACCGAGTACGCCAACGTCAAGACCGACATCGACCAGTTCGATCAGCTGTCGGGCGAACTCGAGGATGCCGAGGTGTTGCACGAGCTGGCCCGAGAAGTCGACGATGCATCGCAGGAGCCCGAGCTCGACGCGGCCGTCGCCTCGATCACCAACCGGCTCGACCAGCTCGATCTTCGCAGCCTGTTCACCGGCGAGCACGACGAGGCCGATTGCATCGTCCAGATCAACGCCAAAGATGGTGGAGTCGACGCTCAGGACTGGGCCGAGATCCTGCTGCGGATGTACGGGCGTTGGGCCGAACGACGCGGCTTCGGGTTCGAGCTCGACGGGCTCAGCGAGGGCGCCGAAGCCGGCATCATGTCGGCCGAGTTCACCCTCACCGGTCGATACGCATACGGATTGATGACGTCCGAGCGGGGTACCCATCGGTTGGTGCGCATCAGCCCGTTCGACAATCAGGGTCGCCGCCAGACCAGCTTCGCGGGCGTGCAGGTGTGGCCGGTGATGGACGAGCTCGACCTCGAAGTCAACGAGTCGGAGATCCGTATGGAGGTCTTCCGGGCGAGTGGCGCCGGCGGGCAGCACGTCAACAAGACGTCGTCGGCGGTGCGGTTGATCCATGAGCCGACGGGTCTGATTGCGTCGTCGCAGGAGGAACGCAGCCAGTTGCAGAACCGGGAGAAGGCGATGCGCCGGTTGAAGACGATGATCGCCGCCAAAATCGAAGAGGAGCGCGAAGCCGAGCTCGACAGCATTGCCGGGCAACAGGCTCAAGTCGGCTGGGGCAGCCAGATCAGGTCGTACGTCGTCCAGCCCTACCAGATGGTGAAAGACCTGCGTACCGACGTTGAATCGGGGAACGTGACGGCCGTGCTCGACGGTGATCTCGACGAGTTCATGGAGGGCTACCTGCGGTGGCGACGGCGGGAAGCGCAATGAGCAGCGTTAGTGTTTCCCGAGCTCCAGGCGGGGTGGCGGTTGCAACAGGTCGTGGAGAACCACCGATGATCCGACTCGAAAATGTCACAAAAAGCTATTCGACCGAGGTCGTCGCGCTTCGTGACGCCAGCTTCGACGTCGCCAAGGCGGAGTTCGTGTTCCTCGTCGGGCCGTCCGGCTCGGGCAAGAGCACCTTGTTGCGGATGATGAATCGTCAGGAGCGGCCCGAGAAGGGCTCGGTCTGGGTCGCCGGACGGAACATCAACGAGATGTCCGACAGCAAGGTGCCGCACCTGCGCCGCAACATCGGAAACATCTTTCAGGACTACAAGTTGCTGCCGAACCGCACCGTGCACGAGAACGTCGCGTTCGCCCTCGAGGTGATCGGGCGGCCCAGGCACGTGATTCGGCAGCAGGTGCCGGCGGTGCTCGATCTCGTCGGCCTGTCGGGAAAGCAAGAGCGGTTCCCGCATCAACTCAGCGGTGGCGAGCAGCAGCGTGTGTCGATTGCCCGGGCCTTCGTCAATCGTCCGCTGATCCTGCTCGCCGACGAGCCGACCGGCAACCTCGATCCGGCAACGGGCGAGGGGATCATGCGTTTGCTCGACCGGATCAACAAGACCGGAACCACGGTGGTCATGGCCACCCACGACCAGCGGATCGTCAACATGATGCGCAAGCGCGTCATCCAGCTGGATCGGGGAATCATCGTGCGTGACCAGGCCAGAGGTGTGTACGAGTGATCTCGCGCCTTCGTTACACGTTACGGGAGATGTGGGCCAGCCTGACCCGCAACCTCACGCTCACAGTCGCCGCGGTCATCACCTCGATGGTGTCGCTGTTCCTGTTCGGCATCACGCTGCTGATCCAGCAAGCATTCGACAATCAGCTCAGCCAGTGGACCGGTGGTGTGCAGATGGTGGTCTACGTCAACCATGGTGCCCAACCAGAGGCCGTCGCCACGATCAAAGAGGCACTGGAGAGTCGCCCGGAGCTGATCAAGAATGTCGAGTACTGCCCGGTCGATTGTTCGCTCGCGCAGGCCAAGAAGCTTTTCGCCGCCGATCCCGAGTCGCTGAAGTTCCTCTCCGAGGAGAACGTCCCGTCGTACTTCGCCGTCGAGCCGGTCGACAAGGATCAGATCCAACAGTTGTTGAGCATCCGCGACTCGTTCACGCGGCTCCCCGGCGTCTACAAAGTTGCCTTTCCGACGGACCAGATCGCGGTGCTGGGCAAGCTCAAGTCGTTCTTCGGAGTACGAACCTATGTGATGTCGGGCGTGCTGTTGTTCGCCTCCATCCTGCTGATCTGGAACACGATCCGCACGGCCATGTTCGCCCGTCGTCGTGAGATCGAGGTGATGAAGTTGGTCGGCGCAACCAACTGGTTCATCCGCCTCCCGTTCATGCTCGAGGGGCTCCTACAAGGCCTCGCCGGTGCCGTGTTCGGCAGTGTGTTGTTGTTGCTCGGTAACGCCGACTGGACGTCAGGCGTGCGCAAGTTCCCGAGCAACGCCGGTCTCGGCGGCTTCGTCGTGACCGACGGCTACCCGATCAAGGTCGTGTTCTTCATGTTGTTGCTCGGCGCCTTCGTCGGTGCCGTCGGTTCGGCCACCGCTGCCAGCCGCTTCCTCGACGTCTGACGCACCTGGCGATGAGAGATGAGCCGTCCTAGGACGCACACTTCTCATCGCTCGGCGTAGGGTCGGCGGATGGAGTACACGCAGATCCTGTACGAGGTCGCCGAGCATGTTGCGACCATCACGCTGAACCGCCCCGACAAGCTCAACGCCTTCACGACCAGGATGATGCGTGAGCTGATCGACGCCTTCGATCGGGTCGACGCCGACGACGACGTGCGCGCTGTGATCGTGACCGGTGCCGGACGAGGGTTCTGCGCCGGGGCGGACCTGTCGAGCGGAGGCGAGACGTTCTCGAAAGGCGGGAGCGACGAGCAGACCGCAGCCGGCATACCCCGCGACGGTGGTGGCATGGTGTCGTTGCGGATCTTCGAATGCCTCAAGCCGGTCATCGCGGCGATCAACGGCCCGGCGGTAGGTGTGGGCATCACCATGACCTTGCCGATGGACGTCCGCCTGGTCAGCACCTCGGCAAAGATCGGGTTCGTCTTCGCCCGCCGCGGCATTGTGCCGGAGGCGTGCTCGTCGTGGTTCCTACCGCGTCTGGTCGGCATCGGTCAGGCAATGGAGTGGTGCTGTTCCGGACGAGTCTTCGGTGCCGACGAGGCGTTGGCCGGTGGCTTGGTGCGCAGCGTCCACGAGCCTGACGACCTGTTGCCGACGGCGCGTTCGATCGGCTCCGAGATCGCCGACAACGCGTCCCCCGTCAGCGTGGCCCTGACGCGCAGGATGCTGTGGACGATGCTGACGGCCGACCACCCGATGGAGGCCCACCGGGTCGACTCGCGGGCGATTCTCGAACGCGGACGCAGCGCCGACGCCAACGAGGGTGTCGAGAGCTTCCTGGAGAAGCGTCTCCCAGTGTTCACCGACCGGGTCGGCGATGGGCTCCCCGACGTATTTCCGGACGCGATGACACGAAAGTTCTCGTAAAGCCCGTTCACCACGGTGCCGATGTGACAAGTGCAACGGTACGTAGACGGCGCAATCCGGACTCGTATCGGTGTAACGGGCAACTCGGCAAAGGACGGGACAGAAATGAACTCAACAGCAATCCGGCTCCGTGCCGGCGATGTCATCGAACTGGAGATGGACGGCGAGATCGTCTCGGCGTTGGTACTACTGGCGAACAGCGAGACCGTGATCTTCGATCTCTGTGACGGCACCATGCCATGCGTCGCACACCAGGAGGACCTGTCCAACGTGCGGGTCTTCGACGGTCTGGCGGCCTGATCACCGATAGCCTCGGCGGTCGATGACCGATGAGGTGAGCATGTACGACGCCGTCGGCGGCATGCCGTTCTTCGAACGGTTGGTCGACGCGTTCTACGCAGGGGTGGCGAGCGACGAAGTTCTGCTGCCGCTCTACCCCGAGGCGCCAGACCTGAACGGCGCTCGCCATCGCCTGACCCTGTTCCTCGCCCAGTACTGGGGAGGGCCGACGACCTACAACGACGAGCGAGGTCACCCGCGTTTACGGATGCGGCACATGCCGTTCACCGTCGGACCCTTGCAGCGCGATCGGTGGCTGGCCCACATGGGTTCGGCCGTCAGGCAGTGTGCGCCGTCGACAGCCATCGCCGAGCGGTTGATGGCCTACTTCGTGCCTGCGGCGGAGCAGATGCGCAACGACACCGGCCTGCCGATCTCGTCGCCCGCTCGGCGCTCGGTGTGAACCGTGACGTCAGCCCGGCGCAACGCGTAGCAGCCGCTGGCGCCGACTGGTCAGTCCACGCTCGTTGCGACCCAAGCAGGCCAACCGGGGGTCGTCGGCATCATCGATCAGGATCACGTCGGTACCCCCAAGCCCACCTCAGTAGTGCCACGGGAACGAGCTCCAATCGGGCTCGCGTTTGTCGATGAACGACGAGCGGCCTTCCTCGGCTTCGTCGCTTGCGTACGCCAGCCGGGTGGCCTCGCCGGCGAACACTTGCTGGCCGACCAGCCCGTCGTCGATCAGGTTGAAGGAGAACTTCAACATCCGCTGTGCGGTGGGGCTCTTGCCGTTGATCTCCTTCGCCCACTGCAATGCCGTCGTCTCCAGCTCCGAGTGAGCGACGACGGCGTTGACCATGCCCATGCGATGGGCGTCGTCGGCCGAGTACTCGCGACCGAGGAAGAAGATCTCTCGGGCGAACTTCTGGCCCACCTGGCGGGCCAGGTAGGCGCTGCCGAACCCACCGTCGAAACTGGCCACATCGGCGTCGGTCTGTTTGAACTTGGCGTGCTCGGCGCTGGCCAAGGTGAGGTCGCAGACAACATGAAGACTGTGCCCGCCTCCGGCCGCCCAGCCCGGCACCAGGCAGATCACGATCTTCGGCATGAACCTGATGAGGCGTTGCACCTCGAGGATGTGCAGCCGCCCTGCCCGGCCCTGCTCGATCGACTCTCGGCCTTCGTCGGCGGCGTACTTATAGCCGTCGCGGCCACGGATTCGTTGGTCACCGCCACTGCAGAACGCCCACCCGCCGTCTTTCGGGGAGGGGCCATTGCCGGTCAACAGCACACAGCCGACATCGGTCGACATACGGGCGTGGTCGAGCGCGGTGTACAGCTGATCGACGGTTCGTGGGCGGAAGGCGTTGCGGACCTCCGGCCGATTGAAGGCGATTCGCACGGTGCCTTGGTCGACGGCACGGTGATAGGTGATGTCGTCGAAGGCGAAGCCTGGCACGTCGCGCCAGGCCGCCGGATCGAACAGATCGGAGACCATGGACCCCATTGTGCTGTATCGGGCGCTGCTACGTTCAGCCCGTGAGCGGCTTGCAGATCCTTGGGGTACCCGGGCTCCCCGAGATCGTCGAGGGTACTGACCTGGCAGCGATGATCGCTGGGGCAGCGAGCGATGCCGGAATGGCTCTCGTGAACGGCGACATCGTCGTGGTCACGTCGAAGGTCGTCTCCAAGGCCGAGGGTCGTACGATCGAACTTGCCGAGGTCGATCCGTCGCCGTTCGCCATCGAATGGTCTACGAAGTGGGACAAGGATCCGGGCGTGACCGAGATCGTGTTGCGCGAGGCCAAGCGCGTGGTCCGCCAATCCGGACCAGTTCTGATCACCGAGACACAGCACGGTTTCGTCTGCGCCAACAGCGGTGTCGACCAATCCTCGAGTGGGGCCCATGGGCGGTTGGTGCTGCTGCCCACGGATCCCGATGCGTCGGCACGACGGATACGGGCAGCGCTCGTGTCGCTCGGGATCAACGCCGCCGTGATCATCAGCGATACCTTCGGGAGAGCATGGCGCGAAGGCCAGACCGACATCGCGATCGGCATCGCCGGAATGCAGCCGATCCACAGCTACGTCGGCCAGCGCGACCCCCACGGCCACGAGTTCAAGGTGCAGGCGGTCTGCCTTGCCGACGAATTGGCCGGGGCCGCGGAACTGGTCAAGGGCAACGTCTCGCGAACGCCGGTGGCAGTGATTCGGGGGTTCGCGTGGGAGCCCGACGACACGGCGACGATTGCCGGCGTGATTCGCGAGCAGAGCCGCGATCTGTTCAGATAGCCAGATGTCCGAACAGATCTGCGTGGAACGAACCATCCGCTCCGACGCCGATCAGCTCTACGAGCTGGTCAGCGATCTCCCGAGGATGGGCGAGTGGTCGCCTGAGAACACAGGCGGCAAGTGGGTCGATGGCGCCACCGGGCCGGTGGTGGGTGCACACTTCAAGGGATCGAACCGATCGGGATGGATCCGCTGGAGTACCGACGTCGTCGTCACAGTCGCACAACCTGGCGAACGGTTCGGCTTCGATGTCACACTTGGCCCCTTCAAGGTCGCCAATTGGGACTACCGGTTCGAGCAGGAGGGCGACTCGACGTTGGTCGTCGAGACGTGGACCGACCATCGCGTCCCGGTCATGGGCGCCGTCAGCAGCTTGCTGATCGGTGTGCGCGACCGCCCGGGACGGAATCGGCGGAACATGGAGGCGACGTTGGCCAAGCTCGCCGCCGCAGTCTCTGGTTGAGATCGCCAGGCTCACCTAGCGCGGAATCCTCGAGTAGTCGACAGCGATATCGGCGGCGAGCGCCGCGTTGTTCTTGACCAGCGTGATGTTGGCGGTCAGGCTCCGCCCTCCGGTCTGTTCGACGATTCTCGACAGCAGGAACGGGGTGACGCCCTGGCCGACGATTCCTCGTTGCGCCAAGACGTCGAGGGCCTCGCTGATCACTCCGTCGATCTCGGTAGCAGGAATCTCGTCGTCCATCGGGATCGGGTTGGCGATGCAGACGCCGCGATCGAGATGCAGATCACCCCAGGTCGCGCTGAGCATTGCCGCGACCTGCGACGAAGTGTCGAGCCGGTGCGGCGCTGGTTGACCGCTCGACCTGCTGTAGAACGCCGGGAACTCGTCGCTGCCCACGACGACTACGGGAACTCCGACAGTTTCCAGATATTCGAGCGTGAGGCTGATGTCGAGGATCGACTTCACGCCGGCACACACCACGGCGACCGGTGTGGCCGCCAGTTCGGTGAGATCAGCCGAGATGTCGAAGGTTGTCGCCGCGCCGCGGTGCACGCCGCCGACGCCACCGGTGGCAAAGACCCGAATCCCGGCCATGGCGGCGAGGCGCATGGTGGCGGCGACAGTGGTCGCGCCCGTCGCCTTGGTCGCCACCAACCAGGGGAGATCTCGCGTCGTGGCCTTGTGCACATCGAGGCGCGTCGCCAGCAGTTCGATCTCGTCGCGGTCGAGGCCGACCCGACACACGCCGTCGATGACGGCGATCGTCGCCGGTGTCGCGCCGTGGTCGCGCACGATCGATTCGACCGCACACGCCATCTCGACGTTGTGTGGGTAGGGCATTCCATGGCTGATGATCGTCGATTCCAGGGCGACCACCGCGTGCCCGGACTGCACCGCTCGTTCAACTTCCTCGCTGACCTGGACGACCATCGATCACCTCGCCGGATTCACTCGCCCTCCCCGTCGGAACCATACGGTACCGGCGGATTGGGCGCTGGTTGGGCCACACTGTTCGGCGATGACCATGGAATCCGACGAGTTGATCCGACTGACCCGCGATGGTGCGATCGCCACCGTCTGGCTCAACCGACCCGGCAAGCGCAATGCGATGAGCTACGCGATGTGGGTGACTCTCGAGGAACTCGCACTGCAACTCGGTGCCGATCCTGAGGTCCGGGTCGTGGTGCTGCGCGGCGCCGGCGAGCATTTCTGCGCCGGCGCGGACATCACCGAGCTCAACGGTCCCCGCCGTGCTGGCGAGCGCTCGTTCTCGGAGGTCAACCTCGCTGCCGAGACGGCGTTGGCCGGTTTGCCGAAACCGACCGTGGCCTTCATCTCCGGAGACTGCATCGGCGGCGGGTGCGCGCTCGCCATCGACTGCGATCTGCGCATCGCCACCGATGACTCCCGGTTCGGGATCACGCCGTCCAAGCTCGGCATTGTGTACCCCAGTGCATCGCTCGAGCGGGCAACGCATCTGCTCGGTCCCGCCGTGACGAAGCGAATGCTCTTCACCGGAGACCTGATCTCGGCCGCCGGCGCACGACACATCGGGTTGGTCGATGAGATCGTCGATGCCGCCGATGGTGATCGGCGACTTGCTACGTTGACCGGCGTGCTCGCCGCCCGCTCGCTGTTGACCCAGGCGGCGACCAAGTCGATGGTTGCAGCGGTCGTGGCTCACGGTCAGGTTCCTCAGGCTGTGCAGAGCTATTGGAACAACGTCGCCGCCGGGGCGTCCGACAGTGCCGAAGGCATTGCCGCCTTCGTCGAGAAGCGTGCCGCCCGGTTCACCTGGTCCGGCCCCGATGCCGACTAGAACGACCCGCCGCATCGAGCGCTCGCTACCGTGGCCCGCCCTGGCGCTGGCGGTGCTGGCCATTGCGTTCTTCGCCCTTCCACTGATCGGGCTGCTGAGCAGGGCGCCATGGGGCGAGGTGTTGACGATCCTGCGCAGCCCGTCCGTTCGTCAGGCACTGCAGTTGTCCGTGGTGTGCAGCGTGTGCGCGACGGCCCTGTCGGTGCTGCTCGGACTTCCACTGGCCTGGTTGCTCGCTCGGCGTCGCTTCGTCGGTCGATCGGTTGTGCGGGCGCTGTGCACCCTGTCGATGGTGCTTCCACCGGTGGTCGGAGGCGTGGCCCTGTTGTATGCGCTCGGTCGTCGTGGGCTGGCGGGTCAGTGGCTCGATCGTTGGTTCGGCGTGCATCTCCCGTTCACGTCGGCGGCTGTGGTGATCGCCCAGACGTTCGTCGCCATGCCCTTCTTCATCGTCACGGTCGAGGCAGCGCTGCGACAGGCTGACGCCGGCCATGACGAAGCCGCTCGCACCCTCGGCGCCGGCACGTGGTACTCGTTCAGGCGTGTCACGCTGCCGGCCATCCGCCCCGCTCTGATCGCCGGTGCGGTGCTGTCGTGGGCGCGAGCGTTCGGGGAATTCGGCGCGACGATCACGTTCGCCGGCAGCTTTCCGGGTAGGACGCAGACGTTGCCGCTCTCGGTGTACCTCGCCCTCGACACGGACCCTGATGAGGCCATCGTGCTCGCTCTGCTGATGGTCGCGGTCTCCTTCGCCGTGCTCGTCGCCCTGCGCGACAGGTGGTTGGGTGGGGGAGAGCAGGCCACGTGACGTTGCGCGCCCACATCGTGGTCGCCCGCGGTTCGCTGAACCTCGACGTGTGGCTCAACACGATCCCTGGGGAGGTGGTCGCGCTGCTCGGCCCGAACGGTGCAGGCAAGACGACCATCTTGCGATGCATCGCCGGTCTCTTGGCGATCGAACGGGGCTCGATCGCAATTCGCGGCCAGGTTGTCGACGATCCGTCGGCCGGTGTGTTCGTGCCGTCGGAGCAGCGTGCCTGCGGCATGATGTTTCAGCAGTACCTCCTCTTTCCTCATATGACCGTGCTCGAGAACGTGGCCTTTGGTCTGAGAGCGAGAGGAGTCGACAAGGTGGCAGCGCGCGAGAAGGCGCGGATGTGGCTCGGCAGGGTGGGAAGCGACGGTGTCGAGGGTTCACACCCCGACCAGCTCTCCGGCGGCCAGGCCCAGCGGGTCGCCTTGGCGCGTGCCCTTGCTTCCGATCCGAAGCTGCTCCTGCTCGATGAACCGTTGGCCGCCCTCGATGCCACCACCAAGGTCGAGGTTCGCCGTGAGTTGAGTCGGCATTTGACGGACTTCAGGGGTTCTGCGGTGCTCGTGACCCACGATCCGGTCGACGCGTTCACATTGGCCGATCGGGTGGTGATCGTCGAACACGGTCACGTCGTGCAGGACGGAGCCTTCGTCGAAATTGCGGCACACCCACGATCCGCCTACGTCGCCGAGCTCGCCGGGGTCAATCTGTTGACCGGATCGATGATGGGCGGGGTGTTCGCGGTCGACGGCGGCGCCATGTTGGTCGTGGCCGCCGAGGATGTCGACGGCCCGGCGATTGCAGTGATCCGACCGCAAGCCGTGTCGTTGCATGCGACTCGACCGGAAGGTAGCCCGCGTAACACGTGGCGGGCGACGGTCATCGACGTCGATCATCGCGGTGAACGTGTTCGAGTGCGATTGCAGGGGTCGATCCAGCTGACGGCGGAGATCACCGCCGCCGCGGCCGAGGCGTTGGGTATCAAGGTCGGTCGCGAGCTCTGGGCTGCCGTGAAGGCCACCGAGATCACTGTCACTCTGAACTGACCCGAGGGGTTGGGGTGTGGTTCGGCGCGGTCTGGCAAGATTCGCAGTTATCAAGTCAACGGAGGGAGCACTGTGTCGAAAGTGATCGAGAGAGTCGGTGTTGTTGGCTGTGGCCTGATGGGCTCCGGCATCGCTGAAGTGGCCGCCAGGGCCGGGTTGGACGTCGTCGTCACCGAGAGTTCACCGGCCGCCGCCGAAGCGGGCATGGCCCGCGTCGCCACGTCGTTGAAGCGCGCCCTGACCTCGGGTCGGTTGACGGAGACCGACCACGACGCGACATGGAGCCGATTGGCATTCGGTCACCAGCTCGACACGCTCGGCGACTGCGACCTCGTGGTGGAAGCGGTGGCCGAGGACGAGGCGATGAAGGTCGACGTGTTCGGACGCCTCGATGCGTTGTGCAAGCCCGGGGCCGTCCTGGCATCGAACACCTCGAGTATCCCGATCATGAAGTTGGCCCGCGCCACCAAGCGCGAAGCGCAGGTGATCGGCATCCACTTCTTCAATCCCGTGCCGGTGTTACCGCTCGTCGAGCTCGTGACATCACTGCTGACATCGCCGGACACGGCGTCTGACATGGAGCAGTTCGCGAGCGAGCGGCTGGGCAAGACCGTGATTCGTTCACGCGACCGCGCCGGGTTCATCGTCAACGCCCTGCTGATCCCATACATCCTCGCCGCGATCAGGATGCTCGAGTCCGGCTTCGCGACCGCCGACGACATCGACACCGGCATGGTCAAAGGATGTGCCCATCCGATGGGTCCGCTACGGCTTGCAGACCTGATCGGTCTCGATACGGTGCAGGCTGTCGCCGAGTCGTTGTACGGCGAGTTCAAGGAGCAGCTCTACACGCCGCCGTCCCTGCTGCTGCGCATGGTCGAAGCCGGACTACTCGGCCGCAAGGCCGGCCGCGGGTTCTATGAGTACTGAGCGCGACAGCAGGCTGCAGTGGATCTACGCGTCGCAGGGGGCAGATCAGCTGCGTGAGCGGTACGACGTGTGGGCTGCCGACTACGACAGCGATCTCGGTGATCTCGGCTGGCGCGCGCCGCAGGCCTGTGCCGAACGTTGTAGCCATTTCTCCCGGCCAGACGCGGAGATCCTCGATGCCGGCTGCGGCACCGGTCTGGTCGGGGCTTCGCTGGCGGCGATCGGTCACACCCGGATCGTTGGCTTCGACCTGTCGACGGGAATGTTGGAACGCAGCGCGGCGCGGGGTGTCTACGCCGAACTGCACCAGGGGTCGTTGCTCGACCGCCTGCCGTTCGCCGACGGCCGGTTCGGGTCGGTGGTGTCGGTTGGAGTGTTCACCCACGGCCACGTCGACGGATCGGCCTTCGCCGAACTGGCGCGTGTCACGGCGTCAGGCGGGCACGTCTCCATCACCTTCCGCGATGACTCCTTCGACGATCTCGGCTACCGAACCGAGCAGCAGAGTCTGATCGACGCCGGCACTTGGCAGATCGTCGAGGTCACCGAGCCATTGGCGCTCCTGCACGAGGACGGCGACGACATCATGCTTCGGGTGCTGACCTGGAAGGTTGGGTAGCCGGGCATCAGCGTCGGACAGCGTTGCGGATCTGCCCGGGCCGCTCGAGCGAACCGACGGGTAAGCCGACCTCGGCCTCCAGCGCCGTCATCGCCCAATCGAGCACGACCGCGCGTTCGATCACACCAGGGTGGGCAGCCAGTTGCAGGCTCAGCCCGTCGAGCAACGACAACACCCGCCAGGCTGTTGCATCTGGATCGTCGCAGGTGAAGGTACCCTCGTCGATTCCGTCGACGATCGTGGCGGCGATCAGCCGTTGCCATGCAACGTTCAAGCGGCGCGACGTCGCCCCGAGCGCCGGTCGGCGGCGGGCTTCGGCCCAGGCATCGAGCCAGATCTGGAAGGCGCTGTAGGCCTCGGTGCGCGTGTACGAAGCGAAGAATGCGGCCAATCGATCCGCCGAGCCGCTGGAGCCCCGCATTGCCGCTTCGGTACTGGCGAAATCCTCACCGGCAGCCTGCTCGAACGCGGCCGCCAGCACGTCGTCCATCGACGCGAAGTAGTGGTGGATCAAGCCGCTCGATGTTCCCATCTCGGCGGCGACATCGCGCACGGTCGTGTTGGCCAAGCCTTTCGTCGACGCAACCCGCAACGCCGCGGCGATGATCTCTTCTCGGCGAGCGCTCGGGCTCAGGCGGGTCACGCTTGAACTGTAACGGTTATTGCGCGTGCGTCCAACAAATGTCTACGATCGTCCCATGGTCCTGACGACGCCGTTCCACGAACGCCTGGCCCCGTTGAACGAGACACATCTGTGGTCGCACTGGTCGGGTTACCTGTCGGCTGTGAAGTATCAGCTGTCCGACAAGTTCGAGTACTTCGCGGTACGCAACTCGGCCGGTCTGATCGACACCTCACCGCTCTACAAGTACCGAATCGGCGGCCGGGACGCGGCCAAGTTCCTGGGTGCAGTGCTCGCGCGCGACATCGCTGCCTGTCGCGATGGCCAAGCGCAGTACACGCTGTGGTGTGACGAGCGCGGCTACGTCGTCGAAGACGGAGTGGTGATCAGGTTCGCCGCCGACGAGTTCATCCTCACCTCGGCCGAACCGAATCTGGCCTACTTCCGAAGCCTGATCGGGTACGACCAGGTCGAGATCACCGATGTCTCCGGGGACTATGCATCGCTCGCCGTACAGGGCCCGAGGTCGCGCGAGATCTTGGCGACGCTGGATCCGCAGATCGCCTCGCTCGGATTCTTCCACCACGGCCCGGCCAAGATCGGCAACGTGCCGGTTCACGTGTCGCGCACGGGCTACACAGGCGACCTCGGTTACGAACTGTGGGTCGGCGCAGACGGGGCGTTGGAGATGTGGGACACACTGCAGACCGCATGTTCCGGACGAGGGGTGCTCCCCGTCGGACAGAGCGCCCTGCTGATGACGCGCATCGAGGCCGGCCTGGTGTTGATCGGCGTCGACTTCCACTCCAGCAGGTTCGCGTTCAACGATCACGCCTGCTCGACACCCATCGAACTCGGCTTTGCCTGGATGTTCCGCGACCTGGCTACCTCGACCCGGCGGTTCATCGGTCGCGGCGCGCTGGAACGCGAAATCGCCGACAAGTCCTCGCGATGGAGGATGGTCGGCCTGGTGATCGACTGGAAGGACTGGGATCGTCATTACGGCGACGCCGGATTGATACCTCCCAAGGACGAAACTCCGATTGTGTACGAGATGATGCTGTACGACGACGAGGGCGGCCGCGTCGGATATACGACCAGCTTCATGTACTCCCCGATGCTGCAACGCCATATCGCCATGGCCAGAGTGCATCCCGATCTCGCCGCAGTGGGCTCGAAGGTCAACCTGGAGATCACGATCGACCACCGCTATCACACAGTCGGCGCGGTGGTGGCCCGGCCACCACTGTTCAACCCGCCGAGAAAGACAGCCTGAACGATGCCTTCCTCACGTTCCTTCGACGCGATCGTCATCGGTGGCGGCCACAACGGCCTGGTCAACGGTGCCTATCTGGCCAAGTCCGGCCTCCGCACACTGATCATCGAGCGCCGCCACATCGTGGGTGGCGCGGCCATCACCGAGGAGCTCATACCGGGGTTCCACTTCACCACCTTCTCCTACGCCCTCAGCCTCCTCCGACCCGACATCATCCACGAGCTCGAACTGACCAAACACGGATTCATGCCGATCCAGATGCCCGGCGCCTTCGCTCCCATGGAGAACGGCGACTACCTGCTGATGGGCACGGACCGCAACGCCAATCTGAAGGAGATCTCCCGGCACTCCAAGCACGATGCCGACGCGATGGATCAGTACGAGTTCGACATGGCCCAGGTCTGTCAGGCGCTGAAGCCCGTCCTCGACGCGGCGCCTCCGAACCTGTTCAGCAACGATCCGAGCGACGCTCTGCAGTTGGCCGAGCTCGCCAAACGGATGAAGGCGCTGCCGTCGCGCGTGCTGCAGAACTGCATCCGTTTGTTGACCGGGAGCGCTGCGGATTTCCTCGACGACTACTTCGACAGCGAGATCATCAAGGGTTGGTTGTCGTCGTCGAGTGTGATCGGCAGCAAGGTCGGCCCACGTTCGCAAGGCTCGGGTCTGGTGCTGCTGTTCCACAACCTCGGTGAGCACGACGGTCACTTCGGTTCTTGGGCGTTCCACAAGGGTGGCAACGGCGGGTTCACCCAGGTGCTGGCCCGTGCCGCGCAGGCGCTCGGCGCCGAGATCGTGGTCGACACGCCGGTCAGCCATGTCATCACCAGCGACGGCCGGGCACGAGGTGTCGCACTTGCCGACGGCACCGAACTGCAGGCCAAGGTCATCGTCAGCTCGCTCGATCCGCGGCGCACCTTCACACAACTGGTCGATCCCGCCGAGTTGCCGAGCGAGCTCAACGAGAGCATCCGTCGGTTCCGCTTCCAGGGCACGTCGGCCAAGGTCAACTTCGCGCTCGACGGCCCACCGCGGTATCCGGCGCTCGGTGATCGTACCGATCAGTTCCGCGGCTTCACCAACATCGGCCCGTCGATGGACTACCTCGAGCGGGCCTTCGACGACGCCAAGTACGGCTGGTACAGCAAACGCCCGTACATCGACGCCTGCGTGCAGTCGTTGGTCGATCCCGACATGGCGCCGCCCGGGAAGCACGTGATGTCGTGTTTCGTGCAGTACGCGCCGTACGAGCTGAAAGGCAGCGACTGGGACACCGAACGACAGAACTTCGGTGACAACGTGCAAGCCACGATCGAGTCGTTCTTTCCCGGTTTCGGGGATCTTGTACTGCATCGCGAGGTCGTGACGCCGCTCGACATCGAACGTGTCGTGGGTCTCAGCGAGGGCAACATCTTCGCCGGAGAGTTCCTCGCGCCGCAGATGTACTTCTTCCGGCCGGCGCCGGGTTGGAACCAGTACCGCACACCGATCGACCGGTATTACCAGTGCGGTTCGGGAACCCACCCCGGTGGTTGTGTGTCGGGCGGGCCGGGGAAGTTGGCCTCGCAACAGATCATCGGCGACCTCGCCCGGAAGGGCTGAGCAGCGTTCGCCACCCACGAACCACCGTGATGGGCGCCCGCCGACGCCGGGGTACGGTTCGGCGAGTCGATCGGGGGTTGACATGACGGACATCGAGTCGGTTGAGGGGAAGTCTCACGGCGCGGGGAACTCGGAGCCGTTCCGGTTCTTCGACAACCGCGAGAAGTACCTGCTGTTCGTGATGACGACCAGCGAGAAGGCCGAGGTCGCCGCCCGAATCGGTCGCGAGTTGGGTCACATCGTCCCGCGCCCGCCCGCCTTGCGAGTGTTCGACGCCGGTACCGGCAATGGAATGGTCCTCAGCCAGGTGCTGCGTGACCTGCATCGCCGAATGCCGACGGTGCCGTTCTTCGTCGTCGGCAAGGAAGTCAGCATGGAAGACACGCGGCTGACGTTGGCGACACTGCCCGATCGACTCGCCGAACACCCGCAATCGGTGGTCATCTTGACCAACATGTTCTATGCCGAGGCACCGACGTTGTTCCCCAAGTCGCCGGTGCACCACGACAAGATCCGCTGGATCGACGTGCCATTGAAGGGCAACAGCGCCCACGAGTTCTTCCAGCAGATCCATGAACTCGATGATCACCTCACCCTGGGTTGGCAGACGGCGGCGAGCCCCAAGACCGGCAATCCGGTCTACGTCACCCCATCGGTGATGGTGCTGTATCGCGAGGATCACACGTTCGCCTTGAACGACTTGATCCCGCGCCCGACCGGTGGCCCTCAGCCGTTCCAATACGACCTGGTGCTGGCTGCCCAGCCGTACAGAAGCCGCACGTCGGCCGAGACGAAGGTCAAGAACGTCCTCGCGCCGCTCGCCAAGGCGCTGGCCGCGGGAGGCAGGCTGGTGGTCGTGCAGTCGACCGGGCACGATCCCGGTATGGAGGTGATCCGTCGCATCTGGCCTGCGGAGGACCCGTTTGCAACACCGCGCCACATGTTGATCAAGGAACTCGACGCCCAACTGAACGGCGACACCACACCAGATTTTGGATTTGAAGGGACCAGTGACGCGGCGTCGTTGTTCAGCTACCACCTTCACGCGATGCCGAACGAGGTGTCCAACCGCATCAGCACCTCGACCACGATGGCGGCGTGGAATGCGGCTGTCTACGTTGCCCAGATCGAGGACGAACGCACCGCCGACGTGTTGATGGAGGGCAAGTATCTCGAGGCCACTGCCGACGTGGTGTTGAAGCACGGAGGGCTCTGGTTTCAGGACGAGTCGTTCGTCGTGGTACGCCATGCGTCGTGAATCCCGAAGAACAAGTCGTCGCCCACCTTCGCTTCATGGACGTCGATCACGAGATCGTTCCGTGCGACCCTGCGCTCGCTGATACCGCCGCATTCTGCGAGGCCTACGGCTACTCACCCGACGATTCGGCCAACACCATCATCGTGGTGGGCAAGGGTGAGACTCCGCGACCGGTGGCCTGCGTCGTGCTGGCATCGACGCGGCTCGATGTGAACGGAGTCGTGCGGCGCCGTCTCGAAGTACGCAAGGCGTCGTTCGCTTCGGCGGACGAAACGATGCAGCTGACCGGTATGGAGATCGGCGGCGTGACCGTCTTCGCCCTGCCGGCCGAGCTACCGATCTGGGTCGACGCGGCCGTGATGGCCCGCGAACGGATCATCCTCGGCGGCGGCAGTCGGGCGATCAAGGTGCTGACACCGCCGTCGACGCTGGCGATGCTCGACAATGTGACCGTGGTCGACGATCTGGCTCGCGCCCGCGAATGAAAATGCCCGACGCGGTGCTGGTGGTGACCGCTGATGACAGCACCGGTGCGACCGAGGCCGGCGCGTCGTGCGCCGACGCCGGATGGGCTGTCGAGGTGGTTCCCTTCATCGTCGCTTCGTCTGCTGCTGAATGTGTGGTGGTGGACCTGCGGTCGCGTCACGTGCCGGCGCTGGAGGCGCGGCGGCGAACCATCGCCCTTGCGTCCGACGTCCGCCAGGTGCACAAGATCGACTCGACGCTGCGCGGCAACTGGGCCGCCGAACTCTCGGCGTTCGTCGAGATCGGCCGGCGGGTGGTGTTGGTCCCGTCGCATCCGCCGCTCGGACGTGTGTGCGTCGGCGGAGTGGTACTGGTCGACGGCGTTCCAGTTTCCGAGACCGAGCACGGCAACGATCCACGAATGCCGGTGCGCACCAGCCGGCCTGGAGGGTCGCTGACCGAAATCGGGCTGGCCAGTGTCGAGCTGCACGACGCTGAATCGCTCGGAATCTGGATCGAGGGCTCTGACCAGGCAGTGGCCATCGTCGACGCGGCAACCCTCGCCGACATCGATCAGCTCGTTGCTGTTGCCCTGGATGCTGTGGACCTCGTGATCGCCGGCCCTGCCTCAGTGGTCGGCGCGGTGGCACGGGCTTGCGCTCCTCGCCAGTCGTCGCCGCTGCCGCATCCGCTGCTGCCCGTACCGGTCGTCGCCGTCTGCGCCAGCCTGCATTCGGCGAGCCGCGCCCAGATGGCAGCACTCGCGGCATCCGGTCTCGACGTCGAGATCGTCATGTCGCCGGATGACCGGGCCGGGGACGCCGAAGCCGTCGCGATGGAATTGGCCGGTCGTGCGCACCGATTGGTCGGCGAGTTGCAGGCAGGCAGCGTCATACTGGTGGGTGGGGACACTGCAGCGGCGTTCATCGGTGATGCGGCGGTTGCCGTGTACGGCTCGGTCGGGGTCGGCATCAGCCTTGGCGAGGTGACGGTCGGCAGCAGACGGTTGAGGCTGGCTTGCAAGCCTGGTGGCTTCGGGACAACCAATACGCTGGTGGACCTGGTGACGAGAGGAACGCAGACATGACGACGCCGATGGCGATCACGATGGGTGATGCCTCGGGGGTCGGGCCGGAGATCGTGCTGTGTCGCGCTGCCGACGGCGCGCTCGGTCCCGATCCGGCTGTCGTCTACGGCGACCTGGCGATCCTGCGCTTGGGTGCCGAACTGCTCGGCATCGATGTCGAGATCGAGGCGATCAGCGATCCGGCCCAGTGGCGACCTGGTCCACTGCAGGTCATCGACGCCGGGATGTTGCAGGCCGCCGATCATCGTCCGGGTGCCATCGATGCGGCCTCGGGGGCTGCAGCCCGGCAGTACGTGTTGTCGGCGACGGCCGACGCGTTGGCCGGACGGGTTGCCGGCATCGTGACGATGCCGATGAACAAAGAGGCCACGCAACTCAGCGACTCCCAGTTCGTCGGCCACACCGAACTGATCGCGGGCGTCTGTGGTGTTCAGCGCTTTTCGATGATGCTGACAGCTGGCGATCTCGCTGTCACCCATGTCAGCACCCATGTCTCGTTGCAAGAGGCGATTCGCCGGGTGACGACGGCCAGGGTCGGCGAGGTGATCGAACTCACCCACGAGACACTGCACCGGTTCGTCGACTCGCCGAGGATCGCCGTGTGCGGAGTCAATCCGCACGCCGGCGAGCACGGTCTGTTCGGATCCGAGGATGCCGAACAGATCGTGCCGGCGATCGAAGCGGCGCGCCTCGCGGGTATCGATGCCACTGGCCCCCATCCCGCCGACACCGTGTTCCACCAGGCAGTGCATCGCAAGCTGTTCGACGCGATCGTGTGCATGTACCACGACCAGGGGCACACGCCGATGAAGCTGCTGGCATTCGAGACCGGCGTCAACGTCACCATCGGTCTGCCGATCGTGCGCACGTCGGTCGATCACGGCACAGCTTTCGACATCGCCTGGCAGGGCATTGCCTTCACCGGCTCGCTGGATCACGCCCTGCGTTGGGCGTGGCGCCTGACTGGTTGAACAGTTCCGGAGACCTCAGTGGGGGTCGACGAGATCGAGGAACTGCCACTGCTTGCCCTCGGCGATGCCCATCAACTCGCGACCGCAGGTCTGCCAGACCGGGGGTCCCGACGTGACGTGCTGGGTGCCGGCATGCACGTCCCGGTACAGCCGTTGAAGCGTGCCGTGGCGAAGCGCTGTCGTGCCTCCGGCGAGGTAGACGAAGCTGGCCGCGTCGTGCAACGCCTTGGTGATGTGCGCCAGGGCGAGACGCACGAGGGTGTGCTGGCGGACGGAGATGCCGTCGCCCGCGTACAGGCTCTTCGACAGATCGGTCCATGATTCGATGACCAGAGCTCGTGCTGCCCGGAAGCCGGCCTCGGCTTGGGCGTAGCCCTGCTGGAAAGCGCTGTTGTCGGCCTGGGCGCCGGGACGCCCGGCTTTGCCGTGCACCAGACCGGCCAACTCGTCGAGCATTCGCCGGCCGACGCCCATCGCCCATCCGGAGTGGCAGGTCACGGCGAATCCGATGATGCCGAGTCCGTACAGGCTGCCGCCGCGCTCCGGCACCGTGGTGACTGCGAAATGGCTCCATCCGTCGGGTACGAAGACGGAGTCCATGGTGTAGTCGATGCTTCCGGTGCCACGCAGGCCGAGCACATCCCAGTTGTCGATGAGGTTGACCGCCTCGATCGGAGTGACGAAGATCCGCGGTTCGCCGGTTTCCTCGATGATGCCGAGCGAATGGACATGGCTGGAGTGCTTCAAGCCGGACCCGAAGCTCCACGATCCGCTGAGCGACAGACCCCCGTCGACCATCGTGGCGGTTCCCGGGCGGGTGCCCTGGCCGGCGATCACCGGCTGTCTGCCATCACCCCAGAGCTCGGCGACGGCGTGATCCGAAAGGTACGCGCCGGCGGTGCCGATCGACAGGTTGGCGGCCATCGCGACCCAGCCGGCCGAGGGATCGCCGTACGACAGGTTCTCGAGCACTTCGAGCGATTGCAGGGGGTCGAGTTCGGCACCACCGAGCTTCTCCGGGACCCAGATCTTCAGCAAACCTTCGCGGTGCAACGCTTCGACGACCGTGGGCGACAGTTCGCCCTCGATGTCGGCGAACTCAGCCTCGTCGTCGAGCATCGGTACGAGCGCCTTGGCCTGTTCGGCGAGGATGGAATTTTCGGTGAGTGTGTCGCCGAGCGGCATGGCTGCTGACCCCTTCGTTGCGGATGATCGTCGCGGCGAGCTTACGCAGGAACAGCGCTCCTGGCCGCTTCGAGCTTTTCCGTCGTCAGCCTGCTGCGGCCGACGACGAAGAGAACGGCATAGATCGTCGCGTCGAAGAAGAACGCTGACCGCAGCGCGAAGCTGCGGCTGGCGAACTGACTGACGATGGTCACGGTCAGGCCGCCGAGCAGAGCGCCGATCGGCATCATCCCCCAAGCGAAGAACCGGTAGACGCTGTTGACCCGGCCGAGCAGATGCGACGGGATGATCGACTGACGAAGACTGACGGTGATGACGTTCCACGTCGCGCCGAGTGTGGCGCCGATGGCCGAACAGAACCATCACCGCCGGCCACCACGACGACAGGCCGACCAGGAACGAGATCGCCGCGCTGGAGCCCAACGTCATGGCCAGGCACGTGCCGCTGCCGAGCCGCTTCGACATCCACGGCGCCACGGTGCCACCGATTGCCGCTCCGGCCGCGAAGCCGAACCCCATGATCGTGAAGACGAAGGGACCGATGTCGAGGACCTCCTGGGCGAAGAGCACCAACACCGATCCGCTGAGTGTCGATGCCAGGTTCATGAACCCGAGAATGATGCACATCGAACGCAACAGGTCGTTGGCCCACAGCCAGCGGAAGCCTTCGGCGAGTTCGGTCTTCCATGGTGCCTGCACGTGATCATCGGGTCGTTCGGCGCGGAAGCTGCCGGGAATCGACCACACCAGTGCAGCCGCGGCGAAGAACGATGCGGCGTCGACGAAGAAGGGCAGTGAGAACGCGGCGATCAGCAACAGCGATCCGAGCGGCGGGCCGATGAACGTGTTGGCGATGATCTCGGCGCTCCACATTCGACCGTTGGCCTTCTCCAACTGCTCGACCTCGACGATCGACGGCATGAACGTCTGGCCGCAGTTGTCGCGGAGCACCTCGGCGGTGCCGAGCAGCAGCGTGGCGACGAGCAGCAGGATGTACAGGCCGGTCGCCGTGCCCGTGACGGTCGACAGCTCGTCGACCCCTGGCAGGCTCGACTGCTCGACTGAGCACCGCCAGTGCGACGACCAACGTGAGGCCGAAGCGCACGAAGTCGGCGAGCACCATCGCCTTCTTGCGGTCGACGCGATCGGTGATGACCCCGGCCGGCAGGGTGAACACCAGCCAGGGCAGGCGTTGCACGAGCGCGACAGCCGAGATCAGCAACGGATTGCGGGTGAGTGCCGAGGCGAGCCACGGATAGGCGATCAACGACATGCCGTCGCCGATGTTCGAGATGGTGGTCGAGATGAACAGCTTGCGATAGCTGGCCCCGAGCGCGGTCTCGTGCGTCATTCCGGGATCCTCCGGGGCGACGGGTCGGTTGGTGGGGAAGACGCCGGCGAGGAACGCGTACTCGCCGATCGCCGCCGCGTGGCAGCCGGGTGAATTCGATCGCCAAATCCATCACCCGCGCCGTGAACTCGTCGGCGAGCTCGGCCGGAATTCGGGCATGGCGCAACGTGAATCCGCCGGCGCAGGAGGCGAGTCCGAGAGATCGGCCTCGGCGCGGGCGTCGGCGACGAAGGGCAGATCGCCGTCGGTCGCCGCGTCGGGGAACACGATCGTGTGCGCGGTGCGGCCGTAGAAGCGTTCGTCGATGGCCCGCACTCGCCGAGTTGCCGTGACCTTCAACAGCCCGGCGTCGACGAGCACATCGACGTGGTGGGCAACCGTGCCACGTGGTTTGCGCACCCGAGCGGCGAGCTCGGTCACCGTCATCGCCCGCTCCAGCACGAGGTCGAGGATCAGCGCGCGCAACGGGTTGCCGACCGCCTTCAGGCGTGCGGGGGTGTCGGCGTGGATCGTCGCGTCGAGGTCGTAGCCGAGCTCGTGCAGCGCGGAGTGGCGCGTGACTCGCCGTTGTCTATGTCCGACATTTCTCGAATGATAGGGAAAAGTCGGACATAGCGTCAACAATCACAGCGATGCGACGGAGGTCGCTCGGCAATACTGCCGTTGAATGAATCGGATGCGCACTCGGTCGGTCGTCGTCGTCTTCGGCGCGCTGACTGCGCTGTTCGCGTCGGGTTACGGCGTGATGTTCACGGTGCTCGACGAGTTCCGCGACCAGTACGGCATCGGTGAGGGTGCGCTCGGTCTGATCGTGGCGATGGGCTTCCTGTCGTCGTTCGTCGCCCAAGTGACCCTCGCCCCGCTCGCCGACAGAGGCCACGCCCGCCTGATGATCGTGCTCGGGATGGTGTTCAACGTCGCCGGCCTGCTCGGCATGGCCTACGGCAGCACCGTCATCGTGTTGCTGACGGCTCGGTTCGTGATGGGTGTCGGCGTCGGATTGGCGTATCCGGCGGCGCGACGAATTGTGATCCTGGCCGACCCCGATCACTTGGGTCAGAACCTCGGGCGCATGCTCGCTGCCGACGTTGCCGGCTTCGCCGTCGGGCCGGCCGTCTCCGCAGTGCTCGTCGGCCCGTTCGGGATTGCCGCACCGTTCCTGCTCATCGCCGGTCTGACCGTCGCCATGTACCCGCTCATCGCCCGAACGCGAGTCGTCGAGACGAGCGGGGACGTGGAGGTGCCTCCGAGGTTCGCCTTCGATCTGCTGCGCATCCGTCCGTACCTGGCAGCGCTGTCGATGGGCGCCGCGGTGTTCATGATGATCGGCGCGTTCGACGCGTTGTGGGCGCTGGTGCTCGACGACCTGCAGGCGAGCGATCTGATCGCCAATCTCGGTATCACCCTGTTTGCCGTGCCGATGGTGTTGTTCGCCTCGATCGGCGGTCGGCTGGCGCAGTCGGTCGGTCCGTTCCGGCTCGGCACCTTCGGTCTGCTGGTGGGCGCCGCGGCGATGTTCGCCTACGGCCACGCGTCGTCGGGTGGGGTGATGCTGGCGATCTCGCTGGTTCACGCAACGAACGACGGGTTCACCGTGAGCAGTTGTGGCGTTGCGGTCGGGTTGGTCGTGCAGGGCGAGCGTCAGGCGAGTGCGCAGGGTCTGCTCGGTGGCGTGGAGACCTTGACGGCCGGTATCACCGCGACGGCCATCGGCCAGATCTACGAGCATTTCGGCCGCACGGTCGCCTATACGAGCTGCGCGGTGATGATGGTGGTGCTGGTCATTTCCAGTGCTCTGTTGTCGGGCACGTCGTGGCGACTTCGCGATGTCTCGGCCCGGCAGGCCGCGGCGCCGGTCTAGCCGGGTCGTCAGAAGTTCAGCCGAGGTGGTCGGCGAAGAAGCGGAAGGTGCGCGCCTGGGCGATGGCTGCGGGAACGGCGCTGAACGAGCCGCGGTGATCACAGTTGAACCCGTGCTCGGCGTCGTACAGGTGCACGGTCACGTCGGGCCACGCTGCCGAGATCTTGTGCACGTCGTCGAGTGGAATGGCGTGGTCGCGCTCGCCGAAGTGCATGATCATGGGGACGACGGGTGATCGATCGATCAGGCTGATGGTGCTGCCTCCGTAGTACGAGGCGGCGGCGTCGAAGACATCGGCGAGCTCGATGGCCGCAGCGGCCGTGACCAGTCCTCCGAAGCAGTAGCCGACGACTCCGACCCTGCCGGCGTCGCGGGCGCAGATACCGGCGGCGGCCACGTCGGCCAGCACGTTGGCGAAGTCGAGCGTGCCCCTGGCGATGTCGCGACCGACGGCGATGTCGTCCTCGGTGTAGCCGAGCTCGATACCGGGTCGTTCGCGGTCGAAGATCGCCGGGGCGATGGCCAGGTAGCCGGCTGCTGCGTAGCGATCCGTGACCGAGCGGATGTGGCTGTTGACGCCAAATATCTCCTGGACGACGACCACGCCTCCGCGGACGCCGCCTTCCGGTTCGGCACGGTATGCGGACAGCTCGAAACCGTCGGACGATGTCAATGAGATGGTGGTACCCATTCCGCCGACTGTATTCGCCACGGAGTTCAGTCGAGTGCTGCAGCGATCGTTCGCGTGGCGCGAACTGGTCGCTGGGTGATCGCGCCGATGACGCCGACTACCGGCACGATCAGCAGAGCGAGGCGCAGCCCGACCGAATCGGCCAGCACGCCGAGCGCCAATGGCCCCAGCGTGACGGCGGTGCCCGAGGCGAGGATGCAGATCGCACCGAGGGAGACCGAGTCGATCTTGTGCTCGGCTGACGCGTACAACCGGTCGACGGTCAGCGGGTACAGCGGCGCGCCGCCGAATCCGACGATGGTCAGACCGATCACCCGCCCAGCGAGCCCTGGGGCGAAGCACATGACCAGCGCACCGAACGCCAGAACGAGGAAGCTGACCGTGACGGTCGCATCGCCCAGGTAGCGCATGGTGGTGGGCAACACGAGTCGCGAGAGGAACATGGTGATTCCGAAGACTGCTGCCAGCGCCGCCGCCAGCCCGCCCGAGGCGTGACCGACCTCTTTCAGGTACGTCGCCGCCCAGACGCCGACGGCAAACTCCGAGAACACGGCGTTGACGATGTGCAGCCACGGCACGAACACGTCGCGATCGCGGAGATGGGCGAGTGTGAACGCGCCCTGGCGGGAGGATTCCGGCACCGACACCGGCCAGGCGACGATGGTGAGGGCGATCACGATTGCCGCGGTCAGGAGCAGGTACGGCCCCCGCCACGACCACTGCAACGCCAATGCACCGCCGATGACCAGGCTGAACAAGACGCCGGCAAGGCCGGGTGCGCCGTTGACGGCAGCGAACGCGGCAGCGCGGTGCTCGCCGTGATGATCGCTGATCAACCCGGGCATGACCATCACCAGCAGTGCCCCGCCCAGACCGGCGAGCGCTGTGCCGACGAGGGTGACCGGCCATGCCGGGCCGAAGCAGAACATGGTGATGCCGGCGGTGAGGCCAACCGCCGCCGCCAACAGCGAGGTGCGGCGCCCGACTCGATCGACCACCCGTACACCCCACACACCGGCAGCCAGAGAGGCGAATCCGAACGTCGAACCGTGGAGCGCGGCTATGACACCTGAGAGATGGAACTGCTGGCGTAGTTCACCGAGCACCACGCCGACGCTGAGTCCGGCAACGAGCAGCGCGTACCCGAGAGCGGACGAATAGGTGAGCCGATCCCACCGGAATTTGCCGGTGGTCATGGGGAAAGCGCTCACACCCTCTTTTGTACCAGTAAAGAAGGCCATCGCGCCGTCACTTTCACAGAAAAATGCGCCGTATGGTGTGACTCGTGACAACCCGTTGTGACCTCGCCGTGGTCGGTCTCGGATTGGTGGGGGCCGCTGCCCTCCGTCACGCCTCCGCCGCCGGGCTCAATTGCGTCGGTGTCGGCCCTGGTGAGCCGGCCAACTGGCCGAGTCACCAAGGTGTCTTTGCCAGCCATTACGACTCCGGACGGATCACCCGCCGGCTCGACAAGCAGCGTGAATGGGCGGTCCTGGCCGACCGGGCCATCGCCGCGTATGCAGGGATCGAAGCTGCGTCTGGCATCAGCTTCCACCGACCGGTCGGGGTGGTGATGGCCGAGGTCGATGCGACGCGCCTGGCAGCGACCCTCGCCGTCGCAGAAAGCCTGGGTGTGACATTCGAAAGGCGCGAACCCGGCGAGCCGCTCGGCGATGATCGCCTCGCCTTGCCCGCCGACGCCACGGTGTTGCTCGAGCCGGCCCCGGGAGGCTTCATCGATCCGCGTCGCATGCTCGCTGCGCAACTCGCGGTCGCCCGCCACAACGGTGCTGACCTGCTCGGCGAGCAGGTGTTGGGAATCGAGAGCAGGTCGACCGGAGGATGGAGGGTGCACACCACCGATGGAGTCGCGGTCGAGGCCGGGCAGGTGGTGATCGCCACGGGTCCCCACGCCGACGAGCTGGCCGGCCTGCCCCGTCGCCCGTTGGTACACGTGCTCGCCGAGACCGTGGTGCTGGCCAGGGTGTCGGGCGCCGAACTGCGCAGACTGACCGGGCTGCCATCGATCATCGTCGACGACCCGACGCGTGATCATCTCTACATCGTTCCTCCGACCGACTATCCCGACGGGCATTTCTACGTGAAGCTCGGGGCAACGCGGCGGACGGAACGGGTGCTCTCACCCCCGGAGAGACGCCAATGGATGGGCGGCAGCACCCACCAGGCCGATCTCGAATGGCTGAGAGGCCTGCTGCTCGATGTGCTGCCGGGATTGGAAGCCGATGCCTGGCTGACCAAGCCGTGCCTGATCCCCGAGACACCGACGAAGCTTCCCTACGTCGAGATCGTCGAACCCGGGTGTGTGATGGCTGTTGGCAGCAACGGCTATGCGGCGAAGAGCGCCGACGCGATCGGCGCGTTGGCTGTCGGATTGGTGATCAACGGCACCTGGACCGACGCCGATCTCGGTCCGCAGTCCTTCCGGTTGATCAGCGACGACGCGGCAGCTAGCTAGCGCGTCGGAGTCCATCCGGGACGACCGAACACGTGGTGCAGCTTGCTGCGCATGCCGGTGGCCGAACGCACGTCGCGAGCTATGTCGGCCATCTCGTGATAGGCGATTCGCAACGGGTTGTAGGTGTGGATGTTCTTGGTCAGGCCGTACTTCACCCGCCGGACCTCGGGTTCGAAGGTGCCGAACACCTTGTCCCACAGGATCAGGATCCCGCCGTAGTTCTTGTCGAGGTACTGGCGGTTGGCGCCGTGGTGGACACGGTGATGCGACGGTGTGTTGAACACCTTCTCGATCGGATCGGGCAGCCGGTTGATCGCCTCGGTGTGGATCCAGTATTGATACAGCAGGTTGAGCTGGCCGGCCTTGGCGGTCTTGGCCGTGGGAAACCCGAGCAGCGGCATCGGGGCGAACACCCAGAACGTCAAGAAGCCCGACCACGGTTGCCGGAGCGCCGTCGACAGGTTGTAGCGCTCGCCCGAGTGATGGGAGACGTGGTTGGCCCACAGCAGGCGTACCTCGTGCATCCAGCGATGGTCCCAGTAGTAGAGGAAGTCCCACAGCAGCATCGCCGAGGCGATCGAGCCCCGTCGTAGTCCGACGTCGGCGATGCGGTGTTTGAACAGGAAGCGATCGACTCGGCCGAATGCCGCCAGGGTGGCGAACCCGACGGCGATGTTGCCGGCGAGCATCGTCAGGCTGGCGACGGTGTCCTTGCGCTCGTATCCGAGAGGCACCAGAGGGTCGGGCGGCACCTGCGTTCCCGACAACGTCGTCTCGTCGGCGTCGTACAGATCGCCGAGCACGCGTTTGGGAACCTTGCGGAGCGCGGCGTGTTCCGCCAGCATCGTCACCACGAACAGGGGTATCGACGCTTTGTCGACGAGGTCGAGTTGCCGCAGGGCTGACTTCTTCAAGACACGAACTCGCCGTGAGTCATCCGGCGATTGGCGTACACACGCAATTCGGCGCTCAAAGCGTCGCGGCTCCATCCCTCGGCGACAGCGCGGCGAACGACGTCGACCTGGGCGTCGTTGGTCAGCCCCGCCAGCGGCTGATCGCGGTCGAGGTTGGTGGGGAACGCGTAACCGTTGGCGCAGGCGCCCGCGGCGTTGTCCACCTCGACGTCCGACGCGCCCGATGCCTTGAGTTTCAACAGCGACGGATACACCGCGTTGCACATCCGCTCGTGATCCAGCGCCTCCAAGCACTTGCCGAGGGGTGAGTTGATCTGCAGCAGGTTGGCCATGCGGTGCACGTCGGTCGTGCGGTTGGTACCAGCAGCGTGGAAGAGCGCCGGGTTGAAGAACACCGCGTCGCCCTTCTTCAACGGCAACTGCACGTAGTGCTTCTCGAAGTACTCGCGGAACTCCGGTCGCCACCAGGCCAGGTAGCCGTGCAAGTACTTCTGCGCGTTCGGTAGGTACATGGTCGGCCCGCTCTCGACCGGCATGTCGCAATGGGCGATTGCGCCTTGCAGCGTGAGCGCCGCCGAGAGGAGGTGGACGTGCGCCGGATACTGCTCGGCGACAGCAATGGTCATGAACCCGAGGTGATAATCGCGGTGCGGCCTCTGCGCGGCACCGCCGGGGTTGACCACGTTGACCTGCGATGTCAGCGTGAAACCTGGTCCGAGCCACGCGGCGGCAGTCATGGCGATGATGTCGTTGGCGTAGTAGGCGACGAATTCGTCGGGGGCATTGACAGCCAACTTCTCGAGAGCGTTCCACACGCGGTCGTTGTCGCCCGGCTTGGCGTAATGGTCGCCCGAAACCATCCCTCTGGCGTGCTGGTCGGCGATCATCTCTCTGAAGGCGTCGGACACGGCGTCGACGATCGTATTGTCGGCAAACGCACGATTGAAGACGACGATGCCGGGACCCTCGAGAAACGCCTTGTTGAGTTCTGCTTGCACTGCTCGCCTGGTATCGGGGTCTGCACACTGTGATCGAAGCCGGTCTCCGTCGTAGCTGACCACGTTCTCGATGATCGATTCGGCGAACGGATAGTCGCCGAGCTCGGTCGGCTGCTCGACGATCTCGATGAAGTCGGCAAGGGAGCAATCCGACCCGCGCAGGTATCCGGAAGTGGTGTCGGAATTCACGGAGGTCATGCCTGCAAATGTAGGTCGGCTCCGACGCTCCACGGCTAGCGTGCGCACGTAACCACCACCCCATCCTCCCTGCTGGCGTCCGCCCGGAGAGCCACGCGAGACTCGACTCAGTCGTCGACCCGCAAAATCGCCGGACGGGGCGGGGTCGTCGCCGTACTCGCCGCCACCATGTTCTGGTCGTTCGGTGGGGTCTTGGGCAAGTCCACCCATGCGTCGGGTGTGGTCCTCTCGTTCTGGCGGATGTGGATCGCTTGTTCCGTGCTGTTGGTGATCGTGGCTGTCACGAAGCGTTGGCCGAGTCGAGGCGACTTCCGCCGCGCTGGCCTGGCCGGGGTGTTGTTCGGCCTCAACATCTGCGTGTTCTTCATCGCTATCGAAACTGTCAGCATCGCTACGGCGCTGATCATCGCCGCGCTCGGTCCTGTCGTCGCGCTTCCGGTGTCGGTCATGTTCTTCGGCGAACGGCCGACCGGCGTGAAGGTGCTCTGCGCCGCGGCGTCGGTGGTCGGCGTGATCGTCGCCGTGCTCGTCGCCCCGTCGAGTGGATCTGGCGCGACCAGCTCGAACGTCGGATATTTGTGGGCGGTCCTTGCCCTGGTGTTCTGGGTCGGATATCTACTGGTCTCCAAGGGCGTGCGCGCCAATGTCGAGACCGTCCGTTTCATGTTCGTGGTCTCTGTCATCGGCGCAGTGACGGTCTCGGCATTGGTCGTGATCACCGGCAAGAACCTCGGTGAGGTGCACGGCGCGGGCTGGGCGTGGGTGGCGTTGTTGGCGATCGGCCCGGGTATTGCCGGCCACGGTCTGGTCGCCTGGGCGCAGCCGCGGGTCGATGCCTCTGTCACCTCGGTGTTGATCCAGGCCGAACCGGTCGGCGCTTCGGTGGCGGCGTGGCTCATCCTGGGCGAAAGTGTCTCCTTGGCTCAGGCCCTGGCCATGGGCGGGGTCATCTCTGCGCTCTGCGTGCTGGCGTACAGCGAATCGCGCGACGGTGGCGTCGAGATCGTCGACGCCGTCAGCTAGTCGCCATTCTGTGCTGAGTCGTGGGGCGCGGTGAGGTAGCCGATTTCTGTGCCGTCGGGTCGGTAGGTGTGCGAGTGTCCGTTGTTGTCGCGGGTTGTTCGGTAGCCGCGTTGTTTCCGGCGGTTGTGCCGGCCGCAAGCTGCTGCTCCGTTGTCGGGCGTTGTCGGTCCTTGGTCTGCCCAGGGCGTTGAGTGATCGGTTTGGCAGCGCCCGGAGCGGAGACCGCATCCGGGCCACATACACCATCGGTCGCCGAGCATCACCGCGTCGCGGGCGCCTCCGGTGAACAGCCGTGATCGCCGACCGAGATCGATGATCACCCCTGCGGTGTCGAACACGACACGGCGGACGTGGCCGGTGAGCGCGGCGGCGAGCATGTCGGACGGGTCCAACTGGTGACCTGTCGCGGTCTCGCAGTGACGCTGGTCGACAGTCGCCGGGTCGAGCGGTTCGACGCTGCCACCGGCCAGTGTGGCGAGATGGTGTGTTCGAACGTTGCTTGGTCGACGACCACGTTGACCAGTGGATCGAACCGGGCGACGGTGCCCGACGCGGCGGCCGCGCAGAACACCGCGACAAGTGCGTCGAATCGTCGTTGGGCGTCGCTGCGTTCGAGTAGTGCAGGGACCATCCGATCACCCCACCGGGCCACACCGGCGTCCCAATCGGCGTGGAACTGCGCCTCGCAGAAGCGAGCGAAGATCTCCTCGAGGGTCACTCCGGCAACGACACCGCCGTGGGCGTCGAGGTAGACATGCTCGCCGACAACGCTGAGACGAGCATCGCGACCGGTATCGGCGCGTTCGTGGGCGTCGTGGGCGCCGTCGGCGTCGGCGAGCGCCTCCCAGCGGCGGACCACCACCGCGAACTCGTCGAACCACAGACTCACAGCGTGACCGAGCAACAGCTCCACCGAATCGGCAAGCTGATCACCACAGCGCGGGTTGGCGAACACCCGAGCCAGCAACCGAAGCTGGGACACACCCACCGAACCGGCATGAGCGGCGACCCGCACCGCCGGGACAGCATCCAGCATTCGTGCGCATTGCACCATTGACCTGGTCTCTCCCGACGACCAGTTGCACGTCGCCTTGACCCACCCCGACACCGAGGCATGACCATCAGCGACATAGGCGACCGTTCGCTCGGCAACCCCGACAGTCTCGGCGATCAACCCCTCGATCTGGCGCCGGGCAACATCCAACCCGCGCAACGTCCGCTCCAACTCGCCCGCCGCCAACCCAGCGAGGTCAACAACATCCGGCAGTTCGATAGAACGCATGTTCGAAGTATGACACCGGGGTGTAGCACAGAAGCGAAGAGCCCGAAGGACGGCGACTATCCTCGGCTCGAAGGGAGATGGCGTGATGGGAAGTCCATTCCGGGAGATCGAGATGGGGCCGGTAGGCAGCCGGTTGCCCGGCGGTGCGATCTCCTCCGCATTCAACAGCGACGCCGGGCTCGTCGTGCAGTTCACCGACGGGTCGGCAACGTTTCTGCCCGATTGGCTGCGTGACAACTGCCAGTGTCACGAGTGTCGAATCGTCCAGACCGACGAGCGCCGTTGGCGGCCTTGGACGCAGCCCACTGCCCCTGTGGTCGACACCGTCGACGTCGCCGACGGACGGCTGCAGATCGGCTGGATCGGCGGGCACCACTCGACCTACGGTCCAACCGATTGGGACAAGATTCGCACCACCGGCGCCCGCGGTGCGTGGACGGCCCGGCTCTGGGGCGCTGGGTACCAGGTCGAACGGTTCGATCATCACGACTGCATCGCCGACCCGGTCACGCGTCGCGGCATGTTCGAGGCTTTTCGCCGCGACGGCGCGGTAGTTGTTACGGGGTCGCCCACCGCGCCAGGGACTGTCATCGATCTGCTGCGCTCTCTCGGCATCACGCTGCGCGACTCGTCGCTCGGCCTGATCTTCGATGTCAAGCTCGACCCCGCGGGATACAACATCGCCTTCACAGCCGAGGAGGTACCGCCGCACAACGACAACGCCCAGTACACCCATCCGCCGAGCGGTCAGGTGCTGGCGATGTTGGTCAACGAGGCCAAGGGTGGCGACAGCGTCGTCGTCGATGGCTGGTCGGTGCTCGACGACCTGCAACGAGAACACCCTGACGTCATCGACGTGCTGGCGCGGGTCGAGGTCGGGTTCCGGCAGTACTCGACGGAAGCCGACGCGTTCACCCGAGCGCCGCTGGTCGTGCGCGACCGCTTCGGACGATTCATCCACCTGCGTTTCTCGAACCAGTTGATGCAACCGTTGGCGTTCGACGACTCCGACCTTGCCGAGTGGTACCGGGCCTACCGGCTGCTGGGTGCGGCGATCGCCGACCCTGCCAACCACGTGTCGTTCCGACTCTCCGCCGGCGACACCCTGTTCGTCAACGGATACCGCGTGTTGCACGCCCGCACGGCCTACCAGCCCGACGGGCCCCGCCACCTGCAGGACGTGTACTTCGATGTCGACGACATCTTCGGCCATCTGGCGCGGATGAGCGGCGAGGCAACCAACGCGATGGTGACCACCTAGACGAACTCAGGCCCACCCGGGGCGGTTCGTGCGGCTGGAGTTCGACGATCTTTGCCTGGTAGGTTCTGTGCGAACTTCGCCCGAAGGGGAGAACCATGCGTCTGACAAGGATTCTCGTTGTGGCGGTCCTGGCGACAAGCACAGTCGCGACGATCGGGATCGATCCAACCTCGGCAGAGACGGTGACACAGATCCCGGGCGGCGGCTGGGTGAGAGATCCGGTGAACTGCGTGGGTGCGGAGACCCTCGTAGCGGGTCCGGCTGCGCCACCCGAGGGTGTCGGAAGCCTCGAACTCAGCGTTGCCAATGGGCAGCAGGCTGCCTGCGTCGTCTCGCTCGTCGGACTCACGGTGCCCCTCGGCAGTGTCAGCGGAACGTGGTGGACATTCATCGCTGCAGGCCAACCGACACAGGCCGCGCCCAATCTCAAGTTCAGGACCAGACTTCCGGGTTTCTCGACGGTCGTCGTCGAACCCTTCTACCAGTCCCAGCAGGCTGCGGTCACCGGAGGAGTCTGGCAGCAGTGGACCCTCGATGACAATGCCCTCGTCTGGGGGACAGGCAACGCGCCGTGCAAGATTGCGCTTCCGTGCACGTTCGCCCAATTCAAGCAATTGAGACCTGGCGCGACGGTTCAGGCGATCGAACTGGGCGTTGGGTCCCTGGGCAGTGATCTCGCTCCGAACGGCGCGTCTGGGAACGTCGACGCCGTCCACATCCGATTCGAGGACGGAGCCATTGATGCGGACTTCGAGGTGCCGGCACCGCCAAACGCGAACCCTGACACGTACGCGACAGGTCAGGGGCAAGCGCTCGCAGTTCCGGGGCTTGCCGGCGTCCTCGTGAACGATGTCGCGGTGAACCAGCACCCGATGACCGCGGCACTCGCCTCGAGTACGGCGAACGGGACGGTGACGTTCAACACCGACGGCGGGTTCACCTACACTCCGAACGCGGGCTTCAGCGGTACCGACTCGTTCACGTACACGGCCACCGACACGGTCTTCGGCCTCACGTCGGCGCCGGCCACGGTGACGATCACTGTGACGCCGTCGCCACCGCCACCGCAAGTAAACACGGCGAGTGCGTCGACGTTCACGGCACTTGCTCCGCGCCGACTGGTGGACACGCGGACTGGTCTGGGTGGCGTCACCGGGCCGCTGGCCGCCCAGTCGGTCACGACGTTCACCGCGAGCGGAGGTGGCCTGCCGGCCGCGGGCGTGACGGCAGTCGTCCTGAACGTCACCGCGACCGAGCCCCAGGCGTCGGGCTACATCCAGGTGTTCCCGGCCGGGGCTCCCGTCCTCGGGTCTACCTCGAGCGTCAATCTCGATCACGGCCTGCAGACGATTGCCAACATGGTGATCGTCGGTGTCGATGCCTCGAGCCGCTTTTCCGTGTTCACGCAGTCGGCGACCCATCTCGCCGTCGATGTGTTCGGCTACTTCACGGTCGCGCCGTCGGCTACCGCGGGCCGGTTGGTGACCGTTGATCCGATTCGTGTCCTCGACACGCGCGCCGGAATCGGGGCACCGGCCGGGAAGGTGCCGCCGCTCGGAAGCGTCACGCTCCCAGTGACGGGCGCCGTCCCTGTCGACGCCGTCGCGGTCGTCATGACGCTGACCGCCGATCAGGGCACGGCGCCGGGCTACGTCCAGGCCATCCCGACAGGCGGCACCACAGCACTCGGAGCGTCGTCGAACCTCAACATCGACCGAACTGGCGAGACGATGGCCAACACCGTCATCGTCCCGCCTGGCGCGGGTGGCAGCGTGACGTTGTTCACCAATGGCGGCGCGCACCTCGTGGCCGATGTGGTCGGGTACTTCACCGGCGCCAGCGCGGCGGCGGCATCCACCGGGTTGTTCGTGCCGGTCACACCAGTTCGGGCGGCTGACAGCCGTGTGACGGGCAGCCTTGTCCAGTCCGGCGCGACGTTCAGCATTCCCCTGTCCGGCCGGGCCGGAGTGCCGGCGCCACCGCCGAGTGCGGTCGCCGGCAACCTCACCGCCACCGACACGACCGCATCCGGCTACGTGCAGCTCATCCCGACCGGGTCCTCGACGCCGATCGGCTCGACCTCGACGCTGAACATCAACGGCGCCGACCGCATCGTCGCGGCGGCCAACGTCCTCGCCGTCGCGAACGGAGCGATCACAGCCCACAACCAGTCGGCGACCCACTTGGTGTACGACGTCACCGGCTACTTCACCTGACCCCCTTCAGCTCACCTTGCTGTCGAACTCAGGCCCAGTCGAGGATGACCTTTCCGCACTCGCCGCCGCCGACGATGTCGAAGGCTTCTTCGAAGCGATCGGCCGGCAGTTCGTGGGTGATGATGCCGCCGACATCGAGCCCGCTCTGCAGCATCGCTGCCATCTTGTACCACGTCTCGAAGATCCGTCGCCCGTAGATCCCCTGTATCTCCAGACCCTTGAAGATGACGTCGTTGACATCGAGGGTCATCGGCCCGGCTGGGATTCCCAACACGGCGATCCGCCCCCCGTTGTTCATCGCGTCGAGCATCTGGTTGAACGCGGCTTCGGCGCCCGACATCTCCAGGCCGACGTCGAAACCTTCTGTCATGCCGAGTTCTGCCATCACCGGCGCCAGCTGCTCGGTGCGAACGTCGACGACACGACTGGCCCCCTGTGCAGCCGCCATGTCGAGGCGGAAGCGGTTGATGTCCGTGACCACGACATTGCGAGCGCCGATGTGTCGCACGATCGCTGCCGCCATGACGCCGATCGGTCCGGCGCCGGTGATCAGCACATCTTCGCCGACGACGTCGAACCGCAGTGCGGTGTGAGTGGCGTTGCCCAACGGATCGAGCACGGCTGCGACGTTGTCGCCGATGTGCGCCGGCACGACGAACACGTTCTCGGCGGGGATCACGACGTATTCGGCGAAGGCTCCCGGGCGGGTGACGCCGACGCCAGTGTGGTTGTGACAGAACTCGCGCCGGCCGCCCTTGCAGTTGCGGCAGTGACCGCAGGTGACGTGTCCTTCACCGGCGACCCGCTGACCGACCTCGAGCCCGACGACATCGCCGCCGACCGCCTCGATCTCGCCCATGAACTCGTGGCCGACAACCATCGGCACCGGAATGGTCGCCTGCGCCCACGCGTCCCATCGATGGATGTGCAGATCGGTTCCGCAGATCGACGTCTTGCGAACGCGGATCAACACGTCTCGATCGCCTGGTGCCGGTTTGGCGACATCGTCGAGCCACAGACCGGGCTCGCGCCGCGCCTTGACCAGTGCCCTCACGAGATGAGCTCCATCTCCCTGCCGACGCGGACGAAGGCATCGATTGCCTCGTCGATGTCGGCGTCGGTGTGTGCCGCCGACATCTGAGTGCGGATGCGTGCCTTGTCCTGCGGCACCACTGGGAACGAAAAGGCGATCACGTAGATCCCTTGGCGCAGAAGGCGCTCGGCCATTTCGGTGGCGATACGCGCATCGCCGAGCATGACGGGGATGATCGGATGGTCGGCACCGGTCAGGGTGAACCCGGCGCTGGTCATCGCCGAACGGAAGCGGGTGGCGTTGCGTTCGACGCTGAGCCGCAGCTCGTCACTGCGCTCCAGCAGGTCGAGGACGCTGATGGTGGCCGCTGAGATCATCGGAGCGAGGCTGTTGGAGAACAAGTACGGCCGTGAGCGCTGGCGCAGCCAGTCGATCACCTCGCGGCGACCCGAGGTGTACCCACCGGACGCCCCGCCGAGGGCTTTGCCGAGTGTTCCGGTGATGATGTCGACCCTCCCCATCACGCCGGCATGTTCATGGGTGCCCCGACCGTGCTGGCCGACAAGCCCGACGGCGTGGGAGTCGTCGACCATCACCAGGGCGTCGTACCGCTCGGCCAGTTCACAGATCGCGGTGAGGTTGGCGAGCACGCCGTCCATCGAGAAGACGCCGTCGGTGGCGATCAGCCGGTAGCGAGCATCGCCGGCCTCCTGCAGGCGTTGCTCGAGCTGAGCCATGTCGTTGTTGTCGTAGCGAAGGCGTCTGGCGCGACAGAGACGGATCCCGTCGATGATCGAGGCATGGTTGAGCGCATCGGAGATGACTGCATCCTGTTCGTCGAGGATCGTTTCGAACAGCCCGCCGTTGGCGTCGAAGCACGACGAATAGAGGATCGTGTCGTCGGTGCCGAGGAAGGCCGACAGTCTCGCCTCCAACTCCTTGTGCACGGTCTGTGTGCCGCAGATGAACCGCACCGAGGCCATGCCGTATCCGAAGCGGTCGAGCGCCCGGCTTGCGGCGGCCACGATGTCGGGGTGGTCGGCAAGGCCGAGGTAGTTGTTGGCGCACAGGTTGAGCACCGACGAGCCGTCGGCGAGGCGGATGTGGGCTGATTGAGGGGAGCCGATGACCCGCTCGGTCTTGAACAGACCTTGGTCGACAAGACCGGCGCACCGGTCCTGGAGATCGTCGAGCAGCCGGTTACGCATGTTCGCGTCGCAACGCCGGCAGCACGTCGGTCGCGATCCGCTCGAACGCCGGCAACTGGGTCGCGACGGCGGGGTAGTACATCGAGATCTCGGTTACCCCGAGATCGGTGACCCGACCGACCGTGTCGACGAACAGATCGTCGGACTCGTAGTAGCGGATCATGCCGCCGCCGGCACGAGCAGTGGCGTCGAACATGGTGTACGACCGCCGCAAGCCGTCGGGCTCACGGCCGAGACCGGCGCAGATCTCGTCCATCGTCGAGCAGCGGTCGGTCAACTCCGCCATCTGCTCCTCGAGGTCTGCCGCGAAGCTCATGGTGTTCCAGATGTCGGCGTGCCGGGCAGCGTGATGCATCATCTGCGGTCCCAGCGCGGCAACCATGACCGGGAGCCGCGGCTGCTGCACCGAGCCGGGGTTCATCACGGCTCCCTTGGCCTTGTAGTAGGCGCCGTCATATGTGGTCACGCCCCCGGCCAGGAGGTGGCCGAGCAGTTCGACGTACTCACCGAAGCGGGCGACACGTTCCCCGTTGGTCCAGTTGGGCAATCCCGTCATCTCGTACGACGGATCGATGGTCAATCCGGTCCCGAGCCCGACCTCCACCCGGCCGCCGGAGATGTGGTCGGCCGTCACGGCTTGGTTGGCGAGAATGGCCGGGTTGCGGAGCGGGATCTGTGACACGCAAGTCGTCAGTCGCAGTGTCGACGTCCGGGCGGCAACCGCGGCGAGCGCCGTCCAGGCCTCGAGCCACGGTCTCGACGGGTTGGCCCAGTCACAGAAGTGGTCCGGTAGCGCGGCAACCTCGAAGCCGAGCGCCTCGATGCGCAGAAATCGGTCGAGGTACTCCGGCCACGGCACGCTCGGGATCACCATGACCTGGAAACGCAACCCGTGACCCATGGGCGGATGCTACTGCGTCGCGCCAAGCCGAAATCCTGGTGTCATCTTCGATCATGTAGCGTGATCGGACCGATGGCCGAACTGCGCACGCTCCCTCTTCTGTGGGACGAGCTGGTCGACGCCCATGGCAACCCACGACCCGCCGCGGCAGCGCTCGTCGAACGACTGCGATCGTTGGACATCGAGGAGCTGCAGCAGCGTCAGGGTTTGGCGGAGGTCGACATCTTGGCGCTCGGCATCACCTTCACCGTGTACCACGACGGGCAGGGGACCGATCGGGCCTGGCCGATGGACATCGTCCCGCGAGTCATCGCGGCATCGGAGTGGACACGGATCGAGGTTGGCCTCAAGCAACGCCTGAATGCCCTGAACCGATTCATCGACGACGTGTATCACGACCGCCGGATCGTCGCCGATGGTGTCTTCCCCGAGGAATTGTTGATCGGCTCGGTCAACCTGCGTCCCGAGTGCGCCGGCATGTCGCCGAAGTTCGGGGTGTGGGCGCACATCTGCGGAAGCGATCTGGTACGTGACGCTGATGGTGTCGTCTACGTGTTGGAGGACAACCTGCGAGTGCCATCCGGTGTCAGCTATCTGCTGCAGAACCGGGCCATTTCCAAGCGGGCCTTCGCCGACCTCTTCGAGCGTCAATCGATCCTGCCCGTCGACGACTATCCGGATCGCCTTCGCCGGCTGCTCGTGTCGTTGGCATCCGACGAGCTCCAAGGTGTGCGTCATCCGCAGGTGGTGGTGCTGACCCCGGGCGTCTTCAACAGCGCCTACTTCGAGCACGCCTTCCTGGCCCAGCAGATGGGCGTGCCGCTCGTCGAGGGTGCCGACCTGTTCGTCGATCCGAGTAATGCGGTGTGGATGCGAACCATCGACGGCCCGAAGCCGGTCGATGTCGTGTATCGACGCATCGACGATCAGTTCCTCGATCCGGAGGTGTTCCGCCGGGATTCACAGCTCGGTGTGCACGGCCTGATGCGCGCCTGGCGTGCCGGCAAAGTGGCCATCGCCAACGCGCCGGGAGCCGGTGTCGCCGACGACAAGGTCGTCTATGCGTGGGTGCCCGATTTCATCCGCTACTACTTGAACGAGGAGCCGTTGCTGCCGAATGTTCCCACCTATCGTTGCCTGTACGCCGATGAGCTCGACTACGTGATCGATCACGTCCGTGAGCTGGTGTTGAAGCCGGCCAACGAGAGCGGGGGTTACGGATTGACGATCGGCAGCATGGCCACCGATGAACAGCTCGAGGCGGCGATCGCGGCGATCAAGGCCGATCCCCGCAACTGGGTTGCCCAGCCGATCTTGCAGATCTCGACGGCGCCCACGCTGTGTGCCGGAGAGTTGGCCCCGCGTCATGTCGACCTTCGCCCCTTTGTGCTGTCCGGGCACGACACGTACGTGACCATGGGTGGTCTCACCCGTGTGGCGCTGGTCGACGGATCGCTCGTCGTCAACTCGTCACAAGGCGGAGGCTCGAAAGACACCTGGGTCGTCGAGGAGTCGTGATGTTGCTCTCACGGGTGGCAGAGCGGTTGTACTGGGCGGCCCGCTACCTCGAACGTGCCGAGGGCACGGCACGCATCGTGCGCGAGCACTCCAACGTCATCGTCGATCTCCCGTTGACCGTGCCGCCCGCATGGGATCACCTCCTCGGCATCACCGGCGGTCGCGAGGGCTTCGACAAGCGCTACGCAACGAGCGACGAGACCTCGATCGTGTCGTTCCTCGTCGCCGATCCGATGAACCCCGGCAGTGTCCATTCGAGCATCGCCAGCGCCCGCGAGAACCTCAGGACGTGTCGCGACATCCTCCCTGCGCAGGCGTGGAACGCCGTCAACGATCTCTACCTCGCCTCAGGACGCGGGGCGACCGAGGGTGTGCAACGTCGCAATCGATCGCGGTTCTTGGAACGGGTCATCGCCGAACATCAGCGTGTGCTGGGCATCCTCACGACGACGATGAGTCGCGACGAGGCCTACACCATGTTGCGTCTCGGCCGCCACATCGAGCGCGGCGACATGGTGACCAGGGTGCTCGATGTGCGCGCCGGTCTGTTGTTGGGCGAGCGCCCGGAACGCGCTGAGCTGTACGACGATCTGCAGTGGTCCAGCGTGCTGCGGTCGTTGTCGGCTCTGCAGATGTACAACAGGCGATCCGCCATCGGTGATGGTGCCACTGAGGTGATCAGGTTCATTCTCGGAGAGCCGACGTTCCCACGCTCGGTGGCCTACTGCTTGGACGGTGTTCGGTCGAGCGCCAGGGCGTTGCCGCCGAGCGAGTCGGTGCTGGCCGCGTGCAGGGTCGCGCTCGCCGAGCTGTCGTCGAGCGATCCCAACGTGCTGCTCGACGCCGACGAACTGCACGCCAAGGCCGATCGGCTGCAGATCGCGATCGGGGCGATCAGCGACCGGATCGCCGGTGCCTACTTCGGTAAGACGGCCTGGCCGAACTGATGGAATTGGCCTGATGGAGACCGGGATACCTGCGTCCTACGTGCCGACGGCGGGCCGCTTCGACGAACTCGTCGACGCCGGCGGCAGCGTCCGCCCGCATTGGGAATCGATGGTCCACACATGGACGAAGCTGGGCGCCCACGAGATCGTGCGGCGGCAGATGGTTGCCGAGCGCCTGTTGGTTGCCGAGGGTGCTGGTCATGTCTTTCACGACGACCGTGAGATCGGCATGCCCTGGGGCCTGGATCCCGTCCCCTACGTGATCGGCTCCGCCGAGTGGCGCGGCATCGAGCGCGGCTTGAGTCAACGCACGCGGGTGCTCGATGCCGTTCTCGACGATCTGTACGGGGCCCGGCGACTGTTGCTCGACGGGGTGATTCCGACCGCTGCCGTCATGGGCTCGCGGGCTTACCAACTGGCTGCTGTCGGAGTCCCGGTCCGGCGGCCGCGGTTGATGCTGTACGCCGCCGACCTCGTTCGCGACAGGTCGGGCCGGTGGCTGGTGCTGCGCGATCACACGGATGCGCCCACCGGATGCGGGTACGCCTTGATGAACCGCACCGTCCTGTCGCGGTTGTATCCCGAACCGTTCCGGCACCTCGGCGTGACTCCGTTGTCGGGCTGGTTCGCCGATCTCCGGACGGCTCTGACGGCCGTTGCACCGGAGTCGGTTTCCGGCCCGCGCGCCATCCTGCTCGGCCCCAACCCGCAACGCCCGGGCTTCGTCGAGGCGTCGTACCTCGCCGCCCACCTCGGTTATCACCTGGCGAGCAGCGGAGATCTCATCACCCGAGGCGGTCGTGTGTGGCTGCGCACGTTGGGCGGCCTGGAGCAGATCGACGTCGTCTTTCGCCGCCTGGCCGACACCGGGTCGGATCCGCTGGAGCTCGGTCCCTCCGGCGCCGGAGGTGTGACCGGTCTGCTGCAGGCGGTCCGCGAGGGGCATGTCGGCGTCGCCAATTCGCTCGGCAGCGGACTTGCCGATCGATTGTGGCTGCAACCGTTCCTTGCCGACGCCGCCCGACATCTGCTCGGCGAGACCCTCGAGCTGGCATCGATCGACACGTGGTGGTGCGGTGATCGCGATCGGCTCGCGGCTGTACGTGCCGCACCGGAATCCTTCGTGTTCCACGACACCGATCCGGTCTCGCCCGATGCATCGGTGTTCGGAGATGACCTCACGGACTCCGAGACGACGGATTGGCTCGACCGCCTCACGGCCGCGCCCGCACCGTTACGTGGTGCAACCCAAGATCGAGTTCGCCAGCACACCGGTCGCGATCGACGGTGAGTTGCGCAGTGGAACGGCCAGCATCCGAGTGCAGACGGTTCGGATCGGCGACGAGGCCATCGTGCTGCCGGGCGGACACGGGCGTCACGTTGCTCCCGGACAGCTGGTGATCAACTCCTCGGACGCATTCGGCAAGGACGTCTGGGTGCTCACGGACCCGACGGTGCAACGGGTTGCCACCGGCTCTGCGGGGGTCGCCCGGCGCACCCGGCTTCCTCAGATCGACCTGCGCGACTCGTTGCCGACCCGTTCGGCAGAGGCCTTGTTCTGGCTGGGGCGCAATGCCGAGCGTGCTGAGGCGGCCACGCGGACAGCCCGGCTGGTCATCGCCCGCGCTGGCAGCGACCCCATCCTGCTGGCCTCGCCGTGGCTGGCCCATGGCGTTGCCGCGTCTGCGGGCGGTCAGCGGTGGACGCCCGATGGACGAAGAGGCGCCGCAATCGGCCGACGGAACCGACGTGTTGGCCGGCGAGGTGGCCGCGGCCCTTGGTGACAGGTCGGGTGCCGTGGCCAACAGTCTCGGACACCTTGCTGCCAACGCAGGCGGCGTGCGCGAGTTCCTGTCGACCGCGACGTGGCAGGTGATCAACGGTCTCGACAACGAGCGTTCGCTGCTGGCGGTGACCACGGATCAGAGCGACCCCTTCCTCATCACGGAGTGCCTCGACCGGATCATGGTCGATCTCGCCGCATTGGCTGGGCTGGTGATGGAGAGCATGGTCCGCGGGCCCGGCTGGCGGTTCCTCGATCTCGGTCGCCGGTTGGAACGGGCGGTGCTCCTGCTTGGTGTGATCGAAGCGACTCTGTCCGACACGCCCGACGACGACGTTGCCCAACCGGTGTACGACCTCGTGCTCGGCGCCAGCGAGAGCCTGGTCGCCTACCGCCGCCGGTACCGCAGCGATGTGCGTGTCGCGGCGATCGAAGACCTTCTGGTGCACGACGACTCCAACCCGCGTTCGCTGGTTTTCAACTCGACCGGATCAACGAGCACCTCGCCGCGCTGCCGTGGAACCCCGATGCATCCAAGCATCGCCGGTTCCTCGATGCTGCCGCGCGAGGACGGCTGGGAGAGGGCCCCGAGTCGTTGGCGAAGTTGGTGCTCGATGTGCGCGGGCCGCTCCTCGAGCTGATCAGGGAGTTGATGTTGGCCTGGTTCACCCACCCGGCACGCCGTGGCCTTGGCGGTCTCGGCTGATGCGCTATCGCGTGACTCACACGACCGAGTACCGCTATAGCGCCCAGGTCATCAATGGACACACGGTGGCCCACCTACGACCCCGCCCGACGCCGACGCAGACGGTGGTCGATTCCCAGGTGACGACTCTGCCTGCCGCCGACCACGCCGACGAGTACCTCGATGCCTTCGGCAACCACGTGTCATACCGAGCCGTCGACCAGGTCCACGACCAGCTGGTGGTCATCGGGTCCTGCGAGGTCGATCTGACGACGCCGACCGAACTGGTCTGGTCGCCGCCATGGGAGGAGCTGCGCACGATCGTCGCCAGCGACAGCAGTCAGGATGGGTTGCTGGCCAGGATGTGCTCGATCGAATCGACGCTCGTCACGCCGTCGGCCGATCTGGCGAGGTTTGCGTCGTGGTCGTTCCTACCGGGACGTGCCTTCCACGAAGCCGTGATCGACCTCTCTCATCGCATCTTTGCCGAGTTCGCCTTCGACCCCGGGTTCAGCGACGTCAGTACTCCGCTCGCGGATGTGCTGACTCATCGCCGAGGTGTGTGCCAGGACTTCGCCCACTTGGCCATCGGCACGATGCGCTCGCTCGGTCTGCCGGCGCGCTACGTGAGCGGTTACATCGAGAACGAGCCGGCTCCCGGAGAGCCGAAATTGGTGGGCGCCGACGCCTCGCACGCCTGGTGCTCGGTGTACATCCCCGGTTGGGGCTGGCTCGACGTGGACCCCACCAACGATCAGGTGCCGCCGCTGTCCCACGTGACGGTGGGTTGGGGCCGTGACTACGCCGATGTCGCGCCGGTGCGCGGCGTGGTGTTCGGATCCCCAGCGACACAGGAGCTGTCGGTGGCGGTCGAGGTGTCACGGATCAGCGACTGATCGAGACCGGGGCGTGTGGGACATCGGCGAGGCGGCGCCACGTGGCCAGCAGGTCGAAGTGGCTCGGACGGGCGAAGCTGCGGCGAGTCAGCCGCAGACCTCGGAGATCGTCGATGCACATGAAGTCCGTGCCGCTGGCGCCGCCGCCGGACAGCACGACCAGGAACCACGAGCCCGCGGCGAGCACGATACCCAGCGGTCGCACCGGTCGCCGTTGGTCGTTGCCGAGAGAGATCTCGACCTCGACAGCCTCCTCGATGGCGCTCCCCAGACGGCGCAACTCGCCATAGGGGAGGCTGCTGCCGCCACGGCCGATGGGATCGTGGACGAACCAGCCGTCGATTCTCTCGGCCCGAGCCTGCAGTCCAGCGGGAAGAGCATCGAGGAGTTTTCGACGTGCTGCGGCAGCCGCAGGACCGTGGCCGAGATGGTCGGCAACGATCGGTTGCCCGAGCGAGCAGGAGCGCCGACGCTTCTTCTGCGGTGAGCGCAGTGAGTCGAGTCCTGAACTGATCGACGAGCTCGATTCCACCACCTACCCCCTGAACGGTGTAGATCGGCACACCGGCCGAGCTGAGCGCCTCGACGTCGCGGAGGATCGTCCGCGCCGAGACCTCCAATTCGGCGGCGAGCTCGGCTGCGGTCAACCTGCCGCGATGCTGCAGAGTCAGCAACATGTCGACCAATCTGCCGGCGCGCATGGCACGAATCTAGGGAATCACGACAGAAGATGTCATGTTTGATCGACGACGATGTGCCGTATGACCGACGACGCTCGAGGATCCGGCACACCGATCGACCCGTGGCAGCTGACGACCCCGCCGGGCAAGAGCGAGTTCGAGGCCTACCGCGACCCGGATGCGGACCCGCCGGCGTTGGTCGTGCAGGTCGGCGGGACTCAGTTGCGGTACCACCTGCGGTGCATCGAGGACCTGCACAAGATGCTGACGACACACGGCACGTGGATGCTCCTCGGAAACGCGGACGAGCAGAAGGAGGCCAAGCAGGGCACCGTCGAGGCGTGGGGGCGATCAGCCGACAACCCGGTGGGCGGATGGTACGGACTCAAGAAAGGCCTGCGCGGGCGATTCGGCAACTACGTACCCCCGGTGTTGGAGGCACTCGGCCTGGCCGAGGTGCAGCACAATCCGCGGGACAACGCGATGCGGGCCCTCTAGCACCGTTCCACCTTGACTGCAGGCAAGCCCCGTGCAGTTACGCTTCGGGCATGGGGATGATCACCGCTTGCTCACTCGACTGCCCTGACAGCTGCAGCCTGGAGGCCACGGTCGAGAACGGCGTCCTGGTCGGCCTCGACGCGCGCCACCGACGGTCCGAACCCGGCAACGAAGGGGTGGATCTGCGCCAAGGTCAAACACACACCTCAACTCCTACACGGGCCCGACCGCATCACCACCCCGCTTCGTCGCGTCGGTCGTAAAGGTTTGGGTGAGTTCGTCGAAACAACGTGGGACGAGGCACTCGATCTGTTCGCCGCCACGATCGGCGAAGCTGTGAGTGCCCACGGCTGGGCTTCGGTCGTGCCGTATCTGTACAACTCGTCGGCCGGCAAGATGGCTCAGGCCGGCCTCTCGCCCTTGGTGTGGGAGCACCTCGGCGCTGCCCGAACCGACATCACCATCTGTGCCGCGGTCGTCGGTGAGGCGTGGGATCGCACCTACGGCTCGATGCCTTCGGCCGACCCGGATGATCTCCAACACAGTGAGTTGATCGTGGTGTGGGGAGCCAACCCCAACGTGTCGCAACCGCATCTGTCGCCGGTGATCGAAGAGCGGCGCCGTGCCGGCGCCCGGCTGATCGTCGTCGACCCGCGCCGAACGCCGATCGCCAACCGAGCCGATCTGCATCTTGCCGTGCGGCCCGGCACCGACGGTGTGTTGGCGATGACCGTGGCGGCGTTGCTGCAGCGCAACGGTCACATCGATCACGAGTTCATCACCCGCTGGGTCGACGGCGCAGAGCTGTATCTCGAAGCTTGTCAGGAGTGGACACCGTCGCGTGCCGCCGAGATCTGCGACGTCGCCGCCGCCGACATCGAGACGTTCGCCGAGATGTACGGCACGATCCGACCGGCGATGCTGAGGGTCGGTTGGGGTCAGGAGCGCAACCGCAACGGCGGGTCTGCCAGCCGGGCAGTGTTCGCCCTTCCCGCTGCTGGCCGGTCAGTTCGGCGTTCCGGGCTCCGGTGTCTTCAACTCGATCAGCGGGGGCACGGGTTTCGACACGGATGCAGTACGGCGTGGGTGTCGTCGGCGATGTCGCGCCGCCTCCGCGGCGACCGATCAACATGAACCGGCTCGGACGCATCCTGACCGATGACGAAGGCGGGCGAGTCGAGGTGCTGTTCGTACAGGGTTCCAACCCGGCGGCGACCTGCCCGGAACAGGCCATCGTGCTGCAGGGCCTGGCCCGCGACGACCTGTTCACCGTCGTGCACGATCTGACGATGACCGACACCGCCCGATTCGCCGACCTCGTGCTGCCGGCCACTTCGCAGTTCGAGGTCGACGAGATCGTCGGCAGCTACGGGTCGTTCGTGATGCAAACGGCGCCGGCCGTGATCCCGCGAGTCGGCGAGAGTCGGACCAACGACGAGGTCAGCGTAGGTGTCGGCATCCGTCTGGGCCTCGACCCGCAGCAGTGGGATCCAGACCCTCAGCGTATCCGACGCCTCGCTCTCGGCGATCGGATGCTTCCGTTCGCCAAGCTTCCAACCGGTGGCGTCGTGCAGTTCCGAGACGTTGACCCCGGCGCCAGGGTGCAGTTGGTGTGCGACGCTGACGGCGTCGACCCGCTACCCGCATACCGCGCTCTCGAGCGGCCTGATCTGCCGCTGACACTGATCACACCGGCCACCAGTCGCACCACCAGTTCGATGTTCGGCAACATCGCCCCGGCGAGCGCAGACCTGCACCTGCATCCGGCGGATGCGGCGTCGAGGGGACTCGCCGCCGGCGACCGGGCGAGGATCACCGATGGCCGACACACGATCGAGGCGACGGTGGCCGTCGACGCAGCGTTGAGACGCGGTGTCGCGCAACGATGCCGAAGGGAATGTGGCGTCGCGACGGTCACAACGGCTTCACGGCCAACGTCTTCGCTCCGGATCACCTCGCCGATCTCGCCGGCGGGGCGACCTTCAACGATGCCCGGGTCGAGGTGTCGAGTCTGTCGTGACGGGCGTTTCGCCAACAGTCATCGTGGTGGGTGCGATCAACGTCGACCTCGTCGTCGCTGCACAGCGGTTGCCGGGCCCTGGCGAGACGGTGGTGGGTGGGGGAGTGCAGACCTATGGAGGAGGCAAGGGTGCCAACGCTGCTGTGGCGGCAGCACGCGCCGGTGCGCACCGTCCGCCTGATCGGCGCGGTCGGTGCCGACGACACGGGTACCGCGGCGTTGACCGAGCTCGCCAAGGAGGGCGTCGACATCAGCGATGTCGCCGTGCTCGGCGGCGAGTCGACCGGTGTGGCACTGATCGTGGTCGACGAGCGCGGCGAGAACCAGATTGCCGTTGGCGCGGGTGCGAACGCGGCGCTCGGCGTCGACCACGTGAGGTTGCGCCTACAGGCGGTGCTGCCGTCGGCCGGGTGCGTGTTGGTGAGCACCGAGATCCCAGCGGTGGTCGTCGCCGCCGCGGTCGAGGCAGCGTCGGCGGCGGGCGTGTTGTGCATCCTGAATCCGGCGCCGGTGCTGCCGATTGTCGCCGACCTGCTCGCTTCGGCCCCATCCTGACCCCCAACGGTTCGGAGCTGAGCGACCTCGTGAAGTTGCTGGGTAATGCTGGTAGCGAGTCTGCTGTCGGAGACGTGTCGCTGATCGTCGCCGCGAGTCATCGGCCGGTTGTCGTGACCCAGGGTGGTGACGGGGTGCTGGTGGTCACTGCCGATCTCGTCGGTCGGCAGCTGTCCGCACCGACGGTCACCGTGCGTGACACCACCGGAGCCGGTGACACGTTCAACGGGGTGCTCGCTGCTCGACTGGCCCGCGGGGATGACCTGAGCGTGGCCGTCCCCGTGGCGGTCGCCGCGGCCTCGCTCTCGGTCACCCAGGTGGGAGCACGTGGTGGCATGCCCACGGAATCGGAGATCGAGGCGTTCATGCGGTGACGCCGGTAGAGGCCGCCCCGTGTCAGACGCCGTCGAGCAGCCGCTCGTCGAAACCGAACGGCAACTCGAGGCGGTGGGCGGACAGCAGCGATTCGTTCCCCAGAATTGCCGACGTGTCGTCGTCGGACACGACACGGCCATGGTCGAGCACGACCGAGCGTGTGCAGAGTTGCAGCGCGTACGGCAGATCGTGGGTGACCAACACGATGGTGATGTCGAGCTCACCGGCAGGATGTCGGCGAGCTCGCGGTCGCGAGGCCGGATCGAGATTCGCCGACGGCTCGTCGAGCACGAGCAAGTCGGGGTCCATCGACAACACGGTCGCGAGCGCGACCCTCCGACGCTCACCGAAGCTGAGGTGATGCGGCGCCCGATCGGCGTGGCCCTCCATGCCGACAGCGCGCAGCGCGATGTGGACCCGGGCATCGAGGTCGTCGCCGGCGATGCCCAAGTTGGACGGGCCGAACGCCACGTCCTGGCGGACCGTGCACATGAAGAGCTGGTCGTCGGGGTCCTGGAACACGATGCCGACCCGCCGCCGGATCTCGCCGAGGTTCGGCTTGGCCACGGTCAATCCGCCGATGTCGACCGTGCCGCTCTGGGGAATGTGGATGCCGTTGAGGTGCAGGATGAGGGTGGTCTTGCCCGCACCGTTGGGGCCGAGCACGGCGACGCGCTCGCCTCGTTCGACGGTGAGCTCGACGCCGTCGAGTGCCACATGTCCGTCGGGGTAGGAGAACGTGACGTCGGAGACGTGAATCGCTGGGGCGTTCACGGCACCATCCAGGCGCACACCGCAATCGTCGTCGCGGCGACGGCCGGGAGGAGGCACACGAACCACCGAGCGCGCCCGTCGTCGCCGGCGAGCAACGGCATCGAGCCGGAGTAACCGCGTGATACCGATCGCCAAGTAGACGCGTTCACCGCGTTCGTACGACCGCACGAACAGCGCGGCCTGCTGATGAGGCAGCTGCCCGAGCCTGCCAGAGCCAGCGGGCCTGGCCACCCCGTGATTCGCGGGCGACACGGATCCGCCGCATCTCGTCGGTCACGACGTCGCCGTATCGGATCATGAAGGCCATGATCGCCGTCAGTGTTCGTGGCACCCGCAGGCGCTCGAACGCCGCGATCAGTTGCGGCACGGGCGTCGTGCATGCCAGCACGAGTGTTGCCGCCACCCCAAGTGTGCCTTTGGCGATGATCCCCCACGTGGCCCACAGACCGGCCACCGACAGGGGCACTCCGAGCACGTCGACCTTCGGTGCCCGGCCGACCAGTGGCATCAACAAGGCGAAGGCGACGAACGGCAACTCGATGGTCAGACGCCGGGCGAGTTGTGCGAGGGGGATACGGGCGTAGGCGGCCGCGCCGGCAAGGATTGCTGCGTAGAGCCAGAACGCCCACCATTGCTGTCGGGGAGTGGCAACCACGGCAGCGATGAATGCGATCGTTCCCACAAGTTTGCAGTGTGCGGCAACGCCGGTAGCGGCCCCCGACAGTCGAGGAGCAGCCCCGTCTCAT